>NZ_JACHWM010000003.1 GCF_014191355.1 Methylobacterium sp. R2-1
AACCCCTTCACCGCGCGCCGCGCCAAGGACGGATTCTACGGCGGCTTCACCCTCGTCGTTCCGCTCGGAACCCTCCTCGGACTCGCACCGGGCTAGCCCTCGCCTCGAGCCAAGACCGGGACTCGCGCGGCGGGCCCCTCCCCTCTCACGAACCGGAGGAAACACCGCCATGATGCACGGCGATATTTCATCGAGTCAGGACAGCGTCGGCGTCGCGGTCGTGAACTACAAGATGCCGCGCCTGCACACCAAGGCTGAGGTCATCGAGAACGCCAAGAAGATCGTCGATATGATCATCGGGATGAAGGCCGGCCTGCCAGGTCTCGATCTCGTGATCTTCCCTGAATACTCGACCCACGGCATCATGTACGACGCATCCGAGATGTACGAGACCGCCTCGTCCATTCCCGGCGCCGAGACCGAGATCTTCGCTGATGCCTGCCGCAAGGCGGGAGTTTGGGGCGTGTTCTCGCTGACCGGCGAGCGCCACGAGGAGCATCCCCGCAAGGCGCCCTACAACACGCTCATCCTGATGAACGACCAGGGCGAGATCGTCCAGAAGTACCGCAAGATCATGCCCTGGACCCCGATCGAGGGCTGGTATCCGGGCGACCGCACCTACGTCTCCGATGGCCCGAAGGGGCTCAAGATCAGCCTGATCATCTGCGACGACGGCAATTATCCCGAGATCTGGCGCGACTGCGCCATGCGTGGTGCCGAACTGATCATCCGCTGCCAGGGCTACATGTACCCGGCCAAGGAACAGCAGGTTCTCATTTCGAAGGCGATGGCGTTCGCCAACAACACCTACGTCGCGGTCGCAAACGCCGCCGGCTTCGACGGCGTCTACTCCTACTTCGGCCACTCGGCGATCATCGGCTTCGACGGCCGCACGCTCGGCGAGTGCGGCGAGGAGGAGATGGGCATCCAGTACGCGGCGCTGTCGAAGTTCCTGATCCGCGACTTCCGAGCTCACGGCCAGTCGGAGAACCACCTCTTCAAGCTCCTGCACCGCGGCTACACGGGCATGATCAACTCGAAGGAGAACCGGCACGGGATGTCGGAATGCCCCTACGACTTCTACCGCCGCTGGATCGAGGACCCCGACGGCACCCGCGACGCGGTGCGCGCCATCACACGTTCGAGCGTCGGCACCGAGGAATGCCCGATCGAGGGCATCCCCTTCGTCGGCAAGGGCGAAGGACCGCCCGACCCGCGCTGAGCCCGAATGGGGTCCATGCCTGAGTGACACGGCCAAGAGCCCTCCACCCGATCCGGGCGGAGGGCGCTTTCCGTTAGTCCTTCACGATCACCTTCGTCCCCACCCGCACCCGGTCGTAGAGATCGACCACGTCCTTGTTGGTCATGCGGATACAGCCGGAGGACACCGCCGCGCCCATTGTCTCGGGCTCGTTGGAGCCGTGGATGCGGTAGAGCGAGGAGCCGAGATACATGGCGCGTGCGCCCAGCGGATTGTCCTGGCCGCCGGCCATGTAGCGCGGCAGGTCCGGGCGGCGGGCGAGCATCTGCGATGGCGGGCGCCAGGCCGGCCATTCCTTCTTGCCCGTGATCGTCTTCGTGCCCGACCACGAGAAGCCGCGCCGCCCGACGCCGACGCCGTAGCGGATCGCCTCGCCGCCGCCGAGCACGTAGTAGAGCCGGCGCTGGCTCGTGGAGATCACGATCGTGCCGGGCTTCTCCTTGCCCGAATAGGCCACCGTCTCGCGGGGGATGGCCTGCGTCTTGAAGACGTTGATGAAGTCGGCGAGCGGCCCGCTGTCGAGCGGGTTGGCGTGCGCCGGCGCGAGCGCGGCGATCGCGAGGGCGCCACCGAGGGCGAGCGTTGCGGCCACGCGCGAAAGCGCCGGACGGTGCGGCCGGCATGGGGCGGGTAAGGATCGGGTCGTCAAGACGGGAGTCCTCCTCGAAGGGGCGCCGCCGCGAGCGAAGTCCGGCGGGCCGATCGAGCGCTTTTGGCCGGCCGGTCACGGCAGGAGGAAGGCAAGGGTGTGGGTTCTGGGCAACGCCCGCGCCAAATCGCCGGGCCTGCCCGGAACGCCGTGCCGCCTGGCACATCCACCGACGGCCTCGGTATGTTTCGCAGGATGGGAGCTCTTAGAGGCTGCGCCGGTGAGCCGGCCAGAATGTCGCACTCGATTGCATGGCAACGTTTCGTCCACCACAATGATGTCACCGTGACCCTCATGCCCCGCCCTGCCTCGCCGGGCCGTGCACATGCCGGCCTTCCGACCCGTATCGTCCTGTCCGTCGTGGTCGGGCTGCTGAGCCTGCTCGTCGTCATCGGCCTACCGGCCGACGGTGCGGCTCTCGGCGGTGTCCCCCAGGCTCGCGCCGTGGCGACGTTCGAGCAGTGCCCCGACATGGACCCGCTCGCGAGCGCGCGGGTCGGGCGGGTGATGCTCGATCTCGACGAGGTGGCGAGCCACGGGCGCTTGAGCGCGATCCTTCCCGGCCCGGATGGCGCGGACGCCTCGACCCTTCCGCGCCCGGCTTCCGATCGGAACCCCACTGCGGCGGAAAGCGGTCCGTTCGAGCGTCCGCCCCGGACCTGACCTGCGGGCCGTCCCGGCCGCAAGGTACCCCGAAGGGACGGGCATCTCGAAGGGCTTGAGCGATGGCACGGCGCACGTCCACGCTGTCGTCGGATTGCCAAACTTCGCGCCCAGGATGCAGGTCGACCGCACTCCATCGTCCTGCACGGCCGATCCCCGATGCTTTCGGCATCCTCGTCCAGGGCCCTCCCGATCCTTGATCGTCGTGGCGGCCCGGTGATTGCAACGGTG
The DNA here is from genome assembly GCF_014191355.1 of Methylobacterium sp. R2-1. Classification (GTDB taxonomy): domain Bacteria; phylum Pseudomonadota; class Alphaproteobacteria; order Rhizobiales; family Beijerinckiaceae; genus Methylobacterium. Next base: position 2,805 of record NZ_JACHWM010000003.1, read on the forward strand.
CGCGAGACCGGCCCGGTCTCCGCCCGCCCCCGCGACGCGGAGCGGCTTCCTTGACGCGAAGATCGCCGCCCGCGTCCGTCGCATTGGCCCGACGGCTGACCGCCGGCAGAAAGACGCCGATGCGACCTGTAGAGCATCGTAGGAGCAACCTCATCGTGACGCCGTCCCCCCAGTCGCCCGGTCGCGGGCCCGGTCTCGACAAGACCGGCCGCAGCCGTTTCCGCTGGACCCTGCCGGCCTCCCTCCTCGTCGGCGCCGTCCTCGTCGCCGTCTCGGCCTGCAACGAGCAGAAGGCCGCCGCGCCCGTTCCCCTGCCGCCGCCCGAGGTCAGCGTCGTCAGCGTGCGCCCGCAGCCGATCCCCTATGTCCGTGACCTCCCCGGCCGCGTCGCGCCGATGCGCATCGCCGAGGTGCGCTCGCGGGTCTCGGGTCTGGTGGTCAAGCGGCTGTTCGAGCAGGGCAGCTACGTCAACGAGGGCGACGTCCTCTACAAGATCGACCCGGCCCCCTATCAGGTGGAACTCGCGAGCGCCGAGGCGGCGCTGGCCAACCGCGAGGCCGCCCTGGTTTTGGCCAACCAGCAGGCCGAACGCCTTGAGACGCTGCTCGCCCGCAACACCGCGAGCCAGGCGCAGTACGACACGGCGTTTGCCGCCAAGAAGCAGGCCGAGGCCGAGGTCGCCGGTGCCAAGGCGGCCCGCGACCGGGCGCGGCTCAACCTGTCCTGGACCGACGTGCGTGCGCCGATCTCCGGCCGCATCGGCCGGGCGCTGCTCACCGAGGGCACGCTGATCGAGTCCGGCATCACCGGCGTGCTCGCCACGATCCAGCAGCTCGACCCGATCTATGTCGACATCACCCAATCGGTGGGCGAACTGAACAAGCTGCGCCGCGACATCGCCTCGGGTGAACTCTCCAAGCTCGCCGCCGATACCGCCAACGTCCACCTCATCATGGATGACGGCTCGCTCTACGGCTCGGCCGGCCGCCTGCTCTTCTCCGACGTCACCGCCGATCCGAGCACGGGTCAGGTGACGCTTCGGGTGCAGTTCCCCAACCCGCACAACGAGCTGTTCCCCGGCATGTATGTCCGCGCCCGGATCAAGCAGGGCATCGACGCGGACGCCATCGCCGTGCCGCAGCAGGCGATCCAGCGGACCAGCGACGGCAAGCCGGAGGTCTGGGTGGTCAAGCCCGATGGGAAGGTCATGCTCCAGCCGGTCGAGGTCGGTCCGGTCGTCGGCGGCAACTGGCTGATCCGCGAGGGGCTCGAGGGGGGCGAGAAGGTCGTCGTCGAGGGCTTCCAGAAGATCACCGCGGGCATTCAGGTGAAGACCGTCCCCTGGAAGACGGAGGCGGCTGCCGACGAGGGCAAGCCGATCGATACCGACAGCCACGACACCGACGGCAAGGAAACGAACGAGAAGGGTTCGGCTGCGACCGATCCGGTCGCCCAGCCCGTCGCTCAGTTCGCCGATTGACCGCCGACTGATCGTCCCGATGCCGTGCCGCCGGCGGATCGCCCGATCCCGCCGGCTCGAACCCGACACGACGCTACGAGCCCCCTCATGGCCCGCTTCTTCATCGACCGGCCGGTCTTCGCCTGGGTGGTCGCCCTGTTCATCATCCTGGGCGGCGCCCTCTCGATTCCGCTGCTGCCGGTTGCGCAATACCCGGTGATCGCGCCCCCTTCGATCGCCCTCTCGACCGCCTTCCCCGGCGCCTCGGTGGAGAGCCTCTACACGGGGACGACCCGCCTCATCGAGGACGAGCTGAACGGCGCGGCCAACATCATGAGCTTCGAGTCGACGACCGACTCCTTCGGCTCGATCAACATCACGGCGACCTTCGAGCCCGGCACCGACCCGGCGCTGGCCTCGGTCGAGGTGCAGAACCGCCTCAAGCGCGTCGAAGCGCGCCTGCCCGCGGAGGTGCGCCAGAACGGCATCCTCGTCGAAGAAGCCTCCGCCGCCACGCTCAACATCATCACCCTGGTCTCGACCGACGGGAAGATGGACGAGATCGGGCTCGGCGACTTCCTGATGCGCAACGTGATCAACGAGATCCGCCGCATCCCGGGGGTCGGCCGCGCCACTCTCTACTCGACCGAGCGCAGCCTTCGCGTCTGGGTCGATCCGGACAAGCTGCGCGGCCTGTCGCTGACCCCCGGCGACGTGACCGACGCGATCCGCAACCAGAACATCCAGATCGCCTCCGGTGCCGTCGGCGCGCAGCCGAGCCCGGTCGATCACGCGGTCTTCTCGCCCATCATCGTCAAGGGCCAGCTCAGCACCGTGGACGATTTCGGCGCGATCGTGCTGCGGGCCAATCCCGACGGCTCGAACGTGCGCCTGCGCGACGTGGCCCGGATCGAACTCGGCGGCGATGCCTACCAGTTCTCGACGCGGCTCAACGGCGGCGAGGCGGCCGGCATCTCGGTGACGCTGGCCCCCGACGGCAACGCGCTGGAGACCGCCAACGCCATCCGCACCAAGATGGAGGAGCTGTCGCAGTTCTTCCCGCCGGGCCTGAAGTGGGACATCCCCTACGACATCACGCCCGCCGTGAAGGCCTCGATCAAGAAGGTCATGATGACCCTCGTCGAGGCCGTGGTGCTGGTCTTCGTCGTGATGTTCCTGTTCCTGCAGAACATCCGCTACACCCTGATCCCGACCATCGTCGTGCCGATCGCTCTGATGGGCACCGTGATGGTGATGCTGCTCGCCGGCTTCTCGGTGAACGTGCTGACGATGTTCGGCATGGTGCTCGCCATCGGCATCCTCGTCGACGACGCCATCGTCGTCGTCGAGAACGTCGAGCGCATCATGAACGAGGAGGGGCTGCCGCCCAAGGAGGCGACGGCCAAGGCGATGGAGCAGATCACCGGCGCGATCATCGGCATCACGCTGGTGCTGGTCGCGGTGTTCATCCCGATGGCCTTCTTCCCCGGCTCGGTCGGCATCATCTACCGTCAGTTCTCGATCGCGATGGTGACTTCGATCGCCTTCTCGGCGCTGCTGGCGCTGACCCTGACCCCGGCGCTCTGCGCCACGCTGCTGAAGCCGATCGAGAAGGGACACGGCCACGCCAAGGGCGGCTTCTTCGGCTGGTTTAACCGGATCGTCGACCGTGAGACGGCCCGCTACGGCCGCGGCGCGGCGTGGTGCATCAAGAAGTCCGGCCGGGTCATGGTGATCTACCTGATCCTCGTCGCCGGCACCGCCTTCGCCTTCATCCGTCTGCCCGAGGGCTTCCTGCCCATCGAGGACCAGGGCTTCTTCACCGTCGACATCCAGACCCCGCCCGGTGCCTCGTTCAACCGGACACAAGGCGCCGTGCGCAAGGTGGAGGAGTTCCTGCTGGCGCAGCCGGGTGTCGCCACGGTCACCACGCTCAACGGCTTCTCGTTCTCGGGCCAGGGGCCGAACCTGAGTCAGGCCTTCGTCACCCTGAAACCGTGGTCCGAGCGCGACGCGGCGAACTCCGCGGCCGCCCTCGTGGCCGCCACCAACGAGGCGATGGCGGGCTACCGCGACGCCGTCGTCGACGCCCAGGAGCCGCCGCCGGTGGATAACCTCGGCAACGCGGCGGGCTTCTCGTTCCGCCTGCAGGACCGAGCGCAGAAGGGCTACTCGGCGCTGGCCGCCGCGGAGGCCCAGCTGCTGTCGCTGGCCCGGCAGAGCCCGATCCTCCAGAAGGTGAAGGTCGAGGGTCTCCCGCCGACGCCGCAGGCCGAGCTCATCATCGACCGCGAGAAGGCGGCCGCGCTCGGGGTGAAGTTCGAGGACATCAACGACGCGATCCAGGTCAATCTCGGCTCGGTCTACACCAACGACTTCCCGAACCTCGGCAAGATGCAGCGCGTCTACGTGCAGGCGGAGCAGCTGCAGCGCATGCAGGCCGCCGACATCCTCAACTACGCGGTGAAGAACAGCCAGGGCACCATGGTGCCGATGTCCTCCTTCGCCGATCTCAAGTGGAGCATGGGTCCGAGCCAGATAGTGGGCTTCAACGGCTATCAGTCGGTCCGCTTCACCGGCGAGCCGGCACCGGGCTACACCTCGGGCGACGCCATCGCCGAGATGGAACGGCTGATGACGCGGATGCCGAAGGGCTTCGGCTACACCTGGACCGGCCAGTCTGAGCAGGAGAAGAAGGCGGGAAGCCAAGCCTCGCTGCTCCTCGCCCTCTCGGTGCTGATCGTGTTCCTGTGCCTCGCCGCGCTCTACGAGAGCTGGGCGATCCCGGTCTCGGTGCTGCTCGTCATCCCGCTCGGCGTGATCGGCTCGGTGGCAGCGGTGTACCTGCGCGGCCTGCCCAACGACGTCTACTTCAAGATCGGGCTCATCACGATCATCGGCCTGTCGGCCAAGAACGCGATCCTGATCGTGGAGTTCGCCAAGGACCTGTGGAAGCCCGGCACCAACATCGCCCAGGCGACGATCCAGGCGGCGACCTTGCGCTTCCGGCCGATCGTGATGACCTCGCTCGCCTTCATCTTCGGCGTGGTGCCGCTGGCGATCGCCACCGGCGCCTCCTCGAAGAGCCAGCAGGCCATCGGCACCGGCGTGATGGGCGGCATGATCTCGGCCACCGTGCTCGCGGTGTTCTTCGTGCCGGTGTTCTTCGTGGTGGTGATGCGCCTGTTCCGGCGCAAGGATGTGGCCGCGGGCGAGACCGCCGAGGCGACGCCGGAGGAGACCCACAGGGCTGGCCACAGTCACTCAGTGCCGGCGGAGTAGCGGATGGGAGGAGCGGCGCGCCTGCTTCGAGCTGCGCGTGCCGCGCGCACCTCAGTATGGGGAGCGTGGTGGATTCCGTCGACGCTGAAGGCGGATCGCGAATCCGACCAAAGGTGAGAGGTTCGCCTTCCCTTCACCGAGGCCGTCTCGACCGCGTTCGTCTACATGCCGCCGTGTGCCGACGGCAGGTATCATGTCGATTCGGCCCGCGGCGTGTCCCTCGACAGGCGGCTGGCCGAACATCAAGCCCGAACGCATGTCGGCTACACCTATCACCGTCGCCCGGTAGTATGGGTCTACGCTGAGTGGTTCGACCGCATCACGGATGCGATCGCGGCCGAGCGCCGTATCAAGGGCTGGAGCAGCGCCAAGAAGGAAGCGCTGATCGCAGAGGTTTGGGACAGGGTGCAGTTTTTGGCGAAACGCCCGCCGGCACGAGCCGGTTCATCCCGCTCAACCCCTCTCATCCTGAGGTGCCGCGAAGCGGCCTCGAAGGATGCTTCAGGAATCAGGGCGGGATTGGCGCCCGTTCAGCGCTTCAGCACCCGCCGCGCCCCGTACCCGAGCGCCGCCCATAGAAAGGCCGACACCGTCCGCACCGGGAAGAAGGTCGGCAGGTCGGCCGCGACCGGGGCCGGCCAAGGCAGGCCGATCCGTGTGACGAGCCACGCGAACAGCACCGAGACGGCCAGCGCGGCGATGGCCGCGATGAACACCTTGCCGAACTGATCCGCCTTCCAGCCCAGGACAACGGCGATCAGGATCAGCAGGGGATCGAACCCGGCGAGGATCCAGACCGAGAACGCGTAGACCGGGACGACGGGAGCCGCGTTCACGCCCACCACGCCTTCGGCAGGCTGATCCGCCCGGCCGCGTTCTCGATCGTCTGCGCGGCAGCAAACAGCGTCTCCTCGTCGAAGGGACGCCCGATCAACTGAAGGCCGAGCGGCAGCCCCTGCGCGTCGAGGCCGGCCGGCACCGAGATGCCGGGCAGCCCGGCCATGTTCACCGTCACCGTGAACACGTCGTTGAGGTACATCTCGACCGGGTCGGCGCTCGCCATCTCGCCGATGCCGAAGGCCGCCGACGGCGTCGCCGGAGTCAGGATCGCGTCGATGCCGGAGGCGTAGGCCGCCTCGAAGTCGCGCTTGATCAGCGTACGGATCTTTTGCGCCCGCACGTAGTAGGCGTCGTAGTAGCCCGCCGACAGCACGTAGGTGCCGATCATGATGCGCCGCTTCACCTCGCGTCCGAAGCCGGCGGCGCGGGTGTTCTCGTACATCCCGGCAATGTCCTTGCCGGGCACCCGCAGGCCGTAGCGCACGCCGTCGTAGCGGGCGAGGTTCGAGGAGGCCTCGGCCGGCGCCACGATGTAGTAGGCCGGCAGCGCGTACTGCGTGTGCGGCAGCGAGATTTCCTTGATCGTCGCGCCGGCCTCTCTCAGCCAGTCCGCGCCCTGGTCCCACAGCCGCTGGATCTCGGCGGGCATGCCCTCGACCCGGTATTCCCGCGGGATGCCGATGGTGAGCCCCTTCACCCCGCGGGAGATCGCCGCCTCGAAATCCGGCACCGGCAGGTCGACCGAGGTGGTGTCGCGCGGGTCGTGACCGGCCATGGAGCCGAGCAGGATCGCGCAATCCTGCACCGTGCGGGCGATCGGCCCGGCCTGATCGAGAGAGGAGGCGTAGGCGATGATGCCCCAGCGCGAGCAGCGCCCATAGGTCGGCTTGATGCCCACCGTGCCGGTGAAAGCCGCAGGCTGGCGGATCGAGCCGCCGGTATCTGTGGCGGTGGCGCCCAGGCAGAGATGCGCGGCCACCGCCGCCGCCGAGCCGCCCGACGAACCGCCGGGCACGAGCGGTGCGTCCGAGCCCTGGCGGCGCCAGGGCGAGATCGTCTTGCCGTAGGCGCTGGTCTCGTTGGACGAGCCCATGGCGAACTCGTCGAGGTTGAGCTTGCCCAGCATCACTGCGCCGTCGCGCCAGAGCTGGGCCGAGACGTTCGACTCGTAGTGCGGCTCGAACCCTTCGAGGATCTTCGAGCCCGCCGTGGTGTGCACCCCTTGCGTCGCGAACAGGTCCTTGATGCCGAGCGGCAAGCCTTCGAGGGGCCGGCCCTCGCCCTTGGCGATTTTCTGGTCGGAGACGTCGGCCATCTTCAGGGCGCGGTCGGGCGTCGCGACGATGTAGGCGTTGAGCGCCTGCGCCTTGTCGATGGCGTCGAGATGCGCCTGCGCGATCTCGCGGGCCGAGAAATCTTTGGCCTTCAGCCCGTCGCGGGCCTCGGCCAGGGTGAGTTCGTTGAGTGCCGTCATGCCCGTTCCAGACCTACGCGCCCGACCCCGCGGGCGTTGGTTCGCCTCCGCGAGGGGCCGGAGAAGCTGCTCCGACGATGCCGAGAAACCTTACTCGACGACCTTCGGCACGAGAAAATAGTTGTCCTCGGTCTCCGGGGCGTTGGCGACGATGTCGCTCGCCCGCCCGCCGTCGTTCACGACATCCTCGCGCTTCTTCATGCGCATCGGAGTGACGGAGGTCATGGGCTCGACGCCCTCGACGTCGACAGCGCCGAGTTGCTCCACGAAGGCGAGGATCGCGTTGAGTTCGCCCTTCAGCGGGCCGACCTCCTCGTCGGTCACCGCGATGCGAGCCAGATGCGCGATGCGCCGTACCGTCTTCTCGTCGACCGACATGCCGCCTTGCCTGTCTCGGGCGGGAAAGAGCCCTGCCCGGAATGCGCCGGGCTATAGCACCCGCCTTCGCGCAGGAGCAACGCCGATGGCGGCCGGCCGCTCTTCAGGGGATTCAGACGATAACGTGGCCGCGCGTCACCGGCATGTCCACGCTGATGCCGGGACGGCGGTAGCGGTCGGCGTTGTAGGTGCCGGCGACAAGGATTTCCAACGCGAGCATCAGCATCAACACGTGCCGCCGCGATAAGCGGCCTGATCCGGAATTGACGGCTGGCAGCGGCATGGGGCGAGGCGGCTCCGACGTAGTTAACGAAGCTTTAACACCGCTTTCCGTTCGTCGCTCCATCCCGGCACGGACAACCGTCGGGCTTGGTTAATCTGCGCGGTGGACAAGTCCGCGCGGGCAGGCGTAAGCCCCTCCCTCTTCGGATGTATGGGGAGGACGGGGCATGTGGGACAGCGTCTTCCGGGAGCTGCGTCCGGGCCTGCCGTCGAGCGAGGCGGATCTCGCCCGCGCCGAGGCGGAGCTCGGCTTCCCCCTCCCACAGAGCTACCGCAGCTTCGCGCAGAGCTGCGGCGCCGGGCGGATCGGCGGGCATCTGCGCATCTTCACCCCTGTTCCGATGGCGGCGGCCGATCTCAGCGCGCGCGCGCATCTGATCTCGCACGGCGTCGCGCTCGCCCTCGACGGCCTGCGCAACGAGGACAGCGACGAGCCGCACCGCTTCACCATCGAGGGTGACGCCGATGCCGAGCTGATGGAGCGGGCCTGCTTCTTCGGACAGACCGAGCGGGGCGACTTCCTGTTCTTCGACGTGACGCCGGGCTTTCCCGAATACGACATCTGGGTGCTGTGCGCCGATCTGGAGACGGTGCATTTCGGCGGCGCCGACCTCACCACCTTCCTGCGCGGGCTTCAGGGACTCGAGATCCTGCACATCCTCGGCGACGGGGAAGGTCCGCTGCCCGCGACCTTCGAGGGCGACGACGCGGCGGCCCTGGAACAGCTCGGAGCGACGGCTTCGTGAACCGGGAAGAGATCGTGGCCTTTGCCGAAGCCTCGGCCGGAGCGCCGCGCCTGATCGGGCTCGACCTCGGCACCAAGACCATCGGGCTTGCCCTGTCCGATGTGGGACGGCAGATCGCCTCGCCGTTGGAGACCATCCGCCGGGTGAAGTTCACGCCGGACGCGCAACGGATCGTGACGCTCTGCGCGACCCACGCGGTCGGTGGCCTCGTGATCGGCCTGCCGCTCAACATGGACGGTTCGGAAGGCCCCCGGGTGCAATCGAGCCGCAGTTTCGCCCGCAACCTCAAGCCGCTGCTGCCTCTGCCGGTGCTGTTCTTCGACGAGCGGCTCTCCACCGCCGCCGTCACCCGCACCCTGCTCGAAGCGGACGCGTCGCGGGCGCGGCGTGGCGAACTCGTGGACAAGCTCGCCGCCGCCTACATCCTGCAAAGCTGCCTCGACGTGATGGGCGGCCTCTTGGGAAGGGAAGAGGACACGGACGCGTTTTAACCCCTGCCTCGACCGTCATCACGAGCCATCGAGAAGCCAGGCCGAGTCCTGCGCGTCAGGCTCCGGATCGGGCGAGCCGCGCCACGATGGCCTCCCGTTCCCGGCGCGTCGCCGACAGCCGCTCGCGGGCGGCCGCGAGGATCTCGGGCCCGGCGCTCTCCGGCCGGCCCGCATCGAAGGGCGGAGCCGGCGCGTATTCCTGATGGAGTTGGATCGCCCTCGCGGTCGCCTCGTCCGCCAGTTCGGCGGCGAGCGTCAGGCCGAAATCGATGCCCGCGGTCACGCCGCCGCCGGTGATCAGGTTGCCGTCGCGCACCACGCGTCCCTGTGTCGGGATCGCCCCGAAGGCGGCGAGCAGGTCGTGCGCTGCCCAATGCGTCGTGGCGCGCTTACCCTGCAGGAGTCCCGCTGCGCCGAGCACCAGGGCACCGGTGCAGACGGAGGTGAGATAGCGCGCGCTCTCCGCCTGACGGCGCAGGAAGTCGAGGGTCTCGGCATCCTCCATCAGCGGGTTCACGCCGCTGCCGCCGGGCACGCAGATCACGTCGAGGACCGGACATTCGGCGAAGGTGACCGAGGGCGTGAGCACAAGGCCGGTGGCGCTCGCGATCGGTCCCATCTCCTTTGCGACGAGGTGGACGCGGGTGCCCGGCACCATGGCCAGCACCTCGTAGGGCCCGGTGAGGTCGAGTTGCTGCACCCGGGGGAAGACGAGGAAGCCGATCTCGATCGTCATGTCCCGAATCCTGGCCCCTATCCCGCGCTCGAAAAGATCTACCGCAGATAGATCACGCTGTAGAGCGAGGCGCGCAACTCGTCCTCGTCGAGCCAGACCCGGCCGTGGTCGCAGCGCTCCCGGATGCCCGGCCGCATCCGGGCGCAGTATTCGCCGGTATTGTCCTGCAGGTGGTACTGGCAGCGCCCGCCCGCCTTGCGCCGTGCGATGATCGGGCTCGAATGGTCGGCGGCGATGTCCGGGTCCTTCGGGTTGCGCTCCTCCAGCACGTACCAGGAGTAGCCGATCACCGGCAGGCGGCCCCGGTCGAGGGCGTAGTCGATCATCGCCATCAGCCGGTCGGTGCCGGCCGTCAGGCCCGGTTCCTGACGGGCGGCCTTGTCCATGAAGTCGAGCTGGTTGTCGGCGATCGAATCCGAGACCGGGATCAGCGGCACCGGCAGGGGCTTTCGCCGGCAGCGCCGCTCGACATGGGCGATCCAGCCCGCGTTGAAGGCGTCGGTGGCCGGGTCGCGCAGACGCGGCACCGTCCCGCCGAGGCTGCGCCACGAGATCTTCGGGGCGGCGACGCGGCTGCGCCAGCGCAGGGCACTGAGGGTGCGGGCGTGCTGGCCGTAGCCGTCGAAGGAGGGCAGGTCCCGATCCGTGCACAGGCCGCCGAGATTGTAGAGGAGCGCCGCCGCCTCCTCCTGCCCGTCCTCCAGCTTGTCGAAATAGGGCTTCCGGCCCGGATTGCGCTCGCGGCTCGCCTCGGTATCGTTGCGGCTCTCGGCGATCTCTTCCGCGAGATCGGGATGCCGGCGCAGGTAGCTCCGCAACGCGCGGTCGCGGCTGTGCAGCAAGCCCGCCGGGTCGGCGAAGTAGTAGCGGGTGGCGACATCGAGCGCCGAAACGGTGACACCGATGCGCTGCGAGATCATGTCGGCGGTGGCGTAGGCGAAACAGATCGCGCTGTCGCCCTGGCTCATCGGCGACAGAGCGGGATTGGGGCTGATCCTGTCGTCGAGCGGGTGCGTGCCGGGCCGCCGCGCCGGCGCCGCCACGGTCACATCCGCGCAAGCCCTGTTGCGGGCGTAGCGTGGGTTCTCGGGCAGCAGGCGCGTGTCGGCCGCCGCGACCGGTGCGACTGTGAGCAGCAGGCCGGCTGCGAGGCAGCGGGCGAGGCGAGCCGCCCCGAGGGAGTGCCTCAATCCGCCCCCGCCGCAGCGACGGCGACCGGCGCCGCGTCGGCGCCGTCGAGCACGGTATCCTGCGCGGCCTCGGCGAGCAGGGCGTAGCCGCCATCCGCCATGTGCAGGCCGTCCTTGGCGAACAATTCGGTGTGGGTCAGGCGCCCTTGGCCGATCCAGTCGCGCATCAGCTCCGAGCGGCGGATCACCGGGATGTCGAGGTCGCGGCCGAGGGCGCGCACCGCGTCGCGGAACCGGTCGGCGCCGGGCGTCGCGTCGAGGGCCGGGCACCATTGCGGCTCCATCAGCACCACGTCGATGCCCGCCGCGCGGATGCGTTCCAGCGCCGCCTCGGTCGCCTCGCGGAAATGGTCGAGGGAGACACCACGAAGGGCATCGTTGCTTCCGGTCTGCCAGATCACGAGATCGGGCCGAGGGGCGATCACGTCGCGGTCGAGCCGGGCCAGCATCTCGTCCACCGCCTCGCCGCCGATACCGCGGTTGGCGACGGTGATCCTGCCGGCGAGATGCGGCAGGGCACGCCGTAGACCGGCTTCGAGGCGGGCGGGGTAGGCGGCGGCGGGCGTGCTGGCGCCGATGCCCTCCGTCGAAGAGGAGCCGAAGGCGACGATGGTCAGTGACCCGCCCAACGCGATCTTCTGGGCGACGTGCGGAAGGCTGCCCGGCGCGGCGTCCTCGAACAGGCCGAGATCCAGATCGAGGCTCGCCGGCAGCAGGTCGGCGTAGGCGAGGACCGCGGTCGAGGAGAGGGTGAGGGCCAGCATCAGCGCCGCCGCGCCGGCGAGCCGCCGCGGACGTCCAATGAGGACTACCCGCATCCGAGCATGACGAAGAAACCGCACCACCGCTTTCAAGCCCCCGCCCGCGTGCCGCCTCGTCCGGGGGCTTTCGCGGAACTACCGATTTCGATCCTTCTACCCGAATCGAGGTCGGATTGCGGCTCAATAATCATGATTCGTCACAACGGCAATGCGCAGTGTTTGACAGACTCTTAAGCGCGAGCGCCGGATGAACGGTTCTTTGGTTATAGGAGCACGTCGTTTGACGCTGTTGCGAGGTCCGAGAGGCTCCGGTTTCTCATCGCGCTGACGGAGGTCGATCTGCTGTGTCCTCACGGCACCATCGCGCATCCTCGGAAACAGCGATCGAGAACTGCAACGGCACCGGTCTGCCGCCTGCCTCGCCCGTATTCGCCAGCGGGATCACTTGGCTCATGCCCGCGAAGCCAAGGAAACCGTCCCGCTCCCGTGCCGCTCGATCCGTCCGTCGAGTTCAAGTTCGAGCAGCGTCGTCTGCACGATCCGAACCGGCAAGCCGGACGAGCGGGCGAGCTCGTCCGTCCCGACCGGGGTGGGGCTGAGACAGGCGATCAGCCGGGCGCGGTCGTCCTGGGATTCGAGGAAGGGGTCGGCCGCCTCCGCCGCATCGGCAAACAGCGGCAGGGCGGTCGAAGCGCTACCGTCGAAATCGATCTCATCCCAGTAATCGAGAGTGCCCGACGCCTCGGGGCGGTCGTTCAGGCCGTCCGCGGGCGGCACGCCCCCGGCCATCAGCGGGGCGAGAGCGGACAGGACGTGCTCGACCTCGCAGACCAGAGTCGCCCCCTGACGGATCAGGTCGTTGGTGCCCTCCGCCCGCGGATCGAGGGGCGAGCCCGGAACCGCGAAAACCTCGCGACCCTGCTCCAAGGCGAAGCGGGCGGTGATGAGCGAGCCGGAGCGGCGTGCGGCTTCCACGACGACCGTGCCGAGGCTGAGCCCCGAGATGATGCGATTGCGCCGGGGAAAGTCGCGCCCACGCGGTACCCAGCCCATCGGCATCTCGGCGACCACTGCCCCGCCCGCTCCGACAATCTCCTCAACGAGGCCGGCATGGTTCTCCGGATAGATCCGGTCCTGACCGCCCGCGAGGACCGCGACGGTGCCGGTGGCGAGCGTGGCCTTGTGGGCGCGGGCGTCGATGCCGCGGGCGAGGCCGGACACCACGACGAGACCGGCCTCGCCGAACCCGCGGGCGAGCCGCTCGGCGAAGGCGAGGCCGGCCGTCGAGGCGTTGCGCGAGCCGACCATCGCCACCGAAGCTTTCAGAAGCGTGGCCGGGTCACCGCGCAGCGCGATCAACGGTGGCGCGGTCTCGGTGGCGTGCAGCGCCTTGGGATAGGCCGCCTCCCCCATGGCGAGGAAGCGGATGCCGAGGCGGGCGGCGGCGGCCATCTCGCGCTCGGCCTCCGCCTTCGAGAGCGGAACGGCGTGTTTGCCCGCGCGCTTCGTCAGGTCCGGTAGGGCGTCGAGCGCGGCGGCCGCGCTGCCGAAACGGTTGATCAGGCCGCGGAAGGTGCGCGGGCCGATGCCGTCGGTGCGGATCAGCCGCAGCCAATCGAGGCGCTGTTCGTCGGTGAGCTGCATCCGGTCCCCTCCTGACGGGAGGGGGCCGTCTTCAGCCCTTCTGCCCGATCCGGCCCTCGGTGCCGGCGGCGAGTCGGCGGATGTTGGGCGCGTGCTTCCACCATAGCAGCGCCGCGAGCACGAGGAAGAGCGCTGCAACCGCTCCGTGTCCGAGTGCCCACAGCATGACGGGCGTGGCAGCCGAGGCCGCTAGCGCCGCAAGCGAGGAGTATTTCAGGGCATAGGCCAGCCCGAGCCAGACCGCGGCAAAGGCGAGCAAGGTCAGCGGGCTCAGCGCCAGCAGTACGCCGATGAAGGTCGCCACGCCCTTGCCGCCCTTGAAACCGAGCCAGACCGGGAAGAGGTGGCCGAGGAAGGCGCCGAGCCCGGCGGCGAGCGCCGGCCCCTCTCCCCAGTGGCCAGCGGCGAGCACCGGCAGCGTGCCCTTGAGCGCGTCGCAGAGAAGGGTCGCGGCCGCGAGTCCCTTGCGGCCGGTGCGCAGCACGTTGGTCGCGCCGATATTGCCGGAGCCGATCGCCCGCACGTCGCCGAGGCCTGCGAACTTCGTGAGGATCAACCCGAAGGGGATCGCACCGCAGGCGTAGCCGAACACGAGGGCGGCGATGAGGGCCGGCCAGCTGGCCGCGAGCAGCGTGGTCATGCGGCGACGGCCGAAAGGTCGGAGTGGTGGACGATCCGGCCGCCGACGAGCGTCAGCACCGCTGCGCCCTGGAGCCGGGCCTCGTCGAAGGGCGAGTTCTTGGAGCGGGACTTCAGCTGACGCTTGTCCAGCAGGTAGGGTAGGTCGGGGTCGATCAGGACGAGGTCGGCGGGCCCCCCCGTCTCGAGACGCCCTGCCTCGCGGCCGAGCAGCTTGGCCGGATTGGCGGAGAGCGCAGTGAGCAGCGTCTTCAGCGTCACGTCGCCGGTGTGCAGCAGGCGAAGGCTGGCCCCCAAAAGCGTCTCGATGCCGAGCGCGCCGTCGGCGGCCTCGGCAAACGGCAGGCGCTTGGTCTCGACGTCCTGCGGGTTGTGGTCGGAGACGATGACGTCGATCACGCCTTCGTTGAGCGCGGCGATCACCGCCTTGCGGTCGTCCTCGCGGCGAAGTGGCGGCGAGAGCTTGCAGAAGGTGCGGTAGTGGCCGATGTCGCCCTCGTTGAGCACGAGGTTGTTGACCGAGACGCCGCAGGTGACGGGCAGGCCCGCCTCCTTCGCCCGCCGCACGATCTCGACCGAATCGGCGCAGGAGATCATCGCCGCGTGGTAACGCCCGCCGGTGAGGCGCACGAGGCGGATGTCGCGCTCCAGCATCACCGTCTCGGCCTCGCGGGGAATGCCGAGCAGGCCGAGACGCGAGGCCATCTCGCCCTCGTTCATCACGCCGTCGCCGACGAGATCCGGCTCCTCGACATGCTGCATCAGCAGGGCGCCGAAGTCCCGGGCGTAGGTCAGCGCGCGGCGCATCACCTGCGCGTTGGTGACCGCCTTCAGCCCGTCGGTGAAGGCCACCGCGCCGGCTTCCGCCAGCAGGCCGAACTCGGTCATCTCGCGACCGGCCAGCCCCTTGGTGATGGCGGCGGCCGGCAGCACGTTGACGCTCGCCGTGTCGCGGGCGCGGCGCAGCACGAAATCGACGATGGCCGGCCCATCGATGACGGGGTTGGTGTCGGGCATGCAGACCAGGGTCGTCACCCCGCCTGCCGCCGCTGCGGCGCTGGCCGAGGCCAGGGTCTCGCGGTGCTCGGCGCCGGGTTCGCCGACGAAGGCGCGCAGATCGATCAGGCCGGGCGCGAGGGTGAGCCCGCCGCAATCGATGTTCTGAGCGCTCTCGGGCGCGCCGGGCGCGGCGCCCCAAGCAACGTCGGCGATACGGTCGTCGTGCACGAGAACGGCCCCGGGACCCTCGCGGCCGGTGGCTGGATCGAGGAGGTGGGCGTTGGAGAGGATGAGCGCACTCATTCGGGTCACCCGTTCGGCAGGTGGGTCGCCAGCGCTTCCAGCACGGCCATGCGCACGGCGACGCCCATCTCGACCTGCTCGCGGATCAGGGACTGCGCCCCGTCGGCGATGTCGGAGGCAATCTCGACGCCTCGGTTCATCGGGCCGGGATGCATCACCAGGGCGTCGGGCTTGGCGAGCGCCAGCTTATCGCCATCAAGGCCGTAATAGCGGAAATACTCCTTCACGCTCGGCACGAAGGAGCCGTTCATGCGCTCGCGCTGAAGGCGCAGCATCATCACGATGTCGCAGCCCTTCAGCCCCTCGCGCATGTTGGTGAAGACCTCGACGCCGAAGCGCTCGATGCCGGTGGGCAGCAGCGTCGAGGGGCCGATCACCCGCACCCGGGCACCCAGCGCCTGGAGCAGGATGATGTTCGAGCGCGCCACCCGCGAATGCAGGACATCGCCGCAGATCGCGACCTGAAGGCCCTCGATGCCGCCCTTGTTGCGGCGGATGGTGAGGGCGTCGAGGAGCGCCTGGGTCGGGTGTTCGTGGGCGCCGTCGCCCGCGTTCACCACCGCGCAATCGACCTTGCGGGCCAGCAGATGCACGGCGCCCGCGGAATGGTGGCGTACCACGATGATGTCGGGCCGCATGGCGTTGAGCGTCGCCGCCGTATCGATCAGCGTCTCGCCCTTCTTCACCGAGGACGAGGCCACCGACATGTTCATCACGTCGGCGCCGAGGCGCTTGCCCGCGAGTTCGAACGAAGACTGTGTGCGGGTCGAGGGCTCGAAGAACAGGTTGATCTGCGTGCGACCCCGTAAGACCGTGCGCTTCTTCTCGACCTGCCGCGACAGGGCGACGGCGGCATCGGCGCGCTCCAGTAGCGACTCGATATCGGGACGGCTCAGGCCTTCGATGCCGAGCAGGTGCCGGTGCGGGAAGGCGGGTGCGGTCTGAGCGGTCATGCGGCGGTTCTGGCGTCGGCCCCGCGCTATAGGTGTCCGGAAGGGACGCGGCAAGGCACGGGAGCGTTGGGACGACCGGCACGGGCGACGGGGTGAGGGAAAAACGATCTCGTCCCATCGCCGATGGGAGATTTTCTTCGTCATCGCGAGCCCGTGATCGAGAAAAATCTGAACGAACCGGCCCCGCTTCCGTTTTCCGAACATCTGTTGGGGTTTGAGCGCGTCGAATGCCTGTCCCGGTATTTGCTTGCCTACCCGAAACGAAAGGTAGCCCATGAATACGCGACTTCTCCTGACCGCCGGCGCACTCTCGCTCGGTCTCGCTCTCTCGTCGGGCGCTTACGCTCAGGGCATGCAGCGGGGCGGCATGGAGCCCGGCATGGGTGGGCAAACGGGCGGCCAGATGGGCGGCCAAATGCAGCAGGGTGCGATGGGCGACGACATGGGCCAGGAGCAGCGCCCGATGAAGCGCAGCACCAAGAAGATGAAAAAGCCCATGAAGAGCAAGAAGATGATGCGCTCCAAGCGCATGAATTCCGGCTCCGGCATGGAGTCCGGAGCGGGCGGAATGTGATCCACCCGTCACCCGACTGTGACCGGCTCGCCATCTAGGCGATCCTTGGCCCGCCCGGTTAGACCGGGCGGGCTTTTTCGTCTCGAGCGAAAGCTTTTCGTGCTTTCCCGGGCCGGCTCGTCCGCGATGTCCGCCGGGAACGCTTCTGCAGGGAACAGCGCGCCGTGGCCGCAGGATCGATGCTCTCGGGACCCGACATCGTCGAGACGGTGCGGCGGCGATGGATGTTTCGCCACCCGCTGGTGATCCGGCTGGCGCACTGGATCAACGTGGTCTGCCTCGCCATCCTGCTGATGAGCGGGCTGCAGATCTTCAACGCTCATCCGGCGCTCTACTGGGGCGCGGCCTCGACCTTCGACAAGCCGTTCGTCGCCATCACCGACGACCAGCGGGACGACGGCACGCCGCGCGGCATCGTCACCATCGCCGGCCACACCTTCGACACCACAGGCGTGCTCGGCCTGTCGAACCTCAACGGCCAGCCGGCGGGCCGCGCCTTCCCCTCATGGTCGACTCTGCCGGCGCACCAGGATCTCGCCACGGGGCGGCGCTGGCACTTTCTGTTCGCCTGGGCCTTCGTCATCAACGGGCTGATCTACCTGCTCTACGGCATCGGCACCGGACAGCTGCGCCGTCGCCTCATCCCTGACGGCGACCAGATGCGCGGGTTCGGCTCCTCGATCCGCGAGCACCTGACCCTGCACTTTCCCGAGGGCGACGAGGCCAAGCGCTACAACGTGCTGCAGAAGCTCTCCTATCTCGTCGTCGTCGCGGTGCTGCTGCCGCTGATGCTGATCACCGGCCTGTCGATGTCGCCGGGCGTCAACGCCGTGATACCCCTGCCCGACCTGTTCGGTGGCCGGCAATCGGCCCGCACGGTCCACTTCATCGTCACCAACCTGCTGGTGTTGTTCGTGATCGTCCACGTTCTGCTCGTGCTGCTCTCCGGCGTGGCCAACAACATGCGCAGCATGATCACCGGCTGGTTCGTGATCGAGCGTAAAAAACTTCCCGCCGGCTCGGGAGAGATCCCATGACCCCCTGCCCTGTGAGACCCCGCCTGCAGATCCCCCGCCCCCAGCGCCGCGGCTTCCTCACGGCGGCGGCCGGCCTCCTCGGCGTCTCGGCGCTCGGCGGCTGCGACCGGTTCGCCGCGAGCCCGACCGGCCAGCGCGCCCTGAAGGCGGGCGAGAACGCCAATCTGTTCGTGCAGCGCCTGCTGCTCACGCCGGCCTCGCTCGCCAAGGAATTTCCGGATTCGGAGATCTCGCCCTGGTTCAAGCCGAACGGCACGATCGAGCCGCCGGACCGGGCCTACAAGGCGCTCGCCGCCAAGGGTTTCGAGGGGTTCAAGCTGCGCGTCGACGGCCTCGTCGAGCGGCCGCAGGATCTGAGCCTTTCCGACCTGCGGGCGCTGCCTGCCCGTACCCAGACGACGCGGCACGACTGCGTCGAGGGCTGGAGCGCCATCGGCAAGTGGACCGGCGTGCCGCTCTCGGAGGTGCTGCAGCGCGCAGGCCTGAAGCCGAATGCCCGCTACATCGTGTTCCACTGCGCCGACACGATGGAATATGCGGCTGGCAGCGACGACGAGGCGGCGGAGACGGAAAAGACCGCCGCTCCCGGAATGGAGTCGCGGCCGGAAGGCGCCGAGAACCAAGCCAGCGATTCGCAGCCCGCCGCTGCCGAGGCCCCGACGGACGAGGGGGAGGAGGTGCAGGGCACGCCCGTGCGCTACTACGAGAGCATCGATCTCACCGACGCCTATCACCCGCAGACGATCCTCGCCTACGACCTCAACGGCCAGGCTCTGCCCGTCTCGAACGGCGCTCCGCTTCGTCTGAGAGTTGAGCGGCAACTCGGATACAAGCAGGCGAAATATGTCATGCGGATCGAGGTGACCGAGGGCCTGAAGGGCATCGGCGACGGCAACGGCGGCTACTGGGAAGACCGCGGTTACGAGTGGTACGCGGGCATCTGAGGCGGCGCCTCACCCGTTCTCCCGATTTGACAACGCCGCGCCGCTCACCCACTTCTGCGCGGCGCGAGAGCCGGCCCCCGACCGGTACGCATCCGCGCCATCCCCAAAACCGTACCCGCGGTGAGGCTCTGGCGAGAGGCAGAGGTTCATGAAAGTCGTCGTCGTCGAGTCGCCGGCCAAGGCCAAGACGATCAACAAATACCTGGGGCGCGATTACGAGGTTCTGGCCTCCTTCGGCCATATCCGCGACCTGCCGGCCAAGGATGGCTCGGTCGATCCGGAAGCCGATTTCGCCATGATCTGGGAGTTGGAGGATCGCGGCTCGAAGCGCGTGTCCGAGATCGCACGCGCCGTGAAGGGCGCCGAGAAGCTCATCCTCGCGACCGACCCGGATCGCGAGGGCGAGGCGATCTCCTGGCACGTCATCGAGGCGCTCACGGCCCGCAAGGCGCTCAAGGGCATCCCGGTCGAGCGGGTGACCTTCAACGCCATCACCAAAGCCTCCGTCGATGCGGCGATGAGGAAGCCCCGTGAGATCGATCAAGCGCTGGTCGACGCCTATCTGGCTCGACGGGCACTGGATTACCTCGTCGGCTTCAATCTCTCGCCGGTGCTGTGGCGTAAGCTGCCGGGCGCCAAGTCCGCCGGCCGGGTGCAGTCGGTTGCGCTCCGTCTCGTCGTCGAGCGCGAGATGGAGATCGAGCGCTTCAAGCCCCGCGAGTACTGGTCGATCGTGGCCACGCTCGCGACCGAGAACGGCGGCGTGTTCGAGGCACGCCTCGTGGGAGCCGATGGCAAGCGCATCCAGCGCCTCGATGTCGGCAATGCCGAGGAAGCGGCGGCGTTCAAGCGCGACCTCGAACTCGCGACCTTCCAGGTGGCGAGCGTCGAGGCCAAGCCCGCCAAGCGCCACCCGCAGCCTCCGTTCACGACCTCCACGCTCCAGCAGGAAGCCTCGCGAAAACTCGGCATGGCGCCGGCGCAGACCATGCGCGTCGCGCAGCGGCTCTACGAGGGCGTCGATGTCGGCGGCGAGACCGTCGGCATCATCACCTATATGCGAACCGACGGCGTCGACATGGCGCCGGAGGCGATCGCGGATGCCCGCCGGGTGATCGGCCGCGAGTTCGGCGACGCTTACGTCCCCGGCGCGCCGCGCAAGTACTCGGTGAAGGCCAAGAACGCGCAGGAGGCCCACGAGGCCGTGCGCCCGACCGATATGGGCCGGTTGCCGAAGCAGGTCGCCCGCTATCTCGAGCCCGAGCAGGCCCGGCTCTACGAGTTGATCTGGACGCGCACCATCGCGAGCCAGATGGAATCGGCTGAACTCGAGCGCACCACCGTCGATGTCACCGCGAGTGTCGGCCCGCGCCGGATCGACCTGCGCGCGACAGGTCAGGTCGTGAAGTTCGACGGCTTCCTCGCCCTCTACCAAGAGGGCAAGGACGACGAGGAAGACGAGGATTCGAAGCGCCTGCCGGCGATGAAGGCGGGTGATCCGCTGAAGCGCGAGCGTATCGCCTCGACCCAGCACTTCACCGAACCGCCGCCGCGCTACTCCGAGGCGAGCCTCGTAAAGCGGATGGAGGAGCTCGGCATCGGCCGTCCTTCGACCTACGCGGCGATCCTCCAGACGCTGCGCGATCGCGAATACGTCAAGATCGAGAAGAAGCGGCTGATGCCCGAGGACAAGGGCCGGCTCGTCACCGGATTCCTCGAGAGCTTCTTCAAGCGCTATGTCGAGTACGATTTCACCGCGAGTCTGGAGGAGCAGCTCGATCGGGTCTCCAACGCTGAGATCGATTGGCGGGCGGTGCTGCGCGACTTCTGGCGCGATTTCTCTGCTGCCATCGGCGGAACCAAGGAACTGCGCGTCGCGGAAGTTCTTGAGGCGCTCAACGGGCTGCTCGGCCCCCACATCTTCCCCGAGAAGGCGGATGGCGGCGACCCGCGCGCCTGCCCGACCTGCGGCTCGGGCCAGCTCTCGCTCAAGCTCGGCAAGTTCGGCGCCTTCATCGGCTGCTCGAACTACCCCGAGTGCAAGTACACCCGGCAGCTCTCGGCGTCCGGCGTCGAGGGTGAGGGCGATGGCTCCTCGGCCGAGGGTAGCCAGCCCGGCGTGCGGGTGCTCGGTGACGACCCGGCCACCAGCCTGCCCGTGACCCTGCGTGACGGACGCTTCGGGCCGTTCGTGCAGCTGGGCGAGGCGTCGTCCGAGAAGGGGGCGGAGAAGCCCAAGCGCTCCTCGCTTCCGAAGGGCATGAGCCCGAGCGGCGTGACGCTCGAGATCGCGCTGCGCCTGCTGTCGCTGCCGCGCGAGGTGGCAAAGCATCCAGAGACCGGCGAGCCGATCCTGGCCAATCTTGGCCGTTTCGGGCCTTACGTGCAGCACGGAAAGACCTATGCCAATCTCGGCAAGGACGACGACGTGCTGGAGATCGGCGCCAACCGCGCCATCGATCTCATCGTCGCCAAGGAGCAGGGTGGCGGGCGCCCCTCCTCCGATCCCGGCCGCGTGGTCGGCAAGGATCCGGGCGGGCTCGACCTCGTGGTCAAGGCGGGCAAGTACGGTCCCTATGTCAGCGACGGCTCGGTGAACGCGACGCTGCCGAAAACCAT
This sequence comes from Methylobacterium sp. R2-1, assembly GCF_014191355.1. GTDB lineage: Bacteria > Pseudomonadota > Alphaproteobacteria > Rhizobiales > Beijerinckiaceae > Methylobacterium. The sequence goes on from NZ_JACHWM010000003.1 coordinate 24,157, forward strand.
GGCGGCCGAGAGCCTGACGCTGGAGCAGGCGATCGACCTCATCAATGCCAAGCGCGCCTCGGGCGGCGGCAAGAAGCCGGTTCGCAAGACGGCGGCCCGCGCCCGCACGGCGACGAAGAAGGCGGACGGCGCTGAGGCGAAGAAGCCGGCGGTCCGCAAGACGGCGGCGAAGGCTGCGACCAAGCCGGCGGCTGCGAAGAAGGCTTCCGCGAAAACGAAGGCGAGCTGAGGCGCGCCTGAAGATACCCTCTCCCCTCTGTGGGAGAGGGTATCTGCGGAGCAGGCGGGAGAGGGGCAGCACGACGGTGCCCTCACAGCCGGCCTCGATCGAGCGGAAGTCTGGGTTCTCTAACCCGACCTCCTACCGGGGCCATCCTCTCCCGCGGAGTGGAGAGGGAGATCGCGGCGCTGTCAGCCCTCGCTGACCTGCTCGAACGTCAGGTAGCTCGGCCGCCTGCCGGCCGCGAGGGCCTTGGCCTCGTAGCGGGTGCCTGGCCAGCCGGGAAACGGTCGGCGCCAGTCATCGGCGGTCTCGGCCGTCCAGCGGAGCTGCGGGCAGCGGGCGGCGCGGACCAGGGTCCAGCCAACGTAATCGTCGATGTCGCTGGCGAAACGGAAATGGCCGCCGGGGCGCAGCACCCGGGCGATCTCGGCGAGTGAGGCGTCCGATACGAATCGGCGCTTGCGCTGGCGGCGCTTGGGCCAGGGATCAGGATAGAGCAGGTAGACTCGAGCGAGGCTCGCATCCGGAAGAGCGGCGAGCAGAGCGGTCGCGTCCTCGTCCCAGACGCGGACGTTGCGCAAAGACCGCTCGTCCACCGCGCGCAGCAGCTTGACCACGCCGTTGACGAAGGGCTCACAGCCGATGATGCCGGTCCGCGGGTTGGCCTCGGCCTGGGCCGCGAGGTGCTCGCCGCCGCCGAAGCCGATCTCCAGCCAGACCTCGTCGATCGGAACCGGGAACAGGCTCGGCGGATCCAGGAATTCGCCGCGCTCGGGCAGCGCGACGCGCAAGCGCGGCAGCGCCCCTTCGAGGCGCTGCTCCTGGCCCGGACGCAGCCGTTTGCCCTTGCGACGCCCGTAGAAGGCCCGCTCGGCGTCACCGGTCCCACCCGTTTCGGGAGGGATGCTGTCATCCCTCCCCTTCATGCGGGTCGGGCTCAGAAGGCCGACTTCAGCTTGGCCGCCAGATCGGTCTTCTCCCAGGAGAAGCCGCCGTCGGCATCGGGCTCGCGGCCAAAATGGCCGTAAGCCGAGGTGCGGGCGTAGATCGGCTTATTGAGCTGCAGCGCCGTGCGGATGCCGCGGGGCGAGAGGTCGAGGGCGTCCATCAGGACCGACTCGAGCTTCGCCTCGTCCACGGTGCCGGTGCCGTGCAGGTCGACGTAGATCGATAGGGGCTTGGCCACGCCGATGGCGTAGGAGAGCTGGATCGTGGCGCGGCGGGCGAGCCCGGCGGCGACGACGTTCTTGGCCAGATAGCGGGCGGCGTAGGCGGCCGAGCGGTCGACCTTGGTCGGATCCTTGCCCGAGAAGGCGCCGCCGCCGTGGGGCGCCGCACCGCCATAGGTGTCGACGATGATCTTGCGGCCGGTGAGGCCGGCATCGCCGTCGGGGCCGCCGATCACGAACTTGCCAGTCGGGTTGACGTGCCAGGCGGTGCCCTCGTTGACCCAACCCTCCGGCAGGGCCTTGAGGATGTAGGGCTCGACGATGGCGCGCACGTCGGCCGAGTCGAGCGACTCGTCGAGATGCTGCGTCGACAGCACGATCTGCGTCACCTCGACCGGACGGCCATCGGCGTAGCGCACGGTGACCTGGCTCTTGGCGTCGGGACCGAGCTTGGCCGCGTCGCCCTGCTTGGCCTTCCGCGCGTCGGCGAGATCCTTGAGGATCTTGTGGGCGTAGAAGATCGGGGCCGGCATCAGGGCCGGGGTCTCATCGGCGGCGTAGCCGAACATGATGCCCTGGTCGCCCGCGCCCTCGTCCTTGTTGCCGGCGGCGTCGACGCCCTGGGCGATGTCGGCCGACTGCGCGTGCAGGTGGATGGCGACGTCGTTGTTCTTCCAGTGGAAGCCGGACTGCTCGTAGCCGATGTCGCGCACGGCTTCGCGGGTCAGCTCCTCAAGGTCCTTGAAGGTCACGGAATCGGGGCCGCGTACCTCGCCCGCGATCACGACGCGGTTCGTCGTCGTCAGCGTCTCGACGCCGAGCCGCGCCTCCGGCATCGCGGCGAGGTAGGCATCGACCACGGTGTCCGAGATCCGGTCGCTCACCTTGTCGGGGTGGCCTTCGGAGACGGATTCGCTGGTGAAGAGGTAGTCGGAACGAGGCATCATGCACCCCCGATTGTCGGGCGCGCCTCGTGTTGCAACGGCGCTTGACCCGGTCTCCAGAGGCGCGGCTTGTCGCATCGACGTTTCGGACGGTCAAGCCGGAATGGCGAAATCGTCCGTTTTAACGAACGATGTGATACCGCTTTCGACGCGCCGCCCGAGATCATGTGCGGCCGGCAATCTGGAGCCGTGGGACGGATTCGAGGCTGTGACGGGTCAGGTCTTGAGTTCGCGGCTCAGCGTTTCGACGGCGGCGGAGAGTTCGCGGCGCTGTTCCTCGCTGAACGTCTCGACGAACTGGCGAGCGAAGGCTCGAGCAAGATCAGACCAGGGCTCGGCCGTGTAAGACTGTTGTCCGTTGTCCGAAAAGCCGCGTTCCGTTTCGGGATCAGGATGAGGAATGCCGTCGAGGAAATCGGAGACAGGAGTATTGGTGAGACGGCTCAGGATCGCGAGATGGATGGCGCTGATCCGATTGACTCCCTTCTCGTACTTCTGGAGCTGAGCAGCCGACATCCCGAAGCTATCGGCAACGGCGCGCTGCGTCAGCTTCGAGCGTTTGCGCTGCTCAGCAATACGGCGTCCGAGAAGGACGTCGCGCTCATCGGTCTTCTGGCCTGCCATCTGCACTCTGCCCACACTCTATTGGGCGATGCTTCGATCGAAAACTTTCCTGTTGCAAGGCCAAGCAAGTGGCAACAGCGACGACGCACGCAATATGTCATTTGTTAAAGGTGCGGCGCGGCGTCGCAGGCCTATCGGAGCGTGAAAGGGCAGATGCGCCGCAATCAGAGGGTCGAAGAAAGAGTGGCGTCCCCGGCAGGGCTCGAACCTGCGACCCCAGGTTTCATACCACTTCGGCTTTCGCCGCCGCACTGCCCGCGCGTTCGTGGCCTGGACTATCCCTTCACCCTGGGCCTCAAGCGAGGCCTTTAGGTGCCGCCCGTCTAGTCTCTACACCTTCCCGCAACCCGCAAGGGGCTTCAGGCTTGGCTCGGGATCGGCAGGGCGCCACGACGCCGGAAGCTTTCCCCGAATTTGAGCGGATCCGCCGCGCGGTTTCCCATCGCGGCGCCCAATTGTGGAGTTTAGGAAACCTGTGCTCTGTCCAGCTGAGCTACGGAGACGTCCATCCAGGCTTAGCATCATCGCGCGGGACCGCCAACCACTCGGGTCCCGGACGGTGAAGATTACACAGCTTGCGCTGCGGACCCCGAATCTTCGACCTGTGGCCCGGCGGACTCACGGGGCGACAATCCGCGATTGTGGGGCCTCGATGCCCTCGATCGCCGCGATCCGGGCGCTTTTCGCGCGGCATCCTCGCCCGTGACGAGAGGCCGAGCGCGAGCGGTGGTGATGGTGCGCGGTGATGGTCGCGACGGTGTTCCCTGCGGGCGTCGAACGGGCCGCCGCGGCGCTCCGGCCCTGGCTTGGATCCTGGCGACCGCCTGCGGCGGGAGCTTGAACTCTTTCAGTGTCTCGGCAGCCCCAGGAGCCGAGGAAACGTGCCGGCCGGCCGCCGCGCGGGAGGATCGTCTGGCCGATGTCGGGCGCCGCGGCGAGCTGATCCTCGCCTCCGGCCGCCGGGCGGTGCTTTCGGGTCTGCGCTGGCCCGACGAGCCGGCGCTCGACGCCCGTGCCCGCGCATGGCTCATGCCCTTCCGGGGCGCGTCTCTGATGCTGACCGAGCGCGGTCCTGAGGATCGCTGGGGCCGCCGTCGTGCCGACGGGATCGCGGGCGAGGCCGAGCCCGTCGATCTCGCCGCGGGGCTGGTGGCAGCCGGGCTCGCCTATGCCGATGCCGACGAAGCCGACGCGCTCTGCCGTCCGGCGCTCCGCACCCTTGAAGCGGCGCCGCGGGCGGCCGGGCTCGGCCTGTGGGCGGGACTCCCGCTCGCCGCGACCGATGCGGCGGCCCTGAGCGCGCGGGCCGGGCGTTTCGCGGTGGTGGAGGGGCGCATCCTGCATGTCGGTGAGCGCTCGGCGCGGACCTATCTCGACTTCGCTCGCCGGGGTGAGCAGGGCTTGACCGTAACGGTGCAGAAACGCACTTGGCGGACGCTGAGCGAACATGGTTTGTCTGCGGCCACGCTGAAGGGCCGCCTCGTGAGAATCCGCGGCATGGTCGAGATCGGGCGGGGACCGCTTATCGATCTTGCCGGTGTCGAAGGCATCGAGGTCGTCGAGGGGGAGCGAGCGCTGCGGCGCTAGAACGGCATGGCGGGGGATCGGCAGCACGAATCGAAGCGGCGGGGCGCGTGCGGACGCCGCCGGGAACGGCTTGCGCAGAGCGTTGCGCGGTTCGGGGCGCTTGCCGCGCTCGCGGGCCTGCTCGCCGCCTGCGCCGCCGATCAGACCGGGAGCGTGCTCACGCCCGCGGTGATCAAGGTGCCCGAGCAGGCGCCCAAGACGACGGGGCGCACCCGCTCGGACGAGGCGGACCACGCCAAGCTCGTGGCCTCCTTCGGCGGCGAGTACCGCGCGCCTGCCGCCCACCGGCTGATCACCGAGATTACCGAACGTCTGGTGCGCGCCAGCGACCGGCCGGAGGAGAGCTACGCGGTCACGCTGCTCGACTCGCCCGTCGTCAACGCTTTCGCCCTGCCGAGCGGCCGTCTCTACGTGACCCGCGGATTGCTGTCGCTCGCGAGCGACAGCTCAGAGGTCGCGGCCGTGCTCGCCCACGAGATCGCCCACGTGACGCTGCGCCACGCGACCGCCCGCAGCGAGCTGGCCCTGCGCTCGCAACTCGTGAGCCGCGTCGTGGCCGACGTGCTGAACGATCCCGTCACGGGCGCGCAGCTCGAGCATCAATCGAAGTTCACACTTGCCCGCTTCTCCCGCGAGCAGGAGCTGGAGGCGGACACCAACGGGGTGCGCGTGCTGGCCCAGGCCGGCTACGATCCCTTCGGGGCCGGCCGCTTTCTCGACGCGCTCCAGCGCACGATGGCGCTCAAGTCCGGCAACGGCAGCGCGGCCGAGCCCGACATGCTCGCGACGCATCCGGCGACCGCCGAGCGAATCGCGCTCGTCACCCGCGCCGCCCGGCGCATCGGCGCCCCCGGCCTCGGCGACGACGACCGCGCCCGCTACCTCGCGGCGATCGACGGCCTCTCTTACGGCGACAATCCCGGCGAGGGGCTCGTGCGTGGACGGCGCTTCCTGCATCCCGGCCTCGGCATTGCCTTCGAGGTGCCGGATGCCTTTGCCATCGAGAACACCCGCAATGCCGTGCTCGGCACCACGCAGGAGGGCAGCCGCCGCCTGCTGTTCGATCAGGTCGAGGCGAGCGGCGACCGCAGCCTTGAGGACGTGCTGCGCGCGACCTGGAACGACGCCATCGAGGCGGGCTCGGTCGAGAACCGCATCATCGGCGGGCGCTCGGCCGCAACGGCTCTCTCGCGCGGCAAAGACTGGACGTTTCGGCTGGCGGCGATCCGTATGGGCGAGACCACCTACCGCATGATCATGGCGGCCAAGGGCGCCACCGATCCCGAGCCGGCCTTCCGACGCTGGCTGGAGAGCCTCCGGCCGATCGAGCCGGAGGAGGCCGCCTCCCTCAAGCCGGCGCATCTGCGGATCGTCACCGCCGCCCCGGGCGACACCGTAGAGGGCTTGGCCCGCCGCATGAGCGTGTCCGATCGCGCCGTTGATCGCTTCCTCGTGCTCAACGGCCTGCAGCGCGGCGCGACGGTCAAGCCCGGACAGGGTTACAAGCTCGTGGTCGAGTAGGGTTTCGGACCGCCGGGCTTGCGCGCCCGGGAGACGGCGCCTAGGCCGTTGGCCGCGAAACAGGTCCGACGTGCAGCGCCCCGATCCCTCAGCCGACACCGCCGTCGCGGTCGTGTTCTTCCGTCCCTCGACCGAACAGGTCGCGCGGATCGTGGAGCGCTTCGCCGGGCGCATGCCCGTTCTCGTCTACGACAATGGCGGCATTCCGCCCGAGGCGCTGGCGCGGCTGCGGAGCGCGGATGGGCTCACCCGGCTCGGCGAGGGGCGCAATCACGGCATCGCCGCCGCCCTCAATGCCCTCGCCGACGCGGCGATCGCAGCGGGCTTTTCCCGCCTGTTCCTGCTCGACCAGGATGCCGACACGACCGTCGAGACGGCGCGCGCCCTGGGCCACGCCCTGGATCGGGCCGCGGGCACGACCCCCCCCCCTGCCCTGGTCGGGCCGGCACCCGCGCCGAAGCCCGGCCACAAGGCGCCGGTCTATCCGCCGCGCCCCGGCGTTCCGCCCCACGAAAACCTTCGGCCGGTGGAGTTCCTGGCGACGTCCGGCTCGCTCGTGGATCTCGCAGCCTTCTCGAGGGTGGGCCCGTTTCGCGAGGACTTCTTCATCGACGCGGTCGATCTCGAATGGTGCTTTCGCGCCTGGGCACGGGGCTGGAGCTGCTGGATGGACCCCGGCACCGCCATCCCGCACAGCGTCGGCCGCGGCACCATCCGGGCGCGGTTCCTGCCCGTGGCGATGCCCGACCAGCCGCTGTTCCGCATGGCGGTCTACGTGCGCAACACCGCCTATGGTTGGCGCCTGCCGCACGTGCCGGTCCGGTGGAAGCTGAAACAGGCTGCCTACCTCCCGCTGCAGATCGGGCTCTACTGGTGCCGGCACCGGTTCTCGCCCCGCGTGCTCGCGCGCCTGCTCACGGCGCTGGCGCAGGGGCTGGCCGGGCGGCTCGGCCGGCCGGCGGACGCGCCGCTGTGACTTCAGTCCTCACGGCGGCCATCGACGTCGTCATCGTCAACTGGAACGCCGCGGACCAGCTCAGGGCCTGCCTCGCGAGCCTCGCCGAAAGCGACGGGGCGGAGCACCTGCGCGTCGTCGTCGTCGACAACGCCTCAAGCGACGGCTCGGCTGAGAGTCTGGACCGACCGGGTCTCGCGCTCACGGTGTTGCGCAACGCTGAGAATCTCGGCTTCGCCCGCGCCTGCAACCAGGGCGCCGCCCACGGATCGTCCGAGGTCATCCTGTTTCTCAACCCCGACACGCAGGTGAGCCGGGACGGCATCGCCATCGCCCGCGCGCGGCTCGTTTCCGACCCCGGCATCGGCATCGTCGGCGCCCGGCTGGTCGATGAGGCGGGGCATACGCACCGCACGTGTGCCCGCCACCCGACGGGCGTGAGCCTGATCGCCCACACCCTGTTCCTCGACCGGCTGCTGCCCGGTCGCGTTCGCCCGCACTTCCTGCTCGATTGGGACCATGCCGAGACGCGGGCGGTCGATGCGGTGATGGGCGCGTTCCTGATGATCCGGCGCCCGCTCTTCGCCCGGCTCGCTGGGTTCGACGAGCGCTTCTTCGTCTACTGGGAGGATGCCGACCTCTGCGCCCGCGCCTCTGCTGCAGGCTTCAGCGTGTGCCACGTCGCACAGGCCGAGATCCGCCACCGCGGCCAGGGCACCACCGAGGCAGTGAAGGATCGGCGCCTGTTCTACTTCCTGCGGGCGCAGGCGCTCTACGCGCGCAAGCATCACGGCCGGGCGGCTTTTCTCGCCGTGCTGGCCGCCGCGCTCGCCGTGAACCTGCCGGTGCGCCTCGGCCGGGCGCTGGTACGGGGCAAGGCAGGGGATGCGGCTGCGGTGATCCGCGCAGGGCTCATGCTGACAGGGGCCCTGCCGCGGCTGTTGACCGGCAGCGGTCGATGAGGCTTGCCTGAAGGGGGGATCTTGTCGTCCGCGGCGGCCTCCGTCATGGTGCCGCCCTCCGGACGGTCCCGCTTGCACCCGCAGCGGGCGGCTGAACGGGAAGTGGCGTGCACGACAGCGCGGACAAGGGCTCTCCACCGGCGGACCTGTCGCCCGCCCTGTACCGTGCGGCCTTCGACGGCGCACCGGTCGGCCTCGCCGTTTTCACACCCGACCGGCGTACGGTCCGCACCGCCAATGCTTGCCTGTGCCGCTGGCTCGGCTACGCTCCGGGCACACTCGACGGCCGCCCGATCGATCGGGTGATCGGCCGCGAAGCCTTCGGCGAAGGAAGCCCGGATGTGAGGGCCGGCATCCGTCGCTGGCTGCGAGCCGACGGCGGCAGCCTCGATCTGCGCCTGACCCTCTCCGGCGAGGACGCGGCGGAAACGGTCGCGGTGGTGACCCTCGTCGATGCAGACGATCTCGTCCGGGCCGAGCAGAACCGCGACGCCCTGACGGCGGCGGGCCTCGGGGAGTGGCGCTGGGATCTCGTCACCGGGCAGATGGTGTTCTCGCGGCGCGCGGCGCAGATCCTCGGCTACGCGCCGGGGCGCTCCGTCACCTGGGAGGGGATGCGCGGCCAGGTCGATCCGGCGGATGCCGAGCGGATTCAGGCCGCGGTCGCAGCCGCCATCGCCGAGCGGCGGCCCTACGCGTTTCAGACCCGCTTCCACCGCGCCACCGACGGTGCCGAGATCTGGATCGACGCCCGCGGTGAGGCGCTTCTCGCCGCCGACGGCACGCCGGTCGGCATCGTCGGGGTGGTGCAGGACGTCACCACCCGGGTCGAGGCCCGGGAGGCCCTGGCCGAGCGCGAGGAGCGCCTGCGGGTCGCCACCACGGTCGCCAACCTCGGCATCTTCGAGTGGCACGTCCTCGACGACCGGGCGACTTGGGAGAACGAGCGGATGTTCGCGATCTTCGGCCGCCGGCCGGAAGAGGGCAGCATCGGCAAGTCCACATTCCTCAAGGAGATCCTGCATCCCGAGGATCGCCTCGTGTTCCGGCAGGCGATCTTGCGGGCCCTTCGCGAGGACACGATCCTGCACGCCACCGGCCGCATCCGCCGTCACGATGACGGTCAGTGGCGCACCATCGACATGGCGGGTCGCTTCGAGCGGGCCCGGCCGGGCGGCCTGCCGCGGCGCCTGATCGGCGTCGTCGCCGACGTGACCGACCGTCACCTCTCCGAGGAGCGCCGCAGCCTCCTGATCCGCGAGCTGCACCACCGGGTGAAGAACACGCTCGCCACGGTCCAGGCCATCGTCGGCTCGACGGCGCGCACCGCCACCAGCATCGACAGCTTCCACGAGGCCTTCGTCGGCCGCATCAAATCGCTCGCCCACACCCACAGCGTGCTCACCGAGGCGACGTGGCAGACGGCGAGTCTGCGTGACCTGCTGGCCTCGGAACTGATGCCCTATGCCGAGAGCGAAACCGAGACCTCGCCGGACCTGCGCATCGTTCTCGACGGCCCGGCGGTCGATCTGCCCTCCGAAATCGCCGTGCCGATCGGCATGGCGATCCACGAGCTGACCACCAACGCGGCCAAGTACGGGGCTCTCTCGACGGGCCGCGGCCGGGTCGCGATCACCTGGAGCGTCGAGGCCGGCGTGCTGCACCTCGACTGGCGCGAAAGCGGCGGCCCTACCGTCGCCCCGCCGACCCGCCAGGGCTTCGGCTCACGCCTGCTGCAGCGGGTGCTGACGACCCAGGTCCAGGCGCAGATCACGACGGATTACGCGCCGGAGGGCTTTCACCTGACCCTCGCCGCGCCGCTGCCGGAGCGCAACCCAGCACTCAACCCCCTGGCCTGAGAGGCGAATGGCCGCCGCGTATTGCCGTCTTATGGGCGCGATCGCGGAAGTCGATGATGGATTTTCCGCAGTGCATCGCGCCGCCGGACCGCGCGCGGGTGCTTGCGACAACGATCCGAGCCCCTCCCCATCAAGGCAAGGCGGAGCCGAAGCAATCCAGTCGCATGACGGGACCGGAGGCGCCTGCGGCAGCAGGAAGACGGATCGCAGCCGCTCTCAGGCTGCGCCCCGCGCCTCCTCGCCGCCAGCATTCACGAAGCTCTTCAACTCGTCGAGCGAGCCGAAGGTGAAGCGACCGCGCGGCGTGTCGGCCTCGATCGAGCCGTCGGAGAACATCACGTAGGTGTTGGCGCCCGACGCGTAGGAGCCGACCGCGTGCCGCTCCTCGGAGGCGGTCTTCTCCGGCTCGGGTGCTTGCGGCGCCGGCTCCTGCAGCTCCGGTGCGGCGGCTTCCAGCTCGGGCGACGGTTCGGCTGGTGCCGCCGGCACCGGAGCAGACGCCGGCTCGTCGAGGAAGGAGCGCAGGCCGATCGGTTCGACAGAAGGTGCCTGAACCTCGACCCGCTCCGGGTCCTTCGGCTCGACGACCGGGATTGCGGACGTCACCGGCTCGGGAGGGGCCGGCGCAGGTGCGGGCTCGTGCATGAGTTCAGGGGTGCGGAACAGGTCGTCGTCGCTCGCATGCGGCGCGGGCTCCGGCAGCAGATCGGGTAGAAGCGGCTCGGCGGCACTCGGCTGCGGTTCGGCGGTTGGGGCCGGATCCTCAAAAACCGGCTCGGAGCCCCGGCCGCCCGGTCGCAGCGCGCCGATCGACAGTCCTGCAAGGCCGGCCGCGCCCGCACCGGCCGCCCCGATGCCGGCGAGCGAGGGCCGCTCCGGCGGTGCGACCTCGGGAGCCACGAAGGCCGGTGCCTCCGGCGTCGAGGCCTCCCAGGGCACCGACCCAGCGGGAAGTTCGGCCGGAACGCTCGACTGCGGGGATGCGGCGCGCAGTTCGGAAACGGCGCCGTGGAGCTTGAGCAGGCGGTGAACGACCGCCGTCAGTCCGAGCAGGACCACGCCCGCCGAAGCCGCGGTCGAGCCGCCAATCACCATCGCGAGCCCGCTCTCCAGACGGACATAGGGAAAGCCTTGGACCACGGCGGCGATGCCACCGAGGATCATGACGGAACTGAGCGCGAGCAGCGCGACGACCATGTTACTCTCGACTGACTGTCGCGGGCGGCGTGGGAGAACAGGATAACCCCCGGCCCGCGCATTGCAAAATCGCCCGGCCCCATTGTCCATGGAAACCGGCCTTTCCGTCTCTCCTTGCACAGCCGAAGGCCCGCGCAAAACGGTGGATGCCGCGCTTTTGCCGGTGACAGGCGCGCGGACATGGCTCCGGTGGCGTTGCCGAGCCCGGCCCACCGACTTACCTACCCGCCCGTCACCTCGCCGGCCGCGCGCTTCAATCCGCCCGCGCGCTTCGCCTCCGCTCCCCGCGAGACCCGGACAACCCAGGAGACACGCATGACGTTCACCCTGCCCGAGCTGCCCTACGCCTACGACGCGCTGGGGCCCTACATGTCGAAGGAAACCCTCGAGTTCCACCACGACAAGCACCACAAGGCCTATGTCGACACCGGCAACAAGCTGCTGGAGGGCACCGACCTCGCGGGCAAGAGTGTCGAGGAGATCGTCAAGGCGAGCTACAACACCAACCAGGCGCTCTTCAACAACGCTGGCCAGCACTACAACCACCTCCATTTCTGGAACTGGATGAAGCCCAACGGCGGCGGTCAGCCCCCGGCCGAACTCGCCAAGAAGATCGACGAGGATCTCGGCGGCTACGAGAAGTTCAAGGCCGACTTCATCCAGGCCGGCGTCGGCCAGTTCGGCTCGGGCTGGGCTTGGCTCGCGGTCAAGGACGGCAAGCTCGCGATCCTGAAGACCCCGAACGGCGAGAACCCGCTGGTTCACGGCGCGACCCCGATCCTCGGCGTCGACGTGTGGGAGCACTCCTATTACATCGACTACCGCAACCGCCGTCCCGACTACCTCAAGGCGTTCATCGAGAACCTCGTGAACTGGGAGTACGTCGAGAAGCTGTACGGCGAAGCCAAGGCCTGATCCGCGTCGGGATTTGATGACGCCGCCCCGTTTCCGACGGGGCGGCTTTTTCATGCGCGGCGTGACCCCGCGGCCCTAGTCGCGCCGCGTCTCGACGGCCTACTGCACGGCGAAGGCTTCTGATGTGGCGATCCCGCCCTCGCCCTCGTCCTGAGGGGCCGATGGGATCGCCCGTCCGCACGGGACCGACCGCAAAACATGATCCGCTCGATCCTCTCCGTCGGCGGCTGGACGCTGGTCTCGCGGGTCACGGGCTTTGCCCGCGACGTGGTGACGGCCGCCGTGATGGGCGCGGGACCGGTGGCGGATGCCTTCGTCGTCGCCTTCCGCTTGCCGAACCATTTTCGGGCGATCTTCGGCGAGGGCGCGTTCAACACCGCCTTCGTGCCGGCCTACACCCATCTGGAGCAGGCCGGCGCGGCGGGCACGGCCGCGCGCTTCGCCGACCGCGTCTTCACCCTGATGCTGATCGTTCAGCTCGTGCTGCTGGCCCTCGCGCTGCCGGCGATGCCCTGGATCGTGCGGGCGCTGGCGCCGGGCTTTTCCGGGGACGGGGAGCGGTTCACGCTCGCCGTGAGTCTGACGCGGATCACCTTCCCCTACCTTCTGTTCATGACACTGGTGACGCTGTTCTCCGGCATCCTGAACGCGCATCGCCGCTTCGCCGCCGCGGCCGGCGCGCCGGTTCTGCTCAACCTCGCCATGCTGGTCGCGCTGGCGCTGGCCTTCCTGTTTCCGAACGCGGCCTATGCCGCGGCCTGGGGCGTCTCGGTCTCCGGCGTGCTGCAATTCGCGCTGGTCTGGTGGGATGCGCGCGCGCGCGCCTACGCGCCGCGGCTGACGAAGCCGACCCTGCGCGATCCCGATCTGATCCGCTTCTTCAAGATCCTGGGGCCTGCCGTGATCGGTTCGGCCGGCTTCCAGATCGCGACCTTCGCCGACACCATCATCGCGAGCTTCCTGCCGACCGGCGCGGTCTCGGCGCTTTACTACGCCGACCGCCTCTACCAGCTCCCCTTCGGCGTAATCGCCATCGCCGCCGGCACCGTGCTTCTGCCCGAGATGAGCCGGTGCATCGCCGCGGGCGACGTGGCCGGCGCGCACGCGGCGCAGAACCGGGCCGCCGGCTTCTCGCTCGCGCTCTCGGCTCCCTTCACGGTCGCCTTCCTGACCCTGCCGGGGTTGATCATGGCGGCCTTGTTCCAGCGCGGCGCCTTCACTGCCGAGGATGCCGCCCGCGCGGCCTCCGTGCTCGCGGCCTACGGGCTCGCCCTCCCCGCGGTCGTCCTGGTGCGTTCGGCGGTCGCGAGCTTCAACGCCCGGCAGGACACCACGACGCCGCTCTACGCCTCGCTGACCGCGATCGCCGTCAATGTCGCGCTGAAACTCGTGCTCACCGGGCCCTACGGCGTCGCCGGCCTCGCGCTCGCCACCGCCATCGGCCAGTGGATCAACCTAGCCCTGCTCTACGGGCTGGCGCTGCGCCGTGGCTGGACCGCGCCGGGGCGGGTGCTCGGCGTAACCGTCGCCGCGGTCGTCGTGGCGAGCGCGGTGCTGGCGGGGCTCGCCGTCTACGGCCTTCCCTTCGCCGAGCGGGCCGTGCCGGCCCTACCCCATCTGCGTGAGATCGCCGTACTGGGGCTGCTCGGCATCGCCGGAGCGCTGACCTACGCCGGCACACTGCTCGCGGTGATGGGGGCGTTCGGCGTGCGCTTGCGCCGCAGGTAGGTCTTCGGAGCCTGCCCCATCTCACGCCGCATGAGCGCTTCCGATCTCCTCGCCGGCAAGACCCACGCCGTCTTCGACGCCTACGGCACCCTGTTCGACGTGCATTCGGCGGTTCACCGCCATGCGGGCGCACTCGGACCGCGGGCGGAAAACCTGTCCGAGCTGTGGCGGGCCAAGCAGCTCGAATATTCCTGGATCCACGGCCTGATGGAGCGCTACGTCGGCTTCTGGGACCTGACCGAGCGCGCCCTCGACTTCGCGCTGGCCCGGCACCCCGAAATCGACCGGGCGTCCCGAGAAAAACTCCTCGACGCCTATCGCGATCTCGACGCCTACGCCGACGTGCCCGGCGTCCTCGACCGCCTGCGCGAGCGGCACGTGAAGACGGTCCTGTTCTCCAACGGCAACGCCGCGATGCTGGAGCGGGCGGTGGCCTCGGCGGGATTGGGCACCCGGCTCGACGCGGTGCTCTCGGTCGAGTCCGTGCAGACCTTCAAGACGGCACCCGCCGCCTACCGGATGGTCCTCGATCGGCTCCGCATCGATCGGAGCGGCGTGCTGTTCTTCTCCTCGAACCGCTGGGACATCGCGGGGGCCACCGCCTTCGGCTTCGACGCGGTGTGGGTGAACCGCAAAGGCCAGCCCGACGAGTACCCAGACCAGCCGCCGCGCGCGGTCGTGAAGGGCCTCGATGCGGTGATCTGAACCCCCGGCAACGGCACGTTCGCCAATCCTTAAGCTTGCCCCGATTAACTCGGGCGCAATGCCTGTCGTTTGCCTATCGTTTCCTTGCCTGATCAGTTCGGTTGTCCAAAGGATCGGTTCTCGTGCCTGCCCTGTCCCTCTCCGTCCTGGCCCGAAAGGGCGTCTGCGCGGCTCTTCTTGGCGCCGCCCTCCTCTCCGCCGCCCCGGCCTCCGCCCGTGACGGCCGCAACGGCGCCCTGATCGGCGGCGCGGCGGCCGGCGTGATCGGCGGCCTGGCCGTTGGTGCTCTCCTCAACGGCGCCGCTCCGCCTCCGCCGCCGCCCGCGCGCCGGGTCTATGTCGAGGAGGAGCCGGTCTACGTCGCGCCGCCGCCGCGCCGTGGCCCGATCTGCCACTACGAACGGCGCAAGGTCTGGCTCGACGAGGTCGAGTTCACCTACCGCCGGGTCGAGGTCTGCGAATAACGTTCTCGCTGCCCCGTGCGAGAAGGTAAGGCGTCCGCCTCAGGCGGGCGCCTTCTTCGTCAGGATCCAGTCCTCGACTACGATGGCGTCGAGGCCGGTGGTGAAGAACATCAGGATCGCGTCCTCCGCCGTGTGGAGGATCGGTTTGCCCATCACGTTGAAGCTGGTGTTGAGCAGGATCGGCACCCCGGTCAGCTCCGCGAACGCTTCGATCAGCGCCGTGTAGGCCGGGTTGCGCTCCCGCGTGACGCTCTGCAGCCGGCCGGTGCCGTCGGCATGGACCACCGCCGGCACGCGCTCGCGCACCGCCTCGCGCCAGACCAGTGTCCGCTCCATGTAGGGACTATCGCAATAATCCTCGAACCAGTCCGGTCCGGCCTCGGCCAGGATCGAGGGGGCGAAGGGGCGGAACGCCTCGCGGTACTTCACCTTGGCGTTGAGCGATTCCTTGGCGTGGGCCGGGCGCGGGTCGGCGAGGATCGAGCGGTTGCCGAGCGCCCGGGGGCCGAACTCCGCCCTGCCCTGCACCCAGCCGACGAGCCCGCCCTCGGCCAGGATTTTTGCGGCTTCCCGCGTCACGCCGTCGTGGCCGAGGCGGCGGGCGCGGGGCTCCCACTCCGCCATCCGCTCCAGCGGCTCGGTCGAGACGGTTGAGCCGAGATAGGGGGTGAGCGGGCGCGCGGCGCGCGGCGGACCCTTCCAGTCGGAATCATCCTCGGCGAGCGCCAGCCAGGCGGCGCCGATGGCGTTGCCGTCGTCGGCCGGCGCCGAGGGGACGTGCAGGCGCCGGAAGCCCGAACGCTCGAGCACCCGCCCGTTATAGGAGGAGTTGAGCCCGCAGCCGCCCGCGATCACGAGGTTTTCCGACGGCGCCAGCCGCCACGCCTCCGCCACCAGCACGTCCATCAACTCCGAAAAAATATCCTGGCCGCAGCGGGCGAGGTCGGCCCAGCCCTGCTCGCCGACATCCTTCGGGCGCCGGACCAGAATCTCGGCGGCGACCGCCTGCACGGTCGCCGCGTCGGCGAATTTCAGGCGCCCGTCCTCGACCGTGTAGAGGCGGCGCAGGATCGCCATCAGGTCCGGGTCGGTGTTGCCATAGGGCGCGAGCCCCATGATCTTCCATTCCTCGCCCTTGATCTGATCGAAGCCGGCGAGGTCCGTCACCAGCCCGTAGAGGAAGCCGACCGAGCCACGCCCGCGCTGGCGCCGCACCTCCTCGATCCGGCCGTCCTTCAGGCGGTAGATCGCCGCCGCGCCGGTCTCGCCCATGCCATCGACGATGAGCGCGGTCGCCTCCTCGAACGGGCTGCCCCACAGGGCGTAGGCGGCATGTGCGAGGTGGTGGGCGTAGCGGCGCCTTCCGGCGATTTTCGCGCGGGGTGGGGCGCCGAAGCCCCGCGTCTCGTTGTCGAGGGCGAGGATCGTGCCGTTGCCGGCCCGCGCCTGCATGGCGTGAAGATCAGCGATGAAGACCCGCTCGGCCCGCTCCGGCACGAAGGAGCGGTTGAGGGTGGAGGGATGCTCGGCGAGCGCCGGCAGGTCGAAGGCGCCCGAGGCCGCCTGCCCCTTCAGGAAGTCGGAAAACTGCTCGCCCCAGGAGGTGGCGATGACGAGGTCCGTGCCCTCGGGAACGTGACGCTTCAGCAGGCCCGCCATGCGAGTGCCGGGATCGGGCTCGCAGTTCGGGGCACGCTTGTATTGCAGGTAGCGCTCGGCGGCTTCCGCGAACAGCACGGTCCCGTCCGGCCCGACGAGGGCGAGCGCCGGATCGTGGAAGGTCGTGGCGAGGCCGAGATAGGTGCGCATGCTGCCGGGCTACACGCCGGCACGCGAGGCGACAACCGCGTTGCGGTGCTCCGATGGCCGTGCGAGACGAGCCGCCGATGACGGACGCCTTCCCCGCCTCGCCGCCCCTCGCCCTCGTGATCTTCGACTGCGACGGCGTGCTGATCGACAGCGAGCCGATCAGCCTCGCGACCCTGACACGCGGCCTCAACGAAATCGGGCTCGCCATCAGCCTCGACAGCGTGCGCGAGCGGTTCGCCGGCACCTCCATGACCTCGATCATGGAGCGCGTCGCCCGCGAGGACGGGGTGACGGCTCCGGACGGCTTCGTCGAGCGGGTGAAGGCGGAGACGCTGGCTGCCTTCGAGGCGGAACTCACCGCCATGGCCGGCATCGCGGAGGCCCTGGGCCTCCTGCACCTGCCCTTCTGCGTCGCCTCCAGCAGCGATCCGGTGCGGCTGCGCCGCTCGCTCGCTCTGACGGGCCTGCTGCCGCTGTTTGAGGACCACGTCTTCTCCTCCACCCAGGTCGCGCGCGGAAAACCCTTCCCCGACCTGTTCCTGTTCGCGGCGGAGCGGATGGGTGCGGCGCCGGAGCGCTGCCTCGTGATCGAGGACAGCGTGCCGGGGGTGCAGGCGGCCCGTGCCGCGGGCATGCGGGTCGTCGGCTTCACCGGCGGCGGCCATTGGGGCCACGACAGGGACGGGCGCGATCTCCTGGCAGCCGGAGCCTTCTCGGTCTTCTCCGCCCATGCGGAGCTCGGCCGCATCGTCGCCGCGGCCTGAGAGCGGCCCCCGCCGCGGGGGGCTTCCACGGCATGCGGAGTATCTCGGAAGTGCCCCGTGCCATCCCGTGCCTCAGGGCGGTGCGGCTTCGTGCGGCGCACGCGGAAGTGCCATCGCGATCAGGGTTGCTACCGGCGCCGCGATGGGCGTGAGAAGCGCGGTTCTCCGTTCAGCGCTGCCGCGTCCGCCGTTCTCGCTCGTGCCGCCACGTGTCGTCGTGGGCTGATTGCCCGGCCGGCGTGCGATCCGAACCGCCGAGCCGCGCCGCTTTCGAGGAGTGGCAGGATGGACGTTTCAACCTTCGAGATCCTCGACGAGCCGCTGACGCCGCCGCTCGGAATTGGCATCGACGCGATCGCCCGCTGGGTCCTGCAGAGCGGCTTCCTGACTGAACCATGTGCTCGAGCAGGCGGGCCTCGGCGTCGCGACTAAGCGCTTCTCCGGACAGCTAAGACGCGCCAACCGGGCCGCGAATCACGGCGCGATCTTTCCCTGTCAAGCTGAACTTCGAAAGAACATTCCGTTGACGGTCGGGGTTAGACCACTCATCTTAAGGACGTGCGAACGACTTCGCGCCGCGGTGATTTGTAGTGGCACGCTTGCGCCGCGTTATCAAACGCTAATGCATCACGACGCACTTGCGCCGTGGTCCTCGCGAAAGAGGAGGACTTGCCTTGATCGGCCTGGTTATTTGGAAAACTTCGAAACAGCCCGGCGCATGGGACAGCCGGGTGTGGGGGTGTTGTCGGCGGACAGTCACATCCGTGGGCTAGAGCATCGCGCTGAAAGGTAGCCCCGGCTGCCGGGATCAGACGATGCAGCGATCCAGCGCCCACGAACGCCTTGCCGACAACCGGCCGACGAAGGCCGCAGGAGTTCACCCCATCATGCCCCATGTTCAGACCGCTTACCTCGACGACGACGCGCTCGACCTTTCCGGCGCGGACGCTGCCCCCGCCCGCGTGATCGAGATCGGCGAGGTCACTGCCGGCATTGCCGTGCCCGAGCGCGGCGGCGTCCGCTTCTTCTCGTCCGAGCGCCGCTTTGACGGCCTCGACGGCACCCTGTTCCGCACGGTCGAGCAAGCCGCCCGCGCCGCCCGCGCTGCGCGGGAGAAGGGCCGCCAGCCGCGCCTGCGCGCGGTGTGACCCGTTCCACTGACGGACACCCATTCGAGAAAAGCCGGCGGCTCCCACGGAGCCGCCGGCTTTTCTGCTTGAGCTCGGTAACGATCAAGCCAGGATCCGTATTCCCCTGCCCCGCAGAAAGGCCGGCACGGTCCGGTCAGGGGCGCACGACGAACAACCGCGACCGCAACACCGGAGCCCGGCCTACTTGCACTCCTCGCGGGCGCGCTTGAGCGCTTCCGCGAACCCGCCCAGCGCGTAGTCGTCCTGGGTCGGCTTGCCGCGCTGGGAGACGGTGCGGATTGTGGCGGTCTGCGTTCGGCTCATCTCTGTGACGATGCGCGGCTCGTCCGCCTGGTTCTGGATCCAGGCGTTCTCGTCCTTCACCACGAGGCCGTAGCGGGTATTGCCAACCGTCAGGTACGGGTCACTCGGCGCGGCAGCCGCACCGGGCTTCCCCTGCGCGGCGGCGGGCTTCGGTTTGAAGCCGAGCATGACCGCGATCTCCCCCTGGGCGCCGCCCTTGGGAAAGGTCACGAACAGGTAGCCGGTGTCGCGCGCGAGCGTCTTGGGGCTGCGCGTCGTCGGTTGGGCGATGACGTAGCAGAGCTTGTCGCGGCCCTGTGCGCCGTTGGTGAAGACGTTCCAGTCGCCGAACACCGCGAGCGGCACCGCCTGCTGCATCCCTGGCGGCAGCGCCGAACTCTTCGATTGGCGGCGGCTCGCACGGGCGGGGATGATCTCCGCTCCCTGCACACCCTGCTGCGCCAGCGCTCGCCCGGGCGATGCGGCCAGAGTCGCCGCAACCGCGGTGGCCAGCACGAGGGCTGCGAGGGGACGACCGGCGGGGTCAAAGATCGAAAATCGGTGCCGCTGCATCTCTACTCGGGTGTACGGACGGCCGGGCGGGCCATCTTCACGCGTCGTCAGGATGACGGGCCGCGGCGGAACAGGAAAGCCCTGCCCGCTTCGATCAACCGAAAACGGTCATTGGCCCCGCCTATCGACGCAGCCTTCGCTACCGGATGCGCCGTCAGGCCGCCCGCATCTCCGCCGTCAGGGCCGCGGCGGCAAGCGCTGCCGCGGGCAGGTCGATCGACGGATCGATCTCGGGGAGACGGATCTCGACGGCCGTCGGGGCGGCGCCCGGCGCCGGCTCGACCGGGTTCGGCTGCGCCGGCTTCACCGGATCATTGTAGGGCGTGTTGTAGGCCTTGCGGATCGACGCCCAGAAGGCACCACGCTCCGCGTCGGTCAGGCGCGCGAGGCGAGCATCGATGACCGCCATCGCCTCCGCCGCCAGGGCCGGGGTCTCCTCGACGGTGATCCAACTCACAACGTTCATCGACGGCACTCCGCAGGTTCGGACGGTCCGATAGCCAAGCTCAGTTAGCTGAAACCTGAACGCCGCATTTTCCGTGCCCGTTCCCGCAGGGTTACCCCTACTTCTCCACAGAGCCGAGCTTTTCCAGCCAAGCCTCCGCCCGCCGGCGCACGTTGCCCGGCGCCGTTCCGCCGTAACTGGTACGGCTCGCGACCGAATTCTCGACCCCGAGAACCGCGAAGACCGCCTCCGTGATCCCCGGCTCGATTGCCTGCATGACGTCGAGGGAAAGCTCCTCCAGGCCGATTCCGCGCTCGGAGGCTGCCGCGACGACGCGACCGGTGACGTGATGCGCCTGTCGGAACGGCATGTTCAGCTCGCGCACCAGCCAGTCGGCGAGGTCGGTGGCGGTGGCGAACCCTGAGCCCGCCGCGCGCTTGAGCGTTTCGGCCACGGGTTCGAGGTCGCGCACCATGCCGGCCATGGCGGCGAGGCACAGGGAGAGCGATTGAAGGGCGTCGAACGTGCCCTCCTTGTCCTCCTGCATGTCCTTTGAATAGGCGAGCGGCAGGCCCTTCATCACGATGAGCAGGCCCGTGAGCGCGCCGATGATGCGACCCGCCTTGGCGCGCACGAGTTCGGCGGCGTCGGGATTGCGCTTCTGCGGCATGATCGACGAGCCGGTGGTGAAGCCGTCGGAGAGCCGCACGAAGCCGAACTGGGCCGAGGTCCACACCACCAGTTCCTCGGCAAAGCGCGAGAGGTGGACCGCGCAGATCGAGGCGGCGGCGAGCGATTCCAGCGCGAAGTCGCGATCGGCCACGGAATCGAGCGAATTCGCGGTCGGCCGGTCGAAGCCGAGGGCGGCGGCCGTGGCGTGGCGATCGATGGGGAAGGAGGTGCCGGCGAGCGCGGCGGCGCCGAGCGGGCACTCGTTGAGCCGAGCCCGCGCGTCGCGGAACCGACCGCGGTCGCGCGCCAGCATCTCGACATAGGCGAGGCAGTGATGGCCGAAGGTGACGGGCTGGGCCGATTGCAGGTGGGTGAAGCCCGGCATCACCGTCCCGGCATGCTTCACCGCCGTCTCGGCCAGCGCCCGCTGGAGGTCGGCGACCTGCGCGTCGAGGGCGTCGAGAGTGTCGCGCACCCACAGCCGCATGTCTGTGGCGACTTGGTCGTTGCGCGAGCGGGCAGTGTGCAGGCGCCCGGCGGCGGGGCCGACGATCTCGGTCAGGCGGCTCTCCACCGCCATGTGGATGTCCTCCAGTTCGCGCCGGAAGACGAATTCGCCGCGCTCGATCTCCGCCTCGACGGACTTGAGCCCGGCTTCGATGGCTGCCACATCCTCGGCCGGCAGGATGCCTTGCTTGCCCAGCATCGCGACATGCGCCAGCGAGCCGCGGATGTCCTGGGGCGCGAGCCGTCTGTCGAACCCGATGGAGGCGTTGATCTCCTCCATGATCTCGGCCGGTCCGCTGGCGAAGCGGCCGCCCCACATCCGGTTGCTCATGGCTGATCCCACCTTCCGCACGCGAAACGAGGCTCGGCCGTGAAGGCGACCCCGATAATCCTTGCCGCGGGCGGCGCATTCGCCGCCGTCCTCGTCGGCGGCCTCGCCCTATACGGGACCGGCTCGAACCTCGGCAACCTCGTGGCCTCCGGTCCTTGCACTGAGGCGGGCCCCGTGTCGGCCCGGCTCGCGCCGCTGGCCCGCGGCGACGTCGCGGCCTTCGATGCCTCAGCCTCGCCGAAACCCGCACCGGCCGTCGCGTTCAAGGGAGCGGACGGGGCGCCGACCGACCTCGCCGCCTTACGCGGAAAGACGTTGCTGGTGAATCTGTGGGCGACGTGGTGCGCTCCCTGCAAGGCCGAGATGCCGGCCCTCGACCGGCTTCAGGCGGAACTCGGCGCCGAGGCCTTCCAAGTGGTGGCGATCAATGTCGAGACGCGCAACCTCGACAAGCCACCGGCCTGGTTCAAGGCCAACGGCATCGCTCATTTGACCTATTACGGCGATCCCGAGGGCAAGGTGCTGCCCGCGATCCAGTCCGCGGTCGGTTCAACGGGGCTGCCGACGACGATGCTGATCGATGCCAAGGGCTGCACGCTCGGTGTGATGAAGGGGCCGGCCGAATGGTCGAGCGAGGACGGCAAGCGGCTGATCCGCGCCGCGCTCGGGGCTTCGACATCCTAGTTGAGCTTGCCTGAGCGGACTCCGCGGGGCAGTCAGTTGCCCGATGACAGCCTCGCCCCGTCCCATCGCGCCTCGTCCGCTCTCGGCCCTGCGCAGCCTGCTCTCCAACGAATCCGCGGGCGGCCTCGTACTGATGATGGCCGCCGCCGCCGCGCTCGTCGTGGCGAATTCACCGCTGGCCGACGATTACCACCATCTGCTGCACGTCCCGGTCGGGCCCCTCAGCCTGCTGCACTGGATCAACGACGGGCTGATGGTTGTGTTCTTCCTGCTCGTCGGGCTGGAGATCAAGCGCGAGGCCATCGACGGGCAGTTGCGGACATGGCCGGCCCGGGTGCTGCCGGGGCTCGCCGCGGGGGCGGGCATGGTGGCGCCGGCGCTCGTCTACCTCGCCTTCAATGCCGGGCAGGCGACCGCCCGCGGCTGGGCAATCCCGGCGGCCACCGACATCGCCTTCGCCCTCGGCGTGCTGGCTCTGATGGGGTCGCGGGTGCCGGTCTCGCTCAAGATCTTCCTCTCGGCGGTGGCGATCGTTGATGACCTCGGTGCGGTCGTCATCATCGCCCTGTTCTATACCGGGCAGATCGACTCAGGGATGCTGGCGGGCGCCGCTTGCCTCCTCGCCGGGCTCTTCGTCCTCAACCGCCTCGGCGTGCAGGCATTGACGCCCTACCTCGTCGCCGGCCTCGCGCTCTGGTTCTTCGTGCTGCGCTCCGGCGTCCACGCCACCGTGGCCGGGGTGCTGCTCGCTCTGTTCGTGCCGATCCGGCCAAGTCCAGGACGACCGGAGGATGCGACTTCGCCGCTGCACCGGCTGGAGCACGCGCTTCACCCGTTCGTCTCCTTCGTCATCGTGCCGATCTTCGGCTTCGCCAATGCGGGAGTGACGCTGGTCGGTCTGCCGGCCCGGGCGCTTTTCGATCCGGTGACCCTCGGCGTGGCGCTCGGCCTGTTTCTCGGCAAGCAGATCGGCATCTTCCTCAGTGTCCGTCTCGCCGTCGCCGCGGGCTTCGCCGCCCGGCCGGCGGGGGCGACGTGGCGCCAGGTCTACGGCGTCGCGCTCCTGTGCGGGATCGGCTTCACCATGAGCCTGTTCATCGGCGCGCTCGCCTTCACCGATGGCCTGCACGGGACCGAGACGAAACTCGGGGTGCTCGGTGGCTCGCTGCTGTCGGGCATCTTTGGGGCCGCCCTTCTCGCGCGCTCCGCTCCCCGCGTGCCGAAGGTCTGAGCAAGAGACACTCCGAACGGCTCTCGCCGCCGGCGTTCCGGCCAGAGTTCTTGCCTGACTTCCCCCCACGGCCTAGTCACGGCGGGACAGAGACGTCGCGGGAGCCGGCCGCTTCCGCGCGAGGACGAACATGCTGCGAACCGTTTCCCGTTTCCTCGGACTGCCGTTCTTCAGTCGGGCGCTCGGGCTCGTGGTGATGGCGGCGGGCTTCGTGCAGCTCTGCTACGACGGCGCCCGCTCCATCGCCAATAACGGCCTGCGGGTGACGAGCCTCGCCGAACTGATCCAATCCCTGCCGCAGGAGCGGATCACCGCCCTTGGGACGACGATCCGGCAGACGGCGCCTTGGGCGGATACGGTTCTGCTGACACCGCTCGGCTTCGTCCCGGCGGCCCTGTTCGGGCTCGGCCTCGGGGCAGTCCTGGTCTGGCTCGGCCAGCCGCCGCGGGAGCCGATCGGATTTCTGACGCGGCCGTAGAACATCGTCCCGAAAGGTGGCCCGCGGCTTTCGGAAAAAGACGATGCAAAAACAAGTGCCTGAAGAATCGTCCTGATTTCGATATTCAGGACGATTCTTCAGGCCTCCTCAAATCCCCCAATACGGCGCCGCATTGTAGTAGCGGTGAACGTGCTCCTCCCAGGCGCGCTCGTCCTCCGGGTCGCCGCCCTCCGGCGAGCGGGCGGGCGCGTCGCGCAACTGCGCCTCGGTGATGTCGACGACGTAGGCGTCGAGGCCGGTGTCGTAGCGCAAAACCGCCCAGGGCAGCGTGTAGTACTCCTCGCCCATCCCGAGGAAGCCGCCGAAGCTCATCACCGCGTAGGCGACGCGGCCCGAGCGCTTGTCGAGCATCAGCCGCTCGATGCGGCCGACCTTGCTTCCGTCGATCCTGCGCACCTCGGTGCCGATGACGCGATCGCTGGCGATCAGGCTGCGGGGCGGCAGTTCCACATCGGCCGCAGCTTCGGAACGAACCGGATCCATGGCGCTCACCCTGCAACGTTGTTACAGCTTGCCATAAAAAACGCCCATGCGGCCGGGCACGTTCCGGCCCGTTCCGCCCCTGCCCTGCATTCCCGGACGAGCCGACGCGCATGCCGCTGCCCCGCCTGACTCTCTCTACCCTCGCGCTCGCCCTGCCGGCTCTGATGGGATCGGCCGCGGCGCAGGACCGCGGCAGCGTCAATCCGAAGCCGCTGCCGCCGCTGGCCAATCCCGACGATCCCTCGACGCCGGCCAAGGCCCTGTTCGGCCGCGTCACCGGGCCGACCAGCGGTCCGGCCCGCTCCTTCGGCTCCTATGCCAAGGGCTGCTTCTCCGGTGGCGAGGCGCTGCCCCTCGACGGGGCGACCTGGCAGGTGATGCGGCCCTCGCGCAACCGGATGTGGGGCACGCCCCATCTCGTGGATTTCATCGAGCGGCTCGCCGCCCGCGCGCCGCAGGCCGGCTGGCCCGGCCTTCTCGTCGGCGACATGTCGCAGCCCCGCGGCGGGCCGATGCTCACAGGCCACGCCTCGCACCAGCTCGGTCTCGATGTGGACGTCTGGCTCACTCCCATGCCGGACCGCCGCATGACCCGGGCCGAGCGCGAGGAGACCTCGGCCACCGACATGGTGCGCTCCGACCGACTCGACATCGATCCCGACGTCTGGACGCGCCACCATACCGCGCTGATCCGCATGACGGCCAAGCAGCCGGAGGTGGCGCGGATCTTCGTCAACGCCGCGATCAAGAAGGCCCTGTGCCGCGAGGCGGGTGGGGATCGCGGCTGGCTCACCAAGGTGCGCCCGATGTACGGGCACAACTACCACTACCATATCCGCCTCGCCTGCCCCGGCGGCGAGGCCTCCTGCGATGATCAGGCGCCCCCTCCTCCGGGTGACGGCTGCGGGGCCGAGCTCGATTACTGGTTCAGCGCGGCGGTGCTGAACCCGCCCAAGCCGAAGACGCCGCCGAAGCCCCGCCCGCCGATGACGCTCGCCGGCCTGCCGGATGCCTGCCGCGCGGTGCTGCACGCGCGGTAGTCGTTGCCTATTTTTCGTGATGTCCGGCCGAGAGCCGATCGGTCAGCGCCATCAGCAGGCCGGACACCACGAAGACCATGTGGATGCCCACCAGCCACGAGAGATCGCGGTCGCTGTAGTTCTTCACGTCGAGAAACGATTTCAGGAGCTGGATCGCCGAGATCGCGACGATCGAGGAGATCAACTTCAGTTTCAGCCCGCTGAAGTCGATGGTGCCCATCCAAGTGGGCCAGTCCTTGTGGTCGGTGTGATCGAACTTCGAGACGAAGTTCTCGTAGCCCGAGAAGATCACGATGATCAGCAGCGAGGCCGTGAAGGTCAGATCGACCAGCGCGAGCACGCCGAGAATGGTTTGCGACTCGGTGGATTCGAGCGCGTGCGCCACCACGTGGCCAAGCTCCATCAGCAGCCGGACCAGCAGGACGACGAGGGCAACCGTCAGCGCGGCGTAGAACGGCGCCAGCAGCCACCGGCAGGCGAAGAGGAAGCGTTCGAAGCCACGTTCCAGCATAGTCTCTCAGTCCCGGCCATTCGAGGGGGCCGGGATTTGGCATGGGCGCTTCGCCCCTGCAAGACGGTCAAGCTTGGGTCAGCCTTGCAGGAGCCGGGGCGGATTTATTCCGCCGCCACGCCGACACCCACGGGGCAGGACACACCGGTGCCGCCGAGCCCGCAATAGCCGCCGGGGTTCTTGGCGAGGTATTGCTGGTGGTACTCTTCCGCGAAGTAGAACGTGTCGAGCGGCACGATCTCGGTCGTGATCGGTCCGTAGCCCCGCGCGTCCAGCGCCCGCGCATAGCTGTCCCGCACCGCCCGTGCCGTCGCGGCCTGGGTTTCATCGCTCGTGTAGATGCCGGAGCGGTACTGCGTGCCGACATCGTTGCCCTGGCGATAGCCCTGCGTCGGGTCGTGGCTCTCGAAGAAGGTCTTGAGCACGGCCTCCAGCGGCAGCACGGCGGGATCGAAGGCCACGAGCACGACCTCGTTGTGCCCGGTCAGGCCGCTGCAGACCTCCTCGTAGGTCGGATTCGGCGTGTAGCCGCCGGCATAGCCCACGGCGGTCACGTGGATCCCTTGCGGCAATTGCCAGAACTTGCGCTCGGCCCCCCAGAAGCAGCCGAACCCGAGCACGATCGTCTCGGTGCCGTCCGGATAGGGCCCCTTCAGCGGGTTGCCGTTGACGAAGTGGCGCTCGGCGGTCGGTAGGGGATGCGGCCGGCCGGGGAGCGCCTCGGACGGCGTCGGCATCTCGGGCCGCTTACGGAACAGGAGCATCGCTGGTTCCTCTGATCATCGCGGCGCGCGGTCGGCGAACCGCCGGTCGTCTCACTCACGACTCACTCGATTTCGCTAGATATGGTCATCTCTGTCTGCTTTGGCGACTGGGGCAGACGAGGCTGCGTCCTTGACGGCCCGCGCCGCGGATTGACCTGGGGAGCGATCACACGCGGATGGAGCCTGGCGACGACTGACGACTGACGGCGCGTGTTCGGGCAGCGCCCGGTCCGGCAAGGGCGACCCCTTCGCGGCGGCCGTCCGGGCGACGCGGATGGCGACAATCATTACCGACCCGCGCCGGCTCGACAATCGGATCATCTGCGCCAACGACGCGTTCCTGCGGCTTAGCGGGGACACCCGGCTGGAGGTGACGGGCCGCAAGTGTTGCTTCCTGCAGGGGCCCGGCACCGATCTCGACGCCGTGGCGCGGATCCGTGCGGTCGTCGATGCCGAGCAGGACGTGAATGAAGAGCTTCTGAACTACCGCAAGGACGGCTCGACCTTCCACAACGCGCTGTACATCAGCCCCGTCCACGACGAGGACGGCACGCTGCTGTTCTTCTTCGCTTCGCAGTTCGATGTGAGCGAGCGCCACGCGCTCGCCGCCGAGCGCGACCGGACGAAAGCGGCCCTCGATGCGAACGCTCTGCTGCTGCGCGAGATCGGCCACCGCGCCCGCAACGATCTCCAGATGATCTCGGCGATGCTGACGCTTCAGAGCAGCAACAGCACCGATCCGACGGTTCGCGCCGCGCTCGGCGAGGCGATCGGGCGCGTCGATGCCCTCAGCACGATCTCGCCGATCTCACCCGTGAGATCGCCGAGACCCTGGTCGAGGCGTCGGGCCGGCGCGACATCGCCGTCTCGTACGATCTTGCACCGTCCGGCATCCGGCCCAAGGCGGCGGGACCATTCGCGCTGATCGTCAACGAGGTCGTCTCCCACGCCATCCGCCATGCTTTCCCATCACGCGCCGGACGGCTCACCCTTCACATCGCCTGCCATGGGGAGGATCTGCTCCTGGCGGTCGAGGATGACGGGTTCGGCACGAATGGCGTCCGGCCGCGACATCCCACGGGCACCGCGGTCGAATTCCGCTTCCCCGCAATGCGCATCGAGGCCTGAGCCGTACCCGTGTGATCGAGGGTCAGTGCCGGTCGTCGGGAGCCGGCGGCAGGGGCATCACGTCGATGCCCTCATCGAGCAGCGCCCGCGCCTCCTGCGGGCTCGCCTCACCGTAGATCGCGCGGCCTTCCGCATCGCCGTAATGAATCGCCCGCGCCTCGTCGGCGAAGCGGTCGCCGACATGCTCGGCGCTCGCGACGACGTGCTCGCGGACAGCGCGCAGCAGGGCACGCAACTGCCGCTCCGGCTCGGCCGCGATCATCGGCATCGGAGCCTCGGCCGGACCTGGGGCTTCGGCCGACCTTGCCGGGACGGGAAGCTGCAGCGCGGGCGCATCGGCCCGGCCGCGGTCGGTGCGTGCCACCGCCGGGGCCATCGGTGCCTTGGCGACCCGGGCCGAATCGCAAAATGGACAGGTGACGAGGCCACGGGCCGACTGCTCGTCGTAGGCCGCGTTGGACGGGAACCAACTCTCGAACTGGTGGCCCGAGTCGCAGGCGAGGGTGAAGCGGATCATGAGGGAGAGATGGGGAGGGTTCAGGCGCGGCGCACGCCGAAGCTGCGCGCGTGGGACAGGGTGGGAATGCGGGCGCGCGCATCCGCGACACGCGCGAGGTCGATCTCGGCGAGGATGATGCCCGGGGCGTCGCCCTCGGCCTCGGCGAGGATGCGGCCCCAGGGATCGACGATGAGCGAGTGGCCGAAGGTCTCGCGTCCGTCCTCGTGCCGGCCCCCTTGCGCGGCGGAGATCATGAAGGAGCCGGTTTCGATGGCCCGTGCCCGCTGCAGGATGTGCCAATGCGCCTCGCCGGTCTGGCGGGTGAAGCAGGCCGGTGCGGTCATCACCGTGGCGCCGGCCTCGGCCAGCGCCCGGTAGAGGGCGGGAAAACGGATGTCGTAGCAGATCGTCAGCCCGAGGCTGGCGAGCGGTGTCTCGGCGACGACGGCGCAATCGCCGCCGGAATAGGTCGCCGACTCGCGCCAGCTCTCACCGTTGGGCAGATCGACGTCGTAGAGGTGGAGCTTGTCGTAAGAGACCTGGATCTCGCCCGCGGCGTCGATCAGGAAGGCGCGGTTGGCGATCTTCTCGCCCTCGCGGATCGCCAGCGAACCGATCTGCAGGACGATCTTTTCCGCCCGCGCGACCTCCCGCAGGGCGGCGAGCGTTGCGTCGCGCTCTTGCGGCCCGACCTTCTCGAACAGGGCCGCGCGGTCGCGCTCGATCAGCGAGGTTGTCTCCGGCGTCTGCACATAGGCCGCGCCCCGGCGCGCTGCCTCGCGCACCGCCTGCACGGCGGCCTCGCGATTGGCGGCCGGGTCTCGCCCGCCGCGCATCTGCACGCAGGCCGCGACGAACGGCTTGTGTTCGGACAGGTCCGTCATGCCGCGAGCAGCGGATCGAGGTCGCCGGCCCGCTCCAGGGCGTAGAGGTCGTCGCAGCCGCCGACATGCCGGTCGCCGACGAAGATCTGCGGCACCGAAGTGCGCCCGCCGGCCCGCTGGACCATGGTCGCGCGTGCGCCCGCCGTCTTCTCGACGTCGATCTCGTTGAAGGACACGCCCTTCTCGCGCAGCAGGCTCTTGGCCGCCGAGCAGTAGGGGCACCAGGCCGTGGTGTAGATCGTGACCGGCTGCATAGGTCCGTCGCGCCCGAGTGGGGGAAGCGACGGGTATAGGCGAGCCGCTCAGATCTTCCTACTGCGGCCGGGACACAGCCTCGGACGATCGCGGCGCCGTCGTCCGCTCAGGCAGCCAGCAGCTTCTCGACCTCGTTGACGAGGTCGCGCAGGTGGAAGGGCTTCGAGAGCACCTTCGCATCCTTGGGCGCCTTCGAATCCGGGTTCAGCGCCACCGCGGCGAAACCAGTGATGAACATCACCTTGATGTCGGGATCGAGCTCGGTGGCGCGGCGCGCCAGCTCGATGCCGTCCATCTCCGGCATGACGATGTCGGTCAGGAGGAGTTCGAACGGCTCCTCGCGCAGGCGGTTATAGGCGGACAGGCCGTTGTCGAAGGACAGCACGTCGTAGCCGGCGTTCTGGAGCGCCTTGGCCAGAAACCGGCGCATGTCGTTGTCGTCTTCCGCGAGCAGGATCTTCATCGAACGGCGTCCCGGTGCCCATGCGCCTTGGAGTGTCTCAGGAAACACCCAGTCGCTACCATGCCCCCTCGGGGCACGACAGCGCGGCCGGCGCTTTGCGAGAGACCTCGGTGGGTGTTCATTTCATAAAGCGTCGGCTTGGTAAACAGAGCGTTAAATGGGACCGGTGCCGCGTCGCACCCGACTCGCGGCCCCCTGTCATACCCCACTCACGCCTCGGTGCGGCGCATGGTGGACAGGGCAGACGAGGCGCCGCAAAGTGGCGCGATGTCCCTCCCGCGCCACGCTCAGGCCTCCGCGTCCCGATGAGCCCTTCACAGCCCGATGGACCCGAGGCGTTCGATCCACCCTTCGTCGTGGACGAGCCGGCGCAGCACGCGATTCCCTTCGTGTTCAACACGCCGCATTCCGGCGCGCATTATCCCGCCTCGTTCCTGGCCGCCTCCCGGCTCGACGCCCTCGCCCTGCGTCGGTCGGAGGATGCCCATGTCGACCGGCTGTTCGCCTCGGTCGTCGGCCTCGGCGCACCCCTGATGCGGGCGAACTTCCCCCGCGCCTATCTCGACGTGAACCGCGAGCCCTACGAACTCGACCCGCGCATGTTCGCGGGCCGTCTGCCCTCCTTCGCCAACACCCGCTCGATGCGGGTGGCTGGAGGGCTGGGGACGGTGCCCCGCATCGTCGCCGATGGGCAGGAGATCTACCGGGAGCGGCTGCCGGTGGAGGAGGCGGTGCAGCGCATCGAGACGCTCTACAAGCCCTATCACCGGACACTGCGCGGTCTGATCCACCGTACGGCGCGGAGCTTCGGTCAGGCCTTCCTCATCGATTGTCACTCGATGCCCTCTTCGAGCCTCGGGCGCGACGAGAGCGCCCAGGCCGATTTCGTGCTCGGCGACCGCTTCGGCACGGCCTGCCTGCCCTCGCTGGTCGAGGGTGTCGAGAGCCGCCTGAGGATCCTCGGCTACAAGGTGGTGCGCAACAAGCCCTATGCCGGCGGCTTCATCACCGAGCATTACGGCGAGCCGGGACTTGGACGGCACGCGCTGCAGATCGAGATCAACCGCGCGCTGTACATGAACGAGCAGTCGCTGGCGGTGACGGCCGGTTTCACGAGTCTGGCCGACAATCTGGCCAAGGTCTTCGCCGAGGTCGCTGCC
The DNA here is from genome assembly GCF_014191355.1 of Methylobacterium sp. R2-1. Lineage (GTDB taxonomy): Bacteria > Pseudomonadota > Alphaproteobacteria > Rhizobiales > Beijerinckiaceae > Methylobacterium. Next base: position 55,145 of record NZ_JACHWM010000003.1, read on the forward strand.
GAGACGGTTGAGGCAGCGTCCCTCCGCGTGGCGGCCGAGTAGATCTGCGATCCCGCAGTGCGAGCACCGCAGCGCTTCAGACAAGAAAAAAGGCCGCCCCGAAGGACGGCCCGAAGTCTAGGGAGGAAACGCCCAAGAAGGGCTACGGGACCGCGACGCCATCGCGATCTCGCAATGCAAAAATCGCATCGCGGCGCACAAATCGCAAGCCCGGTGATAACATTCCCACATGCGCTTGCCGCATAGCTTGGCCGGGCGCACGCATGGAACGTTCAGGCATCGCCGAGGAGTGCCCGGATCTCCGCCTTCAGGGCATCGGCCAGTTCCGGCCGCTCCAAGCCGTAGGCGAGGTTGGCGGTGAGGAAGCCGATCTTGGAGCCCGTATCGTAGGTACGCCCGTCGAAGCGCATGCCGTAGAACTGCTGCGCCTCGGCGAGCCGGATCATCGCGTCGGTGAGCTGGATCTCGCCGCCGGCCCCGGTCTCGCCCCGCTCCAGAATTGAAAAAATCTCGGGCTGGAGGATGTAGCGACCGGAGATGATGTAGTTCGACGGCGCCGTGCCCTGCTTGGGCTTCTCCACCATGCCGGTGATCTCGAAGGTCTGACCGAAGGTCTCGCCGACGGCGACGATGCCGTACTGGTGCGTCTCCTCGGGCTTCACCTCCTCCACGGCGATGATGTTGCCGCCGTGCTGCTCGTAGGCCTCAAGCATCTGGCCCATGCAGCCGCGGCTCAGCATGTCCGGCAGCAGCACGGCGAAGGGCTCGTTGCCGACGATCTCGCGGGCGCACCAGACCGCGTGGCCGAGGCCGAGCGGCGCCTGCTGGCGGGTGAAGCTGGTCTGTCCGGCCTTGGGCAGGTCCCTCTTCAACTCCTCGTAGGCCGCGTGCTTGCCGCGCTCCTGCAGAGTGTGGTCCAGTTCGAAAGCGATATCGAAGTGATCCTCGATCACCGCCTTGCCGCGGCCGGTGACGAAGATGAAGTGCTCGATGCCGGCCTCCCGGGCCTCATCGACGACGTGCTGGACGACAGGGCGATCGACGACGGTGAGCATCTCCTTCGGCACGGCCTTGGTGGCCGGCAGAAAGCGCGTGCCGAGGCCCGCGACGGGAAGGACGGCCTTGCGAATTCGTTTCATGTGGCGGGACCCGTTCTTGGCGTGTGTCGGGGCGAGCCCTGATCGACGCAGATCAAATAGGACGCGGGCCGCCGCTAACAGCCCCGCTTGGGTGTGATTGGCAGGATTTCGTCATTAAAACATGGCTGAAGCGTTCGCGGGCGGACGGCGGAAGACGGATCGGGGGAAGTGATGGCGGTTCTGGTCACGGGCGGCGCGGGCTATATCGGGAGCCACATGGTGCTCGCGCTGGTCGATGCAGGGCACGAGGAGGTCGTGGTCCTCGACGATCTCTCGACCGGCTACGATTGGGCCCTGCCCCCGGAAGTGCGCCTCGTCGTCGGCGATGTGGCCGACCAAGCCCTCGTCACCGAGACGATCCTGCGCCACCGGATCGACGCGATCGCGCATTTCGCGGCCAAGATCGTGGTGCCGGAATCGGTCGCCGACCCGCTCGGCTACTACCTCGCCAACACCGTGAAGACGCGTGCGCTGATCGAGACCGCGGCGCGCACGAACGTGCGGCACTTCATCTTCTCCTCGACGGCGGCGGTTTACGGCGAGCCGGAGATCGTGCCGGTCCCCGAGACCCTGGCGACGAACCCGATCAATCCCTACGGCCGCTCGAAGCTGATGAGCGAGTGGATGCTCGCCGACGCCGCGGCCGCGCACGGCTTCACCTACGGGGTGCTGCGCTATTTCAACGTGGCCGGGGCCGACCCGCGCGGGCGCTCCGGGCAATCGATGCCGGCCGCCACCCACCTCATCAAGGTCGCGACGCAGGCGGCACTTGGCCAGCGCACGCATCTGGAGGTGTTCGGCACCGACTATCCCACGCCTGACGGCTCGTGCCTGCGCGACTACATCCAAGTCTCGGACCTCGCCGCCGCGCACCTGACCGTGCTCGATCACCTGCGCGGCGGCGGCGAGAGCCTGACCCTGAATTGCGGCTACGGCCGGGGCTACTCGGTGCTGGAGGTGGTGGAGGTGGTCAAGCGCATCTCCGGCCGCGACTTCGAGGTGCGCCTGTCGCCACGCCGTCCGGGCGATCCGGCCCAGATCATCGCGGGTGCCGACCGCATCCGCAACGAACTCGGCTGGACCCCGAGGCACGACGACCTCGACGCCATCGTCGCCCAGGCGCTCGCCTGGGAGGAGGCCCTGGTGAAGCGGAACCGGCGGTGAGAGTGTCCCGCACCGCCCTCATCCTCGCTCTCGCGGTCCTGACGGGACCGGGACAGGCGCAGGACGGCGACTTCTCCGGCTTCGTCGCTTCCCTGCGTTCCGATGCTGCGGCCCGCGGCGTCTCGCAACGAACCTTCGACGCGGCCTTCGCCGACCTTCGCGGGCCGGATCCGGACGTGGTCGCCCGCACCCGTCGCCAGGGCGAGTTCAGCCGGCCGGTCTGGGATTATCTCGTCGGTGCGGTGTCGGGCGCGCGCATCGCCAAGGGGCAGGCCCAGGGCAAGAGGCTCGCCGACACCCTCGCAGCGATCGAGGCGAAGACCGGCGTGCCGCGCGCGATCGTGCTGGCGTTCTGGGGCGTCGAATCGGATTTCGGCGCCAGCGCCGGCTCCCTGCCGACAGTGCGCGCGCTAGCGAGTCTCGCCTATGCGCGCCATCGCGGCAGCCTGTTTCGCGACGAGCTGCTGGCCGCCCTCCAGATCCTCGAGAACGGCGACATCGAGCCGGCGCGAATGGTGGGCTCGTGGGCCGGCGCCATGGGGCAGGTCCAGTTCCTGCCCTCGGTGTACCTGAAAGAGGCGGTTGATTTCGATGGCGACGGGCGGCGCGACATCTGGCGCTCTGAAGCCGATTCGTTGGCCTCCATCGCCCACTACCTGCGCTCGCTCGGCTGGAAGCCCGGCCTGTCCTGGGGTTACGAGGTCAGCCTGCCGAAGGATTTCGACCTGACCCGCTATCGCGGTCCGCTCGCCGACTTCACCGCCCGCGGTGTCCGCCGCACTGACGGCAAACCCCTGCCGGCGAACGGCGAGGCGAGCCTGTTCCTGCCGGGCGGGCTGGGAAGCCCCGTCTTTCTCATCACCGACAATTTCGAGGTGATCCGCGGCTACAACACCAGCGACTCCTACGCGCTGGCGATCGGCCACCTCGCCGACCGGCTGGCCGGCGGTCCGGCGCTCGCCGCGCCCTGGCCGAACGGTGCCGCCCGCCTCGATGGAGCGGGCCTCAAGCGTCTGCAGGCGGGGCTCGCCGCGCAAGGACTCTACGTCGGCGAACAGGACGGGCGCGCCGGCCCGAAGCTGCGCGAGGCGGTGCGGCAGTACCAGATCCGCGAGGGTTTGCCCGCGGACGGCTACGCCCGGCCCGCGCTGCTGGAGCGCCTCGAGGCACGGCCTTAGACGTGCGCCCTTCGAGGCGCTATCCTGAGCGGATGTGAGGTCGGACCAATTCCGGCTCCTCTCCTTCGATCGAGGCTTCGCGCATGCAACGCCGCCCGACCGATCGCACCGCGCTTCCGCGTTTTTCTGCGATCCTCGGCCTTCTCGCTCTCGCCGTCCTCGCGCTCGCCGCGGCGTGGTCCGTGCTGCCGCAGCCGGCCGCTGCGCAGTGGGGTGACAGCTACGACGCCCCCGCCGCCGATCCCTCCTACGCGCCGCCGCCACGCCGCCGTGCCCGAGGGGCCTACGCCGACGAGTACGGCCGCCCGCCTGCCCGCCGGGCTGCGCCGCCGCAGGAGGCGCCGCGCCAGTTCTACTGGCCCTGGGAGGACCAGCCGCGCGCCCAGCCGACCCCGCCGCCGCAGCCCTCGCCCGGCTATGCCCGGCCGCAGCGTCCCCGCGCACCGGCACCCGCGGCTGCCGGACGCTCGGACGAGGAGCGTGCCGCGCGCCGTCGCCGACCAAGCCCCGCCCCGACGGTGGCGCAGCCCAAGGCCAAGGTGCCGAAGGCTGCACCGACGACCCAGATCGCCGTGTTCGGCGATTCCCTCGCGAGTTACCTCGCCAAAGGTGTCGACGAGGCGTTCTCCGACAATGCCGAGGTCGCGGTGCTCGACCGCTCCAAGGCCGAGAGCGGACTCGTGCGCAAGGATCTGGTCGATTGGGCCAAGAGCGCTGAGGATTTCCTCAAGACCACGCCCAACGTCTCCTACGCCCTGATGATGCTTGGGGTGAACGACCGGCAGGCGATCCGCGAGGGCGACCAGAGCTACGAGGCCCTGTCGGACAAGTGGCGTGAGATCTATGGCGCGCGGGTCGACGCGGTCGCGAAGGTGTTTGCCGAGCACAAGGTGCCGCTGGTCTGGGTTGGGCTGCCGCCGGTCCGCAGCGAATCCTTGAGCCGCGACTTCGCGGCGATCAACGACCTCGTGCGCGAGCGGGTGCAGCGGGCCGGCCAATCCTACGCCGAGGTCTGGCAGGGCTTCGTCGACGACCGCAACCGCTTCACCGTGTCGGGGCCCGATGTGGACGGTCAGGAGGCGCGGCTGCGCACCTCCGACGGCATCCACTTCACTGCCGCCGGCTCGCGCAAGGTCGCCCACTTCGCCGATGTGGAGTTGAAGCGGCTGATGGGCGCCAAGGGCGGTCTTCCCTCCGAGCAGCCCGCGGCGGCGATCGCGGCCACGCCCGGCGAGGGCGGGGCGGGGCTCGGCATCGAGGACACGGCGGCGATCGACCGCAAGATCACTGCGATGCTACCGAGCCTGCCCGAGCCTCCGGGTATTCCGAGCCTGCCGGTCAAGCCGGCAGCGGGGCCGGTGGTGCCGCTCGGCCGCACCGAGACCTCGCCGGGCGGCACACTGATCACCGGCCGCCCGCAGGAGGGCGACGCCACCGGCACCCGCGAGCGCAGCCTGCAGCGCGGCGCCGCTCCCCTGCCCCAGCCCGGCCGGGCGGACGATTTCCGCTGGCCGCCGGGATAGATCGTCCTCGCTGAGGCCGCTTCAGCTCTCCGCCGAAGGCGGGGCCGCCACGAGCCCGGCGCCGACGGCGATCCAGACCAGATGAGCGTCCGTGCGGGCGCCGAGCTTGGCCCTGATCAGCGAGAGGTTGTTCTGGACCGTCTTGAGGCTGAGGCACAGCGCCTCGGCGACCCCCGTTGCCGTCGCGCCCGCCGCCGTCATGCCGAGGATCTCGACTTCCCGCGGGGTGAGGTCATCGAGCGCATTCCGTCCGCCGGCCACCTCGTCCTGCGCGATCGCCAGGGCGATGTCGGGGCTCATGGCGCGCTCCCCGCGCAGGACGCCCGCCGCGGCCGTCAGCAGATCCCGCGGCGGGCTCGCCTTGCTGACATAGCCGCCGGCACCGGCGGCGAAGGCTCGTCGCGCGACCGCGGCACCGGTGCGCATGCTGAACACGAGGATGCGGGCCGTGCCGTCCCATTGGCGGATGTGCCGGATCACCTCGATGCCGCTCGGCCCCGGCAGCGACAGGTCGAGGATCACGAGATCCGGCGCCTGCGCCTTATAGAGGCGGTAGGCCTCCGCCGCGGTCTCGGCCTCCCCCACGACGGTGAAGCCCGGCTGCCGTTCGAGCAGGCGCCGATAGCCTTCGCGCACCACGGGATGATCATCGACGAGGAGGATGGTCGGCATCGCGCGCCTCAGCCGCGGACTGGAACGGTGGCACAGGCACGGATGCCGCTTCCATTCCCGGTGAGGGACAGTTGACCGCCGAGAGCAGCGAGCCGCGTCCGGATCCCGGCAAGGCCGCGGCCGGCAGCGTCGGCTGCGCTCGGGGCATCGCCCCCGCCGTCGTCGTCCACCGTCAGGGTGACGGGCTCCTCCCCTGTTCCAGTTCCCTGCAGCCGCAGGAAAACCCGGCTCGGCCGCCCGTGCCGCAGGGCGTTGGTCAGAAGTTCCTGCGCGATGCGGTAGAGGCTGGCGGAGGCCTGCGGCGACAGACCCGTCAGATCGCCCGTCACGTCGAGATGCAGGCTCGGCCCGGTACGCAGCCGCGCCCGCCAGTCGCTGATCAGACCGCGGAGCTCCTCGCCCAGGCCGGCCGCGGTGAGATCGGGCAGTTCGAGCTGAGCCAAGGCGCCGCGCAGGCTCTCGCGCATGGAGCCGATGACGGTCTCGATGCCGACGGCATCGGCGCGCAGATCCGCGCGATCCTCCGGTGCGCCGGCCTCGATGGCGGCCGCGAGCGCGCCTGCCGCAGCGAGGCACTGGCCGAACGCGTCGTGCAGCTCGCGGGCGAGGCTCTGCCGCTCCTCCTCCTGCACCTGGACCAGCCGCCGCATCAGCTCCGTGCGCTCGGCCTCGGTGCGGACCAATCGCTCCGCAAGGGCGTGGAAGGCGGTCGCGATTCGCTCGAACTCGGTGGCCTTGAAGCGCGGCAGGGGTGCAGCGGCGCGGCCCGCATCGAATCCGTCGAGCCCCTGGACGATCCGGCCCGCCGGCGCGACGAGGCGGGTGGCGGAGAGCCAGCCGAGGATCGCGGTGGTTCCGGCGAGCGACAGGGCAAGGCCGCTCGCGAACCGGACCTGCCGCCACGTGCGGCCCGCGGCGGCGACGGGATCGGGCCAAGCCGCGACGCTGCCGAGGCGGCGTCCGCGATAGATGATCTCCCGGATCACGGGTGCTCCCCCTGCTTCCGGCGCCAGGGCGTCCCTGAACCAGGCCGGTGCCGTGCCGAGCCCGTCCCAATCGCCGCAGAGCCGGCGTGGGGTCTCGGCGCCGAGACGGATCTCCGCGCAGATGCCCGGCAGGATCATCAGGACGGTCGGTTCCGCCTGCGGCTCGCTGATCGGCAGCGCCGCCGGACCGACACTGCCGAGTCCCGGCTGCCGGGCAAGCTGCGCCGCGATCCGCCCGGCCGACACCGCGGCCTCCTCGCGCAGACCGGTGCGCGCCTCCCAGAGCGTCCAGGCGACAGCGCCGGCCAGACAGAGCAGCGTGACGATCAGAAGGCGCAGGGCGAGATGCGCGGGCAGGCTCATCGGGGCAACCGGGCGTGGGGCGTCCACCGAGTTGGCACCCACCGCCGGCCGGCGCGCAAGGGGCGAGGGATGCCGTCGGGAAAAATGCCCGCGCTCGGCGGGCGTCTTTCCCTGGGCGGAGGCATCGAGGCTCGCCAGGATCGCGGTCTCCGTTCCCGTAGCCGGACCCGCCGTCGATGCTCTTGCCGCTTACCCGCCGATCCGTCATCGCCGCGAGCGTCGGCCTGCCGCTCCTTCGCTTCGCCGGGGCGTGGGCGGCCCCCGCCTCCGCCTACCGCGTCGGTGCCTTCACCGTCACGCCGCTGCGTGACGGCCTGTTCCCGCTTCAGCCCAGCATGATCCCGGGCGCCGACAGCGAGGCCGGCCGGGCCTTGCTCACGCAAGCCGGCCTCCCGCCGGGCGGTCCCTCACCGGAGCCCGTCAACGCGTTCCTGATCCGGCGCGGTGCGCGGCACTGGCTGCTCGATGCCGGCTGCGGAACCGTGTTCGGGCCGGGCTTCGACCGGGTCGCGGCGGCGCTCGCGGCGGAAGGAGTCGGTCCCGATCAGGTCGACACTGTGTGGCTAACGCATCTCCACGCCGACCATGTCGGCGGCCTGCTCACCAGCCAGGGCCGGGCTCGCTTCGTCGAGGCGGAGCTGGTGGTTCAGGAGCGGGAGGCGGCCTTCTGGTCGGATGAAGCTGCGCGCGCGCGGGCGCCCGCCGCGATGGCCGTCTTCTTCGACACTGCGCAGGCCGTGCTGGCGGCCTATGCCGGCCGGGTGCGCCGCGTCTCCGGCCGGGCCGAACTCGCCCCCGGCGTCTCCTTCCTGCCGCTGCCGGGACACACGCCGGGACATGCCGGTGTGTTGATCGAGGACGGAGCGGAGCGCCTCCTGTTCTGGGGAGACATCCTCCATTCCCGCGTGCTGCAGATGCCGCATCCGGATTGGACCGTGATCTGGGACGCCGACCCGGCGGAGGCGATCGCAACCCGCCGGCACATCCTCGACCGCGCCGCGATGGAGAGGCTGGATGTCGCCGGGATGCATCTCGCGACCCGCGGCCGGATCGCGCGCGAGGGATCGGGCTACCTGTGGGAGGTCCGTGATCCCGCCGATTCCAATGGCGGATCCCGTTGATGCGCCGAGGTCCAACGAAAAGGGCCACCGCCTCTCGGCGATGGCCCCGTAATCGTTCCAGATGTGACGCGGCTTACCGCGGCAGGACGGTCGCGCCCATCAGCGCCTCGTCGATCGAACGGGCGGCCTGACGGCCTTCGCGGATCGCCCAGACCACCAGGGACTGGCCGCGGCGCATGTCGCCGGCGACGTAGATCTTCGGATTCGAGGTCAGGTAGTCCTGATCGTTGGCGGCGACGTTGCCGCGCTTGTCGACCGCCACGCCCGATTCCTCGACCAAACCCTTCTGCACCGAGCCGGCGAAGCCGATTGCCATGAAGACGAGGTCGGCCGGCAGCACAAACTCGCTGCCCTCGACCGGCTGGCGACGCTCGTCCACGCGGGCGCAGACGACGCCGGTGAGCTGGCCCTTGCGATTGCCCTCCAGCCGCAGGGTCGCGGCCTGGAATTCGCGCTCGGCGCCTTCCGCCTGGCTCGACGAGGTGCGCATCTTGGTCGGCCAGTATGGCCACACCGTCAGCTTGTCCTCGCGCTCCGGCGGGCGCGGACGGATGTCGAGCTGCGTCACCGAGAGCGCGCCCTGGCGGAAGGCGGTGCCGACGCAGTCGGAGGCCGTGTCGCCGCCGCCGATGACGACGACGTTCTTGCCGGCGGCGAGGATCGGCAGTTCGCCGTTGCCCGGCATCGGCTCGGCGCCGACCCGGCGGTTCGACTGAACGAGGTAGGGCATGGCGTAGTGCACGCCGTCGAGGTCCTGGCCCGGGAGCTGCGGGTTGCGCGGGTCCTCGGCGCCGCCGCAGAACAGCACGGCGTCGAACTGGCTCGTCAGGTCTTCGAGCGGCACGTTCACGCCGATATTGGCCTTGTAGTGGAAGACGACGCCCTCGGCCTCCATCTGCTTCACGCGCCGGTCGATGTGGCGCTTCTCCATCTTGAAGTCGGGGATGCCGTAGCGGAGCAGGCCGCCGGCCTTCGGCTCGCGCTCGTAGACGTGCACGTCATGGCCGACGCGGGCGAGCTGCTGCGCCGCCGCCATGCCGGCCGGGCCGGAGCCGATGATCGCCACGCGCTTGCCGGTGCGGGTCGCCGACGGCTCGGGCTTCACCCAGCCCATGTTCCAGGCGCGGTCCGCGATCGCCTGCTCGATCGTCTTGATGGCGACCGGCTGGTTCTCGAGGTTGAGCGTGCAGGCCTCCTCGCAGGGCGCGGGGCAGATGCGGCCGGTGAACTCGGGGAAGTTGTTGGTGGAGTGGAGGTTGCGCGAGGCCTCCTCCCAGTCCGACTGATAGACGAGGTCGTTCCAGTCCGGAATCTGGTTGTGGACCGGGCATCCGGTCGGCCCGTGGCAGAACGGGATGCCGCAATCCATGCAGCGCGCGGCCTGTTTCGACAGGTCGTGCTCGTCGAGCGGAAGCGTGAATTCGCGGAAGTGCCGAACGCGGTCGGCGGCGAGCTGATACTTCTGCTCCTGCCGGTCGTATTCGAGGAACCCTGTGACCTTGCCCATCGATCAACCCTTCGCAGGCGCGGATCCCTCGACCACGCGGCCTTGCCGTCTGTCCGTCATCGCTGTGAAGCGGTCGGCGACCGAGGCCGCCGACCGTATGGCGCGAAAGAACGCAACCGTGTGACGCGTGGCTACTCCGCCGCCACCGGCATGCGCGCCATTTCCATCTCGCGTAGGGCGCGACGGTACTCGACCGGCATCACCTTGACGAACTTGGTGCGGTAGCCCGCCCAATCGTCAAGGATCTGCTTGGCCTTGGGCGAGCCGGTATACTTCAGGTGGTTGGTAAGGAGTTGGCTGAGCCGCTCCTCGTCGTGACCCGACATGTCGGCGAGGATATCGACCCGGCCCTTGGTCTCCAGGTCGCCGTCCTGGTGGAAGCGGCGCATGACGTCGTCCTCTTCCTCCACCGGCTCCAGATCGACCATCGACAGGTTGCAGCGGTCACGGAACGAACCGTCCTCGTCGAGCACGTAGGCGATGCCGCCGGACATGCCCGCCGCGAAGTTGCGCCCCGTCACCCCGATCGAGACCACGACGCCGCCGGTCATGTACTCGCAGCCATGATCGCCCATGCCCTCGACCACCGCGATCGCGCCCGAGTTGCGCACGGCGAAGCGCTCGCCCGCGGCACCCCGGATGTAACACTCGCCCGCGATCGCCCCGTAGAGAACGGTGTTGCCGGCCATGATCGTGCGAGCAGGGGGGGCCTTCAGCGCCTCGCTCGGACGGATGATCAGCTTGCCGCCCGACAGTCCCTTGCCGACGTAGTCGTTGCCGTGGCCGGTGAGATCCAGGGTGACGCCGGCGGCGAGCCAAGCGCCGAAGCTCTGGCCGGCGGTGCCGTTGAGCTTCACCACGATGCTGTCGTCGGGCAGGCCGTCATGGCCGTGCTTCTTGGCCACCGCGCCCGAGAGCATGGCACCTGCGGCGCGATCCGAGTTGCGGATCACATCGGTGAGCAGGACCGCCTCGCCGGTCTCGATGGCCTGCTCGGCGCCCGCGATCAGGCGGCGGTCGAGCACCGTGTCGATCGGGTGGTGCTGCGTCTCGACATGCCGGATCGCCACCTCCGGGCCGACATCGGGCCGGTGGAACAGCTTCGAGAAGTCGAGACCGCGGGCCTTCCAGTGCTCGATCGCCTCGCGCTTGTCGAGGAGGTCGGAGCGGCCGATCAGGTCCTCTAGCCGCGTGAAGCCCATCGCCGCCATCAGCTCCCGCAGCTCTTCGGCCACGAAGAAGAAGTAGTTGATGACGTGCTCAGGGGTCCCCTTGAAGCGCTTGCGCAGCACCGGGTCTTGGGTGGCGACACCCACGGGGCAGGTGTTGAGGTGGCACTTGCGCATCATGATGCAGCCGGCCGCGATCAGCGGTGCGGTCGAGAAGCCGATCTGATCGGCGCCGAGCAGCACCGCGATCATCACGTCCTTGCCGGTGCGGATGCCGCCGTCGGCCTGGAGTGCGACGCGGCCGCGCAGGCCGTTCATCACGAGGGTCTGCTGCGTCTCGGCGAGACCCGTCTCCCAGGGGCCGCCCGCGTGCTTGATCGAGGTGAGCGGGGCCGCGCCCGTGCCGCCATCGAAGCCGGAGATCGTGATGTGGTCGGCGCGCGCCTTGGCGACGCCCGCCGCGACCGTGCCGACGCCGACCTCGGAGACGAGCTTGACCGAGATGTCGGCCGCCGGGTTCACGTTCTTCAGGTCGAAGATCAGCTGGGCCAGATCCTCGATCGAGTAGATGTCGTGGTGGGGCGGCGGCGAGATCAGGCCGACGCCGGGCGTGGCGTAGCGAACCTTGGCGATCTTGGCGTCGACCTTGTGGCCGGGCAGCTGACCACCCTCGCCGGGCTTGGCACCCTGCGAGACCTTGATCTGGATCATGTCGCCGTTGACGAGGTACTCCGTCGTGACGCCGAAGCGGCCAGAGGCCACCTGCTTGATCGCCGAGCGGCGCGAGCGTCCGTCCGGCCCGGTGATGAACCGGCGCGGCTCCTCGCCGCCCTCGCCCGAGTTCGAGCGGCCGCCGAACGAGTTCATTGCGATGGCCAGCGTCTCGTGCGCCTCCTTCGAGATCGACCCGTAGGACATGGCGCCGGTGGCGAAGCGCTTGACGATCTCGGAGGCCGGTTCGACCGCCGAGATGTCGACCGGCGCGCGGCCGAGATCGGCCGCATTCTTGATCCGGAACAGGCCGCGCAGGGTCTTGAGGTGGTTCTCCTGCTCGTTCACCAGCCGGGCGTATTCGCGGTAGCGCTCGGCCGCGCCGAGGCGCACCGCGTGCTGCAGCGTCGCCACGGTGTCGGGCGTCCAGGTGTGGGTCTCGCCGCGCAGGCGGTAGGCGTACTCGCCGCCGACATCGAGCGCGTTGCGGTAGATCGGAGCGTCGCCGAAGGCATCCTGGTGACGCAGGGCCGTCTCTTGGGCGACCTCGGCCATGCCGATACCCTCGACCGTCGTCGCCGTGCCGAAGAAGTCCTTCGCCACGAAGTCGGAGTTCAGGCCGATCGCGTCGAAAATCTGCGCGCCGCAATAGGACTGGTAGGTCGAGATGCCCATCTTGGACATGACCTTGAGCAGACCCTTATCGATCGACTTGATGTAGCGGTAGATGATCTCGTTGTCGGTCAGGTCCGGCGGGAACTCGTCCTTCATCGCGATCAGCGTCTCGAAGGCGAGATAGGGGTTCACCGCCTCGGCGCCGTAGCCGGCAAGGCAGGCGAAGTGATGCACTTCGCGCGGCTCGCCCGACTCGACCACGAGGCCGACCGAGGTGCGAAGCCCCTTGCGGATCAGGTAGTTGTGCACGGCCGCGGTGGCGAGCAGCGCCGGGATCGGGATGCGGTCCGGCCCCACCATCCGGTCGGACAGGATGATGATGTTGTAGCCGCCGCGCACCGCGACCTCGGCCCGATCGCACAGGCGATCGAGAGCACCCTCCATCGCCGCCGCGCCGGCCTCGGCCGCGTAGGTGATGTCGAGCGTCTTGGTGTCGAAGCGGTCCTCGAAATGCGAGATCGACCGGATCTTTTCCAGATCGCCGTTGGTGAGGATCGGCTGACGCACCTCGAGGCGCTTGCGGCGCGAGGCTCCCTCCATATCGAGCAGATTCGGGCGCGGGCCGATGAACGAGACGAGGCTCATCACGGCCTCCTCGCGAATCGGATCGATCGGCGGGTTGGTGACCTGCGCGAAGTTCTGCTTGAAGTAGGTGTAGAGCAGCTTGGGCTTGTCGGAGAGCGCCGAGAGCGGCGTGTCCGAGCCCATCGAGCCGACCGCCTCCTGGCCGGTCACGGCCATGGGGGCCATGAGCAGCTTGAGGTCTTCCTGGGTGTAGCCGAAGGCCTGCTGGCGATCGAGCAGGGACACGTCCGTGCGCGAGGCCCGCGGCTGGATCGGGTGCAGATCCTCCAGCACGATCTGGGTGTTCTTGACCCACTCGGCATAGGGGTGCGCGGAGGCGAGCTCGCCCTTGATCTCCTCGTCGGAGACGATGCGGCCCTTCTCCAGATCGATCAGCAGCATCCGGCCCGGCTGCAGGCGCCAGGACTGGACGATCTTCTCGTCCGGGATCGGCAGCACGCCCATTTCGGAGGCGAGCACGACGAGGCCGTCATCGGTGACGATGTAGCGGGCCGGGCGCAGGCCGTTGCGGTCGAGCGTGGCGCCGATCTGGCGGCCATCGGTGAAGGCAACGGCGGCCGGGCCGTCCCACGGCTCCATCAGGGCGGCGTGGTACTCGTAGAAGGCGCGCCGCTCCTCGCCCATCAGCGGATTGCCGGCCCAGGCCTCGGGGACGAGCATCATCATCGCGTGGGCGAGCGAGTACCCGCCCTGCACGAGGAACTCGAGGGCGTTGTCGAAGCAGGCGGTGTCGGACTGGCCCTCATAGGAGATCGGCCAGAGCTTCGAGATGTCGTTGCCGAACAGTTCCGAATCGACGCTGGCCTGGCGCGCGGCCATCCAGTTCACGTTGCCGCGCAGCGTGTTGATCTCGCCGTTATGCGCGACCATCCGGTAGGGGTGCGACAGCCGCCAGGTCGGGAAGGTGTTCGTGGCGAAGCGCTGGTGGACGAGCGCGAGCGCCGAGACGAAGCGGGTGTCCTTCAGGTCGAGATAATAGTGACCGAGCTGGTGCACGAGCACCATGCCCTTGTAGACGATCGTCCGGCTCGAGACCGAGACGGGGTAGAAGGTCTTCGCCCGCTCGTCGTCCAGGCCGTAGACCTGGTTCGAGATCACCTTGCGGGCGATGTAGACGCGCCGCTCGAAGGCATCCTGATCGGAGATGCTCGCCGGGCAACCGATGAAGACCTGCCGGTGATGCGGCTCGGTCTCCCTCACCGCCTTGCCGAGGTCGCTGGAATCGACCGGCACGTCGCGCCAGCCAAGCAGCGGCAGGCCCTCGTCGCTGAGCGTCTTCTCGACGATCGCCTCGATGGCGGCGCGGGCATCCGCGTCCTTAGGCATGAAGAACTGGCCGATGGCGTAGTGGCCGGCGGGCGGCAGCTCGAAGCCGAGGCGCGAGCATTCCTCCGAGAAGAAGCCGTGCGGGATCTGGGTGAGGATGCCGCAGCCGTCGCCCATGGTCGGGTCGGCACCGACCGCGCCGCGGTGGTCGATGTTCTCCAGGATCTTCAGACCCTGTTCGACGATCGTGTGGCTGCGCCGGTCATGCATGTCCGCGACGAAGCCGACGCCGCAGGCATCGCGCTCGTGGGCCGGGTTGTAGGCGCCTTGCGCCTGCGGCAAGGCCGGATCACGCAGGATCAGCGGCGTGGCACCAGCGCGCGAGGGTGCAGCCTTCTCACCGATCACGGCCGGCACCGACAGTTCAGACGGGATTTCACGCATCGTCCGCAGATCTCCGACCCTGCCCGCACGCGAGCATGTTTCATGCCCGAACACCATCGGTGATCGGGCCGCCGCCGTCATTTTCAAGTCGGGATTGGTGGGGTTCTTCCTGCCGGAATCGCCCGCCAACCCGCGGGCTGAACCCCGGCTTGTTCAGCCGGCGCTCGCCCGGATCGCCTTGACGATCACCGGTTTATCAGCTCGTTCGGACGTCACGTCGATCACGTGATGGATCCCCAAAGCTCGCCCGACGGCCAAGCGCGACAAATGGGACAGTCTTGCTGTCCTATAGGTGGACGTTGCCAGATTTCATTCATTCCAGCAAGGGGCCGCCGGCCACCGCCGCCGGCCTTTTGAACATGCCTTGAATTCGCGCAGCGCAGTCGAGGTCCGATGACGCAGGAAGCGCCCGGCAACACGGCAGCGTCCCGATGCCCTGGCAGGTTCCGGGTCGGTCCGCAATGTCGCCCCATTCAATCGTTTAGAAAACCTTGCCGGCACGGAAGGAATGCGGGGATCGCGTCTGCCGTGACGCCGGGGGACCCGCGGTCAACAGCGGGCTCCCGGGACCTTCCCTTTGCACAGCTTGGTTCGAGAGGTCCCAATGGCTTCGAGCCGTCATGCCATCGGCCGTGTCCGGAGAGCGGCGCTGCTTCGCGGCCTTGGCCTCGGCCTGACCGCCGCGCTCGTCAGCGGTGCCGGCCTGCAGGCTGCCGACGCCCAGGGCTTCTACCGCGAGATCTACGGCCCGCCGCGGACGGTCTATTTCGAGGAGGACGGCCTGTTGCCCCCGCGCGAGGTCGTCGACGACCTGCGTGACCGCGGCTTCACCGAGATCGCCCGCCCCCGCTATGACGGACGGAACTACCGCGTGGAGGCGACGAGCCCGCGCGGTCAGCGACTGCGGCTCGTGGTCGATGCCCGCGAGGGTGAGGTGATCGGGCGCGAGCCACTCGGCGGCGTCTACTATCCTTCCGATCGGATCCGGCCGGCGGCGCCCGGCTACGGCTGGACCGAGGACGACATGCGTCCGCGCCGTCCGATCCGCGAGGCGGAGCGCATCGTGCCGCCGGCCGACATTCCCTCGGTTCCCGGCCTGCGCAATGCACCCCTGGGCGGTGAGCGCGACGCTCCCCGCGATGCCCGAGTCGAGCGCGTGCCGCCGACGGCACGGCCCGAGGCCAATCCCCTCGGCGTCAATCCGGACGCGGTGAGCCGCTCCGAGACACCGCGGCGCGCCGCGGCCCGGACTTCGCCGACGCCCAAGCTCCCGTCCCAGGCGCGGATCGCCCCGACCGCTCCGGAGCCTTCGCTCCGTGCCGGTCCCGCGGAATCCCCTGCGATGACGCCGGCGGCCAAATCCGAGCCGGCCAAACCGGACACGAAGGAGGCCAAGGCGGTCGAGCCGAAGGCGAACGAGGCGCGGCCGGAGCCCGGCAAGGCCGAAGCCGCCAAGGAAGCTGCCAAGCCGGAGCCCACGAAGGAGCCTGCCAAGACCGCCGAGTCGAAGCCTGCCGCGGCGGGCAAAGGCTGGCAGGATCCGCCGGCCGACGGCGCGCGCAAGAACGTGCGGGTGATCGGTGGGGCGACGGTCGTTCCCGGCGGCGCCGGTGAGGCCGGCAGCACCGAGTGAGGCCGTCGATTTGCGAGCAGCGGCGGTTCAGCCGCCCTCCCCGGCCAGCAGGAGCCGTTCGCGCCCCGAGAACACGGTGAGCGTGTCGGAGCGGGCGATGGCGCAGAGCGTCATGTCGTGGCAGCGCGCCCGCTCGATGGCGAGGGAGGTCGGGGCGGAAATCGCGACCAAGACCGAGGCGCCGAGCGTCGCGGCCTTCTCCGCCATCTCGAAGGAACAGCGGCTGGTGATGACGAGGAACCCCTCGTCCGGCCGTACGCCCCGGCGCAGCAGCGCACCGATGCACTTATCCAGAGCATTGTGGCGGCCGACATCCTCGCGCACCGCCACGAGCGTTCCGTCGAGCCCGGCCCACCCCGCGGCATGAACGGCGCGGGTCTCCCGATTGAGGATCTGGCGGTCGGACAGAGCCGTTAGTGCCGTCTGGATCGCTGCCAGCGTCACCTGCGGGCCCTTTCCGGAGCGCGTTCGCGCGATCGGCAGAGCGGAGAGATCCTCGATGCCGCAGACGCCGCAACCCGTGCGCCCGCTGATCGCGCGCTTGCGGGCGAGATGCTCGCGCAGCCGTCCGGGAGCGAGATCGACCAGGAGCCGCAAGCCGCCCTCGCCGGGCTCCACGGCGACGCCGCGGATCTCGTCGGGCGTCTCGATCACGCCCTCGGTGAGACTGAAGCCGTAGGCGAAATCTTCGAGATCGGCCGGCGTCAGCATCATCACGGCGTAGGGTACGGTGCCGTAGACGACGTTGACCGGCATCTCGACGGCCAGCGCGCGGGCGTCGGGCCGCGCCTCGGGCGCATCGTAGCCGACGACGAGCGTTCCGACCTTGATCGACGTCGCGGGGCTGTCCTCGCCGAGATCGTCCTCAGGTTTTCCGCTGAAGTCTTGCATCCGTATCCCTAGAGGCAGCCAAATTGCCCGTCGCGCAACCCTGATCCCGCGTCCAAGCGACGCTTGGCGGCGCTGTTGCGGTTGCGGTTTTACGATCAGTATGGTTCTACGTCGCAACCGCCCATCCGGCAGCGACACGGTCACGCCGGAACCGGCAAGGCCCGCGATAAGGTCGGGCAGTCTTCGGATTTGCGACGCTGGTCGGCAAATTCAAGGGCAAACAAACCATAGGCATCAGGGGAGCCAAGCGGGGATATGCGGACGACGCAGGCGCAACATCGGTTATCGTGGGGGCTCGCCGCGTTCGGCGCTCTCCTCGGTTCGTCCTCCGCCGCTCTCGCGGCCGGCATCGGTCAGCCCGAGCCGTGGCAGATGAGCCGTCAGGTACCGGTCACGGCCGAAGCCGTTGACCTCCTCAACTTCGAGCACGGGCTGCACTGGCTCGCCTTCGCCATCTCGGTCTTCGTTCTCGGCCTCATTCTCTACTGCATCTTCAAGTTCAGCGAGAAGGCGAACCCCACGCCGTCGCGTACCACCCACAATACGATGATCGAGGTGGCCTGGACCATCATCCCGGTCCTGATCCTCGTGGCGGTGGCGATCCCCTCGTTCCGCACCCTGCGCACGCAGCTCTCGGACCCGAAGGCCGACGTCGTGGTCAAGGTCGTCGGCCACGCATGGTACTGGTCCTACGTCTACCCGGCCGAGGGCGACAAGGGCGGCTTCACCTTCGACGCCAACGTCGACGAGGAGCAGCAGCCGAAGCTCCTGGCCACCGACAACGACATGGTCGTGCCGGTCGGTAAGGTCGTGAAGGTGCAGGTCACCTCCGAGGACGTGATCCACTCCTGGGCGATCCCCTCCTTCGGCGGCAAGATCGACGCGATTCCCGGCCGCCTGAACCAGTGGTGGTTCAAGGCCGACCGTGAGGGCACCTATCATGGCCAGTGCTCCGAGCTCTGCGGCGCCCGTCACGCCTACATGCCGATCACCGTGCGCGTGGTCAGCGAGCAGGCCTATGCCGAGTGGCTGACCGAGGCGAAGACCAAGTACGCCGCCATCGACAACGGCGCGCGCCTCGCGGACGCCCGCTGACGCTTTCCCGAGCCGGCGCAGGCCGGCCGGATCTCCATTCGCCAGAGGCGACAGACATCTGATTAAGGCAAGGATCGATGGCCACCGCCACAGCACATGCCGGGCATGACGCCCACCACGACCACAAGCCCTCCTTCTTCTCCCGCTGGTTCCTCTCGACGAACCACAAGGACATCGGCACGCTCTACCTGGTCTTCGCCTTCATGGCGGGCATCATCGGCGCGTTCCTGTCCTTCGGCATCCGCATGGAGATGGAAGAGCCCGGGCTCCAGTACTTCTCCAACCCGGCGACCTACAACGTGTTCGTCACCGGCCACGGCCTCATCATGGTGTTCTTCATGGTGATGCCCGCCCTGATCGGCGGCTTCGGCAACTGGTTCGTCCCGCTCATGATCGGCGCGCCGGACATGGCCTTCCCGCGGATGAACAACATCTCGTTCTGGCTGACCGTGGCGGGCTTCTGCTGCCTCGTCTGCTCGCTGTTCGTCGAGGGCTCGCCCGGCGCCAGCGGCGCGGGCACCGGCTGGACCGTCTACCCGCCGCTCTCCTCCTCGGCCGGCCACCCCGGCCCGGCGGTCGATTTCGCGATCTTCTCGCTCCACCTCGCCGGTGCGGGCTCGATCCTCGGCGCGATCAACTTCATCACCACCATCCTCAACATGCGCGCCCCCGGCATGACGCTGCACAAGATGCCGCTCTTCGCCTGGGCCGAGCTCGTCACCGCGTTCCTGCTGCTCCTGTCGCTCCCGGTTCTCGCCGGCGCGATCACGATGCTGCTCACCGACCGTAACTTCGGCACCACTTTCTTCGCTCCCGAGGGCGGCGGCGATCCGGTGCTCTACCAGCACCTGTTCTGGTTCTTCGGTCACCCCGAAGTGTACGTGATGATCCTGCCGGCCTTCGGCATCGTCTCGCACATCATCGCCACCTTCTCGCGCAAGCCCGTCTTCGGCTACCTCGCCATGGCCTACGCCATGGTCGCCATCGGCGTCGTCGGCTTCGTCGTGTGGGCCCACCACATGTACACCGTCGGCCTGTCGCTCCAGACGCAGTCCTACTTCGTCTTCGCGACCATGGTGATCGCGGTGCCGACCGGCGTGAAGATCTTCTCCTGGATCGCGACGATGTGGGGCGGCTCGATCCGCTTCACCGCGGCGATGCACTGGGCGGTAGGCTTCATCTTCCTGTTCACGGTCGGCGGCGTCACCGGCGTCGTGCTCGCGAACTCCTCGGTCGATAAGTACCTGCACGACACCTACTACGTCGTGGCGCACTTCCACTACGTGCTCTCGCTCGGCGCCGTGTTCATCATCTTCGCCGGTGTCTACTACTGGTTCCCGAAGATGACCGGCCACGTCATCCCGGAATGGGCGGGCAAGCTGCACTTCTGGCTGGCCTTCATCGGCGCGAACGTTCTGTTCTTCCCGATGCACTTCCTGGGTCTGGCCGGCATGCCGCGTCGCTACGCCGACTACCCCGAGGCCTTCGCCGGCTGGCACAAGGTCGCGACGCTGGGCGGTCACGTCTTCGCTCTCAGCATGGTCGTGTTCGTGATCGGCATCGTCCTGGCCTTCCGCTCCAAGACCCGCGCTGCGGACAATCCTTGGGGCGAGGGTGCCACGACCCTGGAATGGACCCTCTCCTCGCCCCCGCCCTTCCACCAGTTCGAGACGCTCCCGAAGATCGTCGACGAGCCATCCCACTGAGGGCGGGACGAAAATCAAAGATCGCGAGGACCGCCCCGGCGGTCCTCGCTCTTTCCCGGAGGCCTCTCACCGCTTCAGTGAGGCCTCCCGCAAAGGGCGGCGCCACGAACGGCGCGATCCGAGACCATCAGAACAAGCGTCAGATCACGGTTTCCATGACGAGCCTGTCGAACAGCCTGAGCGCCGACGCCGGCCGCGTGTCGCTCTCTTCCGCCGCGGGCGGCGAGGTCTCCGACTTCTTCGCCCTGCTGAAGCCGCGGGTGATGGTGCTCGTCATCTTCACCGCACTGGTCGGCATGGTGGTCTCGCACGCCACCGTGAACCCGGTGATCGCCGCGATCTCGCTCCTTATGATTGCGGTCGGCGCCGGCGCCTCGGGCTGCCTCAACATGTGGTGGGACGCCGACATCGACGCGCTGATGACCCGCACCGCCAAGCGGCCGATCCCCGATGGGCGCATCCGTCCCGACGAGGCGCTCGCCTTCGGCATCGTGCTGTCGGTCGGCTCGGTGCTGATCCTCGGGCTGGCCTCCAATTGGCTCGCCGCGGGGCTGCTGGCCTTCACGATCGTGTTCTACGCCGTAATCTACTCGATGTGGCTGAAGCGGGCGACCGCGCAGAACATCGTCATCGGCGGCGCCGCCGGCGCCCTCCCCCCGGTGGTCGGTCAGGCGGCCGTGACCGGCCAGATCGGCATCGAGTCGCTCGTCCTGTTCGCGATCATCTTCATCTGGACGCCGCCGCACTTCTGGGCGCTGGCTCTGGTCAAGAGCGGCGAGTACGCCCGCGCCGGTATCCCGATGATGCCGAACGTCGCCGGCCCGGATTCCACCCGCCGCCAGATCATCTGGTACTCGCTGCTGCTCGCCCCGCTGGCCCTCTTGCCGGTGTGGCTCGGCTTCGGCGGCTGGCTCTACGCTGTCGTCGGCGTGCTCGGTGGCCTCGGCATGCTGGCGGGTGCGGTGCAGGTCTACCGGCTGCGCGAGGGCGAGCCCGAGCGCAAGGCGGCCATGGGCCTGTTCGCCTTCTCGATCCTCTATCTGTTCCTGCTCTTCTCCGCGCTGCTCGCCGAGCAGGGGCTCGGTCTGTTCCGCGCGGTCACAGTATGAGGCCCGCCATGTCCGATCTGCCGGAAGGCGTGCGTCCGCTGACGCCGGAAGAGGCCAGGACGCGCCGCAAGCGCTCGGTCGCCATCGCCCTGACCCTCGGTGCGCTGGTGCTGATCTTCTTCGTGCTGACGATCGCCAAGCTCGGACCGCAGGTCCTGCAGCGGCCGCTCTGAGGGCGTGTACCGATGACCGATACAGCGGAGCGGCAGAGGCAGGCGGCGCGCGGCGCGCGCTGGACCGTGATCGCCTGCGCCGGCGTCGTGCTCGGCATGGGCGGCCTCGCGGCCGTCTCGGCCCCGCTCTACTCCATGTTCTGCAAGGCGACCGGTTACGGCGGCACGCCGCTCGTCGGTGCCGCGCCCTCCGCACCGACGGCCGAGGCGCTGGCTCCCGTGACGGTCCGCTTCGACACCAACGTCTCCAAGACCCTGTCCTGGCGCTTCCAGCCCGAGCAGTCGCGGGTCGAGGCGGTGCCCGGCCAGACGGCGACCGTGTTCTTCAAGGTGACGAATACCGGCCCGGCGCCCTCGACCGGCATCGCCGTTTTCAACGTGCAGCCGGACCTGATGGGAAGCTACTTCGTCAAGGTGCAGTGCTTCTGCTTCGACGAGCACACGCTGCAGCCGGGAGAGTCGGCCGAGTTCCCGCTGGTGTTCTACGTCGATCCGGCTCTGCGCAAGGACCCGGACATCGGCAACCTCTCGGAGATGACGCTGTCCTACACCTACTACCCCTCGAAGAACGGCGCGCCGGTGGCGGAAGCGGCCAAGCCCAGCCCCACGCGCAATTTTTGAGGGATCGAGGGGCGGCCCAAGCGTGACAATGGCTCGGCTGCCGCAGTAGAGGGTTTTCAACCGAGGTCCGGTCCCGCCGGATCTCCAAGGCAACAGGGCCCGGCCGTCAGGCGGTGACGGGCCGGGGCGAGGGAGAATCATCGCGATGGCCGGGGCGCACGCCAAGAACCACGACTACCACATCATCAACCCGAGCCCGTGGCCGCTGCTGGGCGCGTTCTCCGGGTTCCTGATGGCCTTCGGCGCCGTCTTCTGGATGAAGGGTCTCTCCGCCGGCGGTCTCGCCATCGGTCCCTACGTGTTCGGCGCCGGCACGCTCGGCGTGCTCTACACTATGCTGTCGTGGTGGAAGGACGTCACCCACGAGGCGAATTCCGGCGACCACACCCGCGTCGTCCAGCTCCATCACCGCTACGGCATGATCATGTTCATCGCCTCCGAGGTGATGTTCTTCGTGGCGTGGTTCTGGGCCTATTTCGAAGCCGCTCTCTACACCGCCGACCCGATCCAGCCTCAGCGCGTCGAGTTCACCGGCGGCATGTGGCCGCCCAAGGGCATCGAGGCGTTCGATCCCTGGCACCTGCCGCTGCTTAACACGCTGATCCTGCTCACCTCGGGCACCACCGTGACCTGGGCCCACCACGCCCTCCTGCACGGCGACCGCAAGGGCCTGAAGATGGGCCTGTGGCTCACCATCATCCTCGGCGTCCTGTTCACCGCCTGCCAGGCCTACGAGTACGCCCACGCCCATTTCGGCTTCTCGGGCTCGATCTACTCGGCGACCTTCTTCATGGCGACGGGCTTCCACGGCGCCCACGTCATCATCGGCACGATCTTCCTCGCCGTCTGCCTGCTGCGTGCCTATGCGGGTGACTTCACGCCGAAGCAGCACCTCGGCTTCGAGTTCGCCGCCTGGTACTGGCACTTCGTCGACGTCGTGTGGCTGTTCCTGTTCGCGGCGATCTACGTGTGGGGCGCGGGCACCGGCGGCGCGGCTCACTAAAGGCGCAGGCCACAGCATCCGCCGCCCCGCGCGGGCGGCAACCCTGAAGGGCGGCGCGAGCCGCCCTTTTTCACGTGCAGGGCCGCGCCGGATTTTCCATACCGGCGGGATCGAACGAGCGAGCCACCCGTGACCCGAGCGACGACCAGCCCGCCCCCCTCCCCGGTTCCGACAGGCCTGCGCGGGCGCTGCCCGGCCTGCGGCGAGGGACATCTGTTCCGCGGCTTCCTCGCCTTCAAGCCGGCCTGCGACGTCCGCGGCCAGGATTTTTCCGCCTTCGACTCGGCGGACGGACCTGCCTTCTTCGTGATGTCGATCACCGGCTTCGTCGTCGTCGGAACGGCCCTCTGGATGGAGTTCACCTACGAGCCCCCGGTCTGGGTGCACGCGATGGTGGCCGGCAGCCTCGCCATCGGCTTGAGCTTGGCTCTGGTGCGTCCGCTCAAGGGCGTGCTCGCGGCGGTGCAGTTCGTCAACAAGGCCGAGCAGGGGCGCTTCCGCTAGTGGTCGAGCTGTCCGCGATCGAACGCCAAGCGCGCCTGCGCAGCCTGTGGGCACCGGGCCTCGCAGCCCTGGTTTGCCTGACGATCCTGCTTGGCCTCGGGTTCTGGCAGCTCGCCCGCAAGGGCGAGAAGGAGGCGCTGATCGCCCGCATCGTGGAGCGCTCGCATGCCGAGCCGCCGGCCGCCCCTCCCCCGTTCGACGCCTGGGACGCGAAGGCCGACGAGTTCAGCCGCGTGCGGGTGCGCGGCACCCTGCTCCACGACAAGGAGACCCTGGTGCACGGGCTGGCGCCGGGCGAGCCCGGCCGGGCGCTTCAGGGCTTCTATGTGCTCACCCCGCTCAAGCGCGACGACGGCACCACCATCCTGATCAACCGCGGCTTCGTGCCGACCGAGCTGCGGCGACCCGAAGACCGCGCCGCCGGGCAGGTGAAGGGCGAGGCGACGGTAACCGGCATGCTGCGGGCGAGCGAGGCCCGCGGGCTGTTCGTGCCGGAATCCGACCCGAAGCGCGACGCGTGGTTCACCCGCGACATTCCCGGCATCAGCGCGGCCCGCGGGCTGACCAACGTCGCGCCCTACCTGATCGAGGCGGACGCGACGCCCAATCCCGGCGGCTGGCCCCGCGGCGGGCAACTTCGGGTCGATCTGCCGAACAACCACCTGCAATACGCCTTCACATGGTTCGGCATCGCCGCCTGCCTGATCGGCGTCTTTTCCGTTTTCGCGTGGCGGCGGTTGTACGATCCGGCGGAGCCGAAGGCCGGCTGACGGCGTTGGCCCGCGGGATGTCAGAACGTTGGCAGGCTGCGCGGGACCGGGAAGCCTCGCGCGGCAAGATCCGCGGAGGGCCGCCGATGCGCACCGTTGCCGTCCTTCTTTGTCTCGTCCTGACAGGCGCGCCGGCCTATGCCGACGACGTGGCCCGCACAGCGGCCCGCGCCACCATCGAGCGGCAGATCGACGCCTTCCGCCGCAACGACGCGGCGGGCGCCTACGCCGAGGCCGCGCCGCAGATCCGCAACCTGTTTCCCTCGGCCGAGACCTTCATCGCCATGGTAGCGAAGGGCTATCCCCCGGTCCTGCGCCCCCGCAGCTACCGCTTCGAGACAGTTGAAGAGACAGGCGAGGACGAGATTGCCCAGGGCGTGAGCTTACAGGACGAGGCCGGCATCGATTGGGTGGCGCTCTACACGCTCCGGCGTCAGGCCGACGGTCAATGGCGGATCACCGGGTGCCAGTTGAAGAAGGCGTCGGGCGAGAGGGTTTGACGCCGCGGGGCCAAAAACTGATCCGGCTCCGCTTCGACATGGCGAAATCGATCGTGTAGAGGGGGCGCCTTCCCGGAGGCATCCTTGCTGCACGTCTCGACCCGCGGCGCCGCCGCGCCCTTGAGCTTTTCCGATGCGCTGCTCGCCGGCCTCGCCCGCGACGGCGGCCTCTACGTGCCCGAGAGCTGGCCTC
Organism: Methylobacterium sp. R2-1; assembly: GCF_014191355.1. Lineage (GTDB taxonomy): Bacteria > Pseudomonadota > Alphaproteobacteria > Rhizobiales > Beijerinckiaceae > Methylobacterium. Next base: position 79,846 of record NZ_JACHWM010000003.1, read on the forward strand.
AGCTCAGCCGTGAAGAGATCGCGGGCTTTGCCGGAATGCGCTATGCCGAGGTGGCCAAGCGCGTGTTGCGCCCGCTCATCGACGGCGAGATCCCGGACCCCGAACTCGATGCCATGATCGAGGCGGCCTACGCGACCTTCCGCCATCCCGCGATCTGCCCGCTGACCCAGATCGACGACAACCTGTTCCTGATGGAGCTGTTTCACGGGCCGACGCTCGCGTTCAAGGACGTGGCGATGCAGCTGCTTGGGCGCCTGATGGATTATGTGCTGCGCCGGAAGGGCGCGCGCGCCACCATCGTCGGCGCCACCTCGGGCGACACGGGCAGCGCGGCGGTCGAGGCCTTCAAGGGACTCGATCAGGTCGATGTGTTCATCCTGTTCCCGCACGGCCGCGTGTCGGAGGTGCAGCGTCGGCAGATGACGACGATCAACGCGCCGAACGTCCACGCGCTCGCGGTCGACGGCAATTTCGACGATTGCCAGAACCTCGTGAAGGCGATGTTCCAGCACGGCGACTTCGCGGACTCGGTCAAGCTGTCGGGCGTGAACTCGATCAACTGGGCCCGCGTCGCGGCGCAGACCGTCTACTACTTCACGAGCGCGGTGGCCCTGGGCGCCCCGCATCGAAAGGTCTCGTTCGCGGTGCCGACCGGCAATTTCGGCGACATCCTCGCCGGCTGGGTCGCCAAACGGATGGGCCTGCCGATCGAGCGGCTGATGATCGGCACCAATGCCAATGACATCCTGGCGCGCACGCTGGAGCACGGGGCCTACGAGCCGCGCGGCGTGCAGCCGACCACCTCGCCCTCGATGGACATCCAGATCTCGTCGAACTTCGAGAGGCTGCTGTTCGAGGCTTTGGACCGCGACGCCTCCGCGCTCGGACGCCTGATGGCCGGTCTGAAGCAGTCCGGCGGCTTCACGCTCAGCCCCGAGGTTCTGGCGAGTGTGCGCGAGGAATTCGATGCGGCCGCCGTACGCGAGCCGGATGTGGTGGACGAGATCGCCGGCACCTACCGCAAGACCGGTATGGTGCTCGATCCGCACAGCGCCATCGGTGTGCGCGCCGGCCGCAAGTTGCTCGAGAAGGATCCGGCGACACCGGTCGTGGCGCTCGCCACCGCCCACCCGGCCAAATTCCCGGACGCGGTCTCGCAGGCGACCGGCGGCGGGCGCCCGGTGCTGCCGCCCCACCTCGCCGACCTGATGACCCGGCCGGAGACCGTGGCGAATCTGGCCAATGATCAGGCCACGATCGAGCGCTACATTACGGAGCATGCCCGCATCACGCGAGGCGACTGAGACGGCATGAACCAGCATTTCTCGACCTTCGGCGCCTCGCCGGGCCTCACCGTCAGTCGCCTCGGCAACGGTCTGACCGTCGCCACCGAGACCATTCCCGGCGTCGCCACGGCGACGCTCGGCGTCTGGGTCGGGGCGGGTTCGCGCCACGAGCGGGCGGATGAGCACGGCCTGAGCCACCTGATCGAACACATGGCCTTCAAGGGCACAGCGACGCGCTCCGCCCGCAAGATCGCCGAGGACATCGAGAATGTCGGCGGTGAGATCAACGCCGCCACCAGCACCGAGAGCACGAGCTACACCGCTCGCGTTCTCGGCGAGGATGCGGGCGTGGCCCTCGACGTGCTCGGCGATATCCTGACCCGCTCGGTCTTCGACGCGAACGAACTCGCCCGCGAGAAGGGTGTGATCCTCCAGGAATATGCGGCAGTCGAGGACACGCCCGATGACGTGGTCTACGACGCCTTCATCGAGACGGCCTTTCCCGACCAGCCGATCGGCAGACCGATCCTGGGCCGGCCCGAGACGATCCAGAGCTTCGACCGCGCGGCGATCGAAGCCTACATCGCCCGCGAATATGTCCCCGAGCGCATGGTGCTCGCCGCCGCCGGCGCGGTCGAGCATGCCGAGATCGTCGAGGCGGCCGAGCGCCATTTCGGCAGCCTCAAGTCCGTCGAGGCACCGCCGGTCGTGGCCGGAATCTACGGCGGCGGCGAGCGGCGGATGCAGAAGCGGCTCGAACAGGCGAACCTCGTGCTCGGCCTGCCCGGCCTCTCCTTCCGCGACGATGGCTACTATGCGCTGCACCTGTTTTCCCAGGTGCTCGGCGGCGGGCTGACCTCGCGGCTCTGGCACGAGGTGCGCGAGACCCGCGGGCTCGCCTACGACATCCAGGCCTTCCACTGGCCCTTCGCCGATTGCGGCCTGTTCGGCATCGGCGCCGGCACCTCGGGCGCGGACCTCGCCGAACTCGTCGATGTCACCATCGCCACCACCCGCGAGGCGACCGAGCGGCTCGACGCAACGGAGCTCGCCCGCGCCAAGGCGCAGCTCAAGCTCTCCCTGCTCTCCGCCCTGGAGACGCCGGGCGGGCGCATCGAGCGCAACGCCCGCCAGCTTCTCGCCTGGGGCCGGGTGATCCCGCCGCAGGAGCTGATCGCCAAGGTCGATGCGGTCGAGGTCGAGCACGTTCGCGCGGCGGGCCGTACTCTTCTGCGCGGTGCGCCGACGCTCGCCGCAATCGGCCCAATCAAGGGACTGCCGCCGCTCTCCCGCGTCACGGCGGCTCTTCAGGCGGCCTGACGGCGCACTACCTCTCTGGGTTGAAGCCCGGCGCCCACAAAGGGTGCCGGGACCGGCTCCAAGTGAAACACCGCCCGCCATGAATCCCGTCGCCGTCGCGACCATGCTCGGTATCGCCCTCGGCTTCTTCGGTCTGCTCGCCTACGCGCTGACCGTAGGCGAGGCGTGGCTGCTCGCCATCCTCGCCATCATCGCCGTCGGGGTGTTCGTGCGCTGGGGGGAGTGAGCCGCAGCCTTGCCGCACATCGTCCCTGCGGATGTCGGCCGGGCTACTTCCGCTCCTCCAGGGCCGGTCCCCGCGTCGCATCGGTCCCCTGCCCCGTTCCGGCCAGCGGGCCGACCGTGACCGGCTGGCCGGTGCGGGCGGCCGCGTAGATCGCCTCCATCAGGATCATGTCCTGCAAGCCCTCCTCGCCGGGCGTGCGAGGGCGGCGGTCGGTGAGGATGCACTCGGCCATGTGGTCGAGTTCGAGCGCGAACTGGTTCTTGTGCGTCAACACCGGTTCGTCCCGCTGGACGTGGCTTCCCTCGCGGTGCGCGATGGTGAGGCGCTGGCCGCGATAGGCAAAGGCGTTTGCCAGGTCGAGCGAACCTCCAGTGGTATGGACGCGAAGTGACCGGCTCTCATGGACGCCATAACTGGTGCCGCACTGCGCGATCACCCCGGAGGGGAAACGGAGCGTAAAGGCGACGCTCTCCTCGACCTCCTTGAAGCGTGGGTCGTTCTCGGGCGTGACGATCTGCGCCTGGATCGAGACCGGCTCCTCGCCCAGCAGCGCCCGCACCCCGTTGAGGCAGTAGAGGCCGATATCCGGCAGCGCGCCGCCGCCCGCGAGCGCCTTGCGCAGGCGCCACTGTTCCGGCAGCGCCGTGGTCTGACCGTTGAAGGCCTCGACCATCTTCACTCGCCCGAATTCGCCGGAGCGGGCGAGCCGCACCACCTCGCGGTTGAACGGCTCGTACTGGCAGCGATAGGCGATCATCAGCTTGACGCCCGCCTTGTTGCAGGCCTCGATCATCTCCTGCGCCTCGGCCGACGCGTTCGCCATCGGCTTCTCGCACAGCACGTGCTTGCCCGCGCCCGCTGCCGCCAGGACGTTGTCCCGATGCAGGCCGTTCGGCGTGACGATGTAGACCGCCTTGACCGCGGGATTGGCCTTCAGCCGATCCCACTGGTCGTACGAATAGATCGCGTCGGCCGGGATGCCGTACTGTGCCGCCGTCAGCCCGGCTTTCTCCGGCGAGCCGGACATCAGCGCCACGACCTTCGCCTTCTTTGCTTCGCCGAAGGCCGGCAGGATCTCCTCCAGGCTCAGGCGCCCGAGCCCGACGATCGCGAAGCCGACCCGCTCGGAGAGCGGCATCGGTGCGGGCGGCGGCGGGGGCGGCGCATCGCCGGAATCGCGCCAGTTCGGGAAGACAATCCGCCCGCCCTGGACCGCGCCGGTATCGGCCGGTACCGACGGAGCCGGCGGACCGGACGCGGCCCGTGCGCCCGCGCCGAGGCCCAGGGCCGCGCCTGTCAGGCCGGCGCTGCCCGCAAGGAGGAGGCGCCGGGACAATCGGAGGTCGTCGCTCATGGAGTAGGGTCCGGCCTTGCTAAAACACGAGGCCGGAACGCGTCAGCCTGCCGAGGTGGTTCCTTTGACCTGGCCGGGTCCGGTCGACGCGGGGGTCGGATCTGGGTCCTCCACCTCGCCCCGGCGCTGGAGCTGGAGTGCGACGAACCAGCAGAGAGCCGCCCAGGCGGCGCCGACGCACCAGCCCGCCAGCACATCGCTCGGCCAATGGACGCCGAGATAGACGCGGCTGACGCCGACCAGGACCGTCATGAAGATGCCGAGCGCGAGCATCAGCGCCTTGACGCTGCGCCGCCGCTCGACGCGGGCGAGCAGGGTGGCGAGCGTGAGGTAAGCGATGGCCGACATCATCGCATGGCCGGAGGGGAAGCTTGCCGTGAACACCTCCATGCCGTGCGGCACCAGGTCGGGCCGTGGGCGGTGATAGAAGAACTTGAGCACCGTCGAGACGGCCTCGCCGCCTCCGACCGCAGCCAGCACGAACACCGCAACCCGCTGTCGGCCCGCGAGCGCGAGGTAGATCACCGCCGCTGCCGTGAGGAACACGATGGTGACCACGCTGCCCCAGCCGGTGATGTCGCGCATCGCCTCTTCCAGCCAAGCCGGCCCGATCGGGTCGGAGAGGTCGGCGGGGTTGCGCAATCCGAGCAGAATCTTGCGGTCGAGGGCCGCGGTCGAGCCTTCGCCGACCTCGCGGGCCAGGGCGAAAAAGCCGTAGCCGAGGGTGCTGACGAGGAGCAGCGAGACCAGCGGCCCGACCTCGTTGAGGTGGAGCCGCAGCCATACGGCGGACGAGCCGCGCCAGAGGGCGCCGCCGCCGGTGCGCGCGATACCGGGCAGTCTCATGCCGCATCCCCGAATGCGATGGTCGCGATCCGCTCCCACGGACCGCCGAGGTAACGCCATAGCAGCATGCCCGGTGCCCGAAAGTGCGAAGGTCGGAAGTTCTCGGCCAACGCGGCGTGCAGCGCACGGGCGGTCTCGGGAGCGACCTTGTTCTGCACGGTGACGTGCGGGCGCCAGCCCTGCCGGTCCTGTGCGTTAAGATGCTCGCGGAACGCCGCCGCGACCCGCGCGCGAAAGCCGGACAGGGCTTCCGATTCCAGGGCGTAAGCGACGCCGCGCCCGGTGAGGCGCACGCCCGTGACCGCAACGTCCGGTACGCTCTGCGTGCGGGCAAGCGCCGCCACCGTCTCGGTCACGCCCGCCACGTCCTCACCCGGCAGGTGGTGGAACAGCGTGACGTGGGCAGGGATGTGGTTCAGCGCCTCCGGGAAGTGCCGCCGCCTCAAGCCGTCGAAGGTGGCGAAGGCCGCCTCGTCCATCTGCAGCGTCAGGATCAGCGGGGCAGGCTCGGGCAACGCTTCGGACTCTCTCGATCGAGGCCGGTCGCCCGGCGCGGTTCGAGCAAGATGGTGCGATGGGATCGCGTATCCAGCCGAAGGGCTGTGGTGCGCCTGCGCTGTTCAGCCGGCCTAGCTGCGTCTAGGAAGCTGCGATGGCCCGCAGGAACAGAGAGATCATCCACCGGGGGCGCGACGGGTGGCTGTTCCTGATCGGGGGCACCAACGGGGTGCTGCTGCAATACCGGCGCTCGCTCGCCGGCTGGTGGCACCTGCGCCGCTGGGCACGGCTGATCGAGGCGCGCGCCGCCCGCGCTCAAGCGCTCGGCATCCGCTACGTCCACACCATCGTGCCGGAAAAGCTCTCGGTCTACGACAACCAGACCCTCGACCTCGACTACGATCCGCGCCTGTCGCCGGCGCGCCGGCTCGCCCGGCGGCTTGCGCGGATGAGCGGCTTCGTCGATCTCGTCGCCCCCTTGCGCGCGGCCCGCGACGGCGCCGAGCCGCTCTACCGCCGCACCGACTCGCACTGGACCTACGAGGGCTGCCTGATCGGCTACCGCGCCCTGTTACGCGCCTGCGGCGCCGTCGCGCCGCGCGACATCGCCGAGCGCCCGCGCTTTCCCCACGACGGCCTGTGGGATCTCGGCGACAAGCTTCCCGATCGGCCGCGGGAAACGGTGGTGAATTGGGCGGTGCACCGCGATGCGTCGCGCGCCTATGCCAGCCCGCTGGTCGAGTCCTACGAGGCGGCGGGAAAGGCGGGCGACCTGCATGTCGGCGCCCATGTCATCTACCGGAACCCCTCCCCGCAGGCCGACCCGCGCACCCTGGTGCTGTTCGGGGATTCCTACGCGCATTTCGCGCCGATCATGCTGACGAGCTTCCTCGCCGAGACGTTCCGCGAGATGCACTTCGTATGGTCGTCGAGCATCGACTGGGCCTACGTCGAGCGGGTGCGGCCCGACATCCTGATGTTCGAGATGGCCGAGCGCTTCCTCGTCCGCATCCCGACCGACGATTTCGACGTCGCGGCCTACGAGAAGCCGGGGATGGAGAAGCCGGTGCGTCAGGCGGAGATGGCGCCGCTGGTCTGACGCGCTGCGGCGCCCCTTCGAAGAGAGGCGCCGGGTTGATCTTCGATCCGGATCTTAGCGAGAGCAGACCCGCTGACGGGCCGGGCCGCCGCCGCCGGCCTGGTAGCTCTTCGCGTGGCCGATCGAGCCGGTCATGTCCTGGGTCGGATTGCCGCCGCCGCGCTTCACCACGATGTCGCAGTAGCCCGAGGCGCCGCCGGCCGCGAGCGGAAGCGCGCCGAAGCCCCCGTTGGTGACGCGCGGCGGGGCCGGCGGTACGACCTGCGACGGCAGCGCGGTCCAGGTTCCTTTCTTGGATCGAGCCGATTGCGCGGCGACTGGCGTGACCGCAGTCGCAAACGCAACCAGGAGGATCGGTGCGACTGATGCGAAGCGCAGCATGTTGTGCTCCTCTCTTGTACAAGTTCCGCTTAATTCCGAAGCAGAAGCACAGGTAGCATGCAATTTTCCCAGAAGAAGTGTGATTGAGCACAATATTTTGACAAATTTTAATCCGCAGAAATATATATAATCGAACGGGATTAGATCTTTTGCTCAGACGTATATAAGTAATACTGAGCGTTGCTGCTGTCGGTGAGCCTTGCGACTTGAAGCGGCATCCGCCAGGGCTCGGCTGGTCGGACGATGTCGACGATGCAGCCACGTCGTGACGGCCTCTCGACGATCAGCGCATGCCGTGTCGGGAGGTGCGCGGGGCCTCGCTTCGGCCGCGGCAGATGCGGGGCGACAGAATGCGGACATGACACAGGCCGCGCCCCGGTCCGGAACGCGGCCTGTCTGATCTCGAAAGGCCCTGCTGCGTGAGGCGGGCTCGGAGCGCACGCCGACGAAGCGGTGCGTGGTTCGTCGGAATGTGTCTCAAGACAAGGACCGGGAGATCCCCGTCTGAGCCGAGAAGGTGGGGCGGTTCTAGACCCCGACGCGCTTCTGCACCGACGATTCGAACGTGCTGTTCGGCATGCCCGGCGACGGTGCGCCCATCAGCGACATCGGTGCTGCGGCGGTGGCCTTCGGGGACGGCGCCTCGTTCGCGGCCGGATCAGCAGCCTTCGCCTTGAAGCCCGCGGCGAGGCTCTTCGCGTCGGTGAGATCCTTCAGCGAGAGCTTCGTGGCGACCTCGTCCCGCTTGCGGCCCGCTTCCTGATCGCCCTGCGCCGCGGCGGCCGAGAACCAGAGGTAGGACTGGACGAGATCCTGGCCGACGCCGAGGCCGCGGGCGTAGAGCACGGCGAGATTGTACTGGCTGTCGCGCACGCCGTGCTCCGCCGCCCGGCGGAAGGCGTTCGCGGCGTTCGCGAAGTCGGGCTTGCCGTTGGCGGCCGGGTTCTCGGCATGCAGGACGGCCAGATTGTGCATCGCCCGGATGTTGCCCTGATCCGCGGCGCGACCGTACCAGACCTTCGCCTTCTCGATGTCGCGGATCACGCCGGAGCCCTTCTCGTAGGCGTTTCCGACCTTGAACTGGGCCGGGGCGTAACCGGCCATCGCGAGCCGCTCGTAGAACTTGACGGCGAGCGCGAGGTCGCGCGCCACCCCGCGGCCCTCGGCTTGGCGGGAGGCGATCTCCCACACGGCGGCGCCGTCGCCGTCGAGCGCGTCTTGCTTGAGCTTGGCCAGGGCCGGCGGCAGGCTGGCGAGGTCCGGCCCGAGCGCGCCCATGCCGGCGAGCTGGGGCAGCGCGCGCTTGCCCGCCGGTGCTTTCGGCTCGGCGATGGATTGCGTCGTCGCCGGATCGGCCGGACCCGTCTGGGCCCCGGACGGGGTCGGCGCGTCGGAGGGAGCTGGAGCGGCGGATGCCTGAGCCGTCTCGGCCTTGGCGTCCGCGCTGCGGCTCGCCGGAGCGTCGGAGGAGGTCGCAGGGGCGGTGCTCGCCACCGGACGGGCATCCGCAGAGGTCGCGTCCTCGGCAGGCGCGCTCTTGCCCGCGAGGAAGGCTTGGTAGGCGCCGAGCGCCAGAACGACGGCGGCGAGGCCGAGCAACAGCGTGCGGCGGCGGCTGTCGAGGGCTCCGCGCAGCCGCGACAGGGGTGCGGCCTCCGCGCCCGGGATACGGACCGTCGGTGCAACCTTGTCGCGCAGCCGCGCGGTCAGCGGAGCCTCAGTCGCGGCTTCCGCCTGAGCAGCCTGCGCCGCGCGCCGGGCGGCGGCGATAAAGCTCGTCTTGATGTCGGCGCTGCCGGCGGATGGGCTCGCCTCCGGCGCTGCCGAGCGGCCGGGCCCGGGTCTGCCGGCGCCGGGCTCCAGCAACTCGTCGGAGAGGCGGCTCGCCTCCGTCTCGCCGTTCTCATCGGACGGTGCGGTCCGGCGCAGGCGGGCCGGCGACTCGGCAGCCGCCTTCGGGGCGGCGGGGCGCTCTTGAGAGACGCGCTCCTGAGCAATGCGCTCGCTCGGGGTCAGCCCCAGGGGTGCGCGCTCCTGCGGAGCGGCAGCAGTGAGCGCCGCGGAGGACGTCATGGTGCGATCGAGCTGCTCGCTCAGACGCGTCAGCACCGCCTGGACACCCTCCATCGTCGATTGGAGGCGCTGGTCCGAGCCCTTCTGGTTCGCGCGCAGTTCGGCGAGATCGGCCCGCAGCAGCTCGAAATCGCCGCCGGCCGCTTTGAGCGGGACAGCCGAGCCCGCCACGGCCTCGCGGACCGCCCGCTCAACGGTGGATTCCAGGTCGGTCCCGCTGCGCAGGGCGGCGACCTGAGAGAGCAGATCGCCCATGGAGCGCTCGAGACGTGCCACGGCCGGATCGGTGTCGCGCGGAGCGTCGAGCCGGCTCGCCAGGGCGAGGACGTGACGCTCCATGGCGTCGAGCCCGCTGCCGCCCGCGCTGACGCGATCGACCTTCTCGGCCACGGTCTCGAGCCGCTCGATCAGTTCGCCGACGGAGCCGGCCTCGGTCCGGCCGAGTCGCTCGGCGAGCGCCTCGAAGCGTCCGAGAAGCTCGCGGGGCAACGCGCGGGAGGGATCGGGCGTCTTCAGCTCACCGCGGATCTCCTCCAGCAGCGGCTTGATGGCGGCGATGCCCGCATCCTCGTCCCGCTGGAGCTGCGCGATCTGACCGCTGATCGCCTGCACGCCTTGGGCGAGGCTCTGGATCCGCTCCGGTCCCGCCAGGGCCGCCACGAGGCGGCGGATCTCGTCGAGCTCGCGGAACACGCTGTCGAGGGCGCTCTGATCGGCCGGATCCGACAGGGCGCCGGAAAGGACGTCATCGACCTTCGCGACCAAGCGCTCCACTTCACCCGCGACGCGGGCATGAACGTTGTCGGCCACATCCCCGGCCAGCCGCTCCACTTGGACGCGCATCAGCTCGATCGGCGCGGCGATGGCGGAGAGTTCCTGCGGGTCGCGTGCTCGCTGGAGATCGCTGGCGACCGCCTGCATGGTCTGCTCCAGCTCGCCCACGTCGCGGCCGGTGGCGAGCCCGCCGAGCGCGTCGCGCAACCGGCTCGTCTCGCGCTGCAGCTCGACGATGGCCGGAGACGGCTCCTGGCCGTACACCACCTCCGCGTGCGGGCCCGCGACAGACACTCCCGCCTCGGAAGGCTCCGACATCTCCTGTCCGCTGCGCTGCGGCTCCGCCGCACTGGTGGCATTCCACTCGGCGATGCCCTCCTCCAACTCGCGCTGGCGGCGACGCACCTCGGCGACGGCGTCGCGGACCTCGGTAGCGAGCGGGCGTCCGCGCCGGCCCAGCGGCCGGGGGGCGCTGAGCTGCCCGGCGAGCTCTCCCACCTTGCGCTCGATGTCGCCGATCATCCGGGCCGCGTCGGCTTTCGAGGCCTCGCGCTGCTCGCTGATCGAGCGGTCGAGGGCGTCGAGCCGCCGCATCATCGCGCCGATCGACGCTTCGATCGAGGCGGCGGGCGACGCCGTCGCGGCGTTCCCGGACACCGGAGCGGCGGGAGCCGCCTCACGGCGCTTGTGCTGCGGGGCCTCCTTCCGGGGCGCTGCCGTCTTGTCTGCTGTCTTGTCCGCTGTCTTGTCGGTCGCCCGTCCGCCAACCTGCCGAGCCTGGTCCGGGCCTGCCTCCTTGGCCGGAGACGAAGCATCCCCGCGCCGCCGCCGCGGTCCCGGCTTCGATGTGTCGGGCACGGCCACCGAGGCGATCCAACTCTCCAGCGGCACCCCCGCCCGCCGGGCGACCTCGCGGGCAGCCGCAAGCACCTCCGGGTCGAAGCTGTCGAGGCTGATCGGGGCAGTCTGTTTCATCGCGCGGAGATCCGAAGTCAGCGGCTTCCGGTGTCCGCCGGGCTGCCGATTCGCGCGATGGCGTGAGGCGGCGGATCGCGGATCGGACAGGAGCGACCATTTCCATTCTTGGTAAATGGCTAGTTAAGAATACGACTGAATGGCCGCGCTTTTCCGGGACTCGCGCCGGTCCAGGGAAGCGTGATCGCCCGTGGGTCGCAGGGGACACAGCCCGGACGGGCCTTGCGAAGCGGCCGCAGGATAGTTTACATGTGAACTATCCTGGGTCGAAGCCGGCCGGACCGGCTCGGCCCACCTGAAAGATGCGGGAGGCTGACGCGATGCCGAGCTACCGGGCTCCGGTCGAGGACACCCTTTTCCTCCTCAACGACGTTCTCGCGATCCACCGCTATGACAACCTGCCCGGCTTCTCCGAGGCGTCGCCGGATGTTGTCGAGGCCGTGCTGCGAGAGGGCGGAAAGCTCGCCGCGGAAGTCCTCTCGCCGCTGAACCTGTCCGGCGACCAGGAGGGATGCACCCGCCGCGCGGACGGCAGCGTCGCCACGCCGAAGGGCTTCAAGGCGGCCTACGACGCCTACGCCGCCGGCGGCTGGATGGGTCTGTCGGTGCCGGAGGAATTCGGCGGTCAGGGCCTGCCGCACGTGCTCAACACGGCGATCCAAGAGTTCGGCTCCGGCGCCAACCTCGCCCTCAGCATGTATCCCGGCCTGACCCAGGGCGCGGTCGCCGCGCTGCTGGTCCACGGCTCGCAGGAACAGAAGGCCACCTACCTGCCGAAAATGGTCGAGGGCGCCTGGACCGGCACCATGAACCTCACCGAGCCGCATTGCGGCACGGATCTCGGGCTCCTCAAGACCAAGGCGGTCCCGAACGGCGACGGCTCCTACAGCCTCACCGGTACCAAGATCTTCATCTCGGCGGGCGAGCACGACCTGTCGGAGAACATCGTCCACCTCGTCATCGCCCGGATCGAGGGCGCGCCGTCGGGCACTAAGGGCATCTCGCTCTTCGTGGTGCCGAAGTTTCTCGTGAATGCGGACGGTTCGCTCGGAGAGCGCAACGCGGTCTCCTGCGGCTCGCTCGAGCACAAGATGGGCATCCACGGCAACGCCACCTGCGTGATGAACTACGACGGGGCGAAGGGCTGGCTCGTCGGCGAGGAGAATCGCGGCTTGGCTGCGATGTTCGTGATGATGAACGAGGCGCGGCTGGCCGTCGGCGTGCAGGGGCTCGGCCAGTCCGAGGTCGCCTACCAGAACGCGGTGGCCTATGCCCGCGAGCGGCTCCAGGGCCGGGCGCTGACCGGGGCCAAGGAGCCGGCCAAGGCGGCCGACCCGATCATCGTCCACCCGGACGTGCGCCGCACCCTGATGCAGATCCGCGCCTTCAACGAGGCGGGACGCGCGCTGATCCTCTGGACGGCCCTCAATTCCGATATCGCTCACCGCTCGCAGGACGCGGCCCAGAGGCAGGCGGCCGAGGACATGCTCGGCCTGATGACCCCGGTGGTGAAGGGCGTGCTGACCGACCGGGGCTTCGCCAACGCGGTCGAGGCGCAGCAGATGTTCGGCGGCCATGGCTATGTCGAGGAATGGGGCATGTCGCAGTTCGTGCGCGATGCCCGCATCGCCATGATCTACGAGGGCGCCAACGGCATCCAGGCCATGGACCTGATCGGCCGCAAGCTGCCCAAGGATGGCGGCCGGGCGATGATGGCCTTCCTCACCGAGGTGCAGACCTTCATCAAGGACCACGGCGAGGACGAGGCGATGAAGCCCTTCGTCGCTCCGCTCCAGCCGGCGCTCAACGATCTCCAGGCCGCGGTGATGTGGCTGATGCAGAACGCCTTCTCGAAACCCGACAATGCGGGTGCGGCCGCCACCGACCTGATGCACCTGCTCGGGCAGGTCGTGCTGGGCTACATGTGGGGCAAGATCGCGAAGGCGGCGCTGGCGCGGAAGGCGGAGGGGGCGGACGTCGAGCGAATGGAGGCCAAGCTCGTGCTCGGGCGCTTCTTCATGGAGCGGATGCTGCCGGAGACCTCACTGCGCCTCGCGCGGATCAAGGCCGGCGCCGAGACGACCATGGCGCTGCCGGCCGAGGCGTTTTAAACGCTGCCGAAAACTCTCACCCCTCCGCGGGGGCGGGAGAACCGCTGGCGACCGGGAACACGAGGAAGCGCACGATGCCCGAGGCCTACATCTACGATCACGTCCGCACCCCGCGCGGCCGCGGCAAGCCGGACGGTTCGCTGCACGAGGTCACGGCTTTGCGCTTGGCGGAAACGGCTTTGCGCGCCCTGAAGGATCGCAACGGGCTGGATACGCGGCAGGTCGACGACGTCGTGCTCGGCTGCGTCGATCCGGTCGGCGAGGCCGGCGGCGACATTGCCCGCGCCGCGGCGCTGGTGGCCGATTACGGCACCCACGTCCCCGGCGTGCAGATCAACCGCTTCTGCGCCTCCGGCCTCGACGCCATCAACTTCGCCGCCGCGCAGGTCATGGCTGGCCAGCACGACCTCACCGTCGGCGGCGGCGTCGAGTCGATGAGCCGCGTCGGCCTCGGTGCCTCGGGCGGCGCCTGGCCGGTCGATCCGGCGATCGCCGTCAAATCCTACTTCATGCCGCAGGGCGTCTCGGCCGACCTCATCGCCACCAAGTACGGCTTCAGCCGCGACGATTGCGATGCCTACGCCGTCGAGTCGCAGAAGCGCTCGGCCAAGTCCTGGGACGAGGGCCTGTTCCGGAACTCGGTCGTGCCGGTGCGAGACATCAACGGTATCACCCTGCTCGACCGCGACGAGCACATGCGGCCGACGACCGACATGCAGTCGCTGGCGAGCCTCAAGCCCTCCTTCGTGCAGATGGGCCAGATGGGCGGCTTCGATGCGGTCGCGGTCGATGCTCACCCGGATGTCGAGGCGGTGGAGCACGTCCATCACGCCGGAAATTCCTCGGGCATCGTGGACGGCGCTGCCGCCGTACTGATCGGCTCACGGGAGGCGGGCGATCGTGCCGGGCTGCGGCCGCGCGCAAGGATCCGAGCGTTCGCCAATATCGGCTCCGACCCGGCCCTGATGCTGACCGGCCCGGTCGACGTCACGAAGAAGGTGCTAGCGCGGGCCGGTATGAGCCTGTCCGACATCCACCTGTTCGAGATCAACGAGGCCTTCGCCTCGGTGGTCCTGCGCTTCCACCAGGCGTTCGACCTCGACCCGGCGCAGGTGAACGTCAACGGCGGCGCCATCGCCATGGGCCATCCGCTCGGCGCGACGGGTGCGATGATCCTCGGCACCGTGCTCGATGAGCTGGAGCGCACGGGCAAGGAGCGGGCGCTCGTGACCTTATGCATCGGCGCCGGCATGGGCACCGCCACGATCATCGAGCGGGTGTGACCGCGGCGTGCGGCGGCGAGGAGCGTCCTGCCCTGCCATCCCTGCGCAAACGCTGCTAAGGGCCTCCCACGCCGCATCCTTTTGACCGAGTGCGGTCCCAGAACACCAATGGGAGAAACGCCACGATGAAGTCGACAAAAGCCGTCCTGTGCCTTGCCGCCCTGCTGGCCCTGCCGCTCGCGGCGCGGGCCGACGACAATGCGGACAAGCTGGCCGTTGCCACCAAGCTCACCGAGAAGACGGTTCTGAAGAACCTCGACACCGGCTTCGGCGGCGCGCTCGAGAAGACCGTCTCGACGATGCCCGACGACAAAGCCGAGAAGGTCCGCAAGGAGGCCAAGGCCGAGTTCGACAAGCAGCGCAGGGAGCTGCTCGAAGGCCTGTCCAAGCAGTACGCCGAGAAGTTCAGCCTCGACGAGCTGAAGGAACTCGACAAGATCTACGACGACAAGACCTATCAGAAGTTCCAGGCCGTCAACGCCGATCCGAAGTCGGAAGTGAACCTGCTCTCGCAGGCGGTGGTGACGCGGCTCCTGAACATGCTGACGCTCGCCGCCGCCAGCGATCAGACGGGCGGCGCCCCGGGTGGCCTGCCCGGTGGCATGCCGACGCCCGCCAAGTAACCGAGCCGATCAGCGAGCGGAGGCTGGAGGATGAGCGGCGCGACGGACAGCTTCGGGAGGAGAGCGTCAGGCGACGCGCTTCACCGGCGCGCCGTCGGCCGCGAAGCCCGCGACCTGCGGCAGGGCTTCAAGCGCCGGACGGGCGAAGTGGTAACCCTGAAGGAGGTCGATGCCGAGGCCGTGCAGCGCCTCGGCCTCGGCCGCGGTCTCGATGCCCTCGGCGATCACCGCGACGCCGAGCGCCCGTGCGATCTGATTGATGCCGCCGACGATGGTCCGGCGCCCGGCATCCGCATCGATGCCGCGCACGAGATCCATGTCGATCTTGATGAGGTCCGGCCGGAAGTTGGACAGAAGGCCGAGGCCCGCATAGCCCGCGCCGAAATCGTCGAGCGCCGTGAGGAAGCCCTGGCGCCGGTACTCCGCGACGATGCGCTGGACGTGGGCGATGTCGTGAAACCGCTCGTTCTCGGTGAATTCGAAGTTGAGGCGCCCGTTGTCGAAGCCGACGCGGCGGGCGGCCTCCAGCGAGGCGCGGATGCAGGCCGCCGGCTCGTAGACGGCGTTCGGCATGAAGTTGATCGACAGCTTGGTGCCGCCGCCCGGTGGGAACAGACGGCCGGCGAGTTCGATGGCCTTGACCCGGGCCGCCTGATCGAAGCGGTAGAGCGTCTCGTCCGTGACCCGCGACAGGATCGAGCCCGCAGACTCGCCGGTCGGTCCGCGCACCAGCGCCTCGTAGCCCCAGACGCGCGCATGGGCGATGTCGACGATGGGCTGGAAGGCCATGGTGAAGGCGAAGTCGAGCTCCGCTCCGTCGCGGCAGGCTCGGCAAGCGGGTCGCGGGCGGGCGTCCGTCTTCATTGTCCGTCCGGTGGCTGGTGTGGTGGGCCGGGGGCGATCGCGCACCCGTTGCATCCCCCATGACGAGCCTTTCCCCTTAAAATTCCGATACGGCCAGGCTCTTTTCCTTCGAGGTTCCGCGATGACCGCCACCGAGAATTTCCGCTTCGAGACCGATGCCGACGGTATCGCGGTTGCAACCTGGGACATGCCCGGCCGCTCGATGAACGTCATCACGATGGAGGTGATGGCGGAGCTGGAGCGGATCGTCGACGCGGTCGTCGCCGACGCGGCCATCAAGGGCTGCGTCATCGTCTCCGGCAAGAACAACTTCTCCGGCGGTGCCGACCTCACGATGCTCCAGGGCCTCGGGGTCGAGTACGAGCGGCTGAAGGCGGCCGAAGGAGAGGAGGTGGCCATGCGCCACTTCTTCGAGGAGTCGCGGCGCCTCAGCCTCGTGTTCCGCAAGCTCGAGACCTGCGGCAAGCCCTTCGCCGCGGCGGTGCAAGGCCTCTGCCTCGGCGGCGCCTTCGAGCTGGCGCTGGCCTGCCACCACCGGGTGCTCGCCGACGACGACAAGACCCGCGTCGGCCTGCCCGAGATCAAGGTCGGCCTGTTCCCCGGCGGCGGCGGCACGCAGCGGGTGGCGCGCCTCATGCAGACCGGGGACGCGTTGCAGATGCTGTTCAAGGGTGAGCAGATCCGGTCCCTGATGGCCAAGAACATGGGGCTGGCCCACGCCGTCGCCCCGGCCGCGGAGATCGTCGAGCGGGCGAAAGCCTGGATCCGCGAGGGCGGCTCGGCGGTCGCGCCCTGGGACGTGCCGAAGTTCAAGGCACCCTCCGGCAAGGTCTACTCGCCAGCCGGCATGATGATCTGGCCTCCGGCCAATGCGATCTACCGCCGCGAGACCCACGACAACTATCCGGCCGCCAAGGCGATCCTGGCCTCGGTCTACGAGGGCCTGCAACTGCCGATGGATCTCGGCCTCAAGGTCGAGAGCCGCTACTTCGCCCACATCCTGCGCACCAAGGAAGCGCAGGCGATGATCCGGACGCTCTTCATCTCCATGGGCGAGATCAACAAGGGTGCCCGCCGGCCCAAGGACGTGGAGCCGACCAAGGTCGGCAAGGTCGGCGTCATCGGCGCCGGCTTCATGGGGGCGGGCATCGCCTACGTCACGGCGCAGGCCGGGATGGAGGTCGTGCTGATCGACCGCGATCAGGAGGCCGCCGACGCCGGTAAGGCGCATTGCCACAAGCTCATCACCGGCCAGATCAACCGCGGCAAGGCCAAGACCGCCGACCGCGACGCGCTGCTCGCCCGCATCACCGCGACGCCCGACTATGCCGCGCTCTCCGACTGCGACCTCGTGATCGAGGCGGTGTTCGAGGACCCCAAGGTCAAGGCCGAAGTGATCGGCCGGGTCGAGGCGGCGCTGCCTCCACACGCGATCTTCGCCTCCAACACCTCGACCCTGCCGATCTCAGGGCTCGCCCAGACCTCGAAGCGGCCCGACCAGTTCGTCGGCATCCACTTCTTCTCGCCGGTGGAGAAAATGCTGCTCGTGGAGATCATCCGCGGCAACCAGACCGGCGACCGCGCCGTCGCAACGGCCCTCGACTACGTGCGCGCGATCAAGAAGACCGGCATCGTCGTCAACGATTCCCGCGGCTTCTTCGCCAACCGCTGCGTGCTCGCCTACATCCAGGAGGGCCACAAGATGCTCGCCGAGGGCGTGCCTCCGGCGATGATTGAGAACGTGGCGCGGATGGCCGGCATGCCGGTCGGCCCGCTCTCGCTCAACGACGAGGTGGCCCTCGATCTCGGCCTCAAGATCATGCGGGCGACCGAGGCGCAGCTCGGCGAGGGCGCCGTCGATCCGGATCAGAAGCGGCTCCTCGTTGCGATGGTCGAGACGCACGGCCGGCTCGGGCGCAAGAACAAGCGCGGCTTCTACGACTACCCCGAGGGCGGCCAGAAGAAGCTCTGGCCGGGGCTCGCCGAGATCCAGCCGAACCGGCTCGATCCCGACAGTCTCGATGTCGACGAGCTGAAGCACCGCTTCCTCGTGGTGCAGGCGCTGGAGGCCGCCCGCACGATGCAGGAGGGCGTGGTGATCGACCCGCGCGAGGCGGATGTCGGCTCGATCCTCGGCTTCGGCTTCGCCCCGTTCACGGGCGGTGCGCTCTCCTACATCGACTTCATGGGCGCCAAGGCGTTCGTGGAACTGGCCCGGCGGCTCGAAGCCCGGCACGGCGCCCGCTTCACGCCACCGGACAATCTACTGGCGCTGGCCGAGGCCGGCGGGCGCTTCTACGACGCGCTGAAGCCGGCGGCGTAACCTTCCGGACGCCCTCCCTTACGGGGAGGGCTGCCATGCGGAACCGAACAGTTCCGCTCTCGTTCACCGCCCGACCGCAGCGAGCCAACCGGAGTGCCCCTTGTCGACTCTCATCAAGATCCTGATCGCGTTCTTCCTGCCGCCGATCTCGGTGCTGATGACGAACGGGATCGGGATCCAGTTCCTCTTCAACATCCTGCTCTGCCTGCTCTTCTACCTGCCGGGCTCGATCCACGCGCTCTACCTGCTGCTGCGTGATCGTTGATCCGCTCGTCGCGTTCCGCTGAGCAGCCTGCTCGGCTCCCAGACGATCGCATGAGCCGGGCCGCTTGAGCGGCCCGGCCGTCGGCAAGCCGGGCGATCGAACGATTGCGGGAGGCCGAAACTGATGCTCAGAATCCTGCTTCCCTCGCTGCTCGCCCTCGGCGCGGGCATCAGCATCGTCGTCCAGCAGGTGCTGAACACGCGCCTGCGCACGGAGCTCGGATCGGCGGCCTGGGCCGGCTTCGCGAGCTATGCCGTCGGTCTCGCCTGCATGGTGCTGCTGACCCTGGCTCTGCGGGATCCCCTGCCTTTGGCGAGCGTGGCGGCGCGGGTGCCGTGGTGGGCCTGGAGCGGCGGTTTCTTCGGCGCGCTCTTCATCGGACTGGCCATCCTCCTCGTGCCGCAGCTCGGCGCTGCGGCCTTCATCGCGCTTCTCGTCGCCGGGCAGATGCTCGCCTCGGTCGCCTTCGACCATTTCGGCTGGATGGGTCTCGCCCAGCGCCCCCTCGATGGCCTGCGCCTGATCGGCGTCGCCCTGCTGGTCGGTGGCGTGATCCTGATCCGGCGCTGAGGGGCCTCACGCGCCGACCGCGTGCAGCGCGATTTCTCGCCGGTGGCCCCGGTCGCGGTGTTCGATCAGGTAGATGCCCTGCCACGTGCCGAGCGCGAGGCGGCCGTCGCGGAGGGGAACGGTGAGACCCGAATCGGTCAGCATCGTGCGAATATGAGCCGGCATGTCGTCCGGCCCCTCCATGCCGTGGACATACTGCCCGTGGCGGGGCGCGAAGCCGTCGAGCACGGTCATCAGATCGACGCGCACATCCGGGTCGGCGTTTTCCTGGATCGTCAGCGAGGCCGAGGTATGCCGGCAGAACACGCTGACAAGGCCGGAGCGGATGCCGCTCTCCGCCACGAAGGCCGCCACCGCCTCGGTGATATCCGTGAAGCCCTGGCCGGGCGTCGCGACCGTGATCCGCGCGCTCGCCTGCCGGCTCACCGCGCCCGCCGAAAAACCTTCGAGCGGCCCGATCTTTCCGGCACTTCTGCCCGCCTGCCTCATTCCGACGCCTCCATCGCCGCGCCCGGCGCGACCTCGCGCTCGCCGCGGGCCAGAATCCGTTCCAGCACATCGACCCGGTCGGCCTCCGCCGGGGGCTTGTCCCAGCGGATGCGACTGACCCGGGGGAAGCGCATGGCCACGCCCGACTTGTGCCGCGTCGAGCGCTGCACGCCCTCGAACGCGATCTCCAGCACCAGCCCGGTCTCGCGGCCGTAGGCGACTTCGCGCACCGGGCCGAAGCGCTTCGTCGTGTGATTGCGGACGTAGCGGTCGAGCTTCTGCAGCTCGGCATCGGTGAAGCCGTGATAGGCCTTGCCGACCGGCACCAACTCCTCGCCTTCCGCCCCCTCGCGCCAGCAGCCGAAGGTGTAGTCCGAGTAGAACGACGAGCGCTTCCCGTGGCCGCGCTGGGCGTACATCATCACCGCATCGACCACGTAGGGCTCGCGCTTCCACTTCCACCATGGGCCCTTGGGGCGGCCGGGCAGGTAGGGGCTGTTGAGGCGCTTGAGCATCACGCCCTCGATCGCGTCGGCATCTGCCCCCGCCCCCGCCGAGGCCGGGTCGGCGCGGGCGGCGGCCACCTCGTCCCAGGTCGTGAAGGGAACGAGCGGCGAGAGGTCGATGCGGCCATGGTCGAGCCGCCGCACCAGGGCCTCCAACCGGGGCCGGCGCTCGGCGAAGGGCAGCCCACGCAGATCCTCGCCCTCGGCCGCCAGCACGTCGTAGACGCGGACATGGGCCGGGAACTCGTCGAGCAGCTTGCCCGTCACCGCCTTCCGGTTGAGCCGCTGCTGGAGCACGTTGAAGCTCTGCACCCGGCCCTCGCGCAGGATCAGCAACTCGCCGTCGAGGGCACCGTTGAAGGTGATCGCATCCATGAGATCGGGGAAGGCTTCGGAAATGTCCTCACCCGTGCGCGAGTAGACTTTCTGGACCTGCCGGCCCTGGTTGTCGCGGCCGCCCGCGAGCTGGACGCGGATGCCGTCCCATTTCCACTCGGCGGAGAACGCCTCGGGTTCGAGCGTTTCGAGGTCTTCGAACTCTTCCACCGGGTGCGACAGCATCGGCGGCCGGAACGGGGCCGGGTTGCGGCTCTCGGGCCGCTCGCCGCGTCCCTCCACCCAGGCGAACAGCTCGGTGTAGGGCGGTTTGAGCCCGTGCCAGACCTCCTCCACCGCATCCGCCTCGTGGCCGCCGAGCGCGCCGACCGCCGTCTTGGCAAGGCGGGCCGAGACGCCGACCCGCAGGTTGCCGGTGACGAGCTTGAGCAGCGCCCAGCGCCCCGTCTCATCAAGGGCGTCGAGCCAGTGGGCGAGATGCTGCAGCAACGCGCGCTTAGGGGTGGTGGCGAGGGTTTCCACGACCTCCGCAAGGGTAGGGACCGAAGGAGGTGGGTTGTTGTGGCCTGGACCGGGGCTGAGAGCATCCCCTCTCCCCGCGCGCGGGGAAAGTTCTCTGCCGACCGCGTCGTCGGCAGAGCGAGCCGGCAAACGATGGTGAGGGGGCGGATCCGGAAGAACCTCATCCTTCGAGGCTCCCTCACCGTCGCTACCGCTCGTCGCGCCGACGACAAGGTCGTCGTCGGAGCCCTCTCCCCGCGTGCGGGGAGAGGGGAACGCGTCTGACGATTCCTCCGGTCCCGGCCAGATCAGCGCCGTGGTCTCGGCGAGATCACCCACGTAGTTGTGCGAGAGCGCGAACAGCACCGGATCGACCCGCTCCTCCACCAGGGCGCGGATCAGCGCCGGCTTCGCCTCCCGGAAGGTCAATCCGCCGGTCATGGCGGCGAGTGCCCAGCCGCGCTCCGGGTCGGGCGTGCCGGCAAAAAAGTCCTGCAGCAGGCGCAGCTTGGCGTTGCGGCGCGGCTCGTAGGCGAGGCGATCGAGGAGGTGGGCGAAGTCGTTCACGCCGAGGCTTCCTCCATCTTCGGATCGTGCCCGGGATCGGGCTCGGCCTCGCCGTCGTCGCCGTAGCCCAGCATGTGCAGCGGCTTGGCGCGGATGCCGCGCGTGCCGCACCAATGCACCAGCGCGTCCTCCTGCCCGTGCGTCACCCAGACCTCCTCCGCTCCCGTATCGAGGATCGTCCGGCACAGGTCCGGCCAGTCGGAATGGTCGGAGATGACGAGGGGCAACTCGACGCCCTTCTGCCGCGCGCGGGCGCGCACCCGCATCCAGCCCGAGGCGAAGGCGGTGACCGGATCGGGGAATTTTCGCGACCAGAGATCCTGAATTGACGAAGGCGGGCAGAGCACGATGGCGCCATGCAGGTCCTTCCGGTCCGCGGCCACCACCTTCGGCGTCTCGCCGAGCGGCACGCCTTCGCGCTTATAGAGCTCGGTCAGTTTCTCCATCGCCCCGTGCAGATGGATCGGCCGATCCCAGCCTTCCTCGCGCAGCAGCGCCATCACCCGCTGCGCCTTGCCCAGCGCGTAGGCGCCGACGATGTGCGCGCGCTCGGGAAACAGCGTCACCGACTCGATCAGCTTGCGCACCTCGCCGCGCGTGTCGGGATGACGAAAGACCGGTAGGCCGAAGGTGGCCTCCGTAATGAACACGTCGCAGGGCACGGTCTCGAACGGGAGGCAGGTCGGGTCGGGGGCGCGCTTGTAGTCGCCCGAGACGACGATGCGTTGACCCTCGCGCTCGATCGCGATCTGCGCCGAGCCGAGGACGTGCCCGGCGGGGGCAAAGAACACGATGACGTCACCGATCCGCATCCGCTCAGACAGCCGCGCCTCCTGGCGGGAGGTGCAAAAATCCTCGCCGTAGCGCACCGCCATGATCCGCAGCGTCTCGGGGGTGGCCAGCACGGTCCCGTGGCCGGCGCGGGCGTGGTCGGCATGGCCGTGCGTGATCAGCGCTCGCTCGACGGGCCGTGTCGGATCGACGTGGAAGCGCCCGAGCGGACAATAGAGGCCCTCGCGGGTCAGGGTGAGGAGATCGGAGGCGCGCTGCGACATCGGCCGGGATATAGGGCGGATCATTCCGCAACACCGACAACCCGCCATCCTGCCGCGATGTCACACCAGCGCTCCTCCGGTGACCTCCTCGCCGACCGCCGCTACGCCTATGCCGAGGCCTGCCTCGCGGAGGGCGACCCCGAGGCGGCCGCCGAGATGGCGAGCCAAGCGCTCGATCTCGCGCCCGGCTACGCGCCCGCCTGGTTCCTGCTCGGCCGGGCTCGCGAAGCCATCTTCGAGCGGAGTCGCGACGCGGCCGACCGGCAGGCGGCACTCGCGGCGTTCGAGCGGGCGCTCGGCCTCGACCCGGCGGACGCGCTCGGCAGCCGCCTGCATCAGGCGGCGCTCGGTGGCGGCGATGCGCTCGCGGCGATCTCGCCGGCCTATGTCCGTGCGCTGTTCGACGGCTATGCCCCGCGCTTCGAGCGGCATCTCGTGGATGAACTCGGCTATTGTGGACCGGCGCTGATCGTCGCGGCGCTCGATTCGCTTCCGGGTGCGCCTGCGTCTTGTGCACCGCAACACTTCCCGAACGTGCTCGATCTCGGCTGCGGCACCGGCTTGATGGGGCAGGCGCTCGCGGGCCGGGTCGGGCGTCTAGCGGGATGCGACCTCTCCCCCGCCATGCTCGCGCTGGCCGGCCGCACCGGACTCTACCAGCGTCTCGTCGAGGCCGATCTCGTCACCTTTCTCGCGGACGAACCGGAAGCCTCGGCCGACCTGATCGTGGCGGCCGACGTCTTCATCTACCTGGGAGATCTTGCAGCAGCGCTGGCGGGAATGGCCCGCGCGCTGCGGCCCGGAGGGGCCGCCGTCTTCACCGTCCAGTCGCCGCAGGGCGGGGAAATGGGTGCCGTGCTCGGCGCCGACGGGCGCTACGCCCATGCCGACGCCTACCTGAGGACCGAGGTGCAACGGGCCGGTCTGATCATCACCGAGATGCGTCCGGCCGCTATCCGGCGCCAGAAGAGAATAGACGTGCCAGGGCGGATCTTAATCCTGCACAAACACTTGATCGGAGCTCATGAAATGGATGCAACCGAAGAGCCGTCATACCGTTGTGCTGCGGAGCAAAACTAGGGGAACCGATGGCTGACGAGTCGAACAAGGCCTTTCCAGCAAGTCCAATGACGCGGGTGCCCTTTGCCCTTATGCTAGCCAGCACCGCGGGCGCGGCCGACTCGATCGGCTTCCTCGAATTCTCTCAGCTCTTCATGTCGTTCATGAGCGGCAACACCACGCGCTTCGGTGTGGCCGTGTCCGGCTTCGATTGGGACGGAACCACGCGCTTTGCCAGCGTGATCGCCCTGTTCTGCTTCGGCGCCTTCATCGGCACCTTGATCGCGGCCTGGTCCGGCCGATTCCGGCTCTCGGTGCTGCTCATCATCCAGGCGGTTTTGTTCGCCATCGGCCTGCTCGTTCCTTTCGGCACGACGGCATTTCCGCTTCATGCCTACCCGATCGTGCTGGCGCTCGGCATCCAGAACGCGACGCTTCAGGACGAGGCGGGCCGCAGCCTCGCCATCACCTACGTCACCGGAACGGTGGTGCGCTTCGGCGCAGGTGTCGCCAACCTGATCCTGCACAAGCCGGCCCCGTCCTTCTGGCTGCAGGCGCCGCTCTGGGGCGCGCTCAGCACCGGCGCCGTCGTCGGCGGCTTCCTTCACGGATGGTTCGGCGAGCGGGCCTTCCTGTTTCCGGCCGGCCTTGCCGCCCTGTTGGCTGTGGTCTCGCTCGTCCTGACGATCCTGCTCAAGGACACGCATTACGTTTCGGGTATCGCGGCCCCGCAGCCCGACGCGCATCCGGAGGCGAAACCGACGGCGGTCGCTCCCGCGGCCGGCTGACGTCGTCATCCATCGTCGCCAGGGCCGCCGCGCAGCCGCTTGACGCCGCTGCGGTGGCTCTTCTCGTCGAGGCGCCGCTTCTTCGAGGCCAAGGTCGGCCGCGTAGCGCGGCGCGGCGTCGGCGGCACCGCGGCTTCCGCGACCAGCGCCGCGAGCCGCTCGCGGGCATCCGCCCGGTTGCGCTCCTGCGTGCGGAAGCGCTGGGCGGTGATGATGAGCACACCCTCCCCCGTCAGGCGGCGGCCGGCGAGCCGCATCAGCCGCACCGCCACGGCATCGGGCAGGCTGCGCGAGCGGCGTACGTCGAATCGCAGCTGCACCGCGGTCGAGAGCTTGTTGACGTTCTGCCCGCCCGGACCCGAGGCACGCACGAAGCTCTCCTCGATCTCGGCCTCGTCGATCGCGATCTGCGGCGTGCAGTGGAGTGCCACGACCGTCGCCCTCCCCTGTCCGCGGCCCGGCCTCAGCCCGCCTCGCCCGGGGTGCGCGCGCGCACCGCCAGGGCGTGCAGCCCGCGCTTAAAAGCGTCGTCGAGAAGCCCGTTGACGAGCCTGTGGCGCTCGACCCGGCTCTTCCCTTCGAACGCCGCCGACACGACATCGAGCCGGAAATGGGTCTCTCCCTCCGGCCGCGCTCCGGCATGACCGGCATGCAGGTGCGACTCGTCCACGACATCCAGCGCGGTCGGCGCCAGTTCGGCGTCCAAGCGCTCGGCGATCCAGTCCTTCAGGGTCCCGGTCATCGTTTCCTCGCTGCGAACGGCAGTGCTTGGGGTGTCACTTGGGGTGTCACTTGTCTGTGTGTCGGACCGACTGGCCCGGCACGAAACCGGCTTGAGAACGTCAACCCCGGATCGACGCATGCGGCATCAGGCCCAACGGCCTTTTCGTCGGCGCGTCCGCCCCTCATAATCGGCCCGTCATGGATCTCAACTCGCCGCTG
Organism: Methylobacterium sp. R2-1; assembly: GCF_014191355.1. GTDB lineage: Bacteria > Pseudomonadota > Alphaproteobacteria > Rhizobiales > Beijerinckiaceae > Methylobacterium. The sequence goes on from NZ_JACHWM010000003.1 coordinate 104,960, forward strand.
TTCGACCGCATCCGCATCAAGCCGACCTGTGACGATCCCAAGCAGGGAACGAAGGCGGGGGCGCGGGCCGGTGCGCGGACGGGTGCCGGCGCCGGCGCCGCCACGGCCGAAGCGGGCTGCGAGGCGCAGGGCTGCACCCATCCGGGTCTCTACCGCGCGCCCAAGGGCCGCAAGCAGGAGGGGCAGTACTGGCGCTTCTGCATCGACCACGTGCGCGCCTACAACGCCGCCTACAACTACTTCGACGGCATGAACGATGCCGCGGTCGAGGCCTACCAGAAGGACGCGATCATCGGCCACCGGCCGACATGGTCGATGGGCATGAACGCGGCCGCCGGCGCGGCCGAGGGCAAAGCAAAAGGGGCGAAGGGGGCAAAGGGGAGCCAGCCCGAGGCCGAGCGCGACTGGGCCTATGCCGACCCGCTCGGCATCCTGCGGGCCAACGGCCTTGGCGGTGCGAAGAGCCGACAGGCGCCCCAAGAGCCGCAGCGACCGCGCCACTCGGCAGCGGTGCGCAAGGCGCTCGACATCATGGGTCTCGACGAGAACGCCGACACGGCGGCGATCAAGGCTCAGTACAAGACCCTGGTGAAGCGCTTCCACCCGGATGCCAACGGCGGCGACCGCTCCTTCGAGGATCGCCTGCGCGACATCATCCGCGCCCACGACGTGTTGCGTGCCGCCGGGATGTGCTGAGTACGCCGCCGCTCTGCCGGGTCGATCCGTGTCGGTTCCGGTACGGGAGATGCGTGCGGCCCTTGCGCCGGGCGCCGGTCCGTCCGGCGGCGGGTGGGGCAGCAAATGTCCGTGCGCGCCCTATATCCATACGATACCGCTTCTTTGCGAAGCCGGCTTCCCCGGATGAACTGTCCTTCTGGCCGAACCCTCTTTCTGGCAGAGCCCCCTTGGCGATGCCGAGGGGCGGCGATTAAGGAAGACATCCGCCCGCTTCCGGTCGGGCTGCCCGGCAGGTGAGTTGACGACGAAAATGCGCGGTCGCGCGGGCTTACGCACGCTCCCGGCCGCCTCGATGAGGTTCCGTATGCTGTCCGACGATACGCCCGCTTCCTTGCCCGACCGCCAGGTTTCTGTCCGCGAGGTGTTCGGCATCGACCTCGACCTCAAGGTGCCGGCCTATTCCGAACCCGAGGAGCACGTGCCGGATCTCGATCCGGACTACATCTTCGACCGGGAGACGACGCTCTCGATCCTGGCGGGCTTCGCCCGCAATCGCCGCGTCATGGTCACCGGCTATCACGGCACCGGCAAGTCGACGCATATCGAGCAGGTCGCGGCGCGGCTGAACTGGCCCTGTATCCGGATCAACCTCGACAGCCACGTCTCGCGCATCGACCTCGTCGGCAAGGACGCCATCGTCCTGAAGGACGGCAAGCAGGTCACCGCCTTCCAGGACGGCATCCTGCCCTGGGCGCTGCAGAACAACGTCGCCCTCGTCTTCGACGAGTACGATGCCGGCCGCCCCGACGTGATGTTCGTGATCCAGCGGGTGCTGGAGCTGTCCGGCCGTCTGACGCTGCTCGACCAGAAGCGCGTCATCCGCCCGCATCCGGGCTTCCGCCTGTTCGCCACTGCCAACACCGTGGGCCTGGGCGACACGTCCGGCCTCTATCACGGCACCCAGCAGATCAACCAGGGCCAGATGGACCGCTGGTCGATCGTCACCACGCTGAACTACCTGCCGCACGACCGCGAGGTCGACATCGTGCTCTCGAAGTCGCCCCACTACCGGAGCGACGGCGGGCGCGACACGGTGAACCGGATGGTGCGCGTGGCCGATCTCACCCGCAACGCCTTCATGAACGGCGACCTCTCGACCGTGATGAGCCCGCGCACGGTCATCACCTGGGCCGAGAACGCCGACATCTTCCGCGACATCGGCTTCGCCTTCCGGGTGACCTTCCTCAACAAGTGCGACGAGCTGGAGCGGCCGCTGGTGGCCGAATTCTACCAGCGCGCCTTCGGCAAGGAGCTGCCCGAGAGCGCGCTGAACGTCGCTCTGAGCTGATCGAGCGGCCGTCCCCGCGCTGGCACGCGTTGGGGACGGCGCTGATTCCCCGGTATCGCGGCACTGCCCCGGCCGGGCCTTCGAACTCGAGTCCGGTGGCGTCCGCGAAGATATGGCCCTGACCAACCGTCCCAAGACCGGCGATCGCAAGGAACCCGGCGCCGAGCCGCTGAAGCGCTCGGTAGCCGGTTGCCTGCGTGCCATCGCCAAGCGGCCGGACATCGACGTCACCTATGCCAGCGATCGGCCGGCGCTGATCGGCGACAAGGCGCGCCTGCCCGAGCCGACCCGGCGCATCACCGCGGAGGACGCGGCGATCCTGCGCGGGCACTCCGACTCGATGGCCCTGCGCCTCGGCTGCCACGACGCGAGCGTTCACCGCCGGCTGGCCCCCGACAATGCCGCCGCCCGGGCGGTCTACGATGCCGTCGAGCAAGCTCGCGTCGAGGCGATCGGCTCGCGCCGGCTGGACGGCGTGGCGGCCAACATCACCGCGATGCTGGAGGACCGCTACCACCGTGGCGGAAAGTACGAGAACATCACCGACCGGGCCGACGCGCCGATGGAGGATGCCATCGCGCTGATGGTGCGCGAACGCCTGACCGGCCAGAAGCCGCCGCCGGCCGCCGCCCGGATCGTCGATTTATGGCGCGAGCATATCGAGGCGCGGGCGGGCAAGAACCTCGACGGGCTGCTCGGCACGATCGAGAATCAGCGCAGCTTCGCCCGCTCGGTGCGCGATCTGCTCTCCTCCCTCGACATGGCGGATGAGACGCCCCTCGATCAGGACGACGAGAGCGACGAGGACGAGAACCAGGCGCAGGACGACGAGCAGCAGCCGAGCGAGGGCGAGGCCGAGGAGCAGAGCCAGGGCGACCGCGCCGAGATCGAGGTGACCGACGAGGCCACCGACGAACTCGACGAGGGCGCCACCGAATCCGCCGACGCGCCCTCGGGCGAGTTGCCGGAGGAAGCCGAAGACGCGGAGTCGGAGGAGGCGTCCGAATCCTGGCGTCCGCCGAGCCAGCGCGGCAATGAGCGCACCGGCCCCGATTACAAGGTCTACAACCCGCGCTTCGACGAGATCGTCGAGGCCGAGGATCTGTGCGACGCCGAGGAGCTGACGCGCCTGCGCAGCTATCTCGACAAGCAGCTCGCCCACCTCCAGGGGGTGGTCGGGCGCCTCGCCAACCGCCTGCAGCGCCGCCTGTTGGCGCAGCAGAGTCGCGCCTGGGACTTCGATCTGGAGGAGGGCCAACTCGACCCGGCCCGTCTCGTTCGCGTCGTAACCGATCCGTTCCAGCCACTCTCCTTCAAGCAGGAGAAGGACACGGACTTCCGCGACACCGTGGTCACACTGCTGCTGGACAATTCCGGTTCGATGCGTGGGCGCCCGATCACCGTGGCCGCGACCTGCGCCGACATCCTCGCGCGCACGCTGGAGCGCTGCGGCGTGAAGGTCGAAATCCTTGGCTTCACCACCCGAGCCTGGAAGGGGGGGCAGTCCCGCGAGGCGTGGCTCGCCGGCGGAAAGCCGCCCTCTCCCGGTCGCCTCAACGACCTGCGCCACATCATCTACAAGTCGGCCGACGCCCCCTGGCGCCGGGCTCGGAAAAACCTCGGGCTGATGATGCGCGAGGGTCTTCTGAAGGAGAACATCGACGGCGAAGCGCTGGACTGGGCCCACAAGCGCCTGCTCGCGCGGCCCGAGCAGCGCCGAATCCTCATGGTGATCTCCGACGGCGCGCCGGTCGACGACTCGACGCTTTCGGTCAATCCCGGCAACTACCTCGAGCGCCACCTGCGCTACATGATCGAAGAGATCGAGACCCGCTCGCCGGTCGAACTGCTCGCCATCGGCATCGGCCACGACGTGACGCGCTACTATCGCCGCGCCGTGACGATCATCGATGCCGAGGAACTCGGCGGCGCGATGACGGAAAAGCTCGCGGAGCTGTTCGAGGAGGATGCCGGCCAGTCCCGCGGCGGGGGAATGCGGCGCGTGGCCGGACGGCGCTGACGATTGCGTCCGGGAGGTGAGCCGTCCGTCCGGGCGCTGGATTCGTAAAGCCTTCCGAGACCGCAACGGCGGTGCCACCGCGGAGACCGGCGCAAAGGCCAACCCTTGCCCGAGCAGGAAGTATCAGCGGGATCCGTCAGGGCATCCGCCCCGCCTCAACTCGGGCCTCAGGATCATGCGGCCTTCGTAGCCGTCGAATCCGCCGCTATACGTGAACCGGTTCAGCGCGAGCTTCCGCCGTCTCTCCAGTGAAAGGTCGCCCTCGCGTTGCGGGGGGCTCGGCTCTCCGAAGCGGCGACGCGCTTGTTCCGGTCGGGTGCTGTACGGCTTCGGCATTCGCGATGGTCCATTCGAGCCTTAAGGTCAGTCGGGGCGTGCGGGCCCCAAGGAGTGCCGGCTTCACGCTACAGCAGGTAGGGCAATCCGGCTCGCGTCAGAACGGACTGACCGGAAAAAACCGTAGATAAAGCTCGGCGTATTTCCCGTCGTCCCACACCCGCTGCAGTGCATCGTCGAGGGCGCGGGCCAGTGCCGCGTCCTCGGTGCGGGTGACGAAGCCGATGCCTTCGCCGAAATAGCGATTTTCCAGGTAGTCGCCGCCGGAATAGGCACAGCACCCCTCCGCCTCCTGGCCGTTCAGCCAGAGCGCGAGGCTGAGACCATCGGAGAACAGGTAGTCGACCTCGCCGCGCTTGAGGGCGCTCTCAACTGCAGAGAGATCGGTGAAGGTTTTTCGCGTCGCCTTGGGAAAATAGGCCTTCAGGTAGGCCTCGTGGGCGCTGCCCTCAACGACGCCGACATTCCGCCCGGCGAGGGTGGCCGCGGATGGTGCGGGCAGGCTGCGATCCTTGCGGGTGATGAAGCGGGCGGGCCAACGGAAATAGGGCCGCGTCGCCAGGAAGCGCGCGCGCAGTCCCGCAGTCAGGGGCACGGCGGCGGCCACCACGTCTCCCTGCTTGTCGGCGAGTGCGTCGAGCAGGGTGTCGAAGCGGCGTGCCTGCACCGTACAGCTGATCGCCAGCCGCTCGCAGACCGCGCGGGCGAGCTCCACGGCAAAGCCCGTCGGCGTTCCGTCGGGCCCCGCGAAATGCAGCGGCGGGAACTCGTCATCGGTCATGAACCGCACGGCTCGCCCGGTCTGCGGCGCCTCGACACGCTCGCCGCGGGCCCGCGGATTCCAGAAATTCGGAATCGTCGCGACGGGCGGTTCCGCCGCGGCAGTGGTCGACGGTTGTTGTGCCTGTGCAACGCCTGCGAGCAGGTTGATCAGGACGCCACCAATCGCGGAGAGCAAGATCCGCCGAGATCTTGACGCAGGGGTTGAGGAAGCGGAGCGATACACGTTCATGGAAAGGTCGGAGCCCATACCTTTCCCTAGCACGGCATAGGGCTGCGGGGAGCCGCCCCTGTTCGACCTCGCTGATCGCCGTGACACCGAAACGCCTCCCATCCAAGCCAGAGCGGTCGCGATCGGAGGAATCGCGGCCCGGTCGGCCGAAGCTACAGCCTCGGTTTCCAAGGGCTGGCCAGCGGAAATCGCCTTTCTCGCCGACGAAGGCGTGTCGCCGAAGACGCTGAATCGGGCTTGCGCCATCGCCCGCCGCTGCGGGACGGATGCAGCGACGGCCCTTCTCAACGAAGGGCTCCTCTCCGAGGAAGCGTTCTATAAGGCACTGGCCCGACGCCTCAAAACCCCGTTTCTCGGCGGCTCTATGCGGTTGGGCGATGGCCTGCTCTACCCGCACAGCCTCGTCATCGGCGCCGCGCCGCTGGCTCCCGGTTCCGCCGCCCGCGTTGTCGCCGCCCCGCGCGGCGCAGCGGTCGCCCGGCTGATCCGGGCAGCGGCGCGCCTAGAATACAGGCCCGCCATCACGACGCCGACATGCCTCAGGCAGGTGGTGTTCGCCCGGCACGGCGACAGCATTGCCACCGAGGCCTCCGAAGCCTTGGAGCATCTGAGGCCCGACTGGTCTTGCCGTCCGGGACCGCAGGCGTTGGATTTGGCGCTCGTGGGCACCGTGCTTGCCCTGCTCGTCGCTCTCGTGCGCCTTCCCAGCGTCATCGGCTTCATCCTTTTGACGCTGATCCAAGCCCTGATGCTGGCTCTGCTCACCTTCCGCCTCGCGGCCGTCGGCACGAGTGTGGCTCAGCTGGGGGGACCGCGACCCGTGCTCCTCACCGATGCGAGGCTTCCGACCTACACCGTGCTCGTCGCCCTCTACCGGGAGGCGGCGGTGGTGCCACGCCTCGTGCGGACGCTGGCGCGGCTCGACTACCCGGTATTATGCAGCAACCTCACCTAAAAACGTTGAGGTGAGATGATGGTTTCTCTCTCCTCCCGCCCTTTCCTCATCCACTCATCTCTCTTCCCCTTGTCATGGGGGCGAGAGTTGGTACTTATGAGGGTACCAGAGGGTGTTGCCGTGCCTGATTCGCAGCCGCAAAGTCCTGTTCTCCTTACCCTTGAGAGCGTTCTACGCCTCAAGGAGGAGCGCGACTCTGTGGCTCGTGAGCATGAGGCTTTGGCGAAGCGCCTGGAGACCCTCAACGCCAAGCTCGCTGCTGCCTCTCTTTTTATGCCGCCTCAGATGAAGGCGGCTTTGGCGGTTGATGGCGAGGGCGATGAGGAAGGAGGAGGCCCAAACCGGGGCCGCAAGTGGGCGCCAACCATTCTGAGTATCCTCGGCGACTCCAAGTACGGGCTGACGACAGCTGATCTTATGCAGCGGCTCGAAGGCCATCCCCTTGAGCAAGATGTCGGCCCATACGGTGGCGCGCTCTATAACGCCATGCGCAAGATGATCGGAAGGGGTGAGATAACAAAAAAGGGAGACTATTACTGCCTTCCCTGGCAGACCAAGCCGCCAACCGCACCTGAACATGACCGCGGATCGATAAGGCCAGCAATTCTGCGCATTATCTCTGAACGCGGGCCGATCAAAAGCGCAGATATCCTTTCTTACCTGATGAGCAACGACCCCGCTATTGCCAGTGGCATGAAGCGAAGCACTGGCGCATTCTATAAGTCGCTTAGCGTGCTTATTAGGGATGGTAAGATCATCAAGGAGGGCAAGCTATATCGCGTGCCCTCTAAAGAGAATGAGCCGTCCGACGGTGGTGCGTCGGACGGCTCAGATGCCGGCTCAGTCGGAGCACGCTCTGGCGTGTTCGGCTGAGCTACCCGTCCCACCCCGCGTCCGGAAGGCGCCAACAGAGGAGAACGTCATGGTCGGCAACCATGGGCCCAGAAGAGCCTGATGACCCGGAGTCGGTGCTGGTAACACCGGCTCCGGGTCGAACCTTGCAGCCAATCACCCGGTTTGGACGGGAGATCCGAATGCGAGGCCCAGCAGCTTCAAAATCGCATCTCTGGAGCTTTCGTTCAAGCCGGTCCCTCCAATTCGCCTGTATGGCGTAAAGGACCGACTATGACTCACGAGTTCCCCTGCGATCACACCACCGCCTGCCACATCCTCCACGCCGTCCTGGTGCTGCGGTGGAGCCAGTCGCGGGCTGCGTTCTACTTCTGCGTCAACGGCGGCACGGTCTCTAAGATCGTGCGCGGCCTCTCGCATCACGGGGCCTCGCCGCTTCCGTTCTGATCCTTAGCGCCGGGGTTGCCTACAAAGGCGATCCCGGCCGGATCATCGTTCAAGACGATCCCGGCTTCCTCAAAGGCACGCCGCATCGCCAGCAGGTTGTTGGTGATCGGCGTGCGTAAGCCGTTCTCAAACTGCCGGATCGTGCTCAGCCCGATATTGGCGCGTTGAGACAGGTCGCCCTGCGACCAGTCCAACCAAGCTCTAGCTGCGCGGCAGTGCTGAGGTGTCATTGCACCGAAGAGATAGCGCGTGAGGCATTTTGCGTCAAGGCGACTAAAAGAGTTGACGTGCGCTCAACTGCACCATAACAATCACCTCAACGCAAAACGTTCAGGTGGCCGCTGTGGCTCAGCACTTCCTTCTCTCCCGCGCCGCCCGCTCTCTCAGCCTCGCTCAAGTCGCGCGGATGACTGATGAGGCGGCTTGGGAGACGTTCAAGGCGATCCGGTGGGCCGAGACTGACGGTGCCCCCTTCTGCCCGCGCTGTGGCTGCCTCAAGCACTCCTTCATCGCCACCCGCAAGCTGTTCAAGTGCGCTGGTTGCCGCCACCAATATAGCGTCACGAGCGGGACCATCTTCGCCAGCCGCAAGCTGCCGATCCGCGACCACCTGCTTGCCATCGCTATTTTCTCGAACGGCGCCAAAGGGCACAGCGCGCTCCAACTCAGCCGCGATCTCAACGTCCAGTACCGGACGGCCTTCGTCATGGCTCACAAGCTGCGCGAGGCTGTGGCGGCTGAGACAGCCGACGCTACCGTGTCTGGCACCGTAGAGGTGGACGGTGCCTATTTCGGCGGGCACGTCCGTCCAGAGAACATGAAGGCGGATCGGCGCGACCGCCGCCTTGCCGAGAACCAGACGGGCAAGCGTCGCGTCGTCGTCGTGATCCGCGAGCGCAAGGGCAAGGCGCTTACCTTCACCTTCCGCACCGAAGCTGAGAGCGTGGAGACGATTGAGGCGCGCGTCGCCTCCGGCTCTGTCGTCCATGCCGACGAGGCGAAGGGGTGGGATCGGCTGCACAAGTCGTTCAAGACCCATCGCATCAACCATCAGGTCGCCTACAGCGCCGACGAAGCCTGCACCAACCAAGCCGAGTCGTTTTTCTCTCGCCTCCGTCGGTCGGAGATGGGCGTTCACCACCACATCGCCGGTCCGTACCTCGCCGCCTACGCCGCTGAGATGGCGTGGCGCGAGAACTACCGCCGCGTCAGCAACGGCGGGCAGTACCAGATGATTGCGGGCGCTTCGCTCCGTCACCCGCCGTCTCATGTGTGGAAGGGCTACTGGCAGCGCCACCACCTGCCGAAGGGAGCCGCCTAATGGCACTCCCGCAGATCGTCACCACGCTTCAAGCCAAGCGCAACGAGATCGAGGCGCACATTGCCGAGTTGCGCCGGCAGATTGAGAAGGCAGAGCGCGACTTGTCCAGCGTTACGGCCGTTCTAGCGCTCTATGAGGTATCGCCTGAGACGCAGACGCGCTTTCCAGCCTACGCCCACCTCAACCGGCTGTTTGCCTATGGAGAGATGTTCAAGCTCTGCAGGCAGGCAATTGAGGAGGCAGGCAAGCCTCTCAACACGCGGGAGATCGCGCTGGCCGTAATCCGTATGAAGGGATGGGACGAGGGCGACATGCAGCTTCGCAAGGCCGTGGCCTACCGGCTGATTCAATCCCTTGGAACGGCTGTACGGCAAGGGCGAATTGCCGATGCCGGTCGCGAGAAGAATGTACGGGTGTGGCGGTTGCTAAGCGTCTAATTACCTAATTTATTTAAATACTGATGCGAGCGACGCATTCTGCGTCAGGCGCACTTTAACCTTCTCCGACGACGCCTTGTCTATAACATCATCGGCCAAAAGCTGGTCTATTATAATCTCTATTACTTCGTCCTTGCGGTTGCGCACGGCAACCGCGTTGATTCGGTTTCTTATTTCCTCGCTCGGTACGCCATCAAGGTCTTCGATCTTGATCTTCTTCTTGGCGGCATCGGCCTTCTTGTCATCTATTACGGCGACGCTTTCTTCTAAAATCGAATTTAAAAGTTTCTTCCACTCGCTGTCCGTCTTATTTTTAGGAGCCCAATCTTCGGTCCCGACGCGAGAATAAAGATTCCCTATGAGCCATCCGAGTTTCGACTGAAACCCCAGTTCCAGCGCAAGCCTGCGCGATGACAAACAGACGTCATAGTGCTCAGATCGAACGCTGATGGCGAGGCGCAGATAAGCACATGAGCGTTCTGCAACGCCATGCACAGGATCTTCGTGCAAGTAAAAATATTCCGGATGATTATTATTGAGTAATCGTTCTATGAACATCAGAACGCGGTCCCTGCTGCGGCTGCCAATCGCCTCCGCCGCGACTAATAAAGATGACTGATATTTTTTAATTTCTCGATCCAACACGCCAGTAAATGGCTTAATGGCGCATAAACCAATATATTCGGCACCGACACCGTCCTTGCGGCGGACTAGATCGCAAGACTGTGTCGCAACGAGATATCCCGTAAATTTAGCATTGGCATAGTAAGGATGATATTTTTCTATAAGAGCTTTAAGCTCTGCAGTGGGAGCCAATATATCCCCCTGCTGCAAATCTTCGGCTGAGTCCGGCTTTCTATAAGTGAAATGCATAATACGAGGCTATTTATTCCCAATCAGTTGACTTAAATACAATCCGGCCATTCGCAATCAGATTGTTTCGCCTCTTGCGAGACGCAGCAACGTCATATGTAAAACTAAATTTTCGTGCAGCTCCTATTCTCAGCGTCAAAGCAAATAAAGCTCCTTCTTGTTCTTCGGGAAAAGAAGACACACGCCCAGCTTCGACAACAATGTGCGTCGGCCGCGAGGCCCCTTCCGGAATACCAATTTCTGTATCAATTTGACGCTTACGCATCTTCATCATCCTGAACAGTAAGATCGTAAATAGTGGAGAGCAGATCTTCCGATCTATGACGCAAGCCTACTGTGTGGCCGCGAAGGGCCTCAAGAGCGACGGCGGTGTCATTTGTCGGCACATGATAGTTGAGCGCAATACGAGACGCGGTTCCCTCAAGCTGAGATATGATTAGATTTAACTGCCGGTCGGCAAAATCGATTTCCCTTCTGATCCGAGTCTTTTTGATCGCAAGCCCGTAATCCGCTAATTTGGATGAGTCGCTAATGTTGAAGAGCTTTGCGATTGTCAGGGGCGTTTCGTCTTCTATGTACGTAAAATTGATTCCAAGCGCAGTTATAGGCGTGATCGGCAGCGCCTGCAACAACTTACATGCTGCATCCTCAATCGACTGCAATGAGGCGTCTTCCGTGTCATTGACAGAAAATATGACGTTATTCGGCTGCGGAACAAATGACAAATTATCAAATCTATATCTTATATTGGCCTGCATACCGTTGAGGACTAAATCAATTTCTGCATTTTCTTTCCCGAATATTTTCTCAGTGACCCATTCAGGATTGAGGATCTCCATATTCCACCGTCCGGCTAGGACGATTGTCCAATTCGACAGAAGCGGCTTCATGGTGGCGTATCCACATCGGGAGGCAGATTGAGGTCGCCGGCTAAGACCACGGAACCGGCGAGGCGTGCGAATGTTCAGCGATTATGGTTAAGCTCGCCTTAACTATTTCTGGGCAAACAATCAACCTGAACGCTTATGGGTGAGGTTGCTGCATAATACCGCGACTACCCGGCGGCCAAGCTCGACATCAAGTTCCTGCTGGAGGCCGACGATACGGAGACGGCCGCCGCTCTCCGCTCGGTGCCGTTGCCGGCCCGGTTCGAAGTTGTGACGGTACCCGACGGCCAACCGCGTACCAAGCCGCGGGCGCTGAACGCGGCCCTGCCTTTGGCGCGAGGCGAGCACCTCGTCGTCTACGATGCGGAGGACGTGATCGAGCCCGACCAGCTCCGGCGCGCGGCCACGCTGTTTGCCCAATCCCCCTCGACCGCCTGCCTGCAGGGGCGTCTGGTCATCGACAACGAGGCGGATGGTATTCTGCCCCGCCTGTTCGCGATCGAGTACGCCGCCCTGTTCGATGTGCTGGCCCCGGCGCTCGCCGCTTGGCGGATGCCGATCCCGCTCGGAGGCACCTCGACCCATTTCCGGACGCGCGTGCTCCTCTCGCTGCACGGCTGGGATGCCTGGAACGTCACTGAGGATGCTGATCTCGGTCTTCGCTTGGCGCTGGCGGGCTACCGTGTCGGCGATCTGCCGAGTTCCACGTACGAGGAGGCACCGAAACGTTTGAAGGCATGGCTGCGCCAGCGGGCGCGCTGGATGAAGGGCTTTCTCCAAACGAGCTTCACCCACGGGCGTCGCCCGCTTACCGTCTGTCGCCGTCTTGGGGCGGCGGAGAGCCTGTGTGCCCTGGCCTTCGTGCCCGGCACCGTCGTCTCGGCTCTGTTCTACCCGTTCCTGATGGCGGGCAGCCTCGGGGAACTGTTCCTCGCCCCAGCGGACAGCACAATCCTGGCCCATCTCACACGGGCGGCGGCCTGGACCGTCTTCTTCGCCGGGCTCGCGGCGATGTGGCTGCCCGGCTTCGCCGGCTGTCTGCGGCGGGGCTGGCGCGATCTCCTACCCTGTGTCCTCCTGCTGCCGTTCTACCAACTGCTGGTCAGCCTCGCGGCGTGGATGGCGATGATCGAGTGGCTGCGCGATCCGCATCGCTGGAACAAGACCGAGCATGGGTTGGCCCGCACCTCCCGTACAGGGGCGCTCGGGCGACGCCCGTCCGGTGCCGCCGCGGTCAGATCCGCTTCGACAGCTCCGCTGCCGTCTCCGCTGCCGGACGGTTCAGGTTGACCGCGCCGACGAAGCCGTTGCGGGCGTCCATCAGGTAGACGAGGGCGGTGTGCTCCATCGTGTAGTCGCCGTTCTGGCTCGGCACCTTCTTGGCGTAGGCGCGGAAGGTCTTGATCGTCGCCGCCACCTGCTCCGGGCTACCGGTGAGGCCGACGATGCGCGGATCGAAACTCGACAGGTAGGTCTTGAGCGATTCAGGTCTGTCGCGCTCAGGGTCAACGCTGACGAAGGCGACCTTCAGCGCGTCCGCCTTGGGCCCGAGCGCCGCCAGCACGTCGCTGATCTGCTGGAGCGTGGTCGGGCAGACGTCGGGACAATGGGTGAAGCCGAAGAACATCAGGTAGGGCTTGCCGACGAAGTCGCGCTCGCTGACCGTCGCCCCGTCCTGGTTCACCAGGGTGAAGGGCCCACCGATGCCGCTCGGGCCGCTCTGCGGATGCTGCGGCACCAGCGTCATCACCAGGGCGACCGAGATCGCCACGAGGCCGGCGACGAAGGCAGCAAGCGGCAGGAGAACGCTGCGGGACGGACGACGCATGGGGTCCTCGAAGGCGTCTTCGTGAAAGCGGCCCGACGGGCGAGCCGGCCGCGCGAGAAAGATCCCGAGATCCGCTGCATCGCCGGAGGCGCGGCAGCCTCGGATGTCGGGGCGCCGTCCCTCACATCACAGAGCCGGGGCATGCTGCAAGCCCGCGCGACGCCGCAAGGCCTTCGGTCTCGCGGTGCGTGTGCAAGACGTTCAGGAGGCTTCCGCCCGGATCTCGACGCTCTGTTCCGCGCCGCGGGCATTGTGCCGACGCAGGGCCTCGCCGACCATCAAGAGGGCCGGTCCTTCGAGGTCCGAGGCCTCGATTCGCCCGGCGAGGTCGGCGGCGGTACCGGCCACCGTCGCTTGCTTCGCGCGGGTGGCATTGAACACCACGAGGGCCGGCGTCTCGGGAGCGAGCCCTTCGGCCACCGCCCGCTCCAACAGGGCGCGCAGTGTCCGCTTGGGCATGTAGACGATGGTGGTGACGCTTTTGTCGGCGAGTGCGCCCCAGTTCAGATCCTCCGGCAGCGCCCCGCGCCGGTCGTGGCCGGTGACGAATTGCAGGCGCCGGGCCGCATCCCGATGGGTCAACGACACGCCGAGCGCCGCCGCCGCGCCCTGCGCCGCGCTGACGCCGGGAACGATGGTGCAGGGAATGCCCGCGGCCTCGCAGGCCTCGATCTCCTCGCCGGCCCGACCGAAGACGAGCGGGTCGCCGGATTTCAGGCGCACCACCTGCTTGCCGGACTTCGCAAGCGAGACCATCAGCGCGTTGATGTCGTCCTGCCGGCAGGACGGACCGTGGCCGGTCTTGCCCACCAGCATGGTCCGGGCCTCGCGGCGGGCGTAGTCGAGGATCTCGGGGGCGACGAGGTCGTCGTAGAGGATCACATCGGCGTTACGCAGCGCCCGAAGGGCCTTCAGGGTCAGCAGTTCGGCATCGCCCGGCCCGGCGCCGACCAGGGTCACCGCGCCGCCCATGGGCAGTGCTTCCGTTTGACCCAGCAGGTCGACGAGGTCGGCCTCCGTCGGCGCCCGGTCCGGCTCGGCGAAGGCGCGGTCCGTGAAGCGCTCCCAGAAGCCGCGCCGCTCGGAAAAGCCGTGGAAGCGGGCCGAGACCGCCTCGCGCCAGTCGCGGGCGGCGGCGACCCAGTGCTTGAAGCCGCGCGGCAGCATCGCCTCGATGCGTGCCCGCACGGTCTGCCCGAAGACCGGAGCGGCGCCCTCGGTCGAGATGCCGACGACGAGCGGCGAGCGGTTGACGATGGCGCCGAACTTCACGTCGCACAGGTGGGGCCGGTCGACGGCGTTGACGATCGCGCCGGCCGCCCGCGCCGCCGCGACGAAGGCGATGCAATCCTCCTCATCCTCCATGGCCCCGATGGCGAAGGCCGCGCCCCGCAGGTCGTCCGGGGTCCAGCGCCGCTCGTGCAGCGTCACCGATCCGGCGGCGATCTCGGCCGGCACGCCGCGCAGTTCCTCGCTCGGCTCCTCCGCGTAGACATCGACCCGGGCGCCGGCGGCGGCGAGCAGCTTCACCTTCCAGGGAGCGCCGCCATTGGAGCCGGCGAGCACCGCCCGCTTGTCCTGCAGCGGCACGAACACGGGCAACACCGCCAGCGGCTCGAGGCCGGCGCGGGTTTCACGGGGTTGGCGGGGCGTGCTCATGAGGATGTTTCGCGTACGCTTCTCGTGATACCGGCCGTCGTGCATTCGACGAGGGCCGGTCTTTTCCCCCGTGAAGAGGGGGAAAGGACGTAAAAGGTGCCCCTACGCGGCGCTGCGCGCAAGCGCCGGTGAGAGAAGCTTGCGGATCTCGGGAATGCACGAGCCGCAATTCGTTCCCGCCTTGCAGGCCGCGCCCACCGCCTCGACCGTACCGGCTCCGGCCGCGATGGTGGCGTTGATGACGTCGAGGCCGACGCCGTGGCAGGCGCAGACCACCGGACCGGCCGAGGCGGTCGCCGCCCGGCCCGAGAGCAGGGTGCGCCGGTCGATCGCCTCGATGTCGGGGGCGGCAAACACCTGTTTGGCGAGTTCCCAGTCCGGCCGCCGGTCCCCCGGCGCCACGGCGAGGGCTGCGACGAGGCGGTCGTCGCGGTAGACGGCGCAGCGATAGAGCCCGCGGGCGTGATCGACGTACTCGGCCAGCTCGTGGCCGGGGAATAGGCCGCGCACGGACAGCGCCATTTCCCGCGAGCCCTCCTGGGTCGCGAAGAGCAGGCCCGATCCGCCGGAGACGGTCGCCCGCGCCCACCACCAGCCGGCGGGGGCTGCCTGGGCGTCCCGCGTCAGCAGGTAGCCGCGGGAGCGGTAGGCCACGGCTTCGACGGAGGCCGGCGTCGCCTTCAGTTCGGGCTGGCCCGAGACCGGATCGGGGATGCCGCGGGCGAGCGCCGCCGCGCGCCCGTTCGAGGCGGTCATGTCGCTCCAGTGCATCGGCGCGAAGATCGAGCCCGGCAGAACGCCGTCCGTCACGGTCACTTCGAGGATCGCGCTGCCGAGATCGGTGGTCACGCGGGCAAATCCCCCGTCGCTCAGGCGGAAGCGGGCCGCGTCATCGGGGTGGATCTCGACGAAGGGCACGGCACGGTGGGCCGAGAGGCGTTGGCTTTTGCCCGTGCGGGTCATGGTGTGCCAGTGGTCGCGGATGCGGCCGGTGTTGAGCACGAGCGGGCGCTCGGCGGTCACGGGCTGCGCCAGCGCGGGCGGCTGCACCGCGACGAAGCGGGCGCGCCGGTCGAAGGTGTAGAAGCGCCCGTCGGCGAAGAGGCGGGCGCGGCCCTTCTTCGCGTCCGGCCCGCGCTTCGGCACCGGCCACTGCATCGGCAGATGGGCGTCGTAGGCGCGCCGATCGATCTCGGCGAGGCCGCCGAGGTCGAAATCGCGGCTGCCCTCGTTCTCGAAGGCCGAGAGCGCGGCGTGCTCGCGGAAGATCTCGACGGCCGAACCGTAGGCGAAGGCCTCGCCGTGGCCAAGGCGGCGGGCGACGTCGCAGAGGATCGCCCAATCGGCCCGCGCCTGTCCCGGTGCCTTCAGGAAGGCGCGCTGGCGCGAGATGCGCCGCTCGGAATTCGTCACCGTGCCGTCCTTCTCGCCCCAGGCGAGCGCCGGCAGCAGGACGGTCTTCTTCGCCGTGGCGCGGGCGCTGTCGCTGGTCGCGACCGCCTCCGAGACGACGTAGAGATCGAGCCCCTTGATCGCCTCGCGGATGTGGTCGGCCCGCGGCATCGAGACGACGGGGTTGGTGCCGATCACCCAGAGTGCCTTGATCTTCCCGCGCTCGATCGCCTCGAACAGGGCGACCGCCTTCATTCCCTCGCCGGTGATGATGTTGGGTGCATTCCAGAAGCGGCGCACCCGGTCCACCTCCTCGGGCGCGAAGTGCATGTGGGCGGCCAGCATGTTGGCGAGCCCCCCGACCTCGCGCCCGCCCATGGCGTTGGGCTGGCCGGTGAGCGAGAGCGGGCCCATGCCGGGCTGGCCGATCCGCCCGGTGGCGAGGTGGCAGTTGATGATGGCGTTGCCTTTGTCGGTGCCCTGCGCCGACTGGTTCGCCCCCTGGCTGAAGGCGGTCACGACCCGCTTCGTCCGAGCGAACATCTCGAAGAAGGCCTGCACGTCGGCTTCCGCGAGACCCGTCGCGCGGGCGGTGGCGGCGGCGTCCGGCGCGATCTGCCGAGCACGCTCCAGGGCGCCCTCGAAGCCGGCGGTGTGCTCCTCGATGAAGCGCCCGTCGAGCTTCGCCTGCCCGGCCAGATAGGCGAGCAGGCCGGAGAACAGTGCGGTGTCGGTGCCGGGCCGGAGGCCCAGATGGAGGTCAGCCTCCTCGCCGGTCTGCGTGCGGCGGGGATCGACCGTGACGATCTTGGTGCCGCGGTTCTTGCGCGCATCGACCATGCGGCGGAACAGGATCGGGTGGCACCACGCGGCGTTGGAGCCGACGAGCACGATCAGATCGGCCTCGTCGAGATCCTCGTAGCAGCCGGGCACCGTGTCGGAACCGAAGGCACGGCGATGGGCGGCGA
Organism: Methylobacterium sp. R2-1; assembly: GCF_014191355.1. Classification (GTDB taxonomy): domain Bacteria; phylum Pseudomonadota; class Alphaproteobacteria; order Rhizobiales; family Beijerinckiaceae; genus Methylobacterium. Next base: position 121,973 of record NZ_JACHWM010000003.1, read on the forward strand.
CCGCCGAGGACATGCACAGCCGCGAATTGGTGTCGACATGCGGCGTGCCGAGGAAGCCCTTCGCCAGCTTGTTGGCGACGTAATAGTCCTCCGTCAGGATCTGGCCCGAGAGGTAGAAGGCGATCGCGTCCGGCCCGTGCTGCTCGGCGATCCGCCGGAGGCCGCCGGCGACGGTGCCGAGCGCGCCCTCCCAGGTCACGGTCTGCCCGTCGACGGTCGGAGCGAGCAGCCGGTCGGCGAGATCGACGGTCTCGCCGAGCGCCGAGCCCTTCGAGCAGAGACGGCCGAAATTCGCCGGATGCTCGGGATCGCCGGCGATCGCGACGCCGCCCTTCCCGTCCGGCGTCGCGAGCACGCCGCAGCCGACACCGCAATAGGGGCAGGTCGTCTTCACCGCAGGCGCGGCGAGATCGGGGGCGGGCTGAGACATCACGAATCCTCGGCGGATTTTTTCGTCGCAGGGACGTTTCGCCGGGGGTCGCAAAAGTCGGGCCGACCGCCCTCACGCCACCCCAGGGTGACCGAAAGGCCGAGCCGTCTCAGGCGGTTCGGCCGGCCTTCGTCTGCTATCCTCGGCGGCGCTTGCCGCCGCGTGGACATCCGCCGGCCCGGCCTCAGATAACCACAAGAGAACGTTCAGGGAGGGAAGTCATGAGCGAGACCGCGAGCCCCGCCGCCGAGCGGATCGAGCCCGCCACCGCCGAGCAGGCCGACAAGGCCGGCACGCCCCTGCGGGTGACCGCCACGCCCGCGGCGCTCGAACTGATCGAGGAACTCAAGTCCGAGTACGGTCCGGTGATGTTCCACCAGTCCGGCGGCTGCTGCGACGGCTCCTCGCCGATGTGCTACCCCGTCGGCGACTTCATCACGAGCGACGGCGACGTGCATCTCGGTCGGGTCGGCGGCGCGGACTTCTTCATCTCTCGCTCCCAGTTCGAGGTCTGGAAGCACACCCACATCATGCTCGACGTGGTGCCCGGCCGCGGCGGCATGTTCTCGCTGGAGAATGGCCGCGAGAAGCGCTTCCACATCCGCTCGCGCCTGTTCACCAGCGCCGAGAACGAGGCGCTGTCGGGAGCCTGTCGGTTGTAAGTGCGGGTCGTCAGCGCAGGCTGATCTCCGTGCGGCTTTCCGCGGCGAGGCGCAGGTCGTGCTCCTTCCCTGCGTCGAGCGGCGCGAGGCTTGCCGTGTTGTCGCACAGGGCGCCTGCGGCGTCAGTGCTGAAGCTACCGTCGAGGAGGCCGGGGCGGCTGGTCCCGTCGGCAGGGAACACCCGCCATGCCACGATGCGCGGACCCGCCTCGCCCTCGCGCGGCGGAAGCAGCGCGGCGTAGGGCTGGCACAGATCGTCCTCGGTGACGAAGATGCAAGTGGCGACCCACGCCGTGCCGAAGACGAGTCCGAGATCAGTGCGGGCTTCGCAGGTCAGCGTTCCCGTCACCTTGCCCTCCCCGGTGGCATCGGTCGTGCGGCGTCGGCGGCGGTGGCGAGGGGTGTGGCGATAAGAGCGGCGAGGATCGTGGGCATGGAAACGGCTCCGCATGGAGCGTTCGCCTCCCCTGGGAAGCGTTGCCGTTAACCATGATCGGCCCTTGTTGCCGGCCGATGTTGTGGCGATGCCCGATTGCTTCGCCGGACACCGCCGTCACGCAATGAAGGGCTGAGCTTAGTCCTCGCGGCGCAGGGCGTGGAGGGAGAACAGCCCGTCCGGATCGGTCCAGGCCTCGAGCGAAGCCCAGCCGGCGCGGGCGGCGAGCGCCCGGAAGCCGTCGAGGGTGTATTTGTAGCTGTTCTCCGTGTGGATCGATTCGCCCTCCGCGAAGGCGAAGCTGCGGCCGGCCACGCGCACCGTCTGCGCCCGTCGGCTGACGAGATGCATCTCGATGCGCGAGGCGGCCTCGTTGAAGAAGGCCCGGTGCGCGAAGCTGTCCGGGTCGATTTCGCCGTCGAGTTCGCGGTTGATGCGGGTGATCAGGTTGAGGTTGAACGCCGCCGTGACGCCGGCCGCGTCGTCGTAGGCCGCCTCCAGCACGGCCCGGTCCTTCACGAGGTCGACGCCGAGCACCAGCATCGCGCCCGTGCCGAGGATGCGCCCGAACACGTCGAGAAGGTGGGCCGCCTCACCGGGCTCGAAATTGCCGATGGTCGAGCCGGGAAAGAAGCCGGCGAGCGCCCGGCCCTTGAAACCTTCCGGCAGGGTGAAGGGGCGGGTGAAGTCGGCGACCACCGGCTCGACGGTGAGATCGGGGAAATCGCCGCGCAGCGTCTCGGCCTGCTCGCGCAGAAAGTCGCCCGAGACATCGACGGGGAGATAGGCCGAGAGCCCCGGCAGGTGGCGCAGCAGGCGCCGCAGCTTGGCGGTCGAGCCGCTGCCGAACTCGACGAGCGCCGCGCCCTCCGGCAGCAGCGCGGCGATGTCGGGGCCGCGCTCGTCGAGGATGCCGAGTTCCGTCCGGGTCGGGTAGTATTCCGGCAGGGCGGTGATCTGCTCGAACAGGGCCGAGCCGGCCGCGTCATAGAAATACTTGGCCGGCAGCGCCTTCGGACTTGCGCCGAGCCCGTCCCAGACATCGGCCAGGAACAGGCCGTTCTCGGACATGGGAGCGGCGGGGCTGGAGGCCGTCAGGCGGGGATCGATCGTCACAGGCTTACTCCGGGACCGCGGGAGGGTGGGCGAGGCGGGTGATCAGCCTCGCGCGTCGGCGAGCCGCAGGCCGGTGAACTGCCAGCGCTGGTGCGGGTAGAAGAAATTGCGGTAGCCGGCCCGCGCATGTCCGTCCGGCGTGGCGACCGAGGAGCCGCGCAGCACGTACTGGCTCGACATGAACTTGCCGTTGTACTCGCCGAGCGCCCCCGCCACCGGCCGGTAGCCCGGATAGGGGCCGTAGGCGCTGCGGGTCCATTGCCAGACGAGGCCGAAGGCGTCGTCGATCAGGCCGTCGCGTGCGGCGACCTCCCACTCGGCTTCCGTCGGCAGGTCGCGGCCCGCCCAGCGGGCATAGGCGTCGGCCTCGAAGTAGCTGACATGGGTCACGGGCACGTCGGGATCGACGGCCTTGCGGCCGGCGAGCGACATCATCGACCAGCCCTCGGAGTCCCGCCGCCAGTATCCCGGTGCCTCCCAGCCCTCGCGCTGCAGCCAGAGCCAACCCTCGTTGAGCCATAGCTCGGGCCGGGCGTAGCCGTCATCCGCCATGAAGGCGAGCCAGTCACCGTTCGTCACGAGGCCACGGTCGATGGTGCTGCCGAGCATGAGCACGTCGTGGCGCGGGCTCTCGTTGTCGAAGGCGAAGCCCTGGCCCGCGTGGCCGATCTGGGTGATGCCTCTTTCGAGGGCAGCTTTGCCAGCACTTGCCTGCGCGGCACGCATCGTCCAGCCGGAATCGTAGACTGGATCGAGCGGGTTCTGCGCGAAAGCGTGCAGGATATCGGTGAACATCAGCTCCTGATGCTGCTGCTCGTGGTAGAGGCCGATCTCCAGGATCGGCAGTGCCCGCCCCAGCGCGTCGTCGGAGGTCTCGCGCAGCCACACCGTCACCGCGCGATCGACATGGGCGCGGTAGGCGGCGGTCTCCTCCGCGGTCGGCCGGGTGATCATCCCGCGCATGAAGCGCGGCTGCCGGGGCCCGGCTTGCACGTAGTAAGAATTGAACAGGTAGTGCAGGCGCTCGTCGTAGAGGGCGTAGCCCGGCAGGTGCTCGCGCAGCAGGAACTGCTCGAAGAACCATGTCGTGTGTGCCCGGTGCCACTTGGTCGGGCTCGCATCTTCCATCGACTGGATCTGCTGATCCTCCGGCGAGAGCGGGGCGGCGCGGCGCTCGGTCTCGTCGCGGACGGTGCGGAAGGCCGCGATCCAGGCGTCGCGGTCGATCGGGCGGGCTTCGAGCGGGGGCGGCGGGAAGGCCGCGCTGCTCTCCGAATGGGTGAGACGTGCTGCGCCGGCTGCCATTGTTGGAATCTCTTCCTCCGTTGCGCGGCGGAAATAGACGCCGATTGCCTTATGACAACGTCGAGACCCGCCAAGCTGTTCGTCGCACCCCGTGTCGCACCTCTCGCTGCCCCCTGCGAAGCGCGGCCTTTTTGCAGCCGCAGTGAGGTGTCCTTAACCGTCGCCGCCGGACACTCGCCGCCCCAAGGTTTCCATGGATGCGCGAGCCTAAGGCGGCGGTCATGCGGATCGATCTAATGGCAGGGGCGACCCTTTCGGCGGCATTGCCGGCGCGGAACGTGCAGCCGGTCATCCTCGTCTTCGATTCCGGCCTCGGCGGCCTCACCGTGCTGGAGCAGGTGCGCCGCGCCCGTCCGGACGCAGCCTATGTCTACGCGGCGGACGACGCGGCCTTCCCTTACGGTGCGCTGACCGAGGATCGGCTGGTGGCGCGGGTGATCGCGGTGATGGAGCGGCTGCTGACGCGCCACGCCCCCGACCTCGTGGTGATCGCCTGCAACACCGCCTCGACCCTGGTGCTGCCGGTCCTGCGCCAACGCTTCGTCACGCCCTTCGTCGGCGTGGTGCCCCCGATCAAGCCGGCCGCAGCGCTGACCCGCACGCACCTCGTCTCCCTGCTCGCGACCCCCGGCACGGTGGCACGGGCCTATACCCACGACCTCGTCCGGAATTTTGCGGCAAACTGCGCTGTGACGCTGGTGGGCTCCAAGAACCTCGCGGGCTATGCCGAGGCCGAGATGGCCGGTGAACCGGTCTCGGACGCGGCGATCCTGGCCGAGATCGAACCCTGCTTCGTGGAGGGGATGGACGGCCGGCGCACCGATGTTGTGTGCCTCTCCTGCACCCACTACCCGCTGTTGCTGCCCCGGTTCGAGCGCCTCGCCCCCTGGTCGGTCACGTGGATCGACCCGGCTCCGGCCATCGCCCGCCGGGTGATCCAGCTTCTCGGCGAGATGCCAGTGCAGGCACCCGACGCGCCGCCCGCGCGTGCCGTGTTCACCGGTGGGGCCGGGCTGACTCCGGCCCTCGGCCATTCACTCGGGCGGCGGGGACTTTCCGAGACGATGATCGAGGCGATGCCGCTGGCGGTGAACTGAGGCGAGCCGTCACCGCGATTCGCGTGGTGCCAACTCCTCCGGCACCAGCGTCGCCGCATCCTGCCGCGCCACGATCTCGGCGAGACCGACCGGCGAGAAATCCCAGGCATCCACCCCGACGTCGCAGGAGCGGGTGGTGTCGGCCAGCGTCGCATGGGTGTGGCCGTACAGGTGCCGGGTCTCGCGCCACAGGCCCGGCCAGGCCCGATGGGCGTAATGCGCCAGGAACAGCCGCCACGTCCGGCCCGCCTCATCCACCACAGCGATCCGGGCGCTTTCCACCGGCGGTTCGGCCCACGGCAGATCGAGCACACGATTGCTGTCGTGGTTGCCGCGCACCAGCCGTTTGATGCCGTTCAGCCGCGCGAACACCGCGGCGCAATGCTCGCGGCTCGCACGGGCCGCGAAGTCGCCGAGATGCCAAACCTCGTCCGCCGCCTGCACGCGCGCGTTCCAGCGGGTGATCAGCTCCGCGTCATGCGCCTCCACCGAGGCGAAGCCGCGCCGTCGGCGCTCGACGAGGTGGGCGTCGCCGAAATGCGTGTCGGCGATGAAGAAGGTAGCCATGCGTTCTTCACGATGATGTGAGACAAGGCGGCGAGCCGAGGCAACCGGAACGTCCGATGGCTCGGCCGGTCTCAACCCGTCTCAACGCACCGCCCGCCGCCCTGTCTCCGCGGCCGAGCGTGACAGAAGGTACAATGATGCCCATCGGCCGGCCGTACACGCGCGAAGGGATCGGCGGTCTCGGCGGATGGGCCGAAGGCTGCAGCATTTTTCCGAGGACTCGTGGCGAAGTGTCACTCGGGTTGCTCGGTGCACTTGCTTAAACGTGCTAGCGCCGCTGCTATGCCGGTCTCGACAAAAATCCTCATTGTCGTCGCCACTGCCGTGATCCTGACGGCGTGGGGGTGGATGCTGGACCTGAGTCTGTCCGCCGCCCATGCTTGGCTCCTCGAACGGATCGGTCATACGGGGATGCGGCTCCTGATCGGAGCCATGGTGTTTGCAGGGGCCTGGGCCCTCTGGAAGGAGACGGAGGATCGATGAGCCGCCCTCTCGCCGTCGCGATTCTGGCGCTCGCTCTCTATCTCGGCGTGCTGGACTGCCTTCTGAAACTCAGCCTCTCGGCGCTGCATGCCTGGCTGATCGAGCTGATCGGTCGGACCGGCCTGTGGGTCGTCATCGCGGCCACACTGTTCGGCGGTGGTTGGGTCGTCTGGAGCGAGCAGGAAGACGGCTGAGCGATGCTCGACCGCATCGTCCCTGCAGCCGCTGACGGCCTCCCGGCTTAGAGTGCCTCACAAAACTCCCGGTCTCTGACCGTTCTCGCTCTGGCGATGACAGTGCGGCGTGAGTTTTGTGAGAGACACTTAGAACCAGTCGATCACCGCCGCGCCCCAGATCAGGGCCGCGATGACCTGGGTCATGAAGGCGCCCGCCGAGGCGAGATCCTTCACGATCCCGATCCGGTCATGCCGGTCTGGATGGAGGTGGTCGCACAGCTTCTCGATGGCGGTGTTGAGGAGCTCCGCCCCGAGCATCAGCAGCAGGCTGGCGATCAGCGCCACTCGGACCCACAGGCTGCCGCCGAGAACGAGCGCCACGGGCAGGCCGAGCACCAGCAGGACGAGTTCGAGCCGCACCGCCCGCTCGGTGCGGCCGCCATGGACGAGGCCGCGCCAGGAATTCAGGAAGGCGAGATAGAGGGCGGTCACGATGACTCTCGCGGGGCCTCGCCCGGGACCGCGCGGGCGATCCACTTGGCGAGGATCGGGCCGGTCGCCAGCACGACGAACAGGCGCAGCGTCTGCACCGCGAGCACAAAGGACACGTCGGCCTTTGAACCCACGGCGATGATCGCCACCGAATCGAGCCCGCCGGGACTGGTGGCCAGAAAGGCGGTGAGAAAATCGATCGGCAGCCAGTAGGTCAGAACCCAGGCCCAGCTCCCGCAGAGCAGGATGATCGCGCCTGTCGCGGCCAGCACGCCCGGCAGCGCGTGAAGCGTCTCGTCCAGGGTCCGCCGGTTGAAGCGCAATCCGACATACCAGCCGATCGCCGCATAGGCGGCATCGAGCGCCGGTCCGGGCAAGGCGATGTCGAGGACACCGGTGGCGTGCAGGATGGCGCCGAGCAGCATCGGTCCGACCAGCGGGGCGGAGGGCAGCCTCAGCAGGCTCGCGAGGGCGAACCCGGCCGCGGCGACCGCGATCGTGGCCGCGAGACCGGCCCAGCTCCATCCCTCGCCCGGGGCGCCCGCCCCGGCTGAACCGGGACCATCGGCGAGGAGGCGCGCGGCCAGCGAGGCCGAGAGCACCACGGCGGCGACGCGCACATATTGCATGAACGCCACGAGGCGCGGGTCGGCGCCGTAATCCTCGGCCATCGCCACCATGGCGGCGGCCCCGCCCGGCGAGGAGCCCCAGGCCGCGGTCGTGCCGGGCAGGACGCGCAGCCGCGTCAGGGCCAGCCCGGTCAGCGCGCCGGCCACCACCGTCACGCCGACGACCGCGAAGATGATGAGACCATCCTCGCGCAGGGTCGCTGCGATTTCGGCGGTCGCGGAGTGGGCGACGAGGCAGCCGATCACCGCCTGGGCGGCCGCGAACAGTGGGCGTGGCAGCGAGAGCCCGGCACCGCGAACGCCGAAGATGATCGCGGCCAGCATCGGCCCGAGGAGGAGGGCAGCGGGGAAATGCGCGCGGCTCAGGCCGTAGGCGAGAGCGGCCGAAACGGCGACGAGCGCCGTCCAGCGCAGGAGGATGCGGGTCTCGGGCACGGGGGTGGATGCAGGAAGGCGGGGGACGATGGCGCGGGACAAGGATCCGCGCGAGGCCCCGCGCTACACGCTCTCGCCCGAACTGTCACGGCGAGGCTGCGACGTCGCCCTGAAGCGGCCACGCCGCGGCGCGGCGCCTGGCAAGGGGCACATGACGCCAGGCAGCCCTCTCCCTCCCACGATTAGGCGCGATATCCCTCGTCCTCCCCGCAGGCGGCGGTGCCGGCCGGGGCGTGCGCCCGGAAGAAGGCAGCGAGATGCGCGAGGCCGGCCGCACGCGGATCGCTGGAGCGCCAAGCCAGCGCCACGGTGCGGCCGGGCCCCTCCCCCTCGAAGTGGCGCACCACGGTCAACCCGCTCGGATCGGGGCCTGCGGGAACGGCGAGAGCCGGGATCAGGGTGTAGCCGGCGCCCGCCGCCACCATCGAGCGCAGAGTCTCCAAACTCGTCGCGTGACGCCCGGCGCCTCTCAGGGTGCCGCAGGCAGCGATCGTCTGATCGCGCAGGCAGTTGCCCTCGTCGAGCAGCAGCAGGTCCGGTCCATTCAGGTTTTCCGCCCGCGGGGCTGCCCCCTGGGCGAAGGCGTGGTCTGCCGGGCAAGCGAGCTTGAACGGCTCCACGAAAAGCGGCGAGACCGTGAGGCCAGAGGCCGCCACCGGGAGCGAGACCAAGGCCGCGTCGACCCGCCCGTCGCGCAACCCGTCGAGGATCTCGGCGGTGCGCGCCTCGCTGAGCGCCAGCGTCAGCAGCGGAAATTCCTGGCGCAGCAGCCGCAGCACGAGAGGGAAATAATAGGGGCCGAGCGTCTGGATCGCGGCCAGCACCAGCCGGCCGGTCAGGGGCGAGCCGCGCCCCTCGATCGCGAGCGCCAGCAGGCGCTGCGCCTCCGCCAACACCACGCGCGCCTGCCGGACGATGCCCTGTCCGGCCACGGTCAGCAACACGCCTCGGTTGGATCGTTCGAACAAGGTCAGCCCTAGCGCGTTCTCCAGTTTACGAACCTGCACCGAGAGTGTTGGCTGGCTCACGTTGCAGCGCTCGGCGGCCCGACCAAAGTGCCCCTCGTCGGCGACGGCCACCACATATTCCAGATCGCGCAGGGACAGCCCGGAATGATTCATAGGCTGCATCTATCACAACGTTTGTGACGATGCATTTGCTAACAGGTCATGCCTGGGTCATACGTCCGAAACAGAATGGTTCCAGGCTGTGCGGGTGCGTCGAGCGACCCTACCTGAAGCCCCTGCCTCCCAAGGAGAGAGTGACGCATGAGCGAGAACCGTCCGATTCTGACGACCCGCCAGGGCCATCCGGTCCGCGACAACCAGAGCACGCGCACGGTCGGCGAGCGCGGACCGGCGACGCTCGAGAACTATCAGTTCATCGAGAAGATCACCCATTTCGACCGTGAGCGCATTCCCGAGCGCGTGGTGCATGCCCGCGGTGCCGGCGCCCACGGCTGGTTCGAGGCCTATGGCAAGATCGGCGACGAGCCCGCCTCCAAGTACACCCGCGCCCGCGTCCTCAACGAGACCGGCGTGAAGACGCCGATGTTCGTGCGCTTCTCGACCGTGGCTGGCGCCAAGGAGAGCCCGGAGACCGAGCGCGACCCGCGCGGCTTCGCGGTGAAGTTCAAGACCGTCGAGGGCAACTGGGACCTCGTGGGCAACAACCTCAAGGTCTTCTTCATTCGCGACGCGATCAAGTTCCCCGACATGATCCACGCGTTCAAGCCGGACCCGGTGACGAACCGCCAGGAGGCGTGGCGCTTCTTCGACTTCGTGGCGCAGCACCCTGAAGCGATCCACATGGTGACGTGGCTGAAGTCGCCGTGGGGCATCCCGGCCAACTACCGCGAGATGGAAGGCTCGGGCGTCAACACCTACAAGCTGGTCAACGACCAGGGCGAGGCGGTGCTCTGCAAGTTCCACTGGCAGCCCAAGCAGGGCGTGCGCAACCTGACCTCCGCACAGGCCTCCGAGATCCAGGCCAAGGATGTCGGCCACGCCACGCGCGACCTCTACGACAACATCCAGGCCGGCAACTTCCCTGAGTGGGAATTCTGCGTGCAGATCATGCCGGACGGCCCGAACGACCATCTCTCGTTCGATCCGCTGGACGACACGAAGCGCTGGCCCGAGGACCAGTTCCCGCTGCTTCCGGTCGGTCGCATGGTGCTCGACCGCGTGCCGGACAACTTCTTCGCTGAGGTCGAGCAGTCGGCCTTCGGCACCGGCGTGCTCGTCGACGGCATCGACTTCTCGGACGACAAGATGCTGCAGGGGCGTACGCTGTCCTACTCGGACACGCAGCGTTACCGCGTCGGCGCCAACTACCTGCAGCTGCCGATCAACGCGCCTCAGCCGGGCGTGAAGGTCTACTCGAACCAGCGCGACGGCCAGATGACCTACGGCGTCGATGGCACGGGCGCCAACAAGCACATCAATTACGAGCCCTCGACGCTTGGCGAGGGCCTCGCCGAGGCACCGAAGAAGAAGGAATATCACCAGCCGGTCAGCGGCAATCTCGGCCGCTACCAGACCTCGCGCACCGAGGACGACTACGCCCAGGCGGGTCACCGCTACCGGACCTTCGAGGACTGGGAGCGCGAGGACCTGATTGCCAACCTCGTGGCCGACATGAAGCAGTGCCCGGAAGCCATCCAGCTGCGGATGGTCTGGCACTTCTGGCACGCCGACGAGGATTACGGCCGCCGCGTCGCTGAGGGTGCCGGGATCGATCTGGAGAAGGCCAAGGCCCTGCCGCCGCTGCCGGGCCGCGCCGCCCCGCACAAGCGCCTCGCGCCTGAGACCTATGCCGAGGGCGGCAATGCCCCGCAGAAGGTCGCCGCCGAGTAAGGCAGACGGTCCGCTGGACATGAGCTGACATGAAAAACCCCGCCCGACCGTCAGGCCGAGCGGGGTTTCTTCTTGGACAAAGGGAAGCGCCGACAGCGGCGCCTCCCGTTCTGCCGTTACGGGCAGGAGCGGCGCACGCCGCGCTTGGCGATGTAGGTCTGGGTCTGCGGATCGTAGGTCTTGAAGCGGCGGGCGCACTCGGCCACCGCATCGTCGTCGCCCGTCGCTACATCCGTCGTGACCGTCTCGGTGCCGTAATAGCCGGCCGGCGCGTAGTAGCCGTCGTCGTAGCCGTATCCGTAGCCCGGATAGCCGTAGGCGCCATAGAGGCCGCCGGCCGCAAGCCCGAGACCGGCACCAACGCCCAGGCCCAGACCCAGGCCGCCGTAGCCATAGCCCCGGCGATAGTAGCCGGCATTGTGCCAGCGGTTGCCGCCGTACCAGCCGCGATTTCCGAAGCCGGGCCGCACACCCGCCACACCGTTGCCGAAGCCCGGACGGACGCCGCCGAAGCCGGGCCGTACACCCGCCACGCCGTTGCCGAAGCCTGGACGGACGCCGCCGAAGCCGGGACGACCGGCAAAGCCACCAGCGCCCAGCCCAGCGCCACCGCCGCGGAAGCCGCCACCCGCAAGGCCTGCACCACCACCCCTGAAGCCGCCCGCAAGACCGGCTCCGCCGCCGCGAAAACCGCCCCCGGCGAAGCCGCCGCCGCGGCCGAACCCGGTCACGCCGCCCGCTCCGAGGGCGCTACGGAAATTGCCGCCGCCGAGCCCACCGGAGCCGCCGACGCCGATCGGCCGCGCATCGGCAACCGCGGGGAGGTAAGCCAGCGCGCCCGCAAGGACGGCCGAGGCCATGAATATCCGCTTCATCGTCATTCCTTCAGCACATCGTGAGATTGGCCCACTCCGGCATTGGCCGGCATACGGAACCCTTACTCTCAGAACGCTGTAAGATGACGGTTGATCCTAAGGCCAAGATTGGCTGAATGTCGCGCACTTGTCGCGGCACTTCTTCGAGCGGCTTCTCAAGCCGCGAAGGGTTTCATGGCTCGACGTTCCGCCACGTCCGGCGGCGCCGGGCCGAGAGCGCGATGAGAAGGCATGCGATCAAGCCGAGGGTAAACGGCCCGTCGCCGAAGGCAGCATAGAGGGTGCGGCCGGGTAGCCTTGCTGGCAGGCCCGCGTCGAGCACTCCCTCGATGCCGAGGGGAAGACTTGCGACGATCCGGCCATGGGCATCGATCACCGCCGAGATGCCGGAATTGGCATCGCGCACCAGCGGCAGCCCCTCCTCCACCGCCCTCAGCCGGGCCTGAGCGAGGTGCTGGCGCGGTCCCGGCGTGTCGCCGAACCACGCATCGTTGGTGAGGTTGAGGATCAGTCCCGGCACGGCCGGCGCACCGTCGACCGGATCGGGCGGCAGGATCGCTCCGGGGAAGATCGCCTCGTAGCAGATCGTGGCAGCGACCGGCGGCAGGCCCGGCACGTTGAGGATGCGCTGGCCCGCACGGTCGCCCGCGGTGAAGCCGCCGGGGACGGAGATGAACTGGCGCAGCCCCGCCGCCCGCAGCAGCGCATCGAGGGGACCCGGCAGGTACTCGCCGAAGGGGACGAGGTGAACCTTGTCGTAGATGTCGCCGAATTGTCCGCCCGCGCCGATCGTCAGAATTGAATTGAAGAACACGGCGTTCTCGCGGGTCAGCCGCTCGCCGTTGGGCAGTTCGCGCACACGCGCGGCGCCGGTGATGAGCTGTTTGCCCTCGGGAAGCGCCGCACCGATCCGCCCGAGCGCCTCCGGATCACGTTGGATCAGGAAGGGAAAGGCCGATTCCGGCCATATCAGGTGGGTGACGTCGGCGATGCCGGTCCGGTCCGGCGAGAGCGCGCGGTCGCTGAGTTCGAGATATTTGCCGACGATCCGCTCGCGATTCGCCGAACCGAACTTGTCGTCCTGCGGGATGTTGGGTTGGATCAGCCGCAGGCGCACGCCCGCCACCATCGGGTCGGGCGAGGCGGGCACGCGCCACGCTCCGTAGGCGGCAAGGCCCGCGAGCGCGACGAGGGCCGCCAGCACCGGCCCGAGCCGGGCCTTCGGGGTCGCGCCGGTGGCCAGCGTTGCGGGCGCGGCGGCGATGAGTACGGCGAGCAGGGTCAAGCCGTAGAGGCCGATGAGCGAGGCCGCCTGCATCGTCCAGACGTTGCCTCCCAGAGCCATGCCGAGGGTGTTCCACGGGAAGCCCGTCAGAACGTGCCCACGCAGCCACTCGGCGGCGGTGAGCCCGAAGGCGAGCGCCGCGATGCGGCCGGCCCCCCGCGACCAGACGAGGCGAGCGCCGGCGAAGCCAGCGGCGAAGAACAGGGCGAGCACCGCCGGCAGGCCGATCACCCCGAGCGGCAGCGCCCAGGCGAATTGGTCCGCCTCCACGAGGAAGGCGGCGCCGAGCCACCACAGGCCGGCGGTGAAGTAGCCGAAGCCCCAGGCCCAGCCGATCCCGGCGCAGACCCAGACCGTGCGCCGGCTCGAGCCGCCGACCGCCGCGCCGTCGATCAGCCAGACGGCGACCGAGAGGGAGACGAGGAGCGCCGGGAACAGCCCATAGGGTGGCATGGCCAGCGCACCGCAGGCGCCGGCCGCGACGGCGATGGCCAGCCGCATCCAACCATGGCTCAGGATGATGCGGTGCGCGATGGCCTCGATGGGACCGATCCGCGCCGCAGCCGGACGCATCCCGGCGTCGGACGCGCGGCTGAGCGGAGCGGTCATGCCTTTTCGCTTCGTTCCGTTGTGGTTGTTATGACGCGCATTCTTTCGACGAACCGGTAGCCACTTCGTCGAAATGCGCTCTACCGCCCGGCTTCGGCGGCCGGGGCCGTGTCCTGTTCGTGCGCCTGAGGCACCGGGCGCGGCGGCGGCAGGGCGAGTGGCACAACGGTGCCGATCTTGGCCGGCGTCCGCTGGAGCTTGATCCGCTTCACGCGCCGGGAATCGGCGTCGAGCACCTCGAACTCGATATCTTCGGGGCCGGCGATCCGCTCGCCACGCGCCGGCACCCGGCCGGCCAGCGTCACGATCAGGCCACCGATCGTATCAATCTCGGCCGCGAGCTCCCCAACCGCGGTCACGAGATCAAGGCCGGTGGCCGCCGACACATCGGCGAGGCCGGCGCGGGCGTCGGCGATATAAGCCTCCGCCTCGCCTTCCATGCGATTAACGAGCTGGCCCTCGGCCACGTCGTGCTCGTCCTCGATGTCGCCGACCACCATCTCGATCAGATCCTCGATCGAGATCAGCCCGTCGGTGCCGCCGTACTCGTCGATGACGAGGGCCATGTGGGTGCGCGTCGCCTGCATCCGCACCAGCAGGTCGATGGCCGGCATGGAGGGCGGCACGAACAGCACCGGACGCTGGATGCGGGTGGAGGCGAGTGTCGCGGTGAGATCGACCTTGCCGAGATCGAGGCTGCGCAGAGCACCGCGGGCGGAGGCCGTGCGGCGCGCGCGCGGCGCTGGCTTGGCCTCGCCATCGACCACCGCCTGCGGCACCGGACGGCGCGGAGCGGCCTCTGCCTGAGTCGCGAGGTATTCCACGAAATCGCGGATGTGGACCATGCCGCGAGGGTCGTCGAGGGTTTCGCCGTAGACCGGCAGGCGCGAATGCCCGGCGGTGCGGAACAGCTTCAGGAGGTCGCCGAGGCTGGTGTCGCTGGCCACCGCCACGATGTCGGCACGGGGCAGCATCACGTCGTCAACCCGCACCTTATGCAGGCCGAGCACGTTCTTGAGCATGGCCCGCTCGAGCGGGGAGAAGGCGTCCTCGCCCGTGTCGGGCTCGGCCAGGGCCTCCTCGATGTCGGTGCGCAGGGAATCGCGCGGACGCAAGTGGAAGACGTTCAGCAGACGATCGTACCATGCCTCGCGTTGAGGGGGTTCGGCGTCCGCGGCTGGCGCGGCCAGGGCCGCGCCGCGACTTCGGTCGTTGGTCATGGGTCTCTAGTTTGGATGCGGCGGGAGTGCCGGGAGAATTCGAGTGTGTTTGGTGACGCGCCCTCTTTCGCCGAACCGGTGTCCACTTTGGCGGAGAGCGCTTCAGTCTGCGTAGGGATTCGGAATGCCCAGAGTCCGGAGCGCGGCGACCTCGAGCGCCTCCATGGCGTCGGCCTCTGCCTCGCCGGTCTCATGGTCCTGTCCGAGAAGGTGAAGGGTGCCATGGACGAGGAGGTGGGCGAAATGGTGCTCGAACGGCTTCGACTGCTCCTCACTCTCGCGCACGAGCGTGTCATACGCAAGAACCACGTCGCCCAAGGGCCGCGCCATGCCGGGCTGAAGCGGCCCGTCCGCGGCCGGAAACGACAGCACGTTGGTGGGCTTATCCTTGTTTCGCCAAGTCCGGTTCAGGGTCTGGACGGTGACATCGTCCGCGAGCAGGACGCTCACTTCGACGGGTCCAGGGACCGAATCGGGCAGAATGGCCAATCCGGCCTCGACCGCCCGCAGCGCGAACGCTTCCAGATCCGGAATCGCCTGTTCCCAGCGCGCATCCTCGACGGCGATGTCGATCTCGTTATCGCTCATATCGGTCGTGTGACGGATCAGGCCAGTGGCCGCCGCCGTGGGTTCGGGTTGCGGTCAGCCTCGGCCTCGCCGTGGGCGGCGGTTTCGTAGGCGGTGACGATGCGGCGCACGAGATCGTGGCGCACCACGTCCACGTCCCGGAAGCGCACCCGGCCGATGCCCTCGACGCCGTCGAGCACGTTGACCGCCTCGACGAGGCCGGACTTCTGGCCCGGCGGCAGATCGATCTGGCTCGGATCGCCGGTGATGATCATGCGCGAGTTCTCGCCCAAACGCGTCAGGAACATCTTCATCTGCATCGAGGTGGTGTTCTGCGCCTCATCCAGCAGCACCACGGCATTGGTCAGCGTGCGCCCGCGCATGAAAGCGAGCGGCGCAATCTCGATAATGCCGGTCTGGAGGCCGCGATCGACGTGGCGCGCCTCCATGAAGTCGTAGAGCGCATCGTAGATCGGGCGTAAGTAAGGATCGACCTTCTCGCGCATGTCGCCCGGCAGGAAGCCGAGCCGCTCGCCGGCCTCGACGGCGGGGCGCGACAGGATCAGGCGCTCGGCATGGCCCTGCTCCAAGAGGGAGACCGCATGGCCGACGGCGAGCCAGGTCTTGCCGGTGCCGGCCGGGCCTTCGGCGAAGACGAGTTCATTGGCGCGCAGGAGCTTGATGTAGTCGCTCTGCGCCGCGTTGCGGGCGCGCACGGCGCCGCGCTTGCGGGTGGCGATCTGCTCGAACTGCTCGCGGCCGTTATCGGCGACGATCTCGGCGGAGGGGAACAGGTTGCCCTGGACGGTGACCTCCTGGATCACCCCGTCCACATCGCCGAGCGTCAGGCTCGTGCCGCCCTTCTGCACGCGGGCGTAGAGCCGCTCGAACACGCGCCGCGCCTTCTCGGCGGCCTCGGGTGTCCCCTTGACGACGAGATGGTTGCCGAGCGCCGTGCCGGTGATGCCGAGCCGCCGCTCGATATGGGCGACGTTCTGGTCGTACTGGCCGAAGACGAGGCTGGCGAGCCGGTTGTCATCGAAGGTCAGCGACACTTCGACGGCTTCGGAGAGGCTCGGACGCCCGGCGGACGGTCGGTTGTTGCGGCCGGCAGGGCCACGGGCGGACGCAACGTCAATCGGCACGCGAGAGATCCGGCATGGTGATATGCCTCATATAGGTCACGCGGCGGCCGCCGCATCCTCCAGCGCCTCGCCGAACAGGCTGTTGGAGCCCGCGCGCGTGATCCGCACCGGGACCAGGGTGCCGATGGTGGAGGCCGGGGCGTCGAACTGCACCGCCTGGAGATAAGGCGTCTTGCCCGCGACCTGCCCAGGATGGCGACCGGTCTTCTCGACCAGGATCTCGGCAATCGTACCGACCGAGGCCGCGTTGAAGGCGTGCCGTTGCCGATCGAGGAGTTCCTGAAGGGCGGCGAGCCGCTCGGTCTTCACCTCCTCCGGAACCGCGTCCTCGCGCTCGGCCGCCGGCGTGCCGGCCCGCGGGCTATACTTGAACGAGAAGGCCGCCGCGAAGCCGATATCGGCGACGAGCCGCATGGTCTCGGCGAAGTCGGCGTCAGACTCGCCGGGGAAGCCGACGATGAAGTCGGAGGACAAGGCGATGTCGGGCCGCGCGTTGCGGATGCGCTCGATCAGCCGGCGATAGGCGTCGCCGGTATGGCGGCGGTTCATCGCGTGGAGGATGCGATCCGAGCCCGACTGCACCGGCAGGTGCAGGTAGGGCATCACCAGAGGGTTCCGTTCGTGGGCGCGAATGAGGTCGTCGGCGAAATCGTTGGGGTGGCTCGTTGTGTAGCGCAGGCGAGCCAAGCCCGGCACCGCGCTGAGCGCGTCCATCAGATGCCCAAGCGTCGCCGGTGCGCCGTCCGGCCCGTCGCCGTGATAGGCGTTCACGTTCTGGCCGATCAGCGTGATCTCGCGCACTCCGCCCTCGACGAGGCGACGCGCTTCTTCCACCACCGCCGCCACTGAGCGCGAGACTTCGGCGCCGCGGGTATAGGGCACGACGCAGAAGGCGCAGAACTTATCGCAGCCCTCCTGCACCGTGAGGAAGCCGGTGACCCCGCGGTTGCGCCGTGCGGGCAGATGATCGAACTTGTCCTCGACCGGAAACTCGGTGTCGACGACGCGGCTCTCGCGCGACTGGCGCAGCAGGTCCGGCAGGCGGTGGTAGCTCTGGGGACCCACCACCACGTCCACGGCGGGCGCGCGAGACAAAATCTCGCGGCCCTCGGCTTGGGCGACGCAGCCCGCCACGACGATCCGCGTATCCTGTCCGCTCTCGGCGCGTTCGCCCTTCAGCACGCGCAGGCGCCCGAGTTCGGAATAGACCTTCTCGGCGGCCTTCTCGCGGATGTGGCAGGTGTTGAGGACGACGACGTCGGCCTCCTCGACCGACTCCGTCGCGCTGTAGCCCTCGGCCGCCAGCACGTCGGCCATGCGGCCGGCGTCGTAGGCGTTCATCTGGCAACCGTAGGACTTGACGTAGGCTTTCTTCAAGATCGCAACCCTGCCGCCGGCGGGCGGCGATTTTTGGGGGACTTTTTGCTCGACAGGCCCTGTATCACGCTTCGGTCGCCGACACGATTCTCTTGCTCACCCTCTCGCCTACCCGAAAAGGTCCGCCCGTGAGGCCTGCCGAAGATCCCGCCTTCTTCGCCCTGCTGACCGGCAGCTTCCTGCGCCTCGTCGGCCGTCCGCTTATCCCCGAGCCGGATTACGGGCCGGACTGGCTCTACGTGCAGGCGCCCTTCGCGGTGCTCGCGCATGACACGAGCGCCGACCCGCGCTTCGTCTACGCCAACCGGGCGGCGCAGCGGGCCTTCGGTTACGACTGGCAAGAAATCGTCGGCATGCCCTCGCGCCTCTCGGCGGAAGCGCCGGAGCGGGCCGAGCGGCAGCGGCTGCTCGATGCGGTGGCCCGCGATGGCTTCGTTTCGGGCTATGCCGGCATCCGGGTCGCCAAGGACGGGCGGTGCTTCCCGGTCACCGAGGGCATCGTCTGGCAACTCGTCGATGAATGCGGGACCGTGCGCGGGCAGGCGGCGACCTTTCCGTTGACGGCCTGACCGCTCACACCGCCGCCATGCCGGGCGCCGAGACGTCGGCGCCCTCCCCGGCCGTCTCCGGCACTGCCGGAACCGGGCGAGATGGCGGGCCGCCGTGACGAATCTCCCGCAGGCCCCGGCGCACGGCGGCTTCGGCCTGGGCTGTGGCGAGCTTGCGGTCGGTGGCCGGCTCGAAAGCGATCGGCGCGCCCCAGTTCACGTGCACGTCGATGGGACCGCGGTTGGCGAACAGGGTGAGATGGGGGGCGAGTTCCATGTCGCCGTACCATGCAATCTCCGGTCGCTCGGCGCGGGTCACGGGCAGCCCGTTGCGGCGCGGATAGGCCAGGGCCAGCGGCTGGAGCCGGATGCGCGCAAGGCCGCCGGACTCCGCGGTGAGGGCCGCGCGCGCCGCGCCGACCAGCGAGGAGCGGAACGGCAGGAGCCGCAGGCCGTCGCCGGTCGTGCCCTCGGCAAACAGCACGATCAGGTCGCCGTCGGCGAGCCGCTGGCCGACCGTGGCATTGACGCTAGCGGTCGCCGCGCGCTTGGCCCGCTCGATGAAGACGGTGCGCTGGAGCTTGGCCAGCGGGCCGATCAACGGCCAGCCCGCGATTTCCGACTTGGCCACGAAGGAGAGCGGACGCAGCGAGCCGAGCGCGACGATGTCGAGCCAGGAAACGTGGTTCGCCAGCACGAGCGCCGGCTCGCCCGGCGGCGGCGGCGTGCCGCTCTGCGTCACCCGCACCGAGAACAGGCGCAGGAACAGGCGGTGGAAAAGGACCGGGATATGTGCGGCGAGCCGACCGCGCCCGAAGCGCAAACTGAGCCAGTGCGGCCCGATCACGATCAGGAAGGCCAGCGCCTGGGCGAGCAGGCGGAGGCCGATGCCGGCGCGCGTCATCGGGCGGCTGCGCTCTCGCGACGTCTCACGACAGAGACGCGCTCATGGTCAGCGCCGTGGCCCGACTGCCGTTGGGCAGCGGATAGTAACCCTTGCGCTCGCCGACCTTCAGGAAGCCGTGTCGGGCGTAGAGCTTCAAGGCCGGCATGTTGCCTTCGTCGACTTCGAGATGGACCGTGCGGATGCCGCCGAAGGCCAGTGCGGTCAGGTGCTCGCGCAGGAGCCGGTGGCTGTGGCCGCCACCGCGGGCGGAGGGCGCCAGCACGATGGTGAGGATCTCGGCCTCGTCCGAGGCCTTGCGCGATAGCACAAAGCCCAGCAGCGCGTTGCCCCGGCGCAGGGCGTGCGCCTCGGTCGAGCGCTCGCACAGCAACCGCTCGAATTCGTGGGCAGCCCAGGGGCGGGCGAAGGCGGTCGCGTGCAACCTCTCCAGATCGCCCGCTTGCCCTGCGTCCCGCAGCGGCGCGACGTAGGGCACGGAGCCCCAGGCATCCCACCACGCGGACCACCAATCGAGCGGCCAGAACGGGGAGACGGTGCGCGTCATGCCCTTGCGAGCCTCGCATGATCCTGCGGCTGGGCGTCTGGCCCGCGCAGGTAGAGGGGGCGCGGCAGCGCCTGGTCCGGATCGGCCACGAGCCCGAGCGAGGCGACCCAGGCGATCTGCGGCGCGCCCGTCTCTGTGACCTCCACGGAGAGGCCGGCTCCGCCCGCTGCCGCTGCGAGGGCGGGAGCACCGGAGCCGGTGAGGATCGCCCGTCGCCCGGCGAGCAGACCGACCGCTTCCTCCAGGGCGACGTGACGGGGCGGGATCACCGTGCCCTCATTCACGCTCATGGCCTGGAGGTAGACGGCGCCGTGGCGCGCATCGATCGCGGCGACGACCGTGTCCTCGCCGTTGAGGGCGAGCTGGGGCGCCAACAGGGCGGATAGGGTCGTCACGCCGACAACGGGGATGCCCGCTGCAAGTCCGATGGCGCGGGCGGCGGAGAGGCCGACGCGCAAGCCCGTGTAGCTGCCCGGCCCGACCGTGACCGCGACCCGGTCGAGCCCCTCGAAGCCGCCTTCGACCCGGGCCATGACCCGCTCGATCAGTGGCAGCAGCGCCTCGGCATGGCCGCGCACAAGCGGCATCGACTCCTCGGCGAGCAGGTCGTCGCTGTCGTCGGTGGCCACACAGGCGGCGCAGGCTTCGAGCGCCGTATCGATGGCAAGGATTCGCAAACGTCGATTCCATCCGGCGGCGGGCCACACGCGCCCGCCATCGGGTTCAGTTTAGGACGAAACGACCGCCCTCGTCAGGGCACCCGACGCCGGCCTCCCCAAGGAAGCGCGGCTGTGTTGCTCCGATGCCCGTAGAGCCGCGACCGAAATCAGATCGCCTGGACTTCCCGCACGGAAGGAAGGAAGTGGCGGAACAGGTTCTGCACGCCCTGGCGCAGCGTCGCGGTGGAGGACGGACAGCCCGAGCAGGCGCCCTTCATCTCGAGATAGACGATGCCGTCACGGTAGCCGCGGAAGGTGATGTCGCCGCCGTCGCCCGCCACCGCCGGGCGCACCCGCGTCTCGAGCAGGTCCTTGATGGTCGCCACCGTGTCGTGGTCGGCCTCGTCGTAGAACTCCTCCGTGTCGTCCTCGGCGAGCGCCGTGCCCTCGGCGAGCACCGGACGACCGGATTGGAAGTGGTCCATGATCGCGCCGAGCACCGCAGGCTTGACCTGCGGCCACTCGTTCACGCCGTCGGCCTTGGTGACCGAGATGAAGTCGTGCCCGAAATAGACGCCGGTCACGCCCGGCACCGCGAACAGGGCAGTCGCGAGCGGCGAGCGTTCGGCGCCCTCGGCGTCGCGCGCCTCGAAGGTGCCCTCGGGGAGAACCACGCGGCCGGGCAGGAACTTGAGCGTGGCGGGGTTCGGCGTGGCTTCGGTCTGGATGAACATGAGAAGAATCCTCGGGTCCGCTGGCGCCGGTTCAAGGCCGGCCGGGAAGCGGCGCCGGGATCAGCCGGCGCCGCTTTCCATGTGGACCGGGGCTCGCGGATTCTCAACCGCTCCCGCGACTTGTTGCGCAGCGGCATCCGGTGTAGGAAGCCCGTTCATCACGCATATCGTTCGTATCCGCGCCTGAGGAAGGAGCCGCCTCGCATGGCTCGCGTCACCGTCGAAGACTGCATCGAGAAGGTCGAGAACCGCTTCGAGCTGGTCCTGCTCGCCAGCCACCGCGCGCGCCTGCTCGCCGCCGGCGCCCCTCTGACCGTTGAGCGCGACCGCGACAAGAACCCGGTCGTGGCCCTGCGCGAGATCGGCGACGAGACCATCACGGCCGAGGATCTCAAGGAGCAGCTCATCCACTCGATGCAGAAATACGTCGAGGTGGACGAGCCCGAGGCCGAGACCGTGCCGCTTCTGTCGAGCTCGCCCGCCGCTGCGGCGGTGGCGCCTCAGTCGTCCTCCGACGACAAGAACGTGCAGTTCGATTTCATGAGCGAGGAAGATCTTCTGCGCGGCCTGGAAAACTTGGCTCCGCCGACCGAGACCGACGACGAGGGCGAGTAAGCGCCTTTTCGCAGTCGAGTCCGATTTTCGCGCCCGCCCTCGATCCCGAGCGGCGGGCGTTCTCGTCTCTTGGCGCCTTCGCAACCTGCAAACCATGCAGGCCGGACGGAACGGTGGCGCATCCTCCGCGACGCCGTGCGTGACCCTTGGGGTCTGGCGAAACGGCCGCTGATGCGGGAAGGTGGTGCGCAACCGCGGCCGCTCCCGGCCGGGCTTCCGACACATTGAGAGCAGGATTCTTCGGCGGATGATGCGCCAGTACGAACTCGTGGAGCGGGTCAAGCGCTACAATCCGGCCGCGAACGAAGCGCTTCTGAACCGCGCCTACGTCTACGCCATGCGCGCGCACGGCACGCAGAAGCGCGCTTCGGGCGATCCATTCTTCGCCCATCCCCTCGAAGTCGCCGCGATCCTCACCGACCTGCGCCTAGACGACGCCACCATCGTCGCGGCGGTGCTGCACGACACCGTGGAGGACACCGCCGCCACCCTCGACGAAATCCGCGAGATCTTCGGGCCCGAGATCGGCGCGCTGGTGGATGGGCTGACCAAGCTCAAGCGCCTCGATCTCGTCTCGAAGCGAGCGGTGCAGGGCGAGAACTTCCGCAAGCTGCTGCTGGCGGTGGCCGAGGATGTGCGGGTCCTCCTGGTCAAGCTCGCCGATCGCCTGCACAACATGCGCACGCTCCATTTCATGCGCGACGACAAGCGGGCGCGGATCGCCGAGGAAACGCTCGACATCTACGCGCCGCTCGCCGGCCGCATGGGCATGCAGGAACTGCGCGACGAACTGGAAGACCTCTCGTTCCGCACCCTCAAGCCCGAGGTCTACGCCACCATCACCAAGCGGCTCGAAGACCTCTCGGCGAAGTCCGGCAGTGTCATCGAGAGCATCGAGCACGACCTCACCGCGCGGCTCGCGGCGCGCGGCCTCACCGCGCAAGTGAAGGGGCGGCTGAAGAAGCCGTTCTCGATCTGGTCGAAGATGGAGCGCAAGTCGGTCGCCTTCGAGCAGCTCTCCGACATCGTCGGCTTCCGCGTGATCGTCGGCACCGTGGCGGATTGCTACGCCGCGCTCGGGGTGGTGCATACGAGCTGGCCGATGGTGCCGGGCCGCTACAAGGACTACGTCTCGACGCCGAAGCAGAACGACTATCGCTCGATCCACACCACGGTGATCGGGCCGAAGCGCCAGCGCGTCGAGCTTCAGATCCGCACCGCCGAGATGGACGAGATCGCCGAGTACGGCATCGCCGCCCATGCCCACTACAAGGAGGCCTCCGTCGAGGGCAGTGAGGGCGAGATCCATCCGCGGCTCGCCACCGAGAGCGGCGCTTACCAGTGGCTGCGCCGCACCATCGAGCTCCTGGCCGAGGGCGATTCGCCGGAGGAATTCCTGGAACACACCAAGCTGGAGCTGTTCCAGGACCAGGTGTTCTGCTTCACACCCAAGGGCCGTCTCATCGCCCTGCCGCGGGGCGCCACGCCGATCGACTTCGCCTATGCCGTCCACACCGATGTCGGCAACACGGCGGTCGGCGCCAAGATCAATGGACGGCTCGCCCCTCTGCTGCACGAACTCGCCAACGGCGACGAAGTCGAGATCGCCCGCTCCGACGGAGCTTCTCCGCCGGCCGCCTGGGAGTCGCTCGTCGTCACCGGCAAGGCCCGCGCCGCGATCCGCCGGGCGACCCGCGCCGCCGTGCGGCGGCAATATGCGGGCTTGGGCCGCCAGATTCTCGACCGCGCCTTCGAGCGGGCGGGAAAGAGCTTTTCCGAGGAGAAGCTGCGCGGCGCCCTGCCCCGGCTCGCCCGCGCGAGCACCGAGGACGTCTTCGCCGCGGTGGGTCGCGGGGAGATGTTCTCCGGCGACGTGGTGAAGGCGGTCTACCCCGACTTCAAGGACGAGCGCCGCCCCGGTGCGAGCGGCGGCCCGGCGGCCAGCGGAGCGGCGGGGCGGCTCACCCGCTCCAAGGATCAGACCATGCGGCTGACCTTCTCAGGGGAGGCCGACGGCGCCTCGGCTTCGGGCAGCATCCCGATCCGCGGATTAGCCGGCGATCTGCCGGTGAGTTTCGCCCCGAACGGCGGCGCACTGCCAGGGGATCGCATCGTCGGCATCCTCACCCCAGGTGTCGGCGTGACGATCTACCCGATCCAGTCCGCCGCGCTCGCCGCCTTCGACAACGAGCCCGAGCGCTGGCTCGACGTGCGCTGGGACGTAGAGGGCTCGCAGGAACGCTTCCCGGCCAAGCTCGCGCTCGAATCGATCAACGAGCCCGGTACGCTGGCGCAGATCGCCCAGGTGATCGCCGAGCACGACGGCAACATCGACAACGTCTCGATGAAGCGGCGCACACAGGACTTCACGGACATCTCCATCGATCTGTCGGTGCCGGATCTGAAACACCTCACCGCCATCGTCGCGGATCTGCGCGGCAAGCGCTCCGTGAGCCGCGTGGAGCGGGTGAACGGCTGAGCGTCGTTCCATACGACGCGCTTGCCGTCCCCTCGCGCTCGGCTTGCGCCTGGCGCGCGCCGCTGCAAGAAGCGGCGGACCACGCGTTGGCGAGCAGGTGATCATGACGCCGGAAGAAGTCCTCGAAGAGTTCCGTTCCGCGGGGGCCCTGCTGCAGGGACACTTCATCCTCAGCTCCGGCCTGCGCTCGCCGACCTTCCTGCAGAAGATGACGATCTTCTCCGATCCCGCGCGCACCGAGCGGCTGTGCCGGGCGCTGGCGGAGGTCATAACGAAGCAGTTCGGCCGGATCGATATCGTGGTCTCGCCGGCCATCGGCGGCATCATCCCCGGTTATGAGACCGCCCGCCACCTCGGCGCCAGGGCGATCTTCGTCGAGCGCGATCCGGGCGGCCCCTTCACCCTGCGCCGCGGCTTCTCGATCCCCGCGGGAGCCCGCGCGGTCATCGTCGAGGACATCGTGACGACCGGGCTTTCGGCCCGCGAATGCCTCGCCTCCCTGAAGGACGAGGCCGGAGAGGTGGTCGGTGCGGCCTGCCTGATCGATCGCTCCGGCGGACGCGGCGAGATCGGACTGCCGCTCGTCTCCCTCGTCACCCTCGATATCCCGACCTACTCCCCCGACGCTCTCCCCCCGGAGCTCGCTGCCCTCCCCGCGGTCAAGCCGGGCAGCCGTGCGATCTCGACGACCTAACGGCAGGCGTGACAACTCCGCACGGCCGAGGTCTCAGCCGCGGCCGTACGGCGCTGCGAAGGTTCCGACAAGCTAACACACGTCGGTTTGGTCTGGCCGGCAACTTCAGGTATGTATGGTTGTTCCCTGATGCTAAACGCGCCGGGATTCACAATCATCAGTATAGAAATGGCTTTGGAAATAACCTATTAGTTGTAGCAGGTCATCTTCGAGCACGCTGAGCGCAGTCCGTGTCGGCTCTGTCTATCACTTGACAGAGATTACTCGCTCGGCCACGACGGTGGCGGCTCGTGCCGGTGCCTGTAGCGCCATTGCGGGCCCTGCCACTCGTCGAATCCGTGATCCGTAGACCGGGCAACGACTGTTCGAACCGCAGCCGGTTCCGGAACCTGGCTGCTGTTATCCGTCGAGAATGCAGGAATGCCGGACCTCGGCAGTGCATTGATTTTGCATTTCATGTGCTGCGTTCATGTCTGAATTTCCAAAAAATAAGTTTTAGCTCCAGCACACGGGCCAATCCATGAGTGATAAACAGCGTACCGCGGTTTTTATCGACGGCGCAAACCTTTATGCGACCACGAAGGCGCTCGGTTTCGATATCGATTACAAGCGGCTGCTCAAGGATTTTCAGAGCCGCGATAATCTTATTCGAGCCTTCTATTATACTGCGATGATCGAAGATCAGGAGTATTCCTCGATTCGTCCTCTAATCGATTGGCTTGATTATAACGGTTACCGCGTCGTCACGAAGCCGGTGAAGGAGTTCACCGACTCGGCTGGCCGCCGCAAGATCAAGGGCAATATGGATATTGAGCTCGCCATCGACGCGCTCGAACTTGCTCCCCACATCGATCACATGGTCCTGTTCTCCGGCGACGGCGATTTCCGTTCGCTCGTGGAGGCGATTCAGCGCCGCGGCGTGCGCGTCTCCGTCGTCTCGACGATCCAGACCCAGCCGGCGATGATCGCCGATGACCTGCGTCGTCAGGCGGACGAGTTCATCGACCTCGCCCATCTCGCCGGTCGGATCGGCCGCGACCCGAGCGAGCGCACCGCCCGAGCGGCCGGCGACGGTCCCCGCCGCGACTTCGCCGAGCGTGCGCCTCGCGCCAATCCGGGTCTGGAGAGCCGCTACGGCATCCGTCCCGGCCCCTCCGAAGAAGAATCCGAAGGCTGAGCAAAGCATGAGGGCTCGGCCCGCGATGACGGGAGAATAATCCTCGCCGTCATCGCGGGCCGAGCCGAGGCAATCCGGAGCACAGCTCCTTCCGGGGGCCGCGCTGCTGGATCACTTCGCGGTTGTTCACGATGCGGCGGGCGCACCGGCACTCGGTCTGGAGCGCGGCTGCCGGTCAGACGGAGCCGCCCTGTCGCGGCACCAAATTGAGGCGAAGCGGCCTTAGCTCTTGTCGCGCATCAGGCGGGCCTTGTCGCGCTGCCAGTCACGCTGCTTGACGCTCTCACGCTTGTCATGGAGCTGCTTGCCCTTGCCGAGCCCGAGTTCGACCTTTGCGCGGCCCTTGTCGTTGAAGTAGATCTTCAGCGGAATCACCGTATAGCCCTGGCGCTGTGTCGCGCCGATCAGCTTGTTGATCTGACGACGGTGCAGCAGTAGGCGGCGGGGCCGCTTGGTGTCGTGGTTGAAGCGGTTCGCCTCCAAATATTCCGGGATGTAGGCGTTGAACAGCATCAGGTCGTTGCCGGACGGACCGGCATAGGACTCGCCGATCGTCGCCTTACCGCCGCGCAGCGACTTCACCTCGGTGCCGGTCAGCGCAATGCCGGCCTCGAGCGTGTCCTCGATCGCGTAGTGGTAGCGGGCGGAGCGGTTGTCGGCGACGATGCGCCGGCCGGGTTCGGTTTTCGGTGCCATTCTTCTTCAGATTCGCGGTCGGGCGGCGACGGTCCACCGATATGGGGACCGCCGCGTTCTCCGGCGAGGCGTCCAGCCGGATCTTCTCGGATCA
Source organism: Methylobacterium sp. R2-1 (assembly GCF_014191355.1). Lineage (GTDB taxonomy): Bacteria > Pseudomonadota > Alphaproteobacteria > Rhizobiales > Beijerinckiaceae > Methylobacterium. The sequence goes on from NZ_JACHWM010000003.1 coordinate 148,884, forward strand.
GGCCGAGGTCGTCAGATCAGGCCGGCATGGGCGAGCGCGGCATCGACCGCGCGGCGGCAGCCTTCGGTCGCCGGAACCAGCGGTAGGCGCACCTCCTCCGACATCAGCCCAAGGCGTGAGAGAGCGTATTTCGCCGGCACCGGGTTCGATTCGTAGAACATCTGCACGTGCAGCGGCATCAACCGGTCCTGGATCGCCAGGGCCTTCGCGTAATCACCCGCGAGCGTCGCTTCCTGCAGATCGGCGCAGAGCCGCGGTGCGACATTCGAGACCACGGAGATACAGCCCCGGCCGCCATGTGCATTGAAGCCGAGCGCCGTCGCATCTTCGCCAGAAAGCTGGATGAAGTCTTCTCCCAATGCCTGCCGCTGGAGGCTGACACGGTCGATCTTGGCCGTGGCGTCCTTCACGCCGGCAATGTTCTTCAGCTCGAACAGCCGCTTCATGGTGTCGACACTCATGTCGACCACGGACCGGCCGGGGATGTTGTAGATGATGATCGGGATGCCGACGGCGTCGTTCACCGCCTTGAAGTGGGCGTACATCCCCTCCTGGGTCGGCTTGTTGTAGTAGGGCGTGACGGTGAGCACCGCATCCGCGCCGACGCTCTCGGCATGACGCGCCCGCGCCACGGCCTCCCGCGTCGAGTTCGACCCGGCGCCAGCAATCACGGGCACCCGGCCGGCAGCTTCGGCGACGCAAACCTCGACCACGCGGTCGTGCTCGCTGTGGCTCAGCGTCGGGCTCTCGCCGGTGGTGCCGGTCGGCACCAGGGCGTGGGTGCCCTGCTCGATCTGCCAGTTTACGAATTTCCGGAAGGCCGACTCGTCGAACTCGCCGTCGCGGAAAGGTGTCGCGAGCGCGGTCATCGAGCCGCGAAGGCGGGCATGGGTATCGGTCATCCTGGCGTTCCCGGCCGTTCTTCTTGCCTGTCGTCTGGCGTGCCCCGGCGGCTGCGGCCGCCTATGGGCCGCGCTTGGGACGCGCGAGACATAGGCCCTCCCCAGCCCGCGCGCAAACGCTTCGCTTGCGCAGTTAATGCCATCTTAACGGACCGGAGCCCAGCTTAAGGCTTGGCTCCGTGTCGGGGTGTCTGATGACCTTGGCGTTCCCCGCCCGCTCCCTGCCCCTGCTCCTCGGGCTCGTCTTGTCCGGCACCGCCGTGCTGCCGCAACGGGGCACTGCCGTCGAGGCTCGCAACCCGCAACCGGCCTCGGCGCCCGCTGCTCCGTCGAGCGATGCCACCGCGCCCGCGGGGCAGGTCAGCGACGGCCAGGGCCCCGCCTCCGATCCCGTGGCGGCGGACGCACTGCGCCTCGATCCGAGCGCGGGCGAAGCGGCTTCCGACAAGCCGTTGCCCGCTGCGGCCTCTGCTTACGCCTCCACCGAATCGGATGGACCGGTCGCCTTCCCGCTGCCCGACGCGGCCGTTTCGCCGGCCGCCCCCTCTCCTGAAGTGCCGGACCCGGCTCGCCCGATCGCCTCGGGCGAGACCGATCTCGGGCAGTTGCGCGAGGCGATCGATCTCTACCGCAAGGGCAAGGTCAGCGACGGCGACCGGCTCGCCGCGGGCTTCACCGATCCGGCGGCGCGGGCGCTGCTCGAATGGGTGGCGATTCGCGCCGGCGCCGGCGTCAGCTTCGAGCGGGTCGTTGCCTTCACCCGAGCCAATCCCGATTGGCCGGCCGGTCCGCTGCTGCGTCGCCGCGCAGAGGAGCGGCTGCTCACGGAGAAGAAGAGCCCGGCGATCGTGCGCGCCTACTTCGCCACCGCCAAGCCAGCGAGCGCGCCGGGCAAGTTCGCCCTGGCACTCGCCTTGCGCGCGGACGGGCTCGATGCCGACGCCGCGGACCTCGTGCACGACCTGTGGCGCGAGGAGAGTTTTGGGCGCAGCCTCGAGACCAGGGTGACGGACGCTTTCCCCGGCGTGCTCACGGCGATCGATCACCGCTACCGGATGGAGCGTTCCCTCCTGAAGGAGGATTGGACGACCGCCGCCCGCGCCGCCGACTATGCCGGTGGCTCGTATGCCAGCCTCGTGCGCGCCCGCCGGGCGGTGCAGGGCAAGGCCGGGGCGGCCCCTGCCCTCGCGGCGGTGCCGCCCTCCTTACGCAACGATTCGTCCTACCTGCTCTCGCGCGCCCAGTATTTTCGCCGGGCCGACAAGGCGGCGGAGGCGGCCAAGGTGCTCCTCTCGGCCCCGACCAACCCGGAGGTCCTCACCGACGGGGACACATGGTGGGTCGAGCGCCGGATCGTGGCGCGCAAGTTGATGGATGCGGGCGAGCCCAAGACCGCCTACGCAGTGGCCGCCGCGCACTCCGCCCGCACCTCCGAGAAGCGGATCGAGGCCGAGTTCCATGCCGGCTGGATCGCGCTCCGCTTCATGAGCGACCCGGCCGCGGCCGAGCGGCACTTCGCCTTGGCCGCGAGCGTGGCCGAGACGCCGATCTCGCTGGCGCGTGCCGCCTACTGGCAGGGTCGTGCGGCGGAAGCCGCGGGCAGGACCGCCGAGTCGAAAAGCTTCTACGAGCGCGCCGCGCTCCAGCCGATCGCCTATTACGGGCAGCTCGCCCGCGCCCGGCTCGGCCAGCACAGCCTGCCCTTGCGCCGCGCCGCCGAGTTGAGTTCGACAGCACGGGCCGCCTTCGACGACCGGCTCTTTATCCGCGGCCTGAAGCTCCTGTCGGCTGCCCAGATGAAGGATCTGGCGCTGCCGCTCTACATCGACGCCGCCCGATCGCTGACCGAGGAGGCGCAGGTCAATGCGCTCGGCGAGACGGCGGTGGCGATGCGCGACGCGCGGGCGCTGGTCGCCATCGGCAAGCTCGCCACGCAGCGGGGGCTGGCGCTCGACACCCACGCCTACCCGACCATCGGCATCCCCGAATACGAAACCTTTACGGCAGTGCCGCAGGTCGAACGGGCCATGGTCTTTGCCATCGCCCGGCAGGAGAGCCAGTTCGATCCTCGGGCTCAGTCCGGCGTCGGGGCACGCGGCCTGATGCAGATGATGCCGGCAACCGCCCAGCGCACGGCCAAGCGCGTCTCGACCTCTTACGAGACCGACCGCCTCACCAGCGACCCCGCCTACAATGCGCGGCTGGGGCAGGCCCATCTCGGCGAACTGATGGAGGACTGGAAGGGCTCCTACATCCTCGCCTTCGCCTCCTACAACGCGGGCGGCGGCAACGTGAAGAAATGGGTCGATGCCTACGGCGATCCGCGCCGGCCCGATGTCGATCCGATCGACTGGGTCGAGCGCATCCCCTTCACCGAGACGCGCAACTACGTGCAGCGGGTGATGGAGAACCTGCAAGTCTACCGCAACCGCCTCGACGGCAAGAGCGCCCTGCTGATCGAGCGCGACCTCGCCCGCGGCGCCCGCTCCGCCGTGAGCGCGGAGGCCCAACCGGTCACGCCGTAGCGGGTCGGTCCTGGTAGTGGCGGCGCACCAGCGCCTCCACGAAGGGCCAGAGGCCGGGGATGCCGCGCTCGATCACCGGCCGGTAGCGCGCCATCACCCGTGCCTCGGTGAGGCCGTTCTCGGCCCAGGTGCCGCCTTCGGTCAACGTATTGAGCAGCAGCGGCTGGAGTCGGTCGAGCGCCTTGGCGAAGCGAGCTTCCGCCGTCTCGACCGCCTCGAATTCCCGCCACAGCGCCAGGAAGCGGTCCCGCTGAGGCGCGGGCAGGAGCCCGAAGATCCGCTCCGCTGCGGCCGCCTCGACCAGCGCCAGGGCGGCAGCGTCGTAGACGCCGTGGATCGGCATGTCGCCGGCATCGACCTCGACGATGTCGTGCACGAGCAGCATCGCGACGACGCGGCCCATGTCGAGACCGGGCGCGAGATCGCCCAGCACGAGGGCGAACATCGCCAAGTGCCACGAATGTTCGGCCGAGTTCTCGCGCCGACGCTCGCCGATGGTCCGGTTCTGGCGCAGCACGGCCTTGAGCCCGTCGATCTCGGCCAGGAAGGCGAATCGCTGGACGAGGGCAGAGGCTTCGTCGTTCACGTCGTCCATGTCATCGTTCCCGGCGTCTTGCGGCACGGTTGAAGGGATCGGCCGGTCCGGGCAAGGCGGATGTACGATCGATTTCCCACAGGCATGGGCCGCCCACTGCTTTTGGATCGCGGCATGGGCGCCGATAGAGTTGGCTCGACATGGCCATCACAGATCTGATCTCCGCCTCTGCCCTCCGCGGCATCGAAGCCCGCCTCATCGTGCGGGCGACGGAATCGGACGACGCGGACGCTCTCATCGCGGAGTTCTGCGAGGCGCTGGTCGCAGCCGGACTCCCACTCTGGCGCCTCAGCCTCGCGGTGCCGGTGATCGACCCCGTGTTCCGCGGAGTGAGCCTTGCCTGGCGACGTGGGCAGGGCATGGCGTTGTTCCCGACGGTGCATGGGCCGGAGGGCGAGGACACGTTCTTCCGCAGCCCCGTCGGCTGGCTGCGAGCGAATGATCTGGCCTTCGTGCGATGGCGGCTCGACCGGGCGAGCGGGTGGCCCGACCTTCCGCTTCTCACTGAGCTGAGGCAGGCGGGTGCCACCGATTACCTGCTCCATGCCGCCGCGTTCGCGCCCGGCAGCGCCATGGAGGGGGTCGGCATCTCGTTTGCCACCGACCGTCCCGGCGGCTTCAGCGAGGCGGAGCAGGCGGTGGTCGCCGGGCTCGTGCCGGTGATTGCCCTCGTCACGGCCAAGCTGAGCCTATCGCACACCATGCGCGAGATGCTCGGCACCTATCTCGGGCCGGCGACGGGTGCGCGGGTGCTCGCGGGCGAGATGCGGCGTGGGCAGAGCACCGTGGTCCATGCCGCGATCCTGCTCGCGGACCTGCGCGGCTTCACGGCGGTGGCGGACCGCGACGACCCGCTGAAGGTCGTCGGCTGGCTCGACGAGCATTTCGATGCCCTCGGCGAGCCGGTGCAGCGCCACGGCGGCGAGATTTCGAAGTTTCTCGGCGACGGATTCCTCGCCATCTTTCCTGTGGCCGAGCCGGACGCCCTCGCCTGCCCGGCTTGCACGGGTGCGCTCGACGCGGCCCGCGAGGCACTGGCGCGCAATGCCGGACTGAACGCGTCCCGTCGCCAGAGCGGCCTGCCGCCCCTGGAAGCGGATATCGTGCTGCATTACGGGCGCGTCGTCTCCGGCAATGTCGGCACGGACCGGCGCCTCGACTTCACGGTGATCGGGCGCGCGGTCAACGAGGCGAGCCGGATCGAGCGGCTCTGCGATGAACTGGAGCGCCCGCTGCTCCTCTCGGATGCCTTCGCCCGGCGCTGCTCGGGCGCCCTCCTCCCGGTCGGGGAGTTTGCCCTGCGCGGCGTCGGACGCAAGCAGCGGATCTGGGGGCTGGCGGCGGAAGTGGCCGGTCCGTCAGAGCGGACGGCCGGAGACGGCGCGTCCGAGCCCGCCCACAGCACAGCCCGCGAGGTAAGCGCCTAGCACCAGCGCGCCCGTCTCGATCCAGAGGCCGGACTCGCCGGGCACGGTTCGCAGCGTCGACAGACCGGCCAGGATTGCGAGGCCGACGAGCAGAAGCCCGGCCGCAGCAAGGGCGAAGCCCCCCCGAGGAAGGCCCGTGAGCGCGCCGACGACGAGACCGAGCACCAGCGCCGCCGCCAGCGCCGGCCAGAGCGAGGAGACGAGCAGGATCACGAGCGCAGGCTGAGGCCGATTCCCTGCCGGTCGGAGAGCGGTGCGACACCCGCAGGCGCGGCGGCGCGCTCCAGCGGCACGCCGGCTTTCTGAAGGTAGTCCACCACCGCGAGCGCCCGTGCCCGTGCGAGGTCGGCGCCGGCTTCCGTCCGCTCGACCTCGGTTTTCTCAGGCTTCGATTCGGGTTTGGCCGCCTCCTTCGTCTCCGCCTTGCCCCTGCTGGCCTTGCCGGATTTTGCGTCCTTCTTCATGTCCGGCTTGGCAGGTTTGGGCGCTGTCTCCTTCACCGCCTCTTCGGCGACCGGATCGGCCTGGGCCGCGGGCTTCGCCCCGGCCGGGTCGAGATGGCCCACGACCTCGATCCGCTCGCCCGGGCAAGAACGGGCCAGGGCCGCGACCGCGTCGAGAACCGGATAGAACTCGGGAGCGAGCGCCGTACTGCCCGGGGCGAAGCGCAGGGGATGGCCGGCGGTGCGCTCGGCGAGGCGCTGTCCGCAGGCGCCCGCGTCGGCCGTCGCCGCCGGAACCTCGTCCGACGCGATGGTGACGGTCGCGCTCCAGCCGGCCGGCAGCGCCTGCGGCAACGTCCGGCCGACGCGGGCGGCGCTCTGGGGATAGAGGCTCGTGCCGGTCAAGCGCAGGCTGGTGCCGGTGATTGTCAACTCGCCGCTCGCCAGCGTCGAGAACGGATCGACCGCGGCCGCAAGTGCCGCGGCGAGACCCGCCGGGGCACCGTCCGCCAGCCGCGTGCGGTCGTGGATCGATTCGCGGAAGAAGCGCGGGTTGAGCCGGGCCAGCAGCGTTTCTCGGCTCGCCTGATCCGGCAGATGGCCGCTCACCGTGACGCTGTCGGCGCCGCGGCGGATGCGCAGGACGTAAGGCACGATGGCGCGTGCGGTGAGCGCCACCCGGCCCGCGGCGATTCCGGCGGGACGGGCATCACGCATCAGCGTTTCCGCTTCGTTGACCGCTCCGGAGTCCAGGGCGTTGCCCTCGACCGAGATGGCCGCGCCCTCGAAGTTGACATGTCCCTCGTGCAGCAATCCCGCGAGCTTGAAGACGAAGCGGGCCAGCGCCGGTCCATCGACGCCCTGCGGCAGGCCGCGGGCATCACGCAGTCGATCATCGATCGCCGCTCCCTCCGCGGCTTCCGCAGCGGCGGAGCGGATCTCTTCGCGGGCACTCTCCGAGGCGACGTGACCGTCGAGTTCGAGGCTGCCGTCCGGCCGGCGGGTGACGCCGAAGCGGAAATCCGGGACCACCGGCGGCGTGATGTCGACCGTGCCGAGAGTATAGCCCTGCGGCGGGGTCGCGAGCGCCGTGCGCAGGGCATCGTAAGCGGCGAGACTCGCCGCCTCGCCGCGAATCGAGATGACGGTATCGTTGAGCGTGGCGACGGCGCCGGTGGTGAGATCCTGAAGCCGCTCGACGGCGAAGGCCGCCGCATCAGGGAAGTCGCGCGGCGCACCCCGCGCGGCACGGGCGTGGTCGCTCAAGGTGGCGTCGCGCGGCAGGGCCGGCTTCAGGCGCTGCGCCAGCTCGAAGGCGCCGACTTCGGCCGGGCGGCTTCCGTTGACCTCGACCCGCCCGGCAGCCGGACGCTCCACCGACCAGACGAAGGGGGACACTTCCTCGATCACGCCGGTCCGATCGGTGAGGCGGCGGATCCCCTCGATCGCGGCGAGCCGGCCGACGACCGCCTCCCGCTGGGCGGCCTCCGGCACCTCGCCCGACGCGGTCAAGTCGCGACCCGTCACTGAGACCCGCAGCCAAGGCTCGGGCTGTCCATCCCCGGTCGCGGCAGCGATTTCCGACGCTTGCCGTTCCAGGCGCGCCGTGACGCGCGATAGGCCGAGGTAAACGGCTGCGGCTGCGATCAGGAGGAGGATGGGAAGGCCGGCAAGCCAGCCGGCGCGGATCAGGCGCGACCGCGATGGCGGGCTGTGCGGCGATGATGACGGTGGCGAAGGCGCGGACATGGGGCTCGACCTCCTCGGCGGCCGGCGATGATGGTCAGAAAACACGGTCATCGGGGCGCTTTGAAGGCCGCGTGCTTCCTCGGCCGCCCCGGCGTCCGGACCCGTGTGCCTGTCTCGGCTCCTCGCGGAACATGAAAAAACCCCGGCCGTGAAGCCGGGGTCTGGAGGTCTTGCGTCTTCGTTCCCCGATACGCGCGGAGGCTGAAGGTTTGGTGCGACAGGCCCTCGGCCTGCCGCGGGTTCGACTTAGAAGTCGCGCTGCACGCGGAAGCGGGCCTGGAACACGTCCTCGCTGCTGACGGTGCGGGTCGGGACGTTGTTCACGAAGGTGCCCTTGTCGCCGTCGGAGACGCGGCCGCTCCGGACGCCCGTTTTGATGTACTGGCCCTCGACGCCGATATCGAGATCCTTGACAGGCGACCAGATCAGGCTCGCGCCGGTGACGATCTGGTAGGTGTCGCGCAGCGACTGGCTCAGGTTATAACCGGCGGCGTTGGTGAGGTAGGAGGGCGGCGCGACGGTCGACGGGCTGTTGACCAGAGCGTTCGCCTGGCTGGTGGCCTGACGGGCACCTTGGGGGAACCAGATCTCACCGTAGCTGGCGTAGAAGGCCGAACGCCACTCCGGCGACCAGTAGTGGAGGTACGAGGCCACCGCCGTGAAGCTGCTGGACAGCTCGATCTTGCCGGTCAGCGGGTTGACCACCGCGTCGGCGAGGTACTGGTTGAACGGGTTGCCGGCGTAGACCGAGGCGTTGCTGAGGTAGCCGGCGGTGAAGCGGTTGATGCCGGTGTAGAACGAGGCACCCTCGCCGTACGAACCCTGGAGGTAGAGGCCGTCGCCCGGAGCGATGAAGGGCAGGTTGAACTTCACGCCGCCCTGAACCGCCCAGCCGTAGTCGGTCTGCGAACCGGTGCTGATGCCGCGAGCCGCCAGCAGAGCCTGAGCGTTGGCATTCGCCGTGGCCCCAGTGCCGGGGACGCCGAGCGTCGAGATGAAGCCGCCGGTGTTGATGTCCTTGACGGCAGCGGAGAGCTGAGCCGAGCCCCACGGAGCGTCGTAGCGCAGCGAGCCAACGAAGTCGGGCATGCGCGAGCGCTGCACGGCGTCGATGAAGGCGACGGAGGTGGCGTTGCCCACGGCGTCGGTGCCGAGGATGATCGGGGTCGGAGCGGTGGTGAGGACCTGCGAGAGCGCACCCGTGCCGGCGCCGGCGGCCGGAGACGGCACAGCGTTCGAGAAGATCGGGTTCTTGCGGTAGTTCGGGTCTTCCATCGAGATCGTGGCGGTCCAGCCGTCGCCGAACTTCTGCGTGTAGGCGAGCAGGTTGGTCGACGGCATGTTGGAGCCGAGCGAGGAGCCGATGATCTCGTAGTCGGCGGCGTAGAAGTCGTAGAACGAGGAGGCGCGACCAGCGGTCAGGCCCGCGAACTGGATGAACGCCTTGTCGACGTTGATGAAGTTCTGGATGCGGCCGAACTGGTCCTGGCCGGTGCCGGAGAAGGCGTAGCCGCCGCGCAGGTTCGTGCCGGAGGAGATCTTCGTGTTGCCGGTGCGGCTCGCCGCGTCGAGACGCAGGAAGGCGCGCAGGGTGCCGTAACCGGTCTGAGTGCGGGCATCGAAGTTGAAGCGGGCAAGGCCGATGAAGCCCGAGAGATCGCCACCGCCGGTGACGCGACGGTTGTCGCTGCCGATGTAGCCGTACTCGGCGCGGGCGCGGCCGGAGACACGCAGGCAGGTATCCGTTCCGGGGATGTAGAAGAAGCCGGCGCCGTAGGCGGAGCAGACCCGGACGTACTCAATCGGAGCGGCCTTCTTCACCGGCAGGTCGGCGGCCTGAGCCCCACCCACGATGGTCAGCCCCGCTGCCGATCCAAGGAGAAGGCTCTTGACGAGCTTCATGGTAAACCCTCCAGAAGTTTCGAGACCCACGGGATCGGACTTCTGTTTCGGCTGGGTGCCCACCGCTGAGTGGCCATCCCCGCCTGTCCTTGTTTCCCTTGGAGCCTGGCCTTTCCCACTCGGGCGTTGACCAAGCCGCAGCGGGGTTATCCCGTCCGCAGCGGCACCATGGTCGAGCGTTGCCGTACGGGCAACAGGGATGGCTGTCTTGGAGGTGTCACAAAGTGGCTTCGCTGCAATCTGTTGCAGCGTCGCAACTTAATCCCTACCGGCCCGCAAAAGTTTTCCCCGCTCGCAAGGTCAGCGCGAAGGATCATCTCGGGCTCGCGGCGGCGAGACTTATCACCGGGCCAGGGTGCTCAGCCGCCCTGCGACTCGCGCTGCATCTCCAGAATCAGCCAGCGCTCCTCGGCGGAGGCGAGCTCGGATTCGGCGGCACCGAGCATCGTAGTCGCCTTCTGGAAGCGGGCCGGATCACGGCTGTACAGGCCCGGATCGGACAGAACCTCGCGCAGCTTGACGATGCCCGCCTCCAACTCGGCTATGCGAGTGGGCAGCGTCTTCAACTCGTGCTGCTCCTTGAAGCCGAGCTTGGTCCGTGCCGGAGTCGTCTCCGCCCGGGATGCCTGCTCCCGCGGCTCCGATCGCTCGCGGGGGGGCTTGTCACGCCCGTCGCTGCGGGCCTCCACGCCGCGCCCGCGCTGGCTGAGCATGTCGGTGTAGCCGCCGGCATATTCGACCCAGCGCCCCTCCCCCTCGCTGACCAGGACGTTGCCGGCGACGCGGTCGAGGAAGTCGCGGTCGTGACTCACGAGAATCAGGGTGCCGGCATACTCGTCGAGCATCTCCTGCAGGAGGTCGAGGGTTTCGAGGTCGAGGTCGTTGGTGGGCTCGTCGAGCACGAGCAGGTTGGAGGGCTGGGCCAGCGCCCGGGCAATCAGCAGCCGGTTGCGCTCGCCGCCCGAGAGCACGCTCACCGGCGTGCGCGCCTGTTCGGGGCTGAACAGAAAGTCCTTGAGATAGCCGATCACGTGGCGGCTCCGCCCGCCCACGGTGACGCTGTCGCCGCGCCCTCCGGTCAGAACTTCGGTCACTGTAGCGGTCGGCTCCAGCACGGCGCGCGCTTGGTCGAGATGCACCATGTTGAGGCCGGTACCGAGGCGCATCTCCCCCGAATCGGGCGCGATCGCCCCGGTCAGCAGGTTGATCAGCGTGGTCTTGCCCGCCCCGTTGGGACCGACGATGCCGAGCCGATCGCCGCGCAGCACCCGCAGGGTCAGGTCGTGGACGATGCGGCGCTCGCCGTAGGACTTCGAGACGTGCTTGGCTTCGGCGATCAGCGTGCCCGACGCCTCGCCCTCGCTCGCCGTCAGCACTGCCTGCCCCACCGGGCGGCGGTGCTCGCGGCTCTGCTTGCGCAAGTTCTGCAGGTCGCCGAGGCGGCGCACGTTGCGCTTGCGACGGGCGGTGACGCCGTAGCGCAGCCAGTGCTCCTCGTCGGCGATCTTGCGGTCGAGCTTATGCTTGTCGCGCTCCTCCTCCTCGAAGAAGGCGTCGCGCCACGCCTCGAAGCTCGAGAAGCCCTGCTCGATCCGCCGCGTCACGCCGCGGTCGAGCCAGACGGTGGACCGTGACAGGGCGGAGAGGAAGCGGCGGTCGTGGCTGATGAGGACGAGGGCCGAGCGCGTGCGCTTCAGCTCGACTTCGAGCCACTCGATGGCTGGCAGGTCGAGGTGGTTGGTGGGCTCGTCCAGGAGCAGGATGTCGGGCTCGGGCGCCAGCGCCTGGGCGAGGGCCGTCCGGCGCGCCTCGCCGCCCGACAGCCGGCGCGGATCCTCGCTGCCGTTCAAGCCGAGGCTCTCCAGCAGATAGCGGGCGCGGTGCGCATCGTCGCCCGGTGCCAGGCCAGCCTCCGCGAAGGCCAGCGTCGTCTCGAAACCGGAGAAGTCCGGCTCCTGCGCGAGGTAGCGGATCGTGGTGCCGGGCTGGACGAACCGCACGGCACGGTCCGGCTCGACCAAGCCCGCAGCGATGCGCATCAGGGTCGACTTGCCCGAGCCGTTGCGTCCGACGAGGCAGGTGCGCTCGCCGGGGGCGATCGTCAGTTCGGCCCGCTCGATCAGCGGCGTGCCGCCGAAGGTGAGTGCGACGTCCTGAAGAGTGAGAAGCGGGGGAGCGGCCATGGCGGGCTTATGGCAGCAGCCGCCGCCCTGAACAACGGAAGCCTCAGGCGGTCGGGTTGGCCGGACCCGTCGGTGTCGAATCTGGGATGCCGGGACTCTCGACCGGGATTTCCGTCGGCGTTGTTCCCGGCGCTTCCGCGGGCGTTCCGCTGGGAATCTCGGGTCCTGGACCCGGCTCGGGAATCTGCGGCGTGTCGGGTGTGGCAGGGCCGGGCGTTTCCGGTGCGGGACTTCCCGGATTCGGGATCTCAGGGCCGGGTGTGGGGGTTTCCGGGATCGATCCAGGATTGGCCATTCGTGCGCACCTTGCTGACGGCGCGTCCGTCGCGCCGCTGTCCGGGCCAACGGAATGCGGGCAAGCGGGTTCCAGCTACTTCTTGGTCAGGAGGAGCTTGTTGCCTTCCTTGCCGACGATCTTCTGGATCTTCTGCGCGAACATCGACAGCAGCAACGGCATGCGCACCTCGACGCGCACGACGTCCTGTCCGACGTCGATCTGGCCATCTACGGTCTGAGCCAGGGCCGTAACCGAATAGTCGAGGCGGTCACCGGTCCAGTTCAGGGTGTTGATGGCGATGCCGCTCTTACCGAGTGCTTCGCGCACGCGGGTGGTGCCTTCATCGATGCGCCGCCGGGCTTCGTCGCGGCCGAGTTCGTGCGGAATCTCGACCACCATCGGCTTCGCCATCTCGATCCCCTCTCCTCTCTTCAAAGCGTGAACCCGGATCGGACGATCCGGGACACACGTCATCTGATGAGACAATTATGGGAACGGCTCGGTTCCGCGGCAACGCTCGGCGAACGGATGTCGGTCTCAGAGACGGAGCGGTTCGCCGCGGACGGCTCAGGGCATCACGTTGAGCGAGACGTAGCTGGTGCCCGACATGCCGATGGCGCGGGCCGAGCCGCGAGCCAGATCGATCACCCGGCCGCCGACGAACGGGCCGCGATCGTTGATGCGCACTACGACGGAGCGGCCATTGGACCGGTTCGTGACCCGAACGCGGGTGCCGAAGGGCAGGCTGCGGTGAGCGGCGGTGTATCCGTTGGGGTTGAAATGTTCGCCGTTCGCTGTCTTCCGGCCACTTCCGTACCAGGAGGCCTGGCCACTCTGGGCCTGGGCGGGCAGCGTCACGAGGGCGCCGATGACGGTAGCGAGGCAGGCGGCAACGGTCCGGTTGGAAACCTTCATCAAGGATCGCATTCCCTTGTTTTTGCGATGTGCATTGTGCGCCGCGGAAAATGAGCCTGATCTCGGCCAAAATAAGACAACGATTTTGCGCCGGCTGTTAGGCTGCTGTTAAGACTATCGATCAAGCCATTCCCCCGCCCTGTCGCCGCAAGCATTGATTACTTGTTGCGCTAGGTGCGGATCATGCCTCGAAGACCTCAAAACTTGCGCGACAAGCATTCAACGGCACGCCCCGGCGCGTCGCGAAAGCCTGGGCCAGCCTTCGTCGCCCTCTGCCCTGGGGGCGGCGTACCCTTGCATTTGTTGCATGGAGGAGGGCGGCAAAAATTGCCGCCCCATATCGAGACGCAACCGTACGGCGACGGCAAACCCGACCTTTACCGTGATCGCGGCATGGTCCCGGTGTCAGTCGCGTAACCGGTGTTTGCCATGGCTTCCCCGCGTACCGCGGTCGTCGGCGTCACCGCCCGGAATCAAGTCTCGCGTACCGGGCGGACCGCGTCGGCGCCGCGGATGGGTCTCGCACCCTCCGTTCAGCGTCTCCCCAACACCCTTCCCCTCGACGAGATCCTGATCGGCGACTGTATCGCCGCCATGGACCGTCTCCCCGCGGAAAGCGTCGACTGCGTCTTCGCCGACCCGCCCTACAACCTCCAGCTCGGCGAAGCGGGCCTAACCCGTCCCGATCAGAGCGTGGTCGATGCTGTTGACGACGACTGGGACAAGTTCTCCAGTTTTTCCGCCTACGACGACTTCACCCGTGCTTGGCTGAAGGCCGCGCGCCGCGTAATGAAGCCGAACGCCACGCTGTGGGTGATCGGTTCCTACCACAACATTTTCCGGGTCGGCAGCGCGTTGCAGGATCTCGGTTACTGGATCCTGAACGACATCGTCTGGCGCAAGGCCAACCCGATGCCGAACTTTCGCGGCAAGCGCTTCACCAACGCGCACGAGACCCTGATCTGGGCCTCGCGCTCGCCGCAGGCGAAGTACACGTTCCACTACGATGCTCTGAAGGCGGGCAACGAAGACCTTCAGATGCGCTCGGACTGGTTCATCCCGCTCTGCACGGGCGAGGAGCGGCTGAAGGATGAGGCGGGCCGTAAGGTCCACCCGACCCAGAAGCCGGAGGCTTTGCTCGCCCGCACGCTGCTGGCGGCGACCAATCCCGGCGACGTCGTGCTCGACCCGTTCTTCGGCACCGGTACGACCGGCGCCGTGGCCAAGCGCCTCGGGCGCCACTTCATCGGCTGCGAGCGCGACCCGACCTACGCCGCCGCGGCGCGGGCCCGGATCCAAGACATCGAGACCCTGTCCTCGGCCTCGCTGGCGCTCGCCACCCCGAAGCGGGCCGAGCCGCGCATCCCGTTCCTCAGCGTGGTCGAGGCGGGCCATGTGCGCGCCGGCGAGACGCTGACCGACGAGCGCCGCCGCTTCCGCGCGACGGTGCGGCCGGACGGCCAGCTCAGCGTCGGACCGGCGATGGGCTCGATCCACAAGGTTGGCGCGCTGGTGCAGGGCCTGCCCGCCTGCAACGGCTGGACCTTCTGGCACGCGGAGCACGGCGGCCGCCTCGTCTGCATCGACGATTTTCGCACGCAGATGCGGGGCCAGACCGGCGCGTAACGCCCATCGAGGTTTCGAAAGGACAAGTCCTTTCGCGGGTGCAGGGCTTCAGCCCTGCATCTTTTTCTTTATCGTGTCTGGACCGGCTTCGGCGGCTTCTTCACGATCCGCGCCAGATCCGAGGGCCGCGACGAGGCGGGCTTCGGGATCGGCCCGCGCCGCGGCGACGGCTCGGGCTCCGGGATCGTGGCGAGATCGGGCTCGCGGACGGGAACCGGCAAGGGCGCTGCCACCGGTACCGAGCCGGTGAGCGCGTGGGCGAGTACCTTCTTCATCGCGCCGGGCAGCGGCTCCGTGCCGAGCGCGTGGCGGGGCGTGAAGCGCATCCCCTCCGGCGGCTTCGTATCCGCCGCGACGCGGGCGAGAAACACCGTCAACTCCAGCGGAAAATGGGTGAAGCCGTGCTTCACCACGCCGGGCAGGCGCTTCCAGCGGGCGTCGAGCGGCGCGTCGAGCAGGCCCTTGGCCGGGTCGTAATCGGGCAGCCAGTCGCTCGTCGGCGGTTCGGCCATGGCGCCGAGCAGCCCTTCTGCCGGCCGTGTCCGCAGCAGGATCGCCTCGTCGCCGGCCCGCAGCGCGACGAAGGCCGCGCCCCTCCGAAGGACGCCCTTTTCCTTCTTCACCTTGCGCGGAAAGGTCTCCTGCAAGCCCTCGGCGCGGGCGCGGCAGGGCAGCATCCAGGGGCACAGGGCGCAGGCCGGGCGCTTCGGAGTGCACAGCGTCGCGCCGAGATCCATCAGCGCCTGCGCGAAATCGCCTGGGCGCTGGGCCGGCACGAGAGCCTGGGTGAACAGGCGGATCGGCGCCCGGGCAGCGGGGAGCGGCGTCTCGATCGCGTGCAGGCGGCTCATGACCCGCTCGACATTGCCGTCGACGGCCGCCGCCGGCCGGCCGAAGGCGATGGCGGCGATGGCGCCGGCCGTATAGGCGCCGATGCCGGGCAGCTTTCGCAGGCCCTCCTCGGTGTCGGGAAACGCGCCCGCGTCGGCGACCGACTTGGCGCAGGCGTGCAGGTTGCGCGCGCGGGAATAGTAGCCGAGCCCGGCCCAGGCCGACATCACAGCCTCTTCCGGCGCGGCGGCAAGCGCCGCCACGCTCGGAAACAGGGTCAGGAATTTCTCGAAGTAGGGTTTGACCGCCGTGACGGTGGTCTGCTGCAGCATCACTTCCGAGAGCCAGACCCGGTATGGGTCGGGCGTTTCACCCGGCAACGCCCGCCAGGGCAGTGCCCGGCGGTGGCGGTCGTACCAGGCGAGGAGGTCGGCGGCCGAGGCGGCGGGCATGGCCCGTCCATAGCGGGACCGCGGGTGCGGAAAAAGCGTCTTCGAGTCCATTGCCGAAAAGTGACGCGGCTGCGCCGTCGCTCCATATGCGTGCCGGTGCCGACTCCCACGCTGGCCACACTTCGAGTAGGTTCGAGGGAGGGGAGCGCCGCCGCGCAGCCCTTGTGTTCCGGGGTGCCGATGGCGCGCGTTAAACCGCTCAGCGAATTGATCGAGGGCTGCATCGGCCCGGCCTTCGCCGCGCAGGGCTTCGCCTCCTCCGATATTCTGGCTGCATGGCCGGACATCGTCGGTGCGCGACTCGCCGGTGCCTGCCAGCCGGTCAAGCTCGAATGGCCGCGCCGCGCCCGCCGTGACGCCGAGGGGCGGCCGGAACCCGGCACTCTGGTGGTTCGAGTGGAGGGCGCCTTCGCCCTCGAACTCCAGCACCTCGCGCCGATCGTGATCCAGCGGGTCAACGCCCATTACGGCTGGGCTTGCATCGGCAAGATCGTCCTGCGCCAGGATCGGCTGCAGCGGGCGGCCCGACGCCTGCCGCAAAAGGCTCTCGATCCGGCCCGGCGCGGCGAGGTAGCGCTGGCGGTGGCGCGCATAGAGGAGGACCGCCTGCGCGACGCCCTCGACCGGCTCGGCATCGCCGTGGTGGCGCAGCGATAGCGGCGCGGGCCTCGCGACGCATAAACTGAAGGACGTGCGGGCGGCAGCGCAGCGTGATAAGCGGCTGCGGAAAGGCCGTGCGGCGACGCGTCCCTCGGCCGGACGGAGCCGTTCCGTCCTATCCTGCGCGGTATCGGGCCGAGTATGGCCCGCGAACGGAGCCCGCCCCTGCCATGATCACCCGGCGCGACGCCCTGAAACTGACCGGCCTTGCCCTCGGCACCGCCGCCCTGCTGCCCCGCCTGACCCTGGAGGCGCTGGCGCAATCGGCGGATACGGCCGCCCTGATGCAGCCTGGCCCCCTCGGCGATGTCTGGCTCGGACCGCCGGACGCGAAGGTGACGATCATCGAGTACGCCTCGATGACCTGCTCGCACTGCGCCCACTTCCACGCGACGACCTGGCCCGTGCTGAAGGAGCGCTACATCGATACCGGCAAGGTGCGCTTCACCCTGCGCGAGTTCCCCCTCGACCCGCTCGCCACGGCTGCCTTCATGCTGGCCCGCTGCGACGGTGACGCCAAGTACTACCCGATCACCGATCTGCTGTTCGACCAGCAGCAGAACTGGGCCTTCGTGCGCAAGCCGCAATCGCCCGTCGATGCCTTGGAGCAGATCCTGCGCCAAGCCGGGTTCTCGAAGGAGAAGTTCGAGGCCTGCCTGAAGGATCAGAAGACCTACGCCGCCATCAATGCGGTCAAGACCCGTGGCCTCGACACCCTCAAGGTCGAATCGACGCCCACCTTCTTCATCAATGGCGAGAAGCGCGCCGGCGCCCTCTCGATCGAGGAAATGGAGAAGATCATCAAGCCGATCCTGGGGGCCTGATCCGGCTTCAGAAGGCCGTGGAAAAACAAATATTATGAAGATATATCAACAGCTTAATGGGTGTCGTGGTTGCCTTGACACTCAAGGTTGGCGAAACTATGGTGCGCCGCGCCGAGGGGCTGAGCCGGCTTCCTCCGCTCCCGACGAAGTGTGGGGTCGCCCGTGAGCGGTGATCCTTCAGGCAAGGGGAGCGGGCCGGAAAAGGCTCCGGCCGATGGCGATCTCTCCGCGAGACTCAAGCGTCTCGAGACGCAGCTCGAGGGGAAGCGGCCCAGCGCCGCTTCCGATCGGCCTGCGCGCACCGGCACGTCCGGCGGGGCTGCCCCGCTCGGTCAGGCCATGCGGCTCTCGACCGAGTTCATCGCGGGCGTGATCGCCGGGGGTATCCTCGGATACATCGTCGATCATCTCTTCGGCACAAAGCCGTGGGGCATGATCGTGCTGCTGATGCTGGGCTTCGTGACGGGTATCTACAACGTCATGCGGGTCAGCGGCTTCAGCGGCAAGAAAAACTGAGAAAGATCGCCGGTAAAGGTCTTCAAGGCGCCTCAAGGGTCTTGAGACTCGCCCGGCATCGTGTAAGGGCGACGCGCGACAGACGGAAGCCGCTCAGGCTCCCTCGCGCGACACACAAAAGGGGCGGAAGCGGGCACATGGCGGTCAGTATCGACCCGATCCACCAGTTCGAGCTGCAGCCGCTCGTCTCGCTGGGTCACATCGGCAACCAGCAGCTCGCGTTCACGCAATCGGCTCTCTACATGTTCGCCGCGGTGGGCATCATCGCGTTGCTGACCATCGTAGCGACTTCCGGGCGCTCCGTCGTCCCGGGCCGGCTCCAGGCGCTCGCCGAGACGCTCTACGAATTCATCGCCGACACGGTGCATCAGGCGACCGGCGCGGATGGCAAGCGCTTCCTGCCGCTCGTGTTCTCCCTGTTCATGTTCGTGCTCATCCTGAACCTGCTCGGGATGATCCCCTACGCCTTCGCGGTCACCAGCCACCTCATTGTCACCTTCGGCCTCGCGCTGGTCGTGATCCTGACTGTGGTGATCTACGGCGTCGCCAAGCACGGCACCCACTTCCTCGGCGTGTTCGTGCCGTCGGGCGTGCCGAAGCCGCTGCTGCTCATCATGGTGCCGATCGAGATCGTGTCGTTCCTGTCGCGGCCGATCAGCCTCTCGGTTCGTCTCTTCGCCAACATCCTGGCCGGCCATATCGCGCTGAAGATCTTCGCCTTCTTCGTGGTCCAGCTTCTGGTTGCCGGCGCCTGGGGCGTGCTCTCGCCCCTGCCGCTCGCGCTCACCATCGCGCTGACGGCCCTCGAGTTCCTCGTCGCGGCCCTTCAGGCCTACGTTTTCGCGACGCTGACGGCGGTCTATCTCGCCGACGCCCTCCACCCCGGCCATTGATCCCAACCGGCCGGACCCTTCCGCCCTCACCGAACCCCGTTCGAACTTCAGGAGTGTTTCATGGATCCCGTCGCTGCGAAGTACATCGGCGCCGGCCTCGCCTGCCTCGGCATGGCGGGTGCCAGCATCGGCCTCGGCAACCTGTTCGGCCAGTTCTACTCGGGCGCGCTGCGTAACCCGTCGGCCGCCGACAGCCAGCGCACCAACCTCCTCCTGGGCTTCGCGCTCACCGAGGCGCTCGGCATCTTCTCGCTGCTCGTCGCGCTGCTGCTGCTCTTCGCCGTCTGACGTGCCTTTCGAGGGCGTGCGAGCCGGCCCAGGGCCCATCTCGCACGCCCTCGCTCGTTGATCCGGCCGCTCCGCCCGCGGAGCCGGCCTTCCGACGTCACCGGACAGGGCCATGGCCGAGCAGAAGAATCCCCTCACGACTCCCTCCCCGAATGCGGACACGACGATCGTCCCGCCCGGGAGCCCCCATACCCATTCCGAGCAGCCCTCCGGCGGCCATGGCGGTGCCTTTCCGCCCTTCGAGAGCCACACCTTCCTCTCGCAGCTGATCTGGCTCGCGCTCGCGTTCGGCCTGCTCTACTACCTGATGTCGAAGGTCGCGCTGCCGCGCATCGAGGCGATCCTCGGTGACCGCGCCGGCCGGCTCTCGGCCGATCTGGGCGAGGCCCAGCGCATGAAGACCGAGGCCGACGCCGCCGGCGCCGCCTACGAGAAGTCTCTGCGTGAGGCCCAGGCGAAGGCGCAAGCGATCGCCCAGGAAACCCGCAACAGCCTCTCGGCCGAGGCCGACGCCAAGCGCAAGACGCTCGAGGCCGAGCTGAACCAGCGTCTCGCCGCCTCCGAGGCGACCATCCGTGCGCGCACGACGGAAGCCATGGGCAATGTCCGCGCGATCGCCGGCGAGACCGCCTCGGCCATCGTCGAGCGGCTGACCGGTCAGGCTCCCGACCCCGCGAGCCTGAACCGCGCCCTCGACGCGGCACCCGCCGTCCACTGACCTGAGGGCCGGCGCTGTGCCGGCCCCTCCCCCATCCGAGCCGACCCCGCTCCGGTCTTTGCGGGCGGAAGGCCGACCAAGGGTTTGAGACCGACATGCTGTTGACCGCGGAATTCTGGGTCGCCGTCGCCTTCGTGGCGTTCCTGGTCATCGTCTGGCGGGTCGGCGGCTTCTCGATGATGACCAACGGGCTCGACAGCCGCGCCAAGCGCGTGCGCCAGGAGCTCGACGAGGCTCGCCGCCTGCGTGAAGAGGCCGCGGCCGTGCTCGCCGATTACAAGCGCCGCCGCACCGAGGCCGAGCGTGAGGCCGAGGCGATCGTTGCCGGTGCCCGCGAGGATGCGGAGCGTATCGCCGCCGAGGGCCATGCCCGCCTCAACGATTTCGTCGCCCGTCGCACCAAGGCCGCCGAGGCCAAGATCGCCCAGGCTGAGGCTCAGGCCTCCGCCCAGGTGCGCGCCGCCGCGGCCGATGCGGCGGTGAAGGTGTCCGAAACCCTGCTGCGCGAGCGTCTCCAGGGCAGCGCGGCGCAGGACCTCGTCCGCGCCAGCCTCGGCGACGTGAAGAGCCGCCTGCAGGCCTGATTCCGGCGCTGCCGTTCGAAGGGGCCTCTGCCGGCTTTCGGCAAGGACACGGCGCAAATCGGCAAGCCGCCGCGCACGCAGCCGCTACGGTCCTCCAGCGTGCTCGCCGGACCGGCCGTCCACCGACTTGATCGGTCCTGCGACACCCGGCTCTGCCGGGTGTTTTCGCGTGTGGGATCGGCGGGATGCGCTGCGGTGCCGCAGAGCACAGCTGCTCCCGTGAAAAATTTTGAAGACAGGCGAAAAATCACCTGTGCTTGGCCTGTCGTTCCTTGGCGTGTACGAATAGTGCCTGAAAAACACCCCCGTGAACGCCGACGGGAGAACGGGTGGGTTTGCCCGTAAACAACGAAAAGAGGCTACGCTCATGAGCGCCGGAACTGCGACCGACAACACCGTCCTCGACACCTTCTTCTCGTCTCATCTTGCCGAGACCGATCCCGAGATCGCTAAGGCCATTTCGCAGGAACTCGGCCGGCAGCAGCACGAGATCGAGCTGATCGCCTCCGAGAACATCGTTTCGCGCGCCGTGCTCGAAGCGCAGGGTTCGGTGCTGACCAACAAGTACGCCGAGGGCTATCCGGGCCGGCGCTACTACGGCGGTTGCCAGTTCGTGGACATCGCCGAGGAACTCGCCATCGACCGGGCCAAGCGCCTGTTCGGTTGCGGCTTCGCCAACGTGCAGCCGAATTCCGGCTCCCAGGCGAACCAGGGCGTGTTCATGGCCCTGATGCAGCCCGGCGACACCTTCCTCGGCCTCGACCTCGCGGCCGGCGGTCACCTCACCCACGGCGCCCCCCCGAACGTCTCGGGCAAGTGGTTCAAGCCGGTGTCCTACACCGTGCGCCGCGAGGACCAGCGCATCGACATGGAGCAGGTCGAGCGCCTCGCACAGGAGCACAAGCCCAAGGTGATCATCGCCGGCGGTTCGGGCTACCCGCGTCACTGGGACTTCGCCAAGTTCCGTGAGATCGCCGATTCCGTCGGTGCCTACTTCTTCGTCGACATGGCCCACTTCGCCGGCCTCGTCGCCGCGGGACTGCATCCGTCGCCGTTCCCGCATGCCCACGTTGCGACCACGACGACCCACAAGACCCTGCGCGGTCCGCGCGGCGGCATGATCCTGACGAACGACGAGGCGCTCGCCAAGAAGTTCAACTCGGCGATCTTCCCCGGCCTCCAGGGCGGGCCGCTGATGCACGTCATCGCCGCCAAGGCGGTGGCCTTCGGCGAGGCGCTGAAGCCCGAGTTCAAGATCTATGCCCGTCAGGTGATCGATAACGCGCGGGCGCTGGCCGACACCATTATCTCGGGTGGCTACGACATCACCTCGGGCGGCACCGACAACCACCTGATGCTGGTCGATCTTCAGAAGAAGGGCCTGACCGGCAAGGCCGCCGAAGCCGCCCTGTCGCGGGCCGACATCACCTGCAACAAGAACGGCGTGCCGTTCGACCCGCAGAAGCCGACGATCACCTCCGGCATCCGCCTCGGCACCCCGGCCAGCACGACCCGCGGCTTCGGCGTTGCCGAGTTCAAGCAGGTCGGCTCGCTCATCGTCGAAGTGCTCGACGGTCTCGCCGAGAAGGGCGAGGGCGGCGATGCGGTGGTCGAGGCGGCGGTGAAGGAGAAGGTCCACGCCCTGACCGATCGCTTCCCGATCTACAGCTAAGCCTGATTGAGGCTCGTCCGGCTCGCGAGGCCGGCCAATGCGACCGCGGATCTCCTGATCCGCGGTCGCTGCCGTTATGGGGCAACGTCAAAGTTAATCTAAGCAAGGTTTGTTGTTCCGAGGAGTGTACACATCAATCCATCCTTGGGATGATGCGGGCCGAGCCATCCTTCGTCGGAAGGATGCGCGACACCGCTCGGGAGGGCGACTCTGCATCTCTCGCTTCACACGGATTACGGTCTTCGTCTCCTGATGCACCTGACGTTGGCCGAGCCGGGAGTCTGGATCGCGACTCCGACCGTCGCGCAGCGCTTCGGCATCTCCGTGCATCACCTCCAGAAGATCGCCCAGACGCTGGTTCGGGCCGGCGCCGTCGAAGCGCGGCAGGGCCGTTCGGGCGGCGTGCGCCTCGCACGTGACCCGCGGGAGATCCGGCTCGGGCGGCTCGTCGCGGATCTGGAGGGTGTCGGCACGGCGGTCGATTGCCGACGTGATCCGTGTCCGCTCATCGGCCGCTGCCGCCTGAAATGGGCCTTCGACGCGGCGGAGCAGGCGTTCTTCCTCGAACTCGACCGTCTCACCCTGGCCGACGTGGCGGCCGGTCCGACGGCGGTGGCGCTCCGCGCCCTCTTCCGCACCGAGCCCGGAGACAGGGGCAACGCTCCTGCTGCCCCCGTTCCGACCGATCCCACTTCTGGCAATTGAGCGGCGAGTGGGGCAGAGAGGGGCAGCTTTTGAGAGCGTCCGGGACGAGGTGGTGAGCGCGCGATGCGGTGTCCGTTCTGCGGAGGTCCCGACACGCAGGTGAAGGATTCGCGGCCGAGCGAGGATTCCTCGGCGATCCGCCGCCGCCGCGTCTGCCCGGATTGCGGCGGACGCTTCACCACCTTCGAGCGGGTGCAACTGCGCGAACTCGTCGTGCTCAAGCGCTCGGGCAAGCGCGTGCCGTTCGACCGCGACAAGCTCCAGCGCTCGATCGATGTGGCGCTTCGCAAGCGGACGGTCGACCCCGAGCGGGTAGAACGCCTCGTCAGCGGCATCACCCGGCGCCTGGAGAGCGGCGGCGAGGGCGAGGTCACCAGCGAGGCCATCGGCGAGGCTGTGATGGAGGGCCTGAAAGGGCTCGATGACGTTGCCTATGTCCGCTTCGCGTCGGTCTACAAGAATTTTCGCGAAGCGCAGGACTTTCAGGATCTGCTCGGCACCCTCGGCGGTCGGCTGGAGGGTGAGGCGCTGCTTCCCGAAGAGGAACAGGCCGGGCCGGCCCAGCCCGACGAGGAAGCCGCGGCCTCCCGTCCTCGGCGTCCGGCCCGGAAGCGGGCGTAACGGGGCGAGCCGTGGACGCGTCCCAGCAGAAAGCCCTCGATCGGCGCGCCATGCGTCTCGCCCTGGCACTGGGGCGGCGCAATCTTGGCCGGACCTGGCCCAATCCGAGCGTCGGCGCCGTCGTGGTCGCCGACGGGCGCATCGTCGGGCAGGCAATGACCGCCCCCGGTGGCCGCCCTCACGCGGAGCCGCTGGCGCTCGCCATGGCCGGCGAGGCCGCCCGCGGCGCCACGCTCTACGTCACCCTCGAGCCCTGCTCGCATCACGGCCGCACGCCCCCCTGCACCGACGCGACGATCGCCGCAGGAATCGCCCGCGTGGTCACCGCGATCGAGGATCCCGATCCGCGCGTGGCCGGGCGCGGCCATGCGGGGCTGCGCGCGGCCGGGATCACGGTCGAGACCGGTCTGCTGCGGGAGGAGGCCGCCCGCGATCATCGCGGCCACGTCTCCCGCGTCACGCGCGGGCGGCCGAGCCTGCACCTCAAACTCGCCCGGACCCGCGACGGCTTCGCCGCCCCCTCGACCGGCGAGCGGCTGAAGATCACCGGCCCGATCGCCGACGGAGCGGTGCATCTGTGGCGCGCGCATGCCGACGCGATCATGGTCGGGATCGGCACGGCGCGGGCCGACGACCCGTCGCTGACCGTTCGGCTGCCGGGGCTCACCGGGCGCTCGCCGCTGCGGGTCGTCCTCGACTCGACCCTCCGCCTCAACCCCGCGAGCCATCTCGTGCGCGGGGCCCGCGACCTGCCGACGCTGGTTCTGACCGGTCGCGGCGCCCCGGCCCATGCCCGGCGGATGCTCGCCTCCTTCGGCGTCGAACTCGCCTTCGTTCCCACGGACGCGCAGGGCCGCATCGATCTGCCCGCCGCGCTGGCGGCCCTGGCGGAGCGGGGCCTGACGCGGATCTGCAGCGAGGGCGGGCCGGCGCTTGCCGACGCGCTCGCGGCACACGATCTCATCGATGCCTGCACGCTCATCACCGGTCCCATCATGCTGGGCGAGGCCGGCGGTCTGCCGGCACTCGGGCCGAATCTCGCCCGCCGCCTCGCCGACGGCTCCCTGAGCGTGGTCGAGACCTGCGACTTCGGTCCCGACTCGGCGGTCACCTACGAGAGGATCTGACATGTTCACCGGGCTCGTCAGCGATGTCGGCCGAGTCGTCTCGGTGGAGGGCTCGGAGCGCCTGCGCCGGATCGTCATCGAGAGCGCCTACGATCCCGCGGGCATCGCACTGGGCGCCTCGATCGCCTGCTCCGGCCCCTGCCTCACCGCCGTCGCGGTGGAGCCATACGGGGCGGGTTGCCGCTTCGCGGTCGATGCCGCCGCCGAGACCCTGGCCCGCACCACAGTTGGAGCCTGGCGCGAGGGCACGCGGGTCAACCTCGAACGCTCGCTCAAGCTCGGCGACGAACTCGGCGGCCATCTCGTCACCGGCCATGTCGACGGCATCGCCGAGATCCTCGCCCGCGAGACGGTGACCGGCGAGGACAACCCCTGGGGCGCGAGTGAGCGCTTCACCCTGCGGGCACCGCCGACGCTCGCCGGCTTTATCGCCGAGAAGGGCTCGATCTGCCTCGATGGCACCTCACTCACCGTCAACGCGGTCTCAGGAGCCGATTTCTCGGTGCTGCTGATCCCGCACAGCCTCTCTGTCACGACCTGGGAGGAGCGCCGCGCGGGGGACCGGATCAATCTCGAGGTCGATCTGTTGGCCCGCTACGCCGCGCGGCTGGCCGAGACGCGCGGCTTGTTGCAGGCGTGAGGCCGGGGGCCGATCCCGTTCACTTGCCGTCGTAGGAGGCGGCGAGGCTGTTGAGGATGCCCTGGGTTTCGGCGTCGTATTTCTTGTCGCCTGCGGGCGAAGCCCAGTAGCTGACCAGCAGAAGGCGCTCGCCCTCGGCCTTCGGCGCAACGGAGATGTAGCGCAGCACCGTCGGCTTGCCCTCGTAGGTCGCCGGATATTCGGTGACCTTGAGCAGGTAAGTCGGGAAGTCGACCTGCTTTGCCGTCTCCGCTCCGACGACCCTGACGCCCTGATTCTTGAAGTAGGCGTTGTGCTCGTTGAGCAGCGTCTGAAACTGGGCCGGCCGGTAGCTCTCGAACCACAGATAGACCTCCTCGTCGGCGGTCCGAATTTGGATGCCGCGCTCGACGACGGCGACCTTCCACGCGTTCGGCACGTCGACGGTGATCGGCCGATCTCCCGGCACGACCGTGAGGCGTTTGGCCGAAGCGGCTTGGCTGCCCAGAAGCAATAGGGCGAGAGCCGCCCCTGCCAGGAATTTCGAGCGTCCCGTGATCATGGTGAGTCACCGTCAGGCGAATTTTTATACGGTGGTCCGGCGAAAGCTTTGCTGTTTCTCGGCGCTCGGCGCAATCGAGAAGGCGGCTACGACTTTTGCGTTCGTCGGATGACGCGCGAGGGGTTCACCATTGACTGCTTTTCGAGGCCTCACCTGCGGCAACGTCGCCCCGGACGGAGCTGACGACCGGTCTTGCCTCAAGATAAGGCCAGTGTTCACACAAGCGGCATTTCACCGTTTTCTCTGAGTCCGGCGCCGCGATTCGGGGTTGTCTTGCAGAAGGCCGGCGGCCGTCATGATGGGATGGGTCGAGTGGCGCCGCGACAGGGTGCTGGCGGTGCTCACGGCGCTGATCGGGGGCTCCTCCTCGCCTTCCTGCCCGGGCGTGGCGCCCTGCGCGACGCCAGCTTCAACTCGCACGGAGCGCTGGCCGACGCGTTCCTGCACCGTCGGCTCCGGGTCGAGCAATGTCCCGAAATCGATTGCGCCCTGTTCGAGGGCCGCACCTACGTCATCTTCCCGCCGCTGCCGGCGCTGCTGCTGACGCCCTTCGTCGCCCTGTTCGGCTTTCCCGGCTTCAAGGGTTTCGTGCTGCTGGGCCTGGGTCTGTCGGCCCTGAGCCTGCTCGCCGGGAGCCGGATCTTTCGTGCGCTCACCACGGTCGAGCGCTGGCAGGCGCTGTGGCTCCTCGCGGCGCTAGCCTTCGCCAGCCCGCTCTAGCAGATCACCCTGCGCTCGGACGGCGTCTGGTTCTTCTCTCAGACCGTCGCCTTCCTGACGATGAGCCTGAGCCTCTGGGCCGTGATCTGCCGAAGTTCGCTGCCGCTCGCCGGCTTGTTCGTCGGTCTCGCCTTCCTGTGCCGGCACGGCGATCCTCGTGGCGAGCCCCTGGCTGCTCCTGGCCTTCAATGCCCGGCTCGACCGCGTGTTCGTGGCCGGGCGGCGACCATCGCGGTCATCGCCGGGATCACCCTGTTCTACTACTCGAACGGCGCCGACCAGATCGCGACGCAGCGCTACGTCCTCGATTGGCTGCCGATCCTGATGGTGCTGATGGTGCGCGGTGAACGCCCGCCGGTCTTCGCCGGTCGGCCGCTTCTCGTCACCTGGGGCGTGGTCGCGAATCTCGCCGTGGTAACGCTGCTCTCCGTCTACAGGCTCTGACTACACGCTCTGGGGCGCGGACCGCGAGCCCGAGGCGAAGGTGATGAGCCGGTGGCCGAGATAGTTCGCCACGGCGCCGACGGCGATGCCGACACCGTGGGCGAGCGCCTCGGCAACCGACAGCCTCAGATCCGGCAGCAGGTGGGTCAGGCCGTCGAGCATGGCCGTACTGACCGCGAGCACCACACCCGCGCCGACAGCGTTGACCGCGAGGAACAGGCCGACCTGCCCGCGCAGCGATCCCCGTGACGTCGCCCGGAACACGAAGGCCCGGTAGAGCCAGAACGACGCCACCATGCTGAGTCCATAGGCGGCGAGCAGGGCCGCCTCGAAAGGCAGGACGAGCGAGAGCGGGATCCGCGTAAGCCAGTTGATCGCCGTCGCCGAGCCGCCAGCGATGAGGAAGCGGACGACCTCGTGGCTGATCACTGCCCGAGCCCCTGCGGGATGAGGCCAGGTGGCAGGCCGAAGGCCGCCGCGGCGAAGGCGAGGCCGGCAATGGCCCCGAGCGCGAGGCTCGAATGATCCTTGATCGCGAAAGCGACCGGGTCGTCGTGCAGCGCGTCCCGCCCCGCCAGCAGCCAGACCCGCCCCATGAACAGGACGAGGATCAGGGGGAAGCTCCACAGCGCCAGCGGCGCGGCGAGCGCGGCGTGGTGGAAGGCCTCGTTGGCGAGATAGAGGATGAAGATGACGACGCTGGAGAGACCGGACGCAACGCCGAAGGCGAGCACCACCGCCTCGTCCGCCGGCTGGTAGCCGCGCCCGGCGATGGTGCCGGCCTGCCCGCGCCGCGCGGCGCCGCGCAGCTCCGTGTGGCGCTTGGCGAAGGACAGCGAGGTGAACAGGAACATCGAGAAGGTGAGAAGCCAGGGCGACCAAGCCACCGCGACCGCCGCGACGCCGACCCCGATGCGCAGGGTAAACAAGCTCCCGAGCGTCAGCGCGTCGAGCATCGGCACCCGCTTGAGCCAAGCTGAGTAAGCCAGCGTCACGGCGAGATAGGCGAGCACGCCGGTGAGAACCGCCGCCCCGGCACAGGCTGCGACTGCGAGCCCGCCCACGAGTCCGAGGACGAGCGCCGCCAGACCGGTGGCGATGGAAAGTCGGCCGCTCGCCAGGGGACGCTCGCGCTTCGACCAGTGTGCCCGGTCGTGGGAGAGATCGAGCAGGTCGTTCAGCAGATAGCTCGCCGAGGCGACGAGGCCGAGGGAGAGAAAGGCCATGAGCGCGCTGCCCCACGCCTGCGCCTCCCCTGCCCGGCCGCCGAGCACGAGCGGCAGGAAGACCAGGGCGTTCTTGATCCACTGGTGTGGGCGCAGGGCCTTGAGCAGCGCGTGGGGACGCGAAGCGGCGGGAAACTCCTCGACCGGCTTGCCGAGCCGGTGGGCCGCTCGAAGCACGGCAGGGGATGCTCCCACCACGATCACCCGGCGTGCCGCCGCCCAGACGGGAAGGTCCGCCGCGGCGTCGCCCGCGTAGTCGAAGCCCTGAGGATAGAGCGCCCGGAGCTGGGCTGCCTTGGCCGCCCCTTTCAGGTTCCGTACCCCGTCGCTCGCCACCACCCGGTCGAAGACGGGGAATCGCCGCAGCGCGCGCAGCGCCATCAGCTCATTGGCGGCGGTGGCGAGCACGATCTCCTGGCCCGCTGCCTTCCGCGCTTCGATATGGGCGAGCAGCGCCTCGTTGGCCGGCAGCGTTGCGACGTCGAGCCCGGCGCCTTCCGCGATGCGGCGCTTGAAGAAGGCCCGGCCCCGCGGCAACCACAGCAACATCGCCAACAGCATCAGCGGGTTACGCCGAAGCAGCGTGATGATGCCCTCCAGAAGCAGATCCGTGCGCAGCAGCGTGCCGTCGAGATCGATCACCAGCGGCACCGCCCGCGGGGCTGCGGCCGGTTCCTCGATCAGGATCGCGGCCGTCTCAGCCCTTCGCACCTGCGCGGTCGCCATGCTGGATAACCCCCGTTTCCAGTGCGGGACCTTTGCTCGAGGGCCCGCTCACCTGCGTTCAGCAGATTATCGCCGATACCGACTTCGGCCGGGTTAATAGCTGTCATCGCAGGTTGTGGCGGCAGCATTTCCGCTCGACTTGATTGATCGAAACTCTCCGGTTCAACTGAAAAGCGAGGAGTTGACGGCACCGGACGCACGCATCGCACGCCTGTGCTGCACCTGGGCCGCGCGTCGGCAGCCTCCCGTGCCGCTTGTAGAGCGCGCGGCACTTGGGCTAACCCTCCGGCCCGCCCCGAACTTGCGCGAACTCGCCCCGGAACGTCACACCCATGGTCTCCCAACACCGGGACGCGGACGCGCCCAAAAGCATCCTCGAAAGCCTCGCCGGCACCCGTGTGCTGATCGTCGAAGCGCGCTACTATGACGACATCGCCGACGAGCTTCTGGCAGGCGCCCGGGCGGCCATCGAGGCGGTCGGCGCCGAGGCGCGGGTCTTCACGGTGCCGGGCGCTCTCGAAATTCCCGCCGCCATCGCGATCCTGATGGAGGCCGGCCGCAAGGCCGGTGGCCCCTACGACGCGGTGGTGGCGCTCGGCTGCGTTATCCGCGGCGAGACGGGGCATTACGACATCGTCGCGGGCGAGAGTGCCCGCGCATTGATGGACCTCTCCGTGTCCGAGCACCTGCCGCTCGGCAACGGCATCCTCACCGTGGAGACCATGGAGCAGGCGCTCGTCCGTGCCCGGGTCTCCGACATGAACAAGGGCGGCGGCGCGGCGGAGGCGGCTTTGAGCCTTCTCGCCATCAAGCGCGCCGCCAATCTGGAACCCGCCCGATGACCGAACCCGCCGCGACGCCGGACCAGGCGAAACCGAACCCCCGCGCCGGAGCGCGCCTCGCCGTCGTGCAAGCCCTCTACGAGATGGAGATCTCGGACAAGGGCGTGATCGACGCCCTCGCCGAGTTCGAGGCCTTCTGGATCGGCCAGGAGATCGACGGCGTCGCCCATCCCCCGGCCGAGACCGCCTTCTTCCGCGATGTGCTGCGCGGTGCCGTGGAGGAGCAGCGCGCCATCGACCCGAAGCTCGACGCGGCGCTCGCCAAGGGCTGGCCGCTCCGTCGGCTCGAAGCCGTGCTGCGCGCGATCCTGCGGGCGGGCGCCTACGAGCTGATGTTCCGCCGCGACGTGCCGGCCCGGGCGGCGATCTCGCAATATGTCGATGTCGCCCACAGCTTCTACGGCGGCGATGAGCCGGGCATGGTCAACGCCGTGCTCGACCGAGTCGGCCGCGAGGTGCGCTCCACCGAGTTCGGCATTCCGGCCGCTCCCGGTTCGGCGACGGCGAAGAAGGGCTGAGCGGAATGGCGCGTGCGGGCGAGGAGGCGCTGATCGCGCGCTACTTCGCGCCGCTCAGCGGCCCCGGCGCCGAGGGCCTGCGCGACGACGCCGCCAGCTTAGGCCCGACGCCCGGCCACGACCTCGTGGTGACGGCCGACGCCATCGTGGCGGGCGTGCATTACTTCCCCGATGACCCGCCCGGCTCCATTGCCGTGAAGGCACTCGGCGTGAACCTCTCGGATCTGGCCGCGAAGGGCGCGGTGCCCCGCGGCTTCCTCCTGACCCTCGCCCTGCCGGACGACTGGACGGAGGCCTGGCTCGCGGCCTTCGCCGAGGGACTTGGGGAGGCGAGCCGCGCCCATGGCTGCCCGCTGCTGGGCGGCGACACCGTGCGCTCCGGCGGCCCGGCCCTGATCGGCGTGACCGCCTTCGGTGAGGTGCCGGCGGGCGCGATGCTGCGGCGGCAGGCGGCGCGGGCCGGCGACCGGCTCTGCGTCAGCGGCAGCATCGGCGACGCGGCTTTGGGCCTCGCCCTGCGGCTCGCGCCCGATCCTGCGTTGGAGGCGTCCGACCGCGACGTCCTGCTCGACCGCTACCTTCACCCCCGTCCGCGTCTCTCCCTCGTTCCGGCGCTTCGCCGTCACGCCCGCGCGGCCATGGATGTGTCGGATGGGCTCGCGGGCGATCTCGCGAAGATGCTCGCGGGCACTGGTCTGACGGCGCAGATCGACGTGCCGGCCGTGCCGCTCTCGCCCGCCGCAGAGGCGGCCATCGCCCGCAATCAGAGCCGCCTCGCCACGGCGCTCACCGGCGGCGACGACTACGAGATCCTCTGCGCCGTGGCGCCGGACAACCTGTCCGCCTTTCTCGCCGAGGCGCGGGTGGCGGGCATTCCGGTCGCCGCGATCGGCACCGTCGAGGCGGGGGATGGTCCGCCGATCTTCCTGGACGGCAAAGGTGAGGCGCTGGACTTCGCCTGCACCTCGTTCAGCCATTTCTGAGAGGGCCGCCCGACGGTGGCCGCACCGTCACCGTGCGGCGCCGGGCACTCCGATCCCGACCTGCTGTCGGCTCAGCGACCAGACCCGCTCCTGCAACGCCTCATCGCGGCTCAGGGCGGACGAGGTCGTCTCGCGGCTTTTGGCGAAGTAGCGCCCGCTCACGCCGTCGAGTTCGGGCGCGGTGGCGACGGAGAGGGAAGTTCGGGCGCCCGCCTCGGTCGAGATCAGGAACGGGCGGATCAGGCCCCAGGCGAAGCCGAGCACGCCGTGCGTGTTCTTGGCGAAATCGCTCGCCACCACGCCCGGATGCACCGCATTGACGGTGATGCCGGTGCCGGCCAGACGCCGGGCAAGCGCATAGGTGAACAGCACGTTGCCGAGCTT
This sequence comes from Methylobacterium sp. R2-1, assembly GCF_014191355.1. Lineage (GTDB taxonomy): Bacteria > Pseudomonadota > Alphaproteobacteria > Rhizobiales > Beijerinckiaceae > Methylobacterium. Next base: position 180,343 of record NZ_JACHWM010000003.1, read on the forward strand.
GGCCTGGGCATAGGCCTTCATCGCCGCGTAGCGGCGCTCGCCGCCGAGATCGTCGAAATCGATCCGCCCGCGGGTATGGGCGGCGGAGGCGAGGTTGACGATGCGGGCGCAGGGCGCGGCTTCGAGCGGAGCGCGCAGTTCGTGTGTCAGCAGCACGTAGGCGAGGTGGTCGAGGGCCCAGGTCCGCTCGATCCCGTCCGCGGTGACGTGGCGCTCCGAGAAGATCGCGCCGGCATTGTTCACGAGGATGTCGAGGGCGGGGTAGCGCGCCCTCACCTCGCCCGCGAGGCGGCGGATCTCGTCTTGGCTCGACAGGTCGGCGAGAAAGACGTCCGCCGCGCCGCCGGTCTCCCGGCGCAGATGCGCGGCGGCGCGTTCCGTGCGGTCGCGGTCGCGCCCGATTAGGCCGACCCGCGCCCCGAGGCGGGCGAGCCCCAGGGCCGTCTCGGCGCCGCTCCCGGAGGAGGCGCCGGTGACGAGGGCGGTGCGTCCGTCGAGGCGCACGGTCTGAGCCGGAGGCTCAGAACACCGCCTGACCGATCGCCAGCGCGATCACCACGATGACGATGGCGAGCACGAGGAACAGGCCGAACAGGATGCGGGCGATCGAACTCGCGCCGGAGGCGATACCGGTGAAGCCGAGGGCGCCCGCGACGAGCGAGATGACGAAGGCGATGGCGGCCCACTTGAGAAGCGTCATGGCAGTTCACTCCGAAACGAAAGCGGAGCAGTAACTTCCAACGCACCGGCGGCGTTCCGTCGCGGCCCCCCCGCTTTACGCCTTTCGTTCATCCGCCGCGCGCCGGACCAGCTCCTCCGCCAGCGTGTGATAGAGGCCGCCCCGGCAGACGGACCTCGACACCGCGTCGGCGATCAGCGCCGCGAGCATCAGCGGAATCATCAGGGAGTGGTTCTGGGTCATCTCGGTGACGATGACGAAGGACGTGATGGGCGCCTGAAGCACGCCGGTCAGGTAGGCGGTCATGCCGATCAGCACGAGTGCACCCACGGAGACATCCGTGAGGAGGAGGCTCGCATGAGCGCCGAGCCCGGCGCCGACGGCAAGCGAAGGGGCGAACAGGCCGCCGGGAATACCGCTGATCGAGGACAGTACGGTCGCGAGGAACTTCAGCGGCGCGAACGCCCAGCGCGGCTCGCTTTCGCCGTGCAGGATCCCTCGCGCCTCCTCGTAGCCGGTACCGTAGACGGCTCCGCCGGACGCCAGTCCGCACAGGGCGACACCAAGCCCGCAGAGCATCGCGAACAGGATGGGACGGCGCGCGATCCAGGCGCCGGCCCAGCCCGGAAGGCCGCGGCCGAACCCGATCACGATGCGGCTGAACAGCCCGCCCGCAAGCCCGCCCGCCATGCCGAGCACCGGTATGGCGAGCCATCCGGCGGTCAGGGAGAGCTGCGCATCGGATGTGCCGAAATAGGTGTAGTCGCCGAGGATCGCCAGCGAGGTCAGGCCCGCGGCGACGATGGCGGCGACGATGAGGGCGCTGCCGCGCCTGTCATAGGCCCGGCCGAGCTCCTCGATGCCGAACACGATTCCGGCGAGCGGCGTGTTGAAGGCGGCGGCGACGCCGGCCGCGCCGCCCGCGAGCAGCAGGCCGCGCATCCGCTCCGGGCTCAGGCGGCCGAGGGTAGCCATGATCGCCGCCCCGACCTGCACCGTCGGCCCCTCGCGCCCGATCGAGGCGCCGCACAGCAGGCCGAGGCACATCACGACGTTCTTTCCCGCGGCAACCCTCAGCGAGATCAGAGCATGGCGCGCCGGCCCGTCATCGAGGGCGCGGGCGGCGATCACCTGCGGGATGCCGGACCCTTGAGAGTTCGGGAACACGGTCCGGGCCAGCCATGCGGCCAGCGCGAAGCCGGCCGGGCAGAGAAGCAGCGCCAGGGCCGGCGAGAGATGGAGGGCTTGGCGAAACACCGCTTGCGCCGCGTCGGCCGCCTTTGCCATCAGCACCGCCGCCAGGCCGACACAGATGCCGCCGGCCAGGAACAGGATGCGCCTGCGCCAGATCGTCCAGACATCGCTGGAGGAACCGCGCAGCCGGCGCAGGGCGATGCTCAGGTCGGAGGGAGGCAGCGGCATCGCGACAGAGTAAGCGGTTCGGGCGCGGCGGGGCCATGCCCGCGCCACCGCTTTCCAGCAACGATTGCCGCTTACGGACGATGGGCCGGACCCTGCACTGCAACAAATGGTCCCGGTTGCGGGACGGGAGCGGATCTGCGCGTTTGGGATTTCTCGTGAGATCCCGGACGTCGGCCCCCGATCACGGGTCGCCGGCTGCGGGCGTTCGAACGAGTCGAGCATCGATCCGGCGCGGATCGAAGCGAGAGTAAACAGCCGAGGAGACGGCATGGGGCGGCTGAACACGGTTCCCGCGAGCGCGGTCCTTCTCGGCATCGCGGGGCTGATCCCATTCGTGGGCTTCGCGGCCCTCTCGGTGAGCGGCACGGATGTCGGACTCGGCACGATCGGCCTGTCGCCGCGCATCATCCTTTCGGCCTACGGGGCGGTGATCGCCTCGTTCCTCGGCGGTATTCGCTGGGGCGTCGCGGCGGCGCGCGGGGCCGGCTGGCGCGACTACAGCCTTGCCATCGTGCCCTCGCTCCTTGCCTGGGCAGCGCTGGCCGCCCCGGCACCATGGGATCTGCGCATCCTCGGCGCCCTGGTGCTGCTCTGGGGGCTGGTCGATCAGGACCTCGCCCGCCGCGGCATGGTCCCGAACTGGATGGGCCCGCTGCGGCTGGCGCTGTCGGTGGTCGCCGGGGCGGCGCTCCTGGTGGCGGCGTGAGCCCGGCTCGATCGTAGCTCAGTCCCGCCCGAGCATGGTCCGGCCGATGGCGAAGACGCGTCCGTCGCCGAGCAGGTAGGCCGTGAACCCCTTCGGGAAGAGCGTCTCGAAGGCAGCGTCGCGCACGTTGAGGCCGCCGGTATAGGCGCCGAAGGCCGGCATGACGAGGCGGTGTCCGTCGCTCACGAAGCAGCGGCGGCGCACGGAGCGGCCGCGCATGGTGACCTTGCCGCAGGGGTGGAGATGCCCGGCGATCTCACCCTCTCCCGCTCCGGACAGCGGCTCATGGCGCAGCGTCAGGCCGCCGAGTGCGAGCGTCTCGCAGTAGCGCCCGCCGACCCCCTCGCTGACCGCCGCGTCGTGGTTGCCGGCGATCCAGACCCAATCGCGACCCTCCTGCAGGGCGGCGATCATCGCCCGGTCACCGGGCTCTAGCCGCTCGGGGCCGCGGGCATCGTGGAAGGAATCGCCGAGCGCGACGAGGCAGGCCGGGTCGAGCCGCTGGATCACCTCATGCAGGCAGGCCAGCGTTTCGCGGGTGTCGTAGGGCGGCAGGAACTGGCCCGAGCGGGCCGCGAACGACGAGCCCTTCTCCAGGTGGAGGTCTGACACCACCAGCGTGCGGTGCTCGGGCAGCCACAGCGCTCCGGTGCGGTCGAGGCTCAGCGCCTCTCCGGCGAGCGCGAGGTCGGTGCCCTTCACGGTCTTCTCGAGTCTCTGGCCGAGTGCCAACGTGATCGTCCCCAATATCGCGGAGGAGGCGGCACGCCGCTTCAGCCGAGCGCCTCTTGTAGAAGCTCGGCTTCGGCCTCGGCCAGGATCTCGTCGGCCCCCTCGCCGTAGACCCGCTCGCGCCCGATTTCGAGCATGACGGACACGGAGAGCGGCGAGACCCGGTCGAGCGCCCTGTGGGTGATTCGCCCCCGGATACGCCTCAGCATCATGCCGAGGCGGGTCACGTCGAGGAGTCCGGTTGCCGCATCCTGCCGCGCGGCGCGCAGGAGCAGGTGGTCGGGCTGGTGCCGGCGCAGCACGTCGTAGATCAGGTCGGTCGAGATCGTGACCTGCCGGCCGGTCTTCTTCTGCCCCGGAAAGCGGCGTTCGATCAGCCCGGCGATGACCGCGCATTGGCGGAAGGTGCGCTTCATCATCGCCGATTCGTCGAGCCACGCTTCGAGGTCGTCGCCGAGCATGTCCTCGTCGAACAGGGCCTCCATGAAGCCCGGCGACAGCGCGGCACACTCGCTCAGGTCCCGCGTGCACCAGATCGCGATGCCGTAATCGTTGGCGGCGAATCCGAGCGGGCGCAGCCGGGCGCGTTCCAGGCGCCGGGTCAGCAGCATCCCCAGCGTCTGGTGCGCGAGCCGTCCCTCGAACGGGAACGCGGTGAGGTAGTGCCGCCCTGCGCGTGCGAACGTCTCGACCAGGAGGTCGCGCTCGCCCGGCAGGGCCGAGTGCCGGCGCTGCTGGGCGAGGTAGTCCGAGAGCTGGCGCGGCAGCCGGTCCCATTCGAACGGGTCGGCGATGATCGCCCGTACCCGCGCGGCGAGGAAGGTCGAGAGCGGGAATTTCGTGCCGGCATAGGACGGGATCGCCGGATCGGTGCCGGGGCCGGCCCGCGTCACGAGGCACTCGTCCTCGGCGAGCCCCTCGAAGCGCAAGACCTCGCCCGCGAACAGGAAGGTGTCGCCGACCGTCAGCGTCTCGGCGAAATCCTCCTCGATCTCGCCGAGCGTCCGCCCCCCCTTCGGCAGAACGGTGCCGGGCTTGGAGCGCAGGCTGCGGGCCATGCGCACCTTGATGTGGGTCGCCTCGATGATGGTGCCGATGTTCATGCGGTACTGCTGTGCCACCCGCGCGTCGCGCACCCGCCATTTGCCGTCCGGCCCGCGCAGGATCTTGGCGAAGCGCTCGTAGGCGCGCAGCGCGTAGCCACCGGTGGCGACATAGTCGACCACCGCCTCGAAATCCTCCCAGGACAGGGTCGCGTAGGGTGCGGCCGAGATCACCTCCTCGTAGAGTTCGAGCGGATCGAAGGCATCGGCGCAGGCCATGCCGAGGACGTGCTGGGCCAGCACGTCGGGGGCGCCGAGCCGCGCATCGGGCGTGTCCTGGGCGGCCTCCTCCACCGCGTCGAGGGCGGCGCGGCACTCCAGCATCTCGAAGCGGTTGCCGGGCACCAGATAGGCTTTCGAGGGCTCGTCCATGCGGTGGTTGGCCCGGCCGATCCGCTGCATGATCCGGCTCGCGCCTTTCGGCGCACCGAGATTGACCACGAGATCGACGTCGCCCCAGTCGATGCCGAGATCGAGGGTCGCGGTGCAGACGATGGCGCGGAGTTGCCCCGCCGCCATCGCCGCCTCGACCCGGCGGCGCTGGGTCGCGTCGAGCGAGCCGTGATGCAGAGCGATCGGCAGCGTGTCGTCGTTGAGCCGCCACAGCTCCTGGAAGGTGTATTCCGCCTGGAGGCGCGTGTTGACGAAGACGAGCACCGTGCGGTGCGCGCGGATCAGGTCGTAGATCGCCGGCATCGAGTGCCAGGCCGTGTGGCCGGCGAGCGGGAGCGTGCGCCCGACATCGAGCATGTGCAGGTCGGGTTTGGCGCCGCCCTTCACCACGACGAGGTCGGCCTTGCGGTCCTCGCCCGGCACCTGACCGACAAGGTACTTTCTCAGCTCGTCGGGCTCGCGCACCGTGGCCGAGAGACCGATGGTGCGAGAATCCGGCGCCAGCCGCCGCACCCGGGCGAGCGCCAGGGAGAGGAGATCGCCGCGCTTCGAGGTGACGAGGGCGTGCAGCTCGTCGAGCACGACCGTCTTCAGCCCGGCGAAGAAGCTTTCCGCCTCGCGGTGGGCGAGCAGCAGCGAGAGCTGCTCGGGGGTGGTGAGCAGGATGTCGGGCGGGCGCTGAATCTGGCGGGCGCGCTTGTGCGCCGGCGTGTCGCCGGTGCGGGTCTCGACCGTGACAGCCAGGTCCATGCCGGCGATCGGCGCCTCAAGGTTGCGGGCGATGTCGACCGCGAGCGCCTTGAGCGGCGAGACGTAGAGGGTGTGGAGGCCGCGCGCTTTTCCCGTCCGCTCGCTCAGCTCGACCAGACTCGGCAGGAAGCCGGCCAGCGTCTTGCCCGCGCCGGTCGGCGCGACGAGCAGCGCCGAGCGCCCAGCCCGAACGGTCGCGAGCAGTTCGAGCTGATGCGGGCGGGGCGCCCAGCCGCGGGCGGCGAACCAAGCGGAGAAACGCGGCGGGAGATCGTTGGACACCAGGAGCCGACAGACCGCGACAGTCCTCGATGGCCTGTCCTGAACGCATCACCCGCGCGAAAGGCTTGGTTGCCCGTCGCGCTTCGGTTCCCGATGTATCTTAGAAAACCCGGCCAACCGCAACTGTCCGACGCCACCGGCTTGCCCCCAGGCCGTCACGGCAGGAAAGGCTTTCCCTCTTCGAATAAGGTGCGGATCTTCTTCAGAGATTTGTCCGTCGCAACTTGATAATGAGGCATGTCGGGAAAGCCGGACCAATTGCCACCCCACTCGAGCCCATCGACCGCTTTCGCAATATGCCCGGCAAGGTCCGAATAGGCCTTCTCTTCCTTCTTCGTTGCCCCAGTAAAGTATTTCCCGGTCGTATCAAAAATTCCGACATCCCAAGCGATGCTGAAATTGTGATTGCTCTGCCCACCCTTCGCTTTGGTGACAGGTTTCTTGTTCAACTGAGTAGTTCTGCCGATGGCGAAGAGTGCATCCTGTTCGAGGTAGGTCCTGGTCCCTGATATGATCCGCACGGAGTACGGAAAGGTGCTCGCTGCGTTCAAGAATTGACGCGCGAGCCGTTGTGCGGCCGGCAACAGCGTTTCGATATTGCGCTCGCTGCGTTTATCGAAGGTTCCGAGTTCGGTGGCGAGTTTGTCGCTGTCCGCATCGAAGGCGAACTCGGCCTGATCGACGGCCGCCGTCCATTTCGCGTTCAGGGGACCTTTGTAGTACCCGGAGACAGCGAGGATGCGTTGTGTGAACAGAACGTCCGATTTGAAGAGCTGAAGACTCATATCAAACTCCCGACAGGTCTTTGGTGTGATCGCGCGATGAAGCTTGCTGGTCGATTTCGTATTCTGGTCTAATTGGTCGGCGCAAACTGCTTTTCGAAACTGTCCGCGATCGTATGGTTTCGCCCTGCCTGAAGGCGGCTTTAGACGAAGCTGCCGCCTGCCCTGTTCCAGCGCAGGGTCGCAAAGTCGGGTCTTGCTCGAATCTCTGCCTTCAGCTTGTCTTTCCGGCTTTTCCAGCGTGGCGCGCCGATATCAATCAGCGACTCGAAAGGATTCCGGCTTTTCAAGGCGGCGTCGACGAGCGGCCACAGCATCCTGCCACCGCGACCATGGTGCAGAAGGTCGGCGACGACGCAGCATTCCGCGGCCGTGCGTCCGTCGAGGCCGACCCGCGCGTCACCCCGGCGCATGAATTCCCGGTACGCGTCCGTCATGATGCGCACTTGGGCGTCGCGTGCGGCAGGAACCTTGCTCGTCAGGTGAATGAGCTTGGCGGCATTGATCACCTCGGCATCCTGAACCTCCGAGAGATCCGGGTTGAGGTACTTCATCAGTCGGGCCGTCGAGTCCTTGTCTTCGAGCGGGACGGGAGCCGAACGGGAGTCGGCGTTACAGATATGTCCGCCGCTCAGCGTGAGGTTCGGAAAGTAATCCGCCGCTTCAGGGAGGCCCAGGATGGTCCGGAAATAAATGACGAAATCACCCTCGGGAACATGGGCAGCGAACTGCCCGAAGCCGAAGGTGAAGAACGCGGAGTCGTAGGTGTTCAGCGTCAGAAAATTCCGCCCCTCACAAGCCGCCGTTGGTTCGACGAAGCGGGCCCAGAAGCCGAAAGCATTCGTGTAATCGGCGGCCGAGTAGTTGAGGCGTTCGATTTTGGTCCCGGCAAAGATGTTGTAGAGTCCGATATTGCCTTCGTAAGGAACGCGCCGTCCAACGTAGAATCTTGGTCCACCATCGGCGGATGCGAAGAATTGGTTGCCATCTCTCAAAATCGTGAAGAGAATAGCCATGATAGACTCGCGATTGGGCGTCGCGCCAACCAGAGGCTCTCGATTCGCGCGCAGTGCCTGCGATCATCATTGATCGGCTGTGCGGCGACGTCAATATTCGCGGTGGCGAGTACTGGCGTTGATTAGGCCAGCGCCATCAGGAAGCGGTCGATCAGCTCCAAGGCCCGCTCCGTCAACGCGCCGGGATAGCGCACGAAGATGTGGCAGCCGCCGGCATAGACCGCGGTGTGGCCGCCGTTGTTGGCGGCCGCCCAGCGGGCCGACATGTAGAGCGTGTCGTCCAGCAACGGGTCGGCGGTGCCGACGGTGAACAGGGCGGGCGGCAGGCCCTTCAGGTCGGCGTAGAGCGGCGACACGTCGGGACGGCGCCGGTCGATGCCCTCGCGCACGTAGCCGTCGGCGAAGCGCTTGAGGTCGGTGGTGTTGATGACGAGCCGCTCGTCGCCCCACAGCCGCACGCTCGGGGTCAGGCCGAGATCGTAGAAGCCGGCATTGAGATTGGCGCCGCGGAAAGCGCGGGGCAGGCCGTGCCGGTCGCGCAGGCGCAGGAGCGTCATCACCGCGAGATGCGCGCCGACGGATTCGCCGCCGATGGTCAGCGCATGCACGCCGAGTTCCGCCCTGCCGGGGCCGGCGAGCCAGAGGGCCGCGGCCTCGCAATCTTCCAGGGCGGCCGGATAGGGATGCTCCGGCGCCAGCCGGTACTCCACCGAGAGGCAGACGAAGCCGCAGGTGTCGGCGATGCGCTCGAGCCAGGGGTCCTGTTCGTCGGCCGCCCCCCAGACCCAGCCGCCGCGGTGGATATGAAGGTAGGCGCCGCGCGCCTTGCCCTGCGGACGGATGACGCGAAGGGCCAGCGGACCGCCCGGACCCTCGATGGTCAGGATCTCGGCGCGTGGGCTGCGCGGCATCGCGGGGGAGGCCTGCGTCCCCGCCCGGCGCCGCGCCCTCACCTCCTCGATCGGCAGGGACCACGGATCAGCCTGCGCAGCATGGGCGGCCACGATCTCAGCGTTGAGCGCCTTCGTCTCGGCATCGATGGTCGCCGGGTCGAACAGAGCGTGGTCGATCATGGCCTTCGTGGGGTCGCGTGGGGTGGAAGTGTCAGGGCCGGCAGGGCGAGATTCAGCCTGCCATCTTGAGCGGAACGTTCGAGGATGCCATCTGGCTGCTACCCCGAATGCGTCGAATGAGACGATCGGCCCGCGGTTTCGCATGAGTGTGGCGGCGAAGCAACGCCGTTGCGGGGGTGCCACCAAGTCTTGAGGATTGGGCGAGGACACGACCGAATGATCGGCGATCATGACACGCGGCGCCGTCCCCCGCTCGATTCGGGCGCCTACCCGGCCGATCCGCGCACCAGCGCGCCGCGCCGCCGCTCCGGGCTCAACCGCTTCCTCGGCGGTTCGCCCGCTGTGGTCTTCGTGAAGCTGCTGTTCCTGTCCGTGCTCGTCGGCGCGGTGATGGCGATGTTCGGCCTCACGCCCGGTCTGCTGTTCTGGCAGCTCTACGATCTCGCGCGCTCGCTGATCGATCTCGGGCTCGACACCTTCCACGATTTCGGTCGCTGGATCCTCGCGGGTGCGGTGGTGGTGGTGCCGATCTGGTTCATCGCCCGTCTGCTGACCGTGTCGCGCGAACGCTGAAGCGCTTTTGCCGGAGCGGCGTCGGAAGCGTCGCCGCGACGCGAGCCCGTGCGACACAACAACAGCTTAGAATCGTTCCGATTGCCTCGCCCTCGCGAACGGTTCTAAGAGACGAGGGAGAAGCAAGAAACCGCATCGAGGCGCGTCGTGCAGACCAGTTTCGCTCCCGAGCAGCTCGCCGACCCCGCCATGGCGGCCTCGGAGAAGATTCTTCGCACCTGTGTCCATTGCGGGTTCTGCACCGCGACTTGCCCGACCTACCTTCTGCTCGGCGATGAACTCGACTCACCGCGCGGCCGCATCTACCTGATCAAGGACATGCTGGAGGGTGGCAAACCGGCGAGCCGTGAGGTCGTCAAGCATGTCGACCGCTGCCTCTCCTGCCTGTCCTGCATGACGACCTGCCCGTCTGGGGTGCATTACATGCACCTCGTCGATCACGCCCGCACGCATATCGAGAAGACCTACCGGCGTCCGTTCTCCGACCGGCTCTTGCGCACGGTGCTGACCCTCGTTCTGCCCTACCCGAACCGGTTCCGGCTGGCGCTGCTCGCGGCGAAGATCGGTGTGCCGTTCCGTCCGCTCGTCGCCCGGCTGCCACGGGTCGGCAACCGGCTCGCGGCGATGCTCGACCTCGCGCCCGCGCAACTGCCGAACCGCAACCGCACCGACCGCCCCGGCACCTTTCCCGCTGACACCGCGGCGCAGGAGATCAGCGCCCTGTTCCAGACCGGCGAGGACAAGGGTCCGGCCAAGCGCCGCGGCCGGGTCGCGCTCTTGCGCGGCTGCGCCCAGAGCGTGTTGCGGCCGGCCTTCAACGAGGCGGCGATCCGCCTGCTCAACCGCCATGGGGTCGAGGTGGTCCTGCCCAAGGGCGAAGGCTGCTGCGGCGCGCTGACCCACCACATGGGTCGCGAAGACTCCGCCCACGGCCACGCCAAGCGCACCATCGACGCCTGGATCGCCGAGATGGACGGATCCGGCCTCGATGCCATCGTTGTCACGGCGTCCGGCTGCGGCACGACGATCAAGGATTACGGCTTCATGTTCCGCGACGACCCGGCCTATGCCGAGAAGGCGGCGCGGGTCTCAAGCATCGCCAAGGACGTGACGGAGTACATGGCCGAGATCGGCCTGCTGCCGCCGGTGGAGGATACCGACCTCGTGGTCGCCTACCATTCCGCCTGCTCGATGCAGCACGGGCAGGCTATCCGCACCGAGCCGAAGTCCCTCCTCAAGAAGGCGGGCTTCACGGTGAAGGACGTGCCGGAGGGCCATATCTGCTGCGGCTCGGCTGGCACCTACAACATCCTCCAGCCGGAGATCGCCGCCCGGCTGCGCGACCGAAAGGTCGCCAATATCGAGCGCGTCCGGCCCGACATCATCGCCACCGGCAATATCGGCTGCGCCACTCAGATCGGGAAAGGCACCGAGATCCCGATCCTGCACACGGTCGAGCTGCTGGATTGGGCGACCGGCGGTCCGCGGCCGGAGGCGCTGGCGAATCTGCCCTCCCGGCCGTCGGCGGCCCGGGTGCCGGCTTAAGGTCAAGATTGATTTCTCCGCTCTGCACAATTGCAGGTCGGCCCTTCCTTGACCTTGCTGCAGGTGCGAATTAGGCCCGCAACCAGCGTCGGCCCTAGATCGTTTGCAGCCTTATGACAGAGAACCCGACAGAGTTGCCCGTCGTCCTCCTCGTCGAAGATGACGGCCTGCTGCTGATGGAAGCGTCCGATACGTTGGCGGAGGCGGGGTTCAACGTCCTCGAAGCGCATCATGCCGACAAGGCCCTCGACGTGCTTCAGGATCGTCCCGACGTCGAGATCCTGATGACCGACGTCGACATGCCGATGGGCTCGATGGACGGCTTTGCCCTGGCCCGCCTCGTCGCTCACCGCTGGCCGGAAATTCCGGTGCTGGTCGTTTCCGGCATGGGCACGCCCGGCCCCGGCGACATGCCGGAGGGTGCCCGCTTCATCCCGAAGCCCTACGCGCCGACCATGCTGGTGCGGACTCTCAAGGCCTGCCTCAAGCGCGCCGCCTGACGGCCGCTCCCAGACATTTCGCGCATGGCCGATGCGCGCGAGGACCAATCGCGGGTTTCGCCGCGGACCGTTTCGCGGCAGAAGGCACGTGAGACCGGTGCGCCGCTCCCGCGCGCCGACAGACCGATCAGTTCAGGTCCTGCCATGACCGCCCAGCCAAAAACCCTCCGTCTCGCCACGCAGGCGGTCCATGCGGGCGCCGCGCCCGACCCCGCCACCGGCGCGCGGGCGCAGCCGATCTACTTCACCAACGGCTTCGTCTTCGACTCCACCGAGCAGGCCGCCGACATCTTCGCGATGCGCAGGACCGGCTTCTCATACTCGCGCGGCTCGAACCCGACGGTCGCCGCGCTGGAGCGCCGGATCGCCGCGCTGGAGGGGGCCAAGGCGGCAGTGGCCGTGTCCTCCGGGCAGTCTGCGGTGTTGCTCGTGATGATGACGCTGATGCAGACGGGCGACGCCTACGTCGCGTCGCCGCGCCTGTTCGGCGGCTCGCTCGGTCTGATGCGCCGCCTCGAAGGGCGCTACGACCTGACGCCGCACTTCGCCGCCGACTTGACGCCGGAGGCCTTCGAGGCGGCGATCACCCCGCAGACCAAGGCGATCATCTGCGAGTCGATCGTCAATCCCTGTGCCACCGTGATGGACCTGGAAGGCATCTCCGCCGTCGCCAAGCGGCACGGTCTGCCGCTCGTCATCGATAATACCCTGGCCTCGCCTGCCCTCATCCGTCCGATCGAGTACGGTGCCGACATCGTCGTCCACTCCACCTCGAAGTTTCTGAGCGGCTCGGGACAGGTGATCGGCGGCATGATCTGCGATGCCGGCACCTTCGACTGGAAGGCTCAGGGCTCGCGCTACAACCTCATCAACGACCCTTGGCCGGACTATGACGGCCTGATCGTCAGCGAACGCTTCCCCGAGATCAGCTTCGCGGTCGCCTGCCGGCTGTTCGGCCTGCGCGACCTCGGCCCCGGCCTCTCGCCGATGAACGCCTTCCTGACGCTCACCGGCATCGAGACCCTGCCGCTGCGGATGGAGCGCCACTGCGCCAATGCCAAGACGGTCGCCGCCTACCTCAGGGACCATCCGGCGGTGGAATGGGTGAGCTACCCGGCCCTGCCGGGCCAGAAGGGCGAGGCCCTGGCCAACCGCTACGTGCCGCAGGGGCCGGGCTCGATCTTCACCTTCGCGCTCAAGGGCGGCGAGCCGGCTGCGCTCCAGTTCATCGCGGGCCTGGAGCTGATCTCCCACCTCGTGAACATCGGCGAGATCAAGTCGCTGGCGATCCACCCGGCGACGACGACCCATCGCCAGCTCCGCCCCGAGGAGCGCGCCGCGGCCTGTGTCGGCCCCGAGACCGTGCGCCTCTCGATCGGCCTGGAGGATCCGGAGGATCTGATCGCCGATATCGAGCAGGCGCTGGCGAAGATCGGCTGAGGCCGCCATGGCAAGGCGGGGGCGCATCGCGGCGATGATCGGCGGCCTCGCCATCCTCGCCGCGGGCGCCATCGTCCTCGCCGACGTCCTCCAATTCGGCCGCACCGAACCTCCTCTGGCGGCCGAGCCGGAGCGTGCCGACCGCGTTCTCGTCGAGAAGGCCGCGCGGCGGCTGACCCTGCTGCGCGAGGGGCGTGCGCTCGCGATCTATCCCGTCTCCCTCGGCTTCGCGCCGGAAGGGCACAAGGCGCGCGAAGGTGATGGGCGCACACCCGAGGGCGTCTACGCCGTCGCCTTCCGCAACCCGCGCAGCGTCGCGCATCTCTCGCTCAAGGTGTCCTACCCCTCCCCCGCCGACGAAGCGGCGGCGCGGGCCAGCGGCTACGCGCCCGGCGGGGACATCATGATCCACGGGCTGATGAACGGCTTCTCGTGGCTCGGCCGCCTGCATCGGCTGATGGACTGGACCCAGGGCTGTGTCGGTGTCACCAACGCCGAGATGCGTGCGATCTATGCCCGTGTCGAAGTCGGCACGCCGATTGAGATTAGGCCCTGAACGCCGTCGCTTCCCCGGCTGGCATGACGGATCGACGTGAGAGTTTTGCGCTCGGCGCAGGGTCATACCCGCCGGGCCGGCTCATCCGGGCTGATGCCGGCCCTCGGATGTACTCGGCCCGGACCGTATCGGCGATGTCGATGCCTTCAGGAGACGGCATCGTGAGGTGACCGAACGTCGTAGAATTCTTCCTGTTGGCCAATTGTGGTTGGATTATTATGTAATCACGTTGGATTGTTTTAATTTATATTCATGGAATAAATGCCTTCATCAACTGATTTGCTGCGATTTTTGCGAGTCGACTGCGAGGCTTAGATTCTATATTCAAATATATCTACAAACAAAATATTATATTCTATTGAATTGATCGGCGATGTTCAAAATAAAATGCGAGAACATCTTGGTCTTCTCGTTAACATATCTCATGTATCACGTCTTCGTCACCAGACCTGGGTGATCCGTGCGCGGCGGACACTTCGGCATTTTACGCGCCTCACTGTCCGATGCGTATGTCTCTCAAAGTTGCTCTCGTCGCCCTGTTCGGCGGGGTCACGCTCGTCACGATCGGCCAGGGTGTCATCTCTCTGACGGAGCTCTCGTCGATCCGCCGAGGCGTCAACGAGGTCGCCTCCAACTGGCTTCCATCGGTCATCACCATCAACGAGATGGGTGCCGCCGCGAGCCAGATACGCCTGCGGCAGTATCGGATCGTCACGACGTCCACCGATCACGACACGTTGGTGGCGAACCGCAACCTCTACGACCGCGCGGTGGCCGACATGGCGGCGGCGCGCAAGCGCTACGAGCCCGTGATCTTGGCTCCGGAAGAGCGCGTCCTCTACGCTCAGTTCTCCGAGCTGTGGAGCCGCTACGATGAGGCCAGCCAGCGGATCATCGCGATGATGGAGCGGGGCCAGCAGCGAGAAGCCATGGCGGAGCTGGTCGGGCCCAGCCTCCTCTCCGTGTACACGCAATCGAGCGACGTGCTCGCCCGCGCGATCGCCGTCAATCGCGACGGCTCCGTTCGCGACGCATCCGCCGCGGTCGACAATGTCGAGAAGGCGTCGCTCGCTGCGAGCGTCGCAATGGCGATCGCCGTGATCCTTGCCCTCGGTGCGATGACGTTCAGCTTCCTGCGGATCTCGCGGCCGATCACCGGCATCACCGGCATGATGGGGGCCCTCGCTGCGGGCGACGTCGAGACACCCGTGCCTTACCGTCAGCGCCGGGACGAGATCGGCGCGATGGCCGGCGCGGTCCAGGTGTTCAAGGACAACCTGATCCGCACCCGTGCTCTGGAAGCCGAGACGGCGCTCGCCCGCGCTTCGGCCGAGGAACAGCGGAAGGCCGCGATGCGGGCGATGGCCGACAGTTTTGAGGCGGCGGTCGGCGGGATCATCGGCACCGTGACCGCGGCAGCGACCCAATTGCAGGCTACGGCCCAGAGCATGTCCGGGACCGCCGCCGAGACGGCCTCGCAATCCGTCACCGTAGCGTCCGCGGCCGAGGAGGCGGCGGCCAATGTCGGGACCGTCGCGGCCGCGGCCGAGGAACTCGGCACCTCCGTCCACGAGATCGGCCGGCAGGTGGCCAATTCGTCCGAACTCGCCCAGGCCGCGGTCGGCGAAGCCGATCAGACCGCCGGACTGGTCCAGAATCTGTCGAGCGCGGCCGCCAAGATCGGCGACGTGGTTTCGATGATCTCGACGATCGCCGGGCAGACCAACCTGCTTGCGCTCAATGCCACGATCGAGGCGGCGCGCCGGCGAAGCCGGGCGTGGATTCGCGGTGGTCGCGGCGGAAGTGAAGGAACTCGCCAACCAGACCGCGCGGGCGACCAGCGAGATCGCGCAGCAGATCGGCACGATCCAGGGTGCGACCGATCAGGCGGTCTCGGCCATAGGCGGAATCTCCGGCCGCATCCGCGAGATCAACGGCGTCGCGGCCGGCATTGCAGCGGCGGTCGAGCAGCAGGGTGCCGCGACGCAGGAGATCGTGCGTAATGTCGCCCAAGCCTCGACCGGCACGGCCGAGGTCACGAGCAACATGGCCGGTGTGGCCCGCGCTTCGGAAGAAACCGGTGCGGCGGCGAACCAAGTGCTCGGCGCGGCCTCCGAGCTGTCTCGCCAGTCCGAGCGGCTCTCGGCGGAAGTGAGCCGCTTCCTCACGACAGTGCGCGCCGCGTGAGCATCTGATGGTTCTGCGCGCCTGCGGTTCAATATTCGGTGACGGCCGCCTGAAGGAAGACCGTGACCAGGGCGTCCGTCGCGGCGACAAGGCGTAGCTCCGAGCGGGGGAGCAGAACGCCGTCTTCGGGCCAGCCTTCGGAATTGTGAAGAAGAGGTCGCCTTCGGGCGGCCTCTTCCCATATGGGCCTGCGTCGATCCGAGAATCGAAACGCCACGGGAGACCGCCATGCGCGCTTACGAGATGTCCGCCGCCGCAGGCCCCGAGAGCTGGAAGAGCGCCGAGCGTCCGACGCCCGAGCCGGGGCGCGGGCAGGTTCTGGTGCGGATGCGCGCCGCCTCCCTCAACTACCGCGACCTGCTGATCTGCGAGGGCCGCTACCCCTTCGCGATCAACCTCGATCGGCTGATCCCGGTCTCGGACGGAGCGGGCGAGATCGTTGCGCTCGGTGAGGGCGTGCGCCGCTTCAAGGGCGGCGAGCGGGTCGCCGGCATCTTTTCGCAGAGCTGGCTCGGCGGGGCACAGGTGGCCGATATGTGGCAGACCGCGCTCGGCGGCGCCATCGACGGGGTGCTGACCGAGTATCAGGTGTTCGACGAGGACGGGCTCGTCACGCTTCCCGCCCACCTCAGCTTCGAGGAAGGCGCGACGCTGCCCTGCGCGGCCGTGACCGCCTGGAACGCGCTCTACGGCCTCAAGCCCCTCAGGACCGGCGAGACGGTGCTGACGCTCGGCACCGGCGGCGTCTCGATCTTCGCGATCCAGCTCGCGCATGCGGCGGGCGCGCGCGTCATCGCGACCTCGTCGAGCGATGCCAAACTGGAGAGGGCCCGTGCCCTCGGCGCGAACGAGACCATCAACTATCGCGCCCATCCGGATTGGGAGCGGGAGGTCCGCCGGCTGACCGGTGGCGTGGGCGTCGATCACGTGGTGGAGGTCGGCGGCACCGGCACCCTGCCGCGCTCCATCGCTTCGACCCGGCCCGGCGGACATGTCGGCCTGATCGGCCTGCTTGCCGAGGGCGAGGCGATCGACCCGCTGGCGATCCTCGGCGCGAGTTGCATCGTGCGCGGCGTCGCCGTCGGCTCGCGGGAAATGTTCGAGGACATGAACCGCTCGATCGCCCTGCACCGGATCAAACCGGTGATCGATCGGGTCTACGGCTTCGAGGAGGCACCCGCCGCCCTGGCGGCCTTGGCCGAGGCCGCGCATGTCGGCAAGATCGTGATCCGGATCGGTTGACGGCCGTCCATTGGAGAAAGGGACCGGCGATGCGTGCGGCGTGGTGGGGGCTCTTCTCGGCACTGCTTCTGCCAACGGCAGCCAGCGCACAGGACGTCACGACGGTGCGGACCGAGACCTTTCCCCGGCCACCCTATTCCGGTGCGACCTACTACATCTACGAGCGGGCGGGCCGAACGATCTGCACCAAGCTCGCGGTCTGCAATAAATTCGACCAGTGCGAGACCACGTACGTCGCCGGTGCCTTCCGGGCATCCGAGGACAATGCCACCGGCAACCCGTATGGGACGACGCCGGCAGTGCCGATCGCTCCCGCCTCGCTCGGCAAGCATGTCTGCCTGACACGGTTCGGCTTGGTGCAGCGATAGCCTCTACGCCTCGTCGCCTTTCGATTCGCGTCGGTTCAGTGCCCGCAGCGCCCCGCGGAAGGTGCGCACGTCCTGATCGGTCAGCGCCATGCGGTGGAGCATGTCGCGCATGTTGCGGGCGATGATCTCGCGCTTTTCCGGCGGGTAGAAGCCGGCGCTCGCCAGCGTCTCCTCCAGGCTGGCGAACAGCGACAGCAGCGCCTCCCGGGTCGCGGGCGGCGAGAGCAGTTCCCCGGAGAAGCGCAGGGTCGCGAGCCCGGCCGCACGGCGCCACTCGTAGCCCATCAGCAGCACGGCCTGGGCGAGGTTGAGCGAGGGGAATTCATCCGTCACCGGGAAGGTGACGATGGCGTCGGCGAGCGACACCTCGTCGTTGCTCAAGCCCACCCGCTCACGCCCGAACATCAGCCCGATCCGCTCACCGCGCCCGATCCGCTCGGCGGTGGCCGTCATGGCTTCCTCGGGAGCGAAGACCCGCTTCATCTGCCCGCGCTCGCGGGCGGTGGTGGCGAGCACGTGGTGCAGGTCGGCGATGGCCTCGGAAAGGGTGGTGTAGACCTTCGCGCAATCGAGCACGTGCGTCGCGCCGGAGGCCGCCTCCCGCACGCCCTTCTTCGGCCAGCCGTTCTTCGGCGCCACGAGGCGCAACTCGGACAGGCCGAAATTCGCCATGGCGCGGGCGGTCATGCCGATGTTCTCGGCAAGTTGCGGCTCGACCAGGATGACGACGGGCGCGCTCATTGTCCCAGCACTCAAACGCATCGGAGGGCGCCGCCGGCAGAGCCGGCGGCGCAAGATCCGGAGGGACCTCAGATCTTACCGTCGAGGCCCATCTGGTAGTACTTGTGGACGATCTTGTCCTGGTTCTCGAGCAGCCAATCGATCGAGGGCTCGTTGGTCATGGCCTTACGGATCGCCTCGGTCATGCCCTTGCGCTGGATCTCGAACAGCGCCTTGTGATCGACATTCTCGGCCTGGATCACGCCGGGGCTGAGCCAGACCGAGCAGATGATGCCGAGATCGTTGGCCTTCTCTTTGGGGATGTAGCCGGCCCGCACCGCGTCGAGCACGCCGTTCGCGATGGCGTACTGCACCGTGCCCATCAGGATCGAGGTGTACTTGTTCTCCGTCACGCTCACCTTGGAGACGCACAGCGTCACCGGGCGGACCATGATGTCCGTGTTCAGGAGCGCGAAGACGCGGCTGTGGCCGACGACCTGATCGCCGGTGAGCGTGGCGAGCGCGGTGCCGACGGGACCGTCGAGCTCGCCGATGATGACCTCGGGCTCGGACGCGGTGTTGGGCGGGCCGCCCGCGACGAGGGCCTCGCCGGCGCGCAGGATGATGCGGTCGCTCATGGTGTGTCCTTCCTCGTGATCGGCCGTTTGTATGACGCGCGGGTCGTCGCAGCGCCGGCCGTGTTTGTCCAGGCTGCTTAGCGCTACGCTGACACGCGCTCTTGCGCGGGACCGACATCCGCTTTGGCTGAGCGACGCCCGAGCCGGGCGACCGCGGCTCACCGCCTCGCCTTCGCCCGTCTCCATGGGGGAACCGTGAGCGACAGGACGCGCTACATCGTGGCGCTCCGACCGGACCGGCGCCGGGCCTACACTCAGGGCCGGAGACACTCAGGGTCGGTGACAGTTTCACGCTTCCGAAACCGGCACTTCGAGCCCCGCTTTGTCGCCTTGCTGCGCTGCGTTATAGGGGCGGCGACAGGGTTCCGGGGAAGACGTGCGACGGGCAATCGGCCGGGCGCCCGGCACCGGGTAACTGAGGGACCGACATGGCGAAGATCAAGGTGGCCAATCCGGTCGTCGAGCTCGACGGCGACGAGATGACCCGGATCATCTGGGCGGAGATCAAGAACAAGCTCATCCACCCCTACCTGGATCTCGACCTCGACTATTACGACCTCGGCGTCGAGCATCGTGACGCGACCAACGATCAGGTGACGATCGATGCGGCCGAGGCGATCAAGCGCCACGGCGTCGGCGTGAAATGCGCCACGATCACGCCGGACGAGGCCCGCGTCGAGGAGTTCAAGCTCAAGGAGATGTGGCGCTCGCCCAACGGTACGATCCGCAACATCCTCGGCGGCGTGATTTTCCGCGAGCCGATCATCTGCTCGAACGTGCCGCGCCTCGTGCCGGGCTGGACCCAGCCTTTCGTCATCGGCCGCCACGCCTATGGCGACCAGTATCGTGCCACGGACTTCAAGGTTCCGGGCAAGGGCCGCCTCACCATCAAGTTCGAGGGTGACGACGGCACCGTGATCGAGAAAGAAGTGTTCAAGTTCCCCGATGCCGGTGTCGCCATGTCGATGTATAACATCGACCAGTCGATCATCGATTTTGCGCGGGCCTCGTTCAACTACGGCCTCGCCCGCAAGTACCCGGTCTATCTGAGCACCAAGAACACCATTCTGAAGACCTATGACGGCCGGTTCAAGGACCTGTTCCAGAAGGTGTTCGACGAGGAGTTCAAGTCGAAGTTCCAGTCGCTCGGCCTCACCTACGAGCACCGCCTGATCGACGACATGGTGGCCTCGTGCCTCAAGTGGTCGGGCGGCTATGTCTGGGCCTGCAAGAACTACGATGGCGACGTGCAGTCGGACACGGCCGCGCAGGGCTTCGGCTCGCTCGGCCTGATGACCTCGGTGCTGATGACGCCGGACGGCCAGACGGTGGAGGCCGAGGCCGCCCACGGCACCGTGACCCGTCACTACCGCGAGCACCAGAAGGGTAAGGCGACCTCAACCAACTCGATCGCCTCGATCTTCGCCTGGACCCGTGGCCTCGCCCATCGGGCCAAGCTCGACGGCAACGCCGATCTCGCGAAGTTCGCCTCGACGCTGGAGAAGGTCTGCGTCGACACCGTCGAGGCCGGCCACATGACGAAGGATCTCGCCCTCCTCGTCGGTCCGGACCAGAAGTGGCTCACCACCAACGGCTTCCTCGACAAGGTCGATGAGAACCTGAAGGCGGCGATGGCTGTCTGAGGGGGCGGTACGACCACCCTCTCCCGCAGAGGGAGAGGGTGACGCGACCGTCAGCCCGCCTTCTTCGCCGCATTCCGCTTGCGCGTCTCGGCCGCCTTCTTGGCCGAGGCCGAGCGCTCCTCCTTCGTGCGTGAGGCCGACGCCGAGCCGCCTGTACGACCGCCCTTGTGCGCGGCCGGGTGGCCCGTCGCCTGGCCGCGGCCCGAGCCGCCGGGCTTCTTGCCGCCGCCGTCGTCCTTGTTGACGGTCGCCCAGGCGCGGGATTCCGCTTCCTTCTCAGGCACCCCGCGGGACTCGTAGGATTCGGCGATGTGCTCCGCCTTACGGATCTGCTTGTCCGTGTATTTCGACTTGTCGCCCTGAGCCATGATGCTCTCCCGATCTGCCGCGCCGGTCAGGTTCGGATCGGCGCGTCGAGGGTCGTCCGCACCCGCCGGATCAACTCGGCGCGGCGGTACGGCTTGTTCAGGATATCGAACTCCGGACGCTCGATTCCGGTTCGCTCCAGGCTGGCCTCGGCGTAGCCGGTGGTGAGCAAAATTCTGAGAGCAGGGTGGCGGCGGCGCGCCTCGCGGGCGAGCGACAGGCCGTCCATACCGCCGGGCATGATCAGGTCGGAGAAGAGCAGGTCGATCTCCGGGTGGTCGCTCAAGATCTCCAGGGCCTCGCGGCCGTGACGAGCCATCAGGGTGCCGTAGCCGTAATCGCGCAGGATCGCCCGGGCGAGTTCGGCGACGTCGGCGCGGTCGTCCACGATCAGGATCGTCTCCGTGCCCGGTCGCTCCTCCGTCGAAGGAGGCTCCGGCCTCGGCTCACCCTCCTCCTCGGTGGCCGGGAAGGACAGGCGCACGGTCGTCCCCTCCCCCACCGCCGACTCGATCTGCGCGAAGCCGCCGGACTGCTTGGCGAAGCCGTAGACCATGGACAGGCCGAGCCCGGTGCCCTTGCCCTCCTCCTTCGTAGTGAAGAACGGGTCCATCACCCGTGCGAGCATGTCCGAGGGGATGCCGGAACCCGTATCCGTCACCGCAACGCTGACGAGGCGGCCCGTGCCGTCGGGGCGACCGGCTTCCTCGTTGCGGGTCGTGATGGTGACGCGCCCTCCCTCCGGCATCGCATCGCGGGCGTTGATGAGCACGTTGAGCAGGGCGACCTCGGCCTGAGTCCGGTCGATCCGGCAGGCGAGGAGATCGGGGGCAAGGTCGGTCTCGATCGTCACCGCGTCGCCCAGCGTGCGCGCTGCCAGTTCCTTGGTCTCGGAGACGAGGTCGTTGAGGTTGAGGGTGCGGCCGACGAGGCGCTGCTTGCGGGCGAAGGCGAGCAATTGCTGCGTCAGCGTCGAGGCCCGCTCCGCCGCCTCGCGGATGTTGGCGACGGCGCGGCCCATGCGTCCCGGATCGGCATCCGGCCGCTCGAGATTGGTCGCCAGCGAGTCGGCGTAGCCCAGGATGACCTGGAGCAGATTGTTGAAGTCGTGGGCGATCCCACCGGTGAGCTGCCCGATCGCCTCCATCTTCTGCGACTGATGCAGCGACTCCTCGGCGAGGCGGCGGCGGGTGATGTCGAGCTGCGAGCCGAAGAAGTACACGAGGTCGCCGGCCGCGTTGTAGACCGGGCTCACGAACAGCGCGTTCCAGAAGGGCGAGCCGTCCTTGCGATAGTTGAGGATTTCGGTGGCGATGTCGCGCCGCGCCGCGACGGCCTCGCGCACTTGCGTCCGCGTCGCCGGATCGGTCTCAGGGCCTTGGAGAAAGCGGCAGTTGCGGCCGATCACCTCCTCCCGCGCATAGCCCGTCATTTCAAGGAAGGCTTGGTTCACGAAGACGATCGGATGGTCGTCACGGTTCGGATCGACCACCGCCATCGGCATGCGCGTCATGGTGACGGCCGCGAAGAAGATGTCGCTGCCGGCGTCGAACTCGTGGCCGGCCGCACCGGTCTCGACGCTCGCATGGACGCCGTGGGGTCGTTTTTCGGGAATGTCGGTCATGCGAACCCACGGCGTGGCGTGACGGTCGAGGCCACCGGCGTTGCCGCTTCCTCGATTCAAAGATGAGGGCGTCGTCGGGAAAAAAGGGGCCCCGGCTTCGGCAGAAAGACGTTGCAAAGTGTAGGGCGAGGCTACGGTAGGATCTCGGCCTCCGAACCGTGGCAGCGGGAGGGACCACCCCCAAAGGCGGCCCTCCCCGCGGCGTCAGCCCTCCTCGTCGATGCCGAAGCTCACGCTCTCGACATTCGCCCGTTCGAACGCCTGCATCACGTACTGGTAGGAACGTTCCATGTCGCTGTGCTCCTCGTCCTCGCTCTCTACTGGCTTGAGGACGAACATCAGCATCGAGCGGCCGGTGACCGAGTAGCTTTCGCCGACCGCGAAACTTGCGATCTCCTGGCTGTCGGGCAAGTTGGTGTCGAGCAGCCGTGTCCAGGCCGTGCCGCCGGCCGCCTCGGGCAGGGTGAAGTCCACGACGTCGTGATAGGCGTTGTAGAACAGCAGAAGGGTGGCATCGCCGCCGCGCCGGTGGATGCCGCTCGCCTGGGCGCGCCCGTCGAGCAGCACGGCCAGCGTGCGAGAATTGCCGTCGTTCCAGTTCTCCGGCGACATTTCGGTGCCGGCGGGCGTGAGCCAAGTCACGTCCTTGACGCCGAACTCCTCGTCGTAGGCGCCGGTCACGAAGCGGCCGCGCGAGAGCATCGGCAGGGCATTGCGCAGCAGGATCAGGCGCTGCGTGAACTCGGCGAGATCCCGCTCTTCCTCGCCGATGGCCCCCCAATCGACCCAGGACACCTCATTGTCCTGACAATAGGCGTTGTTGTTGCCCTGTTGCGTGCGGGCGAACTCGTCACCGGCCAAGAGCATCGGCGTGCCCTTCGACAGGAACAAGGTCGCGAGCAGGTTGCGCATCTGGCGCAGCCGCACCGAGCGGATCTCGGGATCGTCGGTCGGGCCCTCGACGCCGTAATTGTAGGAGAGGTTGTGGCCGTGCCCGTCGCGGTTGCCCTCGCCATTCGCCTCGTTGTGCTTCTCGTTGTACGAAACCGTATCGTTGAGCGTGAAGCCATCGTGAGCGGTGATGAAGTTCACCGAGGCCCATGGCCGGCGCCCACGCTTGTTGAACTTGTCGGCCGACGCCGTGATGCGTGAGGCGAGCCCCGGCAAGAGGCCGGCATCGCCCTTCCAATAGCCGCGCACGTCATCGCGGAAGCGGTCGTTCCACTCGGCCCAGCCTGGCGGGAAGCCGCCGACCTGATAGCCGCCGGGGCCGCAATCCCAGGGCTCGGCGATGAGCTTCACGTCGTTGAGGACCGGATCCTGACGGCAGGTGTCGAGGAAGCCGCCGCCCTCGTCGAAGCCGTAGGGCTCGCGGCCCAGAATGGTGGCGAGGTCGAAGCGGAAGCCGTCGACCCGCATTTCGGTCGCCCAGTAGCGGAGCGAGTCGGTGACGAGCTGCAGCACGCGGGGATGCGACAGGTTGAAGGTGTTTCCCGTGCCGGTGTCGTTGATGTAGTAGCGCGGCTGGTTCGGCAGCAGCCGGTAATAGGAAGCGTTGTCGACCCCCTTGAAGGAGAGCGTCGGACCCTTCTCGTTGCCCTCGGCCGTGTGGTTGTAGACCACGTCGAGGATCACCTCGAGGCCGGCGCCATGCATGCGCGCCACCATCTCCTTGAACTCGGAGAAGGCGAAATCCGGCACCGCGGCGTAGCGCCGGGCGGGCGTGAAGAACGAGATCGTGTTGTAGCCCCAGTAGTTGATCAAGCCCTTCTGCTGCAGGTAATCGTCCTGGACGAAGGAATGCACCGGCAGAAGCTCGACCGAGGTGACGCCGAGGCTCTTGATGTACTCGAGCACCGCCGGGTGACCCATGCCGGCATAGGTGCCGCGGTGCTTCTCCGGCACCGCCGGGTGCAGCTTGGTGAAGCCCTTGACGTGGGTCTCGTAGACGATGGTGCGCTCCCACGGCACGCGGGGCTTGGCATCGCGGCCCCAGGTGAAGGCCGGGTCGATCACCCGGGAGCGGCGGGTATAGGGGGCGGAGTCGCGCTCGTCGAAGGTGAGGTCGTCACCGGTCTCCATCTTGTAGCCGAACAGGGCCGGGTTCCACTCGATGGTGCCGACGAGGCCCTTGGCGTAGGGGTCGATCAGGAGCTTGTTCGGGTTGAAGCGGTGGCCCGCCTCCGGCTCATAGGGGCCGTGGACGCGATAGCCGTAGATCGTGCCCGGGCGCGCGTCCGGCAGGTAGCCATGCCAGACTTCGTCGGTGTACTCGGGCAGCTCGATGCGCTCGATCTCGTTCTTGCCCTCGTCGTCGAACAGGCACAGCTCGACCTTGGTGGCATGGGCCGAGAACAGTGCGAAGTTGACGCCACGGCCATCCCAGGTCGCACCGCGGGGATGCGGCGAGCCTTCGCGGATCCGCGTGCGCGACGTGCGCGGCTTGGGCATCCCAGTCCTCTCGGTGTCGGCCATCGTCGTCCCATTCTGTCTTGTGGCGGCCCCCGCGGGTCCGGCCGGACTCTGAACGTTCACGGAACCGCGAAGCTCCGTTCCGGCTGACGCGGCGCAGCAAATTTTTCCCGATCCGCTGCGCCCTCGCGGATGTGGGCGGATGTGGTAGGCCTTGGACGAAACTCGCGGTGGGGGCTGGCGTTGCAACGCGCTCCATCGATCGCATGGACAACGTCGTGGGGGACAACCGCCGATGATCGAAGACCCCGAACACCGGCCCGCCGGTCTCCAGGCACTGGCCGAGCGGCATGGCGTGAGCCTGGACGCGGTGCGTCACCTGTTGCGGGCGCTTCAGTCGGGCCAGGGCAACATGGCCCAGTTCGATCATCCCGATCTCGGCGGCTTCGGCCAGTGGTCGCGCGGCGGCATGGTGATGGTCGGATCGATGAACGATCACGCGCTGAAGGCCCGAGTCGATGCCCTCTGCACCGAACTCGCCGCGGCCCTGCCGCTCTCCGGCTTCCGCGAGGAGGCAGCCTCGGGCAATTGGTGGCCGGACAATCTCGGCCTGCCGTCGAGCGCGGGGGCGCAGAACGGGACGCGCTACGCCTTCTTCCCCGAGAAGCGGCGGCTCGCCGTCGAATCGAATGGACGGCTCGCCCTCTACGACACCGCCGAGCGCATCGTCACCGGCGCGAGCCAGCAGCAGGGCGGGACGTCGTCGCTGCGCTTCAGCGGACCGCAGGGGAGTTTTTCGCTGGAGGATCTGACGCCGGTCGAGTGGGATGCCGCGGCCACACCGTCGGCACCGACGGGCGCAACGTCGTTCACGTCTTCAACGGGGGAATCGGCGGCGTTCTCGGCCCATCCGGTCTCGCGTGAGCCCGCCGCCCCTCCGCAGGGCCCGGCCGCATCGAGCGCAGGCTCCGCCGATGTTCTCTCGATCCTCGAACGACTGGCCGAACTGCACAAGAAGGGCGTGCTGACCGATACGGAGTTCTCGGCCAAGAAGGCGGAGTTGCTGGCGCGGCTCTGATCCCTACGCCGCCATGGCGGGGCGAAGCCGAAGCCATCCAGGGCTCGACTCGAACCGGAGCAGGCATGACATCGGATCGCTCCGCATCCTCTCGCGCTGACGGATCGGCTGGGGCGAACGTCCGCCCATGACACGACGGCCTGTCGCCGCAGGCCCCGTCGTATCGCCGCGAACGCCCTAGATCCGGGCCATGGCCCTGCGCGACCTCATCGACATAGACCGCATCTTCCACGAACCCGCGGTCGCCGACTTCCACCGCGGTCGCGAGATCCTGGCACGCTACCCGAATGCCGAGCGGATCGAGGTCCCGTCGCACTGGAACATTCCGGAGCTGCACGGCAATGCCGGCTCGGTCGAGGATTGGGTGCGGATCAAACGCTCGACGCTGGTGCTCGGCGTGAAGAAGGGGCTCGCCCTGCGGCCCAACGGCCGCTCGGCCCACTTCATCGCGCCCTCCACCTCGAATGGCTGCGCGATGTCTTGTGCCTATTGCTACGTGCCGCGCCGCAAGGGCTTCTCGAACCCGATCTCGCTGTTCGTCAACGTCGAGGCGGTCTGTGCGGCGATCGCGCGCCACGCGGAGAAGCAGGGTCCGCTGCCTGAGCCCGACCAGATCGACCCGGAGGCTTGGGTCTACGATCTCGGTGAGAACGGCGACCTCTCGGTCGATGCGATGATCTGCGGCAACGTCCGCGATCTCGTCGCGCTGTTTCGCGGGCTGCCCAACGCCAAGGGCTCGTTCGCGACCAAGGCCGTCAACCGGGATCTCCTCGCCTACGACCCGCAAGGACGCACCCGCATCCGCTTCTCTCTGATGCCGGCGCGGATCGCGCGGGCGGTGGATGTCCGAACCGCACCGATCCCCGAGCGGATCGCCGCGATCGACGACTTCGTACGGGCTGGCTACGAGGTCCACGTCAATTTCTCGCCCGTGATCCTCTACGAGGGCTGGGAGGCGGATTGGGCAGCGCTGTTCGACGCGATCGACGGGACGATCTCGGACGCGGCCAAGGGTCAGCTGGCCTGCGAGATCATCATGCTGACTCACAATGCCGGGCTGCACGAGGTCAATCTGGGCTGGCACCCGAAGGCCGAGGACCTGCTCTGGCGGCCGGACATCCAGGAGACCAAGCGCTCGGAGGGTGGCGGCGACAACCTGCGCTACCGCGCCGGCTGGAAGGGGAAATGGCTCGCCCGATTCAAGGCGCTGCTCGCCGAGCGGATGCCCTATTGCCGGGTGCGCTACGCGTTCTGACGGGAGGAGACGGGATGCCGGATCACGAGACCTACCTGCGCGAGGCGACCGAACTGGCGCTTGCCAACGTCGCCGAGGGTGGCAGCCCTTACGGTGCGGTGATCGTGAGGGAAGGAGAGGTCGTGGCGCGGGCGGCCAACCGCATTCACCGCACCAACGATCCGAGCGACCATGCGGAGATGGTGGCACTGCGCGCGGCGAGCCAGCGGCTCGGCCGGCCCAAACTCGACGATTGCATCGTCTACGCCAGCGGGCGACCCTGCCCGATGTGCCATGCGGCGATGCGGCTCGCCGGGGTGAAACAGGGCTACTTCGCCTTCACCGCCGAGGAGGCGGAAGCGGAGGGGCTGATCAGCGCCGGGATCTATGCCGAGCTGTGCCGGCCGCTCGAAGAGCAGCCGATGCAGGTGCGCCACCACCCGCTTCCGGATGAGCAGAGCCCCTACCGCGCCTGGGCGGAGCGGAAGCGCCGCTGAGTACCCGGTTCAGTGCGTCCAGGGCGCCGTACGGTTGAACTTGAAATTGTCGGAGTAGGACAGGCCCTTGCGCGCGATCGGCGGCGGCGTCTCCTCGACACGGTAGGCGATGCCCGCCGACTTGGCGTAGGCCACCGCCTCCTCCGAGGTGTCGAATTCGAGCCGCACCTGCTGCAGCATGTCCGACGAGCCGGTCCAGCCCATCAGCGGGTCGGTCTCGCGCGGTTCAGTCTGGTCGAACTCCAGCACCCACTGCTTGGTGCGGGCGAGCCCGGACTGCGCGGGATCCTTGGCGGGACGGTAGATGCGGGCGCTCGGCATCGGACGGCTGACGTCTCCGGAGAGGTATGGTCGGGGCGATAGGATTCGAACCTACGACCCTCTGCTCCCAAAGCAGATGCGCTACCAGACTGCGCTACACCCCGACGCTGTGACGGAGATACCGCCTCGGCTCTCGGCCGGCAAGGCGCTGCTCGTCACATGGACGGTCAGACGAGGATATCGAGGACGCGCTTCTCAGATTCGATCGTGGATTTGAGCACGGCGGTGTTCACGGAGACGCCGAACGAGGCCGAAGCCAGGTCGGCGTCGGCCGTGACCGGCTCGGCGGCGGATTGCGGCGAGGCGGCGCGGGACGCCGCTCCGTCGAAGCGCTGCATGGCGGCACTCAGGCCTGCCGAACTCGTGGAGACTGCCGAGACCATGAACCGTCCTCGCTGCGTTCCGGCAACTCAGCACGGGAAAGGTAAAAGACGTCCTCAGCGGATTGGCGCAATGCGCTGGGCCGGCCGCGGCTTGATCGGATCGCTTGATTCACTCACTCGGCGATCCCACCTCGCCGCAGGCCGGCAGACTTGCCCTCGCGGGCCCGGAGACAAGGCGTAGCGATGATCGATCTGTACTATTGGCCGACCCCGAACGGCCACAAGGTGACGATGTTCCTGGAGGAGGCCGGTCTCCCCTACACCATCCACCCTGTCGATATCGGCAAGGGCGCGCAGTTCGAGCCGTCTTTCCTGAAAATCGCGCCGAACAATCGCATGCCCGCCATCGTCGATCAGGCCCCTGCCGACGGGGGACAGCCGGTTTCGCTGTTCGAGTCGGGCGCGATCCTGCTCTACCTCGCCGAGAAGACGGGGCGTTTCCTCCCCGCCGACCTGCGCGGCCGGGCCGAGACCCTGCAATGGCTGTTCTGGCAGATGGGCGGTCTCGGGCCGATGCTCGGCCAGAACCACCATTTCTCGCAATATGCGCCGGAGAAGATCCCCTACGCCATCGATCGTTACGTGAAGGAGACGAACCGACTCTACGGCGTGCTCGACCGGCGGCTCGCCGACCGCGCTTTCGTCGCGGGCGCCGACTACACCATCGCCGACATGGCCGCCTATCCCTGGATCGTGCCGTGGGAGAAGCAGGGCCAGCGGCTCGACGATCATCCCAACCTGAAGCGCTGGTTCGAGGCGATCGCCGAGCGCTCCGCCACCAAGGCAGCCTATGCGCGGGCGGCCGAGGTCAACCCGAACTACGGCCGGCCGATGAGCGAGGACGCCAAGCGGGTGATGTTCGGCCAAACCGCGACGAACACCAAGCGCTGAGGCCTACCGCCCGCTGCGCCGGGCGGCCACCGTGGCGAGGCCCGCAAAATCATTGTCGCCGTCGCCGTGGGCGATGGCGTCGAGGAGGTTGTCGCGCAGCACGCTGGCGAAAGGCATCGGCACGTTGACCGCCTCACCCGCGGCGAGCGCAAGGCGGACATCCTTGAGTCCGAGCCGGATGGTGAAGCCCGGCGGCTCGTAGCGGCCTTCCATGATCATCGCGCCGTAATTCTTGTAGACCGGCGAGGCGAACAGGGTGCTGGTGAGCATCTCCAGCACGTCGGCCCCGGCGATGCCGTGCCCCTCCGCGAAGGCGGCCGCCTCTCCCATCGCCTCGATGGCCGAAACCAGCATGAAGTTGCCCGCGAGCTTGACGGCGTTGGCCCGCTCCGGCTCCGCGCCGAAGCGCCAGGTCTTGCTGCCCATGGCGTCGAACAATGGCTGCACCCGCGCAAGCGCCCCGTCATCTCCCGCGGCGATGATGTTGAGCGCGCCCTTTTCCGCTGCGTCCGGCCGGCCGAAGACCGGGGCGGAGATGTAGGCCACACCGGCGCGCCCGTGCACCGCCGCCAGTTCCTTGGCGAGTGCCACCGAGATCGTGGACATGCCGATATGCACGGCCGGACGCTGCCCGGTGTCGAGCAGGCCGCCCTCGACGATGACCGAACGCAGGGCTGCATCGTCAGCCAGCATGGTGATCGCGGCATCACCGGAAAAGGCCTCGGCCGCGCTCCCCACAGGCTCCGCACCCTGAACCGCCTCAGCCGCCTCGGGCGAGCGATTCCACACCCGCACCCGGTGCCCCGCCGCGACGAGCCGCGCCGCCATGGCCCGGCCCATGCGGCCGAGCCCAATGAAACCGACATCCATGTGTCAACTCCGGATTGCTGCCTCGTCCCCGTCGCGGCGGGAACGCCTGGGCGCTCAGTGGGTGTTGAGGAATTCCAGCGTCAGCGTGTTGAACATCTCGGTCGCCTCCATGTGGACGAGGTGGCCGACATTGTTGATGACCTCCGCCTTGCCGTTCGGCATCCGGCCGGCGAGCGAGCGGGCATGGCCGGTGTTGTCGCCCATGCCGGAGCGCATCTCCGCCGGCGCGAAGCCCTTGCCGGGGGCATTGTGGTCGTTGGCCCCCATGATGAACAGGGTCGGCGCCTTCACGAGCGGGATCTCGTGGACGACCGGCTGGCCCCAGATCATCTGGTAGGAGTTCACGAAGGATTTGAGCCAGCGCGGATACTCGCCCGAGCCCTTCACTCGCTCGCGGATCGACACGAACGGCTCGATCGCCGCAGCGGGGATCGAGAGCGCGTAGCTCGTCATCAACTGCTTGCGGTAGGCGTCGGCGCTAAGATCGCCCTCGCGGGCGAGCAGCGTCTCGTCAGAGACCGGTGGGACGGTGAACCGGTAATCCTCCAGCCCGATCGGCGCCTCCAGCACCAGGCTATTCACCCGCTGCGGGTAGCTCCGCGCGAGACGCACCGCGAGCATGCCGCCCATGGAATGGGCCACCACGTCGAACCGCTGGATTTTCAGGCTGTCGGCGAGCGCGATCGTGTCGGCGGCCATCCGGTCGAAGGTGAAGGCACCGACCGGTTTCGAGGACTTGCCAAAGCCGAGCTGGTCGGGGACCACCACCCGGTAGCCCGCGTTCGAGAGGGCGCGAATCACCGGCTCCCAATAGCTCGAAGGGAAGTTGCGCCCGTGCAGCAGCAGCACCGTGCGTCCGTTGGCGTTGTCGGCGGCCGGCACGTCCATGTAGGCGAGGCGCTGGGCTTCACCGTCGCGCGTCAGGGGCAGGAAGCGCACCGGAAAGGGATAGGCGAAGCCTTCGAGGCCGATGCCGAGCGGCTGCTGCTCCTCGGCACGGACGGCAGCCGGTGTCAGTGTCAGCAGCGACGCGAGGAAGAGCGCGAGGCAAGGCGCGAGGCGATGCGCAAGGCGACGCGCAAGGATCGAGTGGGCACGCATGGACACTTCGTCTCCGGTGGCCGGCTGTCAGAAAAAGACGATACAGACACAAAACGTGAGCGCGCCGTCCCAGGCTCGGATTGCCGGAGGAGGGTGCGTAATCGGGCCGGGCTCCGCCCCGACGGCGCGCCGGTGTTGAGGTTAAGCGCGTCGCCCGGTGAGGGACAGATAGGGCGGATCGACAGCCTGCAAGCTCCGGACGGTGGACGGTGACGGCACGGAAATCGGGAGAGGCCGGCGGCGACGGGTTGCCATTGCGGGACCGGCTGCTGGCGCTCTCCGCCATGGCGCTCGCCATCGCCATGGCGGTACTCGATGGAGCGATCGTCAACGTCGCCCTTCCGGTGATCGCCCGCGACCTCGAGGTTCCGGCCTCGGACGCGATCTTCGTCGTCAGCGCCTACCAGATCGCGGTCACCGCCGCCCTGCTGCCCTTCGCGACGCTCGGCGAGATCTGGGGCTATCGCCGGATCTATCTCGCCGGGCTTGCCGTCTTCACGGCCGCCTCGCTCGCCTGCGCGGTCTCGCCGAACCTCGCGAGCCTCACGGCCGCGCGGGTCGCCCAGGGTTTCGGCGCGGCCGGGATCATGAGCGTCAACATCGCGCTCGTGCGCTTCATCTATCCGCATCGACTGATCGGGCGCGGGGTAGGCAACGTCGCGCTCATCGTCGCGGTAGCCGCCGCCGCCGGGCCGACGGTCGCCGCCGCGATCCTCTCCGTCGCGGCCTGGCCCTGGCTGTTCCTCGTCAATGTGCCGGTCGGGCTCGTGGCGCTGGCGGTCGGAGCCCGCACCCTGCCGCACACACCCCGCTCCGCCCGCCGCTTCGACCTGCGAAGCGCCGGCCTCAACGCCCTCACCATCGGCCTGCTGATCGTCGGCCTCGACGGCCTCGCCGATCCTGGCACGCGCTGGCTCGCCCTGGCGACGATCATCGCGTCGGTTGCGGTCGGAATCGTCTTCGTGCGCAGCCAGGTCCGGCTAGCAGCGCCGCTCCTGCCCGTCGACCTCCTGCGGATTCCGGCCTTCGCCCTGTCGATGGTGGCCTCGGTCTGCTCCTTCGCAGCGCAGATGATCGCCTACGTCGCCCTGCCCTTCTACTTCCATGACGGACTGGGCTTCTCGGAGACCCGTACCGGTTTCCTGATGACCCCCTGGCCGCTCGCCATCGCGGCGATGTCGCCCTTCGCAGGCCGGCTCGCCGACCGCTTTCCGCCGGGACTGCTCGGCAGCCTCGGGCTCGTCCTTCTCGCGGCCGGCATGGCGTCCCTCGCCGTCCTGCCGGAGGCACCCACGACCCTCGACGTGGTCTGGCGGCTGACGCTTTCAGGGGTCGGCTTCGGGCTGTTCCAGTCGCCCAACAACAAGGTCATCATCACGAGCGCCCCGCGGGAGCGCAGCGGTGGCGCCAGCGGCATGCAGGCGAGCGCCCGACTCGTCGGCCAATCGGTGGGGGCAGCGCTGGTCGCCGTGCTGTTCGGCCTGATCTCCGGCGGTCCTGTGGGCGCCTTCGCCCTCACCCTCTGGTGCGCCGTCGCCCTGGCGCTGATCGGTGCGGTGGCGAGCGGCTTGCGGAGGACGGGTCCGTGACCGTGCACCGCTGATCAGCACCAAGCCCGCGCTCACGCGTTGTCGCTTCGACAGGGATGATCGCGGCGAGCGGAGGCGGATGATGGACATCGACCTGAAGGGACGGAGCGCCCTCGTCACCGGCTCCACCGGCGGCATCGGCTACGCGGTCGCCCGCGAACTCGGCCGGCTCGGAGCCTACGTCGCCGTCAACGGCCGTACCGCTGAACGGGTGGACGCGGCCATCGTGCGCCTGCGTAACGAGGTCACCGGAGGTGAGTTCATCGCCGGCATCGGCGATGTCGGCACCGAGGACGGTGCGGCCGAGCTCGTCGCCGCCCTTCCGAAGGTCGACATCCTCGTCAACAATGCCGGCATCTTCGAGCCGAAGCCGTTCTTCGAGATCGCGGATGCCGAGTGGCGCCGCTTCTTCGAGGTGAACGTGATGAGCGGCATCCGACTCGCGAGAGCCTACGGCCCCGGCATGGTCGAGCGCGGCTGGGGCCGGATTGTCTTCATCGCCAGCGAGTCGGGTGTGAACATCCCGCCGGAGATGGTCCATTACGGCATGACGAAGACGGCGCAGCTCGCCGTCTCCCGCGGCCTCGCCGAGACGGTTGGCGGCAGCGGCGTCACCGTCAACAGCGTCCTGCCCGGCCCCACCATGACCGAGGGCGTGGCGGATTTTCTGGAATCGATGGGCGGGGGCGAAGGTGACCTCGAGACCAAGGGCCGAGCCTTCATCGCCGAAAACCGGCCGACCTCGCTCCTGAAGCGCCTCGCGCGGCCGGAGGAAGTGGCCAATATGGTGGCCTATCTCTGCACGCCCGCCGCCAGCGCCACCACGGGGGCGGCCCTGCGGGTTGATGGCGGTGTGCTGCGCAGCATCGCCTGAGATCCACCGCTCCCGGGCCCGCCGGACGTACGGACCGGTCTGACCGGTTCCGTACTCCGAGGGACGGTCCGCGAACGGCTCTCTCAGCTCAGGACTTCAGGTGTGCGGCGAGATGCTTGTTCATCTCGAACATCGAGCACTTGTCCTTGCCGAAGATCTTCTTGAGCTTGTCGTCGGCGACGATCTCGCGCTTGTTCTCCGGGTTCTGGAGGTTGTGCTTCTTGATGTGCTCCCACACCTTGCTGACGACCTCGCCGCGCGGCAGGGGCTTGTCGCCGACGATGGCGGCGAGTTCGGGAGACGGCTTCAGGGGCTGCTGAAGCGCGTTGGGCTTGGTGCCGGAGGCAGCCTTGGTGGCGGTCTCCTTTTTCGGGGCACTCTTGGGCGCAGCCGCCTTCTTCTCCGTCGTCTTGGTAGCCATGGTTTCCCTCCGTCCTGCGGACCGGCAGATTCCGTGCCACGAGCCCGAGGGGCATCCCCAAGGGCACGGGGCACTGAGGAGCAACAACTAAGCGGTGCCGCGCCCGTTCCAAGTGGAGAACGGCACCGCTGCGGTGTCCATCCACAGATCAGCGGACCTTTCCGTGGCCTAATCCACCGCCTGAGGGGTTTTTCGTCCCGCTCAGGCGGGTCTCGGGTGATCCCGCCGCCTGTCTCCGCTCCGGATGGGAACCGCGCTCGACGCATCGCATTCAAGCAGGACCCCAGATCGTGAGCTTGCCCGCGAGCCTGTCGGGACGGTCAGAGACATGCTGGAGACGTGAATGCCGACGGATCTGCCCGAAGAGCGGGCCTATCGAAAGCCGGGAACGCTCGAACTGGACCCCGCTTCCGGCGAGGGCGTGGCGACCGACGAGACCCCCCGGCTGATCGCCTCCGACAAGGTCGAGGGAACGCCGGTCTACGACGCCACCGGTCGTCACCTCGGCAGCGTTCACAACTTCATGGTCGACAAGGTGTCGGGACAGGTCGCCTACGCGGTGCTGTCCTTCGGCGGCTTTCTCGGCTTCGGCGAGGCCTACCATCCGCTGCCGTGGAACGCGCTGACCTACTCGGTCGAACTCGGCGGATACGTGGTCGACATCGACCCCGCCGATCTCGAGGGCGCACCGACGCAGGGGCCCGGTGACGACCCGTTCTCCGATCCGCGTTTCGGCGGACGACTCGACGACCACTGGGGTGGCCGAAGGGCACCGACGGTCTGAACCGTCGGTGCCGGATGTGGTTCACGATACCTGATCTGAGAGCGGAGCGCCTTAGAACTTGCCGCCGAGGCCGACGCTGCCGCCCGACCCCATCTGAGGCGCGAGACCACCGGAACTGGTCCGCGTCGTCGGCTCGCCGTCGATCTCCTCCCGGCGGATCCGGCGTGGGCCTTCGTCGGCGGTGCGGGTCTGGCCGCGGATGTTCTTCGGCAGTTCCAGGGGGCGCGTCGGCGCGGCCGCGAGAGGACGGCCCTCATCGTCGGTCTGGGCGCTGCGCAGAGGGCGGCCGGGCAGGGTGCCGCGGGCGGAGGGCGGGGGGCCGAGATCGGTTTCCGGCATGACACCGCCGCCGCCGCCGAGGGCCTGGCAGCCGCCGAGGCTCGCCGCAAGAAGCGCCGCGGCGCAAAGTCTCGACGGGTGAAACATGGATGTCTTGTCCTCGTAGCAGCCGTCCCCGGACACGGACTCGAAAGGCACAGGCTCAAACAGGAGCCCGGCCAGGAGCGTAGCCAAAAGCACGGCCAAGGGTCGGCAACGTTAAGATCCCTGCATCCGTCTAAGGCAGGGTTTGGGCGAAAACCAGATGGCGGTTGCCCATGCCGACCCGCTTGCGGTGGACGAGCAACGACGTCGCGGAGCGGCGGATGACCGGCCTAGGACGGGCCGTTCCGTTGCCAGCCTGGCGGCTGGATCGACTTTTCGTGCCCATCCATAACTTCGCCGCGGTTGGCGGGCATGGACGATGCGTCCGCTCGCCCCATACCGTCCGGTGAGCGGTTGGCTTGTCGCGGCCGGCATGCGGACTTTCCAGACTGTCGAGAGGTGTAGGGGTGCTCAGACTGATCCGGCCGATCGTGACACCGACGATCGTCCTTCTCGCCACGGCGGCTATGGCCGCGGACGGCTCGCCGAGCGCCTCGGGCGAGGCGCCGCCGCCCGCATCCGTCTCGCCTCCCGCTGCGGCGCCGGCTGTACCGGCCGCTCCCGCCAACGGTGCAGTCTCACCGTCCCAGGGCGGCGGCACCCCGGCGGTCGTGCTCGATACCCAAGATTACGAGAGCCTGCTCGGCAAGAGCGTGCGCGCCATGAACGGCGACGATCTTGGCCGGATCATCGACGTCATCATCGATCGCGACGGCCGCCCCCGCGCTGCGGTGATCGATTTCGGCGGCTTTCTCGGCGTCGGCTCGCGCAAGATCGCGGTGGATTGGCGCGTCCTGAAGTTCACCACCGAGGGCAAGGTCGGCCGCCTCACGCTCCAGCTCAACCGCAACCAAGTCCGGGTCTCGCCCGAGTACAAGGCCGGCGAGCCCATCGTCGTGCTCGGCGCCACCAGTCCGGGCGCGGTCGTTCAGC
This sequence comes from Methylobacterium sp. R2-1, assembly GCF_014191355.1. Classification (GTDB taxonomy): domain Bacteria; phylum Pseudomonadota; class Alphaproteobacteria; order Rhizobiales; family Beijerinckiaceae; genus Methylobacterium. The sequence goes on from NZ_JACHWM010000003.1 coordinate 216,494, forward strand.
CGGCCGAAGGCGATGCCTCCGCCGCGGCCGAAAAAACCGCCGTCCCGTCCGAGAAGGCCCCCGACCGGCCGCAGGAGAAGACGCCGGACAAATGACGGCAATCCCGGTGACGGAACGGCGCGCATATCCGGCGCGCGAGCGCGACACGCATCGGTCCGACCTCCGCGAGCGGGCCGGTGCTCGCCCGGCGCGCCGCGCGGGTCGCCCGAGCGAGCCCGCGACCGCGACCAGCCCCACCGAGCCTTCGCGACGCGCCACCTACGGCCTCGACGCGTTCACGTTCTTCATCGCCAATCTGCAGACCGGGTTCGGGCCGTTCCTCGCGGTCTACTTCACACAGCAAAAGTGGACGCAGTCGGATATCGGCCTCGCGCTGACGGTCGGTAGCCTCGTGAGCCTGCTCGGGCAGATGCCCGGTGGCGCCTTCGTCGATGCCTCCCGCTCGAAGCGCTTCGCCGCCGGATTCTCGGCCTTCTGGGTCGGAGCGAGCGCGGTGATGCTCGCCGCATTTCCCACCTACCTCGTCGTCATGCTCGCCATGGCGATCCACTCAGCGGCGAGCTGCGTGCTGACCCCGGCGATCGCCGCGATCTCCATCGGCCTCGTCGGGCATGCCCGGGCCGGCGAGCGGTTGGGGCGCAACGCGAGCTTTTCGGCCGTCGGCAATGCCCTCGGCGCCGCCGGCATGGGCGCGATCGGCTACTACCTGTCGAACAATGCGGTGTTCTATCTCGCCGGCATCCTCGTGATTCCAGCGCTGGTCTCGCTCTCGTTCATTCCTTCCGGCCGCGCTATCGAAGCGGCCAAACCCCGGATGGCGGTCCAGGAACCGGAGCCGCGGGAGGCGGGCGGCGTCGCGGCGCTCCTGAAGAACCGAGCGCTTCTGTGCTTTGCCGCCTGCATGGTGCTGTTCTTCCTGGCCAATGCCGCGATGCTGCCGCTTGTCGGCAGCGTCATGACGCTGCGTGCCAGCGAGACCGCCACGGCACTTGTCGCCGCCTGCATCATGGTCCCGCAGGCGGTTCTCGCTCTCACCGCCCCCCTCGTCGGGCGTCTGGCCCAGAGTTGGGGACGCAAGCCACTCCTCGTGATCGGCTTCGCGGCGCTTCCCGTCCGCGGCCTGCTCTTCGCCTTCGTGACCGACCCTTACTGGATGGTGGCGATCCAGATCTTCGACGGCATCTCCGCCTCCGTCCTCGGCGTCATGGTTCCGCTGATCGTCTCCGACGTCACCCGCGGCACCGGCCGGTTCAACACCGCGCTGGGCGCCGTCGGTACCGGCATGGGCATCGGCGCTGCCCTCTCGACAGCACTGGCCGGCTTCATGGCCGATGAACTCGGCAGCCGGCCGGCGTTCTTAGGTCTTGCCATCGTCGGTGCTGCAGGACTCGTTCTCGTTCTGCTGATCATGCCTGAGACGCGGCGGAGGGACGGGGACGAGGGACGCGCACCGTCTTGACCTGCGCGGGCCGACGCGGTTGGAGTCGTCGTGCGTCGCGCATCCGCTCAAGCTCGGTTCATCTTCGCTCCGCTATCCGGCGGAAAGCTGCGCGCGCTTGAAACATAAGGCGACGCTTCGCGTTGCGGTTTAAGGGCGGTTCGTGCGCCCTCCAGCCACAATCGGCGCCCAGCGGGTCTGATCGAATCGGGACTGACGATCGCGATGGAAGATCTCTGCCAATACGCCAACAGACCGGGGGCCTTTGTCGGGCGCTACCTCAAGCGCCGGATCATCCCGCACCTCGTGATCATGTTCTCCGTGCTCGGTGCCGTGACCTTCTCGGTTTCGACCGATTACGCGCTGAAGGGGGTGGTCGATGCCCTCGGCAAGGGTCCGAGCACCGGTCAGGTCTGGTCGGCGCTTGCCCTGCTGATCGCTTTCATCGCCGCCGACAACATGCTCTGGCGTGTGGCGGCTTTGGTGGGCGCCTTCACCTTCGTTGGGGTGACCGGCGACATCCGCCGCGACCTCTTCCGGCACATGACGGGTCACGCGCCCTCGTTCTTCGCCGACCGGCAACCGGGCACGCTGGCCTCGCGCATCACCGCGACCTCGAACGCGATCTTCACCGTCGAGAACATGTTCACGTTCAACGTGATGCCGCCCTGCGTGGCGGCCACGCTGTCGATCATCTACATCGGCACCGTGAACATGACGATGGCGCTCGTGCTCGCCGGCATCTTCGCCGCGGTCGTGCTGCTGATGTTCAAGATGGCGTCCGCCGGAAAGCCGCTGCACCACGACTTCGCCGCGAAGGCCGCGAGTGTCGACGGCGAGATGGTCGACCTTGTCGGCAACATGCCGCTGGTGCGTGCCTTCTCCGCGTTCAACCGTGAATTCGTGCGCTTCGACGGCACCATCGGCACCGAGATGCGGGCACGCCGCTCCTCGCTCCTCTACCTCGAGAAGCTGCGCATCACCCACGCCATCCTCACTGTGCTCTCGATCCTCGGCCTCCTCTACTGGTCGATCAAGATGTGGGAGGCCGGTCAGGCCACGACCGGTCAGGTCGTGCTGGTCTGCACGCTCGGCATTCGCATCCTCGCCGCGACCCGCGACCTTGCCGTGGCGCTCGTGGACGCGACCCAGCACACCGCCCGGCTCTCGGAGGCGCTGCACACCCTGCTGCAGCCGCACGAACTCGTCGATCACCCGGAGGCGGAGCAACTCGTCGGCCAGACCGGTGCGGAGATGCATTTCGACCACGTGGCCTTCAGCTATCCCGACGGGCGCACCGTGTTCTCCGATTTCGACCTGCTGATTCCGCCGGGTCAGACCGTTGGGCTCGTCGGCAAGTCGGGCGGCGGCAAGTCGACCCTGTTCTCGCTGATCCAGCGCTTCTACGAGGTGCAGGGCGGGCGCATCCTCATCAACGGGCAGGACATCAACCGGGTCACGCAGGAGTCGCTACGCGAGGCGATCACGGTGGTGCCGCAGGATGTCTCGATGTTCCACCGGTCGCTTCGCGAGAACATCCGCTACGGCCGTCCCGACGCGACGGACGAAGAGGTCTGGAAGGCGGCCGAGGCCGCCCACTGCACCGACTTCATCCAGGCCCTGCCGGAGGGCTTCGACACCATCGTCGGCGACCGCGGCGTCAAGCTCTCGGGCGGCCAGCGTCAGCGCATCGCCATTGCCCGCGCGATCCTGAAAGACTCGCCGATCCTCCTGCTCGACGAGGCGACCTCGGCCCTCGACGCCGAGTCGGAGGAGGCGATCCGCGCCGCGCTCGCAAACCTGATGAAGGGCCGCACGGTGATCGCCATCGCGCACCGGCTCTCGACGCTGAAGGACTTCGACCGGATCGTCGTGCTGGAGGGCGGCAAGATCATCCAGGACGGCTCGCCGGAGAAGCTCACCCATCTCGATGGGTTCTATCGCGAGCTGATGAAGAAGGAATCGATGTCGATGTCGCTGGCCGCGGCCTGACATATGGAGCGTCCTGACTGCCGGATCGGCGGACGGGGTGCAAAAATCGAGAGGCGGAGAGACAATCCCTTCGTGAGGCCGGACGGTTCTTCCACCGCCCGGCCTTTCTCTTTTCATGAGACAGAGCCGGAGCGCGCCGTGGCCGAACAGCAATTCGCCAGCGACAACTATGCCGGGATCTGCCCCGAGGCGTTCGAGGCGATGCAAGCGGCTAATGCGGGCCATGCCCCTGCCTACGGCGCCGATCCCTGGACACAGGCCGCCGCCGACGGCTTCCGGCGCCTGTTCGAGACCGATTGCGAGGTGTTCTTCGTCTTCAACGGCACGGCGGCCAACTCGCTGGCCCTGGCCTCGCTGTGCCAATCCTATCACAGCGTCATCTGCGCCGACTCGGCGCATATCGAGACTGACGAGTGTGGTGCGCCGGAGTTCTTCTCCAACGGCTCGAAGCTGCTCACCGCCGCGACCGAGGACGGGAAGCTCACTCCCGAGATCGTGCGGACGATCGCGGGCAAGCGCAGCGACATCCATTTTCCGAAACCGCGGGCGGTGACGCTGACCCAATCGACCGAGACGGGGCGCGTCTATGCTCTCGATGAGGTCGCGGCGATCGCTGAGGTCTGCCGTGCTTCAAGCCTGCGCCTGCACATGGACGGCGCCCGCTTCGCCAATGCCTGCGCCTCGCTCGATGCGTCGCCGGCCGCGCTGACTTGGAAGGCCGGGGTCGATGTGCTCTGCTTCGGGGGCACCAAAAACGGCATGGCGGTGGGCGAAGCGGTGATCTTCTTCGACCCGCGGCTCGCCGCAGATTTCGATTATCGCTGCAAGCAGGCGGGCCAGCTCGCCTCGAAGATGCGCTACCTCTCGGCGCCCTGGGTCGGCATGCTGGAGAGCGGTGCGTGGCTCGACAATGCCCGCCACGCCAACGCCTGCGCCCAGCGCCTTGTGCGGGAAATTGCCGATGTGCCGGGCATCTCGCTCGCGGCTCCGGTGGAGGCCAACGGCGTGTTCCTGAACCTGCCGGCACCGGTCCAAGAGGCGCTACGTGCCCGCGGCTGGCAGTTCTACGGCTTCATTGGCGGGGCGTCCCGCTTCATGTTCGCCTGGGATTCCGATCCCGCACGAGTGGATGCGCTGGCGCGCGACATTCGCCTCTGCGCCCTGCCCGCGGCCGCTTGAAAGCGGTTCTGCAGGAGCAACGGATCAGACGAGATAGGTGATGGTGGCAGCCAGTGCTGTCGCCACGGTCGCAATGGCGAAACCTGATGACGAGAGCAGCATCGAGGAACGCGGAATGACCGGCTCCGGCTCGTCGGCGTAGCCGAAGGCGTGGCCGGCAGCCTGCTCGAGCCGCATGAGGGAGATGTGACGCGCTTGGGCTGCAGCGGGGGTCATCGGCATGGCTCCCTTACGGTCAAGCTGACCTTGTTGAGTTAACGTCCGGAAACCATCTCCTGTTCCCACCGCCATTCTGCGCCGCGCCCCTTAACGCTTCGCCGCCTCGCTTCGGCCGCAGGATTGCGGCCCACCGCAGGTGTCGTGAGGCACTCTTAACCATCCGCCCGCATCACTGAGATGACATCGCGCTGGCCGCCCTGGGACGGTCGGACTTCGAACGTGACGGGTCGTCGTGATACTGCGACCGGCGGAAGCGAACAGAAGACTTTTTGTTTCCTGTTTGTTCCGCTACAACGAGGGTATGAAGAGCCATGCAGCCCGTCTCCGACCCGATTCGAGGAGCCGTCGCGTGAGTGATCCGGCACGCGACCTGTTCGGGCCGGGAAGCAAGCCGCCCGCTGCGGAAGTCGAGCGGCGGCGACGTCTCACCCCCGTGGCACCGCAGCCTGCACCCGCTCCGGAAGCGGCGGAGGCCGGCTACGACGCCTCGACCATCGAGGTGCTGGAGGGGCTCGAGCCGGTGCGGCGCCGGCCGGGCATGTATATCGGCGGCACCGACGAGCGGGCGCTGCACCACCTCTTCGCCGAGGTGATCGACAATTCCATGGACGAGGCAGTCGCGGGCCACGCGAGCTTCATCGAGGTGGAGCTGGAAGAATCGGGCGCCCTCGTCGTCACCGACAATGGCCGCGGAATTCCCGTCGATCCGCACCCGAAATTCCCGGGCAAGTCCGCGCTCGAGGTCATCATGACCACGCTGCACGCGGGCGGCAAGTTCGACTCGAAGGTCTACGAGACCTCCGGCGGCCTGCACGGCGTCGGCATCTCCGTCGTCAACGCGCTCTCGGACGTGCTGGAGGTCGAGGTCGCCCGCAACCAGACCCTCTACCGCCAGACGTTTTCCCGCGGTCACGCGCAGGGAAGCCTGGAGACGGTCGGCCGGGTGCAGAACCGCCGCGGCACGCGCGTGCGTTTCCACCCCGACGCGCAGATCTTTGGCTCGCTGAAGTTCGATCCGCGCCGCCTGTTCAAGATGGCCCGCTCCAAGGCCTATCTGTTCGGCGGCGTCGAAATCCGCTGGCGCTGTGCCCCTGCCCTGCTCGAAGGGTTGGAGGACGTGCCGGCCGAGGCCGTGCATCGCTTCCCCGGCGGTCTGTCCGACTATCTCGCCCGCGACATTGAGGGGAAGGAACTCGTCCTCGACTCCATCTTCTCCGGCAAGGTGACCAAGCCCGGCTCGCACGGCTCGCTCGAATGGGCGGTGGCCTGGACAGTGGCCGACGACGGCGTCTCGCATTCCTACTGCAACACCATTCCGACGCCGGAGGGCGGCACCCACGAATCTGGCCTGCGTGTCGCGCTGCTGCGGGCCCTGCGCGAGCACGCCGAGCGGGTGAATCAGGCCAAGCGCATGACGTCGGTGACCACCGACGACGTGATGGCGACCTGCGCCTCCATGCTCTCGGTCTTCATCCGCGAGCCGGAATTCCAGGGCCAGACCAAGGACAAGCTCGCGACGGTGGAGGCCTCCCGCATCGTCGAGACGGCCGTGCGCGACGCCTTCGACCACTGGCTTGCCGCCTCGCCCGCCCAAGCCAACAAGCTGCTCGACTGGGTGATCGACCGGGCGGAGGAGCGCCTGCGCCGCCGCCAGGAGAAGGAAGTCGCCCGCAAGTCGGCCACGCGCAAACTTCGTCTGCCCGGCAAGCTCGCCGACTGCTCGGCCGCCGGCACCGCTGGCTCGGAGATCTTCATCGTCGAGGGCGACTCGGCCGGTGGCTCCGCCAAGCAGGCCCGCGACCGCGCGACTCAAGCCGTGCTCCCCCTGCGGGGTAAGATCCTGAACGTCGCCTCGGCGAGCCGCGACAAGCTCGGAGCCAACCAGCTCATCTCGGACCTGACGCTGGCGCTCGGCTGCGGCACCGGCGCCAACTTCCGCGAGGGAGATCTTCGCTACGACAAGGTCATCATCATGACCGACGCGGACGTGGACGGCGCCCACATCGCCTCGCTCCTGATCACCTTCTTCTATCGGCAGATGCCCAAGCTCATCGACAAGGGTCATCTCTATCTGGCGATCCCGCCGCTCTACCGAATCAGCCAGGGCGCGAAATCGGCCTATGCCCGCGACGACGCGGACAAGGAGCGGATCATCAAGACCGTGTTCAAGAACGGCAAGGTCGAGATCGGCCGCTTCAAGGGCCTCGGCGAGATGATGCCGGCGCAGTTGAAGGAGACGACGATGGACCCGCGCAAGCGCACCCTCCTGCGCGTCGCGATCCTCGACGAGGCACGGGAATCGACCGGCGACACGGTGGAGCGCCTGATGGGCAACAAGCCGGAGGCGCGCTTCGCCTTCATCACCGAGCGGGCGGCCTTCGCGGACGGGACGGAACTGGATATCTGATCCGACTCCGTGCCGCGTGAACGGTCCGGCGCTGGTGCTCACGTGGCGTTGGTTGGCCCGTCCGGTCAGTTCGGTTCGGCCGTCGCCCTCGCCTTCTCCGTGATCTCAACGATCCGGCCTTCTGCCAAGTGCAGTACCCGGTCGGCGGCGCCGAAGTAGCGGTCGTCGTGGCTGATGACGACGAGCGTTCGTCCACTGCGGCGCAGGTCCGGCAGCATCTCCTCGTAGAAGCGCCGCCGAAAGGTCGGATCCTGCTCCGCTGCCCACTCGTCCAGCACGAGGACCGGTCGTCCTTCAAGGGCAGCCTGCACCAGGGCAAGGCGCTTGCGCTGGCCGGTCGAGAGATCGGTGGTGGAGAAGCGCCCGTCGCTGATATCGACCTTCTGGGCGAGATCGAGCCGTTCGAGTAGCGGCCGAGCGGCCTCCGCGCTGTCACCTTCGGTGGGGATCAGTTCCTCGAATAGGTGGTAGTCGAAGAAGATCGCCGAGAAGTGCTGGCGGTACGCGTCGCGCGTCTGCGCCGTTACCGGTACGCCGTCGAGCAGGATGGTCCCGGATTGCGGCGGGTAGAGGCCGAGCAGCAGCTTGATCAGCGTCGTCTTGCCCGAGCCGTTCTCGCCGACGATGAACAGGATCTCGCCACCCCGGATCGTCAGGTCGATCGGGCCAAGAGTGAAGGGCGCCTCCTCGTCCGCCGCTGGGAAGCCGTAGCTCACGCCGCGCAGAGTGATCTCGCGGATGCGGCGGGCCGCTACTGACGACGTGGCCGAGAGAAGGCCGGCCTCCGCCTCCGCCCCTTCCTCCGAGAACTCGGCGATGCGCCGGTAGGCGATCTGAGCCTCGCCGATCACCGGCACGAAATGGATGAGCTGCGCGATCGGCGCCTGGATGTAGAGCAGCACGAGCACGAAGCCGGAAAGTTCGGCGCCGCCGATGCCGGCCAGGGCCTTGTAGGCGATGAGACCGGCGAACAGCAGGAAGTTGGTCGATTGGCTCAGCATCGACAGCCATTGCTGGATGACGGCGATCCGCGTCATCAAATGGCGTGCCTGCTCGATGCAGTCCTTGAGCGCGACGTCGCGGAGGTGTAGCCGACGCTCGCGGCCGATCCGCAGCTCCTTCGCCGCCTCGGTCAGGGTGAGGTAGTGCTTCTGAGTCGCCTCGCGATTCTTGCGGATCTCCTCGAAGTACCGAAGCATGTTCCGGCGCAGAGCGTTCGCGCCGAGGCTCTCGAGGATCAGGACCGTCGCCGTCACCGCCGACAGGGCGGGTGACAGGAGGATCATGTAGGCACCGCAGCCGATCAGCGTCCCGCCCGCGACCACGATCGGCGAGAGAAACGCGATGGCCGTGAAGATGGTGTCCACGTCGCCCTGGAGCGAGGCGAGCAGCTTGTGCTTGCCGAGGCGCTCGATCCGCTCGATCGGCGCGGTCAGGATCTTGTCGGTGAGGTCGCGGCTGAGTGCCGCCTGGATGCGTCCGCCCGCGTAGGCGTTGCCGAGGCTGGCCGCAAAGGTCCCGAGAACGCTCAGGGCTGCAAAACCGGCGAAGGCCAGCAACACGCCGTTGGCGAGCACACCCTCGCCGTAAAAGGCCTCGTTGATCTTGGCCAGAGCGGCCGCGGTGGCAAGGCCGCCGACCGCCCCGAGCGCTGTGGCCACTGTCACCAGCGGCCAAACCGGCCTGAGCAGCCGGATCGCGTCGTGTACGAAGTGACGAAGGATTGCGCCGTCCTGCCCCATGCGCGCCGATTCTCCTGAGCACAATCGCCGCCTGCTGCTGCGACCAGGGCATCGGCACTAACGACAGGTCCGGTGAAGGTGAAATGCCGATCGGGCACAGGTCACCCCTCGCTAGGGTGAGTTTTACAAATCCTCGCTGCGGCGATATTTGGATGACACACGCGATTCGCCGATCTGACCCTCGTCTGGTGTCGCACTCACCTGCGGCGGCCTACGGCTTCGCCCCCACGCTGACCACCGGCGTCGCCTCGCGATCTCCCACGATCATGATGAGCATGTTCTGCGCCATGCTGGCGCGGCTCTGATCGTCGAAGACGATGCCGGAATGGCCGTCCTCCGGCTGTTCCAGGCGACGGATCGTGTCGCGCACGATGGCGACCGCGCCCTCCACGATCTGGCGGCGGGCCGCGATGATGGCACCGGCCTGCTGGCGCTTGAGCATCGCGCCGGCAATCTCCGGCGCGTAGGCCAGATGCGTGATCCGCACATCCTCCACCACCACGCCCGCGAGGGCGACGCGCTGGCCCAACTCCGCGATCAGGTCAGCATGGATCGCGTCGCGGTCGGCCCGGAGCGAGGCGACGCGGGTGGCCTTCTCGGCGAGCCGGCGCTTGGCGTCGCCTGCCTCCTCGCCGACATGTTCCGCCTCGTCGTGGTCATAGGGGCGGGTCGAGGCGATGTTGCGCAGCGCTGCTTCCGCCTGGAGCGAGACGAAGTCGTGGTAGCTGCCGACGTCGAAGGTGGCGCGCGCGGCGTCCTGCACCCGCCAGATCGCGGCGACCGCGATGGTGATCGGGTTGCCCATCAGGTCGTTGACAGTGATGATCTTGGTTTCCTGCGCCTCCGTGGCGAGCGAGACCTTGGCCACCGCAGTCAGCGGGTTGCGCCACCAGAAGCCGTCGCGGGCGATGGTGCCGTGGTATCGCCCGAACAGGGTCAGCACCGCGGCCTGACGGGGCTTGAGCGTGATCAGCCCGGCGAGCAGAACGATCGCGGCGACGAGCGCCACCGCGGAGACGAGCAGGAAGGCAGGGCCGACACTGCCGCGGCCGAGAACCAGCACGCCGCCGCCGAGGAAGGTCAGCGCCGCCAGCGCGAGACAGGGAATGGCGATGAAGAGAGCCAGCCAACCGTTCAGGGCGCGATAGGGCGCATCCTGTGTGATGCTTGCTCCGGCCATGCCCGCTCCCCTCGTTGCGTCGGTCGGCCCGAACCTTAAGGATGAGGCACGTGCAATCCTAGGGCGGTGCCGGCATCCTTATGGCCGGAGCGTTTGCCCGGTGCTGCCGGACGGACGACGTGCACCATATCGGCGGCAGCGAAGGATTGATGCGGCCGGAGGATTCTGTTGAGCGAACCTCGAAGACAACTCCACCTCGGCGCCTTCATGCGCCCCATCAGCATCCACACCGCGTGGTGGCGCTATCCCGGCGGTTTCCCGGACGCGAACTTCAACCTCGACCACCTCGTGCGCTTCGCCCGCACGCTGGAAGCGGCCAAGTTCGACGCCTTCTTCATGGCCGACCATCTGGCGGTGATGAACATGCCGATGGAGGCGCTGAAGCGCTCGGCCACCGTCACCTCGTTCGACCCTCTGACGCTGCTGCCGGCGCTCGCCATGGTGACGGAGCGGATCGGGCTGATCGCCACGGCTTCCACCACCTACAACGAGCCCTACCATGTGGCCCGCAAGTTTGCCTCGCTCGACCACATCTCGCGGGGCCGTGCCGGCTGGAACCTCGTCACTTCCGGCAACCCCGACGAGGCGTTGAACTTCGGCCGCGACGCGCATCTCGACCACGCCACGCGCTACGCCCGGGCCCGCGAGTTCTACGAGGTCGTCACCGGTCTGTGGGATTCCTGGGCCGACGACGCCTTCGTCCGCGATGTCGAGCAGGGGCTGTTCTTCGATCCCGACAAGCTTCACACCCTGAACCACAAGGGCGAGTTCCTGAAGGTGAAGGGGCCGCTCAACGTCGCGCGGCCGGTCCAGGGCTGGCCGGTGATCGTGCAGGCGGGCGCCTCAGAGGCCGGACGCCAGATCGCGGCGGAGACCGCCGAGATGGTGTTCGGCTCGGCCTCCTCGCTGGAAGCGGGTCAGAAGTTCTATGCCGACGTGAAGGGCCGAATGGAGGCGGTGGGCCGGTCTCGCGACGCCCTGAAGATCCTGCCCGGTGCCTTCGTCGTGGTCGGCGGTACGGAGGAGGAAGCCCGCGCGAAGAAGGCGCGGCTCGATGCGCTGGTACCGGTTGAGAGTGGGCTCGCCAACCTCTCGGTCCGCCTCGGCACTGACGCCTCCAGCTTCGATCTCGACGCACCGCTCCCCGAAATTCCGGAGACGAATGCCAGCAAGAGCGGGCAGGCGCAGATCGTCGACTACGCCCGCCGCACGGGGGCGACGGTGCGGGAACTCGCGCACCGCGTCGGCGGCTATGGCGGGCTCACCTTCGTCGGCACGCCGCAGCAGATTGCGGACCGGATGGGGGAGTGGCTGGGGGCGCAAGCCTGCGACGGCTTCAACGTGATGTTCCCCTCCGTGCCGGAGGGGCTCGACGATTTCTGCGCCGGCGTCGTGCCGGAACTCCAGCGGCGAGGCCTGTTTCGTACGGATTACGAAGGCACCACCTTGCGCGACCATCTGGGCTTGAAGCGGCCCGGCAACCGCTTCTTCGAGGCGCGATAGGCTCTCTGCCGAACCGGTCAGCGGTCCCGCAGAGAGCCGACCGGCGCGTCAGCGCCGGTTCGTCAGGCTGTAGAGCGCGAAGCCAGCCAGGGCCGCTAGGCCCAAGGTGAGCAGGCGGTTGCTGCCGAGGGTGTCGGCGGCGGCCCACCCGGTACTCTTGGCGTTCTCGATCATGGTGCGGCCCCTGAGGATGCGCGCGGCCCGCTGCCGGTTCGCCTCCTGGGTCGGCAGATGGACGATGTAGGTGTCGCCGTGACGGTCGATATCGATGCTGTTGCGGGCGAAGCCCGCCCTCACGAGGCGGTTCTTTGCGGCGTGAGCAGCCTCGCGGCTGGTGAAGTCGGCTTCGACGCCGACGGTTTCCTGGGCCATGTCTCCTCCTCGACGGACGTGGGGATGTGCCGCTCACGACATGCCGCACCACCGTCGCCACCCGTGGGAGGCGACGACCGATGGCTCAGCGCATCGTGAGGCACTCCAAGCGGGAGGAGCAATCCGAACCCGCCGCTCACGGTTCCGCGAGAACGGTCAGGCAGCGGCTTCCGCCTCGCAGGCGTCGACCCGCACGGCGCCGTCGGCGGTCAGCGAGCAGATCACCTCGGTGCCGTCATCGAGCGCGAAGGCATGAAACAGCCGGCGCTCGAGTTCTTCGAGGCCATCGCCGGGTAGTTCCGCGATTTCGTCGCGTGCGCGCTCTTCGAGAACTGGAAGAACACCGCTTCTCTCGGCGATTTCCTGCGCGGATTGCGTCAGAACGATCTCGAAAGACATTGCCGCCTCCCTGTCACAAGCTGGTCACGACCTTGTCCGATCTACGCGAAGACAGGACTCTCTTGCGACTTTTTTGGGGCAGCCCCGTCACGCCGCAGAAATCGTTCTATTGACCAGAGACTTAGCAAGTTCCTGCAACCTCGCTGCCGGTCCCGGCCTGTCGGCTGGAACCGGTCGAGACGGGTGTGGCAAGCCCGATATCGCGGCCGGCGAGATCAGGATCAGGCTCGAGGATATCCTGCCCGGCGGCAAGGCAGAGAGTTAGGCCGGTGACGAGACCGCTCTGTTCGTGCGGACCGCGACGGCGTGGACCTGGCCCGGCTGCTGTGACGCATGGGCTCAGGGCAGCCTTTCGGGATGTTTTCCCGTTTCAACCCGTGGCGAGCGCGGGTTACGCTCCTCCGCCAGTCTACCGGGCCGCCGGAGCATTGGCACGCTCCGAACGTCGAAGAACATCTCCGGCAGGGAGGCCGGCCCTATGAATTCCATCCTCGTCGTCGCCCTGGTCTGCGCGTCCAGCGTTCAAATGCCCGATTGCTCGCGGGAGACGGCCCTCGACGTGATCATCGGGCCAGCCCATACGCTTCAGGAATGCCTGATCCAGGGGCCGGTGCTCGCCGCGAGCGCCGGTCACGGTGGGGACGGCAATACCTATGTGAAGACCCGTTGCGAGCAGCGGAAAGAGCGGTAGGAACAGGCGATGGCAGAGGATGAGACCGTCGATCCCGCCCGGGCCGTGGAGGTGCGGCTGCGAGCCCGCCTCGCCGTGGTCGAGCGCGCGGCGTGGTTCGGTTTCGTGCAGGCGATGCGGGACCGCCCCGAGGCGACGCAAGCCTATATCGAGGCCGAGCGGGCACGCTGCGAAGAAGGCTTCGGCAGCGGCGCCTGGGCCAAGGATTTGACCGCAGCCGAACGGGCGCTCCTCGGGGCGGAGGTCGATGCCGGGCTAGCCCAACTCGTGGAGGATGCCCGCGCCGAAATCGGCGACGGGGCCTGAACCGAAGCGTGAATGGGGCCGCTCCCCCGCGCCATCCTTTCGCCTTGCGGTCATGGCGGGAAGAGTTCAGTGTCCCCCGCCAAACCGGAGCCGGCCGGCGGAAACCCCGTCCGCCGGTCCCGCGAAGGAGCCGTGACTGGTGCCCATGTTCGGATACGCCGCCCGCCGGAGCGCCACCGCGCTCGCCCTGCTGCTCGCTTCGACCGGTCTCGGCACCCTGCCGGCCGCGGCCATGCAGCCGCGGGAATCCTCACCGATCTCCGAATACGAGCCGGCAGAATCTCTCGAAGGCAATTTCCTCTCGGCCTACATCGCCGGCGCCTCGAAGGACACGGCCGCCGCCGCGAACTTCTACCGCGAGGCTGTGAAGGGCGATCCGCGCAACGCCGAGCTGCTGGAGCGCGCCTTCGTGTCGCTGCTGGCCGATGGCGCCATGACCGACGCCTTCCGTGCCGCCGAGCGGCTCGCCACCCGTGAGAGCTCGAACGGCCTTGCCCAGCTCGCCCTCGGCGTGCGCCAGCTCAAGGCCGGCCAGTACGGCCCGGCCCGCCAAAGCTTCGGCCGCAGCGGCCGCGGCGCGGCTGCCGACCTCACCGGAACGCTGCTCACCGCCTGGGCCTATGCCGGCGCGGGCGACGGCAAGCGCGCCTACGAGACTCTGAACCGTCTACGTGGCGAGCGCTACTTCAACGTCTTCCGCGACTACCATGCCGGGCTGATTGCCTCAGTCATCGGTGATCGGGCCGAGGCCGAACGCAAGCTGAAGGCGGCCTACGAGGCCGACCGCAACACCCTGCGCATCGTTGACGGTTATGCCCGCTTCGAGGCCGGCATCGGCCGCACCGATCTCGCCATCGACGCCTACAGCGAGTTCGAGAAGGTGATGCCGCGCCATCCCCTCGTGGTGGACGCCCTCGACAAGCTCAAGGCCGGCAAGCCGCTGACTCCCCTGATCGCCTCGGCCCAGGAGGGCGCGGCAGAGGTGCTCTACGGGCTCGGCTCGGCCGGCTCGACGCAGGGCGACGAACTTCCGGCGGTGGTCTACCTGCGGCTCGCCCTCTACCTCGCTCCCGAGCACGCCGTGGCCCGGCTGACGCTCGCCGACACGCTCGACCGCATGAAGCAGACCGAGCGCTCGAACGAGGCTTACGCGCAGATCCCGGCTTCCTCACCGCTCAAGCTCAATGCCGACATCCAGATCGGCCTCAACCTCGAGCAGATGGGCCGGGGCGACGAGGCGCTCCAGCACCTCGACACCGTGCTCAAGGCGCATCCCGACAACATCGACGTCATCTCGGCGCTGGGCAACGTGCAGCGCTCGCGGAAGAAGTTCGCCGAGGCGACCGAGACCTATACCCGCGCGATCAACCTGATCGAGTCGGGCAAGGAAGCCAATAACTGGACGCTGTTCTATTTCCGCGGAACCGCCTACGAGCGGGCCGGCGAGTGGCAGAAGGCCGAGGCCGACCTCAAGAAGGCGCTCAGTCTCGTGCCGCCGACCCAGCCGAACGCCAAGGCGCAGGTGCTCAACTACCTCGCCTATTCCTGGGTCGACCGGAACATGAACATCGACGAGAGCTTCACCATGCTGAAGCAGGCCGTCGATCTCTCGCCCCGAGATGGCATGATCATCGACAGTCTCGGCTGGGCCTATTTCCGTCTGGGCCGCTGGGACGACGCGGTGCGCGAGTTGGAGAAGGCGGTCGAGCTGAAGCCGGGCGATCCCACCATCAACGACCATCTCGGCGACGCCTACTGGCGCACCGGCCGGCGGCTGGAGGGCAAGTTCCAGTGGCAGCACGCCAAGGACCTGAACCCCGAGCCTGACGATCTCGCCAAGATCAACGTCAAACTCAAGGACGGCCTGCCTGAGCCGGACAAGCCGACCGCCACGGCCGAGAACCCGCCGACCCAGGATCCGGCCCAGGCGGTGCCCGCCCCCGTGGCGGCGCCGCACAATCCCGAAAACCCGGAATTGCCGAAGGGCGCGCCCGCGCCGAGCGAGCCGCCGGGCGCGGCGGACAAGAAGCCGGGGAAGTAAAGCTTCCTCGCTCAGGCGATACCCCAGCCGCCCTCATCCTTCGAGGCCTTCGCTTCGCTGCGGAACCTCAGGATGGAGGCGAGGCTGCGACACGGCCTTCCGAATGGTCCGTCGTCTTGCTCGTTCTCAACGGTCCGCCTATGGCAGGGCGCCTTCCCTGCTCCTCCGGCCGAGAGCCTTCGTGTCCGTCCTCACCACCCGCGCTCCGGCCAAGATCAACCTGACCCTGCACGTTCTCGGCCGCCGGCCCGGGGACGGCTACCACGCGCTGGAAAGTCTCGTCGCCTTCGCTGAGGTGGCTGACACGCTGGAACTCACGCCGGGGTCGGACCTGACTCTCGACGTCTTCGGTCCGACCGCCGGTCCTGCCGGACCGCTTGACGACAACCTCGTCCTGCGCGCCGCCCGCCGCTTCGCCGACGGCGTGGATGGCCTGAGGTTGGGCGCGTTCCGCCTGCACAAGCGATTGCCCGTCGCGGCGGGGATCGGCGGCGGCTCATCGGACGCTGCCGCCGCCCTGCGGCTGCTGGCGGAACTGAACAGGCTCCCCCTCGACCACCCGGCCGTGATCGCGGCGGCGCGGGCGACCGGGGCCGACGTGCCGGTCTGCCTCGATCCGCGGGCGCGGATGATGCGCGGCGCGGGCGAGGAGATCGGGCCGGTGCTCGGCCTTGCGGCCCTGCCGGCGGTGCTGGTCAATCCGGGCGTGCCGGTCGCGACGGCGCCGGTCTTCAAGGCGCTCGGCCTCGCGGTCGGTCAGCAGCTCGACGGGGCCGCGCATCCGGCGATCGGCCGTGGGCTCGATGCGGAGGCGGTGCTCGGCACCATCGCGCCCGCGCGCAACGATCTGGAGGCTCCCGCCCTCACCGTCGCCCCCGTGATCGGCGAGGCGCTGACGCTGTTGCGGGCGCAAGTCGGATGCCGGCTCGCGCGGATGTCCGGATCGGGCGCGACCGTGTTCGCCGTCTTTCAAGATCAGGCGGCGGCGCAGGCGGCGGCCGAGGCAGTCCGCACAGTGCAGCCGGGCTGGTGGGTGGAGCCGACGCGCCTCGCCTGATGCGGTCGCACCGCCGGTGCGTCAGTGCGCCCGGGCGATGCAGAAATCCACCACCTGCAGCAGGGCAGACTTCATCAGGCCGTTCGGGAACAGGTCCAGCGCCGCGCGGGCCTGATTGCCGTAGTGGCGGGCGCGCTCGATCGTATCGTCGAGGGCACGGTGGCGGCGGAGGATGGCCAGCGCCTGCTGCAGATCGCCCTCTTCCAGATCCTCCCGTTCCAGGGTGCGGCGCCAGAAGGCGCGCTCCTCGTCCGTGCCGCGGCGAAGCGCCAGCACGATCGGCAGGGTGATCTTGCCCTCGCGAAAGTCGTCGCCGACGTTCTTGCCGAGCGCCGCGCTGGTCCCGCCGTAATCGAGCACGTCGTCGATGAGCTGGAAGGCGATGCCGAGATTCATGCCGTAGGCGCGGCAGGCCGCCTGCTCCGCTTCGGGCCGTCCGGCCAGGACCGGGCCGACCTCGCAGGCCGCAGCGAACAACTCCGCGGTCTTGCCGCGGATCACGGCGAGGTATTCGTCCTCGCTCGTCTCGGTGTTCTTGGCGGCGGTGAGCTGCATCACCTCGCCCTCGGCGATCACGGTGGCCGCCGCGGACAGGATGTCGAGGGCCCGCAGGGAGCCCACTTCGACCATCATGCGGAAGGCTTGCCCGAGCAGGAAGTCGCCGACGAGGACGCTCGCCTCATTGCCCCACTTGATACGGGCGGCCACGCGCCCACGGCGCATGTCGCTCTCGTCCACCACGTCGTCGTGGAGTAGCGTTGCCGTGTGCATGAACTCGACCGCCGCGGCGAGCTTCACCGCACCGTCGGCTCCGCGGTTCTCGGCGCCGTAACCGCACAGGTCGGCGCAGGCGAGCGTCAGAATCGGGCGCAGGCGCTTGCCGCCCGAGGCGATCAGATGGTTGGCGACCTCGGGGATCATCGCGACATCGGAGCCCGTGCGCGACAGGATCGTCGCGTTCACCCGCTCCATGCCGGCCGCGACGAGGCGGACGAGATCGGTCAGGCTGGCCTCCGGATCGGAGCGGCCTTCATCGAGGGTAACGACGACGCCCAAGCGCGATGCCTCCGGAAACTCTCGACCGGCACCCTGCCGGAACCCCTGCCTCGCGGCTGCCCCTGTCGCACGGGGCCGTCGGCAGGGCAACACGCGGTCGTGCCGCACGGCTGCGCAACGACGTGGACAATGTTACGAGCCGTAGACCGCGGGCCGGCTCGCCGGGAGTCGGCAAAAGGGGCTTGATGCCGTGACGGAACTGATCCGCAGCAACGACATCGTCTTGATCGGATTCGCACGCTCGCTCCTGGAGGAGGCCGACGTCCCGCTTTTCGTCGCCGACGAGCACATGAGCGTGCTCGAAGGATCGATCGGTGTGTTCGGCCGGCGCCTGCTGGTGCCCGACGACCACGCGCGACAGGCGCGCCGCATCCTGGCCGATGCCGGTCTGTCAGCCGAACTGCGCGATGAGAACTGAGTGAGCGCTGAGCCGGATGCGTTCCTCGGCGGCTGCCTGAGGTTGCGCCAGCCGCCCCGCGGCGCCCATCGCGCCGGCACCGACGCGGTGCTGCTCGCTCGTCTTCTCACCCCTGCGCCGGGCTCCACGCTCTACGATCTCGGCGCGGCGACCGGCGCAGTGGGGCTCGCGGCGGCGCGGCTCTCCGAGGCGGGCCGCGTGGTGCTGGTCGAGCGCGACCCCGACCTCGTCGCCCTCGCTCGAGAGAATGCATCGGCGAACGGGCTCGACGCCCGTGTCGTGGTGATCGAGGCGGATATCCTGGCGCCGGGGACGCAGCGCCGGGAAGCGGGCCTGCAGCCGGACAGCGCCGACATCGTGCTGACCAACCCGCCTTTCTTCGAGGAGGGCGCGCACCGCCCCTCCCCCATCCCGCAGAAGGCGGCGGCGCACACCTTCGCGGTCGGCGGGCTCAAGCCCTGGCTGAGAACCTGTGCCGACCTTCTGCGCCCCGGCGGACGGCTCGGGCTGATCCACCGGGCCGACGCCCTGCCCGCCTGCCTCGACGCCCTGCGCGGGCGCTTCGGCGACTGTGCCGTTCGACCCGTTCATGGACGGGCCGAGCGTCCGGCAATCCGCGTGCTGATCGCGGCCGTGAAGGGCAGCCGCGCACCGTTTCGCCTTCTGCCGCCCCTGGTGCTTCAGGACGAGTCCGGGCACTTCACCCCGGAAGCCGAAGCGCTGCATCGGGGCGATCCCTGGCCACCGTGATGAAACCGGATCCCGGTCGCCGCGGGCGCCGCCCGCCCCAATAGATCGGCCGGCAGCGTCCTGCTAACGGAGAGTGGACCTGCCCTCAGGAAGCCGTGCTCCCGCGCGTTCTCAAAATTGGCCGCCATGCCCCTGACCGTCCCGACTTGGATGCGCTTCCTTCTGCCCCGCCGCTTCCGCAAGAATCCTGCGCGGGTCGCCGTGGTGCGCCTGAGCGGGGCGATCGGCGCCGTCTCGCCGATCCGGCCGGGCCTCTCCATCGGTACGGTGGCGCCGAGCCTGGAACGCGCCTTCACCATGCCGGGCCTCTCGGCGGTGGCGCTCGTCATCAACTCCCCCGGCGGCTCGCCGGTGCAGTCGCACCTGATCTACCGGCGCATCCGGGCGCTGGCGGCGGAGAAGGAGCTCAAGGTCTTCGCCTTCGTCGAGGATGCCGCGGCCTCGGGCGGCTATATGATCGCCTGCGCCGCCGACGAGATCGTCGCCGATCCCGCCTCGCTCGTCGGCTCCATCGGGGTGGTCTCGGCCGGCTTCGGTTTCGACCGGCTGATCGAGCGCATCGGCGTCGAGCGCCGCGTCCACACGCAGGGCGAGGCCAAGGCGATGCTCGATCCCTTCCGCCCGGAGAACCCGCAGGATATCGCTCGGCTGAAGGAGATCCAGGCCGACGTGCAGGCCCTGTTCACCGGACTCGTCCGCGAGCGCCGGCCAAGGCTCGATGCCAGCCGTGATCTCTTCACCGGCGCGGTCTGGACCGGGCGGCAGGCGCTCGACCTCGGCCTCGTCGATACGCTCGGCGACCTGCGGGGCACGCTGCGCGCCCACTACGGCGAAGAGGTGGATCTACGGCTCGTGGCCGAGACTCGTGGTTCCTGGCTGGCCCGCCTGCTGCGCCGTGCCGGCCCCGGCCAGACCGCGGCCGGACTCCCCGACGCGCTGATCGCGGCGGTGGAGGAGCGCGCCGCCTGGGCAAGGTTGGGATTGTAGGCGAAGCTCGACCCCAGCCTTTGCGCCCGCGGCTTCCGATCCGTCGCGTTTTCGCGTGTGAACGTCGGTCAGTTTGCGGCAGGCAGTCCCTTGGGCAGTCACTTGGAACCTCAGGCCAATCTCCTTCGGCGGCGCTCAAGGTTGGGATTGTCGCTCGACCTAGGTTCCTGTACCGATCGGTATTGTTCGTACTGACCGGTACAAAAAGGTTCATCATGTCACGTCCTCCGCTCCCGCCCTTCACCGACGAGACCGCTGCGCAGAAGGCGCGCATGGCGGAAGATGCCTGGAACAGCCGCGACCCGGAGCGCGTCGCCCTCGCCTACACGCCCGACAGCGTTTGGCGGAACCGCGCCGAGTTCGTGAAGGGCCGCGAGGAGATCGCCGCCTTCCTGCGGCGCAAGTGGGCGCGTGAACTGGAGTACCGGCTCATCAAGGAAGTCTGGGCGCATCAGGGTAACCGGATCGCCGTGCGCTTCGCCTACGAGTGGCGCGACGACAGCGGCCAGTGGTTCCGTTCCCACGGCAACGAGAACTGGGAGTTCGACGAAGCGGGCCTGATGCGCCGCCGGATCGCCTCCATCAACGACCTGCCGATCGCGGAAGCCGACCGCAAGTATCACTGGCCGCTCGGCCGCCGCCCCGACGATCACCCGTCCTTGAGCGATCTGGGGCTGTAGGGCGTGGCCCGTACCGTCGCCGAACGGTCCGACGTGCTGCCGCTGCTCGCGGAGGTGTTTCGCGAGCACGGCTACGAGGGTGCGAGCCTGTCGCTGATCTCGAAGGCGACGGGGCTCGGCAAGGGCAGCCTCTACCACTTCTTTCCCGGCGGGAAGGAGGAGATGGCAGGTGCCGTGCTCGCTGAGATCGACGGCTGGTTCGAGGCCAACGTCTTCCGCCCCCTGCGGGAGGCGGAAGACCCGGCGGCGGCCGTGGCGGCGATGTTTGCGACGGTCGCCGACTACTTCCGCTCCGGCCGCCGGGTCTGCCTTGTCGGGGCCCTGAGCCTAAGCGACGCCCGCGACCGTTTCGCGGGCCGTCTCCAGGATTACTTCGTCCGTTGGGTCGAAGCCCTTGCCGAGGCGCTGGGCCGGGCGGGACATCCCTCGGCGTCGGCCGGCATGCTCGCCGAGGAGACCGTCGGCGGCATCCAGGGAGCGGTCGTGCTGGCCCGTGCCCTCGATCGGCCGGAGGTGTTCGAGCGGATCCTGGCGGGATTGCGGGCGAGGTGCCTCGCCCGCCCTGCCAACGTTCCGGCTCAGCGGGCGCAGCCGGCCGGGGCGG
This sequence comes from Methylobacterium sp. R2-1, assembly GCF_014191355.1. Lineage (GTDB taxonomy): Bacteria > Pseudomonadota > Alphaproteobacteria > Rhizobiales > Beijerinckiaceae > Methylobacterium. The sequence goes on from NZ_JACHWM010000003.1 coordinate 237,515, forward strand.
CGTAGCCGGAATAGACCACCCGGACCTTGCGGGCGCAGGTCTCGGTCGCCGGCATGGTGGCGACCGGCGCGATCTCGACGGGCGTCACCGCAACGGTCTTCTCGACGATGCCGCTGCCATCCTGCGTGGCGAAAGCGTTCGAGGCGCCCATCATGAGCGACGTGGTGGCGAGCGAGGCCGCGACGAGGGCGGCGAAAACAGTCAAACCCGTGCGCATGATCTGTCCGAAAGTGTTAACCGCTCACCGCGAGAGCTGGAGCGTGGCTGTCCATTCGCCGTCTTAACTTGGCAGAAACCTTTGCCGTTCCCGCGGTGCGGCCGCGGCCTGTAAAATGATGTGCCGGGACGCACCGGGGCATTGCCACCGGCCCCGTTCGGCCCTCGGCCTCGCAAATGTCGGCCGGCGCCCCATATGAGAGAGACCCTCCGCGCAATCCCGTGCTTTGGGCGTTCTTGCGGAGACCGATATGGCTTATTCTTCGGATAAGGGGGGCGCACGCCCCGTGACAGCGACAGACTTCAACGACCGCGTGAAGCAGTTGCTGGCGGCCAAGCCGGCGATCCAGGCCGTGCCGAAGGACCGGACGGCCAAGCGGAACTTCACCCGCTCCGCACCACGGGCCTAGCCGGTTTAAGGAGGCTGAGCCGGCAGCGAGTTTGCTTGACACCCCGCCCCCCGCTCTTAAACGGTCCGGCAGCTTCCCTCCTGTCGGACCTTCCATGCCGAGCGACGCCGATCTCTCGCCCACACGCTCGTTCCAGGGCCTGATCCTCACCCTGCAGCGCTTCTGGGCGGCCAAGGGCTGCGTCATCCTCCAGCCCTACGACATGGAGGTCGGCGCCGGCACCTTTCATCCGGCCACCACGCTGCGAGCGCTCGGCCCGAAGCCCTGGAAAGCGGCCTACGTGCAGCCCTCGCGGCGTCCGAAGGACGGACGCTACGGCGAGAACCCGAACCGGCTGCAGCACTACTACCAGTTCCAGGTGATCCTGAAGCCGAACCCGCCGAACCTGCAAGAGCTCTACCTCGCCTCGCTGGAGGCGATCGGCGTCGATCTCAAGCTCCACGACATCCGTTTCGTCGAGGACGATTGGGAGAGCCCGACGCTCGGCGCCTGGGGCCTCGGTTGGGAATGCTGGTGCGACGGGATGGAGGTGAGCCAGTTCACCTACTTCCAGCAGGTCGCGGGTTTCGAATGCGCGCCGGTGGCCGGCGAGCTGACCTACGGGCTCGAACGCCTCGCGATGTACGTGCAGGGCGTCGAGAACGTCTACGACCTCAATTTCAACGGCGGCGAGGGTGACGAGAAGGTCACCTACGGCGACGTCTTCCTCCAGGCCGAGCAGGAATATTCGCGGCACAACTTCGAGGCCGCCGACACGGCGATGCTGTTCCGCCACTTCGCTGACGCGGAGAAGGCCTGCCGCCTCTACCTCGAAGCTGGTGCCCCAGAGAGCGAGGGCGCGCGCCACCGCATCGTGCAGCCGGCCTACGACCAGTGCATCAAGGCGAGCCACGTCTTCAACCTGCTCGACGCCCGTGGCGTGATCTCGGTCACCGAGCGCCAGAGCTACATCCTGCGGGTGCGCGAGCTGGCCAAGGCCTGCGGCGCCGCGTGGCTCAAGACCGAGGCCGGCGGCCATTCCAGCGACCAAGCCGCCGCGGCCTGAGCGATGCGCCGCCGCGCCGCCCTGGCTCGAATCCTGGCCCTCGCCTTCGGGCTTCGCGCCAGTCCGGCTTTCGCGCAATCCGCGACCGACCCCGTGGAGACGGTACGGGCCTTCTACGCGGCCGATGACATCAACGCGGTCCGCTTCTACGCGAAGGGCCTGCGCGCACTTTACGAACGCGACCAGCGCGAGGCAGGGGGCGAGGTCGGGCGGCTCGGCTTCGCCTTCCACGTCAACGGCCAGGACACCGAGCCGGGCTTCGCGAAGTCGCTGGCGCTCGCGACGCTCTCGGACGACGGCGACCGGGCTGAGGTGCGGGCGAGCTTCCGCAACGGAGGGCCGCAGGAACTGCGCTACAGCCTCGTGCGCGAGGCCGGCGCCTGGAAGATCGCCAATGTCCGCTCGCTGAAGGGCGAGCGTTGGGATCTCGTCGCCCTCCTGTCGGCGCCGCTTCAATAGAGCAGGCCCTTCGCCCAGAGCTGTTTCGTCATCGAAGCGACATCTGGCGGGCGTAGCGCGCCGACTCTCGCAGGCTGATGAGACGCGCAACGATGTCCGACATGCCCGACGCCCCAACCCTCGATGCGGTGATCGCGCATCGCTTCTCCCGGCGCGACCTGATGCGCGGGTCGCTGGCCGCCGCACTTGCCGCCGGGGTCACTCCGCAGGCCGCCGCCGCCCACGCCGACGCCTCCCCCTTCGACTTCCCTGAACTCGCCGCCGGCGTCGATGAGCACCTGCACGTGGCCGAGGGCTACGAGGTGAAACTGCTGTTGCGCTGGGGCGATCCGCTGTTTGCCGATGCCCCCGCCTTCGACCCGCGAAAGCAGAGTGCCGAGGGCCAGGAGCGCCAGTTCGGCTACAACAACGACTTCGTCGGCTTCATCCCGCTGGACCCGTCGGGCCAGCGCGGCCTGCTCGTGGTCAACCACGAATACACCAATGCCGAACTGATGTTTCCCGGCCTCGACGCTGCCGACCGCAAGGGCGTGATCGCTGCCCTGACTCCGGCACAGGTTGCGGTCGAGATGGCCGCCCATGGCGGTTCGGTGGTCGAGATCGTCCGCGAGGCGGCAGGGTGGCGCCCCGTCGTCGGCTCGCCCTACACAAGACGCATCACCGCGCAGACGCCAATCGATCTCACCGGCCCGGCGGCCGGCCATCCCCGCCTCGTCACCGAGGCCGATCCCGGCGGCCGGCGCGTGCTCGGCATGATCAACAACTGCTCGGGCGGCGTCACGCCCTGGGGCACGTGGCTCTCGGGCGAGGAGAACATCAACTACTATTTCGGCGGCGCCCTTCCCACCGGGCATCCGGAAGCCGGCAATGCCAAGGCGATGGGCCTGGGCAGCCTGCAATACGCCTGGAGCCGCTTCCACCCGCGCTTCGACCTCGCGCAGACACCGAACGAGCCGAACCGGTTCGGCTGGGTGGTTGAGATCGATCCGTTCGATCCGGGCTCGACCCCGAAGAAGCGCACGGCACTCGGCCGGTTCAAGCACGAGGGCGCCGCCGGCGCGCGCTCACTCGACGGGCGCTATGTCGTCTATCTCGGCGACGACGAGCGCTTCCAGCACGTCTACCGCTTCGTCAGCGCCGGCCGCGTGCAGGCGGAGCGCGGCGCCAATGCAGACCTCCTCGATTCCGGTACGCTCAGCGTCGCCCGGTTCGAGCCCGACGGCACCGGCCGGTGGCTGCCGCTGGTGCACGGGGCGAACGGGCTCGACGCCGCGAACGGTTTCGCGAGCCAGGCCGATGTGCTGATCGAGACCCGCCGCGCCGCCAAACGGCTCGGCGCCACGCCGATGGACCGGCCCGAGGACATCGAGGCGAACCCGCGCACCGGCCGCGTCTACGTGATGCTGACCAATAACGTGAAGCGCGCCGCCGATCAGGAGGAGCCCGCCAACCCGCGCGGCCCCAACGCCTTCGGTCACGTCATCGAGATCGCTCCCGACGGCACCGACCACGGCGCCGAGACCTTCCGCTGGGAGGTGCTGGTGCGCTGCGGCCACCCGTCGAAGCCGGAGGTGAGGGCGAGCTTCTCCGCGCTCACCACCGAGAACGGCTGGTTCGGCATGCCCGACAACTGCACCTTCGACGGGCGCGGCCGCCTCTGGATCGCCACCGACGGCAACAACCGCCGCGCGACCGGCCGGGCCGACGGTATCTGGGCGGTGGAGACGGAGGGGCCACGCCGGGGCACGGCGCGCCACTTCCTGCGGGTGCCGGTCGGCGCCGAGATGTGCGGCCCCTGCTTCACGCCAGACGACGAGACCTTCTTCGTCGCCGTCCAGCATCCCGGCGAGCCTGACGAGGAGGGCGCGCTGGGCTCCTATGAAAAGCCCTCGACCCGCTGGCCGGATTTTTCGCCGGATAGGCCGCCGCGGCCGTCCGTGGTGGCGGTGCAGCGGACGGGGGGCGGACGGATCGGGTGAAGGTCGGTCGCCGTCATCGCGAGGCGAAGCCGACGCGATCCAGGCCACCGCCCGATCCGAAACAGTCGCGTCCCTGGATCGCTTCGCTGACGCTCGCGCTGACGAAGGAGCAGCGGTGACAGATGGGGGTCATCTCCCGTCTCGACGCGGCCCGAGCGGGCGGCTATTCCCGCGCGCATGCCTGACCTTCTGCTCGAACTCCGCTCCGAAGAGATCCCCGCGCGCATGCAGCGGCGTGCGGCCGAGGATCTGAAGAAGCTCGTCACCGACGCGCTGGTCGAGCGCGGTTTCCTCTACGAGGGCGCCAAGGCCTTCGCGACGCCGCGGCGGCTGGCACTGCACATCGCCGGGCTGCCCGCCCGCGGCGAGGCCGTGCGCGAGGAGCGGCGCGGACCCCGCGTCGGCGCGCCCGAGGCGGCGGTGCAGGGCTTCCTGAAGAGCGCGGGACTGTCGAGCCTCGATCAGGCCACCACCGTCACCGATCCGAAGAAGGGCGAGTTCTACCTCGCGGTGATCGAGCGGCCCGGCCGCGAGACGCTGGACGTGCTCGCCGAGATCCTGCCGGGTATCATCAAGAGCTTCCCCTGGCCGAAATCGATGCGCTGGGGCGCGGCCTCAGCCCAGCCCGGCTCCTTGCGCTGGGTGCGCCCGCTCCAATCGATCGTCGCCACCTTCGGGCCCGAGACCGAGACGCCGGAAGTCGTGCCGTTCTCGGTCGATGGCATCACGGCGGGCACAGTCACGAGCGGCCATCGTTTCCTCGCGCCCGAACCCTTCGAGGTGCGCCGCTTCGACGACTACGTGCAGGCGCTGGAGCGCGCCGACGTGATCCTTGATGCCGACCGGCGCAAGGACATCATCCTGCACGACGCCAGGGATCTCGCCTTCGCCCGCGGCCTCGACCTCGTGGAGGACGAGGGCCTGCTGGAGGAAGTGGCCGGTCTGGTGGAGCGGCCCGTGGTGCTGATGGGGTCGTTCGAGGAGCGTTTTTTGGAGATCCCGGCCGAAGCGATCCGGGCCACCATCCGCGCCAACCAGAAGTGCTTCGTGCTGCGCCAATCCGGCTCCGAGGAACTGGCACCGGCCTTCCTGCTGGTCTCGAACCTCGTCGCCTCCGACGGCGGCGCCGCGATCACCGCCGGCAACGAGCGCGTGGTGCGCGCCCGGCTCTCGGACGCAAAATTCTTCTGGGAGACCGACAAGGCCACGAAGTTGGAGGATCGGCTTCCCAAACTCGACACGATCGTCTTCCACGAGAAGCTCGGCACGCAGGGTGAGCGGGTCGCCCGCATCGCCGCGCTCGCAAAAGAAATCGCGCCGCTGGTGGGGGCCAACCCGGCGCTGGCTGAGCGCGCAGCCCGGCTCGCCAAGGCCGACCTCGTCACCGAGATGGTCGGCGAGTTTCCGGAATTGCAGGGCCTGATGGGCCGCAAATACGCGGCGCTTCAGGGCGAGCCCGAGAGCGTCGCCGCGGCGATCGAGGAGCATTACAAGCCGGTGGGGCCGAGCGACCGCGTGCCGACCGATCCGGTCTCCATCGCCGTGGCACTCGCCGACAAGCTCGATACGCTCGCTGGCTTCTGGTCGATCGACGAGAAGCCGACCGGCAGCAAGGATCCGTTCGCGTTGCGGCGGGCGGCCTTGGGCGTGATCCGCGCCGTGATCGAACGGTCGCTGCGGCTGCCGCTGGCCTCCCTGCTGAAGGGTCGATTCGCGGGCGGAGGCGATGAGCGCACCGCGGATCTCCTCGCCTTCTTCGCCGATCGCCTCAAAGTCTATCTCCGCGACCAGGGCGCCCGCCACGACCTGATCGACGCGGTCTTCGCTCTGCCCGGGCAGGACGACCTCCTGCTCGTCGTCCGCCGTGTCGAGGCATTGGGCGCGTTCCTGAGCACGGATGACGGCCGGAACCTGCTCGCCGGCTACAAGCGCGCGGCCAACATCCTGCGCATCGAGGAGAAGAAGGACGGTCGCGCCTACGACGAGACGCCCGACGCCGCACTCGCGGCGTCCGGCGATCCGGAGGAGCGGGTGCTCGCCGAGGCGCTGGCAGCGGCGCGACATGAGGCTTCCGCCGCCGTAACGGCCGAGGACTTTGCTGGAGCGATGCGGGCACTTTCGCGCCTGCGGGCGCCGGTGGACGCCTTCTTCGAGAAGGTCACCGTCAACGCCGACGATCCCGCTCTGCGCAAGAACCGGCTCCTGCTCCTCAATGCCCTGCGCGCGGCCACCCGCGAGGTGGCCGACTTCTCGCGCATCGAGGGCTGACGGGGGCGGATCGGTCGGTTGCCGCTCGGTCTGTCCTCCTGGGGCCGAGGGGGCAATCCGGGCATCGTGACCGTAGCCCGTCACGCACGATGCTTGCCGGCCCCGCCGGCAGCGGCGTGCGCGTGTCACCGTAACATTTCAGCCGCTAGTAGTGAGACAGGCTGGGGTGGCACCCTCAAGATGCTGAATTGTGGCTGATCGGTAATCGTCGGCCGCATCAAAACATGCTTCAGATCTGAACACGTTCCGCCCTGAGTGCTTTCCGACGAAGTGGATACCGCTTCGGCGAAAGAAAGCGCGTCAAAACGAAGGTCTAGAGGCGCCGACCTAGCACGATCAGGTCGGCGTATCGAGTGTTGACGATGTCGGATTTCGATCCTCTCACCCTGATCAATGCGTGCTACGCGGCCGCGCTCGATCCCGAGACATGGTCCGGCGCGCTAGACGGGATCGCCGATGCGGTCGGAGCCCGCGGTGCAGTGATCGTCTCGCACGATCCCGCGCGCACGGCCCTGACGCTGGCCTCCGAACGGATCGCCGACGTGAACCTCGATTACGGCGTCGGCGGCTGGTGGCAGCACGACACCCGTATCCGTCTCGGCCGGGAGCGCGGCATTATGAGGCCGGGCACCGTGACGGTCGACGAGATGTACATCACGGCGGAAGAGAAGCGCGCCGATCCGTTCTTCCAGCACTTCATCGATCGGCACCACCTCGGCAATCTTTGCGCTTATGTTGGCGCTGACCCGATGGACCGTCACACCCTGTCGTTCAGCGCTCCGCGCGACACGCGAAAGGGGCCGTTCGAGGGGGCCGAGATCGAGCGGCTGGGGCTCGTCGGTCCGCACGTCATCCGCGCTTTCCGGCTGACAGCCCTTGTCGGCGACATGCGCCGGGAGGCGGAGGGGCTCACCTCCGCCCTGGAGCGGATGCGGGCCGGGGTTATCGTGCTCGATGCCCGCGGCCGGATCCGGCTCGTCAGCCCCGCGGCGGAGCGTCTGGCGAGCGGCTACCTCACCCTGCGCACCGGAGCCGTGCCTGCGGCCGCGGAGCCGGTCGAGAGCGCCCGCTTCGACCGCTTCCTGAACGATGGTCTACCCGAGCAGGCCTGGCAGCGGCAGGACAGGCTCCTCCTACGTCGCCGGGGCGGCGGGCGCCCGCTCTATGTCGAAGCGCTCCCCTTGCGCGGCGACGACCCGCTTCCGGCGGCTGGTACAGGCCTCGGAGGCGGGGCGATCCTGCTCCTGCGCGATCTGCTCGCGCCGGCGACGCGTCCGATCGAGCCGTTGCTGGAACAGCTTGGCCTCACCCGGGCCGAGGCGCGGGTCGCTGCCTTGGTTGGCCGGGGCGCGGCGCCGCGGGAGGTGGCCGAGCAGCTCACTGTCAGCGAGAGCACGGTGCGCAGCCAGCTTAAGGCCGTTTACGGCAAGCTCGCGATCCGTCGCCAGAGCGAACTCGCGGTCTTCATCACCCGCCTCGACAGTCTCTAGGCGTCGCCCGAGGAGCGGCCGCCGGCTCTCGGGAAAAGGCGATTCGAAGCCGAGTGCCGAATGCGCTGCCCTGCCCTATTCCGGCTCGTCCCGGCGCTGGCGCAGTTCCGGGACCGGTTTCTCGGGCTCGGAAACGGGCGCAACCTGACCCTCCGAGCGGCTCGAGTCCACGAACAGCCGCGCCTCGCCCTCGCGCACGCCGAGGCTGCGCAGCGCGTAGGTCATCATCCCGAGCGCCAGCTCTCGCTCGGCCATGAGGACGAGGCCGACACCGTCTTCTTCCAGCCGGCGGCGCTCGCTGTCGCTGTGCGTGCGCACCACGCTGTCGATGCCCGGATTGGTGGTGCGGGCTTTGGCGAGCAGCCGCCGCGCCTGGTGCGGGTCGGGGGTCGCGACCACGACGAGGCGGGCGGAGCCGATATCGGCGGCGTCCAGGATACCCGGCGCGGTCGCGTCGCCGAACACCGCCGGCACGCCCTGCGCCCTTAACTCCTCAACCCGGCGCCGGTCACGCTCCACCACCACGAAGGGCAGGTTCCAGTCCTGCAGCGCCTTGCCGATAGCGCTGCCGACACGGCCGTAGCCGATGATCACCGCGTGGCCGCTCATGCCGGGCGCGGCCGCACTGACCGGCAGCGGCGCGGCGGCGCGGCGCTCCAGGCGGCGGCGCAGCTCCGGCCGCTCGCCGAGCCAGCGCGACACCCGGTCGGCGAGTGCAAAGAACAGCGGGTTGAGGGTGATCGACAGCAGCGCGCCGCCGAGGATCAGGTCACGCCCCTCCTCCGGCAGCAGCTTCAGCGAGATGCCGAGACCGGCCAGGATGAACGAGAACTCGCCGATCTGCGCGAGGCTCGCGGCGATGGTGAGTGCCGTGCCGACGGGATGACCGAAGGCGAGCACGATGGCGATGGCTGCGAGCGACTTTCCCAGGACGATGACGCCGACGACGCCGAGAATCGAGAGCGGCTCGCGCAGGACGATTCCCGGATCGAACAACATGCCGACCGACACGAAGAACAGCACGGCGAAGGCGTCCTGCAACGGCAGGGAATCGGCTGCGGCTTGATGGCTGAGGTCGGATTCGGCGAGCACCATGCCTGCGAAGAAGGCACCGAGGGCGAAGGACACGCCGAACAGTTCGGAGGAGGCGTAGGCGATGCCGACCGCGCTCGCCAGCACCGCCAGGGTAAACAGCTCTCGCGAGCCGGTGCGGGCGGCCAGTCCCAGCAGGTAGGGAATGAGGCGCCGACCGCCGACGAGCATCACGGCAACGAACACGCCGACCTTGGCCAGCGTCAGCCCGAGCGTCACCCACAGACCGTGCTCCGGCGCGCCGTGATGGCCGGCGGCCTGCATCGCCTCGCCGCCGAGTGAGGGGGCCAGCGCCGGCAGCAGCACCAGGGCCACCACCATGGCGAGATCCTCGACGATCAGCCAGCCGACGGCGATGCGGCCTTTGTCGGAGTCGAGCAAACCGCGCCCTTCGAGCGCTCGCAGCAGTACGACTGTGCTCGCCACCGAGAGCGCCAATCCGAAGACCAGACCCGCCCCCGCGCCCCAGCCGAAGCCCCAAGCGAGCCCCGCCCCCATGGCGGTCGCCACCGCGATCTGCACGATTGCCCCGGGCAGAGCGATGGTGCGGACGGCCAGCAGGTCGGCGATGGAGAAGTGCAGGCCGACGCCGAACATCAGCAGGATGACGCCGAGTTCGGCGAGCTGACTCGCCAGCGCCGGATTACCGACGAAGCCGGGCGTGAATGGGCCGATGGCAATGCCCGCGACGAGGTAGCCAACGAGGGGTGGCAGCCGAATCCGCTGAGCCAGCATGCCTCCGATGAACGCGCAGACCAGACCGAGCGCGATGATCGAGATGAGTTCGGTGGCGTGCTGCAACGCGATCCTATCCTCCTGGGGCGGACGGCCCCAGGATCAGATAAGGCAAATCACGGTCCCGTGTCCGCAACAGCGATGCGATGGGTGCACGGTTCCTGTCGATTCCTCACCCTTTCATGCGCACATAAGTGCCGGGCGCTGGGCAAAGGGAGGGAAGCGCCCCCGATCCGGGTATGCGGGCGGGCACGCGCTCGGGCGCCTGCTCCTCCAGCCACTGGAACCAGTAGGGCCACCACGAGCCGGGATGCTCGGTCGACTTCTCGATCCAGTCCTCGAACTTGCCCCTGGCGGGGCCGCCCGTGCGGAAGCCGTACTTGGCCTTAGGGCCGGGCGGGGCGACCACACCGGCGATGTGACCCGAGCCCGCCAGCACGTAATCGACCTTGCCGCCGAACTTGCCCGACCCCTCGAAGACGGAGAGCGCCGGGGCGATGTGGTCCTCGCGGGTGGCGAGGTTGAAGACGGGCACCTTCACCTTCTTCAGGTCGAGTCGCACGTTGCCCAGCACCATCTGCCCCTTGGAGAGCGTGTTGTTGAGGTAGCAGTTGCGCAGGTAGAAGGAGTGATTGGCCGCGGGCATTCGAGTGGCGTCCGCGTTCCAGTAGAGCAGGTCGAAAGCGGCCGGCGCCTTGCCGCGCACGTAGTTGTTGACGACGTAGGACCAGATCAGGTCGTTGGGCCTGAGCATGTTGAAGGCGTTGGCCATGCGCGCGCCCTCCAGATAGCCGCGCTCGGCCATCCGCTCCTCGATCACCTTGATCTGCCCCTCGTCGGCGAAGACCTTGAGGTCGCCCGCATGGGTGAAATCGACCTGCGTGGTGAGGAAGGTCGCGCTCTTGATGCGCCGGTTGCCGGTGGCCGCCTGGTAGGCCAGCGTCACGGCGAGCAGGGTACCGCCGACGCAGTAGCCCGCTGCCGCGACGTCGCTCTCACCGGTTGCGACACCGATCATGTCGATGGCGGTCTCGATACCTTCGCGCATGTAGGACTCGAAGTCTTTGTCGCGATGGCGCTCGTCCGGATTGACCCAGGAGATCACGAAGACCGTGATCCCCTGGGAGACCATCCAACCGATGAGGCTCTTATTCGGGTTGAGGTCGAGGATGTAGTACTTGTTGATCCAGGGCGGAACGATCAGCAGCGGGCGCTTCAGCACCGTCTCGGTTACCGGCGCATACTGAATCAGCTCCATCAGGTCGTTGCGGAAGATGACCTCGCCGGGCGTCACCGCCACGTCCTTGCCGAAGGTGAAGGCGTTGAGGTCGGTCTGGCGTACCCGCAACTGGCCGCCGCCGGCCTCCAGATCCTCCTGCAGCATCTTCATGCCGCGCATCAGGTTGGCGCCGCCCTCCTCCAGCGTCTGGCGCAGGAGTTCGGGGTTCGTCATCACGAAGTTCGACGGCGAGTAGGCCGAGAGGAGCTGGCGCAGGTAGAACTCGGCCTTGTGGCGGGTGTGCTCGTCGATGCCGTCCGCCGTCTCGACCATTTCCTCCGCCCAGCGGCCGAGGATCAGGTAGCTCTGCTTGATCAGGTCGAAGACCGGGTTGGCGCTCCAGTCGGCATGGGCGAAGCGCTTGTCCTTGGCCTCGGGCTGGGCGACCGGCGCTGCAGGCGCACCCTGCATCCGGGTCAGGGTCGAGGCCCAGAGGGCGGCGAAGGATTGTCCGAGCTTGGTCTGGGCCTGGAGCGCCTTCTCGGGATCCTTGAGCCAGGTCTCGGCGACCCGCGTGAGCGTGCGGGTCATCTCATCGATCTCGTCGCCGCCCTGAAGCTTGGCGCCCTGAAGCGCCGTTCCCTGTCCCGCCTGCTCGAACGGTTGGAGGGAGGCGGTCGCCGATTGGCGGAACGCCTCCGCAAGTTGGTTCGCGCTGTGCGCGATCCTCTCGAAATCCGGCGTTGCCGGGACCGTCCGCTCCGTGGACACGCGACACGTCCTCCCAGGATCCGCCCGCATTCCGCCCCTCCGGACGGCCCGAGCCTCGTTTCCGACAAATTAACGCTCCACCCAGCAGATGTCGCCCGCCCCAGACTCAATTTCCAGATCGTTGTCATGATCGTGCGCCGTGCCGTCCGCGTCACCGCCCTGGCCCTGCCGGTCTTCGCTGCGGCAGCCTCGGTCGGCGGCTGCTCGGGCGACGTGAATCCGTTGAAGGCGGCGATGGTCGGTGCGGGCTCCGGCATCAAGCCGGTGGAGACGCCCGACTTCGTGGCGCAGTCCCGCAAAGGCGATGCGACCTACTTGCCGGTCGGCGAATCGGCGCCGCGGCGCCCCATTCGCGCCCGGAATTCGGCCGGGCAGAGCACACTGCAGGCGGAACTCGAAGGCGCGCGCAACCGCAACGAGGCCAAGGGGCGTGCGGCGGAGGGAGCGGCCAAGGATGCCGCCAAGGGGCTCACGCCCAACCCGGTGGAGTGAGGGGGGGCGCTTCACCTTTTGAGCCGGGTATCGAGATTTCGTATCGGCGCGCGAGCGCGTCGATGGTAAACAGACCGACTCCTCACCGCCGACGATTCCTTGCGGGAGGAGGGTTCGCGACACCGGACAGAACGACGCCATGACCGATTTCCACCGCATCAAGCGCCTTCCGCCTTACGTCTTCGAGCAGGTGAACCGGATCAAGGCCGCTGCCCGAGCCCGTGGCGCCGACATCATCGATCTCGGCATGGGCAACCCTGACCTCGACGCCCCGCGCCACGTCATCGAGAAGCTCGTTGAGACCGCCGGCAAACCGCGCACCGACCGTTATTCCGCCTCCAAGGGCATTGCCGGTCTGCGCCGGGCTCAGGCCGGCTACTATCAGCGCCGCTTCGGAGTGAGCCTCAATCCCGAGACGCAGGTGGTGGCGACGCTCGGCTCGAAGGAGGGATTCGCCAACATGGCCCAGGCGATCACGGCGCCGGGCGACGTGGTGCTGGTGCCCAACCCGAGCTACCCGATCCACGCCTTCGGCTTCCTGATGGCGGGCGGGGTCATCCGCTCCGTGCCGGCCGAGCCGACCCCGGCCATGTTCCCGGCGCTCGAGAAGGCCGTGGTCCACTCGATTCCCAAGCCCGTGGCGCTCGTCGTTTGCTATCCCTCGAACCCGACGGCCTACGTCGCAAGCCTCGACTTCTACCGGGACCTCGTCGCCTTCGCGAAGAAGCACGAGCTGATCCTGCTCTCGGATCTCGCCTATGCCGAGGTCTACTTCGACGAGAACAATCCGCCGCCTTCCGTGCTTCAGGTGCCCGGCGCCATCGATTGCACGGTGGAGTTCACCTCGCTGTCGAAGACCTTCTCGATGGCCGGCTGGCGCATGGGCTTTGCGGTCGGTAACGAGCGCCTGCTCGCGGCACTCACGCGGGTGAAGTCCTACCTCGATTACGGTGCCTTCACGCCGATCCAGGTGGCGGCCACCGCCGCGCTTAACGGGCCGGACGACTGCATCAAGGAGATGCGCGCGACCTACAAGAAGCGTCGCGACGCCCTGATCGAATCCTTCGGCAAGGCCGGTTGGAAGCTGCCGACGCCCGAGGCCTCGATGTTTGCGTGGGTGCCGATCCCGGAGAAGTTCCGGGAACTCGGCAGCCTCGAATTCTCCAAGCTGCTGTTGGAGAAGTCCGACGTCGCGGTGGCGCCGGGGATCGGCTTCGGCGAGCACGGCGACGATTACGTCCGGATCGCGCTCGTCGAGAACGAGCAGCGCATCCGGCAGGCGGCGCGCAACGTTCGCCGCTTCTTCGACAACGCCGACCGCACGCTCCACAACGTCGTGCCGATGCAGAAGGCGGTCTGAGCCAGCGCGAGCGATCGGCGAGCCATCCCCGCTGACGGTTGTTGCGGTGGGGCGACAGGGCCGGGCAATCGGCCCTGTTCGCCCGCGCATCGGGGGTGGAAAGCTTGTCAGTGGGCGTCCGCGTACGCAGGGTCTTCTCCCGTTTCGCCGCCGGGCCGTCCCGGCGGGCCGACGTGTTTCGAGGACCCGCATGCGCCGCTTGAAGCTCTTCGCCGCCCTGGCGCTCGCCGGCGCCGCCGCCGGAGCCTGCGCCCCCCACCCGATCGTGGCGCGCGATCCCGTGCCTGCTCCTTCGCCGGAAGAGGCCTATTCCTGTAGTTCGACACCGCTGCCGCTGAACGCCTACAAGTCGGATTGCACGCCCACGGTGCGCGAGCCGCGCGCGGTCCTGCGTTCGAAGGGCTGAGGCTGACGGCGCGCCCGTCAACTCTTCCTTGTCACGTCCCGGGGTTTGATCGCGCCTTCGAGACGCCAGCCCGAGCCGGTCCGATTGCGCTGTGAGCGGTATCGGCTCATTTCCAGTGTCGATGCGCTCTCGTTTCGAGGCAGGATTGCCCTCGGTATGTGAGCCTCTAATGACGGAGCAAGCCTGTGGCCCGTGCCCGCCTCCTCCTTGCCGCCTCGCTTCTCGGGCTCTCCGCCCAGGGGGCCACCGCCCAGAGCCTGCAGGATCGACCCTACGGCGAGGCGCGCGGACCCGTGGTGCATCAAGTCGATCCTGAGAGCGGCCGGTTCCGGGGACCGCCGATCGGCACCGACGGGCAGGATCTTCGCTCCATCGGTGCCGTGCCGGTGCCGACCGTCATGAACGGCGGCAGTTTCGGCCCGACCGGCAACGATTATTTCGGCAACATGCTCATCGCGACGCCTCAGGGACCGCGCCGCGCCTCGGACGGCTACGTCCTGGCTCCTGCCTACAAATCCCCACCGCTGCGCTGAAACGCGCATCGGACGACGAGCCTGGCCGGTGTGATCGGCTGGGCGATACGGCGATGCGCCTGATCCTGGATCACAGTCGGTTTCCGATTCGTGGCACCCTCCCGATCACGTATCGCGCCGTCTCGGCAGGACGTGCCGACCCCAGCCCCGTTCGATCGCACGCCTGATCCCAGTGCCTCCGAAGCAGAATCGGAGGTATCATTGAAGGCGTGTTCCGCCGAAAGCGATGCCGGTACGGTTCGCGAGGGCGTGACGGTGTCGAATTGGAATACACATCAACAGCCGCGCAGTCTTGATCGGCTTCTGCAGGGCTCTGAACGCGGCAATGGGTGTCCGAGGGTTGCTTGCAGCCTACGCCTTCCTCGGCCGCCTCAGCACGCTCCTCTCACTCATTCCCTACGCGAGACGACGACCACAGGTCGCCGACAGCGAGCGTTTTCACGAAAGAAAAGTCCTGTATTTGCGGCTCGATGATGAAGCTCTTCATGCGTCCTGCTTGGCAGGATTGTAGAACGGGCGCAATCATCAATATGATGGCCGACGCTTGGATTTAAAGATTTTATTCGCTTCGAGCTTGAGTGTTCGAACGCAACTCTTCCAGTGGCGCTCTGTTGCTGCGCCTGAAACTTGATGCACCAGCTTGACTCAGCTATCACGCGAACGTGAGCACCTTTGATGGGGTGATGCCTTTCGAGCAGCGATGAAACGATTTTCAATTCCGTCCCATTCGGCCATGAGTTGCGCACCAGTCGTTCGATCGAGCGTGAGCACCCCCATCCGCTCCGATCGAGCCATGTCTCGAAACCGAGTCCGACTTCGCTCCGCGGCCCTGGTCCATCTGCAGCGGGCGTCAATTCGAGCGGCGTTGCGCGAGGCTTGCGAGGTGCGTTTTGTACACGCTGCGTCATGATCTGGATGGTCTGCGTCTGGCATCGCCGGATAGCCCCGATGTCTGGCTGGTGTTCGGAGGCCGTCGGCATAGGGTCGCGAGCCCGGCCGTCTATCAAGCTCTCTTCGCGGGTGCGGACGATCTCGTCTTCAGCGAGGATATTCCGGCGATCATGATGGGCCCGGAATTGAACGATGGCACCTGCCTCGTCCGTCCGACCGGCTCCCACGCGATCTTCCTTGTCACGGGTCGGACGCCGGTGTGGAAATACCACATCCCGACCTTTGAGAGCTTTACCGACTTCGGCTTCAACGAGAGTGCCGTAATCGACGTCCCGGCCTTGCTTATGGAGGCGGTCGAACTCGGGGGCGAACTCACCAGCACCTTCGACCGAACGCGCTCGGCGCAGGACTCGATCCAAGTCCCGATGCAAGCTTCGACGACAGAGGGATAAGTTTGGGCGATCGCAGCGTCACCATCGCGATTCCGGTCCATAACGGCGCGAACTATCTCGGCGAGGCGATCGAGAGCGCCCTCCGGCAGCGGCACGCGGAGACGGAAATCATCGTCGTCGATGACGGCTCGGACGACGACGGCGAGACCTTCGCCATCGCGAGCGCGTTCGGTGATCGGATCCGCTATCTGCACCAATCCCAGAGCGGGGTGGCGGTCGCGCTCAACACTGCCCTTGCGAACGCATCCGGCCGCCTGTTCTCGTGGCTGTCGCACGACGACCTGTTCGAGCCTGGCAAGACCGAAATTCAGGTGCAGATTCTGGAAGCGGTCAACCGGGACGATGTCTGTCTCTTCTCTGATTTGTCGTGGATCGATGCGGCGGGCCGCATCATGGGTGAGCAGCGGCTCGATCAAACCGTGCTGGCGCATAACCCGCGCCTCGCCTTCTACGAGGGACTGATCAACGGCTGTACGATTCTCACTACCCGCGAGCTTCTTCTGCGCGTCGGCGGCTTCGACGCGCGCTATCCGCACACCCAGGATTACCGGATGTGGTGGAGGCTCGCGCGCGAGGCGAATTTCGTCCACGTTCCGCGCTGCCTGCTGCGCTCACGCCTCCATCCGGATCAGGGCTCTCACCGCAGCGTCGCTCTGGCTGAGAACAGTGCCTTTTGGGACGATGTGCTCGACGAAACGAGCGTGCTGGAGGCCGCACTGGTGGACGGAAGCCGGGAACGCTTCCTACGGCGGACCGGCGAGTTCCTGCGCTATCGCAGCCCAAATCGACGTGTCGCCGACCGGGCGGACCAGATGGCGCGGACGAGCGCGGCAGAGACATCGGTCTCGGTGGTCATCGATGTCGGATCCGATGCGGTGGCCGCCCGCCGGGCGATTGCCAGCGTCGAGGCTCAGACACGACGGCCGGATGAGGTGATCCTCGTCGGAGACCACGCAATCCTCGAAGCCCTTGGCCCGGATGGGGCTTGCACGAGGAGGCTGCGACCGACGCCGGAGCGGCGGCTCCCAGCACGCCTTCGTCTCGGACTGCTGGCTTCCCGCGGAGATTACGTCGCCTTCCTGATCAGTCCGGATCTTTTCGTCCCCGAGAAGATCGCGGCACAGGTTGCACGCATGTCGGCCCAAGGTTGCGTCTTCTCGCACAGCTCCTATCGCAGCGGGGGTGAGGCGGTCGCGACTGGCAGCTTCGGTGGGCGCGTCCACCCGGAGATCCTCGGGGATTGCTACATCGAGATCTCGACCGTGATGATCCAGCGGGTCCTGTTCCTCTCCGGTCTCCTGTTCATGAACGACGATGCCCCTCTTGCTTCGAGCTGGATTGAGGTTGCTGCCCGGCACGAAGTGCTTGGTCTGGAGGAGCCGTTGTCCGACATCGAAGCGCCGTGGGCGCAGCGGGAGGCGGAGCCGCTGCTGACATGGCTGCGCGCATCGGCGGAGTATCGCCATCACACTGCGCCGCTCCATCGCCTGGAGATGCGGCTCGCCGGTTCCTTACCATCGAGAAGGTCTGGAGAGGGAGCGGACGACGGTGCATCGGTGACGGCGCAAGTGCCGGCAGGAGGCACCGATGCCGCTGCATGATTTGCTTCAGCGGCTCCGTATCGCCCTCACCGGATCCCCGCCGGAGGATGAGGCCGCAAGCGTCCCGATGGTGCCCGCTGCCGAGTACGACGCCAGCCAAGCGCTGTTGACCGACGCCCAGCGTCAACTCGCCGTGACTGAGGCTGAGTACAATACGACCCGAACGCTGTTGATCGAGACGCAGCGCCGACTTGCGGTGGCCGACCAGCGGATCGCGATCCTTGGGAGCAGCAACCGCACGGCCGCGCGAGCCATTCGTCAATTTCTTCAGGATCGTGAGCAACTCGTCGCTGAACGGGAGGCTGTCGAGGTCCGGCTGTCGATCGCTGTCGGTGAAAGGTCGATTGCCATCGCCGACCAGCAGCGGACGATGATTCTGAACGACCAGCTCTTGTCGACGTTGCGCGACCATGAGGATGCTCGCCAGCATCTCGAGGAAGAGAATCAGCGCTTGCGCCGCCGGTTGACGGAACGAACTGCCTCAGTCGCCGTCGAAGCAGACGATGGCGAGAGATCGGCTGCGGTCTGACGGTCTCGGGGATGTGTCCGGCATCTCCCAAGCCTTCACGATTAGCGGGACAATCCAAGCCGCAAACGTCCGGTGCGGATGAATGGGCCGTCAGAGCCTCATCTTGCAGCGCAGCGATTGCACTGCAGCAATCTAAATCCTGTCATTATCTTGCATCTTGGCCGTTTCGAAAGGTTCTCAACGGCACGAGGCATTTGCGCTGAACGCCGAAGTTTGGCAATCAAGTTCCGCTTCTCCAGGGAGGGCGCCTCAAACCGAGCAACGTCCATGGCCATCCCGGCCAAGCTCGGTAAACCACAATCAAAATCCAAGGACGCACGCATGACCGCACTTTTGCTGATCATCGTGGGCGGGCTCTGCGCCGTTGCCTACGGTGTTGTGACGATCCGTGACGTGATGCGAAGGGATGCGGGCACGCAGCGTATGCAGGAGATTGCAGGCGCCATCGCCGAGGGGGCGCAGGCCTATTTGAGGCGCCAATATGCGACCATCGGCATCGTCGGCCTCGTCCTCTTCGTCCTTCTGGCCTACTTCCTCGGCATCAAGGTCGCCATCGGCTTCCTGATCGGCGCGGTGCTCTCGGGCGCGGCCGGCTTCATCGGAATGAACGTCTCGGTCCGTGCCAACGTCCGCACCGCGCAGGCCGCCACGCAGTCGCTCGGTGGGGGCCTGGAGGTCGCCTTCAAGTCCGGCGCGGTCACCGGCATGCTGGTGGCGGGCCTCGCGCTGCTCGGCGTCGCTCTCTACTATCTGTTCCTCACCCGCGGTGCCGGCCTAGCGCCGGGAAGCCGAGAGGTCATCGACGCTCTCGTGGCATTGGGCTTCGGCGCCTCCCTGATCTCGATCTTCGCCCGCCTCGGCGGCGGCATCTTCACCAAGGGTGCCGATGTCGGCGGCGACCTCGTCGGCAAGGTCGAGGCCGGCATTCCCGAGGATGATCCGCGCAATCCCGCCACCATCGCCGACAACGTCGGCGACAATGTCGGCGATTGCGCCGGCATGGCCGCGGACCTGTTCGAGACCTACGCGGTGACGGTTGTCGCCACCATGGTGCTCGCCGCGATCTTCTTCGCGGGCAACGCGCCCGTGCTCGAAGCGATGATGATCTATCCGCTGGCCATCGGAGCGGCCTGCATCGTCACCTCGATCATCGGCACCTACGCGGTGAAGCTCGGCGCCAACCAGTCGATCATGGGCGCGCTCTACAAGGGCCTGATCGCGGCCGGCGTGCTCTCGATCGTGGCCATCGCCGGCGTGAACCTCGCCATGTTCGGCGGCTTCTCGACCACCTTCACCACGAATACCGGCCTGACCTTCTCCTCGGGCGCCCTGTTCGGATGCGCGGTGCTCGGCCTCGTCATCACCGCGCTGATCGTCGTCATCACCGAGTACTACACCGGCACGAACTTCCGCCCGGTGAAGTCGATCGCCACGGCCTCCGTCACCGGCCACGGCACCAACGTGATCCAGGGGCTCGCGATCTCGCTCGAATCGACCGCGCTGCCGGCCCTCGTCATCGTGGCGGGCATCATCGCGACCTACGCGCTCGCCGGCCTGTTCGGCATCGCTATCGCGGTCACGGCGATGCTGGCGCTTGCGGGCTTCATCGTGGCGCTGGACGCCTTCGGCCCCGTCACCGACAACGCGGGCGGCATCGCCGAGATGGCGGGTCTGCCCCCGGATGTGCGCAAGGCGACCGACGCGCTCGATGCGGTCGGTAACACCACCAAGGCCGTCACCAAGGGTTACGCCATCGGCTCGGCCGGCCTCGGCGCCCTGGTGCTGTTCGCTGCCTACACCTCGGACCTGAACTACTTCATCGCCAATGCCAGCCCCACGCAGTACCGCTTCTTCCAAGGGGTGAGCGTCGATTTCTCGCTCTCCAACCCCTACGTCGTCGTCGGCCTCCTGCTCGGCGGCCTGATCCCGTTCCTGTTCGCGGGCATCGCCATGACGGCAGTGGGCCGCGCGGCTGGCGCGGTGGTCGAGGAGGTGCGGCGCCAGTTCCGGGCCAAGCCCGGCATCATGCAGGGTACCGACCGGCCGGATTACGGCCGCGCGGTGGACATGCTGACCCGGGCGGCGATCAAGGAGATGATCGTCCCCTCGCTCCTGCCGGTGCTGTCGCCGATCGTGATCTTCTTCGTGATCCAGTCGATCGCGGGCAAGTCGCAGGCCTTCGCCACCGTCGGCGCCTCGCTGCTCGGCGTGATCCTGACGGGCCTCTACGTCGCGATCTCGATGACCTCGGGTGGCGGCGCCTGGGACAACGCCAAGAAGTACATCGAGGACGGCCACCACGGCGGCAAGGGCTCGGACGCGCACAAGGCGGCCGTGACCGGCGACACCGTCGGCGACCCCTACAAGGACACGGCGGGCCCCGCCGTGAACCCGGCAATCAAGATCACCAACATCATCGCTCTGCTCCTGCTCGCCGTGCTCGCGCACGCCTGAACCGAGAGGCAACCGCAAAGAAAGAGCCCGCTGCGATCCTCCGCAGCGGGCTCTTTCACGTCCTGTGACTCGGGTCCCTAAGGATCAGTCGCAGTTCTCCTTGGTGACCGTCTTACGGTCGCCCATGTCGTTTTCCTTCGTCACGGTCTTGCTGGAGCAGCCGTCCGAATGCTCCCGCCGCTCGACGGTGGTCGAGGAGTTGCTGGGCGCGCGATCCACCACGACGCGATCCGGAGCGTCGCGCTCGATCACGGTGGTCTGGGCAAGGGCGCCCGAGGCCCCGGCGAGCGTCAGGACCGCGGCGGCAGCGAAAAGGGATTTGCGCATGAAAATCCTCCGATTGGGATCAATCTGCGCCTGTAACGGCGGGCGAACCTGAACCGTTCCAGCAAACTTCAGGTCAGATTTCGCATCGCCAGCCGGTCGACCGAAGATCCAGGATGAGAAGTTGCAAACCGCGCGTCGGTCCGAACTTCCACGCGTTTTTCCCAGTTCGCTCTCTCAGATCCGCTGAGACGCGAGCCTCTCCCCGCCTGCTGAACCGATTCGCTACCATGACGGTATCGAAACCCCGGCCGCCGGCGAGAATGAGACCGTCGACCGGATCATCGCCTCGATGACCCACGAGAGCGAGATCACAGCGGACCGATTCCGGCACGTGGTGCGCGCCTCCCATGCCAAAATCAGCGGCGCCGCCATGGGTGAGCTGGAGATCCTTCCGGATTTGCCGCCGGAACGGGCGCAGGGCCCCGGCGAACTCCTGAAGATCGGATTTCCGCCCAACGCGGCATCGCAATCAAGGTGCTCGGCGTCGAGGGCGACAAGCTGCCCGGCCACGAGGCACCGACCCAGGACTTCGTCCTGGCCACCGTCCGGTCCTCCTCCAGGACGACGCTCCCGGGGCAACGGTTTCGTGAAGGACCCCGGCTGGCCGGGCCGGGGTTCCGACGGTCAATTGCGCTCCGTCCTCTCGCCCGAGGTAGCCCGACCATGACCAGAACCTTCACCGCCCTCGCCGCGGTGCTGCTCACCGGGACGATGGCAAGTCCCCTCCCCGCCCAGGCACAGGAAAAGGCTGCGCTCACCAAGATCGCGAGCTTCGAGCATCAGGTGACCGGCATCACGGTCGCCCGCGACGGACGCATCTTCGTCAACTTCCCGCGCTGGAGCGAGGATGCCCCGGTCTCGGTGGCCGAGTTGAAGGACGGTAAGCCCGTCCCCTACCCCGACGATCAGTGGAACGCGTGGCGCAACGCGCGAGCCGACGAACTCTCGCCGAAGGATCATTTCGTCTGCGTGCAGAGCGTGGTCGCCGACGGACAGGACCGGCTCTGGGTCGTAGACGCCGCGGCCCCCGCCATGGCCCACGTGATCAAGGACGGGCCGAAGCTGGTCGGGATCGACTTGAAGACCAACAAGGTGGTCAAGACGATCCCCTTCGACACCAGCACTGTACTCCAGGCCTCCTACCTCAACGACGTGCGGATCTCGCCGGATGGCAAGACCGCCTACCTCACCGATTCCGGCGCCGAGGGTGCGCTGATCGTCGTTGATCTCGACAGCGGCTCGGCCAAGCGTATCCTCTCGGGCGATCCCTCGACCATGCCCGACAAGTCGGTGACCGTGAGCTACGATGGCAAGCCGCTGCGTCGGCCCGACGGGCGCGGTGTGGAGTTCGCCGCCGACGGCATCGCCCTCGCGAACGATGGCAAGACACTCTACTGGCAGGCGATCAAGGGCAAGACGCTCTACAGCCTGCCGACCGACGCGCTGACCGGCTGGGCGACCGCCTCGCTGGTGCCCGACACGCTCACCGACAAGAGTCTTTCCGGCAAGATCGCGAAGGTCGGCGAGAACGGGGTCGCGGACGGCCTGCTGATCGCCCGCCGCGATGGGCGGATGTACGTGACCTCGCCCCAGGACAACGCGGTGAAGGTGCGCGACCTCTCCGGCGGCAGGGATGGGCTGACGACGCTGGTGCAGGACCCGTCCTTGCGCTGGCCGGACACCTTCGGCGAGGGGCCGGACGGGACTATCTACGTCACCACTTCGCACATCCAGGATTCAGCCGATTACAAGCCCGGCGCGCCGATCAGCCTGCCGACGGAACTCTGGTCCATCAAGCCGTCGCCGGCCGATGCCATCGGCTCGAACGGGGGTGGGCGCGCGACGGGCCGCTGACCGGACCGATCATCCGTCCTGAAGCGCCGCTGGAACGTCGGCACCGATCAGGCGCGCCCGGAGTGGCTGGGCTCGCCCCGTCAGCGTCAGCTCCTGAAGCGTGCCGGGGGCGAGGCCGGCGGCCTCGTAGACGGCTTCCGAGACGATCGCGACCTGCCGCATCGGCCCGGTCAGGCCCTCCAACCGGGCGGCGACGTTGACCGTGTCGCCGAGCACCGTGAACCGTGATTCTGTCTCGTCTCCGAGTTCGCCGACGATAGCCATGCCCGCATGTAAGCCGATGCCGTAGCGCAGGCGCTCACCGAGATCGGCAGAAAGCATGCGATTGAGCTGCTCCACGTGGCGCGCAATGCCGTCGACCGCTTTCAGGGCGTCGCGGGCCGCGTGCTTCGGATCACGATCGAGGCCGAAGATCGCCATCAGCCCGTCGCCGAGATGCTGGTTCACCGAACCGCCCGCCTCGCGCACCGCCCGGCCGACGGCGCCGAGGAAGCGGCCGATGACGAACACAGTGTCGTAGGGCAGGTGCTCCTCGGCGAACCGGGTCGAGCCGCGCAGGTCGGCGAACAGCACGACGACGAACCGCTCCTCGCCGGTCGCGGCCCGTTCCGAATCGGGCCCGGTCGTAGTGCGGGTCTGCGGTGTGAACAGGGGCGCGACGGTGAGGTCGGCCGTCGGCCGGAGCTGGCAGGCGAGCCGGATGCCGGGGCTCGCGCCGATGCGCTCCAAGACGAGGCGCTCCGCCTGCTCCGGCTCCGGTAGGTGGCGGCGGCGCTCCGGGTCGACCACACGGATGCGGCAGGTCGAGCAGCGGCCCCGCCCGCCGCACACGCTCGCATGCGGGATGCGGCCGCGCCGGCTCGCTTCGAGAACGCTGCTGCCCCGTGGCACGCGGACGGTGCGCCCGTCGGGATAGCCGATGCGCACGAAGCCACCCCGTGCCTCGGCAAAGGTGCGGGCGCCGCGGGCCAGCACGACGAGGGCGAGCGCCGCCATGTAGGCCGAGAACAACCCGCGGCGGATCTGGCCCAGCCGCTCGCTCTGCGCCGGCAGGCCGAAATGGTTTGCTCCCAGCTCCTGCGCACGCCAGGCGGGATCGGCAGCGAGCGCCGCCACGCTGCGTCCGCCCTGGACGATACCGAGGAGCGCCAGGGTTGGCACGAGCACCGACCCCGCGAGCAGCCAGGGCGCGACGCGGGGAAAACCGCGCTTCAGCCGGAGCCAGAAAGCGAGGCCGAAGCAGCCGTGCAGCCACGCCACGACGAGACCGACCGCCTGCATCATGCCTTGGCCCGGAGCGGCGACCCAGGTCGCGTAGAGAACCTGGGGATAACCTCGGTCCAGCCCCTCAAGGCTCCAGGCGAGACGGGTGCCGACGACGTGACTGAGGAGCAGCACCGGGACCGCGAGGCCGAGCAGGAGCTGCGCGGTCTCGGCCGGCCGCACCCGGTAGAAGCGCCGCTCGTAGAAGGCGTAAAGCCCGAGAACGAGGTGGATCGCCAGCGCGCCGTAGAGAAGCACCAGGGCCGGCAGCGTGCGCCAGAGCGCGACCTTCACGACGAGCCCGGTTTCCAGCGCGTCGAGGGAGATGTTGCCGAGTGCGTGGCAGAGCAGGTGCGTGAGCACGTAGGCGAACAGCACGAGGCCGCTGCAGAGGCGAAGCCGTCGCACGCTCGGGCGGACGAGCCGGCGCAGGCGGGAGGGGCGGCCATCGCCCGGACGCGCCGCCTGCTCCACCGTCCCCGCTCCCTCGTTCGAAAGACTACTCCCGAGCCTTCATAGCGCGAGCGGATGCGACGACGAAGCCGTGCGACCGCCGGTCGATCAAGGCGGCGCGGTCAGAACCTCTTCCACGGTGACGACCCGCCCCGCTTCGCTGAAGCGGCGCAGCAAGGCCGACTGGCGGAAGCGCAGATCCCCCGTCACCTCACGGCCGAGCCAGGGTGGACGCTCGAAGGCTTGTTCTTCATGCTCAAGTTCCACCTCGGCCAGGATCATACCGGTCAGCGTCCCACCGTAGACATCGACTTCCCAGACCAGTCCGGCATGGGGCACGCAGTGGCGCGTCTTCTCGATGAAGCAGGTGTCGCAGACGAGGCTCAGCATCGATTCCGCGTCGGTGCGTGGGATCTCGTACTCGAATTCTGGCCTTCCAAGGCCGACGCGCTCGCCCTTGACTGTCAGCCACGCCCGGTCCTCGTCGAGCCGCACCCGCACTTTGTTCCCAGTTGAGAACTGCCCGACCAAGCCATCCGTGAGGTGACGGCGAGAGGTGACACCGGCCTGCCAGCCGTCATCGGCCACGAGGAATTTTCGCTCGACCTCGAAACGCATTACCGCGAAAAACTCTGGCGGCGGAAACGTTCCCGCGCCTTCAACCCGGCCGCGTTACGGCAGAGTTTGGTTGCGGGCAATCGGGCATCGCGCAGGACACGGCCGCAACCTGAGCGGACTTAGAACCTGCTTAGATCGATTGACACGGGAGCCAGGTTCGCTTCGACCCTTCTTCCGCAAGTGCCCGGCTCCCGTCGTGACTGGATTCGCCTCAGCGCCAGAAGGGTTTGGTATCGACGAGTTCCTCGTGCGCCTCCGCCGCAGCCTCCAAGAGCGTGCGGGTGCGCGCCTCGATGTCGGCTGCGGTCATTCCAGCGGCGAACAGAGTCGAGGCGCCGACCGACTCGGCCGTCAGATCCCGCATCAGCTCGTCGCCTGTGGCGATGTCGTTGAGCGCGCCGAGATGGTCCTGAAGGTCGGAGAGTGCCTTGCCGAAGGCGGAGTGGCGCTTGGCGGCCTTCTTACCGGGGAAGAGCGCGGCGAAGAACTCGGCGCCGTAGCGCAGCTTCTTCGCGGCGATGCGGACTCGGTGGCGCTCCTCGGGATCGAGTTCGTCGAGATGGCGTCCGCGCCGCTTCACCTGCCGCCGCCGCCGGTCGAGTTCGCGGGCGGCGAAGACGCGGGCCGGCTCCTCGCGCAGGGCGGCGCGTCCGGGGCTCTTGTCGCGCAGCCACGGGCCGGCATTGATCCAGCCGACGAGGTCGAGCAGCAGCATCCGCCACGCATCCGAGCCGAGGAGCGCGGCGATGTCGCGATAGGCTTTCGAGCGCTCGTCCTCGAGCTGGCGCTCCAGGCCGAGCAGGCCGGTCTCGTCCGGATGCCGCTCGCGCTCGGCCGGCAGGATGGTGGCGAGGAAAACGTCGAGGTTGCGCGCCCGCCCTAACGGCTCCGTGACTTCCTTCAACTCAGTCCGGATGCGCACGCCGAGCGGATCGTCCACGAGGTCGCCGAACAGGGAGAAGGCCGAGCGCAGGCGTCGGATCGCGACGCGCATCTGGTGCAGGGCATCGACGTCGCGGCCCTTGAGCAGGATGTCCTCGTTGATGCGCATCTGGCGCAGGCAGGCGTGCGCCACGGCCCGGAAGGCATCGGCCGCGCTCATGTCCTCGCGCAGTGGCACGGGCTCGGCCTTGCGCACCTTCTCGAGCTTGCCCGTGGCCAGGGCATAGCCGCGCTCGGCCTTGCTGCGCACGCCGAGGCGCACCGGTACGAGGTTCGCGACGGCCTGCGCGAGGGCGAACAGGTCGCTCGCCGTCCCATCCTTCAGTTCGAGCTCGACCTCGCAGATCGGCAGGATGCGGTCACCCGCGGCGGGTGCCTCGATCCGGCCCGTATCGAGGGCAACCTCGATGCGCGACTCGCCCTGCTCGATGAGGTAGGTCCGCCGAGTCACACGGGTGATGAAGAGCGGCTCCAGCGCCGCGCCGGCATCGACGTGGCGCGCGAACGGTGTGTCGGCGAGGACCGCCCGGTCGGGTTCGGAGCGCTCGACCGGATGCTCCCATTCCGGCCGGTCGAACAGACCGTCACCCTCGGCCTTGAGGGTCTGGACGAAGCGACCGCCGCTCTCGCGCACCCGCAGCCCGAACTTGGCTGCCAGCAGCTGCCGGTCGGACGTATCGAAGTAGACGGAGGCGAGTTCCGCTTCCCCTTGCACCGCCGCATCCCGCAGGAGCGGATGATCCTGCAGGCTGGCGATGTCGGAAGGCTCGCATTCCAGCTTCAGCTCGATCTCGCGCGGGTCGCTCATGCGGTTTCGTCCTGCTCCTCGTAGGGGTTGTGGCGGATGCGAGTCTGCATCCTGCCGCATTGTCCGAGACAAACACAACGCGGCTCAGCGGGTCATGGATCACGCAGGAGCGCGACGTTCCGGCGACAGAAGTGGGAACAGGATGTCCACCACCTCGGCTATCGAGGGGCGGGCCCGCGTGTCGGCCTGGCAGCAGGCTCGCTCCAGCGCGCGCAACGCGGCGATCCCCTCGGGTTCCTCAGCGCAGCGGTCGAGCAGTTCGCCGAGCAGGATGCCCCAGGCGCGGGTCTCGATGCGCAGCCACGAAGCGCCGGCCTCGCCGCGCGGCAGCAGTGAAGCAGCCCCGAAATCGCTGAGCACCGTCTCGCCGACGCGCCCGTCCCAGAGTGTGTTGTGCGCGTAGAGATCGCCGTGGAGCACGCCGCAATCGTGGAGATGGGCGGCGGCCCGGGCCGCGCCGCCCGCGATGCGCAATGCCGTCTGCGGCGGCAAAGCGAGGTCGGCCGCGTAGACGTCGCGGCTGCAGCTCTCCAGGCTCGGCGGTCCGGCCAGGACCCGCCAATCGTCCGGGATCAGCGGCATCAGGAGCCCCTGCACCCCATCTGGGTGGCCCTCGATCCGGCCGAGGGCACCGGTTAGATGGGGGTGCCGGCCGGCGGCGAGGCAGGCCTCCATCTCGCGCTCGGGCAGCCCGTCGCTGGTCATCCGGCCCTTGAACAGCTTCACCGCGACCGCCTCCACTCCGCCGGATCGACGCCACAGTGCCTGGTGAATCCGTCCCGACGCACCTTCGCCGAGGCACGGGCCGAGATCGAGCGCATCCCAGGGTACGCGCGGCACAAGCGCCGGCCTTGCCTCATCGTCGAGAGGATTGCCGGCCCAGGCGATCCAGGCGAGCCGCGGCATCTCCGTCAGCCAAGCGGGCAACGCCTCGAAGCGGTTGGCCGAGAGGCGCATCAATTCGAGGTTTTGCACGCCCTCAAGCGAGGACGGCAGCGCCTGCAGCCGGTTTCCCGACAGCATCAGCTTCTGCAAGTGCGGGCGCCGACCGAGGGCGTCGGGCAGATGCTCGATCCGGTTGTCGGTCAGCGTGAGCCAGCGCAGGGCCGGGGGCAAGGCCTCGGCCGGAACCTCGCGCAATCCGGTGGCGCGGAAACCGATCTGGCTCAGCGCCGGGCAATCCCCGAGCGCGGGCGGAAGCCGCTCGAAGTGATTGCCGGAGCAGAACAGGACGCTCAGCCGCTTGAGTCGGCCGATGTCGTCCGGAAGTTCGGAGAGGCCGCAGCCGCTGAGATCGAGCAACTCCAATGTGTCGGCGAGGCCGAAGATTTCGGGCGGAAACTCGCTCAGCTGTCCGCTCAGGCGCAGCTCCCGCGCCCCGGCGAGTTCGCCGCGACGGAGGGCGTGCAGCGGAGGCGGCGGTGGGCTGTTCATCGAGATCTCGTGCGTCACTCACGCCGGGATGACGATCTAGCGCTCAGCGATCAAGCCTCTCCACCTGGCCACCATCATGCACTAGAATTTCACTTGATCGGGTTCGAAATACCGGTCAGGTCGACCTCGCCGCCGACCGGCTTGATGCGGCCTTTGATTATACGAGTGTGCTTGTCGATGTCCTCGAGAGGTCCCTGCAACATCTATTTGGGCTTGTCGTTGCTCGCGTTTTCGCTCAGCTGTTGAACGGTGCGAGGCATCTGATCGTTGGCTGATCGGTCATCCGTAAGTTCGAGGCAGCCGTCTTGAAGGCTGCTTGGTACGGGCATGACGTTCCACTCTTCTGAGTGACAGTTCAAACTCAGTCAAACGCGCCGTTCCCGCGCCTGGGTGGCAAGCTGGCGCAGACCCCGGCCCGGTTTCCTGGGACGAATGCCACGGCATGGAGCCCCTCCCGGTCCGTGCTCACATTCGGCGTTTGCGCCTCCGATCATGCGTCTGCCCGGCGCGTCGTAGCCGGGCGTCGCGAACGCCAAGGTGCCATGCTGGCGAACACACCGTCCTGGCGGATCAGCACGTGCAGCAGCGCCGCCCCGAGATGAGTCAGGATGATGCCGAACAGCGTGTAGGCCAGCACGGTGTGGAGCTCGCGTAGCCAAGCGTACAGCATCGGGCTCTGCGGCAGGATCGGTGGCAGCACGAGCGGCCCGGCCAGCGCAACGGGGTAGCGCGCCGCCGACAGCATCGCCCAACCGACGAGCGGCATGGCCAGCATCAGCCCGTAGAGCATGATGTGTGAAGCATGCGCGGCCCGCCGCTGCCACGCGGGCAGATCCGACGGTAGGGGCGGCGGCGGACAGCGCCAGCGGTTCGCGAGCCGCAGGACTGCAAGGAGCAGGATCAGGAGGCCGAGTGGTCGGTGAAGCGCGACCAAGGCGTGGTAGTCGGCGAGCGAGGTCACCATCGCGACGCCGATGAGCAGCATGGCCAGAATCAGTGCCGCCATGCTCCAGTGGAGCAGGCGTGCCGGCGGGTTGAAGCCGATGGGATCCGTCACAGGCCAGGTCCTCGAGTGGTCGTTGCAGGCACGGCGCTGGCGCTCTTCTCCTCGCCAGCTCGGCGAGTGGAGGAGCGGAAATAGGCGGCCGAGCGGGCGCTCAGCAGCGGATCGCCGGACGGTGCGATGCCCTCCGGCAGGACGAGCGGATCGAAGTTGATGTCCCGGCAATTGCCGGCTTCCTCCGGTGCCGCGTCGGTGAGGGTCAGGGTGCCCACATCCACGCGCTCGCGGTCTGCGGGCCAAGGCAGTGTCGCGTCGGCGGTTGCATCACTCGTCTGACCCAGCGTCACGATGAGATGCCAGCGCAACGGTTCCCGCTGAAGCTGCGCGACGAAGTCGTCGAACAAGTAGTTCTTGTCCGTCTGCGATGCCTGCGCGGCGGTCTCTTGCGTCGCCTGCAGCTCCGGTACGAAGGCCCAGCGCACCGGTGTCACATGGCCATCGGCCGCCGTGAACCGGAAGGCGTTCAGGCTCCAGAAGGTGCTGTCGGCGAAACCCGAGGTGATCGTGCGCGCCTTGATCAGGCCAGTGGCCTTTACGCTTTCCGGATGGGCCGCGAAGAACGCCTTCATGCGCTCGGGATCGGGCTTGCCGGTAGCCGGATCCGGCTTGGCGGCGAGCAACTGCTCGTAGAACGCTTCGGGTGTGCGCACCGGAAAGACCGGAATGTTGTTCATGCCCGTGCGCCACTCCTCACCATCAGGCAGCGGGAAGCGCAGGGCGAGGCTGCGCACGGTCGTCCCGGCATCGGCCGCGTACGGCTGCCCGCCTGCCAGTGCGACTCGTCCTGCGACCCGCGTCACGCGCCCCGCCGAGAACACGCTCGCCTTCGAGAGGCGGGCTCCTGTTCCGTTGCTGGCGAAGCTGCCAGCCACGCACAGGCCCTTGGCGTGGTTGCGCCGAAAGCCGAGATGCGGACCGTTCACCTGCTCGAACCGGTCGATGACCAGGGCTGGGGTCAAGGCACCCGGCGACAGCCAGCCGCCCGCATAGGCGAGGCTTCCGGCGGCCCCGGCGAGCACGGTTCCGATGGTGGAGAGGCGCAGCATCAGGGCGCGCGTCGTCATTCCGGGAGGAGCCCCGGTCAGATGGTGCAGCAGGGTCATGGATGCCTCAGGTGTTCGTCGCGGTCGTGCGGCGGATCTCGTTGGCGAGAGTGTGCAGGCCGACCGGATCGCTCGCCCCCACGAGGCTGTAACCCAGCCCGTCCTGGGCCCAGGCGTAACCGGCGGCCGACCCGGACCGGTGCTCGCGCATGGGCACATCGCCCGGTTGCGCCATGGGCCGCATCAGCATGACGAGGCGCGTGCCGTGGTGATCGTCGTACATCAGCAGGCCTGCCGGACCGTGCGGTGTGGCCACGAGGCGCCCGCCCATCAGGCGATAGCCGGAGGAACTCAGGTCCGGCACACCGACACGGCGCTCAAGCCGGGCGGAGAACCAGCGCGCGAGTTCGTCGCTCTCGCTGGCTGCGAGCTCGACTGGGCGCATGTGATCGGGCGCATAGACCGAGTAGTTCGCACTCGCCTCCTGGGCCAAGGCATCGACCCCGATCATCGGCGGGGACAACGTTCCGCGAAGGCCCCAGCCGCCGAGGCCACCGAGCGCGAGCAGCACGGCCGCAGCCGCAGCCTGCCAAGCGGGCAGACGCGGGCGCCGTCGCGCTTCGACGAGATGGGCGAGGTTGAGTTGCGCCGGGACCGGTTCGACTGCCACCGGCGCGAAGACCCCTCGCAAGTCGTTACCGAGTGCGCGCATGCGCTCGACGCGCCGACTGACATCGGGGTGGCAGGCGAGGTAGGCTTCGACCTCGGTCCTGCGCGTTGCTTCCAAGCGCTCGTCGACGAATGCCTGGAGATCGTCCTCGGTGATCGGGCGTACGGTCACTTCACCCTCCTGAGCAGCGGACGCTTGACGGGAGCCACGTTCTCTCCGTCCATGAGATGGATCATCCGGTCGCGCGCACGCGCCAGGCGCGACATCACGGTGCCGATCGGTATGGCGAGAACCTGCGCGGTCTCGGCGTAGGAGAGCCCCTCCACGCTCACGAGCAGGAGCACGCTCCGCTGCTCCTCAGGCAGAGCAGCGAGGGCCGCCGTCAGGTCACGCTGAAGCAGGCCATCATCCTGGCTCGGAGCAACCGCGAGGGTTGCCTCCGGCGCATCATCAACGGGCATGTACGAGCCGCGACGGGCGCGCTGGCGCATCTGGCTGACGGCGAGGTTGTGAAGAATGGCGTAAAGCCATGTGCGCACATCACCGTCGGTGCGGCGCTGATGCCACCGGCTGATGGCGCGCTCCAGACAGTCCTGGACAAGGTCGTCGGCATCGGTCGGGTTGTGCAGGAGGGCGCGGGCATAGCGGCGAAGAGCCGGGATAAGCGGCTCGATGAGGCGGATCATATCGCTCACGGCCAGTCTCCTGACAGACGCGGACTTCGTTTGACTCAGCCACTCGCGGCGGGAGCGCTTGGTGGCCTTTCGGGGACAGAGACGCCGTTTCTCGACGTTTATTCCGGAGCTCGCCGAATTTTTTCGACCGGATGCCGAGAAGTGCACCGAGCGATATCGCAGAAGTTTTTCCGCCCAGTTCGGAATAAAATGTGAAATGCCGCGTCTGTCAGGCCGTAACCGGACCGAGCAAAGTGTTCGACCGGAAAGCCGAGGAACATGACATGCTCAGCATCAAGCACAGCGTTGTTGTCCTGCTCACCGCAGCCGGTACACTTGCCGCAGCCGACATAGGTGCAAGCGCAAAGGTCATCGCACCTGCGCAACCCTGTTCAGCGCTCTGCATATCCTCGTTGTCCTCACCTTTGCCGGTGGGCGTGGTGCCGCGTAGCGAGGACTTCGAGACTGATGCGGACTATGCAAATGCCAAGAACCCGGCTCTGCCGCCCTATGCTCGCGGTCGAGGCCAGGAGACGGGCGGTCCCGCACGAGAGCTGATCTCCAACTGATCCCTGGTGTGATTGCGACTTACTGTTATCAGCCTCGCCGCGAGTCGTTCGCGCCGCTCGCATAACGTGAGCTTGCCCAAAAGGGGGCGGTCACCTCTTGGTGATGTGATCGCCCTCAGGGAGAGACCTGATCCTCGCCCGAAACGATGGCGCAGAATCATCCGATGGAAGCGCTCTGAGAGGACGCTCTCAGGGCGATCTCAGTCAAACGTAATCTGGCGGGTATAGCAGACAGCACCCCTCTTCTGCCCGGTTGAGGAGCTGTCACAATGTCCGCCTTCGTCCCGGATGCTTTAGGTGACCTGTTCTTAGGACGACGTAATCTAATATTTCGTGGAACGCCTGCGTGTTAGTGAACTCGTGGGTTTTATACGGTAGCGCTCTCAAGCCTCAAGTGGGTTGAGGAGCACCCAGAGGCGTGCGATCCTGCCGTCGACGACCTCGGCCACGTCCGTGCCGGTGACCGCGACTGGCCCGCCTTCCGGGCCAGCCTGCCACTGTAGTGAACCCAGGCCATGGTGTCCGACGGCTATGCCGACGGGCTTGAACCGGAACGTCGGCCCGAATTGCTCTAGTAGATTTCCGGCAACCGTAGCGAGGTCGGACCGTCCCTCGACGATGTTGGTCGGCTCGTACATGACCGGCTCGGCCACGAAGAGCTCGTCCAGGGCTGCCGCACGTTTGCCGGCGTCGCGTTCGTTGAAGACGCGCTCCAGGTTGGCTCGCAGCAGCCGGTCATAGTCGGGTTCTGGCGCCAGGTGACCGACGTTTGTGGTCTTAGACATCGGGGTATCTCCCTGTTTGACTGGAACGTAGGGGAAGGTGCGCGGCCTTCCGAACCGAATGGTCAAGCCAAGGACCCGTCATTGGCGGTCAGCGCCGCCCCCGAGAGATGAACCCGGCTTCCGGTCCGCTCAGGAAGGCCACGAGCGCTGCGATTTCCGTGCTCTGACCCATCCGGCCAAGGGCGATGAGCGGGGTGATGACGGCGATCAGATGAGGCGAGCGCCGCCATCGACGTGCAGGGTCTCGCCGTTCATGAATCCGTTGCTCATCAGGAAGACGACTGCCGCGCCGGCCTCTTCGGCCGTACCGAGGCGCCGCTGCGGCAGCTTCTCAGTGAGCGCGGCGACATACTCATCGCGGCGGGCGCCGAGAGTGCGTGCAAGGAGCGGAGTGTCGGTGGTGCCGGGCGAGAGCGAGTTCACCCGCACCGGCGCCAACTCGAGCGCGAGGCCGCGCGCGAACGCCTCCATCGCAGCGGAAGCGGCAGCCAGCACGGCGGTGCCTTGGGCGTTGGGGCGATCCGCCAAGGCGCCGGAGATGAAGGTAACGGAGCCGTCCAGCGCGAGCCGGTCGCCGAGGGTGCGCAGCGTGTGCACCGCAGCCCAGATCCGCTCGTCGAAGGCGCGCTTCAGGTAGTCGACCTCAGCCTCCAGGATCTTGCCGGCCACGAAGGTGCCGGCGAGCAGGACGAGGTGGTCGACCCGCGGTAGGTCGGCGAGCGCCGCGACGATGGTCTCGGAACGGTTGACATCTGCAGCGCGCCACCCAGCGAAGCGGTTCTCGGCCGCGACCCGCTCGGCGCCCTCGGCGTTGAAGCCGACCACGATGACCCTGGCGCCGGCGGCCTTGGCCTGCTGGGCAGCCGCGAGACCGATGCCCGAGGTGCCGCCGAAGATGACCACAGTGCGATCCTGAAGAGTGCTGCTCACGATGATGATCCTTCTCATTGGCGCTGATGCCGCGCCGATGAGAGGGAGGATGGCTCTTGTCCTGCATCTTGATAATCTGGCCGTAGTTCGTTTCACTCATGCCGTCATGGAACAGATCGGCCTCGACCGCCTCACCGGCATCATTGCCTTCGCCCGTTCCGCCTCGCTCGGCAGCTACACGGCCGCCGCGCATTCGCTCGGCATCTCGCCCTCGGCGGTGAGCAAGAGCGTGCAGCGGCTGGAGGAGCGGCTGGGCCTGAGCCTGTTCACCCGCACCACGCGCTCACTGACGCTAACTCCGGAGGGCCGCGACCTGCACGAAAGAGCGCTGCGCCTTCTGCACGAGGCAGAAGCGATCGAGCAGGCCGCGGTCGCAGCGCGCTCCGAGCCGGCCGGCACCCTGAAGGTCACGGCGCCGTTTCCGGTCGGCGTTCACCTGCTCGCCCCGGCGCTGCCGCGGTTCCGCGAGCGCTATCCGAGGCTGTCGGTCGACTTGCGCCTCAGCGACCGCTTCGCGGACCTCATCGAAGAGGGCATCGACGTCGCGATCCGGGTCGGCGAGCTCTCGGACTCACGCCTTATCTCCCGCCGCCTCGCGCCGCACAGGCTCTGTGCCTTCGCGTCGCCGACCTACCTGGAGAAGCGTGGCACTCCGCGGCATCCGGACGACCTCATCCACCACGAATGCGTGAACTTCCGCTTCCAGAGCACGGGCCAAGCCCTGCGCTGGCCATTCCGCGTGGGCGTCCGCACGGTCGAACTCACGCCGAACGCCGGCATCGTCACGGACTTCAGCGATGCCGTCGCGGCGGTGCTGGTGGCTGGCGGCGGGATTGGCATCTCACCGACCTACATCGCCGCGCCGTATGTCGAGCGAGGTATGCTGGCACCGGTGCTGCAAGAGTTTGCGGTCGAGCGATCCGTCATGACGGCGCTGTGGCCAGAGAGCCGGCGCGGTAACCCGAACGTTAAGGCATTCCTGGCTTTCCTCGGTGAGGTATTTCCCTCACCGGCACCTTGGGACACGTTGGTCACCTCAGCGCTCGGAGGCAAGGAGGACGCTCCATCCGGCGCCTAACCGCCCCATCGGGGCATCCCGTGCTGGTGTCGTGGCCGCTGCCCTCAGTTTTGCTTCTTCCTTCCGAGCAGATATCCGGACCAGCATGTGAGAGGACCGGAAGGGGCAGCAGTTCGCATAACGCATCCTCCGTTACACGCACGAACTGCCCTCGGATGGTGCTCTGGCAACGAGAGGGGATGCATCTGGACCAGCCTGGCCTACGTCAAGCCGCCCGAACCATCGAGAGAAACCGGTCAACCTCCGCATTCAGCTGCTCCGATTGCAGCGACAGTTCGGAGGCCGCACCCAGCACCTGACTAGCCGCCGCGCCCGTTTCCTCGGCGGCACTCGCCACACCGGCAATGTTGCCCGTGACCTCGCCCGTTCCTGCGGCCGCTTGGGCAACGTTACGCACGATCTCCTGCGTGGCCGCACCCTGCTCCTCCACCGCCGCGGCGATGGAGGTTGCGACCTCGGCGATCTCACGGATCCGCGTCGAGATCCCGCCAATGGCCTGCACGGCCTGTTCGGTCGAGCCTTGGATATGGCCGATCTGTCGGCCGATCTCGTCCGTGGCCCGTGCCGTCTGGTTTGCCAACTCCTTCACCTCGGCAGCGACGACCGCGAAGCCGCGGCCAGCCTCGCCGGCTCGGGCGGCCTCAATGGTGGCATTCAGGGCCAGCAGGTTTGTTTGGCTGGCAATCGTCGAGATCAACGTCACCACGTCTCCGATCCGAGCCACCGCACCGCTGAGTTCCTGTACCAGAGCCGCCGACCGGCTGGCTTCGCCCACTGCAACATGCGCGAGGCTGGTCGAGCCATCGACCTGCCGGCTGATCTCCCGCACCGAGGCGCCGAGCTCCTCGGCCGCCGCTGCGACGGTGTTGACGTTACTCGCCGCCTCCTCGGCGGCCGCCGCAACCGTCGCCGACTGGGCAGCGGTCTGCGAAGCGGTTGCCGTCATCTGCTGGGCGGTGGCCTGAAGCTCGGTGGCGGAGGACGAGACCATGCCGACGATTCCGCCCACCGCCTGCTCCAAGCGGCCAGCCATATCACGCAACGTTGCCTTGCGTTGCTCTTCCGCCGAAGCGCGTGCGAGCGCCGTTTCCGCCTCCAGCGCCTTCATTCGGATCAGTCCATCCTTGAACACCTCCACGGCCTTGGCCATTTCGCCGACCTCGTCCCGGCGCTTTGCACCGACCACATCCACGTCAAGATTGCCGCTCGCGAGCTGGCGCATCATGCCGGTCATGCCGGTGATCGGGCCGGTGATGCGCCACCGTACGATGACGAAGCCAACCACAGCCAGGATGAGAGCGATCGTGAGCAGGCCGATTTCGCGGGTCAGTCGGTCCACGGCCGCGCTCTGCCGGGTTTCGGCGTGAGTGCGTGCCATGGTCATCACGGCATTCGGAATCGCTGAGAGCGCGTCCAGCCCCTCGTTGCCGAGTCGGTCGAGCTCGTCATTGCCGATGGTTGGAGTCCGCTTGGCTACGGCGTCCTCGTAGGCTGCGGCGCGGACGCGCTCGTAACTTCCGAAGGTGACGGCCTTCGCCGTCTTGGCTAGCGCCACCAGTTCGCCCGGAGCATCGGGCCGTGCAAGAAGCTCATTGAGCACGGACCAGCTCACGAGGGCTCGACCACGCAGATCAGCCATCTTGCGATCTGCTTCTGGTGAGATCTCGCCTTTGCTGCGTACCTCCGCCAGGATCGTGCGCTCCAGCCCGACTCCGTCGCGTGCGAGCCAAGCGGCCTGCTTGACGGCCATCAACTCAGCCGTCGTGGTGTCGACCATCCGGATCGCCTCGCCGAGCGCGACCGACATCTTCTCCAACCTGTCGATCACCTCCGTGGCGGCGGCGTTGTACTCGCGGCTCAGACCCACCCGGCGCTGCTCCAGGGGCAGCGCGAGGGCCGCATCTGCCTCCTTCTGCAGGACGGCGAAGCGCTCGACACTTGCAGGTAGGCCTGCCGCGACCTCAGGTCGGCCGCTGGTGCAATCTACGATCGTGCAAAGTGTGATGACCCGGGCGGTGGCCGGGTCTGCCTTCTGACGCGCTGTCAGAAGCGTGCCGCGGAAGGCGTCGGAGGCGAGCGCCTTCGACTCAAGCGCCACCCGGACGGGACCACGCTGGGTACGTGTATTCTGAAGGGCGGTGAAGACTTCGTAGCCCGCCTCAGCCACCTGCGTAACGGCTGCGCTTTCTCGGAGCTTCTGCGCTTCGCGGTAGATCGGAGTGCCCACGGCGACCACGACAAGAGCGGTCATGGACCCAAAGAGAACCTGTAGGGTCGTTCCGATCTTCGGCGAAAAGGGCACCACGGCAAACGTATCCCGCTAACAAACGGGGTCCGATCAACCGCCGTCTCCCACATCTTGGACGGTAACGCTGAAGTAAATCTTACGATCTGAGCGTTCAGATGCACATCAGAGCTGGCCGGCCCGGTTGGATCCCAGCATGGATCGCTTCGCGAACCAACAAGCCCGGATATTTCGGCCGGATTGGAGCCAAACGTTTCGCTCGAGTATGAGCGCACCCTGCTGAGGCAGCGGACGTTCGCTTCTCGACCGTGTCTCAGACTCCGGATTGCTGCTCGCAGCGATCGCTCCGTTCGTATTCCTGAGGCCAAGCTGCGAACTGGCTGACCTCCAGCGGACGTGCAAAGAAGTAGCCCTGCACCTCGTCACAATTCATGGCCTTCAGCAGTTCGGCGACCTCGCCGGTCTCGACGCCCTCCGCCACCACGCGGTAACCGAGATCATGCGACAGCCCGATCATCGAGCGAAGGAGTGAGTGCTCCCGCTCGCCATCGGCGAGTTTTCGTACAAAACTCTGGTCGATCTTGACGACATGAACTGGCAGGTCTTGGAGATAGGCAAGGCTGCTGTAGCCGGTTCCGAAATCGTCTATGGCAAGGCGGATACCGGCTGCGGCGAGCGCGTCCAGTTGACGCCGCCCTTCGTCGGCGTCCTGCATGACCGAACTCTCGGTCACCTCCAGCTCCAGGTGCTCCGGTGCGAGGCCGTGTCGCTGAAGGACGGCCTGGACCGAGTTGCCGAAGCTCGTCTCGTGCAGATTGGCGGCCGAGACGTTGACCGATACCACGAGCCGGCGCCCTGCTTCCTGCCAGCGACGCGCCTGCACAAGCGCCGTTTCCAGAACGAATGCCGTCATGGCTTGCGCGTGGGGCGAATGCTCGATGACGGGAACGAACTCGCCGGGGGACACGGCCCCCAGGACCGGATGGTTCCAGCGCAGCAGCGCCTCTGCGCCGATGCATCGTCCCGTGGGCAGATCGATGCGCGGCTGGAACACGAGCCGCAACTGGTCGTCGGCGAGCAGCGCCGGGCCGAAGTCCTGGAGCAGCCGGTATCGACGCTGATAGGCTTCATCGGCGACGGACGAGTAGACGCTGACGAGATCGGGCGATGTACGTGCGTCCTGAACCGCGCTGTAGAGGGCGCGCAGCACATCCTGCGGCCCCGTTTCGTGAGGCGTGAAGACGGTGACGCCGATGGCGCTGGTCAGGAGCATGCCGGTCATGGAGCGTTGCCGCGCCCCCTGGTGCCCCTCCATGAGGCGGCGGACGTAGTCGTCCTGCTGGACGTCCTGGGGCGCTAGGAACACGAACTGCGTGGCCGCCGTGTGATAGAGCGTGCGCTCCTGACCGACGAGTCGTCGCAATTCCCGGGCGGCATCCCGCACCAGATCATCGACGCGGGCCGGTCCCATGACGCGTGCATAGGCGCTGATCTGTTCGGGGCGGGCGAGATCGACGAGTATGACAAGCCTGTCCTCGTTCGGGCGCTCGACGGCGAGATCCGCTAAGTCATCTAAAAACTGGTTCCGGTTGGGCAGGCCACTTAGCGAGTCTATCCGGCCGAAAGCGTGTTGTAACTCGATCTGAGCCATGACCATGGCAGCCAGATCCTTGAGAGCAGCCACCTCGGACTCGGCAACCGAGCGCGGCTCCGTTCCCAACACGCACAAGGCGCCGAGACTGTAACCCTCGCGAGTGACCAGGGGCGCGCCGGCATAGAAGCGGATGCCGCTGCGACCGAGCAGGCTGTCGGCGTAGCAGGCATCTCGCGCAAAATCCGAGATCACCAGGACATCGGCGGTTTCGGCCACCTGTCCGCACGGCGCCTTCTCTCGGGGGATAGAGCAGTGGTCGACGCCGACGCGCGATTTGAACCACTGCCGATCACGATCGGTCAGCGAAACCGCGGAGATTGGCACGTTGAAGATCTGGCTGGCCATCCGTGTGATACGGTCGAAGCTCTCGCTCGGCGGTGTGTCGAGGAGGTTGAGCTGCTGAAGTGCGCTCAGGCGCTCTTCCTCGAAGCGCTCGTGGCGTGAGGTTTCCGACATTAAGCGACTGCGAGCCTCGTGTGGCGAAGCTGTAGGGCATTCCACCCGGTCAAAATTTTCGTTCGCCGTCACTCACGTGGCCGAACAAAACTTGCTAATCCGTGATCAGATCCGAACGTCCGCTCAACAGCGTTAAGTAATCTTAGCTGGTTTTAGGAGCTGACCTTCGCACACCGCTGACGGTGGAGCGGCTGCTATGCAGAGTTCGTACGCCGTTTGGACCGCTCTGCGCTAGCAGCGGACCTTCACCTGCGAGCTGTCGATAGCCCGCTCTCGGCAAACCTCCGGACTGTGTCCCAGCGGCGGAAGCGCTTGGTGGTCTGCCGTTGGGCCGCTGCTATGCGACCGCTTCCAAAGAGGGGAGGCAGCGGCTAGGCTTCCGCCGTGCTTTACCTCAGAGCACCGACCGTATGTTCGATTGGAACGATCTCACCTTCTTCCTTGAGCTTGCCCGGCACGGTCGGCTAATGCCGGCCGCCCGCCGGCTCAAGGTCGACAACACCACGGTCAGCCGCCGCATCGCCGAGTTGGAGAGGAGCCTCGACACGAAGCTCTTCCAGCGCTGCTCCGACGGTTTCCTGCTGACAGAGTGCGGCCACAAGCTGTTCGTCATAGCGGAGGCTATCGAGCAGAAGATGCTCTGCGTGCCGGAGGCGCTTGGCCTGCAGGATGGCACGCAGCCGGTCGGACGCGTGCGGGTCGCCAGCATGGAAGGCATCGCCGCGTTCTACCTGGCGGCCAAGTTTGCCGAGTTTGCCGCGACCGTCCCCGGTCTCGTCATCGAGCTCGTCACCGAGCGGCACCTGATCAATCTGACGAAGCGTGAGGCCGACATCTCGGTGTCGTTCGTGCCGCCCCAGGGACCGCGACTCAAGGTTCGGCGGGTCGGCGAGTTCCGCTTGGCCCTGTTCTCGTCGGAAGCCTATCTAACCCGACGCGGCCGGCCGCGCGCGCGCGCCGAGCTGCAGGATCACGACTTCGTGGACTATGTCGACGATCTCGTCGCCATCGAACCGGTGCACTGGCTTCTCGAGGTCCTGAAGCCGAACAACGTGGTTTTCCGTTCGACCAGCATGGCGGCCCAGCAGACCGCGGCCGCGGCGGGTGCGGGAATCGCCCTGTTGCCGCTTTTCTCCGCAAAGACGAACCCCGCCCTCGTACCTGTCCTGCCCGAGGATATCGTCGTACGCCGCGAGCTCTATCTCGGTGTCCACGAAGACATTGAGTATGTCGGGCGTGTCCGCACGGTCACCCGTTTCCTGACCGACCTGTTCACGCAAGAGGCAGATTACTTGAACGAATTCTGAGCATGTGGCGGCACGATTGCAGCGGCCATTGCGGATTTTCCGCCTTCGCGGCATCGGCGGCCTCTGTTGCAAATGCGGTATCCCGATCTTGGAGCCGCGCCGATGTCCGTACCCTATCCGCAGTTCAAGGCTGCCGCCTGCCACGTTGCTCCGGTCTTCCTGGACAGCGCCGCCACGGCCGAGAAGGCGGCGGCCCTGATCGGCGAGGCGGCTCGTGCAGGGGCCGGTCTCGTGGTTTTCCCCGAGGGCTACATGCCGGGCTTCCCCCTCTGGGTGGCTCTCCGTGCCCCGATCCACAACCACGATCTGTTCAAGCGCCTCGCGTCCCAATCCGTCCGCCTCGACGGACCTGAGATCGGCGCAGTGCGCGCCGCAGCGCGGCGACACGGCGTGTTCGTCTCGCTCGGCTTCAGCGAGAGCACCGAGGCCAGCGTCGGTTGCCTGTGGAACTCGAACGTCCTGATCGGGCGGAACGGCGCCATCCTCAACCACCACCGCAAACTCGTGCCCACCTTCTACGAGAAGCTCGTCTGGGCGAACGGCGACGCCCGGGGCCTGCGCGTGACCCCCACCGAAATCGGCCGGGTCGGCATGCTCATCTGCGGCGAGAACACCAATCCCTTGGCCCGGTACGCGCTGATGGCGCAGGGCGAGCAGGTCCACATCTCGACTTATCCGCCGGCTTGGCCGACCCGCCCGCCGGGAGAGAGCGCGGCGTATGACCTGAAGCGGGCCATCGAGATCCGCGCCGGGGGCCATGCCTTCGAGGCCAAGGCGTTCAACATCGTCTGCTCCGCTGTCCTTGATGGGGCCGCGAAGGAGATCCTCTGCGGTGGAGAGGCGTCCCTCGCCGATATCGTCGAGCGGACCCCGGCAGGCGTGTCCATGGTCCTCGATCCCACGGGCTCGCATGTCGTGGAGCCCCACCAGGGGGACGAGGGGATCCTTTACGCCGATATCGACGTCGCGACCTGCGTGGAGCCAAAGCAATTCCACGACGTGGTCGGCTACTACAACCGCTTCGACATCTTCCACCTCAGCGTCGACCGCACGCCGCGGGAGCCCGTCAGCTTCGACGCGGCCGTCCCGCCCTCGGGGTACGCCGCCGACCGCAGCGATGGTCCCGACGCCTTCGGCCCGGGAGCCGGCACGGCGCATCCCGGTCTCGGAGAGGTGACGGCCGAACCGCCGCGCCGCGGCGGCCACTGAGGGATCGAGCGCGGCACGTTCCGACACGCGCCGCGCCGGCTTCGGAGGCTTCCGGTCTCACGGAGATGTTTCGCCAGACCACCCCCCAATCGACGGAGGCGCAGCGTGCTTTCACCGAACAGAATAGACCTTCACGATGAGGGTGCGGAGTTTGCAAAGATCTCGAGAAGGAGATCTCACGTCGCGATCCTTCTGAGCACCGTGATGATCGCAATGTATTTCGGCTTCATGACGATGTTCGCGTTCGCGAAGCCCATGATGGGGACGATTCTAGCGCCCGGATTGTCGCTCTGCATCCTGCTGGGTGCAGGCGTGATCCTCGGGTCGTTCGCCCTCTGTCTCGTCTACGTCGTCTGGGCAAACCGCTTCTATGACCCGGCCGTCCGCCGCATCATGAACTGAGGAGGGGACAATGCAGGCAGCGAACAACCCACTGGCCGTCACCTTCTTCTTCGTCTTCATGGCGCTGACGCTCGGCATCACCTACTGGGCCGCACGGCGGACGCGCACCACGGAACAGTTCTTTGCCGCAGGAGGCCAGATCACGGCTTGGCAGAACGGCTGGGCGCTGGCGGGTGACTTCCTCAGCGCAGCCGCCCTCCTGGGCATCGCCGGCATCATCACGTCGAACGGCTTCGACGGGCTGATCTACTCCATCGGCTTCCTGGTTGGCTGGCCGATCATCTCGTTCCTGATCGTCGAACCGCTGCGCAACCTGGGCAAGTTCACCTTCGCGGACGTCGTCGCCTACCGCCTGCGGCAACGGCCCGTGCGCATGGCCGCTGCCATCGGCACGCTGACCGTGATCCTGCTGTACCTCATCGCCCAGATGGTCGCCACGGGCTCGCTGATCAAACTCCTCTTCGGCATGCCCTACACGGCTTCGGTCATCGTGGTCGGGACGGCCATGCTCACCTACGTGATCTTCGGTGGCATGCTGGCGACCACCTGGGTCCAGGTCATCAAGGCCGTGCTTCTCTCCGTCGGTGGACTCGTCCTGGCGCTCCTCGTGCTCGCCCATTTCGACATGAACCCGCTGCGCCTCTTCGCGGCGGCCGCCGACAAGTACGGCGAGCGCGTGCTCCAGCCCGGCTCCAAGGTCGCTGGCAGCGGGTGGGACGCGATCTCGCTGGGAGTGGGGCTGATGTTCGGGACGGCGGCGCTGCCGCACATCCTGATGCGCGCCTTCACGGTCCC
This sequence comes from Methylobacterium sp. R2-1, assembly GCF_014191355.1. GTDB lineage: Bacteria > Pseudomonadota > Alphaproteobacteria > Rhizobiales > Beijerinckiaceae > Methylobacterium. The sequence goes on from NZ_JACHWM010000003.1 coordinate 280,496, forward strand.
AGACGTCAAGGAGGCCCGGATGTCGATCCTGTACGCGACCGGCATCATCGGCTCGTTCCACCTGCTCGTCTTCGTGATCGGCTTCGGAGCCATGGTCCTCGTCGGGCCCGAGGCCGTGATCAAGGCCGGTGGCGGCGGCAACATGGCGGCCCCGCTCCTCGCCCTCACGGTCGGCGGCAACGGGTTCTTCGGGTTCATCTGCGCGGTCGCCTTCGCGACGATGCTCGCGGTCGTCGCCGGGCTGACCCTCTCCGGGGTTGCCACGGTTTGTCACGACCTCTGGGTCAACGTAGTCCGCGACGGCCACGCGCCGGAGCGCGAGCAACTCACCGTCGCCCGGATCGCGACGGTCGCCATCGCCGTCCTGGCGGTCTTCCTCGGGATCGTGTTCGAGGGTCAGAACGTCGCCTTCATGGCCGGACTGGCCTTCGCCGTGGCCGCGGCCGCTAACTTCCCCGCCCTGCTGCTGTCCATCACTTGGAAGCGCTTCACGACCCCGGCGGCGGTGGCCAGCATCCTGGTCGGGACCGTCTCCTCGCTGCTGCTGATTTGCCTCTCCCCCACGGTCCAAGTCGACGTACTGGGCCGGAACATCGCCGAGGTGTCCCAGGCGTGGTGGTTCGTCCCGATGAAGAACCCTGCGCTCATCAGCATGCCCCTGTCCTTCCTCGTCGCCATCGCCGTCTCGCTCGTGACCCAGGAGGACGGCGCGGAAGGCAGCTTCCGAGAGATGCGGCGGCGGATCATGTTCGGTGCCTCGGGGGCGGCTTACACCGGGCGCTGATCCTCAATCGGCTTCGAGCAGGACGGGACGGGATGACCGCGTCCCGTCCTGCTTCGTTTCGAGTGCGCCGTCCAAGCGAGAGTGCAGCCGGGTTCCAGAGCGCATTCAGACAAAATGGGAACCGGTTCGTCGAAAGGCGCGTCAAGTTTTGATCTGCACGCCGAGCTTGGCGGCGAAGCGACGCGCGGTCGCCGCACGGCGGTTTGTGATGTCCGCCACCGAGGCGCGTGTCTGTTCGAGAACGTCCGGCGGCGCCTGCTCCGGCGTGCCGCTTTCGAAGGGCGGCTCGGGCGCGTAGGCCATGTAGAGCTGGATGGCCTTCGCCACGTCCTCGCCCCGCAATTCCGCCGCGAGGCGCAGGGCTCCGTCGATCCCGGCCGTGACGCCCGCTGCGAATACCCATCCTCCATCGACGACGACCCGCTCATCGACGGGGGTCGCGCCGAAATAGCGCAGCAAATCAAACGATGCCCAATGGGTGGTGGCCCGGCGGCCCTTCAGGAGTCCGGCGCCGCCGCAGAGCAGGGCGCCGGTGCAAACGGAGAAGACGCTCCTCGCGCCGGCGGCTTGGTGGCGGAGCCAACCAAGGACGGCCTCGTCCTCCATCAGGTCTTCCTGCCCGAACCCACCGGGCACGTGCAGCACATCGAGTTGCGGAGCGTCGCCGATGAGGGCGTCCGGCGTCAGCCTCAGGCCGCGGACATCCCGAACAGGCTCGGCCGTCCTACCGTAGATGCGGTATGTCGAATTCGGGATTCGGGACAGCACCTCGAACGGGCCGGTCAGGTCGATCTGGTCGATGCCCTCGAAGAGCAGCGAGCCGATTTCCAGGTGAGTGTCGGGCGGGATCATCGGTACCTCCGGTGGACAGGCGCAGCGTAACGCGCCAGACTTTGGCACAAATGCCAAAGAGCCCTCGTTTTCCGCCAACATCCGTTCGATCCGTCGAGGTGCTCGCCTTCCCCGGCGTGCAGATCCTCGACGTCACTGGGCCGCTTCAGGTTTTCGCATCGGCCAACGAGCACATCGCCAGGGGAGGCGGCGTCCCGCCCTACCGGCTCTGCGTCGCCGCGAAGGAGGGTGGCCCCGTCGCGTCCTCCGCGGGCCTCGCGCTCGCCACCGATCCGCTCCCGTCGACGCCGGCCGAGGTCGATACGCTGGTCGTCGCTGGAGGGCCAGGCGTCGATGCGGCCGCCGCGGATCCCGACCTGATCTCGTGGTTGCGCGAACGCGCCGGTCGGGCGCGGCGCGTTGCCTCCGTCTGCACAGGCGCGTTCATCCTGGCCGCCTCGGGGATCTTGGACGGCCGCCGGGCCGTGACCCACTGGTCGTATTGCGACGCTTTCGCCCGGCGCTTTCCAGCCGTGCGCGTGGAGGCAGACCCGATCTTCCTGCGTGACGGTCCGGTCTGGACCTCGGCCGGCGTGACCGCGGGCATCGACTTGGCACTGGCGCTCGTCGAGGAGGATCTCGGCCGCGAAACGGCCCTGGCGGTGGCGCGCTACCTCGTCGTCTTCCTGAAGCGCCCGGGAGGTCAAGCGCAGTTCAGCGCGGCCCTGTCGCTTCAGACGGCGGGGGACCGCTTCGGCTCGCTGCACCGTTGGATGCAGGCGAATATCGGCGCAAACCTGTCGCTTCCGAGCCTGGCCGCAGAAGCGGGTATGAGCGAGCGCAGCTTCAGCCGGTACTATCGAGAAGAGACCGGACTGACGCCGGCCCGAGCCGTCGAGCGTCTGAGGGTTGAGGCCGCGCGGCAGTTGCTTGCGGAAAGCCGGCAACCCGTGAAGCGTATCGCCCAGCGCTGCGGGTTCGGGTCCGAGGAGACAATGCGCAGGAGCTTCCTGCGCCTCATGGCGAGCACGCCGCAAGACTATCGATCCCGCTTTGGGGTGTCTTCACTCGCGGTGGGCACCCCTCCCTGATAGGAGGCAGGGTTGAGAGCCGGAACGCGTATCGATAAGCGCGGGCGCCAAGTTCTCCCTCTTCCTCGTCCACAATAATGCGGGCTCGTGGTCGCTCACATCATGACTGCTCAAGCGCGGAATGCGGACCCTTGAGGCGGCGCTGGCCGAGGTCCGGAAGGAGTCATTCGGCTCCCTTAGAGGGCAGACGTTCATAGCGACAGGCCGCGGCCAATTCGGCCGTGGCGCCCATCTTAAATCTCGGTCTACTCCGAGATGATCGGCGCGTCATCGACTTCGATGCCCAGATCACGGACGTGTTCTCCAGCTTGGTATGGCCGAGCAGCAGCTGGCAGACTCGAATACTGCCGGTGTGTTGGCAGACCAGCGCAACCTTCGTACGCCGCAAACTGTGCGTGCCGAAGGCTGACGGGTGCAAACCGATCAAGGTGCCCCAACGGTCGATCAACCAGCTGTAATCACGTCGTGAGGTGCTCTCCACGTCGGCTGCAGCTCGGGAACAGCCGGTCACCTGCTTCCAAGCTACGCACAACCAGCCAAGCCACGACTGTCTCGCGCGTCGGTTCAGTAATCTCGAACGGGACGGGCCTACCCGTCTTTCGCTGGCAGACCTGATCCGACAGATCGACGAGGCGCAGCCCGGGTTGTTCCTGCGCGAGGTGCATCCCCAACTGGCCGAGCGCGGCCTGCGGATTGGGGTGAGCAGCCTGTCCCGCTTCTTCAGGCGCCACGGCATCACGCGCAAAAAACACGGGTCATGCGGCGGAGCAGGATCGGGAGGACGTGAAGGCGGCCCGCCTGTCCTGGTTCGAGGGCCAGCTCGATCTCGATCCGGACCGGCTCGTGTTCATCGACGAGACCGCCACGACCACGAAGATGATCCGGCGCTATGGGCGTGCGCCACGCGGTGAGCACTGCCGGGTGGCCGTGCCGTTCGGGCATTGGAAAACCATCACCGTCACGGCCGCCCTGCGCTCCAGCTGCCTGACGGCCACCGCGCTCCTCGACGGGCTGATGACCGGGGCCCGCTTCCGCGCCTATGTCGAAGAGACCCTGGTGCCGGCACTAAGGCGCGGCGACACGGTCGGTGCTCGACGATCTGCACGCTCACAAGGTCAGCGGCATCCGCGAGCGCATCGAGGCGGCGGGTGCGCGGCTGCTCTACCTGCCGGCCTACTTGCCCGACTTCAACCCGATCGAACTCGCCTTCGCCAAGCTCAAGGCCATCCTGCGCGCTAAGGCAGCTCGCACCGTCACTGACGTCTGGGACGCCATCAAGCGTGCTTTCAGGCGCTTCACGCCAGGTGAGTGCCGCAACGATCTGGCAGCCGCAGGCTACGATGCGTATGACCCAATCTGATCGGATCCCGCTCTAGCCTGCTGCACGACCAAGGTTGCGATCGTTGATTGCGGTGCCCATCACGAACTGACCGCTTCGGCCGCCCCGCGTTCTGCCGGCAGACGCCTGTTCCTGGGCGGTGCCGAACGATAGCGCTTCGACCTTCAGGCCTCTGCGCATGTTCTCTGGAAGATCGGAGTGGTCATAGTAGCCGGCATCATGGGCCATCGCGTCCATGGCCTGGATCTCGTTGGCAGCCGCGCCGGTCCAGAGAATTGCGCCCGTCCCACCCTGACGAATTTGAAAAACCGACATCGTCGCTTCCTCACTGTGTGTTTCAGGATGAGACGCGCGACGCGATATGTCGTTCCTTTCAGCTCCCGAACGACCGGCATCGGACCTGAAACCGTCGGGCATTGTCGCGCTCTAGCTCGGCACTGACCCGCCGAGATCAAGCCCACCCGTCCGCCAGCAATCGCCGACAAAGGGGCGCGTCTGCTCGATAGCCGGGCAGGGGTCGGGCCGGGTCGCGACAATGGCGCCGACCATGATAGGCGCTGTTGCGAGGAGTTCGGCGCGCACCTCCAGCGAAGTTTTAAGTGCAAAAAGCATGTCAGTTCATCGTTTTTTGGAATTTCAAGTCTGAATTAGATAATGTGCCTGCACCTGACCATCTGCGTGCAGCTTTTGCTTGCATCACGTTCGCAGGATTGGCATTCCACTGAAGTTATGTGCGATTCATGAGGCTATCGCCAGACATATATGAAGACATCATGCAGCATTCGTGCCCCTCATGTAGAGCAAGCATGATAAGATGGGGCATTGGTTTGCCTCCGTTTCGAAATATAGATGTAAAATCGGCGGAAATGTAGTGCAGATCGACTATCCAACAAGGCAGATGATTTTCGCTGGCCATCAGGCTTTGAAACAGCGAAGTGCAACATGAGTCGCGTCACGGTTCGTGGGGTTGAGGCTCCAAGCACGGCGCGCGCACCATCTCCTTCGGCGTCTCACGCGCAAACGTCGTGGTCAGCTCGGTGGTGATCTCCGACCGCGCGTGCGGAGCCTGACCGAACTCTGCACACGAAAAATCGCCGCCGCGGTTGGGCTGGGCGGGGCTGATGATGTTGAACGAGTTTAGCGCGAAGCCGGTGATGCCTGAGGAGCAGCGCCACCGGTTCCTCGAAGCAGTGCGGGAGGTTGGTGCCAGTGGGAGCGAGGTCGCGCTCGATGCAGCGCTGAAGTGAATCGGGACGGAATCGATCAGAAGCCAAGGGAGCACTCAGGCCTCATCTGACCGCCGGCGACCTCGCGCAGGCGTCGGCTATGGCTTTTACAAGCTCCTGAGCGTCGAAGGGCTTCTGAATTTTGGGGACTGCAGCAAATTCGCTCGGTATGTTTTCGAAGTCATAGCCGGTAGCAAATATAAACGGCACACCACGACCAAGCAAAAGATGAGCGAGTGGGTAGCTCATCTGCCCGCGGACGTTTATGTCGAGTATGGCAACATCTGAGCTGATCGCAGGGCCGTCAAACATCTCGTCATCGAGGCCGGCATGGGCGCCTACAACGATCCCGCCGGCATCTTCGACCGCGCGCCTAGCTTCTTCCATTATAAAATACTCATCCTCTATGATGAGGACTCGTGTGTCTAGCAATATTTGATGGCCTGCCAAGGCTAAGCTCCCTTGATGGCTAGACCTGGCCGGTATCATTCGGTTTTGGGCCGACATACTACATAGATCATCAGCTCAGGGTCGGTGTGATTTCCGACCGTATCTCCGAACGGTATAGGTGCTAAAAAGTAACCCCGCCGCGGCTGAGCCGGGCGGGGTGAAGGGTATCCGGTTGGAACAGACGGACAGGAACCTTGATGACAGGTGTCGAGCACATGTCTTTGATTTATGTAGGGCAAAGACAAAAAACCCCGCACCGGCGAACCGGGTGGAGTGGGTCTAGGGGGGAAGTGCCGAAGTCAGGACAACGGCCCCCGGCCGGCCGTGTTCAGGCTCAGTCCGGTTTACGACTGGACCATCAGCTCGGCGTTGAGCCGCCGAGCCCGAGCTCGCCCGACCGCCGCCAACCGTCGATGTAGGGCCGCGTCCGTTACGAATGAGGAGCGGAGGATCGATGTTCAGGCAGAGAACGCTCCTGCACCGCTCCCGCTCGTCACCGTACGGTATCCGACTAAAGCGGGCAGTCGCCCCCTAAAATCAACCTTCCCTAGAGACGTTCAACAACATCGGTCTATGTTTATACCCATCATCAGCGGTTCCGACACAGGTGCTGGTGGCTGGGAGAGGCGAGCGCTTCCGCCTGCAACGCAAGGCGAAGCGACATGCCTTTAGCCCCTAATCCGCACGCCATGGCCATGCTCATCCGCAAGCTGGAGAGCATCGCCTCCCTCTCGGACGAGCAGCGTCAGGCCATCGAGCGCCTGCCGTTGAGAACGCATACCCTTGCCGCCAGACAGGACATCGTGCGCGATGGCGACAAGCCCGGGCACTGTTGCCTCATCCTCGACGGCTGGGCCTGCCGCTACAAGCTACTCGGTGACGGTCGGCGACAGATCTTTTCGTTCCACATCCCTGGCGATGTGCCGGATCTGCAGAGCCTGCACATCCACACCATGGATCACAGCCTCGCTACCATGACGAAGGCGACCGTGGCCCTCATCCCGCACGAGAGCCTGCACGAACTGACACTCCGGCATCCCGACCTTGGTACTCTCTTCTGGCGCGAGACCCTGATCGATGCGGCGATCTTCCGGGAGTGGATGGTCGGCCTGGGTCGGCGCTCGGCCTTCGAGCACATGGCGCATCTCTTCTGTGAGCTGTACCTGACGCTGCAAGCGGTGGGGCTGGCCGAGAACTACCGCTGTCGGTTGCCGATCGCACAGCTCGATCTTGGTGACGCTCTTGGTCTCACGAGCGTGCACGTCAATCGTGTGTTGCGGGACATGCGTGGCCGAGCCCTGATCACGCTGCGCTCTCAGACGCTGGTCATCGAAGCCTGGGAAGAACTTGTGCGAATTGCTCAGTTCGATCCAACGTACCTGAACCTGGAGCGCCGCGCGGCTGCATGACCCTTCGCTTGCAGCCTGTTCAAGTCGCAACAGGCAGCTCAGACACAGAGAGCCTTCTTGTGTTCTCGGGCGAGTTTCTGGTGGCAGTTCTGGTTCGGCTCTCGGAGATTCACGGAGACAGGGCCGGGATGTGGTTTCTGGAGGCGGGCTTCGGCCCCGTCGAGCATACGGACTCGCCTATCTTCGCCGACCTCGATGAGGCGCAAAGCTGGGTCGAGCGGCGGCTTGAAAGCAGACGGTAGTCGGACCGACTGTCAGCGGCATCAGGTCGTAGCTGTGAGCACAGCGCGTCGACATTTGCCTCTAACGCAGCGGATCCAATCTGCGCTCGACGCAGGGCGCCCGCACCACCTCTGAGGCGGTCTGCTTCCACGAAAAGCCCCGCCGCGGCTGAGCCGGGCGGGGTGAGTTCCAGCCGTTGGACGAAGAGTCCGTGAGGGAGGAACGAGAGCCAGATCGGCTCAAGGCCGCGGCGGCCGACATCGGTTTTGTGATGCGGTAGGCGAGCAGTTGACCTTCCCGCTATGTGAAGGCCCATAACCGAGGCGCATCCTGCGGAGGGAATCGATTCATGAAGACCCTGATTGCGAGCGCAACGGCTTTGCTCCTGCTGAGCGCCGCCCCTGCCCTAGCCATGAGCTGCTGCGGTGGCAGCAAGGGCAAGGGCGCGATGATGTGCGGCAAAAGCGGAATGGCGATGAAACACGCCCGAAAGGGCAAGACGGGCGGCTGCTGCTGCGAGGGCATGAGCGGCGGCAATATGAGCAAGCGCACCTAAGCTGCGCGACGTCCTGCCGCGATCAGGCTGCGCCGACTGCCGGGCCTTTTTTGTGCGTGCCATCGGTCGAAACTCAAGAGTTTCGCCCAGACCCGCGAGCCACTGAGGGGCCGCTTACGACCCCACTCGGACCTTCCGAGTGTGTTCGGCCTACCGCCGCTGCTGAACCCTTCCGGACCTTCCGCCTAGCCGGGTCGGATGTCTGCTTAGAAGAAGGAGGCGGACTCGGTGTGAGCCGGCGCCGGAAGCGGGACAAGCCTTGCTGCTCGCTTAACACTTTGTCTGACAAATTGTTTTGTGGTCGAGGTGGGCACCGTTCGCACACCGATCGGCGTCCAATCGGACCCGACGATCGCTCCTAAAACAGGAAGCGTTCAAAGCATTCAGATAGGAATGTTGTCTGGACCTGCTTTGGCCGCCGATTCACACCCTCAGCCGAATCCTCGTTCGCACAAGCAGCCTTCTCCATCGTCGGCTACCGGAAGGGAAGCGCGTCCGGCTCCAGCCGATCGCAGTCGAACTTACGCTTCTACCGGATCCCACTTAAATCCCATTTCCAAATCAAGTTTTTGCATCAAAGTCCCAGCAATTCATTGGCATCGTATTAAGCTCCCCTGCTCAAGTTGAGAACGCCCAGGAACTGAGCGCGAGCGGCTTCCTTGAGATTGGGCCACGGGTCCAACAACGGGCCCGTCCGGGCGAGGGAGTTCATCTTCAGTGAGTCTTCTTATCCGCCTTCTGCTGCTGGCGATGCTCGGCGTTCTTCCGTCATCACTCCTGGCGATTTGGCATGCGGCGGGAGCGCGACAGGATGAACTCTCGGAAGCCGGCTCGAAGGTCCAGCGCGAAGCCCAGCTCGCCGCGGCCGGGCAGAAGCGGATGGTGGACGGGGCAAGGCAGTTGCTGCTCGCGCTCTCCGCTGTGCCTGCCATCCGCGACCATGACGAGGCCCGGTGCGGCCCCATGCTGCGCCAACTCGTCGACGAGTTCGGGATCTATACCGTCCTCGGGGTCGCTGGGCCTGAGGGCCGCATCTGGTGCAGCAGCGCGCAACCGGGCACGGATGTGTCCGTCCGCCCCGGATTCCGTCGGGCGGTAGAGACGCGATCATTCGCAATCGGCGGCTACGTGGTGGGCCGCATCACCGGACGCCGGACACTCCATTTTACGCTGCCGATGTACGGCGAGGACGGCACGCTTCTCGGCGTGCTTTCTGCCGGCCTGGATCTGGAGCGGCTTGCTGCCGACCTCGGCAGCATCGCTTCGACCCCGGGTTCGACGCTGACCCTGGTTGATCCCGACGGTCGCGTGCTCGTTGACCTCCCGTCCGGAGAACGGGTCGGCGAGCCCCTTGCGCCCAATCTCCGGAAAGCGATCGTAGCGCCGGAGCCGGCACTTCTGGACATGACTTGGACGAGCGGCCGACGCGAGTTCGTCGGAGTCGTACCGATAGCCGCGCAACCCGGAGCGCCATTCGTCGTGGCCGTTGGCATCGACTACGAACAGGCCTCTGCCGGCGCTCACAGGCGGGGATCGTGGGTGCTGAGTGTCTCAGCGGCCGCGTTGGCGGCGGCCCTGCTCGGGACGTGGTGGTTTGCCGTCAGGTTCATTCGGAGACCGCTCGCCCGCCTGATCGACGTGGTGGAGGGTTGGCGTAGGGGCGATGGCCAAGCCTGCGCCGGCGCAGTCGAGGCCGTGTCTGAGATCGCGCAACTCGGGCGGGCCTTCGACGACATGGCTGAGGCGGTTGCCAAGCGGAAGAAGCGGCTTCGCGATGCCCTAGAGAGCACGACCGACAGCGTCTGGGCCATCGACAAGACCTGGTATGTCACCTTCATCAACGGGCGCGCCCGCGTATGCCTAGAGGGCCGGGAGCTGGTCGGCAAGCATCTGTGGGAAGCGTTCCCGGAGTTGGTCGGCGGTCCCGTCTGGGAGACCTTCCGGAGGGTCATGAACGAACGTGCTCCCGCAAAGGTCACCTTCCATAACGAGACCGTCGGCGGTCACCTCGAAGCCAATGTCTTCCCCTCTTCGAACGGCGGCATCGTTACCTTCACCAGGAACGTGACCGAGCAGGTTCGAGCGCAGGAGGAGCTCCGCCGCCTTGCCTATCAGGACGCGCTGACAGACCTGCCGAACCGCAGGGGCTTCTGGGAGATGACGGCCAGTGCCTTGCAGAGCGGTGAGCCACTCGCCGTAGTTCTGCTGGATCTGGATGGCTTCAAGCACGTCAACGACACCTTCGGCCACGGCGCGGGCGATGAGTTGCTGCGCGAGGCGGCGACGCGCTTGGCGCAGGCCCTTGGCACTGACGGAACGCTCGCTCGGCTTGGTGGAGACGAGTTCGTGGCGTTGCTCGCCGGAGGGGCGGTGGGCGTAAGCGCCGGGATCACCGCCCGGCGGATGCTGGGAAGCCTAGGTGAGCGGCCCTTCCTGGTCAGAGGGCATGTGCTGCCGATCGTCGCGAGTGCAGGCGTCGTCGTCTCCACCGATGGTGAACAGACAAGTCCCGAAAGGCTCCTCGCCAACGCCGACCTAGCTCTCTACGCAGCGAAGGCCGCTGGGGGTGGGCTGGTGCGGACGTTCACGGCACGTGACCGGGAGGAGTATGAGGCCCGGCGTCTCTTAGAGGATGAGGTCGAACGAGCGGCTCTGCGTGGCGAGTTCGAACTCCACTACCAGCCGCAGGTTCGCCTCGCGGATGGCATGCTCGTTGGAGCGGAAACCCTCATCCGCTGGCGGCATCCCGAACGGGGATTGCTGACGCCCGCAGCGTTCCTGGAAACGCTCGAGGCAAGCAGACACGCTCGCATGGTAGGAGCGTGGATCATCGGCGAGGCCTGCCGGCAGGCCGCATCCTGGCGCAAGGCCGGGTTCGAGTTGCGCCTAGGCGTGAACCTCTTCGCCGAGCAGTTGGTGGCTGGCGACCTCGTCGAGATCGTCGAGGATGCACTCCGCTCCGCCGGCTTGCCTGCGGAAGCGCTTGAGATTGAACTGACGGAAAACATCGCGCTGCGACAGCAGTCGGCCATGCTTACGCCGTTGCGGGAGTTGCAGAAGCGCGGTGTGGGGATTGCCTTCGACGACTTCGGAACGGGTTTCGCCTCGTTGACGGCGCTCAGAGACTTCCCCGTGACCCGCCTGAAGATCGATCGCAGCTTCGTCATGAAGTTGGCGCCCGGCAGCCACGACGCTGCCATCGTGGAAGCCGTCCTGACACTTGCTCGTAGCCTTGGCCTCGAAGTCATCGCCGAAGGCATCGAAACGGGGGCCCAGGAGACCTTCCTCACCTCGCACGGCTGTGACGAGGGCCAAGGCTATCGTTACGGCAGACCGATGGATCCTGCCGCCTTTCTTGCGGCTGCGACTGCCTCGCGGAACGCCGCGATGCGCCGTTCCCACCCGCGAATGAGAGTCGTTTAGTTTCGGGGGACGGTCCTTGCTCCTCCGCCGGGCGGCCCGCGCACTAGCCGACCTTCATCGAGGCGGGGCCCGAGCCTTGCCATGGTGGCACTTCGCGGACGGCCAGCAATCGGCTGCGACGGTCTATGTCGAAGGCCCCTCGGCTTGAGCCATTCCACTCGCCCATCATGCGCTTCGCCACCGGACTTGCAGCAAGTGATAACGAGCGCCGGGATGGGGGCCGGCTACCCGTATTGGATCGCTGGTGAGGCCATCCCGCTGTCCGGCCGGATCTTGGCCGGCAGCGGATCTCTTCGACATGCTCACGACTGAGCGCCCCAACAAACAGGCCTAGTCGCCCGAACTCGGCCGCCAGCGCCTGATCGAGGCCGCTGCCTACTTCGACCGGGCGGTGGTTACCGCGCTCCTGAGCCGATCGACCTAGGTCGAAGCGAACCTGCATCCGCGAATGGCAGACCAGACGATACCCGCCGCCTGAGTGCCGGCATTAGCAACAACGCAGTCGCCATGTCAGGTGCGGCTAGCCTGAGCCCCTGTCGGTCCACTTGCGGAACCGTTCCGCTTGACACTGCGTTGGGGGCGCATCCCTGATCCTGGAGACGAATAGATGCATCCGCAGGACGATGTTTCGAGCCGGACCGAAGTCACGATGCCTTCTCTACTGATCGCTTTCCTCGGCTTTGCCGCGTCGACCATCGGCTGCGTGGGGATCATGACCGTGCTCGGGACCCTAGCCTGAGGCTCCTGACGCCTGCTGACCCACGTCCGCACAAGCGCGAGCGCGAGCATCCGGGAACCTGCCCGCGACGGTCCTGATGACGCTCGCTACCCTTCCGATTCGCGACCAACGACTCAGGGTACCGAGGCGCGCAATCAATGCCCATGACGGTGTTGGTCGTGGCATTGTAGAAAGGTCTTTTATTCAGCCGGGCAACAATTCCGTACCGATAGCATCTATTGGGAGATGAGCGGCCATTCCAGCAGCTTCGGCGGAGGTCTGGAAGTAGGGCGTTGCTGCCAAACCGGCGGGCGAACTGCTGACTCTAAGCGGTCACGTGCGGCTGATGACGAAGGGCCGCTCGATGTAGTGCAGCGGACATCAGGATGACTCTGGCTTCACAAAGAACGCTGAACTTTGCCGCACCCGCAGGTCATCATTGCAGAGCGCAGCCGTTGGTCGAAGCATACAACACTGCACAGGTGGATCTTTGCTCGCACTGAAGATGGTTTGGCCGCATTTCAAGCACGAGCGCGCACGGGGGCGGGGCGCTCCGTGGGCTTGAGGCGAGCGCGCCAGACGGAGCGTTGGACGAGATCTCCGATCACTCCTGCCAGAACTTCAGCAACGGCCTCGCTGCCACGGGTATTCAGAGTTCGCTGAGACACTACAACGGAGAGCCGCCAGGATGGTGTCGGATCGATGATCGGTATGGCGACCATCTCGCCGCGCTCGATCTCCGCAGCCAAGGCGAAATGCGGCATGATGGCCGCGAAGGCCTGAGCGCGCACGAGCTCCGCGATCGCCGGCAGACTCTCGCAGTCCGTTGCGACCGGTGTGATGTCGTGGCGTGCCGCGAGTTGCTCGATCACGGCGCGCAGCACGTTCGGGCGGCCGGGAAGCACTACTGGAAGCGGTTGCTGAAAGACCTGGCCGAACTCGATCTCGCGCCGCGCGGCCAGCGGATGAGAGGTGGGGACGATGAACATCAGGTCCTCGACCATCATCTCGGTCCAAGCCACGTGTTCGAACGCTTTGTGGTCGTAGAGCAGCGCGACGTCCAAGCGTCCGGACTGGATCCACTCGTCCAACGTACCGCTCATCGCCTCGACAATGTGCAGGCTGATGTTGGGAAGCGCCGCCGCCATGGCCCGGTGGAGTGGCAGAGACAGGCCCCGGCAGGCTGAAGTCGGTAATCCAACCGAGATCCGTCCGCTCGGGCTCGTTGCCTGTGAGCGCATGACCTCCTTGGCTCGCTCGACCTCCTGCAGGATACGCCGCGCGTGTTCGTAGAACTTAAGCCCGAGCTCCGTGGGCGTGACCCCGCGGGCGTGCCGGAACAGCAGCTCGACACCGAGTTCGTCCTCAAGGTTGCGCATCTGCTGGCTCAGCGAGGGCTGCGCGATTCGCAGCACCTCAGCGGCCCGAGAGACATTCCCGCTCTCCGCAATCTGCGTGAAGTACCGAAGCTGACGAAGATCCATGGCAATCCGATCGAAGGCCTTCGTGAGCATCCGCGGAACTCTGCGCCTATGTCAAACCGCTCTAACATCGAGCAATCTGCGCAAGCTATGTGCACGGCATGCAGATTTTCGCTTTTGAGGCAAACGCTTGGCACCAGGGCATCTCGTTGGGCTGCGCCTATGAACTAGCCTCATAGGTATTTCCAATGGCTCGCATCGGAAATTTGTCTTTGATGCCTGTTGTATTCGTTGCGTAGCCTGACGGTCATCGCTCGAGCATCGGGGCTGCACCCGAGCATCATCAGGAAATGGGAGCCTAACGCATGGTTGCGCCCAAGTATTTGCGCCGCGTATTCCTGGCTGCGCCACTGGCTTTCACGATCCCTAGCTCGGTACTTGCCCAGCAGGAGCCCTGCATCGGCAACTCTGCCGCAATCACTGGTCCTGCGGCATTCACCGGCCAAGCCATCAGAATGGGCGCTGAGATCGCCATCGAGGAGATCAATGCGAAGGGGGGGGTTCTCGGCAAGCCATTGCGCTTCGTCCAGTATGACGACGCCGGAGCGCCGCCGCGCGGGGTCGACAACACCCGGCGCGTCGCGCTTGCCGACAAGTGTATCGTCATCCTCGGTGGTTACCACTCCACCGTTTCGGTGGCTCAGGTCGAGCCGGTCCATGCCATCGGCATTCCGTTCGTCGGCGTCCTCGCGGCCAACACACAGGCAATCGAGAACGGCCGTAATCCGAACTACATGTTCCGGGTATCGGCCAAGGACAAATGGGTCGCCCGCTTCCTCGTCGAGCAGGCCGCGAAGGTCTCGAAGAACGGAAAGATCGCTTTCTTTTATGAGAATACAGGGTGGGGCAACGGTGCCGTGCCGGACGTGAAGGCGGCAATCGCAAAGTCTGGGAAAGAATTGGTCGCCACGGAGACCTTCAACTGGAACGACCAGGACATGACCGCGCAGGCGATCCGCGCGCGGGATTCCGGTGCCGACGTTGCCCTGTTCTGGGCCCTCGACCGCGAGGGCAATCAGCTCGTCCGCTCGATGGACAAGGTCGGCTACAAGCCCACCATCATCGGCGCCTGGGGCATCGCCGGCAATCTCGGCGAACTCGCCGGCCCGCTCGCCAATGGCGTCGAGGTCGTGCAAACCTACAGCTTCATGGGCAACCTCGACCATAAAGGCCAAGCGCTCTGGCAGAAGATCCAGACGAAGTACGGCCTGAAGGATCCGTCGCAGATCAAGATGGGCTCCGGCGTCGCCAACACTTACGACGCCGTTTACATCGTGGCCCAGGCCATCGAGAAGGCCGGTGCCTACGATTGGAAGAAGGTCCGCGAAGCGCTTTATCAAGTCAGATACGACGGCTTGGTAGCGAAATACGATCCGGCCTTCGATTCCTCTGACCCGGAACGCCAGGACGCAATCCTGCCGAGCGAATACAAGCTGACGGTCTGGTCCGACGGCAAGCTCCTGCCGATTGCGCAGACCCCCTACGGCAGAACGAACTGACGGCAGACCCGTCCCCTCCGTCTTCGGACGGAGGGGACGGGGCGGTTCGTTCGGATCCCGACCGCCGGGCCGCCCCAACTCCGCTGGACGCCTATCCGCTTCACACAGGGAACTCTCGCGGCAGCCATGACGACCGCCCTGCAATATACGCTGTCCGGCCTCGCAATCGGGGGCATCTACGCCCTCGTTGCACTCGGCTTCCACATCATGTGGTCGGCCGCCAAGGCCGTGAACTTCGCCCACGGCGACACGCTGATGATCGGCGCAGTCCTCGCTGTGATGGGCATCGATGCCGGCTTGCCGCTGCCGCTCGCCTGCCTCCTCGCAATCCTGGCCGGGGCCTTGTTCGGCGTTGTGTTGGAGCGTTTCGCGGTGCGGCCGTTCATCGGCACCAACGCCTCGATCGGCTGGATGCTGACCACGATCGCAGTTGGCATCATGGCCGAATCCCTTGCCACGATGCAGTTCGGCGGCTTCTCGCGGCCATTACCCTCGCCCGGCGTCGCAGGGGCGATCTCGATCCTCGGAGCGGGCGTCTATCCGCAGGAACTCGTCATCCCGGCTGTCGCACTGCTGGCGATGGCGGGGCTCCACGCGATGCAACGACACACGCTCGTTGGGCGAGCGATGCAGGCGGTAGCGCACAACCGCCAAGCGGCCGCCCTGATGGGCATCAACGTCAACCGGATCGTGATGTTTTCTTTCGGCCTCGCGGCCCTGTTCGGCGCAGGGGCAGGCGTGCTCGTCGCCCCCGTGATCCAGGCTTCCGCCAGCATGGGCGTCCTCCTCGGGCTCAAGGGCTTTGCTGTCGCCATCATCGGCGGAATCACCAGTGGCCCCGGAGTCGTCCTGGCCGGCCTCGCCTTCGGCGTCATGGAGAAGTTCGTCGAGGGCTACGTTTCGACCGCGGCGCGGGAGATCGTCGGCTTCAGTGCGATGATCCTCGTCCTCGTCGCCTTCCCTCAGGGTCTGTTCGGCCGCCGGGAGATCTTCAAGGTATGAAGGCCCTCTACGCCCTCGGCTTCGCGCTGCTCGCGGCCATCCTCGTTGTCGTGCCGCTCACCTCCGGCAACGAGTACGAACTGCGCTTGTTCATGCTTTTCCTGATCTACGGAGTGATCGCGGTCGGCCTGAACGTCCTGGTGGGCCTCACCGGCCTCGTCTCCCTCGGCCAAGCCGGACTGTTCGCGCTCGGCGCCTATACCGGCGCTATCCTGGCGATCCGGTTCAACCTCGACCTCGTCCTCGCAAGCATCGGTGCGGCGGTGGTGGCCGGCCTTTTCGGCGCGGCGCTCGCCTATCCGAGCGTGCGGGTGCGAGGCGTCTATCTCGCGGTAGTGACGATCGCCTTCGGCCTCATTGTCGAGAACGCTGCCATCGAGTGGCAGAGCCTCACCGGCGGCACGACTGGGCTCAGCGGCATCCCCGGCCCGAACCTCTTCGGATATCCGCTCTCGGGCTACGCCTTCTACGCCGTGCTCGCCATCACCCTCTTTCTCGCCACGCTGGCGACGCACAACCTGAAGCACTCGGGCTACGGCCGCGCGATGCTGGCTGTCGCCCAGAGCGAGACGGCCGCGCGCAGCCTCGGCATCGGCGCGACGGGGATCCGCACGCTCGCCTTCGCGGTCGCGGCCATGACGGCTGGGATCGCGGGCAGCTTCTACGCCTTCCTCAACGCCTATATCTCGCCCGACATTTTCACCTTCTCGGATTCCGTCCGATTCCTGCTGATGGTGATCCTGGGAGGAGCGGCCTCGACCTTCGGACCGGTCGTCGGCGCCATCATCCTGACCTATCTGCCGGAGGTGCTGCAGCGCTTCGCCGAGTGGCAGAAATTCGCCTACGGCGCCCTGCTCCTCGCGGTGATGTTCGGCTTGCCCGGCGGCATCTTGGGCACGCTGGGCCAACTCTACGCCCGTCTGCGCCCCGGCCCACGTGGGGTCGACCCGAGCCAAGGCATGCCCGCCGCCGAGCTTCTGGTGGGCCGCAAGCCTGCCAGCCTGGAGACCCACAGCCTCACCGTTCGCTTCGGCGGCCTCACGGCGCTGAGCGCTGCGAGCGTTCGGGTCGCCCCAGGCGAGATCCACGCTCTGATCGGTCCGAACGGAGCCGGCAAGTCGACCTTCGTGAACACGATCTCGGGCTTCTACCGCCCGAGCGAGGGTGGCGTGCACCTCGACGGGACCGATCTCGCCGGCATCAAGGTTCACGGCATTGCGCGGCTCGGTCTCGCCCGCACCTTCCAGAACACCGAGCTGTTCGGACAGATGACGGTTCTGGAGAATGTCATGGTGGGTGGCTTCGCCTACCACGGATACGGCTTGCCCGGGGCGATCCTGCGCACGCCCCGCTTCCGCCGCGAGGAGGCCGCCTGCCGCGCCGCCGCAATCGGCCTGCTCGATTTCGTCGGGCTCAGTGATGCGGCCAATGAGCAGGCTCGCTTCCTGCCCTTCGGCCATCAGCGCCGCCTGGAGATTGCCCGGGCGCTCGCCACGCGTCCGCGTCTGCTGCTTCTCGACGAGCCCGCCGCCGGGCTCACCACGCAGGAGATCGACGAGCTGGAGGCCATGATCCGGAAGATCGCTGGACTCGGCGTCTCGGTGCTGCTCATCGAGCATCACGTCGACCTGATCATGGCGGTTGCCGACACCGTGACGGTGCTCGATTACGGCCAGGTCATCGCGAGCGACCGTCCGGAGACGGTGCAAGCCGATCCGCGGGTGATCGAGGCCTATTTCGGCGGCCCGTCCGCCATCCTCAACGAGGAGGCCGCCTGATGACCGATACGCCACTTCTCTCGGTCGAAAACCTCGAAGTCCACTACGGCGCGGCAACGGCGCTCCACGGTGCGAACCTGTCCGTGCAGCGCGGCCAGCTGGTCGCCGTGATCGGCAACAACGGTGCCGGCAAGACATCGCTGATGCGCGGGATCACCGGCCTCGTACGACCGAGCGGCGGTCGCGTCCTGTTCAAGGGCGAGGAGGTCACGCGGCTGCCCGCCCATGCCAAGGTCGCCCGCGGTCTCGCGATGGTGCCCGAGGGACGCCTGATCTTCCCCGACCAAACCGTCGAGGACAATCTGATACTGGGTGCCTACACCCATGGCGGCCTCAAGACCGCTCAGGCGAAGCGGACGCTGGAGCGGGCGCTCGCGCTCTTCCCGCGCTTACGCGAGCGGCTGCGCCAGCCTGCCGGCAGCATGTCGGGCGGCGAGCAGCAGATGCTCGCCATCGCCCGCGGTCTGATGGCCGAACCCGACCTCCTCGTGATCGACGAACTCTCGCTCGGCCTCGCGCCCCGCGTCGTCGAGCAACTCATTGGCGTCTTGCGCGACCTCAACGGCCAAGGCCTCACCATTCTTCTCGTCGAGCAGCTCGCATCCTACGCGCTCGCCATCGCCGACCATGCCTACGTGGTGGCGCAGGGGCGCACGGTGCGGGACGGCCCGAGCGGGCTCATCGCCCGCGATCCGGAGGTCATGGAGACCTTTCTCGGCAAGAAGAAAGCCGCCTGAGCGCGGCATCCCGCCGAACCCGAAACGGCACGGCACCGGAAGGTGCCGTGAACGATCCGTCACGCCCGAAAAGGACCCGCCATGCCCCAGCGCGTCGTCGATTTGAGCCTCCTGATCGAGGACAACATGCCGGCCCACAAGCTCTTCCAGCGGCCGGTGATCACCACGCATCTCAGTCACGAGAGTTCGGCCGCCCTCAATCTCGGCGTGCCGGGCGATGCGATGACCTTCCAGACGAACTTCATCGCGATGCTCGACCACGTCGGCACCCATGTAGACGCCTTCCGACACGTCGATCCGAACGGCCAGCCCGTCGACGAGATGCCGCTGGAGCTGTTCATGGGCAAAGCGGTCTGCTTCGACCTGCGGCACATCCCCGACCTGGGCGACATCACCGTTGCCGACATGGAGGAGGCGGAAGCCAAGAGCGGCGTCAAGGTCGACGGGCACATCGTCCTGCTCTGCACTGGCTTCCACGCGCGCAACTATCCGAGCCTCGACTCGGTGTGGAAGAACCCGCTGCTGACCGTGGAGGCCACTAAGTGGCTGCACGAGCGCGGCTCGAAGATGCACGGCGTCGAGGGGCCCTCCACCGATAAGCCGAGCGATAACATCTTCGCCCAGCACCGCCTCTGCCGTGAACTTGGCATCAGCCATTGGGAATGGCTGGTGAACCTGGAGGAGCTTCTGGGCAAGGGCGAGGTGCAGTTCTTCGGCGTGCCGCTGAAGTTCAAGGGCGGCTCCGGCTCGCCGGTCCGCGCTTTCGCCCTCGTCAACGAATGACGCC
The DNA here is from genome assembly GCF_014191355.1 of Methylobacterium sp. R2-1. GTDB lineage: Bacteria > Pseudomonadota > Alphaproteobacteria > Rhizobiales > Beijerinckiaceae > Methylobacterium. The sequence goes on from NZ_JACHWM010000003.1 coordinate 299,829, forward strand.
ATGGCGGCGCCCCCTCGGGCGCCGCGCCTCCCTTGCAGAGAGTGGAGCGATGACGAGCGACTTCGACTTCATGAGCGCGCTTGAGCTGCGCCGCCTGATCGCGGCTCGCGCGATTTCGCCGGTAGAGCTGACGGAGCGCGCCCTCGCGCGTGCCGAGGCGAGCCAAGCCTCCTTGAATGCCTTCTGCCACCTGACGCCGGAGGAGGCCCGCAGCGCGGCGCGCCGGGCCGAGGAGGCTGTGATGCGCGGTTCACCTCTCGGGCTGCTCCACGGCCTGCCTGTCTCGGTGAAGGATCTAATCGCGGTGGGCGGCCAACCCTACGCTTCCGGCTCGCGGGCCACGGCCGGCAACATCGCCGCCGCCGACGCGCCCGCCGTCGAGCGCCTGCGTGCCGCCGGCGCCATCATCATCGGGAAGACCACCACGAGCGAGTTCGGAGCGAAGCCCGTCGGCGACTCGCCGCTCACTGGCATCACCCGCCATCCCTGGGATCTGGCGAAGACACCGGGCGGATCGAGCGCCGGCGCGGCCGCCTCGGTGGCAGCCGGGATCACGCCCTTCGCACTCGGCACCGACGGTGGCGGCTCCCTGCGCATTCCCGCAGCGCTGACGGGTCTCGTCGGGCTCAAGGCGCAATTCGGGCGGGTCCCAGTCTGGCCGACCTCGGCAACGCCAACGCTGGCACATGTCGGCTCGCTTGCTCGCAACGTAGCCGATGCCGCTTTGCTGACAGCGGCAATCGCAGGCCACGATCCGCGCGATCCCTTCGCAGTGGCCGGGCCGGTTCCAGACCTCTTGGGCGCGGTAAAGGCTTCCATCGCCGGGCTGCGGGTCGCTTGGAGCGCGACACTCGGCTACGCGCGGCCCAACCCGGAGGTCGCCGCCATTGCTCGTGCCGCTGCGATGGCGCTGGCAGACCAGGGCGCGATCGTGGAAGAGGTCGAGACCGTCTTCGAGTCCGATCCAGCCGCTCTCTGGACTGCCGAGTTCTACGCCGGCATCGGCACTCGCCTGCGCGGCGTTCTCGAAAGCCGCCGCGATCTGCTGGACCCCGCTGTCGCCGATGTGCTCGACGCCGCTCTCGCTCAGGAGATGCGCACCTACTACGAGACCGTCTTCGCGCGCTACGCGCTGCGGGACCGGATGGTCAACTTCTTCACCGGCTACGATGTCCTCGTGTCACCGACACTGCCGATCTCGTCCTTGGAAGCAGGCAGGAACATCCCGGAGGGGCTGGAAGATCGCAGCCTCGTCTCGTGGGCCTTCTACACCTATCCTTTCAACCTCACGGGCCAGCCCGCAGTCTCTGTCTGCGCGGGAATTGCCTCGGATGGAATGCCTGTCGGCCTCCAGATCGTGGGCCGCACTCTCGGCGAGTTCGATGTGATGCGAGCGGCTGCGGCGATCGAGCGGGCGAAGCCGCCGGGCTATAATCTTCGTCCGCTTACAGAGCCGTGAGGGGCGGCCGCGGTGAGGATGGTCGGGGGGCTCGGTTCAGACGAGGCTGTTCTGAGCAGCGTTGCTGCGGCGCCTCCGGACAGTGCGAAGGCTATCTCTTGCGGCAGAAGCGGACCCTGGCTCAACCAAAACAGAAAGTCCGGTTGTGGCGGGATCCTCCTGTTCAGCACCAAACTGATGAACCGCCGCTTCCCACCCCGAGCGGACCCCTCATAATCCAAGAGTGGCGATGCAGGGGGGCATCGTCGCCCTCCTCGCGGCGGGTGTCTATGGGTGTCATCGTGGTGGTTCAGCACGTCGGTGAGACGCTGGAGCACCTGAGCAAACTGGCTGGCATGCTCCGCCTCCTCCGAGGCCGTATCCGCCCGGATCGCCAAAGTCAGCCCCTCGATCGCTGAGGTAAGGTCAGCAACCGCCATGCTGTCGCATAGGACCCCGCCGGCACCCTGTGCCACATCCCGGGCGAATGCCGGCTTCAGCGCCTCCGCCTTCTGTGCCTCGATGCGGTAATCGAAGAAGGTCTTCAGGAAGCCGGTGAGAGGGACCAGGAGGGCCGCGGCGGCGGCACTCACGGCGACGATGACCGGGATCAGCATCTCGGCCGCGGTCTGCGCTATGGCCGTGATCCACTGGCCGTAAGGCAGGATCACCGCCGTCTCTCTGACGGGGGCGACCTCGGCGGCGAGGGCCGGAGACGCGACGCAGGCGAGCGCCAGCGCCGCGAGCAGAAGCACGCGGGTCATGATGATGGTCCTGATAGGGGGGATGCGCGGTGGGTTCGGCCGGCTCGGGATCAAAAATTCGTCAGGCGCGTCGGGAAAAGCTTGAGCGCTGAGCGAATGCGAGGCATGAGGCATGACCGCCGAGTCGATTTTGTCTGACCAGCGTGTGAGACCGCTGCGCTGACTTCGTCTGGCCAGCGGTCGACAATTTCCTGCAGCTGCCCCGTTGTGCTCATGCCTCGCTCATACCCGAGCGCGCCCCGGCGATCGTCGTCGGCAGCGTGTGCGGCGCCGGCAGCGGCATGTCGGGCGGCCAGCGGAAGGACGTGAACTCCTTGCGCGGGAAGGCTGCGACCGACCAGGCATCGCCCTGGTTGCCGCCGAGCAGGAGGATCTGGCTCGCACTGGCGCCGACGATGAAGCCGACATGGCCCTGCCGGGACGAGTTGCCCCGCTTCTTCGTGGCGACCGCACCGAGCTCCTGCCCCTGAAAGATGACACCGCCCACCATCGGAGCCTAACGATCCAGCGAGGACACCCAGGTAGAGCGCCGGGTAGGCCCACGACATCGGCGCCACGTCGGCGGTGACGCCTTGTGGGATCAGCCGGAACCACGGCGTCCACTCGGGATTGCCGCCCGGCCGCGGCATCTCCTGCCCGCCGACCGATGGCGAGGAGACCACGTCGCCCGGCGCGATGGTCGAGGGCTGACCGTACAGGAACTCGATCTGCGTCCCATCGACATTCCCTTGCCGCAGAGCGGCACCACCGTGATCAGAACGGTGTCGTCGGGCCCGATCAAGGGACGGCGCCAGTCCGCGCACAGGCGCACGGCCGCATCCGTCGGGCGCAGGAAGGTCTCGCCGCGGCGGTGAACCGAGACGATGGACTTCCGGCCGGGCGGCGGCTGGTGCCGGGCGACGATCGTGGAGCCGGCGACGGCGCCGATCAGGCCGCCGCACGGGCTCGCCGCGGGTCGGCCTGGCGACGTTCGCGGTGGCGACGAGGGTCATTGAGCCTCGATGACGAGATTTATGCGGGATGAGGAGACTTGTGCTCATCACACGGCCCGTTCACCATCGAAGTAAGGAAACTTGCCGATGGAGAATTCGATGGCGATGATGACCTTGGATACGCTGACGTTGGATTTGCTGCGAGACAGTGCCGCGGTCGTTCTCTTCAAAACCAGTGACGATTACGTGGCAGGAAAATTACGGCACACCGAAGTGAGAATACAGGTGCCAATCGGGGCGCCGGGCGATCAAACCGAAGCTGACCTGAGGCAGGTCGGAATCGGCGCTGCGAAGGCAGCGCTTCGCGAAGCACTTGAGACGCTCGAAAGCATGATCCTAGAGCAGCAGCAAGGGCAGGATTAAGCTGCAACGTGCCTAAACTTGCAGACAGGCGATGAGGAAGGATTCGGGCCGGGGAGCCTTGTGCAGCTTACCCAGCCCGTTCGCCATCGGAGAAGCCGACCCCGCCAATGAGAACGCTGACTGTATCTTAACATACCAAGTGAATGTGTGCTGCACTTCTCGACGCAAAAAGCTCAGAATTTAGACATTAACTAAATATTAAGATCGTTATATCTAGGTGTTCTAAACATCACTGCGTGTCGATCATGTCCGAGATCACAAATCGTGCCTTCGAGCGGACCGATGTAGATTGGATATCAATTATACGCTTGGCAGATGGACAGGAAATACCCTGCTCAATCAAGGACGTTTCTTGTTTGGGAATGAAAGTGGCCTTGCCGTCTGAGGTGACGATACCTCATACATTCAACATCAGGGTGGTTGGCCGAGACTTAATTTTCAACGTCCAGCAGGCTTGGCGGCGCGGCCACTTCGTCGGGCTCACGATATTGAAAATCGGCAAGCTACCCGCGCCTAAGCAGGCACCTACCAGCGATGCCGCCGCGAGCACCACCCCGGCCGAATACAACCGCATCGGCACACGTCGGAGCTTCCGCTCACGCGACTAACACATTCAATCATCGCGATTGGGACTGCGATGCAGCCCCCGCGGCAGATAGCCGAATGGTTTGATCGTCACTCTCCTCAAGAGGGGATCAGGTACGTCAGCCGCCATCGGCGCGCTGTGGCGAGTTCGAGCGGCGGGTCGAGCAGGACGCCGTGCCGCTCGTCGGTCTGCAGGATCAGACCTCCGTCCTGCGCGAGGTAGACGCCGCAATGGGTCTCGGCGCCTGCGACTTTACCCATCAGCGCCAGAGCGCCGCCCACGGGCGCCGGGATCTCGCGCCATTCCGCGCGGGTGGGGCGTGTCGCCATTGTCTCGGTGCGGGGGCGGATGTCCGCTACCAGGGCCGAATCCGCCGCCGGCAGCGCCCGACCGAAGAGTTCAGCCTGCGCCAGGGCAGCGAGCCACCGGCAGTTCCGCTCGACCTTGTCATAGGCCGTCCCGCGGCAGCAGCGCAGGAAAGCAATCTTGTCAGTAGTTTGAGGCTGAAAGCCCACGTTTATCACAAGGCACGAAAGCTTAACCTAGGAGAAGGCCAATTTTCCTCAGAATGGCCTTTGCTGGATCTGCGCAACTGAACCTGCGCCGACTTGCGAGGTTGAGCAAGAGCCATCGAGAAGCGCTGGAGGAAATCAATGTCCCGACTGCACCTACTTTGCGGAGCTATCGCTCTTACCACCTTTGGTTTTGCCCCCCCAGCTTCCGCGCAGGAGGGCGGTCCCTGCTCGGATGACATTGCGAAGCTGACGCGGGAACTCGGTACACGGGTCGGCCTAGGCGCCCCGGTCTCGGAGCCGGATTACGGTCAGCAAAAGGGTCCCAACGATACAGCAGGTCAAAACGCCACGACAGGCAGCACCACGGGCAGCACGGCTAAGCCGGTCGGCACCCGGGACACGGATCGCGCGCAGCAGGGTGGTGCCTCCCGTGAAAGCGGCGGCACTCCAGGTACAGTGGGCGGTGTGTCGGGACCTGTTGGCGCTGCGACAGGAACGGGCCAAGCGGATGGCGTTGCGGCCGGGCGCGTTGCGACCTCGCCTGAAGATGTGCGTCGGCAGTCAGAGAACCGCCCGACCGCGGCTGCAGCAGCGGCACAAGGCGGGGATGCGAAGGCTTCTCCGGAGCGCTCCTCCGAGGACAAGGTCTCGCAGGCCAAGATGGCTCTGCAGCGTGCTGTGGATCTGAACGCGAAGGGTGACCAAGGCTGCCGGGAAGCGCTCAAGCAGGCGCAGAGCCTGATGCCTCAGAAGTAAGGTCGCTGAACTACTCGGAGGTAGGTGCTCGATACCTACCTCCGCATGGCTTTGCTGCCCACACAGTACCCGGTCAGCGGTCATCTGCTGCGAGCGGCTTCCGCTCACGTGAACAGGGCCGGATAGTTGGCGCGGTCGAAGAAGGCGTTTGGGCCGCTCGGCACGTTTTGCCGCCGGCCGTCCCGCCAGGAGATGGCGCCCCCAGCACTGTCGGCCGACAACTCTGGGATCAGGGTGAGCGCCATGCCGCCGAGGACGACCGCGAGGGAAACGTCTAGCCGGCGCGCGACCAAGGCGAGGACGACGCAGGCCGCGAGCAGTCCCAGCAGGGTCTCGAAGATCTCGACGTGAGTGCCTCCTCAAGGAGAGGCCATTTTCCTCCCTGCCGGGTTCAACCTTTCAGCCTCCTCAATGTTTGCGTCTGTTCGAGGCGTTACGAGGCATTGCCCCAAGTTCCCCGGCGTGTCTTGGGCTCCTGGCCGCAAGCACTCCTGTACTGGCGCGCCTCCGAGGCCAGCGCGCGCCTAGCGGAGGAGGCTGAGGTGTCGCCTCTAAAGATGACGCACAAAGGTCTTACGACTGGCGCAGTTCCCAAAAGGCGAGCTGCGCGCCGGAGATCATCAGCTCCGCGATAACCACCTCTTAACTCCTCTTGCCGGCACTCTTACGCAAGCCGCACAGCCGAGGCGCAGCGGCCGCGAGGGCGTCGATGTTCCTGATCATGTTCGCGGGCACTACGGCTGGCATTCTGACGATATTCGTCACGGCCTCGGCCAGCCTACCTCTGGCTCTCATAGCCGGACCGCTCGTCGGTAGCTCTACCGGTTTTTGCGCAGCTCTCTTCCTGGCATGGCATCGCGGCTCCGAGTGGAGGAGTGACGACGATCTCGATCAGCAGACCGATGCAATGGTTGGCGCCCTTCGCTCCCTGGCTGAGCGACGTCGTGTGGTAGACGGTGCTCTGACCATCCGGACAACCAAGCCCTCGCAGGCCGCCTAACAAGCAAGGCTCCCCCTTCCCATCTCGGCAGCCGGTCCGCGATCTCCAAAGCCTCACTCTTGTTGCTCCTTGATCCCGAGCGAGCTTTTCCTGGTTGCAGGGTGAGGCTTTGTCTGGGGAAGCGCTGTGATCCGTATTCTCGTTGCGACCGCGGCCGTGCTCACAATGGCTTTGCACCCAGCCGAGGCGCGACCACCCGAGCGCCTCCGCACTGAGAAGGGCGAGATCGTCGTAGAGACCGTTGCATGCAACCTCGACCATCCCTGGGGTCTAGCCTTTCTGCCGGATGGAGGCATGCTGGTCACCGAGCGTGCTGGCCGCCTGCACATCGTCTCAGCAGGCGGACAAGTTTCGCCCCCGCTCCGCGGAACTCCGCCCGTCCATACCGGCGAAGGTGGGCTTCTAGACGTGGCGGCAGATCCCAATTTCTCAGAAAACCGCTTTATCTATTTAACCTACGGCGAACCGCGCGAGAGCGGCGCGGCTACAGCCGCTGGGCGTGGAAGGCTCAACTCAGACCAAACCGCGTTGGAGGACTTCCAAGTCATTTTTCGGCAGCAACCGGTGGGTAGCAGTGACGCTGGCCACTTTGGCTCTCGCCTTCTTTTCACGCCAGACGGCAAGCTCTTCATCTCAACCGGCGACCGGTTCAACCCGGGCCTTGCCCAGGACCTCTCGACCGACGTCGGCAAGCTCATCCGCATCAACCCGGATGGCTCGGTGCCCCCCGACAATCCGTTCGCGAACCATAAGGGCGCTCGGCCCCAGATCTGGTCCTACGGTCACCGCAACATCCAAGGCCTCGCGGTCCAGCCAACAACCGGTGCTCTCTGGGAAGGCGAGTTCGGGCCCACCGGTGGGGACGAGATCAACATCATTGAGCCAGGGCGCAACTATGGCTGGCCTGTGGTCAGTTGGGGTGAGCACATGGATGGGAGCGCAATCCCAAAGCCATCGACACGGACCGACCTTGACGATGCCGCGTACCACTGGTCACCCTCGATCTCATTCTCAGGAATAGCGTTCTACACGGGCGGCTCCATTCCGAGTTGGCGTGGGAACCTGTTTCTAGCTGGACTGACTTCACAGGCTGTCATTCGCCTGACCCTCGTCGCGTCGCGGGTCACCAGTGAGGAGCGCATTCCAATGGGCGAGCGCATCCGGCAGGTTGTCCAAGGACCGGACGGTCTCCTTTACCTCCTGACCGACGAAGATCAGGGACGCATCCTGCGTTTCAAGCCGGGGCGCTGAACTCATCTGCTTCCGCGAGAGAATAGCTCCACGAACATCTCGCCCTTGGGAGAAGCCGCGCAATGGCGTTCTCGGATCGAGTGTTGCGCAATACGGCGTGCAATGCCGGGGCAGGCTTTCGATGCCCGAGCGGCTCTCGGTGTGATCAATATCCAAAAGGGGCCCGCCCCTTTTCCTTGAAGATCAACCACTTAGCACGCCAATTGGCCTCTAATTCGCATTCCGGGTCACACCTACAGCCCTGGAACGGCTTTGTAGGCTTCGATATACGCTATCTCAGCGCTTGCGAGGTCAAGCCTAGTTACTTCGGACTCTAATCCCATGGGCCACCGCATGTCGAAGAAGACGCGCATCGGCACGAGTCCATGTATGTGCCTTCGCTAGGCAATTCGCACTACGCGATTCAGATCAGAGACCCGTAAGGCAAGTCTAAAAGCAGAGAAAAGACCTGCAAGATCAAGATCTGGGCTCGAAGTGGCTCGCTCTCAGCTGACGGTGGCCTTCGGCGCTGGCGGCCGAGGAACAACGTGCATCCAAAAGCCATGGCGAAAGCAAAAGGCCACCAAACAGGGGATGAATTCCAAAAAGCGCGGCTTCTTTGTTTGGGCTCGCCGTGGCTGGTCAACCCTTCATTGGATCATCAGCGGAGACTTTTGATCGGGCCGGTCGGCAGTGCAGTGCGCTGAGATTTAATGCTTGGCACCAGACCTGCTCTGAAGTGGCACCGCGGACGCAAGTTCCTCGACCGCGGCGATCGGAGCGTTCTTTGCGATCAAAAGATTATCAATCAACTCAATCGCATCTTGGTGTGAAGCCGCCCATGCCGGACTGGAATGTCGGCGCAAGAGCTGCCTTCCATGCCACGCTTTCAGATCACGTAAGGCTTGTACGTAGCCGTCCTTATGGTCGCTCACGAGTGATCCTCCTCGACTACGCCTCAACTCGCTTTTACCTCCGCGCGCCCATCCGGTGGCTTCAAGGGCCTGGGATGTCTCAGTATTCAGCGCGCAGGGGTTGAGCATGGCACAGCCTGCGGCAAGGAAGAACGGCCGCAAGGGAGCAGGGCTGACACCAAAAGGGTAGGATCGAAATAGTACTACGACTCCGAGGTAGTACGCGTCATTGATCGCTCCAGCGGCGTGCTGGGTGAGCCGATTGGCCACACCAGTCAACCTCAAGCGTTCGACTAGCTGAACGCAAGCTCCTGCCCCAAGCGGACCTTCGCCCCTGCCGTCTCGGATGTCCGGTGTGGAAGAAGAGGCGGACCTATCGGCGGCGGCCACGACATCAGCAGGTACGGCCTCATCAGCGACACCTGCATGACCGGCCGGCTTACTTCGCCACCGGACGGTCCACCTCCAGTCCTACATCGTCGTACATGCGCTGGGGTGACGAGATCGGCCTCCTCGCCGACGGTAAGACCCTGAACATCCCCGAGCCTGCCGTCCTGCGCCACCTGATCGGCCTCGTCATGTCGGGCCCGTCCTCTACGACAGGAACGAGGTGGAGTTCGTGTGACCCTTCGAGGCCGAGGGAGCATAGGAAAGCACGGTCAGTGTCCCGACGCCTGGGACCCGCCCGGGTCGGGCCGTCACGTCTGCAATGGGCGGGATGACGTTGCCCGCAACGGGCAGAGCGAAGCCTGTCCGCGCGGATAGCCTCACCCTGCGTTACCGATAGGAGCGTGCTCGCGCCCTTCTCTAGGTGGGGCGCGTCCACCCCTCCGCCGCGAACGCCTTGCCCTGAACCGACAGCCACCGCGTCGCCCATGGACTGCCTCGGGGTCGATCCCCTCAACGCGAATGGCGTCGGGACCAAAGTCTATCCGCACCGACGAGGTCGTGCGGCCTGCAAACTGGGCACTTCCTGGCCTTCGTCCAGTCCGCTGGCGTGTCCAGGCGCACATTTTAGATCGCAAGCTAACGAATTGTCTGGCTTGTCGCGTCGCTCGGGGCTAGAAGGGACGAGACATCGACGCGCGGGAGAGAGCCGGCTTGGACCGGCCGCCGAAGGAGCAACCGCCCCGGAAACTCTCAGGCACCCGGACCGCCCGTCATTCAACACTCTGGAAAGCGGAGCGGCAGCTCCCGCCGATGGTGTAAGTCGTGGCCTCTCCCGAGGCCGCGTCGAAGCTCTCAGGCCGATGACAGAGGGGGCTCGCACGCATGACGCGTGCGGAGCAACCTTGGAGGCCTGCGCGATGACGTCCCCATAGCCCGACACGCCGAGCTTTCGCGCTCGACACACCCTTCCCATCCGCACCGGCCGGCTCACGCCGTAGGCCGCGGCGACGACGCGTGCACGGCATCGACCATGCGGCGTGTCCGGTCCTGCGCGAGCCGGCGCCTCCGCCCCCCATCCTGGATGTCATCCGATGTTGGCCACCCGCCGATCTTTCCTCCTCGCTGGCGCCGTGCTCGCCCCGGCACGGGCGCAGGCATTCTTCTGGGACAGTGAGCCGGAGCCATCGACGGTGCCGCAGCCCGTCGAAGCACCGCCGACCCGCGATGCCTGGTACGTCGGCGAGATTCCGGACGAGCCATTCAACATCCCGAAGGTCGACCTCGCCCTCGTCCCGCCGGAGTTCCGCCGACAGCTCGTGGACTATGATGGGCCGGAGCGTGAGGGCACGGTCGTCATCGACACGCACCAGCGCTTCCTCTTCCTGGTGCGCGAGGACCGGACCGCGATCCGCTACGGCATCGGCGTGGGCCGGGCCGGCTTCACGTGGTCGGGCATCGCATTGATCAAGCGCAAGGCGAAGTGGCCGGGCTGGCGGCCGACCGCGGCCATGCTGAAGCGCCGGCCCGACATCCCTCGCTACGTCGAACCGGGGGTCAACAACCCGCTCGGGTGCCGCGCCCTCTACCTCTACCAGGGCGAGCGGGACACGCTCTACCGCATCCACGGCACCAACGAGCCCTGGACGGTCGGCGGCACCGATTCCTCCGGCTGCATCCGGCTGCTGAACGAGGACATCCTCGACCTGTACGGCCGCGTCCCGCTTGGCACGATCGTAATCGTGAAGACCTCTCAGCCCGACGTCATGGTGCAGCGCGAGTGGGACGAGCGCCCGCGCTCGGACAATCAAGTCCTGCTCTTCAGGTGAGACGTTGAGACGAGCCGGAGCACTGCCGTTCCCGCGACGTCGAGCGCGACCGATACCCGAGACGAAACAACATGTTCGAGACAGCTACCGCAACCCTGGACTGGATCGGCGTGATCGTCTTCACGGTCACGGGCGCCCTCGCGGCCTCCCGCAAGGAGATGGACTTCGTCGGCTTCGCGGTCCTCGGCACGGCGACCGGCATCGGCGGCGGCACGCTGCGGGACCTGTTGCTCGGGCTGCCGGTGTTCTGGACGGTCCAGCCGGCCTACTTGCTGACCTGCCTGCTTGTCGCCGGGTTGGTGTTCTTCACCGCCCACATCCCGCAGTCCCGCTACCGGTACCTGCTGTGGCTCGACGCCCTGGGTCTGGCCCTGTTCGCCGTGGCCGGGGCGGAGAAGGCCCTGCAGGCCGGCGCGAGTCCCCTCGTCGTCATCGTCATGGGTGTGGTCACGGCCACCTTCGGGGGCGTGATCCGAGATCTGCTCGGAGGCGAGAGCCCGGTCATCCTCAGTCGCGACATCTATGCCTCGGCCGCGGGAGCCGGCGCAGCGGCCTTCGCGATCCTGACCCTCCTCGATGCCCAGCGCGAGTTCGCGTTGGGCTTCGGCTTCGCCGTCGCCCTGCTCGTGCGGGCCGCATCGCTCCGCTTCGGCTTGACGCTTCCGCGATATCGCCCTCGCGCCGGCATCCCCTATCATTGATGTCGGCCGATCCGTCGCGGCTCGCCGACTTCGAGGCGCCCAGAAACGACAGTCTTCAACGAAGGGCCGCCCACGCGGTCCAACCATAAGGGAAAGCCAAGATGGTCATTGGCAGACATCGTTGCGGGCTCGCACTGGCGGCCTTCCAGTCCCTTGCGACCCTGTCAGGTCCCGCGTTCGCCCAAGCCGACGCCAAGGGGTTGCCCGGCCCGACCGAGGAACAGCTGGCAACCCTGAAGGGCATCTACGAGGACATCCACGCCAACCCCGAACTCTCGATGCAGGAGAAGCGCACGGCCGGCATCGCCGCGAAATGGCTCAAGGAGCAGGGTTTCGAGGTCACCAAGGGCGTGGGCGGCACCGGCGTGGTCGGCATCCTGCGCAACGGCGACGGCCCGACCGTGCTCCTGCGCGCCGACATGGACGCCCTCCCGATGAAGGAGAACACCGGCCTCCCCTATGCCAGCACGAAGAAGGGGACCGATCCCGCATCTGGTCGGGAGACGGCCATCGCGCATTCCTGCGGACACGACCTGCACGTGACCTGGCTGATGGGTGCGACCCAGATCCTAGCCGCGAACAAGGACAATTGGCGCGGCACCGTCATGGCCGTGTTCCAGCCGGGCGAGGAGATCGGCGAGGGTGCCAAAGCCATGGTCGACGACGGCATGGTCAAGCGCTTCCCGAAGCCGGTCGTCACGCTCGGCCAGCACGTGCTGCCGTTCCCGGCCGGCCAGGTGCGCCTCGCCAGCGGCCCCGTGCTCTCCCAAAGCGATAGCCTCAAGGTGACGTTGTACGGCCGCGGCGGACACGGCTCCGGCCCGGAATCGACCATCGATCCGGTGGTGATGGCCGCCGCGACGGTGATGCGGCTGCAGACCATCGTCTCGCGCGAGGTCTCCATGACCGACAGCGCCGTGGTTTCCGTCGGGTCGATTCAGGCCGGCTCCAGCGCCAACATCATTCCGGACCAAGCCGAGCTTCAGCTCAATGTCCGGACCTACGACGATGGGGTGCGGGACAAGGTGCTCTCGTCGATCAAGCGGGTTGTCGAAGGGGAGGCCTCGATCTCAGGCGCTCCGAAGCCGCCCCGCCTGACGATGCTCGGACGTTTCCCGCTGACGGTGAACGACGAGGACGCGACGGCCAAGGTGACCGAGGCGCTGAAGCAACGCCTGGGTGCGGACCGGGTGCAGCCCGCCGGCAACGCGGCCGCCAGCGAGGACTTCACCGTCTTCGCCCGCGCCTGGGACGTGCCCTCGGTGTTCTGGTTCGTCGGCGGGACCGATCCGAAGCGCTACGCGGAGGCTGAGAAGGCCGGAACCCTGGACACGCTTCCCTCGAACCACTCGCCGGAGTTCGCCCCGGTCCTGACGCCAACCCTTCGGACCGGCGTGGAGACGATGCTTGCGGCTGCCGGTCATTGGCTGGCGCCCCAGGCTTCGGATGTGAAGGCACGCTGACGAGGCCGGAGCCGGAGCGTCTGCCCCGGCTCTTCCCCGGACTTGCAACGCGCCGGCTTGAGCTTCAGACGCAGCTGTGCTCCTCACGGATCGCGCACGACCAGCATGTCCCCGTCCTCGATGAGGGACACGCCCGCATCCCGGAATCGGACCCGCATTGCAGCGAACGTCCTACGGTCGGCGGGCAGCCCGACCTCCGCGAGACCCGTCGCCCCCTTTGTGCGAACCGCGGCGTCACGGCTGTACCAGACGTTGACGGCGAGCTGGTGATGTTAGCCTCCCGCTCCCAGGAACAGGGCACCGGGATGGCGGCCTATGACATCGAACCCGAGCAGGCCCGCGTCGATCGCACCCAACCGCACGGCATCGTCGGCCGCCGAGACGACGCCGAGCCCGATGACGTCCCGATAGTAGCACGTGAGGACATCGAGTTCGCGCACCACGAGGGTCACAGCTTCGACCCGGTACGGCGTCTCGCGAGGACGCGGTCCCACCCGTCACGAGACTGAGCAGAGACCGCTGTCGTCATGATCTGCGTCGCTGTCTTTTCGCGTGTTCGAAAGGTGGGCTCCAGCCGGTCCTCAACGGGTGAGCGCATCCCGGGCGGTGGGGGCCGGGGCTCCCCGCCAAGCACCGAACAGGTTGAAATGCGGGGTCTCGCCGTCGGGTTCGACCGCGACCGTGGCGGTGCGGCCCGCGACCAGCCGCGTCTGGTCGGGAACGCCATCGAGCTTGATCCGAACCGGGATGCGCTGTGCGAGCCGGACCCAGGCGAAGGTCGGGTTGACGCTGGCGAGCAGATTCGAGCCCGCCGTCCGCTCGCGGTCCTCGATGCCGCCCGCGAAACTCTCCACGTGGCCGGTCAGCGTATCCTTCTCGCCCATCAGGCGGATGCTGGCCTTATCGCCCACATGGATGCGCGGCAGCTTGGTCTCCTCGAAATAGCCCTCCACCCGCAAGGTGTCGCTGTCGATGAGGGCCATCACGCCGCGGCCGGTCGAGACGTAGGTGCCGGGCCGCAGGCCCATGTTGGTGATGCGACCGTTGACCGAGGCCTTCACGGCGGAGCGGTCGAGGTTGAGCTTGGCGAGATCGCGGTCGGCCGCCGCCTGGCCATAGGCGGCCTTGGCCTCAAGGTCCGCCGCCTGCGCCGCCTCGACCCTCTGCTGGGACGCCGCGGCGTCGCTGAGCTTCAGGTAACGGGCGTAGTCCGCCGCGGCCTGCACGGCCGTTGCCTTCTTGCCCTCGACCACCGCCTCGGCCTGACGCAGGGCCAGAGCGAAGCGGTCGGGGTCGATGCGGAAGAGGACGTCGCCTTGCTTCACCACTTGGTTGTCCGCGATCAGCACCTCGGTGACGAGGCCGGAGACGTCGGGAGCAACCTGCACCACGTCGGCCCGCACCCGCCCGTCGCGGGTCCAGGGGGCCTCCATGTAGTAGTCCCACAGGGCCAGCCCGACGACGATGGCGACGGCGACCATTCCGAAAGTGACGAGGAGGCGGAACGAGAGGGCGAGGAGCCGAGGCATAGAGTGTACCGGAGGTCTGTGCTGGAGCGTGGCAGGGCGGCCGGACAAGCCGGCGGATCAGGAGGTGAGAGGGACCGCGACCGAGACGACGGCGCCCAGCAGCACGACGTAGAGGGCGAGATCGAACAGCGGCCGATGCCAGACCAGGCGGTAGAACCCGGCCCAGGCCAGAGCGCGCCGAAGGGGCAGGCTGATGGCGAAGGCGAGCAGCATCCAGGCCGCCAGACTCGGCACGAAGACGCCGTAGAGGTCGAGTTCGCCCATCATGCCGCGAGCTCCGGATGCGTCGTCGAGGGCAGGGCCGGTCGGTAGGGCGGCGCTTCAGGGAAGAGGCCGCGCCGGATGCCGACGAGACCCATCAGCGCGGCACGCCCGGGTGCCTGTCGTGCATCGAGGGAGACCGCGTCGAGCGCACCGTCGATGGTGTCGAGCAGATCGAGGGCAGGCTTCTCCGCCTCGGCCCCGAAGTGCCGCGACAGCGCGGCGAGAAGCGTCTCGACGGCCTCCCGGGCCGGTTTCGAGAGTTGCCGGCGGTCGCGCCGCAATTCCACGATGTTGATGCCGACGCGGACCTCGGCGAGGAGATCGGCGGTCCACTCCGCGTCGTCGGACGGCAGGGCGGCCAGTCGCGGCGCGATCAGGCCGACCCGGTCGAGCATCAGGGCCGCGAGTTCGAGACCGTTCTGCGCCCCCTGGCGCTCAGCCGCGCGGGCGAGGCTGCGGCGGTTGATGGCCCGCAGGCGCCGTGCCGACCAGCCGGCGCCGACCGAGCGGACGAGGCGCGTGACGATGGCGGCCACCCACATCCCGACGATGACGGCGACAGCGGCGTTGGCGAAGGCGGCGAAGTCGCCCGTATAGCTGCCCTGGAGGGCGATCATGGCCGAGCCGTTGACCGCTGCGCCCATCGCCAGTGGCGCCGTCTTCGGTTGCGCCATGAAGACCCCGCAGGTCAGGAGGGCCGGGGCCAGCGCCAGGACCAGCATCTCGAAGGTGGTGGCCAGCGGCAGGACCGCGAACAAATAGGCGCCGGCGCCGAGGGCGCCGAGGATGGCCGAGTTGGCGAAGCTGACGATGAACGGCGCCGGGTCGTCCTGCGCGGCGAAGAAGCTGCAGCCGACCGCTGCCATCATCGGGGCGGCCGAGCCGTGCGGCCATCCGGTCGCGATCCAGATCGCGCAGGTGACCAGGATGGTCAGGAACACGCCCACCGCCGACAGCAGGGCCATGCCATGGTCACGGTGGCGAATCGTGCGCGCCGCGGCGGTGTAGCGGAAGGTCAGGTCCTCGGTGACCGGGGTGCCGTCCGCGATGTGCCGCTGCAGGATGCGGGCGTCCTGGCGCAGGTCGATGAAGTCGCGAAGGCGCGCCAGGAGGCTCGCCAGCACGAGGGCATCCCAGGACGGCCGCTCGCCGAGTCCAGGTTCGAGGGCGTGGGCGGCGGCTTTCAGGCGATCCGCCTCGGCCTGCTCCGTGGATCCGGAGGCGAGCCATGCGGCCATGTCGTCGAGAAGAATGCGGAGGCGCTGAGGCAGGGCACCCGCCCGCTCGAGCGTCTCGATGCGGTCAGAGACCGCGGAGGCGATGGGCAGGAACATCAGCATGTGCTGACGGAGCGTCGCCATCGCCTCGGCCGAGCGTTCCGCACCGGTCATGTCGTAGCGCAACGGCGTCGCCAGCGCGTCGAAGGCGACGGCGTCCGAGGCCAGCTTCAATCGCGTCGCCTGCGTGTCCCTCGCCGTGCGGCCGCGGCCGACGACGTCGATGACCCAGCCCCGGGCGTCGCGCAGCCAGAGGTCGAGCCGAGCGGTGATCACGGGCGCCACGGACTGTGGCAGCACGACCGTGTTCACGAGGCTGGCGCAGAGAATGCCGAGGGTGATCTCCTCGGCCCGGGCCACGGCGGTGTCGAACATCGTTCCGGGGTCGCCGACGGCCGGGAAGCCGATCAGCGCCGCCGTGTAACCGCCGAGCATCATCAGGTAGCTGCGCGGGGTGCGGTCGAGCAGCGAGAAGTACAAGCACGTCGCCACCCAGAGCGCGATGGCCAGGGTGAGAAGCTCCGGGGCGTTCACGAGGTTCGGCACGAGGGCCACTGTGACCACGGCCCCGAGCAGGGTTCCGAGCACCCGGTACAGCGCCTTCGAGCGCGTGGCGCCGGCGAGCACTTGGCTGGTGATGTAGACGGTGCCGAGCGCCCAGTAGGGGTTCGGCAGGTCGATCCAGAACGCCAGGAACAGGGCCAGCATGGCCGCCGCGAAGGTCTTGAGCGAGAAGGCCCAGTTGCGCCAGCCCGGCAGGGTCATTCCGCGGCCTCGCCGTGCGCGATCCTGTACTGGGACACACCGAGCTCGGACGAACTGCCCAAATGGACCTGGATGGCCTGGAACACCCGCAGGCTCGCCTCCAGGTCGGACGCGCTCACCTTCGAGAACACCGTCTTCCGCAATCGGTCGAGATCTGCCTCGATCCGCGCGACTACGGAGCGTCCGGTGTTGGTGAGGCTCAGGACCTTGGCTCGACGGTCGGTCGGGTCCTCCTTGCGCATGACGAGGCCGGCTGCTTCGAGCTGGTCCAGGAGGCGCACGAGCGACGGCCCCTCGATCCCGACCGCCTCCGCCAAGGCGTTCTGACGCGGTTCACCGCCCAGGCGTCCGATCAGCACCAGCGGCAACGCCTTCGCCTCGGAGAGACCGTGCGTCTCCGTGGTGGCGTTGGCGAGCCGCCTCCACTGGCGGCCGGAGAGCAGGAGCGAGTGGGTATAGGTTAGCCAAAGTTGGCTCAGGCCCTCCGCTGCCATCCGACCGCTTCCCTATGGACAGGGGTCGGGTACATCCCTCGGACCCGTGCAATGAATAGCAAACTATCTATTAGTTGACATCCATTCAAGCCGGGCACGATCCATGGACAGCTGGACGTGACTTCGTCGGTCGCGCCGTACCCCTCCTGGTGAGCGCGCTTACCAGTGAGCGAGGGCCACCACAGCGGTCGCGGCCGCCGCTGCGACGAGGCAGCCCTCGATCACGGGGTCCGACCCCAGCTGCTCAAGCCGGTGCGCCACGGCCAGCACCAGCGACATGACGGCGATGGCCACGAGACGCGCGGCAATCATCCTCATCGGCCCCTCCCTGCCGGTGGATGTCTTGGCGTTCGTGGAGCGAAACGCGCTGCGACTGGATCAGCCAATCGCACGCGCTCGCATCGCGCAGGCGCAGTCCCGGGAACGGACCAGGCGTGGCCGCTCATGCGGTCACGGCGCTGAGAACCAGACGCCCAGTGCGGACGGAGGGGTACGTGCGAACGGTTCCAGGTCGGGTCCGATGCCGGACCGAAGTGGCGGGACCACCAGCACGTCCGCGCCGCCGGTGGCGAGGACGGCCTCGGTGACGCTACCCAGAAGGGCCCTCCTGATTCCGGTGCGGGCATGCGTGCCCATGACGAGGAGTTCGGAAGACGTACGCGCGGCCAGGCCGGCGATGACCTCTTCCGGGCGTCCCTCCTCCACCCGCGTCGGCCAGTCCCTTGCCGCAGGGCCGTGGACTTCGAGGAAGGCATCGACCTCCTCCGCGTACAGGGAGCGCCAACTCTCGACGTAGCCGTCGATCTGCTCGCGCGACACGCCGAACCCGGTCAGCTTTGGCTTGCCCAAGGCCTCGAAGGCGTGGACGACCGTGACGCGGACGTGATCTGCTAGACCGAGCGACGCGATGCTGCGCAATGCCCGCGCCGATGCGTCCGAGAGATCGATCGGGACCGTAACCTTGGTGTAGGGGCCCACGACGGACCGATTGACCACGAGGATCGGGCACGGGGCGGCACGGATCAGGCCACGGACCGTCCGGCCGGGGCCTCGCGCGTCCGTCCCGTGGCCTGAGCCGATCACGATCATGTCGGCCTGGCGCGCCGTCGCAGCGTCGAGCACTGCGTCGGACAGGCGTCCCGCGACGACGAGCGACCGGCATTCGACGCGGAAGAATTCCGGCACGACCGCGACTTGCTCGGCGATCATGCGTTGCGCCTCGCGAATGTCCCGCGCGGCTTGGTGCGCACCCGCGCCGTCCACGACATGCATCAGGATGACGTCGCCTTCGCTCTGTCCCGCCAGGATGCCGGCGCGCCGCACGGCTCGGTGCGAGCGGGGCGAGAAGTCTGTGGCGACGAGGATACGCAAGGATTCCCTCCTGTTCGTGTTGGTGTCAGCCCGTGGCCAGGCGCATGCGGGCGAGGCCGCCGACTCCGGGTCCGGAGGCCCGGTCGGCATATGGTCCGGTCGTGGCCGCGGCGGCTTCGACCACGGCGCGGGCGGCGTTCGTCCCGGAGAGGACCGCTCCCTCGATGCAGGCCGGCAAGCCCGTCTCGGTCCAGTCCCCGGCGAGGAACAGGTTCGCGAGCCCGGTCTGCGGACCGGGCCGGCGGCCCCGACTCCAGGGCGTCGCCGCGAAGGTCGCCCGTCGTTCCCGCACGACCTGCCAGGGTGGCGGCTCCGCCGGAACGGCTTCGGAACCGATCACGCTGGCGACCTCCCTCCAAACCCGGGAGGCGAGCGCCGGGCGTTCGAGTTCGGCGAGGTCCGTGCCACTGACGGTCACGGACAGGCGGTCCGGGTAGGTGAACAGCCAGTCCGACAGCCCGTTAGCGAGACCGGTGACGAGAGGCAGCCCCGGCGGGGGACACATGCGGAAATGGACGTTCGAGATGCCGACGCTCTCCATCGGCACCGCCAAACCCGGCAGGAGGCCGGCGGCGACCCAGGGCGGCACGGCCAGGACCACGGCATCGTCCGGGCCGAGCAGCGCCGCCTCCGTGCCGAACGCCAATGCGGCGATCCGCCGGCCGTCAACGACGGCGCGCTGCAGGCGATGGCCGAGGCGGATCTCGCAGCCCCGGGCGATCAAGTAGGCCAACGTCGGATCGACATAGGCGGCCGAAAGGCCCGCCGTCGCGACGAGCGGCCGGCAAGCATCGCCGCCCGCGACGAGCGTCCGGCGAAGCACCTCAGCGGCGAGGCCGGCATCGGCGCGCGGCGGATCGATGTTGAGCGCGGCCAGCAGCACGGGCTTCCAAAGCCGCTCGTAGAGCGGGCCCTCGCAGCTCAGGACGCTGCCAACCGTGGCTCCGGGCGGGGCACGCAGCAGGCGTAGGATCGCGACGTGGTCGATCGCCCGGGTATCCGGCACCCGGCGGCGCGGGTCGAGTATCCACCAGGGCAGGCGCCCGCGATTCGGCCGTAGCGTCCAGCGCTCGCCCGTGGTGAGGTCGACGAAGGGGAACTCCGGTTCCGTCTCCGTCAGGGCGGCGCGGCCGCCGACGCGGTCGAGGAAGGCCAGGGCCGCGCGGTTGCCCGACAGCAGGAGATGGTTGCCGTTGTCGATGGTGAGGTCGAGGCGGGCGTCGTGGTACGAGCGGCATCGGCCGCCGGCCTGGCGCGCGGCCTCATGCAGGACCACCCGGCGGCCCGCGTCCGCGAGACCGACGGCCGCCGCCAGCCCGGCGAGGCCGGCGCCGACGACGTGCACGGTTCCTCCCGGTGCGGGCCGCCCCGGGTTCAGATGTGTCATGATATGCTCCTGTTGGATGGGAGCCGTGCCGAGCCGGCACGGAACCGAGGCCTTCGTGGCTAGACCCTGCGCGGAGCGAGTGCGCCACGGCCGGGCACCGGCTCGTCGACGAGGCGCCAGCCGATGCCTTCGACCGTCACCAGCTGCCGGGTGCCGGCACTGTCGTCGCGGAAGGGCTTCCGGCCTCCCACGTTCAGCCCGAGCAGCGCCGTCCCGAGCGGGCTCGCGATCGAGAGTTCATCGGGCAGGTCGGTGAGGTGGAGGGGATGCACGAGGAGTTGGCCCCGTACGGCCGGCTCGTCATCGAGCCGATAGAGCACCCGTCAGTTGACCGAGACGACCTCACCCGGCAGCGCGCAGGGCTGGCACAGGGTCGCCCGCTTCAGCTCCGACGGCAGGAAGTCGGCGTGGCTGTCGCCGCGCAGGTAGGCGTCGAGCCCGAAGGCCACGAACCGTTCGAAATCGCGGGTCGTGACGGTGATGGACGGGAGTTCATGGATCGCGTGCATCCTGGCACCTCACAGCATGGCCGGTGCCGCGCGAACGGCGCGCGCAGACGGCCCGGCGGCGTCCGGGAGGGCGCCGCGCGAACGGACGGAAGGGTTGCTGGAGATCGTCCCTGGCCTCAGTCGCGGCCTACGAAAGGCCGGCCGGCGGAGCGCCAGGGCTACGAGCCTGCTTGCAGGCTGCCCGAGCGCGCCAGGAGGCGGATGCTCTGGAGTCGGTTCGACATGATACTCCTAACTTCGGGACCACGCCGCGCGGTGTCAAGCCGGGCTGGAAGACGGCGTCGGGAGCCGGCGGGCGAGTTTGACAACTGCGGCTGCTTGGCCAATGCTCAGCCCATCATGCCGTTCATCGCGACCCTCAACCGTGGCCTGCTCCGGGCAGGTAACCTGATCGCGGGCAAGTAGCCCCGAGCCGACGGCGCGTATCCGCCCATCCAGCTCGGGGTCCTCGGGACAGCTTTCGCAAAGCGCCCGAAGGTCGGCCGAGAGGCACGACGACACTCATTCCAGAACCATGAGACGCAGGCCAGCGGCGCTCGACGTCGCCAAGTCCTGCGTTCGCGCGGCCAAGAATCCAAGACGCCGGCGTCGTGGCCCAAGTGCACACAGAAGGCACCCATGACAGACGACACGCCCGCGCCGGCCCCCGCTCTGGAACTACCCACTGACGGCGGAGGCGACCGGAAGGTCATACCTCTGCTCCGGCCCAGCTAAACCAACCGCCTGCTCAAGCTGGCGATGATGACGACCCCGGCCCACGCGCGGCCTGAACGAGGATCTTCGAGATGGATATGACGAGAAGGGCCGCCGGCGGCAGGAGCCTGCCGAAGATCAAGGTGACGGCGGAGGACCACGCGCGTCTGACCGGCCTGGCATCGGCCGCCATAGACCGCATGCCGGAGGTAGCCGCCTACCTGGCGGACGAGCTCGACCGGGCGCAGGTCGTGCGAGCCGGGAAGGCCGCCGTCGGGTTCGTCCGGATGGGCTGCGAGGTCGAGTTCCGGGACGATACGACCGGCAAGGTCCAGGGGGTGACCCTCGTCTACCCGGGCGAGGCCGATATCAGCCAGGGCAGGATCTCGGTGCTGACGCCGGTCGGCGCGGCCCTGCTCGGCCTGAGCGCGGGGCAGTCCATCGACTGGGCCACCCGCACCGGCGCGGGAAAGCGCCTGACCGTGCTCGGTGTCCGCGAGCCGGCTTTCGCCTGAACCGAATGCGCGCCCGCCGCGCCCCAACCGTCCTCCCATGTCGAGATTCCGATGTCCGTGCCCGCCAGCCTCGAAGAACGCCCGCCGCTGATCATCCCGACGACGGACTTGCGGTCGCTGCGCGAGGTGGTGGTCGCGGCTCGGCCGCCCCACCCGCGGGCGGCCGTCGCGGCTTGGCTGGCGGAGGAGCTCGACCGCGCCACTGTGGTCGCGCCGGAGGCGATGCCGCGGCGCGCGGTGACCATGCACGCGCGAGTTGCGTACCGGGACGACGTCACCGACCAAATCGGGTGTGTGACGCTCGTCTACCCTGGCGAGGAGGATGCGGAGGCTCACGCCGTCTCGGTCCTCTCGCCGGTCGGGGCCGCCCTCATCGGCTTGTCCGAGGGGCAGTCGATCCGCTGGCGCACGCCATCGGGCGGGCTGCGCGGCCTGACCGTCCTTCGCGTGCTATTCTAGCCCTATGAGATCACCCTCGTCTTCCCTAGGCTGAGTTCTCAACGTCTATGGAAATGGTCCAGCCGCCTGATGGTCCGCTTCTACGTGATGATCGGACTATCAGGCCCGCGAGG
Source organism: Methylobacterium sp. R2-1 (assembly GCF_014191355.1). Classification (GTDB taxonomy): domain Bacteria; phylum Pseudomonadota; class Alphaproteobacteria; order Rhizobiales; family Beijerinckiaceae; genus Methylobacterium. The sequence goes on from NZ_JACHWM010000003.1 coordinate 322,143, forward strand.
TCGGAGGTCCGCAAGCGGCGCAATTGGGACCAATGATCTGTCCTCAACCGATGTTCTCTTCAACGATGCGGGCGAACGCCGCCCGGCGGCCGAGATGGGCGCACAACAGAATGTCGGCTTCCCGACCCACGCCCAAGTTCCGCCTCGGGCTCAGGCGGGAAGACGCGGTCGGCCGTTTCGTTACAGTCGCAGCTCCTTGCCATCCGTTGAGCTCGCGCTCATGGCGGCCTATGCACTGACCCCATGGAACTCCGAGCTTCCGCCGAACGCCCCCTGGCTCCCTTGACCAGCGCACCATTGGCCTGCAAACCGCCGCCTGCCAGAAACGCGGCGCCGTTCCTGCCGATGAGCCGCGCCGAGATGGCCGCGCTCAACTGGGACGCCTGCGACATCGTGCTGGTGACGGGTGATGCCTACGTGGATCATCCGAGCTTCGGCATGGCCATCATCGGCCGGCTGCTCGAAGCGCAGGGGTTCCGGGTCGGCATCATCGCGCAGCCCGACTGGCATTCGGCGGAACCGTTCAAGGCCCTGGGCAAGCCGACCCTGTTCTTCGGCGTAACCGGTGGCAATCTCGATTCGATGGTGAACCGCTACACGGCGGACCGCCGGCTGCGCCATGACGACGCCTACACGGCCGACGGCGAAGGCGGCCGACGCCCGGACCGCTGCACCATCGTCTACACCCAGCGCTGCCGCGAAGCCTACAAGGACGTGCCGATCGTGCTCGGCGGCATCGAGGCGTCCCTGCGTCGCATCGCCCACTACGATTACTGGTCCGACAAGGTACGTCGCTCGATCCTGGCGGACGCGAAGGCGGACCTGCTCCTCTACGGCAATGCTGAGCGAGCCGTGGTCGAGGTGGCGAACCGCCTCGCGGCCGGTGAGGCGCCGCACGAGCTCGACTCTGTCCGGGGCGTCGCCCTGTTCCGCCGCGTGCCCGAGCATTACACCGAGCTGCCCGCCGACGATCTCGATTCTGCGGACGAGGCCGCCGCCCGCCGGCCTGGCGAAACCGTGATCCGGCTCCCCGCCTATGACGAGGTCAAGGACGACAAGGAGGCCTATGCCCGCGCCTCGCGCGTGCTGCACCGGGAGGCCAACCCCGGCAACGCGCGCCCGCTCGTCCAGCGCCACGGCGACCGCGACCTGTGGCTGAACCCGCCGCCGATCCCGCTGACCAGCGACGAGATGGATGCGGTCTATGACCTGCCTTACGCGCGCGCCCCCCATCCGTCCTACGGTGACGCGAAGATCCCCGCCTGGGACATGATCAAGTTTTCGGTGACGATCATGCGCGGCTGCTTCGGCGGCTGCACCTTCTGCTCCATCACCGAGCACGAGGGCCGCGTCATCCAGAACCGCTCGGAGGGCTCGATCCTGCGCGAGATCGAGCGGATCCGCGACAAGACGCCGGGGTTCACGGGCGTGATCTCGGATGTCGGCGGGCCGACCGCGAACATGTACCGGATGGCCTGTAAGGACCCGAAGATCGAGGCGGCGTGCCGGCTGCCGTCATGCGTCTTCCCGGACATCTGTCCGAACCTGAACACCTCGCACGATGACCTGATCCGGCTTTATCGCAAGGTCCGCGAGGTGAAGGGCGTCAAGAAGGTGATGGTCGCCTCCGGCGTGCGCTACGACCTCGCGGTCAGAAGCCCCGAATACGTCAAGGAACTCGTGACCCATCACGTCGGCGGCCGTCTGAAGATCGCGCCCGAGCACACCGAGCGCGGCCCGCTCGACAAGATGATGAAGCCGGGGATCGGCACCTACGACCGCTTCAAGGAAATGTTCGACGCCGCCGCCAAGCAGGCCGGCAAGAAATACTACCTGATCCCGTATTTCATCGCCGCGCATCCGGGCACGACTGACGAGGACATGATGCACCTCGCGCTCTGGCTCAAGAAGAACGACTATCGCGCCGATCAGGTCCAGACCTTCCTGCCCTCGCCCATGGCGACCGCCACGGCGATGTATCATACCGAGATCAATCCGTTGCGGGGCGTGCGGCGGGGCAGCAGCGAACCCGTCGAGGCGATCAAGGGGCTGCGGCAGCGCCGGCTGCACAAGGCGTTCTTGCGCTACCACGACCCCGAGAACTGGCCCCTACTTCGTGAGGCGCTGCGAGAGATGGGCCGCGCGGATCTAATTGGACCGAGGCCGGACCAGCTCGTGCCACTCTCGCAGCCGCCGGGAACAGGCTTAGGCGCGGCGGGCAAGGGGCGAGGCCAGCCGCGACCCGTGCACCGCACGGGCGGCGGGCAGCGTTTCACGACGAAGGGCGTGCCGCTGAAAAAGTGACTGTCTCGCACATCCGATAGGCGGATGTTTCGATAGCGGCTTCTGATCAAGATCCCTCATCAGATGCCGGTCGCCGATGTCGGCACCGGAGCAGTTGGTCAGCAGATCAGAATGAACGGGCCGGGTGCGTCGCCGAAAGTCAGCATCCCGGCATGAAGCGAAGGTCTGGAAGTGGCGTGCCGCTGTTCGAACTGTGTTCGAACTCCTGACCCCTTGCAGACCTTCTGCCTTGCCGGTCCGGATGGCCGCTCCAAAGTAGGAAGCGGATTTGGCAGCGGCGGCCATGACATCAGCATGTTCGGACATGTCGGTGCCCACGGTGCCTATTCGGCCCTGTAGTGCTTGAATCGGCTCTGAGACGCTTACGCCACCCACAGGTCTCGACCTTGCACATTGTGTTGGCGTTCTTGAGAGCGTCAGTCGCGCCAACGAAGCGGCCCGTTCTCTACGAAGAACGTCCCAGCTAGTGCAAGGCGGTGCCTATGGCTTGACGTCATCCGGCCGAAGCGACTTCCAGGCTGAGGCTCAATCATGACACGCCGAGCCGATCCTCACCGTTTTACCGGCCCGCGACGGATCCTGAACGCTTCCAAAGCCTTACGGTATGGACGTGCCACACCTACGAAGCGAGAGGAGCCAGCCAATGTCGTTTGAGATTCCAGACACCGCTAAGCCCGGCGACATCCTCACGCCGGGTGGCAAGATCCTCTGCCGTGACCATGAGCTTCATGAATTCGGCTACTTCACCGTTACCTACGAGCAGGCTCAGATCGCGCGAAAGCACGGCTGGGGTTGTCGGGCCGGCGTTGTCCTCGACGGAGAGCACGACGACGAATGGAGCTGGGCCTACGCTGAGGAGGAGCGACGGGACGCGTTTCAGAATGGCGAGAAGCCGCCCCTGGTCCTGATCTACCGAGAGGCGCCAGTTTGCCCGCTCGATACACCTCCCTCCTGCCCAATCACAGCGGGTAGGCCGGCGTCTCCGTGACCTTTTGCTGACCTTCCGCCTCAAGGCTTTGAATGTCCGCTTCGCCCGAAAAGCGGACACGCAGTTGAGGTACTGGCAGCCTTCAACGCCGACTGCGGAACAAGCTGCGAGCCCTCGGCTTCCCCCGTGGTCAAGCGAGGACGCATGCACAACGACAGCGCTCACAACGTGAGATCCGACCGTAACAGCCGGAACTGGTTAGCTCCCGCAGTGATCGGATCGGCAGCCGTTTTGGGGGCCGCGGCGCTCTACTCGGCGGCTCAGGCGGCTGAGGCGGAGCGACGCTACCCACCTATTGGTCGCTTCATGACCGTGAACGGGGTCCGCCTGCACTACATCGAGCGTGGGCAAGGCGAGCCCCTGGTGCTCATCCACGGCAACGGCACGATGATCCAGGACTTCCTGGTTAGCGGCATCGTCGACGAGCTTGCCAATCGCTACCGGGTGATCGTCATCGACCGGCCGGGCTACGGCTACAGTGAGCGCCCACGCGCGCTATGGACACCGCGCGCCCACGCCACGCTCTTCCAAGCCGCGCTGGAGCGACTCGGCGTGGCGCAGGCTGTCGTGCTCGGGCATTCATGGGGTAGCCTCGTCGCGGTCGCCCTCGCGCTGCAGGCGCCGCAACTCGTGCGCAACCTCGTGCTGGCCTCCGGTTACTATTACCCGACGCTGCGCGCCGACGTCTTCCTGTTCTCGCCACCCGCCATCCCTGTGGTCGGGGACGTGATGCGCTATACCGTTTCACCAGTCGTCTCACGTCTGATCCTGCCAGGCCTGATCAAATCCATGTTCGCGCCAGCGCAGGTGCCTGAGCGTTTCGACAGGATGTTCCCGATAGCGCTGATGCTCCGCCCCTCGCAGTTGCGTGCGGCTGCCGAGGACGCGGCCCTGATGACGCCCGTAACCGTCGAGCTTCAGGGGCACTATCGCGAGCTGAGGCTACCGGCGGTGATTATCACAGGCGCGGACGATCAGATCGCTGATGTCGGTCGTCAGTCGGAGCGGCTCCACCGCGAATTGGCGGACAGCGAGTTCATCGCCGTTCCTGGCATGGGGCACATGATCCACCACCTTGCGCCCATGGAGGTGATCAGAGCCATTGATCGTGCATCGGAGAGGTCTCAGGCCAAGAACGCTTGAGGAGCGCCTGAGCGCGCCATTGGATTGCGCCATTCCACGTGGTCGCTCTCCTGCCGTTTCCGTTGATGCATGTCCTAGCGGAAGCCTAGGCGGACAGGATCGCCCAGCCGTGTAGACCGAGACTCACCCGCGCGGCGCATCGCCGTCCTCCGCTCCGACCGCCCCATCCCTCTGTTGAGGGGCGCAGGGCTCCTTGTAGGAAGTGTCATGGCATCGAGAAGATGCTGCTGGACCTCCGGCAAGGGGGCGTACCGCTTGCCAGCAAGTCCTGGTCACCAGGCCTGTCCCTCCCGCCCCTATGGCAGCTGTCAGGTGACGAGCGGCTAATCCGGCGACTCTGATCGAATGTCCGAAGGTGGCGCATCCTGGTCCACGAGTGGTGCTCAGCTGCCTGCCCACGCCGACGAGCTTGAAGATGCGCGGCCTACGGATAGACCCACTCTACCGCTCGTCAGTCACCAATCTGAATGCACGTCCGAGCTTGACGGAGGCTACGCCACGCCAGACGACAGCAGAAACTCGGTTTGCTCAGGGTAGTGGTCCACATGGTGCGTTCCAGGCTGCCACGCGCTCGACCTCTACACTTCCGTCGTAGCGTTGTACGCGACCTACGCAATCGCATCCGCTTTGCTCTCGTCGGCCTCCTGCTTCTCATCGGCTTGCATGTCGTCTCAATGGTGGCGTTCGAACGTCTCGACCTCGGCGAGGCGATCTGGCTGACCTTCACTACCATCACGACGACAGGCTACGGGGACTTCTCCGCCAAGACCACAGCAGGTCGTGCCTCAACTATCGTCCTGATCTACCTATCCGGCATCTTCCTGCTGACCCAGGCAGGTGGCGCCTTCTTCGAGTTCAGAATCCTGCGACGCGAGCGCAAACGACGTGGCGAATGGAGGTGGAACATGCGCGATCATATCGTCTTCGTGAACGCGCCCGCCGATGAACCCGGTGACTACTTGCGCCGTCTTCTCAATCAGCTTCACCGCTCGCATGAGAATTTCATCGGCGTGCCATCTTTAATCCTGACAGAGGCTTTCCCCGACGGCTTGCCGCCGGACCTTGAGGACGATCCACTCATCGTTCAGTTGAAAGGTCGTTTCGACGATCCAGCGGCTCTTGAGGCTGCTGGCGTCGACCACGCGCGCGTGCTCGTCATCCTGGCCGAACAGGAAGGCGACCGCCTCTCGGACAGCCGCACCTTCGACATCATCCATCGTCTGCGAGAGCGTGGCATCGATGCGCGCATTGTCGCGGAATGCGTGGATGACCTGAACCGGAAGCGACTGAAACGAGCGGGTGCCTCGGCCATCGTGCGGCCCCTGCGAGGCTACCCTGAGATGATTGTCCGTGCCATCGTTGCACCGGGGACAGAGTGGATTATCGAGCGTCTATTCTCCAGCGAAGGCGACGAGTGCCTGCGCTTTGACGTGCAGTTGCGGGATGTGCCCTGGCTCGGCATCGTTCCAGCAGTGCTTGCAGCCAATTTCGGAACACCGATTGGCTACGTTGACGCACAGGGTCAGCTTCATAGTAACCCGCCGCCCCAAACCCGAGTGACAGGTGAGGCTCTGTTCGTGTTGGTTGATGAGACGCAGAGGCCAAGCAATACAGCATTGCAGAAACTTATCGACAGCGTACCGTCTCATAGCACTAGTGAGAGTGCTTGATCGGAATAAAAATTCGATCGTTGGAAGCGAGCAGCGCGAGACCACGCACAGGCAGGCTTCTGATCCAAAGCAGACTTCGGAACGACTGCCGACGAAGGTCCGGATAGGTGGCCAATCGGCAACGAGTGCACCCGGCTAAGCCGACTTTCGGATCCGTGCCTCAACGGGTCAAAGATCAGACGCCTTCGATTACCTCAGCGGGCCCCCCAGGAGCCAATCCCCCTATTGACGCTGAGCAGCGGCGCGAATAAATGACGACAATCATGAAAAACGCGCGATGCACGGCGTGGAGGCAGGCGATGAAGGCGCGATGGATGCTCGGGCTCGCGGGGCTCTCCCTGGCCGGGTGCTCGCCAGGCGAGACGGCGGTGGCGCCCGAGCCCCCGTTGGTCCAGACCGTCGAAGTCGCGCCGGCGGTCGGCGGGATCGCGCGCTACACCGGCGTGATCCGGGCCCGCACCGAGAGCAATCTCGGTTTCCGCGTCGGCGGCAAGATCTTCGAGCGTCTCGTCGATCCGGGTGACCACGTCCGCCGCGGGCAGCCTCTGATGCGGCTCGACCGGACCGACTTCACCCTTGCGCTGAACGCGGCGCGGGCCTCGGTCGAGGCGGCGCGAGCGCAGATGATCAAGGCAAGAGCCGACGAGGAGCGCAGCCGCAAGCTCGTCGGCGAGGGGTGGACCTCGCGCCAGACCTACGACCAGAACAAGGCGGCCGCCGACGCGGCCATCGCCCAGTTCGCCTCCGCCGAGGCGCAGGCGAGCCAGATCGCGAACCAGGCCGGCTATTCCGAGCTTCAAGCCGATGCCGACGGTGTGGTGATGGAGGTGCCCTCCGAGCCCGGCCAAGTGGTCGCCGCCGGCCAGACCGTCGTGCGGCTGGCACGCGACGGTGCGCGCGAGGCGGAGATCTTCCTGCCCGAGGCGAGCCGCCGCCTTGCGACCGGTCAGGCCTCCGCCACGCTCTACGCCGAGGGCGAGACCACCTACCCGGCGCGGCTGCGGGAGCTGTCCGCCACCGCCGACCCGGCCACGCGCACCTACCGGGCGCGCTACATCCTGTCCGGTGGTGGCGAGGACGCGCCGCTCGGGGCCACGGTGACGCTCCGGCTGAAACCCAACGAGGCCAGCCGCCCGGCCTCTGTCTCGGTGCCGCTCGGCGCGCTGTTCGACGCGGGCGCCGGCTCGGCCGTGTGGAGGCTCGATGCGGCGACCAACACGGTCGACGCGCAGCCGGTCGCCGTCGCCCGCCTGTCCGAGGAGAGCGCCGAGGTCGCCTCCGGCCTGAGACCGGGCGACCGAATCGTCGCGCTCGGCGCCCACCTCCTCAAGGCGGGGCAGCGCGTGCGACAGGCGGCTCCGAGCATGACGGGTGTGGCTCGATGAGCCCTTCCGCCTTCAACCTCTCGGCGCTGGCCGTACGCGAGCGGGCGGTCACGCTCTTCCTGTTGATCGCCGTCATCGGGGCGGGCATCTTCGCCTTCGAGCGGCTCGGGCGCGCCGAGGACCCGACCTTCACCGTGAAGGTGATGGCGGTCTCGGCCGTGTGGCCGGGTGCCACCACCGACGAGATGCAGCGGCAGGTCGCCGACCCGCTGGAGAAGCGGCTGCAGGAACTCGTCTACTACGACCGCGTCGAGACCACGGTCCGGCCCGGCCTGATGCTGATGAAGGTGTTCTTCAAGGACAATATGCCCCCGGCCAAGGTCCAGGGGGAGTTCTACCAGACACGCAAGAAGCTCTCCGATCAGGCCTCCAGCCTGCCGCGCGGCGTGCTCGGGCCGCTGTTCAACGACGAGTTCTCGGACGTCTACTTCGCGCTCTACGCCCTCCAGGCCAGGGGCCAACCGCACCGCCACCTCGTGATGCGGGCGGAGGATCTGCGCCAACGCCTGCTGCGGGTGCCCGGCGTCGAGAAGATCAACATCCTCGGCGAGCAGGCCCAAAAGATCTTCGTCGAGATCTCATACCAGCGCCTCGCGACCCTCGGGATCACCGGCCAGCAACTCCTGGCCTCGCTCGCGAACCAGAACGACGTGACGCCCGCGGGCTTCGTCGAGGCGGACGGTCCCCGCGTGCACCTGCGTCTCGACGGCGCCATCGACGGGCTCGACGCGATCCGTAACCTGCCCGTGGCGGCAGGCGAGCGCAGCTCGAAGCTTGGTGACATCGCCGAGGTGAAGCGCGGCTACGAGGACCCGAAGACTTTCGAGATCCGCAACGGCGGCGAGCCGGCCCTGATGCTCGGCGTCGTGATGAAGCCCGGCTTCAACGGCCTCACCCTCGGCGGGGCGCTGAACGCCGAGGAGATCGCGATCCACCACGAACTGCCCACTGGCATCACGTTCAGCAAGATTACGGATCAGGCCAAGGTCATCGACGAGGCCATCCAAGAGTTCATGGTGAAATTCTTCACCGCGCTTGGCGTGGTGATCCTCGTGTCTCTGGCCGCTCTCGGGTTCCGCGTCGGCATCGTGGTGGCTTTGGCCGTGCCACTCACCCTGTCGGCGGTGTTCGTGGTGATGATGCTCATGGGCCGCGACTTCGACCGCATCACGCTGGGTGCGCTGATCATCTCGCTCGGCCTCCTCGTGGACGATGCCATCATCGCCATCGAGATGATGGTGGTGCGCATGGAAGAGGGCGCCGACCGGATCGCCGCGGCGACCTATGCCTGGAGCGCCACCGCCGCTCCGATGCTGACCGGTACGATCGTCACCATCGCGGGCTTCCTGCCCGTGGGCTTCGCGGCCTCGACAGCCGGGGAGTACGCCGGCAATATCTTCTGGGTGGTGGCCTTCTCGCTGATCGTCTCGTGGATCGTGGCGGTGACCTTCACCCCCTATCTCGGCGTCAAACTGCTGCCGAACATCAAGCGCGTGGAAGGCGGGCACGACGCGATCTACGCTACGAGGAACTACCAGCGCCTCCGCCGCATCGTGCGGATGTCCGTCGACCACAAGTGGATTGCTGCCAGCATTACGCTCGTCCTGTTCGCCGCAGCTGTGGTCGGCATGGGCAAGGTGGAGAAGCAGTTCTTCCCCAACTCGGAGCGCCCCGAACTCATCGTCGAGGTGACGCTGCCGGCGGGCTCCGCCTTCGCGGCCACCGAGGCCACGGTGAAGCGGGTCGAGGCGGCCGTTCGCGAACTGCCGGAGGCGCTCGAGATCACGAGCTACATCGGCCAAGGCATGCCGCGCTTCGTGCTCTCCTTCGATCCTGAACTGCCAGACCCCGCCTTCGCGCAGATCGTGGTGCAGACCGCCGACGCCCATGCCCGCGACGCGCTCCGGGCCAAGGTGCGCGGGCTCGTCGACGGGGGTCGCTTCCCCGAGGCGCGGGTTCGTGTGCTCCAGATCGTGTTCGGGCCGCCGGTCCGCTTCCCGGTCGCCTTCCGCGTGGTCGGGCCGGATCTCGACGTCATCCGAGGCATCGCTGCCGAGGTGGCCGAGGCCATGGCCACGAACCCCAACATGCGCATGATCCACCTCGACTGGGGCAACAAGACCCCGAGCCTGCATCTCGCCCTCGACCAGGAGCGCCTGCGCCTGATCGGCCTGACGCCGAAGGAGGCCGGCCAGCAGCTGCAGAGCTACCTCAACGGCACGCCCGCGACCCAGGTGCGCGAGAACCTGCGCTCGGTGGACGTGCTCCTGCGCAGCCCCGGCCCCGAGCGGCGCTCGCTCGGCGATATCGGCGACCTGACGCTGGCCACGAAGGACGGGCGTCAGGTGCCGCTGTCGCAGGTCGCGCGGCTGGAGAGCCGCAGCGAGGACGCGGTGCTCAAGCGTTACAACCGCGAGACCTACATCCGGGTGCAAGGCGACGTGCTCGACGGCAAGCAGCCGCCGGACATCCACGCGCAGGTCGCCCCGCTGCTCGATCCGATCAAGGCGAAGCTTCCGCCGGGCTACCGCATCGACTCGGCCGGTGCGGTGGAGGAGAGCGCCAAGGCGATGACCGCCCTGGTGGCCGTGTTCCCGCTGATGCTGATCGTAACGCTGACGGTCATCATGCTGCAGGTGCGCTCGTTCACGACCATGTTCATGGTGTTCGCCACCGCCCCGCTCGGCCTCGTCGGTGCGGTGCCGACGCTGTTGATCTTCCAACAGCCCTTCGGCTTCAACGCGATCCTCGGCCTGATCGCCCTGTCGGGCATCCTGATGCGCAACACTCTGATCCTCGTGGACCAGATCCACCACGACCGGGCGGCGGGCCTGTCGGATTACGAGGCCCTCGTCGAGTCGACGGTGCGGCGGGCCCGGCCCGTCATCCTGACGGCGGCCGCCGCGATGCTGGCCTTCATCCCGCTCACCCACTCGGTGTTCTGGGGGGGCGCTCGCCTACGTGCTGATCGGCGGCGTCGGCGTCGGCACGCTGCTGACGCTGCTGTTCCTGCCCGCGCTCTACGCCCTCTGGTTCCGCGTGGCGCGCGAGCCGCGCCAGGGGACCGTCCCGACCGGCGCCGGCCCGCTGCCGCATCCGGTCGAGTCCTGAGGCAACGCCGTTCAAGCCCGGTGGCGGGCCACAGAGATCGCAGGCCCGGTCGGGTCTGGGATGCGCCGGCCGGTCTGCGCTTCCGCTCACCTCGCGCAGGCCGGTCGTTTGTCGTTCACCGAGAGTATCGGGGATGGGCCTTCTATAGATGACGTCTTGCATCTATATGAGGTGCTGGACAAAAGGGATCAGATGATGCCGAGAGTTTCGCAGGAGCAGGCCCGGCTCAACCGCCAGCGCGTCGTCGAAGTCGCCGCGGCCCTGTTCCGCGAGCGCGGTCTCCACGGCGTCGGCGTGGCGGACATCATGGCCTCCGCTGGCCTGACCCATGGCGGCTTCTACGGCCAGTTCGCCAACAAGGAGGCCCTGGCGGCCGAGGCGTTCGACGCCGCGATCGCCGAGGAGCGGCGCGGGGACATCGATACCATCCTCGAGAACTACCTGTCCCTCGGACACGTCCGTGCGCCCGGAAAGGGGTGCCCGCTCGCGGCCCTGGCGAACGACGTCTCGCGCGAACCCTCCGACAGCCCGGTTCGGAGCCGCTTCACCCGCGGCGTCGAGGCCCTGGCTGCGATCCTCGCCAACCTGACGCCGAGGGCGTCCCGGGAGCGGCGTCGGCAACGCTCGCTCGCGACGCTCTCGACGCTCGTCGGGGCGGTCGTCCTGGCCCGGGCCGTCAACGACGAGACGCTGGCGGATGAACTGATCCAGGCGGCGCATTCCTCGGTCGCTCCGTAGGGAATCCGAGGACGGCGCGCCCTCCGTCACACGACCCCGATCGATAGGCATCATCTCGATGCATCCGCGCCGCTCGACGATTCCGGACGAGCAGGGCCTCATGGCGGGCGCCCGCATCGAGGGCCGATCACTCCGGATGCCCCACCTCCGCTGCCATTTTTAGATTGCGATCGGCATCTAAATAGATTACGAACACCATCGTACCGGCAGCCACTGCTATCAGCGCTGCCGATCCCCGGCCGATCGTGGGTCCTCCGGACCCGACCTTCGGAGTGCTCCCGACAAGGTACACGGATGGCTGACGAAGCGCTCTCGCGCGGGCCGGCGCCTTCACGCACGCGGATCGTCCAATGGGACGATCCGCGTTCCACCGCCGAGGCGGGACGAAACCTCACGGGACTCGATTTCCTGCGTTCGCTCATCGCGAGGGACATCCCGGCGCCGCCCGCGATCCTGCTGCTCGGGATCGAGTTCGTGTCAGTCGATTCCGGCTCGGCGACCATGCGCATGCCGGCTGCTGAGCACCTCTTCAATCCGTTGGGCTCCGTCCACGGCGGCGCCCTCGCCACGCTCCTCGACAGCGTCATGGGATGCGCCGTGCATTCCACCCTACCGCTCGGACGCGGCTACACGACGCTCGAGTTCAAGGTGAATTTTCTGCGCGCGGCGACCGAACGATCCGGCTTGCTGACGGCCGTCGGCGAGGTCGTCCACGCCGGTCGTCAGCAAGCGGTGGCCGAAGCCCGCCTCAGCGATGCGTCTGGTCGCCTGCTGGCGACCGCGAGCACCACCTGCCTCCTGTTCAATCTGCCGGACGGGCGTTCGTCCCCCGCCGCCGACTGACCGAGCTCGACGCTGCAGCCTACCCACCGACCGATTCGAGGCCAGCCCATGACGTCACGCCAGATCGTTCTCTGCCACCCTGTCCGCACGGCGATCGGGGCCTATGGCGGCAGCCTCAAGGACGTCGCTGCGACCGAGCTTGGCGCGGTAGTGATCAGGGAGACCTTGCGCCGTGCCGGCCTCGACGAAGGCCGGCTCGGCAGCGTGACGATGGGCAACGTCGTGCAGGCCGGCAACCGCATGAACCCGGCCCGGCAGGCTTCGGTGAACGGCGGCGTGCCCGTCAACGTGCCGGCGCTGACCGTCAACCGCGTCTGCGGCTCGGGGGCGCAAGCCATCGCGACGGCGGCCGACGAGATCCGGCTCGGCCATCACGACGTCGCAGTCGCGGGGGGCATGGAGAACATGGACCGGGCGCCGTACCTGATGGAGGGCGGGCGCTGGGGCCATCGGATGGGTCACGCCCGGATCCTCGACAGCATGCTCAACGACGGCCTCGTCGATGCCTTCTCGGGCGAGCATTCCGGCTGGCACACCGAGGACGTGGCACTCAAGTCCGGGATCGGCCGGGAGGCGCAGGACGCCTGGGCGGCTCGTTCACAGGAGCGGTTCGCGAAGGCGCAGAGTGCGGGCGCATTCGATGCCGAGATCGCGCCGGTTGAGTTCAAGGGCCGCAAGTCCGTCGAGACCTTCGCGCGGGACGAGGCGCCGCGTCCCGAGACGAGCATCGAGACGCTGGCGCGGCTGAAGCCAGCCTTCCGCAAGGACGGGACGATTACGGCCGGCAACGCGCCGGGCCTCAATTTGGGCGCGGCCGCGATGGTCGTAGCCGAGCGGAACTTCGCCGAGACCAACGGTCTTGACGCCTTCGGCCGCCTCGTCGCCTACGGCGTCGGCGCCTGCGAGCCGGGCCTGTTCGGGCTCGGGCCCGTTCCGGCGGTTCGGCAGGCTCTGGAGCGGGCTGGCTGGTCGCTGGGTGACCTCGACAAGGTCGAGATCAACGAGGCGTTCGCGGTGGTGCCGCTCGCCGTCGCGAAGACGCTCGGCCTTCCCGAGGACATCGTCAACGTCGAAGGCGGGGCCATCGCGCACGGCCACCCGATCGGCGCGACCGGCGCGGTCCTGACGACCCGCCTGCTCCATTCCATGCGCCGCGACGGCCTCCGGCGCGGGCTGGTCACTCTCTGCATCGGCGGCGGCCAGGGCATCGCGCTGGCTATCGAGGCGGCCTGAACCGGGACGCCCACCTCACAGACATCATGAGGGCTCCGCCATGGACAGGCTCACGCGCCGCCTGCTGGAAGCGCCCATCCTGCCGACTTTGGCCCGGATGGCCGTACTCAACATGGCGGTGATGGTGGTCCAGACCTCGGTCGGCCTGATCGAGACCTACTTCGTCGCGGGCCTCGGCACCGACGCCCTCGCCGGCATGGCCCTGGTCTTCCCAGTGGTAATGCTGGTCCAGATGCTCTCCGCGGGCGGCGTGGGCGGCGGCATTCAGTCGGCGGTCTCGCGCAGGCTCGGCGCCGGACGGCAGGCGGAGGCGGAGCTGTTGGCATGGCATGCGGCGGCTTTGGCCTTGAGCCTCGGCGTTACGACTAGCCTCCTCGCCCTGCCGCTCGGACCCTCCCTCTATGCGGCGATGGGCGGAACCGGCGGCTCGCTGGAGACCGCGACGGCTTACGCGAACGTCGTCTTCGGCGGGGCGATCCTGATCTGGCTGTTCAATGCGTTGTCGGCGGTGATCCGCGGCACCGGCAACATGGCGCTCCCGGCCCTCGTCACCTGCGTCGGCGCCGTCGTGCTGATCCCGCTCTCTCCCGCGCTGATCTTCGGCTGGGGGCCGTTTCCCCGCCTCGGGGTCGTGGGCGGCGGCGTCGCGTTCGCCGCTTATTACGCGGCGGGCTCGGCGGTGTTCGCCGCCTATCTCTGGTCCGGCCGCGGCGTGCTGCGCCCGAGGCGCCGCCTACCTCGGCTGGAATGGGCTCCCTCGCGCGAGATCCTGCGCATCGGCCTGCTCTCAGGCATCGCCAGCATGACCTCGAACGTCACGGTCATCGCCGCGACCGCATTCGTCGGAACGGCGGGGTCGGCGGCGGTCGCCGGGTACGGGACGGCGGCGCGCCTCGAATACCTCCTAGTCCCCCTCGTGTTCGGCCTCGGCTCGCCGATCGCCGCACTCGTCGGCACGGCGCTCGGCGCCGGCCACCACGCTCGCGCCCGTTGCGCCGCGCTGACCGGCGCCGTCGTCGCCGGCCTCCTGACGGAGGCCATCGGGCTTGGCGCCGCCCTATATCCGGCCGGGTGGCTAACTCTGTTCGGGGACGACCCGGCGATGCTGGCGACAGGCGCGGCGTACCTGCGACTCGTCGGCCCGTTCTACGGCTTCTTCGGCTTCGGGCTGGCCCTCTACTTCGCCGCCCAAGGGGCCGGCCGCGTCGGCTGGCCGCTCGCCGCCAGCCTGCTCCGGATGAGCGTGGCGCTCGGCGGCGCCGGGATCGCCTCAGTGCTCGGGCTTGGCCTCACGGGGATATTCGTCGCCCTCGCCGCCGGCTTCGCGACCATGGGCCTCGTCAACGCCCTCACCTTCGCTACGGGACGGATGTTTCCGACTGAGCCGGCACCGCCAGCGTTTGTGACGCCCGCTCCCACCGGCACAGCGGTGCGTCACCGCACCCGACCGCCGGGCCGGAGACCGCGCTAACTTGCCAATATAAATTATCATTATAATTTAAAACTCCGATGCGGTCGCACGGGAGATCCCTTGGGAGGCCGCTCTGAGGAGGCCATCATGAGCCAGACGTCCACCAAGACCGCCATCGTGACCGGAGCGTCGTCCGGGATCGGCCTGGAGACCACCAAGGCTCTTCGGGCCGCCGGCTACCGCGTCTACGGAACGAGCCGGAAGCCGGCCGCCTCCGGTGCGATCACGATGCTCGCCTGCGACGTCACCGACGACGCTTCGGTCGCCGCCATGATCGAGACGGTCTTCGGTGAGACGGGCCGCATCGACCTTCTGGTCAACAATGCGGGCTTCGGCATCAGCGGCGCGGCCGAGGAATCCTCGATCGGGCAGGCTCAGTCGATGTTCGACGTCAACCTGTTCGGCCTGATCCGCACGACGCGCGCCGTCCTGCCCATCATGCGCTCCCAGAGATCCGGCCGCATCGTCAACATCAGCTCGGTCATGGGCTTGATCCCTGCGCCGTTTATGGCGCTTTACGGTGCGAGCAAGCACGCGGTCGAGGGCTACTCGGAATCGCTCGATCACGAGGTCCGCGGGCAGGGCATCCGGATTGTGCTCGTCGAGCCCGCCTTCACCCGCACCAGCTTCGACCAGAACCTCGTGCAACCCGACGTCCCCCTAGACATCTACGCGGCGGATCGCACCGGTCGGGACCGCTTCCTGGGCGAGGTCATGAAGAGCGCCGACGCCCCCGAGGTGGTGGCGAAGGTTGTCGTAACGGCAGCCACCGCGGCAACGCCCAGGCGCCGCTACACCGCGGGATCAAAGGCGCGCAAGGTCAGCTTGCTGCGCAGGTTCGTGCCGGTCGGCGCCTTCGACAAGAGCTTCCGCAAGGAGATGCACCTTTCCAAGATCGCATGACACCGGGACTCATCGTTGCCATCAGGCATGGCGGTCTAGCGACATGATCAGCAGCCTCCTCACTCGGAGCTTCGACCCGCGATGGCTCGGAGGTCTGTTTCGGGTCCGAGGGCGGTTCAGCACTCGCTCACTCAAGGTCTGCTCTTGGCGCACAGCCGAACAATCCGCATGTGAACTCCTGACTGGCCTTCCAATCTTCCCGAGTATGCGCCGGACGCTTGACAGTGCGGGTGTCGAGCCTCCCTCGGCCGGTCAGGTCAGCTGCTGCTTGGCGCCCTTCACTGCCGGACCGCCCGCTCGACCTGCACGAGGACATCGAGCGCGCGCCAGGGCTTGTCCAGAAAGACGGCTCGTTCAGGAAGCTCGGCGACGCGATGGCCCATGCCGCCGGACGTGACGACGAGGTGGACGTTCGGCCAAGAGTTGTCGGCGAGGCTCGCGAGCTCGATGCCGTTCAGCCCGCCCGCCAACTGAACGTCAGTGAACAGCATAGCGACGTCGTCTGCGTGTTGACGCATGATCGCGATCGCCTCTTCCGCACACGTGCAGGCCAGAACGTCGAGAGCAGTCTCCTCCAGCATCGCTACGGCAAGCTCTCGAACCGTAGGGTCATCCTCAACCACAACAACGAGCTTCGTCGGCAGGGACGATGCTGATCGAATGGGCTGCTGCTTTTGGCTGACAGCGTCGCGCTGATGAAGCAGGAGTACGAGCGAAGCAAGTTCGTCGGGCAACTCGACGTCGGCAAGGCCGGCATAGGCATCGGCTAAGCCGTGGGCAACGCCGTGGATGGTAGTGCGGACAGGCTCGTAACTGCTGAGATGAAAGGCATGGTCGGCTCGACGCATAGCTTCTCCCTGCCTGGAAGCGAGCAATCCTGCGCCCCAGGTGTACGTTTAATCCATGTGGGTCTCTTGCCTTTCGAACGAAGCCGAATGGATCTGGTTTCAATCGCGCTAGCGTAAAATTAATATTGCAGTGCAACGGCATTACGCTCTGCGTCTCACACGTCAGCTAGCCGGCGCTGCCTGTCCTGTGCCTGCCACGCAGTCTGCACCTCCTCCAGGGCCGCCTGAGAGGCTGGATCGCGCCGGGGGCGGTGCTCGCCAGGAGAACCGGCCCAGGCTCCAGTAATGAGCCGTAGCCGTCCGGATCTGCCCAATGAAGACTGTAGAGCGAGCCGGTGGCGACAAGTGCCTTGTCCGGATGCACCTCGGGGCGCACCTCGCGGCTCTCGGTCGCCAATTGCCAGATGGCCTCCATGCGAGCAGCCGATCCTCCGGCCGAGGCGGCGGGTCGCGGGCGTAGGCTAGTAGCGCCTGGCTGCCATCGAGGGCGAACACCGGGTCGATCGCCGGCTTTACGATATGCTCGACCCGCTCGGTCGGTTGGACATCGTGGATGCGACGCCGCGGTACTCATCGATGAACGGCATGTCGTCCACGGCTTGGTCGCTCAATTCGACCTCCCTCGTTGCCTTATCAAGGCACGTTTTCGCCGCGCGCAGCAGATCTACGAATGGGACTCTGTGCGATGTCGGCCCCGTGGCGCGATAGAATTTGGAACCGCCCCCGGGTCCAAGGCTGAAGTGCGACCAAGCTATGGGGCTGCATCCGACCCTCGTCGGCTGTTCGCCGCACCCGCTCTCAAGAAGTCGGACGCGGTTGGCAGCCTTTGACGGTGCTTTCGGGGCGTGAGACACCGCCTGCATGTCGAACACGCCGACCCGCAACGTCTCCCTTACGGCCGAACTGGATGTTTTCATCCACGCTCAGGTGGCCTCCGGCCACTACTCAAATGCCAGTGAGGTGGTGTGTGCGGGTCTGCGCCTTCTAATCGAGCGTGACTGCGCGCTGACTGCCCCAGCGCGGTCGACGGTCCGCAAGAGCGCCGGCCTGGATCATCGTCAGGGTCGCTGAGCTAAATGACCGCCCCACGATCCGCCTCAACGCTCCCGCAGGAGTTCCTCAACAACATCGTCGCAGTCGAGAGCATCGCCGCAGTGCCGACCATCCTCGATGTGGTCTGCCGCACCACCGGCATGGGCTTTGCGGCCGTCGTTCGTGTGACCGAGGAGCGCTGGGTCGCCTGCGCCATCAAGGACGACATCGCCTTCGGCCTCAAGCCGGGCGGCGAACTGCCCATCGAGACGACCATCTGCCACGAGATCCGGCAAAGCAGTACCGCCGTTGTCATCGACCAC
Source organism: Methylobacterium sp. R2-1 (assembly GCF_014191355.1). GTDB lineage: Bacteria > Pseudomonadota > Alphaproteobacteria > Rhizobiales > Beijerinckiaceae > Methylobacterium. Next base: position 340,135 of record NZ_JACHWM010000003.1, read on the forward strand.
GTCGCCGAGGACCCTGCCTTCTGCGCGCATCACACGCCGGCGCGGTACGGCTTCCAGAGCTACATCTCGATGCCGATCGTGCTGCCCGATGGCACGTTCTTCGGCACGCTCTGCGCCATCGATCCCAAACCCGCCAAGCTGAACACGCCGGCAATCGTGGGTATGTTCAAGATGTTTGCCGACCTGATCGGCTTCCACCTTGACGCGAACCAGCGCCTCGCCTCACGCACTGCCGAGCGTGACCTCTACGAGAACATCATTCAGTCCGATGCGGAGCCGATCTGCGTCTTCGACACGGAGTACCGGCTGATCGCCTTCAACAAGGCCCACAACGACGAATTCTTCCGGGTCAATGGCTTCTACACCAAGATCGGGGACGTGTTTCCCGACCTGTTCATCCCGGAGCAGGCCGCCGCGATGCGTGCCAACATGGCGCGCGCGCTGGCAGGCGAAGCGTACACGGTTGAAGCGGTGTTCGGCCGGGCCGAGTACCAGCAACCGTGCTGGGAGATCACCTACGCGCCCCTGCGCGACGTGACGGGGCGCGTCTTCGGTGCCTTCCACCAAGCTCGTGACATCAGTGCGCGTCTCAGGGCGGAGGCTGAACTCCAGGATGCACAGGACGTGCTACGGCAGTCGCAGAAGCTGGAGGTGATCGGTCAGCTCACCGGCGGCGTGGCGCACGACTTCAACAACCTCCTGACCGTCATCAAGTCGTCCACCGACCTCCTCAAGCGGTCGGGCCTGTCCGAGGAGCGCCGCGCGCGCTACGTCGAGGCGATCTCCGATACCGTGGACCGCGCCGCCAAGCTGACGGGCCAGCTTCTCGCCTTCGCGCGGCGGCAAGCACTCAAGCCCAAGGTGTTCGCGGCCTGCGATAGCGTACGAGCGCTCTCCGAGGTGCTCGCTACCCTGACCGGCTCACAGGTTCGGATCGTGACCGAACTGCCGGAGAAAACCTGTTACGTGAACGCCGATCCCAACCAGTTCGACACGGCGCTGGTGAACATGGCGGTCAACGCCCGCGATGCGATGGAGGGCGCGGGGCAGGTCACCATCCGCGTTGAGGCGGTCGAGCAGATGCCGCCTGTGCGCACGCATCCTGCGGTTCGAGGGCCGTTTGTGGCGGTCTCGATCAGCGACACCGGAAGCGGCATCCCGAAGGATTCGTTGGAGCGGATCTTCGAGCCGTTCTTCACCACCAAGGGCGTGGGGCAAGGCACCGGCCTGGGCTTGAGCCAAGTGTTCGGCTTCGCCAAGCAGTCTCACGGCGAGGTTGTGGTGGCGAGCGAGGTCGGGCACGGCACCACCTTCACGCTTTACCTCCCTCGCGTCGGGGGCGAAGTGCAGATGCCGGATCGTGGTGAGGCGGAGCCTCCGTCGAGTGGCTCTGGCACCTGCGTGCTCGTAGTCGAGGATAACGTGGAGGTCGGGACCTTCGCGACGCAGACACTGGCTGAGCTTGGCTTCGCCACGGCCTGGGCCGCCAATGCTCAGGAAGCGCTGGCGGAGCTGACAACGGGTGCAGGTCGATTTGACGTGGTGTTCACGGACGTGATGATGCCCGGGATGAACGGCGTCGATCTCGCCCGTGAGATCCAGCGCCTCTATCCGGATCTACCTGTCGTCCTGACCTCCGGCTACAGCCACGTTCTGGCGGAGAAGGGGACCGATGGCTTCGATCTTCTGGACAAGCCCTACTCTGTCGATCAGCTCGCGCGCACGCTGCGCAATGCGATCAATCGGCTGCGCCGCTAGCCTACGGGTGACGTGTAACGTCCGGCTCTGGGTGGCAATCCGACTTCCGCATTCCACCCTGAGCAGGCATGGCCTCAGCCTGTCTGACTGAAGGGATCGTCTCACCGCAGACCGAACCGCCCTGCCCTTGCATCCGCCGTCTTCCGCGTGTGGCACGATCCGGACCGGAGGCGGATGTTGCTCTCGTCCAGCCCAGCGCCGCCATCCTGCAGCTCCGCGATGTGATCGCAGTAGAGGCGGGTGCCGGTACGGCCGCAGTCGTTGCAGCGCTTGGTGTAGTGGTGGGGCACGTGCTCCAGGAGCAGGGCCTGCTCCTCGTCCCTATAGGCCACCCACGTGTCGGTGCCAGGCCGAAGAAAGCGTCTAATGATGCACTGCGGCACAATGTGCGAATGTTTTTGGATATTTGCCGGCTGTCTATGGTTGATCATGCAACTCTCCCTAAAAGGAATTGCGATGATCAAGCTCAGCCTCGCCCTGGCCGGGGCCGTGGCGTTTGCCTCGCCATGCATGGCGCAAACGGCCCTTCCTACCTCGCCCCCCCAAATCTCTACCGACTATCCTGAAACCACTGGCGCACTCGTCGGGGGCCAGAACAACACAGGTGGCGTCGTCGATGTGATCATCCCCCGTGGAGCTACGGGTGCCGACACCTATCAGTCGAACTCTGCCGCGGCTGGAAACGCTAACCAGCCATCCCGTGCTGTACCGCAAGGTAGCGGAGGTGGTGGCAGCGGGAACGGCGGCGGAAACTGAGGCTGCTTCCTTCGGCTACAAGCCCGTCCGGCCCGTGCCGGGCGTGGCTTGCCTGATCGGGTCTAACGGTGCGCCGCCGTCCCTGTGCTCGCTGATGTGGTCGGCGTAGAGCCGGATCCTACCGCGTCTGCCATGGGCCGCGCAGCCCAGGGCCTGAAACTTCCATCCGGCGCGCTTCAGCACCTCTTGGCGCCATGCCTTGTGCTCGGGGGTGAGCAGTTCGGGATTTGATACCTTTCGGTGCTGGGCGGGCCGTGCGCGTATCCAGGGTTCCGAGAAGCAGCGAGAGAGCGGCGAGGCAGGCCAGTCCTATCCCCAACCGAGCTGGGCCGCGACCCGGCCGCTGGATTTTCGGACCCTTGCGCTAGGAAAGCTGGGGGCCGCGACCGCCCGTATCGTTTTGGGGCTCCCGGTGTCCCCCGTCCGTTGGAAACTCGGATCGGCACTCTACACCCCAGGCAGGGGCCGCCGTGTGGCAGCGGCTCCATGGCTGGCCCAACTCGCGGCCAACCGCCGGGAGGCAATCCCTCGCCTGCTGGAGGGAACTTAGCAGCGCAGGATCACCTTGCTCTGGCATCTGCCAACCTCACCACGGAGATCGATGATGCTGCGGTATGCCCCGCTAGGACTGGGCTTGATGACGATCCTGTTCGCCCACGCAGCGGCTGCTCAGGGCAAGCCCGATAACCCACCCGATAGTGCGTCGACACCGCCTGTGGAGTTGAAGATCACCAAGCAGGATGGGAAGGCCGTCTGCTCTCCCACTGAACTCCGCCTTCCAGCGAACTCGAACGTGACGATCAACATCGTCAGTCAGTCCGACTCGCCGGTGATGCTCACGTCACCGAACCAGTTCAAGAACGATCAAGTTCTGCACCATGATGGCGATCTCGCACATGCCGCCAGCGGGGACGGCTACACGGTCAAGCAGAACGGCAAGGGTGTATTGAAGCTAAGAACGCTGGCGGCGGGCGAGCAGGAGTACGGATGCGCCAGCATCAACAATCAGAAGGAAGTCTTTCGGGGTAAGTTGATCCTGAGCCCGCCGTCCGGCTGAGTTCGATTTCGGTGGCCGCAGCGATGAGGGAGGGCTTGGCCTCTTCGGCTGCTCAATGAATTGCCCCGCAGCGGGCCATCCGCTCGGGGCGCATCTCTCCAATCGCGAGAAGCGGCAGGGCCTATGGTGGCCTCACGTCCATTCACTCGTCACCACCGAGCTATTCCGCTTCGTTCGTGGGACGCCCAAAGAACACTGGGCGTAACCAATCGAAAGTAGACGTCGCGATAGATCCTTGCCGTTCTATAAACAGTCTCAGTGCGTGTTGAGGTCTGGTAATTGTAGCATAGCAGCGAAGCCGAGTTCGCTTCATGGTGCGGACGGCCATTTGGGGCAGGAAACGGACACGCGGATGCTGTCGACCCTGACGGCCAATCACGGACTCGATAGCCGTATCCTATGGTGTTCGTGCGTCCTAGACGTAGGATGCGCGGCCATTACCGAACGACCATTCGTCCCGCTCGTTCGACGAAAGGATGACCTGCACATCCTCTCGTCTCAGGCCGGGCTTCTCGACGAGCCGATCGGCGATCGCTTCGTAGAGCAGCTTCTTGGTGGCCGTATCACGCCAGTTCCCGGCGACAATGTGGATCAGAACGATGTCCTCGGTTCGATGGATTCCAAGATAATCGGCATCGAAGATCAGATCGTCAGGATCATGCTGACTGATGATTTGAAAACGGTCCCCTGGCGGCACGCCATAAGTTTCCATCAGCGCTTGGTGAATTCCATCCGCGATGGCTCGCACGTGCGACTTGGGTTTGCCTGTGAGGAGCGAAATGCGAACGAGCGGTATCAGCAATACGATCCTTGTCATCCAATGACGATGGAGCGCGGGTGAATGCTCACAAGGTAGGCTGAACCGGATCGTCGTCGCTACAGGTGGCGTCCGCTAAAGGTAATGAGCAGTCGTCACGTTGATCGCGAGTGGCAGTCCTTTCAGAATCGCCCGCTTGCCTTCCGCGCCTCGGCTAGGAGGCGCCTCGTGTCCGCAAGCGTGGCCTGCAATGCGGCCTGCTCCGCCTGTACATCGGCAATCAGGCAGGCCGTCCGTTCCATCTCAGCCTGCGCTTTATGCCAGCGCCGACGCTGGTCCGGCGGAGATGGCTGCTTTCCCTCTTCCAGGACCTCCGAGAATGGCACTTCCAGCAAGAGATTGCCGCTCGCATCCATGATCTCGAAGGTGTGCCGGTATGGGTTCGCTTTCTCTCGCAGCAGATCAGCACTTATAGCTGGAACAGCCGCATAGGCTTCGAGGTAGGCACTTTCCACCCCGTCCAGATCAAGTCCGGTATCATCCTGCTCCCATCCGTTGTGGCTACGTAAGTGGAAGAAGAACCGTGGCATCGGCCTCTCCTAGGACGCCCTTGGTGACCAACATCTAATCCCGGCATCCACCGCAAGGGTCACTGGTGGGCGACCCCGTTCCAATGACTGGCACACCTGCTAACGTAGGCCGTCAACCTATGTTATGCTTCCAAAATGAGCGTCGACGAAACCGACCTCGAGATGGTTCATCGGCATGTCCGGGAAGGCGAGGAGCACCTCGCCAAACAACGGGCTCTCATTGCTCGCCTAAAGCTATCCGAACTGCCCACCGAAGAAGCTGAGGCACTGCTACACACCTTCGAGGACCTTCAGGGCCAGCACAAAGCTCATCTCGCGCGGATCGAGGGCGGCTGAGAGCAACTTGGCCCCTCGGGCATGCTCGCACTGAATCAGCGTGTCGGCAGTCCGGTTGCCGAAAGCGGACAAGTCCCCGTGTCAGACAAGGTTCGGCAGCAGGAATCAGATGCTCTTGCGATGAACGTCCACATCGGGTGGAAGCCATCGTTAGCGAGCGCGATCGGCTGCTGGGCCCTGTGGTCTTGATCCGTACTGCAAGGCTTCCGGGCCTACCATCCCAACTCACACATACATCGTGGCAGGTTAGGCGAGAGGCATCTCGATCCGGCAACGCACTCCACCCGCGGCCAGCTCGTACTCGGTCCGGGCCTGCAGTGCGTAGGTGAGCGCCCGTTCGATCAGCTCGCGGCCATAGCCGCGCCGTGTCACCTTGTCTGGCTGCACATCCACACCGGTCTCGATCCAGCTCAAAGCGACCCGGTTCTCACCGTCGACGCTCTGGAGCCGCTTCCAAGTGACGGACAGCTGCCCCGCATCGCTCTTCAAAGCGCCGTACTTGACAGCGTTCGTGGTCAACTCGTGCAGAGCGAGCGCGAAGTTCTGCACCTGCTCTGAGGACAGCTGCACCTTAGGACCCGAGATAGTGATGCGCGTAGTCGTACTGTCCGCATAGGCGGCAAGTTCAGCGCTTACCAAGGCGCCAACATCGACGGTGTCATTGCCAGACTGACTCAGCAGCGCCTGGGCACGGCTGAGCGCCTTCAGCCGTGTAGTGAAGCTCTCGACCGGTGAACCCCGGGCGATGGTTCGGTTCACAAGGGCGGTGACCACACTGAGGAGATTACGCGAGCGGTGTTGCAACTCCTTGACCAGCACCTCCTGCCTTGCCTGCGAGCTGCGCAAGTCGTCGATGTCCATAGCTGCACCGAACCACTCGACGAGTTGGCCTTGGGAGTCGGTGATCGGCGTCTGCCGAACTAGGAACCAACGATATGAGCCGTCCCTGCCACGGATACGGTGCTGCACGTCCACCGGTCTTCCCTCGGCATGACCCGTACGGAAAGCCTCGCGGGTTATAGCCCCATCGTCGGGATGGATGGCGTCAAGCCAGCCGCCGCTCTGCGACTGTTCCAGGCTCTGACCGGTGTAGTCGAGCCAGGGTTGGTTCGAGGAGATGTGCATCCCGGTCGCATCTGAGCGCCACAGCAGAACCGGAACAAGGCTGGCTAGAGCCCGAAACCGTGCCTCACTGTCGCGCAGTGCCTCGTCGATCTTGCGCCGCTCGGTGACGTCCTGACCGATCTTGAGGAAGCCGCGTAATGAGCCGTCGGCGGCGCGCAGCGCGTTGGTCATTCCCTCGATGAACACACGTGAGCCGTCATTGCGCACATGCCAGCGTACGTTTGGAGCCGAGCCCTCTCGATAAGCGGCTTCGGTTTCCTTTGCGTCCTCGCCTGCCGCTCGGTCTTCTGGCGTGAACAGGATAGCCGCGGGCTGTCCGATAGCCTCCTCAACCGTCCAGCCGAACACAGCTTCCGCACCAGGGTACCAGTCCGTAATCCGGTCCTGTGGATCGGTGGTGAGGATCGCGTAGTCACGCGCATTCTCGACCACGAGCCGGAAGCGCTCCTCGGTGGAACGCAGTGTGCCCACCTTCTGCAGGCGATCGATCACCGGCCGCAGGATGGTAGCGTAGGTGCGCAGGAAGGTGATGTCCTCGTCACCGAAGTCGCGTGGCTCTGTCGCGTCTACCTGCAGCAGACCGTAGGCTTCACCGCCGGGCATACGGACTGGCACGTTGACCAGTGCGACTACACCAGCCTTCTTCATGAACTCGGGAATCTCGAAGCGCTCCTCCTGGCTGATGTCTCGCGTGACGACAGGCTTGCCCTGGTTGATCGCGAAGGTCTCGGAAGATTGCTCGTGCATAGGCAGGCGTAGATGCCCGACCACCTCGGGATCCCAGCCGACGCCCGCCCGCACGAACAAGGACTGCCCGTTCTCCTGGATCTCCAAGACCTTGGCACGGCCTGTGCCGAGTGCCTCTCCGACGAGCCTGCAGGCTTCGGTGAGCACCTCGTCGAGGTCCTCGCTACGCAGGGTGAACTCGCCGAAGTCGGCCAGCACCTGCTGCCGCTTCATCATCTGGTCGTAATCTGGCATACCAGCCCCTCGCCCTCTGAGCGAACGCACGCTCATCGATAAGGAACCACGATTCAGATCGAAGGTGCGCTCGGCTTTCGTCAGCACCCTTTCGTTCTTGTCATATCGAAGGGCTTTTCAGAGGCGCGAGCGGGCTTGACGGCTACATCCGCTTTGCTGCGCTGCCGCTCGAAAGCAGACTGACGCGAGTCCACCCGTTCCGGTCAAAGATCTTCTTCCGCCAAGTTGCCGGGAAGAAGGCCTTCCAAGAGTCTGCAAAGAGCGAAAAACTGCTGTCCGTAAGCTGGATGACGAACGTCAGGATCGCACCGGTTGCGGACATTTACGGTCGCCGCACAGCACGCAAGCAGCCCTTGTGATCCAGCCAACCACAGACGCATCGCTGATTGAGAGACCGGAACGCCAACCGCATGCCGCCGGGCGAGGTTGCGGGGAGCCCCAGCGAATGGAGCGGGGTCGCGAGCCCGATCCCGTTCACGCGGCGCGAACGCATCGCCGAGGCGCTGGATCTCAATCCGGCGCGGCTGTTCGAGCCGGGCCCGGTCTACCTGCCCGCCGAGGAACGACGCTTCCTCGAAGGCTTCCACAGCCTGCAGGCGAGCGAGCAGGCAGCACTGCGCGAGCTGGTTGGCATGCGCACGTTCGCTGGAGAGCGCCCGTCATGCTGAACCCTGCTGATCTCACCGCCACTGATTGGGACAAGCTCTCGCCGGGCTGTTGGCGCTCTCCGCGCGCCGCGCGCTGGCCGGCCGCCAGGGCGAGCGGATGCAGCAGCAGCAGTTCGCCCCGGCCGGCGCGGACGAGCACCGCGTCGCGCCGCACAGCTTCCCAGCTGTCGAGGAAGACCTCGGCGAGAAGGAGTGGGAGTCGGCGCTCCTCGCTCAGACGGCACACGCACTGGCGCAGGTCCGGCGCTTCGTGGCCGACGAGAAAAGCAACCAGCCAGCACTCACAGCCTCGGCGGCCGACTCGCGGAGCCCCGCGGCCCAAGGCCTCATCGCCCGCGCTTTCGCCGCCCTCACATCCTCCCGCAATGGAGAGGCAGCGTGAAGCGGGCTCGTCGTCGACCGCTTCGCGGAGGGCCGAGCATCATCCTTCGGCTGCGTCGTCCTTTTCCGGCTCGAGAGCTCCGTCCGAGAGCTTCTGAGCCTCGGCCGCCTGCTCAACGGCCGGTGCGTGCCGATCGCTCGGGAGTGGAACGGCTCGTGGGTCAGTTGCCCCGTACTGGATCACGGCGAGATCGTCGGTTCGATTGGTCGTGTCGGTCATGCGTCACCTCTGCTTGGCCAACTCAGCCGCCAGCGCAGGGTTGCGCGGCACGTGCATTCGGAACTCGCCGCATGAACCCCCCACTTCGAAGAGGCGGGAGCGTCCCCTCATCGTCGACTGCTTTGCGGGAGACCTAACGCTGGGCAAGCTTCTGGGCCTGTGCCGTAATCCGGTCCTTGCGGAGGCGAGCAGCATCGACAGCCCTGCGGTCTACCGGAACTCTACCGACGATTCTGGACAGGTCTATATTGTCCCAGGGCCGAAGGCTCTTTTCGGGCACGTCAGTTGTCTGTTGTTGTGGCTGGATCGTCATGGCGTCGTACTCCGCCGGGCGGCTGGAAATATTCCGCTGCCCAATGGGACTAATTCAGCCAGCAACGATCGGTTTCAGAAGGCGGCTGTTCCTGCCCGATACCGTACGAATCCCCACGCGCGACCTGGCCGCCTCAGCGGAGCCCTTCCAGGTGGAGAAGATTGTTCCAGTCCAGGCGAGCCCCTTTCAAAAGATGAGGGATGCATCGCGAACATGTCAGAAACGGAATGCGAACTCTGTCCGCACACCTCAGACATCTCTGACAGAGATGGGACGGCATGACGGACGGGTCTGTTCAACCTTCAACACGTCCTGACGCCGAGCGAGCACTGTCGGCTGTGTAGCGGCACCCAGGGGAAGGGCAACACCGCGATGCCCGGCATCAGTCCGACGGGCGAAACCTGCAGCACCAGCAACCGCTTGGTGCGGATGCGGCTCGCCAAGGTTTACCGGAGGTGCGGGCTGATGGAGCGGCACTGGACCGGCGGGAAGGGCATCGACGATCTCGCGACGGCGCCGGCCTGCGGGAACTGGAAGGTGATCAAGGATCCGCCGGCTAAGGCAGCACCGAAGAGAGCCGCCCTCACCACGCTCGCCCGTGCGGCCACGCCAAGGGAGGGGCAAGCTGATGGCTGATGTAGAGACGCTGAAGGGGCTGCTGGAGCGGGTGCGGAAGGCTGATCTGCCGAACCGCGATCTGGACGGGGACCTCTGGGAGAGCACCGTCGGCAAGGTCTGGCGCTATCCGCTGAGCGGCCCCTGGGTCGATACCCCGCACTATCCCGTGCCCTGCATCACCGCATCCATCGACGCCGCACGCACCGCTCACGCTAAGGCGCTGCCGAACTTACGGATGGACGGAGAAACCGTGCGGCAGTCCTTCAGGAGAGACCACGGCAGAGATGATCAGCGATCTCGGCTGGATTTTGATCGGTCTGGCCAAGCCGGTGCTCGACGATGTGACTGGCGCCGAGGTCGAGGCGGCGGCCATCCTTGCCGGTGATCTCGCGAAGATGCTGTGCGACGGAAGCTTCCAGGGCAAGCTATGCGGTGCGAGGCCATGTTCGCTGGTGCCGATTGGGCTACGGAGGCGAGTTTCCCAACTCTCTTGACGCTGGCCGAGCTGGACATCGAGGAGATTGCCCGCCGGCCCGACGATCTACGGGACGTCGCGTGGGCGCTCACCGACCCGCATTGCCTATCCGGTGAAGCGTGGGGGGAAATTCATCTTGGCACCCCCGATCCGTCCCCAACCTGGATCCGCTACTGGATCGCTGGCGCAATGGAAGAATTCCGCCTCAGCTTCGCGAAAGGGCGCGCCGGGCCCCCGCGTGAGGTCACCACATGAACGACCCACGCGGCCGGGCCTACAAAGGCGGCCTGACGAGGCTCGCTCGCGGGAAACTCACCGTGGGCGCTTTCCACCGCGACTCCGAGAGGATTGTGGAGCTCCGGCTTCACGACGCCCGCGGCCGGACGCAGGAGGCGGTGCTAAGCCTCCCGCAGGCCCGTGAAGCACTGCGGCACCTTTCGGGTGCCGTGGCAGCCCTCGAAGCTCTCGCCCGCCACGACGGGTCGCCCTGTAGCTCCGCGCCTCGTGAGGGTGCGGCAGAGTACCAGACCGATGAACAAGCCGCCTGATCCGCGCGCGCGAACGGTGCGTGCAGAGGAGGAAGCACGGCTGACACACCTGAAATTCGAATTGCTGGAGGTGGCCAGCACCGACGAACGCCTCAAGCCGGGCGAGTTTCGGTTTTTCTCGCGCCTGCTCAAACACCTCGACAAAAAAAACCTGGACGGCACGCGTCAGCGATGAACGCATGGGTGCCGAGGTACCGAGGTGCGGGGATAGCTCAGTCTGCAATTCGCACCGGAAGGCGCTCGCGAGACATGAGTGGCTTACCTATGAGCCGGGCAGCGGCAAGAAGGCGACGCTCTACCGCTTTCCATACAAGCCGCCGGATGAAGCGGTCATGAAACTCTACGCCCGGCAGCGGGCACTTTCCGAACGCAGAGAGGAGAACGGTTTTAGACCGAATTGCTCGGATCCAGACCTGGGCGGCGGACCAACCCAGAGGTGGGCCACGAACCAACCCAGGGGTGGGCGGCGGCCTAACCCCGGGGTGGGCGGTGGCCCAGGGATTCCCTGTATACCTTCCCTAGATCATTCCCAGGAGGATCCTTCGTACCAAGAGGAAGGCTTAGGTATCTGCTCGGTCTGTGAAGAGCAGGCAATCGTTATGGCGGACGACGGATGGCCCTACTGCGAGAGATGCCTTGTCGGACCCGGCTTGCGCTACGGGCGTTCGGAAGCCGTCCCAGCCGCTTCCGAGGATAATGATTAGGTTTCGTCGAGGCTATTTCCAGGATCGAGTAAGTTCCCCGAGCGCGGCGTGCCTGCCCGGTGATCGTAGCCGCGCCATGTCCCGTGCTCGGCGGCGGAGAAGGGCCAGCAGGCACGGTCGCACCGGTCCTGATTTCGAGACACCACAGAGCGCCAGAGCCCGCCAGCTATCCACCTTAGCGGCAGAGCCCGAAGAAGCCGGCGCGGCCCTGGTGAGGCTGCCAGAGCCACCAGGACGGCAAGGCGAAACCCGATCAATAGAGCCTCACCCCGAAAACCGAAAGCCACGCTCTGTTAAGCCACGTGTTACGGCCAGGGTCGTAGGCGGCGAGATGGGCACCGGTGAGGGCGGCGCTACGGGCCCGCTGCTTGCGCTGAGTTTCGCAGTCTAGCACCTCGCCCGGCGCCAGCATGTGCAAGCCACGCACGGCCTGATCGGCGGCCTCCTTCCCGTAAAGCCTAACCCATTCGTCGGCATGCATCTCCAGCACGCGGGTGCGGGCAATCCAGAAACTATCCCCGCACGAAACCCGACGGTTCACGTCCTCGATAGCCTCCATGAGGAGGGACTGAGCGCAACTGCGGATAGATGGATCAACATAAATTCTGGCCATCACTCCTCCTGCGCACAATCCTATCGCCGTCTGGGATATGAGCAACAAAACATTGCCTATCAAAATATAATTTTTAGACTTGGTGGGATCAGTATTGTTATTATCAAGTGTGCAGAGAGGCGTTGCTATGCCCCTTGGCTCACATGGGGGGTGGGGGCTAGCTTTAACGGAGGGCAAAACTTGGAGGGGACCGCGTGGGGCGTCTTTTCTGCGCGGGCGAGCGAAAAAAAATTCGAGTGCAGTCCGATCATCTGCAATCTGCGCCCGTATCATATACCGGGCAAAGCCGACCAAGCGGCATGCGAACTCCTGACCCCTTCCGGACCTTCGGCATCACACATCTGAAAGTCCGCTTCAGGTCATGAAGGGGACGTCTCCGTCGCGTTCGCGAAAAAGTCTCGGCAGCTCTCATGCGCACTCAAAACGCATGCAGCCAGTGAATGAAAGCTTCCTTATTTCGGGGGATCCGGCCGTCCCTGCGGCCACCTTATCACAATGCAAGACGATCCAAGTCGCCGACTCATTTAAAGCCAGCCCCTTCCAAATGTAACGGAGCAGAACCCCCTTATTTTAATAACTTGTATGCCTTGGACGACGGTCACCTAGCTCAGTCCACTTCATGACGGCACGGATGGCTGCGGCATGGTGTGGAGCGGGCGCACCGCGTGCTGAGGACCGGCGGAGAGGCGGCCGAGTTGGGCGTCGATCCGCCGGTACGTCGCAAGTGCCTGTCCGACGATCTGGTCCATGTTGTAGTAACGGTAGGTGGCGAGCCGGCCGACGAACCAGACATCAGGCTGTGCCTGGGCAAGCCGCTCGTAGCGTTTGAACAGGGTTTGGTTCTCGGGCCTCGGCACGGGGTAGTAGGGATCGCCCTCGGCGCTCGGATATTCGTAGGTCAAAGAAGTCCGCGGGTGCTCCTGGCCGGTCAGGTACTTGTACTCGGTGATGCGGGTATAGGCCTCGCTCTGCGGATAGTTCACCACCGCCACCGGTTGGTGCTGGTGAGTGTCGAGCGTCGTGTGCACGAAACGCAAGGAGCGGTAGGGCAGCCGGCCGAAGCGGAAATCGAAATACTCGTCGATGGCGCCGGTATAGATCAGCCGCCGGTGGGGGATGAACTCGCGCAGGCTGCGGAATTCAGCGTTGGTCATCACGCTGATGTTGGGATGCGCCAGCATTCGCTCGAACATCCGCGTGTAGCCCTGGGCCGGCATGGCCTGGAACCTGTCGGTGAAGTAGCGATCGTCGCGGTTCGTGCGGGTGGGCACCCGTGCCGTTACCTGCCGGTCGAGTTCGGAAGGGTCGAGTCCCCATTGCTTGCGCGTGTAGCCGCGAAAGAACTTTTCGTAGAGTTCCCGGCCGATGGCTGAGACGACGACGTCCTCGGAGGTCCGGATCTCCGCGACCGGTTTGGCGCGGGCGGCGAACCATGCTGGGAGTTCGTCCGAGGTAAGGGAAAGGCCGTAGAGGCGGTTGATCGTGTCGAGATTGATTGGGATCGGCACCAGCATTCCGTCCACCATCGCCAGAACCCGGTGCTCGTAGGGCCGCCACGCCGTGAACTGCGACAGGTAGTCGACGACACTGTCGGCGTTGGTGTGGAAGATGTGCGGCCCGTACTGATGGATGAGGATACCCGCCTCATCGAGCCTATCGTACGCGTTGCCGCCGACATGGTGGCGCCGGTCGATAACGAGGACGCGTTCACCGCGCTGGCTCGCCAGCCGCTCCGCAAGCACGCTGCCAGCAAATCCGGCGCCGACGAGCAGCCAATCGTACATGGATCCCGACCTCCGGGGTTGCAGGGATGAGGCTCAGACCGCTGTGGTGGCCGGTTGCAGGAGGGGAGCCGCCAAGGCTCCGCTGCGGCGCTGGGCCTCCGACATGAGCGCCTGCATCGCGGCCCAGGTCCGGTCCCAGGAATGAGTCGCAAGGCGCTGGTCGACCGCTTCGAGCCAAGCGTCCTTTGGCTGGAATAGAAGCGCCTCGGCGGAGAGGACGACGGCTTCCGGCGTCTCGGCGACAGCGACCAAGCCTGCCTCTCCGTAGTCCCGCAGCACGTCGACGATGGGCGTGGAGACGACCCGCAGCCCGGCGGCCAGGAATTCGGGGGTCTTGGTTGGGCTGATGAACCGTGTCGCCTCGTTCAAGGCGAAGGGCATCAGGCCGAGATCCCAGTGGCGCAGGTAGTCCGGCAGTTCGGCGTAGGTCTTCGGCCCGAGCCAGTGGATGTTCGGCCGCTGCGGCAGGCTGGCTGGATCGATCTTCACCACCGGGCCGATCATCACGAAGTGCCAGTCCGGCCGCAGATCGGCGACGGCAGCCAGAAGATCGCGGTCGAGACGCTCGTCGATGACGCCGAAGAATCCGAGGCGCGGCCGCGGGATCACCGCCTGATCCGGCGGATCGGAGCGGTCGCTCAGTCGAGCCGCGCGGAAATGTTCGGCATCCACCGAGGAGGGAAAGCAGTGGATGTTGGCGTGCGTCCCGCGCTTGGCCTCGTAGAGGCTGCGCCCGCCGGTGAAGACAAGGTCGGCCTGACCGATCAGGTCCGCCTCCTGGACGATCAGGTCCGGTGACGCGCCGCGGAAAGCCGACAGCTCATCCATGTTGTCGTAGACGGTCAGATCGCGCGGCAGGTCTCCCGACAGGCTGACCGCGGCCGGCGTGTAGTACCAGAAGATCCGCGCCGCGTTCGGGCGATCGCGAAGAAGCGCCGGGATCAACCGGGCCTGGGCACGGTTGGCGACGTAGGACTGCGCCTGCGCGAGAACCGGAACGGCGACCGTGACGCCGGGCGCGACCGACTGGAGGCGCAGATGATCGGTCCCGGCAACCTCACCGGCCGGCTCCTCCACGAAGATTACGTCGAAATACCGTGCGGCGCGGCTCATCAGGTGCTGCGGACGCTGCCAGACGAAGCCCCATCGCAGATGGGAGAAGCAGATCAGCAATGGTCGAGGGCCGTCCGTGGGTTTCAACTCAGTAAAAGCGGCCTCGATGAGATTTCCGCTGCCGCGGTCAGGAAGCGAGCGGTCCGCATTGGCGAAGCCTGTGACGATGCGCGACTCTTCCACCCTCGGCCTCCACCTGATGCGATCAAGACGGATGGAGAACCCGAGCATAGAAGCAATGTTCTAAATGTGAGGAAAAAATTTTCCCAATTTCATCCAAGATATACATAGGTTTTAGATTTTCAAAACATATGTTCGTTACTGGTTTATGAATATATGCATACGATCGGATCGTGATTACTTGATGTTAGCTCGTGCGATGGGAACGCGCGAGCCCGCCGGGAATTACGACGTGACCAACCTGCCTGTGAGGGGCGAAGAGTCGAGGCAATGCTGGAATTGTGGGGCGGTATCGAATGCAGCGTCGTCCGCATCCGTGACCGCTTTCGCGATCAGGTGGCGGAAACGGGACATCGGGACCGGCCGGAGGATCTCGACGCCGTCGCACGTCTCGGCATCCGGACGCTGCGTTTCCCGATCCTGTGGGAGAGCATCGCGCCCGACGATCCCGACACCTGCGACTGGTCCTGGCACGACGCCCGCCTGGCGCGCCTTGACCGTCTCGGCATCCGGCCAATCGCAGGGCTGACCCATCACGGCAGCGGCCCGCGCTACACCAGCCTGCTCGATCCTGCCTATCCGGACCTCCTTGCCCGCCATGCCCGGCGGGTCGCGGAGCGCTGCCCGCAGATCCGGGATTTCACTCCGGTGAACGAGCCGCTGACCACGGCGCGCTTCTCGGGCCTCTACGGCCATTGGTTTCCGCACCATCGCGACGAGGCGAGCTTCCTGCGCATGGTGGTCAACCAGTGCCGCGCGACCCAGGAGGCGATGCGGGCGATCCGCACCGTCCGGCCGGATGCCCGCCTGATCCAGACCGAGGATATCGGCAGAACCTTCAGCACGCCGCTCTTGGCCGAGCAGGCCGAGTACGAGAACGGACGGCGCTGGCTCAGCCTCGATCTCCTGTGCGGACGGGTGGACCGAAGCCACCCCTGGTTCGTGCGTCTCCTCGCACACGGCATCGACAGCCGCATTCTCGACGCGCTCCGCGACGAGGCCGCTCCCGACCTGATCGGCGTCAACCATTACCTCACGAGCGAACGCTACCTCGACCAGAAGAGCAAGACCTATCCGCCCTGGCTTCGCGGCGGGAACGGGCGGCGGCGCTATGCGGACGCGGAAGCCGTGCGGATCCCCCATCTCACTGGGCTGACCGGACCGCGGGCCCGCCTCGCGGAGGTTTGGGAGCGCTACGGAAGGCCGCTTGCCGTCACCGAGGTCCACCACGGCTGCACCCGCGACGAGCAGCTGCGCTGGTTCGCCGAGGTCTGGGAGGCGGCTGGGGCGCTGAACCAAGCCGGTGTGCCCGTGCAGGCCGTCACCCTGTGGTCGCTGTTCGGCGCGGTCGATTGGAACTCTCTGCTGCTGCGCCGTGACGGCCATTACGAACCTGGCGCCTACGACATCCGGGCGCCGCGGCCGCGCCTCACCGCCCTCGGCCGGGCGGCGCAGGAGCTGACGGCGTCCGGGCGGATGTCGCATCCGGTGCTGGCCTCGCCGGGCTGGTGGCGCCGCCCCGAGCGGGCCTACCTCCCCGAGCCGACGGAGCCCGCCCCGCGCCCTGCGCTGGATGCGTCGGTCATCGTCCTTGAGGGAGCGGGCGCCTACGGCGGGGTGATCGCGGGCCTGTGCGAGGGACGGGGCATGGCGACGCTCCAGATCGAGGCGAGCGCTCTTCCAGAGGCTCTGGTGCAGGCGCGGCCCTGGGCAGTGATCGATGCTACGAGCCTGCCGCGGGCCGCAACCGCCAAGCGCTTTCCCGGCGGCTCGTTCCGGGCCGACATCCGGATGGGCGAGGCGGTGGCGCGGCTCTGCGCGCGGGCCGGCCTGCCGCTCCTCGCCTTCTCCTCGGATCTCGTCTTCGACGGGCGTGAGGAGCGGCCTGCTTGCGAGAGCGACCCAGTCCGGCCTAGCGGCCTCTACGGTGCGAGCGAGGCCGAGCGCGAGGCCCGCATCCTCGGTGCCCACCCGTTAGCCCTCATCGTGCGCACGAGCGCGGTGTTCGGCTTGCCCGAGGGGGACGACGCGGCCGGACGGCTTCTCGCGTCTCCGGACGGTGCCGGAGGTCGGCTGTGCGTCGGCCGGGAGATCGTCTCGCCTGCCTATCTGCCCGACTTCGCCCACGCCGCGCTCGACCTCCTCGTCGATGGCGAGACGGGGATCTGGCACCTCACCCACCCGGAGGCGGTGACCTGGGAAGAGTTCGCGCGGCGGCTGGCGGCGGCGGCCGGCCTGCCCGATCCCGTCCTGACCGTGCTGCGCCTGGTGGATCGGCGCAACACCGCCCTCGCGAGCGAGCGCGGAGGCCTGATGCCGCCGCTCGATTGCGCCATCACCCGCTTCATCACCGCGCCGCGCCGCCCGCCCGCACCGGCCGAGCTCGCCGCCGAATGATCAGACCCGTGCCGATGACCGATGCTCCGATCCGAGGCCTGTTCCTGGGCGGCTTCGAGTGCTCCACCCATCGCCGCTCGGACGGGCGGCGCCTCGATGTCCTCGCGGCCACGGGCCATGACCGCCACGCGCTGCTCGATTACCGCGCTTTGAGTCGCCACGGCCTCGCCGCCGCCCGCGACGGGTTGCGCTGGCACCGGATCGAAACGCAGCCGGGCCGCTACGACTGGTCGAGCGCCCTGCCGATGCTGCGGGCGGCGCGGGAAGCCGGAATACAGGTGATCTGGGACCTGTGCCATTACGGCTGGCCCGACGATCTCGACATCTGGTCGGAGGACTTCATCACCCGCTTCGCCGCCTTCGCGGCGGAAGCGGCGAGGCGCATCCGCGAAGTCTCTGGCGCGCCGCCCTTCCTGTGCCCGGTCAACGAAATCTCTTACTGGGCCTGGGCCGGCGGCGAGGTCGGCCGAATCGGACCCCTGGCCTGCGGGCAGGGGCCGGTCCTGAAGCGCCAACTCGTGCGCGCCGCCCTCGCCGCGATCAGGGCCGTCCGCGCGGTCGATCCCGAGGCCCGCTTCCTCCATGCCGAGCCGGCGATCCATGTCGCCGACGGCGCCGCTCCCGAGGGGGCCGCCGCCTATCGCGAGGTTCAGTACGAGGCGCTTGACATGATTGGCGGGCGACGGGCGGCGGAACTCGTCGGCCATCCATCGGCGCTCGATCTCATCGGCCTCAACTTCTATCCCGACAACCAGTGGGTCCATGGCGGCGGCACGATCCCGCTCGGCCACCACGCCTACCGCCCGTTCCGCTCTATGCTGGCGGAGGCCCATGCTCGCTACGGCCGCCCGCTCCTCGTGGCCGAGACCGGCGCGGAGGGGACCGCCAAGGCGGCGTGGCTGCACTACGTCTGCGCCGAGGTGCGGGCGGCGCAGACGCAGGGCGTGCCGATCCTCGGCATCTGCCTCTATCCCATCCTCGACTATCCGGGCTGGGAGAACGAGCGCCCCTGCGCCGTTGGCCTGTTTTCCGCCCCCGACCAGGACGGCACCCGCCGGCTCGACGAGCCCCTGGCTGCCGAACTCCGCGAGCAGCAGGCGCGGTTCGCCCGCATCGACGAGGAGGATGCCCGTGGCGCAGCCTGACCGGGACGCGACCCCGAGTGCGGAGGCCCCGGGATCTGCGGAGGAGCCCTCGCATCTCGCCAGTGGCGGACGCTTCATCCTGCACCACATGCTGGCTTGGCGCGGCCACTTCGCCGCGCTGCTCCTGCTCGTCGTCACCTCGGCCGCCTGCGGTGTCGGCCAGCAATACGGCCTGAAGCTCCTCGTCGATGCCATCGCCGGACCGCCCTCGCTCAATGGCGCCGTCCTGTTCGCCCTCGGCCTGTTCCTCGTCCTTATCGCCCTGGAGGCGGCCCTGGCGCGCCTCACCGGGTGGCTTGCTTGCCGCACGACCGTCGGCGTCGGCGTCGATCTGCGCATCGAACTGTTCGAGCACCTCGAACGTCAGTCGATGCACTATTTTGCCGAGAATCTCGCCGGCTCGCTCGGCCAGCGCATCACCGCCACCGCCGGCAATTTCGGGGCGCTCGTCAACACCTTCGTCTGGCGCATCGTCCCGCCCATCGTCGATGTCGCCGGGGCGGTGATCATCTTCGGCAGCGTCGACGGGCTCCTCACCCTGGCGCTCGTAGCCATGATCCTGACCGTCACCGCCGGACTGATCGGCTTCGGCGTGCGCGGCCGGCCGATCCACCGGGCCTATTCGGGTCAGGCGGCGGTGATTGCGGGCGACCTCGTCGACACCATCGCCAACATGTGGACCGTGAAGGCGTTCTCCGCCCGCGTCCGCGAGCGTGACCGCCTCGGTGCGGGCTTCCGCATCGAGGCGGCGGCGCAGCGCCGGAGCTGGCTTTACCTGGAGAAGGCCCGGCTTATCCATGACATCGCGCTGTGGGTACTCGCCGCAGGCATCCTCGCCTGGACGCTGGTGCTGTGGGGCCGCGGCAGCGCCAGTGCCGGCAGCGTCGTCGTGGTGGCGAGCCTGACGCTGCGCATCCTCCACTCCTCGAAGGACATGGCGCTCTCCCTGGTCGACGTCGCGCAGCAATTCGGCTTCATCGAGGAGACGCTCTCGGTGATCGCCAAGCCCTGTACCGTGCGGGACGTATCCGGCGCACCGGCCCTTGTACCGCGGGGCGGGCAGATCGAATTGCGGGATGTATCCTTCGGCTACCGGCCGGGGCACCCGGCGCTCGACAGCGTCACGCTGTCGATCCCGGCCGGCCAGAAGGTCGGCATCGTCGGGCCTTCGGGCGCGGGCAAGTCGACGCTGGTGCACCTGCTCCAGCGCCTCTACGACGTCGATCGCGGCGAGATCCGCATCGACGGACAGCCGATCGCCGGCGTGCGCCAGGATTCGCTGCGCGACGCGCTCGCGGTGGTGTCGCAGGAGATCGGGCTGCTGCACCGCTCGGTGATGGACAATATCCGCTTCGCACGGCCCGAGGCAGACGACGAGACGGTGTTCGCGGTGGCGCGCGCCGCCGCCTGCGACGGCTTCGTGCGCCATCTGCCGGAGGGCTACGACACCATCGTCGGCGAGCGCGGCACGCGGCTCTCGGGCGGCCAGCGCCAGCGGATCGGCATCGCCCGCGCGCTCCTCAAGCAGGCCCCGATCCTGCTCCTCGACGAGGCGACCTCGGCGCTCGACACCGAGACCGAGATGGCGATCCAGGCGGCCATCGTTCGTCTGATGCGCGAGCGCACGGTGATCGCGGTGGCGCATCGCCTGTCGACGCTCACCGCCTTCGACCGCATTCTCGTCGTCAGCGACGGGCGCATCGTCGAGGACGGGACGGTGAGGCAGCTACGGCAGGCGGGTGGCCTCTTCGAGGAGATGTGGCGTCTACAGGCAGAAGGGTTGTCCGACGAGAGTGTGATGGACGCGGCCTGATGCGAGCAATTGCAGCTTTGGCGGCTGCTTCAGCCCTAAGCGCAGGGCAGCCCGCAATTCGTCCGATCATCATCTTCGCTTGTTCACGGGGCCAATCGGATATCGATCGATATCGTCGAGCCGGCGGTCATGGGCGCGTCGTGCTCTGCGGCTCCTCCGGAAGGGTCCGGCTCGGGATGCTGACGAAGTAGAGAGTAAAGCCGATCAGGGCCAAGGCCAGCAGTGCGGCGCCAATCATACCGAAGCGGTTTGTGCGGATGCGCGGGGGCTGCGGTTGTGTCATTGTATCTCCTGCTTATTTTGGGTTCTTTTCCATGATCAGGACCCTTTGACCGACACGGAATGAGCGCGTGGTGTCTTGAGGATCCCGAGATAAAACTGGCGCGCGTTTGCGATTTAGAGCATCGTCCCGAAAGGTGGCCACCGGCTTTCGGAAAGAGACGATGCTCTAGAAGATCGAGGCACGATCACGCCAAGCTTCGACGATGCGGCCGCACACCTATGGTGATCGAGATAGCCCGAGCGGCTCCGGCGTGGGTGCGATGAACGAAACGCGATGACGTTCATGCCGGAATAGCAACGCCACCAGCGCACTGGTTCCGGTGCGTCATCAAACAATATTCTGTTGTGCCGTACTCGCGCACTGCCGGAGGCTCGCGATCGGCGACGTTATCTAACCGATGACTGTTTGGCACAACACGAAAGCGTTTCGTGAAACAGGGAGCTGGAACTCGCGCGATCACCCGGACTTCTCCGGTCAATCCGCACAAATTCAGCGCATTCACGGGTCACACCTATGCAATACGAACATGATCCTGACCGCTGTGCTTGCCCGCCAGTGCTAGAACGAGCAGGGCCAGCCCCCGTCTGCGCCCGTGACGATGGACGCGGAGCGCCCCCGGTGGCAGAGCCGCCGGCCCGGACCGATACGAAGCGGATGCTGCCGCGCGGTCGAGTCGTTCCGCCACCCAAGGATTTCGAGGGCTTCGGCTCCTTCTCCACGTAAACCTCTCAGGGAACCGGAGAAGGTCCGCCGATCCACCCTACCGAACAGCGATCCAGGGGCGACGCCGGATCGTCATTGATCGCGAACAAGGGTGCCGTTCTCTGATTCAGGCTGCCCGGACCGGGCGTCCCCGAAGCGGCTGGTCCTGTGGTTCCGACAGCAAGACAGGCGAATGATCGGCACCCGGCTGCACGCATTCAGCGACTACGTGATCCTAGCCACCATCGCTCTGCTCGGCCAAGCGCCCGGGCGCGGCCCCGGTACGTGGCGGATCATGGAGGTCGGTCCGCCCTGGCACTTGGCCTACACTTTGGTGACGCGTCACGAGGGCGGTCTCGTGCCCCGCCTCTCGATGCGCACGCACCTGGCGCTCGACGCGCTGAGCGGCCTGACCTTCGTCGGAGCCGGCATCCTGATGCGCCGTGAGCTCATGCGGGACAGGGCTCTGCTCGTCGGCCTCGGCCTCGCCGAACTCGCCCTCAGCAATGACAAGACGGATTCCCGCGGCCGATGACATCGAACGGATGATACGGTCTCCGCTTGATCAAAGCGGGGACCGTATCGCTCAGCCCGCGCGGCGCTTGAGCGAAGCCCAAATCTGCCATCCAGAAGGGATCAGCCGGATTTGGTCTGAGGCGATCGAAGCGCAGCCCGTTTGCCGGGATCGCCGCAACATCATTCACCGACTGAGATGAATGCCGCCGTCATCCGTGGAACACGGATAGTCCCGAGCGGCGGACCCAAGTTGGAGAGACCTGCCTTTGCGTGCAAGCGGCTCTCTCACACGCTGCCGATCCGCGGACGGGCATTTTCGATAATTCGTTCGGTATCGCACAGAAACTTCGATGTTTGGATCAGGTTAGGACGATAGATCCCGCAGCATAGAAGCAGCAAATCATGTCTCAGGTTAAATCAACGCAGCAGGATAAAGCAAGGTTGTCTTTCCTGATGAGCGTTATCTTTTATAACATCCCCGCGGCGTTTCGTGTCGCAGAGGCCAACGGGCTCGGGACGGCGCAGGCCCGTTCACTCTCCAAAGTATCCTGACGACCCATCAGGGCAGGCTCGCGTCGCGGGCCTGCCCTGATGGATTGCTCCTCCATCATCGAATTGGTTGCGATGCTCCACATCCATTTTGGCGCCGGCCGTCTCGGCCTTGGTCTCGTCGTCCCCTTGTTTCAGTCATCCGGCACCGAGAGCATCATTCTCAATCGAGCCGTACCTGCGGCGAACGCGACCGGCAGCCCGGCTCTCGGAGCGAGCCGGCGCAACGAACTCCTGCGTGACCATCCTGAGCGGCGTTACGGGCTGCAAATCCTGGATGGCACAGCGTCGGGCACTCAGCCGATCCGGTACACGGCATTCCACACCTACGACGAAGACGAGGTCGAGGCCCTGACACGGCGGATCGTGGAGGGTTCCGCGGCAAGGCAACGGGGCGTCGTCGTCACCGCATCCGTCCTTAAGCAGGAGAACTATCCGCCCGTAATCGCGTCGCTGAACGCGCTCTCCGAACTTCGGGAGGCCGGGGATCCGGTCGGCCCGATCTTCCTGATCGCTTGCGAGAACACCGTTTCAGCCCAGCATGTTCTGCAGGCTCCCGAATTCGCCGATCGCGTCACGTCCGCGACTCGTAGGCAGGTGTCGCCGGTGGCGGCCCTGGTCGATCGAATGTGCGTCGAACTGGAGGAGGATCGGTCGGACGCCTATCCGACCGTCACGGTGCGCACGGAGCCCTACGCCTCGCTCAAGCTCGCGCTGAGCCCGGAAGTCGAGATCCTACGCGACCTCTGTGCCGGCACGGAGGTCGGATTTAGCCGCCATCTTGAGGTGGAGAAACAGATCAAGGGCTGGCTTCTGAACGGGACGCACTGGCTGATCGCCTTGAGGGCGTTCCAGGCGAGCGGCGGCGACCGCGGAATGAAGCTCAACGAGTTCATCGGCGCCTCGCCAGAGCAGCGCCGACACGCGATCGCGGTGATGGACGAGATGCGCGAGGGCGTCGCCCTGCTGCTGCGACGCGATCCCACCTACGCCGCCTTCGTGCGCGACGTAGAGATCGACGACTATCTCGCGGGCGCCGCCACGGCGATCCTCCAGCGCTTCTTCTCGACCGAGGATCCGATCACCCGCATTCTGGCCCGCTTCCAAGCGCCGCCCGCGGGTGATGCCAGCACCATCGAGGCGTTCAGCCGCCGCTTCGCCGACCGCATCAACGGACCGCTCGGCGCCTACGAGGCAGAGAAGGGCGTGCTGCCGCCCGCCATAAGCCGCGGCCTCCTGAGCCTGCTGCATCTCGTGGAATCGGGAACCTTCATCGATGCCTGCGCACAGTGACGCACTCCGGCACCCCGGAGATCTCAGGGTGCCGGGGGGTCGAGCGCGGGCGAGGCCGCCGAGCCGCGCGGCCGGCGGCTTCACGGCCTATCTCGTCTTCGTCGTCGGCGTGGGGGCGATCGCCGGCTTTCTCTACGGCTACGACACCGGCATCATCTCGGGTGCGCTCCTGTCGATCCGCGAAGAATTCGGCCTCGACCACCGCATGCAGGAGATGACCGCCGCCTCGATCCTCGTCGGCGCGATCGGCGGGGCCTTGGCCGGCGGCTGGCTCACCGAGCGGATCGGCCGGCGGTGGACGGTGACGGCGCTCGCCGTGGTCTATGTTCTCGGGGCTCTGGCCTCGAGCCTCGCCCCGAATGCGTGGCTTCTCATCGGCGCCCGCGTGATCCTGGGGCTCGCGGTCGGGGCCTCCTCGCAGGCCGTTCCCGTCTACGTCGCGGAGCTGGCTCCGGCGGCGCATCGCGGACGCTGCGTGACGATGTTCAACGTGGCGATTGGGCTCGGCATCCTCTCGGCCAATCTCATCGCCTCGGAGTTCCGCGACGCGTGGTCATGGCGCTGGATGATCGGTGCCGCCATTCTCCCGGCCACCCTTCTCTGCGCTGCCACGGCCTTCCTGCCGGAAAGTCCGCGCTGGCTTGTCGGTCGCGACCGGACCGATGCGGCGCGGCGGCAACTCGCCCGCGTCCGGCCCGAGGGGGCCGACATCGATGCCGAGATCGGCGAGATCGAGCGCGTCGTCGAGGCCGAACGGTCGGCCCCCGTGCGGGGCTGGCGCGGCCTGGGGCAATCCTGGCTGCACCCGGCGGTCGTGGCCGCGCTCGGCGTCGCCGCCTTCACGCAGATCACCGGCATCGAAATGATGGTCTACTACGCCCCAACGCTTCTGACGGGCGTCGGCATCGATCACGCCACGGCGCTGCGCTCGACGCTTTGGCTCGGCCTCGTCTACGCCGTGATGACGGCGGTCGGCCTCGTAGTGGTGGACCGCGTCGGCCGCCGCTCCCTCTCCCTTTGGATGCTCCCCGGCGCCGCGGTGAGCCTGTTCGTCCTGGGCGGCCTGCTCTTCTTCGAACTGGCCGGGGGCGAGCGCGCTTGGCCCGTCCTCCTGTGCCTGCTCGCCTACATGTTCTTCAATGCAGGCGGAATCCAGGTCGTCGGCTGGCTCACAGGCTCCGAGATGTATCCGCTCTCGGTGCGGGCTGCCGGAACCAGCGCGCAGGCCACGATGGTCTGGGGCTCCAACCTCGTCGTAACCGCCTCGGCCCTGACCCTCGTTCACAGCCTCGGCACCGGCGCTACCATGGCGCTCTACGGGCTCATGAACGTCCTCGCCTTCCTCTTCGTGCTCCGCTTCGTTCCCGAAACAGCAGGCCGGAGCCTGGAGCAGATTGAGCATTCGCTGCGGGACGGGACCTTCCGCCCCTAAGCGGACGCCAGCGCGATTTGACGCAAGCCTCCAGCCGCAACCAGACCAGCCAATTCAGGTGATCCTCTTGTCAGTTGATCATATTCAAGCGTCCGCGAACCCGACCCTGATCTTCGACTGCGACGGCGTGCTGATCGACAGCGAGATTCTGGTCTGCCGCCTCGTTAGCGAGGAACTCACGGCTCTTGGCCTCCCGCTCTCCGTCCAAGACGTGATCCTGCGCTTCGCCGGGCGGCCGGAGCGGGAGATGATGGCGGAGCTCGAACGCGATTACGGTGGCCCGCTTCCTGAGAGCTTCCTGCCCCGAACACGGACCCGCACCGCGGAATGCTACGCGACCGAGCTGCAAGCCGTCGCGAATGTGGCGGAGGTCCTGCGGCGCCTGCGCGTGCCGTTCTGTGTCGCGTCGAGCAGCGCGCCGCCGAAACTACGACTTGGGCTCGCCATGACCGGGCTGGAGGTGCATTTCGGCGAGAACATCATAAGCGCCGCGTCAGTCATCCGCGGGAAGCCGGCCTCGGACGTTTTTCTATACGCGGCCGGGTGGATGCGGGCCGCCATCCCCGACTGCCTCGTCATCGAGGACAGCGTTCCGGGCGTCACGGCGGCCCGCGCCGCGGGCATTCGCACCTTCGGCTTCACCGGCGGCAGCCACTGCCCGCCCGAGCTCGGCGACCGGCTCCGGGCCGCCGGGGCGGAGGCGGTCTTCGGCGACATGCGTGAGTTGGAACGGCTCGTGCCCTTGGCCTTCACCGAACCACTGGCGGCCTGAAGGCAGGCCTGTCTGCCAGGAACAATCGCCGCACCTCCAGGCGGGAGGGAGCCCCTCCCCACGGCGCCGCGGATCGATGCCTATCGTCAAACACCCCGCTCCACCTCGAAGCGTCAGCGGCGCTGCCATCCCGGCGCCTTCGCAACGCCGCCACCTGCCCGCAAATCTCCCCACTCGCGCCACCCCGATCGACGAGGCTTGCGTCTGTCACCCCAGCCGCGGACCTCTCGATCCATGCCCTTCCTCGAAGCCTGGCCGGCGTTCCTGCGCGCGGCTGCGGCCAGTCTCGACCTGTTCGGCCTGCTCGGCCTCGGCTTCGGCTTCAACACGGGGCTCATGCCACGCCGGCACCTGATCCTGCTGAGTTCGGCCGCTTGCAGCCTCTGCTTCGCCCTTCACTTCCTCCGTCTCGGCTCGCCAACCGGCATGGCGATGAACCTGATCGGGGTTCTGCAATGCCTTCTCGCCGTGCGTTTCGTCGAGGCCCGCGGCCGCCCGGCATGGCTCGACCTCGTCTTCGCCGCTACCTTCCTGCTGGCCGTCGTGCTGACCGTGACGACCTGGAACGGCCTGCCGTCGATCTTCGCCGGTGTCGCCACGCTGGTGTCCACGACGGCGCGGCTGCAATCCTCGCCCCAGACCATGCGGCTTTTGCTGATTGGATCGGCTCTCGGCTGGGCAAGCCACAACGTGATGGTCGGCTCCGCATGCGGCCTGACCTGCGACTGCCTCGGCCTGATCGGCTTCACCGTCGCAGCACTGCGCGAGCAGGGTATCGGCCGGCAGCCGGCACCGCCGCTCAGCTCGCCCTCCTGAGGCGGCGTCCCGCCACGCTCTGACCGCCTGTCGCGCTGGCCCCTTCGCGTCAGGCGGCGCGGATCTGACAGAGCGTCGCCTTCGGCTCCTGCATCCCCGTGACGGGATCGAAGCCGTAGGTGGTCACGGTGTTCACGCTCTCGCCGAGCACGATTGGGTCGGCACCCTGCGGGTAGAAGTCGCGCATGTCCTTCCCCTGGTACCAGCCGGAGAAGTGGAACGGCATGAACGCCACGCCCCGGCCGACGCGGTCGGTCACCAGCGCCTTCACCTTGGTCTTCGAGCTGTTCTCCGCCCCCAGCACCCAGACCCACTGACCGTCCGCGATGCCGCGTGCGGCGGCGTCGCCCGTGTTGATCTCGACGAACATGTCCTGCTGCAGTTCGGCGAGCCACGGGTTCGAGCGGGTCTCCTCGCCGCCGCCCTCGTACTCGACGAGACGGCCGGAGGTCAGGATGATCGGAAAGTCCCGCGCGACGTTCCGCTCGACCGCGGATCGCTGCACCGAGAAGCCGATATTCGGCATCCGGAACTGCCTCTCGTCTGGCCTCGTCGGGTACTTCGCCACGAGCTCGGGCCGCGGCGAGTAGATCGGCTCACGGTGCACCGGCACCGGATCCGGCAGGTTCCAGGCATTCGCCCGCGCCTTGGCGTTGCCATAATGCATGACGCCGTGGTCGAGGCAGACGCGCTGGATGCCGCCCGACAGGTCGGTCGCCCAATTCACGGTATCGACCTTGTCGCCGCCGATCGTCTGGATAATGGCGCGCTCCTCCGGCGTCAGGTCCTTTTCCCAGCCGAGTTTCTTCAACACTGCCATGGTGAACTCAGGGTAGCCGTCGGTCAGGTCAGAACCCTTGGTGTAGGAGTTCTCGGCGAGCAGGGTTTCGCCGTTGCGCTCGGTGCCGAACCGAGCGCGGAAGGTGCCGCCGCCATCCTTCACGTGTATCGCCGTGTTGTAGAGGAGCGCCGAGCCCGGATGGCGAAGCTCCGGCTTGCCCCAGCAAGGCCAGGGCAGACCGTAATAGTCGCCGCCGACCTCCGGATCGTCCTTGGGCGCGCGCAGCGTCACGAGGTCGAACTTATGCTGGTTGCGCATATGCGCCTTCAGCCGCTCCGGCGACTGGCCGCAATAGCCCGTGGACCAGCCGCCGCGGTTGATCTCCCGAAGGATGTCCTCGGCCAGAGGGACGTTGTTCTCAACCGTGATGTTCTTGAACAGGCTCTCGGCGAAGCCGAGCTTCTTGGCCAGGAGGTAGAGGAACTCGTAGTCGTTCTTCGACTCGAAGGCTGGCTTCACGATTTGCTCGCCCCATTGCAGCGAGCGGTTCGAGGCCGTGCGGGAGCCGTCCATCTCCAGCGAGGTGCAGATCGGCAGGAGATAGGTCCCGTCCTTGCGCCCGTCCAAGGCGGCGAAGGTGGTCGGATGCGGGTCCGCGACGACCATCAGCTCCAGCTTGTTCAGGCCCTCCAACGCCTCGGGCAGCCGCGTGACGGTGTTGCCGCCATGGCCCGAGATCATCATGGCCCGGATCGGACTGCGCTGGTCGATCTGTTCCGGCGGCAGGTTCACGGCATCGAACCAGCGGGTCGAGGTGATGCCGGGCGCCTCCATGTTCTCCTTGCGGGTACGGGCCTTGCGGCCGGCCGCCGCCGGCACTTCATCGAAGCGCGATTGCAGCCACTCGTACTCAACCTCCCAGACGCGAGCCCAGTGGCGCCAGCCGCCCTCGACGAGGCCGTAATAGAGCGGCAGCGACGTCACATCGAGGCCGAGATCCGTCGCGCCCTGCACGTTGGTGTGGCCGCGGAAGATGTTGGCACCCGTCCCCGGCTTGCCGACATTGCCGGTGGCCAAGCACAGGATGCACAGTGCCCGGACGTTGGCCGTACCGACCGTGTGCTGGGTGTTGCCCATGCACCAGATCAGGGTGGCCGGTTTCGCCTTCGCCAGCATCTCGGCAACGCGCCGTAACTGGCCGCCCGGCACACCGGAGACGCGCTCGACCTCGTCGGGCGTCCATTTGGCGACTTCCTTGCGCACCTCGTCCATGCCGTAGACGCGCTGGGCGATGAACTCCTTGTCCTCCCAGCCATTCTGGAAGATGTGCCACAGCATCCCCCACGCGATCGGGATGTCGGTGCCGGAGCGGATGCGCACATACTCGGTGGCATGGGCCGCCGTGCGGGTGAAGCGCGGATCGATGACGACGAGATTGGCGCGGTTGATCTCCTTGCCCGACAGGATGTGCTGCATGGAAATCGGGTGCGCCTCGGCCGGGTTGCCGCCGA
Organism: Methylobacterium sp. R2-1; assembly: GCF_014191355.1. Taxonomy (GTDB): domain Bacteria; phylum Pseudomonadota; class Alphaproteobacteria; order Rhizobiales; family Beijerinckiaceae; genus Methylobacterium. The sequence continues at coordinate 369,122 of NZ_JACHWM010000003.1, forward strand.
TGATGATCATCGTCTTGGCATTGCGCAGATCGTTGTAGGAGTTGGTCTGGGCGCCGTAGCCCCAGGTGTTGGCCACGCCCGCCACCGTAGTCGAGTGACAGATGCGTGCCTGATGGTCGGTGTTGTTGGTCCCCCAGAACGCGCCGAACTTCCTCAGCAGGTAGGCGGCCTCGTTCGTGTACTTGGCCGAGCCGAGCCAGTAGACCGAATCCGCGCCGTGCTTCTCCCGGATCGCCAGGAGCCGATCGCCGACCTCATCGATTGCTTGATTCCAGGAGATCCGCTTCCACTGCCCACCCTCGAGCTTCATCGGGTATTTCAGGCGGCGCTCGGAGGAGACGAGTTCGCGGATCGCCGCCCCCTTGGCGCAGTGGGTGCCCCGGTTGATCGGACTCGCCCAGGACGGCTCCTGGCCGACCCAGACGCCGTTGACGACCTCGGCCGTGACCGTGCAGCCCACCGAGCAGTGGGTGCATATGTTCTTCCGGATCACGGTGCCAGGTCCGACGGCCGAGGAGCCGGCGGCCTTGGCCTTGCGCACCGCGCCGAGCTGGATGCTCCCGAGGCCGCCGAGACTGCCGGCGGCGAGTCCTGATTGTACCAAGAAGCTTCGGCGGTTGAGCTTGGACGGGGCTTCTTCGGGTGCGATCACCGTGCCCTGTGCAGCGTCGTGGCCACGAGGTCTGTGCTCTGAGTTCTTGCGCTTCGTAAGCATGCAAGCCCGCTCCCATCGATCAAGTCTGATCGAGCCTCGTTCCCAATTCGCCCAAGTCGATTTCGCCCAAGTCGATAGCCGGTGCCGGCCGTGTGGAACGCTGGTCGGGCGAAGTGCCGTCTTCGCGATGCACGGTTTGATCCTCCTGCGCGCAGGCCGGGAAGATCTGCGAATGCGTGACAGAGGAAAGATTGGCGCCCGCCGCAGGTCGACCGTCCGAAGATCACTCTTCGAGTCTAAGAAAGAGCCTCCGTCTCTCGACTGGCCCGTGCGACCGGAAGTGGGTCGCAATTGTGCCGAACTGTCCGGCAACGTCCTCATCTAACGGATGGGATGCAGGCCTGCGACAACATCAGTTACCCCGACGTTCCAATCTTGCCGAAAGATGATGATCTATGTTGTGATTGGGTTGTCGATTTCATGAATTTATCGAGCGAGGCAGATGCATCATTTATTTTATCGATCAGTTATCGATTGAACGATCGGCAACGATGCCGGTTGCGCCGGTGAGCTCTCTATGCTCGTGCTGCTTTGTGTGCTCAGGCGAGTCTCGATGGTCATCATCGAATTTAACCTGTATCAGGCTTAGCTTTATCGCTGATGATCCGCGGCATCTGTAGGATACCGCACGCTGTTTTCGTTGATAACTTGCGTTGTATGCAGTCTCGATTTTTACTCTCAGATAAAGGCGAACGCACGGCAAGACCGGAGAGAGCGATGGAAGCCGCTGATGCCCTCGATCGTGAGACCGTTTTGCTCGCGCAGCTCCTCCTTGGCGAAGGAATCCACGGACGCGATGCCGCCGTGAGCCGCATCATTGAGGATCTCCGCCGGCTTGAAGAGGAGGCAAGCTTCGCAGGTGCGAGCCGGCAAACGTTCCAGAAGATCGCATCCGCCCGGCGCCTGCTGGGCGACAAGGAGCCGATGTCGCTCAAAGGACCTCTCTATCCGGCCAAGCTGAGATGAGGACAGAGCGAACGACGATTGAGCTCAACCGGCATCGCGTTTGTTCGCTCTGCCTGGCGCCTGACCTCGAGTTTCTCGGCACCGCCACGACTGCGAGAGGTATTCATGGACACTTCGCCTTCGCCGCATCATGCATGCGCAGCGGGATCTTCGCTTCCCGCACCCGGTGACGGGCGAGATGCAGCCGGCCGCGGGCGGGTTCTGTCAGCACACTGTGATCACGGCCCAAGGCATCTTCACCCGCATCGTGGAGCGCTAATCGGGGACGCATGACTGGCTGGCGCGAGGCGACGCCACTATCCCTCAGCCGCGTCGCTTTGGCCTTCCTTTGCCCCGCCGTGAGGATCGGTGCTGTCCTCGCCAGAGACGGTGCCGGAGCTGTGGCCCTGTGGGGTCAGGCGCGGCCGATCAGGCGCCTCAGGATGATTGTCATTGCCGGCCATCAGTTGCGCCGCCAGTTCCGCGTGAGGCTCGCGGGTCCGTGGCGCCATGTTGCTGGAAGGCAAGATCGTTGGTTCGATTGGTCGTGTCAGCCATGAGGCACCTCAGCCGGGCCAACCAGCGGGTGGCAGTGGGGTTCGCGGAGCATTTGGGTGGAAGTCGAATTCGGTGGGTGCGAGGCGTGCCGGTCTCGAATTCCCCGGCACCCGCGGAATTGCTTGCTGTTACCCTCCGCGTTACCCCTGGAGGCGCGGCCATTCGGGAATTTCAGCTAAGTCGTTGATAATGTGGTGAGCGCGCTGGGACTCGAACCCAGGACCTACAGATTAAAAGTCCGTTGCTCTACCAACTGAGCTACGCGCTCGCACCCGGTTCGCGCAGGCGCCGCGGGGCGGGCCGGTTGCGCTCGGGGCGTGGGGCTCGCAATAGGGGGTCGCGCCGGGAGGGTCAACACGGCTTCCGCACTGTGCCAACCGCTGAGTCGATACGAAGCTCGATGACGAGAGAGAACCCGGCGGGTACGCCACCGGAATGGCAGCGCTTCGTCCTGATGTTCCTGAGTGCGGCGGCGGTCCTGGGCACCGTCTGCATCGGCCTCATCGCCGCCCTCGATCCCTACGGGTTGAGAGCCGGTTCGGGGCGGGCGCAGGGGCCGCTGATGGATGGCAACCAGCGCTTCATGTACCCGCAGGTGGCGCGCAGCGGCGCCTACGACGCGGCGGTGTTCGGCACATCGACCCTGCGCCTGCTCGACCCGGAGGATCTCGGCCGCGCCTTCGGGGGCCGCTTCGCCAATCTGTCGATGAATGCGGCGACGCCCTACGAGCAGAGCGAATTGGCCCGGCTCTACCTGCGCCACGAGCGGCCGAGGCTGCTGCTGCTCGGCATTGATCCGACGTGGTGCGAGCCGGATGCGGCCGAGCGGCGCCTGACGTTCCGCGCCTTTCCCGCTTGGCTCTACGGACGCCTCACCCTGTGGGATGTGCTGCGGCAGGTGAACTGGCAGAGCGTCGGCACCGCCTTCGAGGGGGCGCTGTACCGGCTCGGGCTCGTTCGCGCGCGGCTCGCGGAGAACGGCTACGCGGTCTTCACCCCGCCCGAAGAGCTCTACGACGCGGCCCGCGCGCAGGCGCACATCCGCAGCGCACAGGCGATCCAGGCCGCCGCCGAGGCCGAGCCGGGCTACAGGCCGACGCCCGCCGACGCGCCGATGCCGGCGCTCGGCTGGCTCGACGCGCTCCTGGCGCAGGCCCCGCCCGAGACCAAGACATTCGTGGTCTTCCCGCCCGTCCACGTCTCGCAGCAGGGCGCGCCCGGTTCGCCCGCCGCGGCGCGGGAGGCCGCCTGCAAGGCGCAGGTGACGCGGATCGGCGCTGCCCATGGGGCGACCGTGGTCGATTTCCGCATCCCGTCGCCGATCACGACGCAGGACACGAATTACTGGGATCCGCTGCATTACCGCCTGCCGATCGCAGGGCGGATCGTGGCCGGCCTGAAGGCGGCACAGGCGAGCGGGCGCGACGATCCCGACGGTACCTATCGGGTTCTGGCGCACTCTCCGTAGGCCGGAATAAGCCGCGGCGTTTGCCGGACTATCAGTGAACCGCGCCTGGGAACGGGCGGTTCTCTGTGGCGGATGAGTGGCTTGGCCTGCCACGAGCCGGCCGCACTCTCGCCCGATCGGCAGGCTCTACACCCCGCGGCTCGGCCAAGCCGGGTCGTCCTCTCGCTGCGCCTTCCTCGAAGGTGCAGGCGGGCGGGAGCCGTACTATCGGAGTTGCAGAGAGTCCCATGATCGCACGTACAGCCATCGCCCTGATGATCACCACGAGCGCCGCTCTGGCCGGCCCGGCGGCGGCACCGGTGGCCGACCGTGACACCCTGCGGCAGCACTGCACCGGGGATTACCTGAGCTATTGCGGTGAGTTCGCGCCCGACAGCGCCGAGGTGCGCACCTGCTTCAAGCAGAACAAGGCCAAGCTCTCGCCGAACTGTCAGGCGGCGATCACCAGCTACAACAAGGCCCAGAAGCGCGCCGACCTCCGCTGAGGCGGGCCGATCAGCCTTTCGCGGCGGCCTCCGCCCGGGCCCAGCCGTCCTTGGTCTCGGCCACGAAATCCGCGAGCCGCCCGGCGTAAATCGCCGCACGCATGCCGGCCATCAGGGCTTGGTAGTAGGCGAGGTTGTTCCAGGTCAGCAGCATCATCCCCAGGATCTCGTCGGAGCGGACGAGGTGGTGGAGATAGGCGCGGGAATAGTCCCGTGCCGCCGGGCAGTCCGAGGCCTCGTCGAGGGGCCGGGTGTCCTCGGCGTGGCGGGCGTTGCGCAGGTTGATCCGGCCATGCCGGGTATAAGCGAGCCCATGCCGCCCGGCGCGGGTCGGCATCACGCAATCGAACATGTCGATGCCGCGCATCACCGACTGCATCAGGTCGTCGGGAGTACCGACGCCCATGAGGTAGCGCGGCTCGGTGGAAGGCAGATGCGGCTCCACGGTCTCGATCATCGCCAGCATCACCGCTTGCGGCTCGCCGACGGCGAGTCCGCCGATGGCGTAGCCCTTGAGATCGAGGTCAGTCAGCGCCCGCGCGCTCTCGACCCGCAGCTCCGGCACGTCGCCGCCCTGGACGATGCCGAAGAGTGCCTTGCCCGGCTGCTCGCCGAAGGCGACGCGGCAGCGTTCGGCCCAGCGCAGCGAGAGGTGCATCGCCTTCTCGATCTCTGGCCGCTCGGCCGGCAGGCGCACGCACTCGTCGAGCTGCATCTGGATGTCGGAGCCGAGCAGGCCCTGGATCTCGATGGAGCGCTCCGGGCTCATCCGATGGGCAGTGCCGTCGAGATGGGAGCGGAAGGTCACGCCCTCCTCGTCGATCTTCCGGAGCGCGGAGAGCGACATCACCTGGAAGCCGCCGGAATCGGTGAGAATCGGCCCGTCCCAGCGCATGAAGCGGTGGAGCCCACCGAGCCGCGCCATCCGCTCGGCGCCGGGGCGCAGCATCAGGTGATAGGTGTTGCCGAGCACCACATCGGCACCGAGGTCGCGCACCTGCTCCGGGTACATTGCCTTGACGGTCGCTGCCGTGCCCACCGGCATGAAGGCCGGCGTGCGGATTTGTCCACGCGGCATGGCGATATGGCCGGTGCGAGCCTGCCCGTCGGTGGCGGAGACCGTGAAGGAGAAGTCGAGGGGATCTGTCATCGGTCCGCGGATGTGGGAGCGTGTGCACCGGCCTGATAGCGCGGGGCGCCGTCGATCAGGAAACGCATGGTGTCGAGGCCCGCGCGCATTTCCGCTGAGGAGACACGCTCCAGCGCGCCGTCGCGGGCGTCGAGCGCGTCCCAAACCGCCGGCTGATGCGCCTCCGGCAGGTGATCCAGCACGAAGCGGCCGCCCTCGCGCTTCGAGACGATCCGCCCGGTGGCGAGGGTGCAGAGGATGCGGCTCACGCCGAGAACGCCCCATTCGAGAGCCGCAGCGTCGCAGGTGTCGTCGGGCGTCTTGCCGGCGAGCGCTGTCTCGTGACGCGCGAGCCAGGGGCGCCAGTGCGCTTCGAGGTTGGCGCGGCAGTAGGCGTGCAGCCGTGCGTCATCGTCGGCGATGTTCAGCGCCGCCGGCGCCGCTCCGAGAATCGGACGGCTCGTGCGTGAGAGACAGCGCCAGATTGACGGATTCACCTCGCGGCAGGGCTCGCCGGTCCGGAGTTGCCCGTCCACGCTGAAGGGCACGACGGCGTCGGGCTCCGGCGGGTGCCGCACGGCATCGATCGGCAGGTAGAGGCCGTCGAAATGCGGCCCGCCGGCCCGCGCCAGGGCGGCGTGGACCCGCGCCAGCGCTTCCGTCTCTGCCTCATCCGCCGGTCCGTCGAGGAGGGCGACGAAATCGATGTCGCTGCGGCCCGGTCGGAAATCGCCGAGTGCCACCGAGCCGACGAGGTAGAGTCCGCGCAGCTTCGGGCCGCCCTCGCTCGCCATAAGGCCGAGGAAGCGATCGACAATGCGGGCGACGTCGACCCGGAGCGGCGGGCGCCGGCTGCTCATGGGGTGCCCTCCGGACGTGGAGCGGGCTCCGGGAACAGCAGGCTGGCGTCGCCGTAGGAGTAGAAGCGGTAGCCGGATTGGATGGCGTGAGCATAGGCTCCGCGCATGGTGTCGAGGCCGGAGAAGGCCGAGACCAGCATGAACAGGGTCGAGCGCGGCAGGTGGAAGTTCGTCACCAGCGCATCGACCGCGCGGAAGCGGTAGCCCGGCGTGATGAAGATGTCGGTGGCCCCTGAGAACGGGCGGATCGTGCCGTCAGGACCGGCCGCGCTCTCCAGGAGCCGCAGGGCGGTGGTGCCGACTGCGACGATCCGGTTGCCCCGCGCCCGTACGGCGTTGAGCCGCTCGGCGGTGGCGGCGTCGAGGATGCCGATCTCGGCGTGCATCCGGTGGGCGTCGGTGTCGTCCGCCTTCACCGGCAGGAAGGTGCCGGCCCCGACATGCAGGGTCACGTGGACCCGCTCGATCCCCGCCGCATCGATCCCGGCGAGCAGTGCTTCGGAAAAGTGCAGCCCGGCGGTGGGGGCGGCGACCGCGCCGGGTTCGCGGGCATAGACCGTCTGATAGTCGGTTGTGTCCTGCGCGTCGGTGGCGCGCTTGCCCGCGATGTAGGGGGGCAGCGGCAGAGCCCCGAGCCCGGCGATGGCCTCGTCGAGCGCTGGCCCGGACAGGTCGAAGCGCAGCAGGATCTCGCCGCCCTCCCCCCGTTCCTCCACCGTGGCGTCGAGTCCGGACAGGGCGCAGACTTCACTCGCCCCCTCGCTGCCGAAGCGGATGCGGTCGCCGGGGGCGAGGCGCTTGGCCGGGCGGGCGAAGGCGCGCCAGCGGTCGGGTGCCTCGCGAAGGTGCAGCATTGCCTCGCAGCGCTGCCCCGAGCCGCCCGCCCGGTGCCGGATGCCGGAGAGGCGGGCCGGGATCACCCGCGTGTCGTTGAAGACGAGGGCGTCGCCGGGGCTCAGGAGGGCGGGCAGGTCGCGCACGCCGCGATCCGCCAGGTTTTCGCCGGGGCGCACCACGAGCAGGCGGCTCGCGTCGCGCGGGCTCGCCGGCCGCAGCGCGATTGCAGCCTCCGGCAACTCGAAATCGAACAGGTCCACGCGCATCCCGCGCCATCAGCACGGATGGGCGCCCGACGCAAATGGCGGATTGATCCAGGAGGCCGCCAAGGGCAGCATGGCCCGGAGGTTCGGCAGAGGCAGAGTCTATGGCAGACGTCCTGATCGTGGGTGCCGGGCCGGTCGGCCTGACGCTCGCCTGCGAACTCGCGCGCTATCGCGTCGGCGTCCGGCTGATCGACCGCGCTCGCCAAGCGACGCGGACCTCCAAGGCGCTCGTCGTCTGGTCACGTACCCTCGAACTGATGGACCGGATGGGCTGCACCGAGGCCTTCCTCGCCGCGGGACTGCGTGCTCGCGGTGCGATCCTGCGCGGCGGCGGCCGGGTGCTCGGCGGACCGGATTTTTCCGATATCGCCAGCCCCTACGCCTTCGGGCTGATGATCCCGCAGAGCGACACCGAGCGGCTGCTCGCCGAACATCTGCGCGGCTTCGGGGTCGCGGTCGAGCGTGAGGTCGAACTCACGGCCTTCTCACAGACGGCCGACGGGGTGGAGGCGCGGCTCGCCCACGCCGACGGGCGTGAGGAGCAGGTCACGACGGCCTACCTGATCGGCTGCGACGGCGCCCACAGCGCCGTGCGCCACGGCCTCGGCCTGCCCTTCCAGGGCACGGCGCAGGGCGATGAGTGGCTGCTGGCCGATATCCGCCTCGACGGCGTCGGCGCGCCGCCCGGCGACGCGATCGCGGTCTATCTCCACCAGGACGGTCCGTTCGTGATCTTCCCGATCCCAGGCGGACGGGCGCGGGTGGTCGCGACGGTCGGGCGCGCGGATGGGCGAGTAAGGCCCGATCCGACGCTGGCCGAGGTGCAGGCTCTGGTCGCCGCGCGGGCCGGGCCCGGCATCCGCGTTTCCGATCCGGTCTGGCTCAGCCGCTTCCGCATCCACGAGCGCAAGGTCTCCGAGTACCGAAGGGATCGGGTCTTCCTGGCGGGGGATGCGGCCCATATTCACAGCCCGGCCGGCGGACAGGGCATGAACACCGGCATGCAGGATGCGGTGAACCTCGCCTGGAAGCTCGCCCTGGTGCTGCGTGGGACGGCGGCCCCGAGGCTCCTCGACAGCTACAGCCCGGAGCGCAACGCCGTCGGCGAGATGGTTCTGCGCAATGCCGGGCGGCTGACTGCCATGGCGACGCTGGCCAACCCTCTCGCCCAGTCCGTCCGCAACCGCGCGCTGCGGCTTCTTCTCAGCCTTCCGGCGGTGCGGCGGCGGATGGCGGCGACGATGAGCGAGATCGAGATCGGCTATCCCGCCTCCCCGCTCTCCGTCGGGTCGGGCGCCGGCCGGCGCTGGCGGCCGGAGGATGCGGCCGGGCCTCCGCCTGGTGCGGGCGCGGACCCGCGCTTCGTCCTCTACGCCGCGGATGCCGAAAGCGGGACGGCACTCGGCGGCCGGTTTCCCGGCCTGGTTCAGCCCGTCCCGCGCAAGAATCCGGAGCCGGGGCGCCTGCATCTCGTGCGCCCGGACGGCTATGTCGGGTTCGCGGCTGGCGCCGCCGACTGGGATGCAGCTGCGCGCTACCTGAAAGAATGCGGGACAGCCTGAGAGCGGTGCAGCCGAGGCGCCTCCTCGCGCGTTGAGCTTTCGATCCGACGGAGGAAGCCGCCCACGATGATATGGTTTGCCGCACGTCCGCGCGATCCCGCCGACCCGCGCTGGCCTCTGCCCGAGACGCTGCGGATCACCCTCAAGGCTGAGAACACGGACGCTACCCGTCGCCGCTTCGAGAAGGTCTATCCGAGTGAGCCTTTCGGAACGCCGGGTCATCCAACTGGCGATGGGGGCAGCAGCTTCCGGGGCGATGCAGAGGCCTTGGTGGTGGGGATCGATGCGCCACTTGCACCGAACACGTGAAGCGGGCAGCCGGTCCCTGAGGATGTCTTCGCCATGACTGAAGCCGGCAAGAAGCCGCTGCACGAGACCCTCGACGCGCAGCTCGTGCGCTACTGGGAGCGGGAGGCGGCCCGCTTCGACGAATTGTCGGCGCGGGCGAGTTTCGGCTGGATCGGCCGCCTCTATGCCCGCAAAGCGCGGCGGGCTCTCGAGAAGGCCGAGCGGTCCCGCGCGAAGGAGGTCGCCCGAGGCCGCCTCCCCGCGACGGCGCAGGCGGCTTCGGAGGGCGATAGCCCGAGCTAAAACCTTTGCCGTGGCCTTCCGGAAGCGCGGATCGTAAGGGCGGGACGTCCCCTCCCCGCCCCTGAAGTCGCATGACAGGAACCGAGAAGGCCGCCCTGGCGTCCGCCGCCGTCGGCGTGCTCGTCACCGCGCTGAAATTCACAGCCTACTGGCTCACCGGCAGCCTCGCGCTCTATTCCGACGCGCTGGAGAGCATCATCAACGTCGTGGCCGCGGCCTGCGCGTTCCTGGCCGTGCGCGTCGCCGCGCAGCCGGCCGACGAGGATCACCCCTACGGCCACCACAAGGCCGAGTACTTCTCCGCGGTGATCGAGGGCGCGCTGGTCATCGTCGCCGCCCTGCTGATCCTGCGCGAAGCCTATTTCGGCGTCCTCGACCCGAAACCGCTCGATGCGCCCGCGCTCGGCCTCGCGGTCAATGGCGTCGCCACCGTGATCAACGCGGTCTGGGCGCTGCTGCTGTTCCGGCGCGGCCGACGGCTGCGCTCGCCCGCCCTGTTGGCCGATGCCCGCCACATCCTCGCCGACGTGGTGACCTCGGGCGGCGTGCTCGTCGGCCTCGGGCTCGTCCTCGCCACCGGAACCCTGGTGCTCGATCCGATCGTGGCGGGCCTCGTCGCCCTCAACATCCTCTGGTCGGGCTGGACCATGGTGCGCGATTCGGTCAACGGCCTGATGGATCAGGCGGCCTCGCCCGAGATGGTCAGCCGCATCCGCGGTCTAATCTCGACGCACAGCGAGGGCGCGCTGGAGGCCCACGACGTGCGCACTCGCCATGCCGGCAGCGCCACCTTCATCGACTTCCACCTCGTCGTGCCGGGCGAGATGACGGTGTTCGAGTCCCACGCGATCTGCGACCGGCTGGAGGGCGTGATCGAGGCAGAGATCGAGGGCGCGGTGGTGGTGATCCATGTCGAGCCGGCCGATCAGGCCAAGAGTCGCGGCGTGCCGGTGATCTGAGGACAACACGACCGGTCCGGATCCCGGTTCGATGCCTGTCGGGTTCTACCGGCCGCGCCGATGGCTCAGGTAGGCCGCCAATCCCGCCGCCGGAGGGACTGCGGCCAGGATGAAGCCCGCGACCTTCCACGCCGCCCCTTCGGCCAGCATGGCGGCGAGCCCGGCGATCGTGACGGTCGTCACCGCCAGCGCGACGCCGGTGGGATGGCGCGCCCAGATCATGCCGTTTGCCCTGCCCCGCGCTCCTCGCCCGCCGCCTTCCGGCGCGGACGGCGGGCGAACCACAGCCACGCGCCGTTGCCGGTGACGAAGAGCGTGAACCACGCGCAGGCCGTCCAGAGCAGCTTGAGCGGCAGGCCGCCGTAATCGCCGAAATGCAGCGGTTGCGAGAGTTGCGTCACCACGAGGTACCAGGGCAAAGTCGCGATCTCGGCCACCCGCGCATCCGCCGCATCGACCAGGGCGATCTCGAAAAGCCGCTTCTGAAGGCCCTCGGGGCCGACCAGCAGCACCGTAAAATGCCGGTCGGTGGAGAAGGCGCTGCCGGGATAGAGCATCAGGCTCGTCCGCCAGCCGGGCTTGGCCGCTTCCGCCGCGGCGCGCACCGCGTCGAGGGAAGCGCCCGGTCCCGTAGCGAGTGCGTGGCCTTGTCCACCGTGAGCGACGGCCAGGCGCTGCAACTCGGTCGCCTGCCAGACCTTCAGGGCGATGTCCCCGAGCGCGAGGGTGACGCCGGTCGCGCTGACGAGGAGCGCCCAACCGAGCGTCACCGTGCCGAGGAAGTTGTGCAGGTCGCGCTGGCGCAGGCGCTCGCCCCGGCCGCGCCGGATCAGGCCGAAGGCGAGGCCCTTGATGAAGGGGCCGTAGATCACGACTCCCGTGACGAGGCAGATCACCACGAGCAGGGCGACGACCCCGCCCGCGAGTTCGCCCGGCAGGCCGAGGAACCAGTTGGCGTGCAGGGTGAGGATGATCCCGGTCGGTGTCGAGCGCGGATCGGGCGCCTCGATCGCGGTGCCGCGATATCGGTCGAGCACGACGGGCTTGGCCCCGTCGAAGGAGCGGGTGCCGGGCTCCACGAGGCTGACGGTGACCCGCTCGGGATGGTCCGCATCGAAGACCAGTGCCAGCGGTCGCCGCTCCGGAGTCTTGGCCACTGCGGTGGCGACGATCTCGGAGAGCGGACGCTCGGGCGTGCCCGGCGAGGCCGCTTCCGCATGCGCCGCGTAACCGAGGCCCTCGTCGATCTCCTCGTGGAAGATCAGGATCGTCCCGGTGATGCAGAGGATCAGGAAGAACGGTGCCGCGATCAGCCCGGTCCAGCGGTGCAGCCACAGCGAGACGCGAAACCCGCGCGACGCGGTGAAGCGGACCGGTGCAACCGCCGCCGCACCCGGCGGCGGTCGCGTCCTCGTCCCCGCCACGATGCGCGCCGGATGCGTCACGGCCCTGCCTACCAGCGATAGGTCAGCGTTCCGAAGACGCTGCGCCGGAAGCCCTCGAAGACGTAGCCGATGTAGAAGCCGGAGGTGAAGTAGCGCTGGTCGAACAGGTTGGTCGCGTTCACCGAGAGGATCGCCCCGTTCCAGGCCGGGTTCAGCCGGGCGAGGTCGTAGCTGAGCGAGGCGTCGACGAGGGCGTAGGCCGGAATGTGGTCGACATTGGTCGCGTCGGTCCGGGCGCCGACGTAGCGCACGCCGGCCCCCGCGCGGAAGCCGCCGAAGGGCGAGCCGAGCGGGAAGGCATAGTCGGCGAACAGCGAGAGGGTGTTGGCCGGCGCGTTGAGAAGCCGGTTCCCGACCAGCGCCGGGTTTGACGGGTTCTTCGTCACCTTCGTGTCGAGATGCGCGAAGCCGAAGATCAGGTTGAACCCCTCGAACAGGCTGGCCTTGCCCTCGAGTTCGAAGCCGTTCGCCACCGCTTCGCCGGTCTGGATGAAGAAGCCGGGGTTGAGCGGGTCGGCCAGCGGGATGTTGGTCTGCGTGATCTCGAAATAGGAGGCGGTGTAGAGGGTGTTGCTGCCCTCCGGCTGCCACTTGACGCCGCCCTCGATCTGCTTGGCCTCGCGCGGCTCCAGAGCCGATCCGTCGGCCCGCTGGCCCGCGATCTGCGGGTTGAAGGAGGTCGAGTACGATACGTAGGGCACCACGCCGGCGTCGAACTCGTAGCCCAGGGCGACGCGGTAGCTTAGCGCCGAGAAGCTCTGCTGATCGACCGTGGTCCGGTTCAGGGTCGGGAGCGGGAGGTTGGGGAAGTTGAAGGTCGTGCGGACTTCCTGATCGACCCAGTCGTTGCGCACGCTCCCCGTGAGGATGAAGCCGTTCCACTTCATCTGGTCCTGGAAGTAGAGGCCGGTCTGCTGCTGCGTCGCGCGGGTGGCGACGTTCGTCCGCAGGGGGAAGGCGATGCTCAGATTGTAGACCGGATTGTAGAGGTCGATCAGACGGTTGGCGGCGGCGGTCGGATAGCCGAGCGGGAAGGTCCGCGCGTCGCGGCGGAGATAGTTCTGGAAGTCGATGCCGAAGACGACGTTGTGCTGGACGTCGAAGGCGTCGAACCGGCCCTCGATATGGTTGTCTGCGAGCAGTCCCTGACTCGACTGGTTGCGAAGGTAGGGGAAGACCGAGACCGACAGGAAGTTGGCCGGCGTCTGGGCGGCGGACGCCCCGTAACCGTCGAACTTCGAGGTCGTCTCGTAGGCGCGGAAGGCCGAGTGGAACAGCCAGCCGGGCGCGAAGGTGTGGTCGAGGATGTAGCCGATCTCCTTGTTCTCCAGGAGGCCGGTGTTGAAGTTCGGCTGCCCCACGAAGACGTCGCGCGGGTAGAAGCCGCGGGCGCTCGGGATGATGCTGCCGACGACCGGCAGGCTCTGCTCGGAGCCGCTGCCGCGGAACTCGGCGTATTTGGCGAGCACGGTGAGCGAGGTGTCGGCATCCGGGCGCCACGTGACGGCGGGGGCGATGAAGGTCCGGTCGTCCGGCGTGTAGCGGACCTGGCTGTCGGCGTTCCGGATCAGGCCGGTGATGCGGTAGGCGAATTGAGGCGCGCCGTCGACCGGGCCGGTCAGGTCGAAGCCCGCTTGAATCCGGTTGCGGTTGCCGCCCTGCAGAATGACTTCGTTGAAGGGCGTGAAGGAAGGCCGCTTCGAGACGAGGTTGATGATGCCGCCGGGCTGGCCGGCGCCGTAGAGCACCGAGATCGGACCCTTCACGACGTCTATGCGCTCGTAGGCATAGGGTTCGACATTCTGGTCGAACGAGTTGAAGCCGTAGCGAAGGCCGTCCTCGTAGACGTTGTCGAAGTTGTTCGCGTTGAAGCCGCGCAGGGTGAAGGTCGGCCCGCCCTGGCCGCCGGGATAATCGACCGCCTGAACGTTCGAGGTATAGGCCACCGCCGTGTTCAGATCCTGCACGCCGCGCACGTCGAGTTCCTCGCGGGTGATGACGCTGACCGTGGCAGGCGTCTCAAGGATCGACCCGTTGCCCTTCGTGCCCGCGGTTGAGCGCGTCGCAACGAAGCCGGTCGTGCCATAGGTCGGCTGCTGTCCCTCGACCGAGAGTTCTTCGAGCTGCACCGAGGCTTCCGCGGCGCCGACTGGTGTCGGCGTGTTTGAGGCGCCGCGGGGTTTCGCGGCTTGCGCCTGCGCCTGGCCGAGGCCGACGAGCATGACGGAGCCGGCAAGACCGAACACACGAAGAGCGCGCACGGAGCTGTCCGCACGCGATGAAGGAACCCGATGTCGCATGATAGATCGACCGATCCGGCTTCCCCGAAGTCCTTGCGCGCCGGATTGCGCAGGCCTTTCGCTGAGACGGCATGATCAGGATTCGCACAATTACTATCTTATGTTATTAGAGTAATTACAAATTCAAGCCGGCTGCCGCCGACTTTCCCGCAAACGGCTAAGGCGGTCATTTGGAACGGGAATTTTGGAAGACGGTCCTGCCTTGTGACGGCGATTGCAGACCCCCGTCCCCGCGCGACCGCCCCTGACTGTTGCCTTCCGGACACAAGGACTTGACGTCGGGAGGCGGGACGCGCAGTGCGGCGGGGCGCAGCGGCAGGACGGCATGATCAAGCGGACCTTCAACATCGACGTCCCCACCCACCGCAATGCCTACGATCTGTTCGAGGGACGCTGGGCGAGCGATCTCAGCGAACTCGTTCCCGACCTGCCGGTCGGCGGCGGCCTGCCAGGCTTCCGCGCCGATCCGCGCCCGCGGCAGGCGGCGGAGATTTTGGGACGCGACGGGCGCTTCGACGGCTACGACATCCTCGAACTCGGGCCGCTCGAAGGCGCCCATACCTGCCAGCTCGAAGCGCTCGGCGCGAACAGCGTCACGGCGGTGGAGTCGAACTCGGAGGCCTTCCTCAAGTCGCTCATCGTCAAGAACATCGCCGGCCTCAACCGCTCGACCTTCCTGCTCGGCGATGTCAGCCGGCATCTCGCCGCGTCGGGGCCGCGCTACGACCTGATCTTCGCCTGCGGCATTCTCTACCACATGTTCGATCCGCTCGAACTGATCCGGCTCGCCGCTGCCCGCTCCGACCGGCTGTTCCTCTGGACCCACTACTACGCCCCGCAGGCCCGTCTGCGCCGCCACGTGCCGCGCCCGGTCGAGCACGGGGGGCTGAACCTCACCCTGCACGAGCTGACCTACCGCGACCGCGGGCTGGCCACCTTCTGGGGCGGCAACCAGGGCAAGACCCGCTGGATCGGGCTTCCCGACCTGATCCGGGTGCTCGCCCATCACGGTCTTACCGAGACGACGATCATCGCCGATGATCCGGATTTCGTGAATGGACCCGCCGTGACGCTGGCGGCCCAACGCCCGCCTGCCGCTTCTGCCGCTTGACCCGTCCCGCGCCGGCTCCCTACACAACCTCGAAAGGCGCCGATCCGACGGTGCCGGCACCGAAGTCGAAGAGAATGACCGAGCGCGTCGATCCGAAGAAGCTTATCAAGGGCGGCCTGCACGACTGGGAGGTCGTGATCGGCATGGAGATCCACGCCCAGGTCACAAGCCGCTCCAAGCTATTCTCCGGCGCCTCGACCGCCTTCGGCGGCGAGCCCAACGACCACGTCTCGTTGGTCGATGCGGCCATGCCCGGCATGCTGCCGGTCATCAACGAGGAATGCGTCGCCCAGGCCGTGCGCACCGGTCTCGGGCTCAAGGCCCGGATCAACCTTCGCTCCGTCTTCGACCGGAAGAACTACTTCTATCCGGACTTGCCGCAGGGCTACCAGATCTCGCAGTACAAGGACCCGATCGTCGGCGAGGGCGAGGTGCTGGTCGATCTGCCCGAGGGCGAGTCGATCACGGTGGGCATCGAGCGGCTGCACCTCGAACAGGATGCCGGCAAGTCCCTGCACGACCAGGATCCGACCAAGAGCTTCGTCGATCTCAACCGCTCCGGCGTGGCGCTGATGGAGATCGTCTCCCGGCCCGATCTGCGCTCTTCGGAGGAGGCCAGGGCCTACGTGACGAAGCTGCGCACGATCTTGCGCTATCTCGGTACCTGCGACGGCGACATGGAGAAAGGGAGTCTCCGCGCCGACGTGAACGTCTCGGTACGCCGCCCCGGTGAGCCGCTCGGCACGCGCTGCGAGATCAAGAACGTCAACTCGATCCGCTTCATCGGCCAGGCGATCGAGGTCGAGGCGCGGCGCCAGATCGCGATTCTGGAGGATGGCGGCAAGATCGATCAGGAGACGCGCCTGTTCGATCCGGGCAAGGGCGAGACCCGCTCGATGCGCTCGAAGGAAGAGGCGCACGACTACCGCTACTTCCCCGATCCCGACCTGCTGCCGCTCGAATTCGACCAGGCCTACGTCGATGCGCTGGCTTCGGGTCTGCCGGAGCTGCCGGACGCCAAGAAGGCGCGCTTCATCAAGGATTTCGGCCTCAGCGCTTACGATGCCGGCGTGCTCGTCGCCGAGCGAGCCTCGGCCGACTACTTCGAGGCGGTGGCGCGCGGGCGCGACGGCAAGGCTGCCGCGAACTGGGTCATCAACGAGCTGTTCGGCCGCCTCAACAAGGAGGGCCGGACCATCGAGGATACGCCAGTCTCCGCCGAGCAACTCGGCACCATCGTCGACCTCATTGGCGAGGGCGTGATCTCGGGCAAGATCGCCAAGGACCTGTTCGAGATCGTCTGGGCCGAGGGCGGCAACCCGCGGGAGATCGTCGAGACCCGCGGCTTGAAGCAGGTGACCGACACCGGTGCCATCGAGGCGGCGGTGGACGCGATCATCGCGGCCAATCCCGACAAGGTCGAGCAGGCCAAGGCCAAGCCGACCCTGCTCGGCTGGTTCGTCGGCCAGACCATGAAGGCGACCGGCGGCAAGGCCAATCCGGCCGCCGTCAATGCACTCCTCAAGGATAAACTCGGTATCGAGTAGTCTTCGGACTTTTCGGAGAAGCTACAGCAGTTGAGCTAAGGCTTTCGCGTCGGTCAAATGGTCTTCTGTCGACCTTTGCGCCGGCGCGCGGTAATTCGCGCATAGGGACTTTTGAACCGCTCGGCTGGACCGTCACCAGTTCAGGAAAATTTCCTTTCCAAATACGTGCTAAATCGCTGTAATTCATTGATGTTGCTCAGGAAAACTTCACTTCGCCGTTCTGCCCGGAGCGCGAACCGTCGTTGATCGTGCAATTTGTGACCCCCTCTTAACCTCAGGCTGAGACGCTCCACTGCATTTCACCGACCGAAACGGCGCCGCGGTTCGGTCGGACGCCTGCGGGAAAGTCGAGCGATGACAGCGACCCGTCCGGTGTCGGCCACCCACTACGGAGTCGTGGCACCTGAACGGCACACGCCCTCCGAGGCCGAGCCGGTGGGACAGCTCGATGACCTGTGCCGCTCCGCCGTCGAAATCTTCGCGGTCCCGATGGCGATGGTCGCCCTCGTGGACGAGGACCGCTTCCGTTTCCGGGCTCGTTACGGCGTCGAGGATGACGGCGTCGAGCGCGAGAGCGCCTTCTGCAATCACACGATTCGGCGGCAGCGAGGGCAGTCTCTCGTCGTCCCCGACCTGATCCAGGACGAACGTTTCGTCGAGAATCCGCTCGTCGTCGGAGACCCTCGTGCCCGCTTCTATGCAGGGATCGCGATCGGCTCGACTTCGGGCCGTGTCATCGGCACCCTCTGCCTGATGGACCGGGTGCCGCGGAGCGATCTGTCTCCCGACCGGCTGCACTCCCTGCACGAATTGGCGCTCGTGGCCGAGGCCCATCTCCAGCTTGAGGAGGCCCGGCGCGCGGCGGAGGCTGAGGTCGTCGAGCGCCGGAATGCGGACGCGCGCCTCGCGGAGTGGGAGGCGCGGCTGCGAGCGATCGAGGCAGCCCACGCCATGGCCGAGCGCATCGCTGCCTTCGGCCATTGGCGGATCGATGTCGCCACACACACCATCACGTGGTCGGACGGGATTGCCCGCATCTTCGGGCGCAACGCCGGTCTCGCGCCGCTGCCGCTCGAAACGCATGTCGGCTTCTATCACCCGGATGACCTCGAACGGGTCCGGGCCTCCATCGACGACGCCTTCGCAGGCCGCAGCCAGACCCTGGGTGGCGGCTACGAGCATCGCTCCCGCCTCGTTCGTCCCGACGGCGAGGTGCGGGTGGTGGCGGTGCATGGGGTCGGAGAGCACGACGATGCGGGCCGGCTCGTCTCGATCTTCGGCGTCTGCCTCGACGTGACCGAGCTGGCCCTCTCCGAGCAGCGCCTGCGCGAGACCGGCGAGGCGATGCGTGCCACCCTCGAGGCGATGGACCAGGGGCTCGTAATGATCGGCCCCGACAAGCGGGTTCAGGTTCACAATCAGCGCGCCCGCGACCTGCTCGAACTGTCGGAGGACGTTCTGCACGAGGGGGCATCCTTCGCGGCGGTGCGGCGCCATCTCGCGCAGAGCAGCGCATTCCGGGGCGCGCTCACCGAGGTTCAGGAATCGATGCAGCAGGGCGACTTCCCGCTCGAAGTCCAGAGCTACGAGTGCTCGCGCCCAAACGGCACGATTCTCGAGACGCGGCTCGCGCCGATGGCCTCCGGCGGCCTCGTCTGCACCTACACCGACCTGACCGAACGCCGGAAGGGCGAGGCGGCCCTTCGCTCGGCCGAAGCCGATTACCAGTCGCTGTTCCAGAACGCGGTGATCGGGGTCTACCGTGCGCGGCTAGACGGTGGCATCGTCCAGGCCAACCGGGCGCTCGACCGCCTGCACGGCTACGGCGATGTCCCCGTTCCCCTGCCGCTCTCGGATTTCAGCCACGACTGGTATGTCGAGCCGGGCCGGCACGCCGCCTTCCTGAAATGTCTCACCCAAGAGGGCCACGTCGAGGACTTCGTGTCCGAGATCCGCCGTCACGCGGGCGGCGAGCGTATCTGGGTCGCAGAGACGGCCTGGGTGGTGTGTGACGCCGAGGGCCGGCCGATCTGGTTCGAGGGCACCGTCGCGGACGCGACAGAGCGCAAGCGCGCACAGGCGCTGATCGAGCACATGGCCCGCCACGACGCGCTCACGGGCTTGCCCAACCGCCGTCTGTTCCAGGAGACGCTGAGCCGCGAAATCGCGTCGGCGCGGCGTAACGAGGGCCGGGTGGCCGTGCTGTGCTGCGACCTCGACCGCTTCAAGGCCGTGAACGACACCTTCGGCCATCCGGCCGGCGACGCCCTGCTCTGCATCGTCGCGAGGCGCCTGCGCGAGGTCCTGCACGAGGGCGACGTGGTGGCCCGGCTCGGCGGTGACGAGTTCGCCATCATCATGCCGGGTCGGGGTGAGCCCCGCCGGATCGCCTCCGTCGCGCGGCGGCTGATCGAGACCGTCGGCCAGCCGATCGATCTCGACGGCCGCGCCACCACCGTCGGTGTCAGCATCGGCGTCGCGATCTGGCCGCGGCACGGCGACAGCGCCGATACCTTGTTCAAGAACGCCGACATCGCTCTCTATCGAGCCAAGGATTCCGGGCGCAACACCTTCCGGTTCTACGAGAGCGGCATGGATCTCGCCGTCGCGACCCGCAACCTGCTGGAGATCGACATGCGCGAGTCGATCCGCTCCGGCGGGTTCGCGCTGCATTACCAGCCGATCTTCGGCCTAACGGACGGTGCGCCGAAGGGCTTCGAGGCGCTTCTGCGCTGGGAGCATCCGGTGCACGGCCCGGTCTCGCCGGGTGACTTTATTCCGCTGGCGGAAGAGACCGGCCTCATCACGCAGCTCGGCGCCTGGGCGCTGCACGAGGCCTGCCGTGAGGCGGCTGCATGGCCGGGCGACTTGCGGGTCGCCGTCAACGTGTCCGCGGTGCAGTTCCGGAAGACCGGACTCGAGCAGAGCGTGGTGCGCGCGCTCGCCGCCTCGGGTCTGCCGGCCGGGCGGCTCGAGCTGGAGATTACCGAGAGCGTGCTGATGCAGAACTCGGACGCCGTGATCGGCTGCCTGCATCGCCTGCGCGCCATGGGCGTGCGGATCGCGCTCGACGATTTCGGCACCGGCTACTCGTCCCTGAGCTACCTGTGCCGGTTCCCCTTCGACAAGATCAAGATCGATCGATCCTTCATCCGCGACATCGACGAGCCGGAGGCGGCGGCGGTGGTGCGGGCCGTCGTGGGCTTGGGCGAGCGCCTCGGGATGGCCATCACCGCCGAGGGCGTGGAGACGGAGGAACAACTGGCGCGGGTCCGGCGCAAGGGCTGCACCGAGGTTCAGGGGTTCCTGCTCGGCAGGCCGCTGCCGGCTCTTCAGGCCAAGGCTCTCGTTGCGGAACGGGCCGTCGCTTGAGCCGATGAAGATGCTGGGCAGGCGGAGTCCGCAATCGAGTGTGACTTCCGAGCAAGTGCTGGCCGGAAAGAAATCCGGGCTTCGAGTTGGAAGACTGAAATTTAACAGTAACCGGGTATCAGAGTCGTCGATACGTCGTTGGCCGGGTATGGGTGGTGATGCCGGGACAGGTGCAGCAGCAGGCGGATGTGAGCCGCGACCCCGGCCGGGTCTCCGCTCAATGCGCCTGGGAGGCTCTCGCCCGGTATGGGCTCACGCCCTCCCCGCGGAATTACGACCTGCTGCACACCTACTTCAGCGGCGGCAACCCGCCGCTCGCGGAGCGCCTCGCTCCCTGTCTCGCTCCTGGCGGCACGCTGACGGAGGAGCAGGCGAACACGTTCTATGACGCCTGCATCGCCGGAACCTCGACGGAGGCGCGCATGCTCGACGGAGTCGGCCAACTGGCCGACGTGGCCGGCGTCCTGGCGGAGCGCGTTGCGGGCAGTTCGAAGGCGCTTGCCGGATACGGCGACGCACTGACCCATTGGTTCGGCCGCCTGACGGCACGCCCGACTACCGACGAACTCATGACGGCGCTCGTTGCCATGATCAGCGAGACCGAAGCGGCGCGGAGCCGCAACCGGCTGCTCGAGGAGCAGCTCTCGACCTCCGCCGGACACATTGCCAAGCTGCACCGAACCCTTATCGAAACGCGGCGGGAAGCGGCGACCGATGCCCTGACGGGATTGGCGAATCGCAAGGCCTTCGACGGGTTCCTGCGCGACTCGGTGGCCCGGACCCGGGCCGATGCCGGCAGCACGTTCTCCCTGCTTCTGCTCGATATCGACCACTTCAAGAATCTCAACGACCGGCATGGCCACCGCTTCGGTGATCAGGTGCTGCGGCTGGTCGGGCGGTTGCTCTGCGAGAAGACGGCCGAGCGCGACCTCGCCGCGCGCTACGGAGGCGAGGAATTCGCAATCGTGCTGGGGGAAGCCGGCATCGGCGCCGGCGTCGCCCTCGCGCAGGAGATCTGTGGCCGGCTGCGCGCTCAGCGGCTGGTCAAGCGCGGCTCCGGCGATGTCGTGGCCCAGGTGACGATCTCGGCCGGCGTCGCGCAGTACCGACCGGGCGAGACCGCCCGCGACGTGATCGAGCGGGCGGACCGCGCGCTCTACGAGGCCAAGCGGACCGGCCGCGACCGCGTCTGCCCCACGCCGCAGGCGGCCGTCGCCTGACCGCTTGCGCCGATCAGCGGAAATCGGTCGGCGCGAGGCCGTAGCGGGCAATCTTGTCGTAGAGGGTCTTGCGGGGCACACCCAGGGACTCGGCGGCCAGCCGCACATCGCCGCCGGCCATGATCAACTCCTCGCGGATCAGGCCGCGCTCGAACCGCTCGACCTGCTCGGACAGGCTGAGTGCCGTCGCCGGGGACGCCTCCGGGACGGCCTGCCCGGTCAGACCCAGCGCGCAGCGCTCCGCGAAGTGGTCGAGTTCGCGCACGTTGCCGGGCCAGGAATGGCGCTGGAGGTGATCCCGCATCGCCGCTGTCACTGGGGGCGCCTCGCGCCCGAACCGGGCGGCGGCGCGGGTCAGGAAGTGCTGGAACAACAGCAGGATGTCCTCACGCCGCTCGCGCAGGGGCGGGATCGCGATCGTAACGACGTTGAGCCGGTGGTAGAGGTCGTCGCGGAAGGTGCCGGCGGCGGCCTCCTGCCCGAGATCGACCTTGGTGGCCGAGACGACGCGCATGTCGACCGGCCGTCGCTCGTTGGTGCCCAGCGGCTCGACCACCCGTTCTTGCAGGACCCGCAGCAGCTTCACCTGCAGCGCCAGCGGCATGCTCTCGATCTCGTCGAGGAACAGCGTGCCCCCTTGCGCGTGCTCGATGCGCCCGACCCGGCGCTTGAGCGCGCCGGTGAAGGCGCCGGCCTCGTGGCCGAACAGCTCGCTTTCCACCACGCTATCCGGCAGCGCGCCGCAATTCATCGCGACGAAGTTCTTCGATGCGCGCCGGCTCCAGCGGTGCAGGGCGTTCGCCACCACCTCCTTGCCGGAGCCTGTCTCGCCGAGCACGAGCACGTCGACATCGGCGCCGGCCACGTCGCGCACGAGGCGGCGAAGCGCGACGATCTCCGGCGAGATGCCGAGGAAGGCGGGATCCTCCTCGATCGCCGCGTCGAGCCGGGCGTTGAGCCGGCGGTTCTCCAGAACCAGCCGGCGATGGTCGAGGGCGCGACGCACCGAGCCCATCAGCGCCTCCGCCGGATAGGGCTTGGCGAGGAAGTCGTAGGCGCCCGAGCGCATCGCCGCGACCGCCATCGAGATGTCGCCGTGGCCGGTGATGAGGATCACCGGCAGATCCGGGTCCACGGCACGGATCCGCTCGAACAGGGCGCGCCCGTCGAGTCCCGGCAGGCGCACGTCGGTGACGACGACGCCCGGCGGCTCGGCCCGGATCGCCGCCAGGGCGGGCTCGGCCGCCGCGAAGGTCTCCACTCGGAAGCCGTCGAGCTCCAGGCTTTGACGGTTGGCGCGCCGCACGTCCTCCTCGTCGTCGATGAAGACGATCCGCTCGGACGGGTCGTGAGAACCGGGATCGGACAGGCTGTTCGGCTCGCTGCTCATGTGGCCTCCAGGCTCCCGACCGGGCTTCCATCCTTCACCACGTCCGGCGGAGCGACGGCGCGGGTCAGCTCCATCCGGAAGGTCGTGCCCTCGACGCCTGAGCGCAGGCCGAGCGTTCCGCCGCATTCCTCGACGATGCCGCGGCAGATCGCCAGACCGAGCCCGAGCCCTTCGGACTTCGTGGTGAAGAACGGATCGAAGACCTGCGCCTGGACCGCCTCGGGAATGCCCGGTCCGTTATCGGCGACCTCGACGGCGACCCGCTCCTCCGTCTCTTCGATGCGCAGGGCGATCCGAGGCTCGGGTCGGCCGGTCACCGCGTCGAGGGCGTTCTGCAGAAGGTTGACGACGACCTGTTCCAGGCGCGGCCCGTCGCCGAGCACGGCCAGGTCGGGGGCGGGGGTCGGCACGTCGAGGGCGATCCCGGCCTGTGCCGCGCGCCAGGAGACCACTTCGAGGCTGCCGCGCACGATGTCGGAGAGGCGAACGGGCTCGCGCCGGCCCGAGGCGCGGCGGGCGAAACCCTTGAGCTGGCGCGTCAGGGTTCCGATACGCTCGGTCAGCCGGCCGATGGCGGAGACGTTCTCCGCCGCGTCGTCGACGCGTCCGCGGCGCACCAGGATCGCGGTGTTGTCGGCGTAGGAGCGGATCGCGGCGAGCGGCTGGTTGATCTCGTGGGCCATGCTGGCCGCGAACTGCCCCAGAGCCGCCAGCCGCCCGGCCTGCGCCAGCTCGCGGCCCAGACGCTCGCGCTCGGCTTCGGCCCGGCGGCGCTCCTCGATCTCGGCGAGAAGCTGCCCGTTGGCTTCGCTGAGCGCGCGCGTGCGTTCGGCCACGCGCGCTTCCAGCTCCTCGCGCCGGGTCGCAGCCTCGGCCAGCCGTGTTCGCATCCGGCGCCGCCGGCCCAGCAGCGTGGCGAGCCCGGCCCAGGCGAGGCCGGTTGCCAGCAGGGCAATGACCCGGCCTTGGGCCCGCTCGCGCTGAACCGCGGCCGCGACAGGGGTCAGGGTGTGGAGATGCCATTCCGTGCCGGGAATCGCCGCGTCGAGCATCAGTGCCGGCCAAGCGGGTTTGGCGCCGCCTCCGACCCGCACGACGTCGCCGGCATCCGACGTGGCGTGTACCGGCAGGGGCAAGAGCGGCGCCTCACCGAACTCGAGTGCCTCGCGGATGCGCTTGCGTTCCTCTTCATCGACGGCGCGGAAGGCCTTGAAGCGCCAGCTCGGCTCGCTCGCCACCAGGACGATGCCGCGGGGATCGGTGACGAACACGCTCTCGCGGCTCGTGCGCCAAGCCGCTTCGATCCCGTCGAACTCGATTTTGACGACGACGACCCCGGCCGCCTGGGGCAGCCGGCGGGCGAGATAGTAGCCCGGTCGGCCGCTGACCGTCCCCAGGGCGAATTGCGAGCCGGAACCGGCCGCCATCGAATTTCTGAAATAGGGTCGGAATCCGTAATTGCGGCCGATGAAGCTTTTCTCCGCGCCTGCATTGCTGGCGGCGACCGTCACGCCGTCGGCGCGAATCACGTAAATCACGGCCGCGCCGGTCGCCTCGGCGATCTGCGCGAGGCGTTCATTTACGCCCGTCACGAGACCGGGTTCCGGCGTGGGTGCGACGACGCGGGCGATCTCGGGGTCTGCGGCGAGCGCGAGCGGCAGCGAACTCTGCGTCTGCATCTCGGCCCGGAACGCCGCGACCTGCAGCCCGAGCGAAGAGAATGCGGAGCGCCGCAGGTCGGTGAGCGCCCAACGCTCCGCCACCCGTCCGCCGAGCCAGCCCGCCAGCGCCAGCACTACCAGCCCCGCCACCACGACGAGCGCGCGGCGATAATCTTTCGAGGCAGGCGAGGCGGGCACGATCACGCCGGTAAGCCCTGTGCGAAATTCCGGAACGTTCGGGAACCTCGCGTGCGGATCACCGCAACGGGCGAAACGGGGCGATCGGGGGACGGGATGGAAATATCATTCATTTCAAGGCTTTAACAAAAAGTTATCGGCACTTTCGAACTGGCATGCCGGTTGCCATTCCCCATGCGAAACGCAGCCATGAGCAAACCGCAGAGCTGTGTGCCGCGAGGCCAAAAGCAAGAGCGGACGGCGCCGGAAGCCTCCTGAGGGAGTCTTCGGTGAACCGGTCCGACGAACCGTCCACCGCTCAGACAGGGAGAAACGCCCATGGCCACCGTGCCGTCCCCGCTGACTGCGCCCCACGCGCCGTCAGCCCCTAAGCCCATCTACCGCACGCTCTACTTCCAGGTGCTGGTCGCCGTCGCCATCGGCATCACCCTTGGGCATTTCTACCCGAAGCTCGGCGCCGACATGAAACCGCTCGGCGACGCCTTCATCAAGCTCGTCAAGATGATCATCGCGCCGGTGATCTTCCTCACCGTGGTCTCCGGCATTGCCGGGATGACCAATCTTGAGAAGGTCGGCCGCGTCGGCGGCAAGGCGCTCGCGTACTTCCTTACCTTCTCGACGCTCGCGCTGATCGTCGGCCTCATCGTCGCCAACGTGCTCCAGCCCGGCCACGGCCTGCACATCGACCCGAACTCGCTCGATCCGAAGGCGGTCGCGACCTATGCCGGCAAGGCGAAGGAGCAGAACATCGCCGACTTCCTGATGAACATCATCCCGACCACCGCGGTCGGTGCGTTCGCGGGCGGCGAGATCCTTCAGGTGCTGTTCTTCTCGGTGCTGTTCGGCTTCGGCCTCGCCTTCCTCGGCGAGCGCGGCAAGCCGGTGCTCGACATCATCAAGGTGATGTCCGAGGCGATCTTCGGCGTCGTGAACATCATCATGAAGGTCGCCCCGATCGGCGCCTTCGGCGCGATGGCCTTCACCATCGGCAAGTACGGCATCTCCTCGCTGGCCAACCTCGCCTACCTCGTCGGCGCCTTCTACCTGACCTCGGCGATCTTCGTGCTCGGCGTGCTCGGCCTGGTGGCCCGCTACAACGGCTTCTCGATCATCAAGCTCATCCGCTACATCAAGGAAGAGCTGATGCTGGTGCTCGGCACCTCCTCCTCGGAGTCCGCCCTGCCCTCGCTGATCGAGAAGATGGAGCGCGCCGGCTGCTCGCGGCCCGTGGTCGGCCTCGTCGTCCCCACCGGCTACTCGTTCAACCTCGACGGCACCAACATCTACATGACGATGGCGGCCCTGTTCATCGCCCAGGCCACCGACACCCCGATCACCTTCGGCGAGCAGATCCTGCTGCTGCTCGTCGCCATGCTCTCCTCGAAGGGCGCGGCGGGCGTGACCGGTTCGGGCTTCATCACCCTGGCCGCGACGCTCGCCGTCGTCCCCTCCGTGCCGGTCGTCGGCATGGCGCTGATCCTCGGCATCGACCGCTTCATGTCGGAATGCCGTGCCCTCACCAACTTCATCGGCAACGCGGTGGCCTGCATCGTCGTCGCCCGCTGGGAAGGTGAGGTCGACGAGGCCAAGCTCCGTGCCGCGCTGGGTGGCAAGCCGGTCGCCGAGGCGGTCCACGCCCCGGTCCTTCAGCCGGCCGAGTGATCCGGGCAGGAGGGCGCACCGTCCTGCGTCCTCCGTCCGGTATGGGAACCGCGGCAGCCGGACCATGGCTGCCGCGGTTTCTCGCTTTCAGGGATCGTCCCCGGGCTCTATCCTCCGGCGCGTTGCGGCGACGCTTCGGGATTGAGGGAGGACGCGCCATGCTCAAGGGACGTTGCCATTGCGAGGCCATCACCTACGAGATGCCGGCCGAGGTGGCCCATAGCGCGCTCTGCCACTGCTCGGATTGCCGGCGCCATGCCGGTGCGCCGATGGTCGGCTGGGCGATGGTGCCGGCCGAGCGCGTGACGATCTCCGGCGAGCCCTTGGTCTACGCCTCCTCCGAGCACGGTAGACGACATTTCTGCGGGCGCTGCGGCACAGGCCTGTTCTACGTCAACGAGCAGATGCTGCCGGGCATGATCGACGTGCAAACCGGCACACTCGATACGCCCGAGGCCCTGCCGCCGCAGGTGCAGATCCAGGTGGCCGAGCGCCTCACCTGGATGGAGGAAGCGCATCGGCTGCCGAGCTTCGAGCGCTATCCGGCCGGCTGACGCCGCTCAGAGTGCCGCAAGCTCCTTGCGAACCCGCTCGACGAAGCGCGCCCGCGCCTGCTCTGTGGTGTTGTCCATGCCGGTCAGCGCAATCCAGTCGAGCCGGCAGCGCCGGGCGCAAAGCGGGCGAATGCCGAAGCGAAACAGCCGCCAATCGGGCCAGCCGACGAGCCAGAGCAGCCAGCGCGGCGAGCCGTAGGTCGTCACCACCGCGATCCTTCGGATGTTGGTCAGGCGCGGCTGAAGCACCTTCGCCCCGCCCAGCGCGAAGGCGACGCCGGGCAGCCAGACCCGATCGAACCAGCCTTTCAGCATGGCCGGCGGCCCGAACCACCACGTCGGATAGATGAGGACCAGAGCCTCGGCCCGGCGCAGGGCAGCGACGTGGTCGGCGATGTCCGGCCGCTCGGCGCTCTCGTCGTAGTAGGCGCCCCGCTCCCTCGCGCTCAGGCGCGGGTCGAAGTTCTCGCCGTAGAGATCGAGAGTCTCGACGGCGTGACCCGTCGCTTCGAGTGTCGCAGCGGCCGTGTCGCGCAGGACGGCGTTGAAGCTGTCGGAGCGGGGATGGCAGTGGACCAGGAGAACGCGCATCGGGTTACGGGGCCGGCGCACCCGCCGCGCGCAGCCGGTCGAGCAGCGCCGCGTCGGCGTAGCCATCGGGCACGAGGCTATTCGCCTCCTGGAAGGCGCGGATCGCGGCGCGGGTCTTGGGGCCGATCTTGCCGTCGGCGCCGCCGACCGGATGGCCGAGGGCAGCGAGCCGCGCCTGCAGGTCGGTGCGCTCTTCCGTCGACAGCATGCGGTCGCCTCGCGGCCAGTCGCGGCTGAAGCTGGGCGCGCCGCGCAGCCGATCGGACAGGTGCGCCACGGTGAGCGCATAGGCGAGCGCCGTGTTGTAGCGCAGGATCACCCGGAAGTTCGGCTCCAGCAGGAAAGCCGGCCCCTTGGCGCCGGTCGGCAGCAACAGGGCGGCGCGGCGCTCGGCACTTTCGGGGAAGGCGCCGTTGGCCGGCTTAAGGCCGAGCGTCCGCCACTCGGAGAACGGCCGCTCGGTGGTCTCGTCGGCGAGCCGGTAATCGAAGTTGTCCGGCAGGAGCACCTCAAAGCCCCAGCCCTCGTTGGCGCGCCAGCCGGATTGTTTCAGGAAGTTGGCGGTCGAGGCGAGGGCATCGGGCACCGAGTGCCAGATGTCGCGCTTGCCGTCGCCGTCGAAATCGACCGCGTGGCGCAGGAAGGCGGTCGGCATGAACTGGGTGTGGCCCATGGCGCCGGCCCAGGAGCCGCGCAACCGTTCCGCGTCGGCATCGCCGTCGGCGAGGATCTTCAGGGCGGCGACGAGTTCGTCGCGCCACAGGCCGGGGCGGTCGGGGTCGCCGCAGGCGAGCGTCGCGAGCGCCGGCATGACCGGGCGGATGCCGCCGCCTTCGAGAGCGGCTCCATAGTTCGACTCGACGCCCCAGAAGGCGACGAGAACGTGCCGGTCAACGCCGTAGGCCGCCTCGATCCGCCCCAGCACCTCCGACCACTCGGCGAGCTTGGCCTGCCCCGTCGCGACCCGCTCCGGCGTCACGCTTGCTTCGACATACTGCCAGATCGGCTTGACGAACTCGGCCTGGGACTGGGTCGCCGGCACCACCGACGGATCGGGCGCAATCCCCGACAGCGCCGTCTCGGCCACTGTCCGCGGCACGCCGCGCTCCTCGGCGAGCGTCTTCAACCCGCCGAGACATTGCGCGAAATCCGGCGCGGTCGCCGGGCTTGTCGTCGGGCTTGTCGTCGGGTCGGTCGGTGCCTCGGCCCGCACCGAGGCTACGCCGGTGAGGGTCAGGGTGGCGAGGAGGAGCGCTTTGGCAGAGGGCCGCATGGGCGCAGCCTTACCATTTCTCCGGCCGATCGCGAGACCTGGCCTTGAGGTCGAACCTGGAGCGTCAGCTTCCGAAGGCGCTCGCCCGGGCGAAGGCGGCGGCGAACCCTGAGAGCGGCACGGTGATGATCGTCGGCTCCTTGGCATCCGGCTTCGTCGCCGAGATCGTGAGGCTGGTCGCCGTCCTCATCGCGTCGGTGGCGAGCGTCGGCAGGCTGATCGGAACGAGGCAGCCATCGCTGACGCAGAACGAGAATGGCGCGCCCTTGCCGAGCTGCCGGTCGTCGAGCTTGAACGAGACGCCGGGCTCGATCTGGAGGCCGAACGGCATCAGGATCAGGCCTTCGCTCTTCCCATCCTTGGGCGGACGCAGTTCGATGCTGAACAGCCGCTTGCCCGTGCGCCGATCCCCCTGCGACTGGATGATGACGCAGTCGGTGCGCGCCTCGGCCCGGTTGCAGGTCATCGTCCAGTCGCCGTAGCTCTCGCTGACGGAGCTGGCGCCGGCCGGCCATTGGGCGGGGCCTGTGGCCGCGGCGGGTTCCAGCACGGTGCCGGTCGGTGCGGGGCTCGGCGTTTCCTTCGTCGGCTCCTTGGCCTCTTCCTTCTTCGGCGCCGGCTTGCGCGGGCGCGGCTTCGGCTTGGCGGTCGGCTCAGCGGGCGCGGCTTCGGGCGCCGCATCCTCCTGCGCCCAGGCGATGCCCGGCCCTGCCAGGACCATCATTCCGGCGAGCAGAAGCGCGGTGGTTGACGCGGTTCCGCGGAACAGAGGCGGCATGGTCGGGCTCCTGAGGGTGTCGTCCGGGGGCCGCCTAGCCCCGCTTGAGAAAGGATGCAATTGCAGGGACGCCGCAGAGAAGCACGATGGTGGAATTTGCGGCCAAGCCTGGAATCGTTCCACGAAATTCAGAACAATATCCCGGCCAAAGGCGGGATTATTGAGCAAAAGAAAACAGCTGGAGCGGTCATGAGCAACATTTACGATCACGCCCCGCGCGACGTTCGCGGCGAGCCCCACCCGCTTTCGCAATATCGCGGCAAGGTGCTCCTGGTCGTCAACACCGCTTCGAAATGCGGGTTCACACCGCAATATCAGGGCCTGGAGACGCTTTGGCGCCGTCATCGAGCCCGCGGCCTGGTGGTGCTGGGGCTGCCCTGCAACCAGTTCGGCGCCCAGGAGCCGGGCGATGCCGCGGCCATCGAGCAGTTCTGCTCGCTCACCTACGACGTGACCTTTCCGGTGCTCGCCAAGATCGAGGTCAATGGCCCCGGGGCCGACCCGCTCTACGTCGACCTGAAGCGGCAGAAGCCCGGGCTGTTCGGTACGAAAGCCATCAAGTGGAACTTTACGAAGTTCTTGATCGGCCGCGACGGCCGCGCGATCGGTCGCTTTGCACCATCCACCAAGCCCGAGGCCCTGGAAGGCGCGATCGAGCGGGCGCTGGCCGCGCCGGGCGGGTAGGTCTCAGCGCCCAGCCCGGGTCGCAGGGCCCGGATCGATCGCCGGCAATTCGCCGGGCGGCAGGCCCGGGGCAGCAGCAATCGCCTGCGGTGCGTCGACGCCCCGGGCGCGGTTGGCGAGTGCGACGGTCAGCTTCTCAGCGGGCTCAGAGCCCATCAGGGCCAGCACCTCGGCCATCTTGCGCGGGTTCATGGCCATCACGATCGGCACCAGCGTCTCGAGGTTCAGGCGGTCGAAGACCCGGGCCGCGTCCTTCGGCTTCATCGTCTCGTACATCAGGACGATGCCTTTCATCCCCGCCTTCTCGGCCTCGGCCCGCTTGCTCCCCTCGGAACCGACCTTGTCCTCGGCCCCCTTCAGGTCGGCTACGCCGGATTCGAGCTTGCGCTCGGCGTCCTTGAGCATCTGCTCGCGCAGGTCGAGCTCGTCCCCGCGCTGCTTGAGCGTCTCGCGGCGGGCAGCGAGCTTTTCGAGGATCGCGCGCTCGCTTTCCGAGACCGGTTCCTGCACCTGCGGCTGGTAGACCGGCGGCGGGGCGGGTTCCGCCTTCTTGGGCGGTGCCGAGACGGAGCCGGTGGTCGTCGGGTCGGTCGGCTCGTAGTTGGTCCGCGCCTTGGCGAGGACGCGGGCGAAGTCCGGCAGTGGTGTACCGGGAGGCGCCGGGTCGTCGGCCACCAGAGCGGTCAGCTTGAGCACGAGAAGCCCAATCGCCGCCAGGGTTACGGCGTCGATCAGGCGCAGCCGGAAGGGACGCGCCGGAAGGCTCGCGAGGCGTGCGAGTCGGCGCGCGGGCAGGCTCATGCGGCCCTGGCCCGGAGACGGTCGAGAGCGCGCTCGGACAGGGCCTGGGCGGCGGCGAGCGCCGCGCCGACGCGTTCGCCGTTGCCGCCGGCGGAGGTGGCCTCGACCACGACAGGTCGCGGGCCTCCAGCGACTGCGGAAGGCGCTGCGGCGGATGCCGGCCCAGCGGCGGTCCGTGCCTGGCCGACGATGGCCGCGATGCGGTTGATCACACTCTCACCCGCCTCCACATGCGCGGCCAGATCGGTGCTGGTGCGCTCGGCGGCGGCGAGGCGTTCGGTGAGCGTGCGGTCGCACTCGTCGAGGGTGGCGCGCAGGCCCGCGATGGCCCGTTCGGCGGTGGCGCTCGCCACCACGAGGTCGCCGATGGTGGAGCGCAGGGCCGACTCGTCCGCCTTGAGCCGGCTGATGCGCGCCGACAGCTTTACCGAGGAGACGATGGTCGCCACCAGCAGAACGGCGACGAGAACGTCGGCGGCCATCGAGACGAAGAAGGTCATCATGGTCACCCTGCGGCTCAGCCGTCGTTACGGTTCTGCATCGAGATTTCGTAGGCCTGGAGCGTCGTGCGCGACTGCCGCAGGGGCCGGGCCACCTGCACCGCGATCGCGTCGTCGATCCGGCCGATCCTCCCTTGCGTCAACGCCCAGTCGCCGCAGCGCACGGTGATGAGGTCGGTGGGCTTGCGGTCGAACATCAGTGTGTCGCCGACCTTGAGGTTGAGCACCCGCTTCAGCGGAAGCGTCACCTCGTGCAGCACCGCCTCCATCTCCACGTCCGCCTGCCAGATCTCGGTGGCGAGGTGGCTCTCCCAAACCTGATCGCGCCCGAGCCGCTCGCCCATGAAGCTCTGCATGAGCAGGTCGCGGATCGGCTCGATCGTCGCGTAGGGAAACAGGATCTGCATCCCGCCGCCGCGCCCGTCCATGTCGAGCTTGAGCGTGATCAGGATCGCGGCGTTGCCGGGCCGGGTGATGGTGGCGAAACGCGGATTGGTCTCGATGCGATCGATCCCGAACCGCACCGGCGAGAGCGGCTGGAACGAGAGTTCGAGGTCGGTGAGGATGATCTCGACGAGGCGGCGGACGAGGCTCATCTCGATCGTGGTGAAAGGCCGTCCGTCGAGCCGGCTCGATGAGCCGCCGCGCTTGCCCCCGAGCAGGAGGTCCATGGTCGAGTAGGCGAGCGTCTGCTCCACGGTGACGAGGCCGGAGCCTTCCCAGGCATCCGCCTTGAACACGCCGAGCAGCGTCGGGAGCGGGATCGCGTTGAGGTAGTCGCCGAAACGGACCGAGGTGATGTTGTCGAGCGTCACCTCGACATTGTCCTGGAAGAAGTTGCGAAGGCTGGTCGACAACAACCGGATCATCCGGTCGAAGACGATTTCCAGCATCGGCAGGCGTTCGTACTGAACGACGCCCGAATCGACGATGGCGCGCACGCCCCCCGCGCCGGAGGCGGAGAGCTCGCGCAGGGAGAAGCCGAGGACGCCGTCGATCTCATCCTGGTTCAGGATGCGGTCGTTGCCGGCGAGTTCGGGGAGATTCTCGGTCTCCCCGTCCTCGATCATCGTCGCCCACTCGGCAGCGACGTCGCCCGCGCTCTTGGTCGTGCCCTGCTCGGCGAGCGCCGCGCCCCACTCCTCGGCGAGCGAAGCGTCGCCGCCGCCCTCAGAGCCCTGCTCGGCAAAGGCCGCCGCCCAATCGTCCTCCAGCTCGTCTTCGGGACCGGTCATGCCTGTCGCGCGCTCGCCTGTGTCTTAAGCGTTAAGGGTTTGGGAGGGGGCAGCTGCGCCGTTCACTGAACGATCACGTCCTTGAACAGCACCGCCTCGGCCTTGGCCGGATGCAGCGCGATGTTGACCCTCCGAAGCAACTCCTCGCGCAGACGGTACAGACCGGTGGAGCCGGCCAGGTCGCTCGCCCGGATCTCGCGCAGATAGGTCTGAAAGGCGTCCTCGACGCGCGGCATCAGCGGCTTGACGGTCGCCTCGACCTTGGCGTCCTTCAGCTCCAGTGCGACGCGCAGCTTGAGCACGTTGGCCTTGGTCGCACCCGGATCGGGGCTGAGGTTGACCAACATGTCGCGCATGTCGAGGAACACGACCTGCGCCTTGGGGTCGACCTTCTCGGCCGCGTGCTCGCCATGGGCATCGGCATGCGCCGCCCGGTTCTTCATGAAGAAGAACCCGCCGCCTCCGCCGAGGAGCAGCACCGCGGCGGCGATGATGATGAGCTTCTTCTTGGACTTCGGCGCTTCCGCCGCGCCCTCTTCGCCCTCGGCCGCGGGCGCCTTTTTCGGCTTCTTGGCCATGTGCTGCTCGTCGGCAAACCGGATCGGGACGATGGGGCGGGACCCGCGCGCGACGCGCAATTCCCGTCCCTTCCTTCTCGGCCGACGTGGTTAACTCTCGGTTAAGCCGGCAGAACTTGCCGGGTCGGACTTGCCGCCGGCTCAAGGCGGACCGGTGCCCGCTCCGAGGTGCGATGGCCCCAAGTCACTGTTCGTTAAGGTAAAAACGAGCGCGACCGGATTGGCACGGCCCCTGCGGTGGATGGCACGAACCCGTCGCCATCCGAGGCACATCATGCAGAACGCGCTCTTCGTCGGAGTCTCCGCTCAGGCCGCGCTCGCCCGCGAACTCGACGTCATCGCCAACAACATGGCCAACGTCTCGACCACCGGCTTCAAGGCGCGCTCCGCCCGCTTTCAGGAATACCTGATGCCGGTGGCCTCCGCCGACAGCTTCCAGCGCGGCGACCGGCGCCTCTCCTACGTGATCGACCAGGGCACGCCGCTCGACCTCACGCAGGGGCCGGTGGAGCCCGACGGCAACCCGATGCACGTGGCGCTGCGCGGCGACGCCTTCCTCTCCGTCCAGACGCCGCAGGGCCCGCGCTACACCCGCAACGGCGCCTTCGAGCTCGACGCCCAGGGCAACCTCGTCACCTCGGATGGCTACGCGGTGCAGGGCGACGGCGGCCCGATCACCATCGGCCAGCAGGAGACGGGGCTCGCCATCGCCCCCGACGGCACGGTCTCGACCAATCTCGGCGTCCGCGGCCGCCTGCGGCTCGTTACTTTCGCCAACGCCCAGGCGCTGAAGTCGGAGGGCGCCAATCTGTTCTCGTCCGAGGCCCCCCCCCGGCCCGTCGGCCCCGGTGCCCATCTGGAGCCCGGCGCGCTGGAGCGCTCCAACGTGAAGCCGGTGGTCGAGATGACCCGGCTGATGGACGTGAACCGCACCTACACGATGGTCTCGAGCGTGATTTCGCGCCTCGACGACCTGCGCGGCACGGCGATTCGCCGTCTCGCCGATGTCGCCTGATCGCTCGGCCTGATCGCCCGGAAGGTAGACCCAGATGCGCGCCCTCTACGCCGCCGCCACGGGCATGGCGGCCCAGGAACTCAACGTCCAAGTCATCTCGAACAACATCGCGAACCTGCGCACCACCGGCTACAAGCGCCAGCAGGTGCATTTCCAGGATCTGCTCTACCAGAACCTGCGCCGCTCCGGCTCCTCGACCTCGGACCAGAACACGATCCTGCCGGCCGGCCTTGCGTTGGGCTCGGGCGTGAAGACCACCTCGACCGCCCGCGCCATGACGCAGGGGCCGCTGGCGCAGACCGAGAAGGATTACGACGTCGCGATCCGCGGCGAGGGCTTCTTCCGCATCCGCCTGCCCGATGGACGTACCGCCTACAGCCGCGACGGCTCGTTCGACCTCGACGCGCAGGGTCAGATGGTGAGCCGCGACGGCTACCTGCTCGATCCCGGCGTGACGGTGCCCAACACCGCCACCTCGGTGACGATCTCGGCCACCGGCGCGGTGCAGGCAACCCTTCCGGGCCAGACCGCGCCGCAGGCGCTCGGCCAGTTCCAGCTCGCCCGCTTCGTCAACAAGGTCGGTCTCGAATCGATCGGCGACAACCTGTTCGTCGAGACCGCGGCATCGGGCCCTGCCATCACCGGCCTGCCGGGCTCGGAGGGCTTCGGCAACCTGCAGCAGAACTACCTCGAAGAGGCCAACGTCAACGCGGTCACCGAGATCTCGTCGCTGATCGCGGCGCAGCGCGCCTACGAGATGAATTCGAAGGTCGTCACCGCCGCCGACCAGATGCTCTCGACTACCTCGCAGATGTTCCGCGGCTGAGGATCCGACCCGTGATGCACGCCCTCAGGCCGATCCGCCGCCCCGCCCCGCTCGCCGTCACTCCCTTGTCCCGCGGCGCGATCGGCCGGACCGTGTTCGCACTTGCCGCCTTCATGGCGATGACCCTGTTCGCCCTGCCGCTGATGGCCGCCGGCAATCCACTGCGCCTGCGTGGCGACGTGACCGCGCGCGGCGACACGCTGAGCCTCGGCGATCTCGTGGAGGGCGCGCCGGCCGAGCTCGCCGGGCGGCCTCTGTTTCGCGCACCGGCTCTGGGTGCGATCGGCACGATCCAGGCCCGCCGCATCATCGAGTCCGTGGCCGCCTTCGGCCTCACGGGCATCGAGACCGGCGGCCGCGTGCAGGTCACGGTGCAGCGCGCCGCCCGCCGGGTCGGGCCGCCGGAGATCGAGGCGGCGCTGAAGCGCGCGCTCGAAACCGGCTACGGTCTCGATGCCAAGGCGCTGTCGGTGCGGCTCGACGGCGATGCGCCGGTGCTGCTCGCCCCGCTCGACCTTGATGGGCAGGCGGCGGCGGTCGATGTCACCTACGATCCCCGCACCCGTCGGGTCGCCGGCCTGATCGTGCTCGGGGAGCGGCAGGCTTCGCTCCGGGTCGGCGGCGTCGCGGTCGAGACCCGTGAGGTGGCCGTGCTGACCCGCAGCCTTAACCGCGGCGAAGCGATGGCGAGTGCCGACCTCAGCCTCGAGCGCCGCCCACGCGATGCCGTGCCGGCCGACGTGCAGGGCGCGCCGAGCCTCGTCGCGGGTCAGGTCGCGCAGCGTCCCTTGAGCGCCGGCTCGGTCCTGCGTTCGGGCGACGTGGCGCCACCGGATCTCGTCGCCCGCGGCGAGAGCGTAGCCATCGTATTCGAGACGCCCGGTGTGTCGCTGTCGATGCGCGGCGTCGCCAACGAGAGCGGCCGGCTCGGGGCCAGCGTCTCGGTGACCAACGGCGCCTCGAAGAAGGTGCTTCAGGCCGTGGTGATCGGTCCAGGCCGCGTCTCGGTGGGTCCGGCCCCGCAGCCTCAGCCCGTGCTCCAGGCCAGCGCCGCCCCCTAGGCGGCTCCCCCTCCCCTCGCCCTTCTTCCCGTCTCGCCCGCGCCGGACCCTTCCGATGACCGCTCGCCGCTCCCTTCCCCGTCTCGCCGTGATCCTGGCGCTGGCGCCGCTCGGCGCCTGCAACACCGTGGACCGGCTCTCGCAGGTCGGGGCGACGCCGGCGCTCTCGGCGATCGAGGACCCGACCGCTCAGCCCGGCTACCGGCCGCTGCGCATGGCGATGCCGGATGTCGCCCCGGTCTCCTACGCGCCGAATTCCCTGTGGCGCACCGGTTCGCGGGCCTTCTTCAAGGATCAGCGTGCGGCGCGGATCGGTGACCTGGTCACCGTCAAGGTCAACGTGACCGACCGGGCCAACCTCAACAACGAGACCAAACGCTCCCGTACCAACGCGGAAGGCTTCGGCCTGCCCAACGCCTTCGGCCTGGAGAAGAGCGCGGGCGTGGCCGCAGCCGGCATTTCCCCTGACAAGCTCATCAACGGCACCTCGACCTCGTCGAGCGATGGCGCGGGCTCGGTTCAGCGCGCCGAGACCGTGACCACCAACGTTGCCGCCGTCGTCACGCAGGTGCTGCCCAACGGCAACCTCGTGGTCGAGGGCAAGCAGGAGATCCGCATCAACTTCGAGGTGCGCGAACTGATCGTCGCCGGCGTGGTGCGGCCCGAGGACATCGAGTCGGACAACACCATCGATTCAAGCAAGATCGCTCAGGCCCGCATCGCCTATGGCGGGCGCGGCCAGATCACCGACGTGCAGCAGCCCCGCTACGGCCAGCAGCTCGTCGATATCTTGCTGCCGTTCTGATCGGGGGAGCGCGCCCTCAGTGCTCGGTGCCGGGCCGGTTCGGGCGCGGCGCCTCGCCGTGGGCTTGAGTGAAGGCGGAGCGCTGCGGATCGCGCTTCGACTGCGCCACCCGGCCCCGCTGCCAGATGGCGAAGGCCGCGACGAGGACGATGGTCACGATCGCGAGCAATGGAATGAGCACATCGTTCGACACGGCCATTTCCTCCGATGATTGTGTTCGGGGCCAAGTGGCACGCGAAAGGAAAGTTCCGAATAGTCAAGCCGTCAATGGGCGTCGGAAGTGTGCGGCATGATGACTTTGTCGGACTTCATCGATACGAAATAAGACGGAAGTCCTCGCCGATCGATGCCGTTCGGATCTTGGGTCGGCTGGGGCGGATCGTCACGCTCCCCGCGGACGCGGCCATTTTACGCTCCGGCGCGCAGGATCGAGCCGTAGCGCTTTAGCACCTCACCCCTCGGGTCGCTCGTCGCCGCGGGCGTGGCGCCGGACATCACCCCCATGTCGTCCTCCGCGGCCGAGGAGAGGGCGCCATCCTTCAGCGTCATCACGCCGGACAGCGTCTAGATGTCGAGCATGTGTGTCGTGTAGCGAGCATAGGCCGCCGCCTGCTCATCCTTGCTTCGGGCGCTCTTCTTCGCCTCGTTGTAGAGTTCCAGCGCCTTCTGCGCGGCATGCATGGCTTTCAGGGAGGCGACGCTCTCGAACTCCTTGGCCAGGTCCGGGTCGTCCCTGAACAGCTTCTCGATCTTCTTCTTGTATGGGCTGTCGCTCACGATCGATCCCGACTCGATCCGAACGGAGATCGGATCGTCGATGGGGATGCCCTTCTCTGCGAAGGCTGCGCTCAGCCGGCTCGCGAGGGCATCGGAGCGCGCCTTCAGTCGCTCGTCGAAGGATCGGGTCGCGTTGGCGGCCGCTTCTCGCGCCGTCTTGAGGCCGTCGAAGGCCGCTTGCTCGGGCTCAGGGCGCTTCACCACCGCTGTCGCGGGCGGGAGGCCGCGACTTTTCTGCGCGTCCTGCGGCTGGCCGGCACGCCTCGCCGAGGCATCGAGCGCCGCGCTCGCCCGCGCGGCCGACCCTGCCTCGCGGCTGGCCTCGATGGCGGACATCGACGCTCCCCCCTCTGGACGAACAGGTCCGCTGGGTGTGGTCGCGAATCGACACGGCCCTGGAGCGTGATGCAACCACAAGATCGGTTTTTCGTTGCCGAACCGTGAACGTAGGACGGTCCGGTCGCGCCCGCCGTTGTCAGAGGCTGCGCGACAGCACCAGCGGCCCACCCTGCGCGCCCCGGCCGTACGGCGAGGGGGAGAGCGAGGGGCGGCCGTAGACGGTGGGCGTGCGCGTCTTGGCGACTTCCTCGGCGAGCGCCTTCACCAGCCCCTCGGAAACGGCTCGGGCGGTGGCGAGCACCTGCTGGTTCGTCTCGACTACGGCGGCGAAGCGGTGCTGAGCCGCCTTCAGTGCCTCCAGCCCCTCCGGGGCGAAGCGGGCGAGCGCGATGGCGTTGGCCTTGGCCGCCTCCAGGCCGTTCAGATAGGCGGAGGCGAGTTCGGATTTCGGAGCGGATTCCGTCAGCGCCTGGGCGATCCGCCCGGCCCGCACGCCGTCGCTCTCGCGGATGAGCACGCCTTCCAACTCGCCCATGGTGGCGAGCAATTGTTGCACGAAGCCGAGCGCGGCGGCGCGTTCGGTCAGGCGCACGGGGAGGGTCGGATCAGCGGCCACCGCCCGCCTCCTGCATCCGCATCATCTCGGAATAGACCTGATTGCTGATGCCGACCCCGCCGGTCTTCACGATGGCGTTGGCGTATTCCTTGGTCAGCATCGAGCGCCAGACGCCGCCGCCGGTGCCGTTCTCGCCGAGAGGCCCTTCCGTGCCCGCGCTCTGCGTCAGCTTCTCCATGCTGTCTTCCAGGAACATCTTCTCGAACTCGTCCGCCGTCTTGCGGGCCTTGGCCGAGGCGGTGGCCTTGGCGGTGTCCATCGTGTCCGCGTCGGTCTTGGCCAGCGTGTTGAGCAGGTTCTTGCCGACGCCGACGGCGGCGGAGGCCGC
Organism: Methylobacterium sp. R2-1; assembly: GCF_014191355.1. Lineage (GTDB taxonomy): Bacteria > Pseudomonadota > Alphaproteobacteria > Rhizobiales > Beijerinckiaceae > Methylobacterium. The sequence continues at coordinate 408,164 of NZ_JACHWM010000003.1, forward strand.
GAAGGTTGCGAGGGGCAGCATGGTGCGGTCTCCCGATGGGAAAAAAGTTACATCAGCTCGATATCGGCCTGGAGCGCGCCGGCCGTCTTGATCGCCTGAAGGATCGAGATCAGGTCGCGCGGGCCGACGCCGAGCGCGTTGAGGCCGTCGACGAGTTCGCGCAGGCTCACCCCCTCCTTGACCAGGGCGAGCTTGTTGCCGTCGCCGGTATCCACCTTCACCCCGGTGCGCGGCACGATCGCGGTCTGGCCGTTGGACAGCGGCGCGGGCTGGCTCACCATCGGCTGCTCGGTGATCGTCACCGTCAGGTTGCCCTGGGCGATGGCCACCGTGGAGACGCGCACGTCGCGGCCCATCACGATGATGCCGGAGCGCTCGTCCACCACCACCCGTGCGGTCTGGTCGGGCTCGACCTTGAGCTGCTCCACCTCGGTAATGAGGCGGATCATGTTGCCGCGGAACTTGGCCGGGATCTGCAGGGTGATCGTCGCCGGATCGGTCGGCTCGGCGGTGTCGGCGCCCATGAAGTCGTTGATGGCCGAGGCGATCCGCTTCGCCGTCGTGAAGTCGGGGTTGCGCAGGGACAGCCGCAGGGAGCGCGCCTCGTTGAGCTTGAATGCCATCTCGCGCTCGATCAGCGCACCGTTGGAGATGCGCCCGTTGGTCGGCACGCCGCGGGTGATCTTGGCGGCCTCGCCCTCCGCCGCGAAGCCTGCGATCGCCACCGAGCCCTGCGCCAGGGCATAGATCTCGCCGTCGGCACCGAGCAGCGAGGTTGCCACCAGGGTGCCGCCCTGGAGCGACTTGGCGTCGCCGAGCGAAGAGACCGTCACGTCGATATGCGTGCCCTGGGTCGCAAAGGGCGGGAGGTTGGCCGTCACCATCACCGCCGCGAGATTCTGGGTCCGCATGGTGGCGCCTCGGGTGTTGATGCCGAGCCGTTCCAGCATCGCCTGCAGCGACTGCTTGGTGAAGGGGATGTTGTTGAGCGTGTCGCCAGTGCCGTTGAGACCGACCACAATGCCGTAGCCTACGAGCTGGTTGGTGCGCACGCCCTCGACGGCGGCGAGATCCTTCACCCGCGACAGGGCGCTGGCCGCGGCCGGCGGCAGCAGGGTCGCCAGGCAGGCGAACGCTGCGACCAAGTGGCGGGCGAGAGAAAAGCGAGGCAGGGGCATCGGAACTCGGCGACCGGATTAGGCGTCTTCACGCCGGGTCGAGCCTTGCCAGGGCCGTGCCAAAAGCTAAGTTTCTCAAATCATTCGGATTTGACCGGAGATGTGCGGTGGTGACAGCGCAGAGAAGAGGCGCATTTCCTGCCGCCCCGGCAGCTTCTGCCGGGTTGTTTACCTGCGCTTAACCGTACCGGCCGATTCCTTCGCCTGTCACCGCTCGTCGTGGATCGGCGGGTGCGAAAAGGCCTCGAACCAACATGCGCGTCGACCCACGCTTTGCCGCTGCCGCCGCGGGCGCGCTCAACGCGACCCGCCGCGCCGCTGCGCCGGGCGCCTTCATTCCCGCCGGGACCGAGGAGACGCCCCGGGCCACGACTGCGGGCACGAGCCAGACGGGCATGCTGACCGGACTCGACGCCCTGCTCACGCTACAGGGACAGGACGGGACCGAGGCGCAGAAGGAGCGCCGCCGCCGCTCGGTGCAGCGCGGGCACGATCTGCTCGACGGGCTCGACCGGCTGAAAGCCGCCTTGATCGGCGGCCGGGTGGCGACGCGCGACCTCCAAGCCATCGCCGGCCGCCTCGCCGAGCGGAGTGCGGAGAGCGGCGATCCCCGTCTCGATGGTCTCGTGGCCGAGATCGAGCTGCGTGCCGCGGTGGAACTCGCCAAGCTCGAGGCGGCGCGGGGCGTTTGAACACGAAAAGGGCCGCACCCCTCTTCGGAGTCCGGCCCATATGATCAGCCGTTCAATCGATTACCAATAATAGGGTCGCGGACGGTAGTAGCCGTAGGGCCGGTAGAACGGCCGCGGGCGATAGTAACCGGGGGGCGGGCCGCCCCAGTAGCGCCGCGGGCCCCAATTCGGGCGGCAAATTCCCCAGGGGTTGGGATGGAAACCCGGTCCGCAGCCGCCGGCGGTGCGCTCGACGAGCGCGTTGTCCGTTGCGGTCGCGAGGGGAGCGGGGCTGAAGGGAGCCGCCTGGGCTGAACCCGCCACAACAAGGCTGCCGGCGATCACCGCAGCCAATGCGAACGCCTTCGCGTGCGTCATCGTACGATTTCTCCGTTCAGGCCGAAGCTTACGGCCGATGTCCAAAGCTAGGTCTTGCTCGATGAACCGAAGCTGACTGGATCTTCTCGTTCGCAGTGTCGATTGGTCATCGCCGCCGGACCCTGTGCACATCGGTGTGATCGAGACACGTGCCCTCGATGTCCTGTCGGTCCCTATCGCCCAGGGTCGACTCCACGCGCCCGCCGATCTGCGGAATGACCTTCCTGCTTCCTCCCTGCGCAGCGTCGCCGCGATTGACGGCTCCGCTTCGATCCTCGACAAGGCTGGCCGCGTGAGCGGGCGCGCGCCGGTCTCGCCGGATCGCAAGGGGAACGTCCGCGCCGCGATGCTGTTCAACTCCTTCGTTTTCCTGCTCGCCTTCCTGCCGGCCGCGCTGGTGCTGCACGCCGCGGCCGAGCGCTACCGGCCGCAGACGCGGCTGCCGCTGCTCGTCGGGCTGTCCTTCGTCTTCTATGCGTGGTGGGACTGGCGCTTCCTGCCGCTGCTCTTGGTTTCCATCGGCGTGAACTGGCTCGTGGCCCGTGCCCTGCCGCGGGATGGCACCGGCTGGCTGTTTCCGGCGGCGCTCGCCGGCAACCTCGCGGTGCTCGGAATCTTCAAATATCTCGGCTTCCTCACCGATCTCGCCGACCTGATTCCCGGCTTCGATCTCCCGCGGATCGACCTCGCCCTGCCGCTCGGGATCTCGTTCTTCACCTTCCACCACATCATGTACCTGACGGACCTGAGGGCCGGGCGCGCGCCGGCCTTCGGGCTGACCCGCTACGCTCTCTACATCGCCTTCTTCCCGCAGGTTCTCGCCGGCCCGCTCGTGCGCTGGAGCGAGATCATGCACCAGTTCGAGGAGCGGCCCTACGCGCGTCCCGACGCCGCCGAGCGGATCGGGCGCGGGCTGATGCTGCTTACCGTCGGGCTTGCGAAGAAGGTGTTCCTCGGCGACCCGCTCTCGGTCTACGTCAACCCGGTGTTCCAGGCGGCGGCCGCGGGCAAGGCGGTGAGCATGGCCGAGGCGTGGCAGGCGACGCTCGGCTTCACCTTCCAGATCTATTTCGACTTCTCAGGCTACACCGACATGGCGCTCGGCCTCGCGCTCCTGTTCGGGATCGTGCTGCCGCAGAACTTCGACGTGCCCTATCGCGCCACCTCGCTCCGCGACTTCTGGCGGCGCTGGCACATGACGCTGTCGCGCTTCCTGCGCGATTACCTCTACATCGTGTTTGGTGGAAACCGTCGGGGCCTCGCGGTCCAAGTCGGCGCGCTGTTCGCCACCATGACGCTCGGCGGCCTGTGGCACGGGGCCGGGCTGACCTTCGTCGCTTGGGGCGCCGCCCACGGCCTCGGCCTCGGGGCGGGCGTGCTGTGGCGCCGAGCCGGCGGATGGATGCCGCATCTGCTCGGCTGGGCGCTGACGGCCGGCTTCGTGATCCTGACCTGGGTTCTGTTCCGCGCGACGTCGTTCGAGGCAGCGCTAACAATCTACAAGGGGCTGTTCGGGCTGGCTCCAACCGGCTCGGGCTTCAAGTGGCGCACCATCGCGATTGCGGCCGCCGTCGCCATGATCGGCCCGACCGCCTGGGCCGCCGTGCACCGCCTGCCTCCGAACCGGTGGCTCGCGGCCGCCTTCGCCCTGTTGTTCGTGGTTGTGCTCCTCAAGATCGGAGACGATGCGAACTACGAGTTCATCTACTTCCAGTTCTGAGATGATGTCCGCCTCCGACAGCGCCGGGCCACGGGACTGGGCGGCCTTCGCGCGCCTGTTCGTGCGGACAGTGGTCGGCCTGATCGCGGGCTATCTCGCGGTGGCGGTCCTAATCGATCCGTACGACAGCGGCCGCTCGACAGTGCTCTCTGCCGGTGCCGTGCGCCCGCAAGGGCCGCGCACCGCCGCGGCCTCGCGGGGGCGCGATCCGACTTTTGAGGGGGCGGTGTTCGGTAACTCCCACATCCAGCTGGTCGAGCCGGCGCGCCTCACGGCAGCAACCGGCATTCCCTTCGTTCAGCTCTCCGTCCCCGCGACCGGTCCCGGGGAACAGCTCGCTCTGCTCGCTTGGTTCCTGCGCCACCATCCGGCGCCGGAGGCGATCGTGCTGTCCGTGGACGATTATTGGTGCACCGACGATCCGGCGTTGCCCAACGACAAGCCGTTCCCGTTCTGGCTCTACAGCCACGAGCCGCTCGACTATCTGCGCGGCCTCCTGCGCTTCTCCGTGGCCCAGGAAGTGGTCGGCCGCATCGGCTGGCTCTTCGGCCCGCGTCGCAAGCGGGCGACCGCGGATGGCTGGTGGGACTACGAGCCGGATTACCTGAAGCTCGGCGCTCTCGACGGCGAGCGCTTCCGCGCCGCCCGCGAGACGCCGGTCCCCGACACGCCGGCTGCGGGCAAGGCGGGGCCGGATTTCCCCGCCGCCGAGCGCCTCGGCACCGCCCTCGCCGCTTTGCCGGCCGAGACGGCCGTGGTCATGGTCTTTCCGCCGGTCTACACCGCCGGCCTTCCGCGCCCTGACACGCCGCGTGACCGTGCCGAGACCGCGTGCCGGCAGGCCATGACGACGGCCGTGCAGCGGCACGGGCGCAGCGCCCTCGTCGATGGGCGCCGCGAGCGGCCGGCCTTGCACGACCCTGCCCTGTTCTTCGATCAGACCCACTACCGGCACGCCCTGGCCCGGCCCCTCGCCGACGAGATTGCAGCGACCATCCTTCGTCTGCGCAAGACGCCCTGAACAAGACGCCCTGAACAAGACGCCGTGAGCAGGGGTGCGCTCGGTATCGGCGAAGAGGCGCCACCTCGAAGGGCCCATCCCACCTCCGACTTGTCAGGGGCGCAAGCCCAGCCTGATGTCGTCGGAGCGGAAACTTGAGCGTGTCGTCTTTGCCGCATTGCGGGAGCTTTTCGCGCGAGACGGTGCATGGCGGCATCCGCGCGTTGTAGAGCTTGCCCAGCTCGATTATAGCCTCGCCGAAGATCGCCGCTGACCGGCAGGGAGCGCGAGGATAAGACGATGGCGAAGGTCACGATCGAGGACGGCTACAGGCCCTCCGACGACGAGCCCTTCATGAATGAGCGGCAGCGCGAATATTTTCGTCGCAAGCTGCTCAATTGGAAGAGCGAAATCTTGCGCGAGGCGCAGGATACCCTCACTGCGCTCCAGAGCGAGAACGAGAACCATCCGGATCTCGCCGACCGCGCATCCTCCGAGACGGATCGTGCGATCGAGCTGCGCGCCCGTGACCGCCAGCGCAAGCTGACGAGCAAAATCGACGCGGCTCTCGCCCGGCTGGAGGATGGCTCCTACGGCTTCTGCGAGGAGACCGGCGAGCCGATCTCCCTCAAGCGTCTCGATGCGCGACCGATCGCGACCCTGTCCCTGGAAGCCCAGGAGCGCCACGAGCGCCGCGAGCGCGTTTACCGGGACGATTGACCGGGCCCGTCACCCGACGCCGGGCTAGAGGCGGCGCCGATCAGCGCCCTCCCGCATCGATCCGAACGAAGCTGCGCACGGGACCCAGGGCGGACTCGCTGCGGGTATCGACCGAGATGCGACCCTGAACGGGTGCGGCGGCCCGGCTCGTGCCGACATCGGCTCCGGCCGTGATGCGGCCCGACAGGCGGATGCAGGTCGTCGTGCCGGGGATGCGGATGAAACCAACGCCCTGACTGGGGCACGACGCCACCGGCATGTCGGAGGGATGCGGCGTGCGCTCGAAGGCGGTCGCCGAGCGGATGCCGGCGAAGAGCGGCGCCAGCGTGAGACATAGGCCGAGACACAACACCGCTTTCCGCATCCTGTCCTCCCCAGACCTCACGAGGCCGGCTCGATCCGCGCGCACGACCATCGACCCGGATCCGATGTCAATAATGCGGTGGAGGCGGCTCCGGAGCGCCGCTGGCGGCTCGAAAGGCGCTCTCCTCGACCTGCTCTTGCACCCGTGCGAGTTGTCGTGTGAGTCGATCGATGACGCCCCATTGCGCGGTGATGGCCGCGTTCAGATCCTCGATCACAGCCTCCTGCTCGGTCAGCCGAATCTCGAGGCGGGCGATTCTGTCGGTGTCGGACGGCATGTCGCTCATCGTCCGACCATGCGCGGAGCGGACGGCTCCTGACAACCGGCGGATAAGCCGAGATTTTTCCGCATATCAATTTCGAATGAGCGGTATGCGTCCTCGACATAGGCGTGAGAGTGTCTGGATCCCACCTAACAGGTGACTTTGTCGTTCGCGTAGCAATTTCATCTAAAAAGATGGATCGTTCCTTTTATCAGTATAGTTGAAATGGGTTGATTTCTCCTGATCATCCTAGCTCTGGGCGGAAGCAGAGCGTTTCCGAGTCAGCGCAACGACGATGAACGCTGATGTCGGTCGGAAGCACGGGCTCGATGCCGGCCGTTGCGCTCGCGCATCCAAAACAATGCTTCGTCCGCAAAAAATCCGAAAAAGTCGAAGGATTATCTCCGTCGTCCCTTGAGGCCTGTGCAGCCAAGGTCGCGCAACGACGACACGTTGCACCATGACCGAGCGCCTCGCCTCCGATCTTCATACCGTGATCCTGCCGGCTCTCTGCTGGAGTCGGCGGCAGCCCGACTTCTACGCGGTGACGCAGGACGTCTCCCGAGAGGGCATCGCCTTCCGCTCCGCGGCCGGGCCGGCGACCGACGAGCACCTCACCTGCAGCATCCGCTACATCGGCCAGGTCGATGCCCGCGTCGTCAGAACCAGCGATAAGGTGTTCGTCGTCCGGCTCATGGCGTCCCGGCAGCGGGTGGCCGACGTCGCCCGGACCCTGGTGGCGCTGGGGCGCGAGCAGGGGCGGACCTTTGAGGCGACGCGCGCGCATCCGCGGATCAGCCCGACGCGCAAGGACGTGCTCGTGACCCTCGCGGATGGCCGCGTTCTGCCGGGTCGGCTGATCAACGTCTCGGCCTCCGGCGCCGCGCTGGCCCTCGACCACACGCTGCCAGCCGGAGCGAGTATCACGATCGGCAGCACGGCCGCGCAGGTCGTGCGCATCTTCCGCGACGGTATCGGCGCCGCCTTCGCCTTCCCCTTCGACCAGGGGCAAGTCCATGCCGGGATCCGGCTCTGATCCGGCATCGGTCGGTACCGTCCGTCCAGACCCTCCACTCCCCTCCCCTCGCATCCCGGCCGCGGAAGGTCTAAGTCCCCGGGCAAGCCCTGCCCGATGACGCGGCCGAAAGCCTGTCCGTGACCGACTACATCAAGAAGATCCTCTCCGCCCGCGTCTACGACGTGGCGATCGAGAGCCCCCTCGATCCGATGCCCCGCCTGACGAAGCGGCTCGGCCGCCCCGTGCTGCTCAAGCGCGAGGATCTGCAGCCGGTCTTCTCGTTCAAGATCCGCGGTGCCTACAACAAGATGGCCTCACTGCCGCGGGAGCAGCTCGAGCGCGGCGTCATCTGCGCGTCGGCCGGCAATCACGCGCAGGGCGTGGCGCTCGGCGCGGCCAAGCTCGGCGTGCGGGCGGTGATCGTGATGCCGCGCACCACGCCGGCGATCAAGGTCGATGCCTGCCGGGCGCGGGGTGCCGAGGTGCTGCTGCACGGCGACACCTTCGACGAGGCCCTGACTGAAGCGCGCCGCCTGGAGGCGCAGTGGGGCCTGACCTTCCTGCATCCGTTCGACGATCCCGAGGTGATTGCCGGCCAGGGCACGATCGGCATGGAGATCCTGCACCAGCATACCGGGCCGATCGAGGCGATCTTCGTGCCGATCGGCGGCGGAGGGCTCGCCGCCGGCATCGCCACTTTCGTGAAGTACCTGCGTCCCGAAACCAAGGTGATCGGCGTCGAGCCGGATGACGCCGCTACCATGGCCGAGGCGATCCGGGCCGGAGACCGGGTGACGTTGCCGAGCGTCGGCCTGTTCGCCGACGGTGTGGCGGTGCGCCAGGCGGGCGAGGAGACCTTTCGACTCTGCCGCGAGCATCTCGACGCGGTAATCACCGTCGATACCGACGCGATGTGCGCGGCGGTCAAGGACATCTTCGACGACACCCGCGCGATCTCCGAGCCGTCGGGCGCGCTGAGTCTGGCTGGTGCCAAGGCTTGGGCGGCGGAGAACCCCGGTGCCGGGCCGCTAGTGGCAATCTCGTCGGGCGCCAACCTCAACTTCGACCGTCTGCGCCACATCGCCGAGCGGGCGGAGATCGGCGAGGAGCGCGAAGTCCTGCTCGGCGTCACCATTCCCGAGCGGCCGGGCGCCTACCGCGCCTTCATCGCCGCGCTGGGACCCCGCGCGATCACCGAGTTCAACTACCGCTTCGCCCAGGGTAGTGACGCGCGCATCTTCGTCGGCATCAACCTGCCCGGCGGCAAGCCGGAGAAGCGCGACCTGATCGCGGCCCTGGAGAGTGCCAGCTACCGCGTCGCCGATATGAGCGACAACGAGATGGCCAAGGTTCATGTCCGCTACATGGTGGGCGGGCGCGCCTCCGGGCTGGCCGACGAGCGGCTCTACCGCTTCCAGTTCCCGGAGCGGCCGGGAGCGCTGATGAAGTTCCTGGAGGCGCTCGGCGACGACTTCAACATCAGCCTGTTCCACTACCGCAACCACGGCGCCGATTACGGCCGGGTGCTCGCCGGGATCGAGGTGCCGGTGGCCGAGCGGGCCCGCTTCGACGCCGCCCTCGAGGCGCTCGCCTATCCCTACGTCGACGAGACCGACAACCCGGCCTACCGGTTGTTCCTCGACAACGGTATCGGCGCGTAGGCGGCCCACCGCGAGGCTTGAAAGCCGGTCCAGCGAGGCCGGGCATGGCTTTCGCATCGCACTGAGGGGCAGCGGCCGTCTTTTCGCTGTCGGCCTGCTTCCTTACGGTGACACCGGCTGGCGCCGCCCGCCGGCCGGAGAATGGAGCGACGACCGATGCGCGCAGCCCCTCTCGCCCTGCTCGCTCTCGTCACGCCGGCCCTCGCCGATCCACCCGAGAGGACTGCACCCGTAGGGGCGGTACCGTCGGCGGAGCCCTCGGTCCTCTCGCAACGCAGCGCGGAGGAATCCATAGCGCGTCAGGCCGAGTTCGACCGGCGGATCGCCGATCGTAGCAACCGCGCCGCACGTTCGATCTGTTCGGGCTGCGGAGCGGGCGCCGAGGCCGCCCCGCGTGGTGCGACCGTCACGCCGGGCCTGCGCAATCCTGGACGGAACGAGGTGAAACCCTCCGATCCGTCCCAGGCGCCGCTCGATTGATCGGTTCGACGGATCTCGAAGGGATCACGCCGCGCTGTGCGCGGGCTGGCTGCGGAACAGAGCCGTGCAGCCGGCATCCCGGTGCATGCTCAGGATGGAGGCCCGGTCGATCTCGGGGTGCTCGGCGAGAACTCGGCGCACGTCCTCCACGACCTTCTCGTAGCGGTGGGCGTCGAAGTCCTTCTCCAGCGGGCTGACGGCGATATAGGCCTCGACCACGAGGACCCGTTCGGCGCGGTCCTTGGTGATATCGACGGCGATCCAGGCCGATTTGACCAGGCGGTTGGCGGCGAGCATGGGACGATCCTCCGATGCCGCCGCGTTATCCGGCGGCTTTCGAAGGGAAGCATGGACCGCGCCGCAAGGCTTGCCAAGGGATTCCACGGCCGTGCAGGGCTTGAATCCTCACGGATCTGGCTCGAATCCCCGTGACATCGATTGCGGGCCGTCCGATCTGCTCGCCTCCTCGAGGCGGTCACCCCATGCCGGCCTCACTGGCGAGGCCGGCGCCTCACGGTGCGATGGTGTCGCGGAACTAAGCCGAGCGCGTCCGTGGAGACTGTGTCGACCCTTGCGATCCCTCCATCCGGTCAGGTGTCGGAGACGATCCGCAAACCCTTGAAGCTGCTGGGGCGGGATGGGGGGGTGTAGCCCGTGGGGCCGTCTTCCGCTTCAATGGCCGCCGATCCCTTCGTGCGTCCCTTCATCAGGGTCGGGCGTGCGATCCAGCGCACCACCTTGTCACCCTCGTAGCGCCCCGCGCGCCGCTCGTCCCTGCGCAAAACCCAGCGCGGATGAACCGCCCCATCTCTGACCATGACCCATCCCCCTCGGGACTCTGCCACCGCAACCAGCGTGCCCCTCGGCGCGTCTCGGTCCCACGGCAGCCCGTGCCCTATGATCAAAGCAGGCAACGATTTCGGGACGATTGCATCCTCCAAATTAGGGATATCCGGCATCATTTGCACTTAAGTAGTAGTGCGCATCCTCAGAGATATTTTGCGGCCCGGTGTCGCGCTGCATCGCCCGGCCGCCACAACCGGCCGTCAACGGGCGCGACGCAACAGTTGACGCAACATGGCCGCAAAAAGCCAAGGCTAACCCGCCTCTTGCGAAACGTCAGACGTCGCGAGGGGAAAGATGCCGAAGATCGCTATCGCCGCCCGAGCCGTTTCGATCATTCTGATCGTGTCCGGCGCTGCTCCCTGTCTTGCGGCCAGCAGCGGACCAGATCCCCGTTCCAGGGACACGCGATCAGCGCCCGGACTCAAGGTCGGCCGTAGCTTGCAGCCCTCCCAGGGAGCGACGAGGGCATCATGCCCCCCACGCTGGCCCTACATCGTCCTGACTTGCGTGGCGTGAGGCGGTCATGACCCTGTTCCTGATCCTGCTCGGCTGCAACCTCGCACTCGGAGTCATCTTCACGCTGATCGCGTCGTCGGTGGAATGAGTGCCTCACAAAACTCCCGGTCACCGACCGTCCTCGCTCTGGCGATGGCAGCGCGGCGGGAGTTTTGCGAGAGACACTAAGCGGAGCGGAGGGCCGCCGAGGTTCGAGCGCCGCGCTTGACCTCGGCACCGGCTTGCGCGCACGAGACTGTATGCTGACGCTTGTTCGCCTGATGGCGTGGATCGTGGCCATCGGCCTCGTCGCCGTGACGCTCTCGCCGCTCGAGGCGCGTCCGGTGGTGGCCTCGCCGACCCTCGAGCGGGCCGGCGCCTACGCGCTGTTCGGCTTCCTTCTTGCGCTCTCCTATCCGCGGCGTTGGGGGATGGCGCTCATTGCCGCCGTCGCCCTCGCCGGAGCCCTTGAAGCGGCCCAGGGCCTGACCGTGAGCCGGCACGGCCGGGTGACCGATTTCCTGGTCAAGGGCGGTGCGGCGATGATCGGCGGTCTCGCCGCGCAGGGATTGCATCTCCTGCTCTCCCGCCGCGCAGCGCGCTGAGATAAGAGGTCGGCAGTCGGATCAGTCGCAGCGCGCCAGGGCACCGACGCCGACATGGCGCAGGCCGTGGCGCTGCGCTTCGTCCGGCGCGTAGACATTTCGCAGATCGACGAGGACGGGGGCGGCCATCAGTGCCTTCAGCCGCGCCAGATCCAGAGCCCGGAACGCGTTCCACTCCGTCACGATCACCAGGGCGTCCGCCCCCTCCGCGCAGGCATAGGCGTCCTCGGCGTAAGCCACTCCCTGCAGCAGCGGCCGCGCCTGCTCCATGCCTTCCGGATCGTAGGC
>NZ_JACHWM010000004.1 GCF_014191355.1 Methylobacterium sp. R2-1
GAACCGCGATCGTCATCGTCCCGCTCCCTTCCTCATCTCGGCTACCCTGCAAGCCTAGCAGCGCAGCCCGGGTGAGGGGCGGGCCATCCATAAAGGGGGCGCTCTCGGCGCCCCTTTTTTTCATCCGCTCGGACTGGCTCAGGCCGCGCGCACCGTAGAGAGGAAGCGGACGACCTCTGCCCGCAGATGCTCGGCTTGCCGCGACAGCTCGGAGGCCGATGCCAGCACCTGAGTCGCGGCCGCGCCCGTCTCCTCCGAGGCCTGGGCCACGCCCGCGATGTTGCTGGTCACCTCGCCGGCACCGACTGCCGCCTGGGAGACGTTGCGCACGATCTCTTGGGTCGCTGCGCCTTGCTCCTCCACCGCCGCCGCGATCGTCGCCGTCACGGCGTTGATCTCGCGGATGCGCCCGGTGATGCCGCCGATCGACGTCACAGCCTGCCCGGTCGCGCCCTGGATCTGCGCGATCTGACCGGAGATCTCCTCCGTCGCCCGTGAGGTCTGAGCGGCGAGCTCCTTCACCTCGCTCGCCACCACGGCGAAACCGCGCCCGGCCTCTCCGGCGCGCGCCGCCTCGATCGTCGCATTGAGAGCCAGAAGGTTGGTCTGGCTCGCGATGTTGGCGATGAGGTTCACTACGTCGCCGATCCGGGCCGCGGCCTGACTGAGTTCGTGGACGAGGACGGCGCTCTGGTCCGCCTCGCCAACCGCGAGCTGAGCCATGTCGGCCGAGGTGCCGACCTGTCGGCCGATCTCGTGCACGGACGCGCCGAGTTCCTCGGCCGCGGCGGCGACGGTGCTGACATTGGATGCGGCCTCTTCCGCCGCCGCCGCGACCGTGGTCGACTGGCTCGCGGTCTCCGTGGCCGTCGCGGTCATCTGCTGAGCGGTGGCCTGCAGTTCGGTCGCCGACGAGGAGACCATTCCGACGACGCTCCCCACCGCACGCTCGAAGCCGTCCGCCAGCTCGATCATGGTGCGGCGGCGCTCGACCGCTGCAGCCTCATCCGCCACGCGCTTGAGTTCGGCCTGCTCGGCGGCCTTGCGCGCGACGAGAGCCTTGATCCCTTCCACGGCGCGGGCGACGGCACCGATCTCATCACCGCGACGCGCCTCGGCGATATCGGTTTCGATCTCACCCTCGGCCATTCGCTGAAGCACACGAACCAGCCGGTTGATCGGGCAGGTCACGCCGGCAATGGCGATCAGACCGAGCAGGGCGAAGGCCAGGAGCAGGCCGACGGCCGCAATCCCCGTCAGCGCCAGCGCTGCGGACTTGCTGACCTCATTGGACTGCCGCTTCGCCGAGTCGAGATCGCTCGTGTTGGCGGCGACGCGCTTCTGGATCGCTTCGATCGCCTTGGCTCGAACCGGACGGACCAGTTCGAAGGAGACCTTCGCCGCCTCTGTGTTCTGATTCTTCATGCCCAATTCGATCGAGCGCTCCGCCGTCGTGAAGAACTCGGCGACGGTGGCTTTGACGTCCCCGAGCATCATGCGGCGCGCGTCGGAATCGGCCATGGCGATCAACCGATCCATGCCGCCGAAGGCACGTTCCCGCGCTTCCTCGAAGCGCTTGTGGTGAGCAGCCAAAGCAGGCCCCTCGGTCTCAAGGATGATGTTCTTCTCGCTGATCACCGCTTCGTCGACGGCAAGGACCGTCTGCAAGGCGGTGATCACACGCGCTGCACGGACGTCCACGACCTCCTGAGTCGTTCGCTCCAACCGCTCGAGCGTGTCGCGCGCCAGAACGACGATCCCGGCAGCAACGAGCGCGACAAGTGCGGCCGGAATGGCAAGCTTTCCGAGAAGCCTGAGATTAGTGAACCAGCGCATCTATCTGCGTATTGGGACCGTCGCGAAGCATCTGTAGGCCGCCCCAGCCGCGTCGGATCACAATCCTGTGACGCACAGAGGGTTAATAAGGCACAACCACGGAAGTAATAAATGCCACAACGCGGTCGCAACCTATGTTAATGAGGTGATAAGCCGAACTATACGCTACGGCGAGGCTCCACCATCCGTGAGAAGGTGTTTCTTACCTCAATCCGATGAACGCGCTGCCGCAAGCCTGGAGCCAGCGCCGGCGATCGCTCGCTGTACCGCCTCCCTGCATTGCAACCGGGCTGCCTTCCGGTCGGGTCGAGCTTGGCGTAAGGCCCCTCGCAAGTTCTCTCGGCTGCCCGCCCTCTCCATCCTCATCCAGGCCCCGCGGACGCATGATTCGTCTCGACAAGATCGGTAAGCAGAACGGTCGGCAGATCGTCTTCATCGAAGCTTCGGCCGCCCTGCAGAAGGGTGAGAAGGCCGGCCTCGTCGGCCCGAACGGTGCCGGCAAGACCACGCTCTTCCGCCTGCTGACCGGTCAGGAACAGCCCGACGAGGGCCAAGTCTCGTCGGAGCGCGGCATCACCATCGGCTATTTCAGCCAGGATGTCGGCGAGATGGCCGGACGCACGGTCGTCGCCGAGGTGATGGACGGCGCTGGCCCAGTCAGCGTCGTCGCGGCCGAGTTGAAAGAGTTGGAGGCGGGCCTCGCCGATCCCGACCAGGCCGATGAGATGGACGCGCTGGTTGAGCGCTACGGCGAGGTGCAGGCCCGGTTCGAGGAACTCGACGGCTACGCGCTGGAGGGCCGCGCCTACGAGGTGCTGGCCGGACTCGGCTTCTCGCAGGAGATGATGGACGGCGATGTCGGCCGGCTCTCGGGCGGCTGGAAGATGCGCGTGGCGCTGGCCCGCATCCTTCTGATGCGCCCCGACGTGATGCTGCTCGACGAGCCGAGCAACCACCTCGACCTGGAAAGCCTGATCTGGCTCGAATCCTTCCTCAAGGGCTACGACGGCGCGCTTCTGATGACCTCGCACGACCGCGAGTTCATGAATCGCATCGTCTCCAAGGTCATCGAGATCGATGGCGGCACACTCACCACCTATTCCGGTGACTACGCCTTCTACGAGCAACAGCGGGCCCTGAACGAGCAGCACCAGCAGGCGCAGTTCGAGCGCCAGCAGGCGATGCTCGCCAAGGAGATCAAGTTCATCGAGCGCTTCAAGGCCCGTGCCAGCCACGCTGCGCAGGTCCAGAGCCGAGTGAAGAAGCTCGACAAGATCGAACGGGTCGAGCCGCCGCGCCGCCGCCAAACCGTCGCCTTCGAGTTCCAGCCGGCGCCGCGCTCGGGCGACGACGTCGCGATGCTCAAGGGTGTGCACAAGCGCTACGGCAGCCGCATCATCTACGACGGGCTCGACTTCTCGATTCGCCGCAAGGAGCGCTGGTGCGTCATGGGCATCAACGGCGCCGGCAAGTCGACGCTGCTGAAGCTCGTCACCGGCGCGGCGCAGCCCGATGCCGGCACGGTCGCCGTCGGCGGCAGCGTCAAGCTCGGCTACTTCGCCCAGCACGCCATGGACCTGCTCGACGGCGACCTGACCGTGTTCGAGGATCTGGAGAGCAGCTTTCCGCAGGCTGGCCAGGGCTCGTTGCGGGCGCTCGCCGGCTGCTTCGGCTTTTCCGGCGACGACGTGGAGAAGCCCTGCCGGGTGCTGTCCGGCGGCGAGAAGGCGCGGCTGGTCATGGCCAAGATGCTTTACGACCCGCCGAACTTCCTCGTCCTCGACGAGCCGACCAACCACCTCGACATCGCCACCAAGGAGATGCTGATCAGCGCGCTTTCAGGTTTCGAGGGCACGATGCTGTTCGTCAGCCACGATCGGCACTTCCTCGCCGCCCTGTCGAACCGGGTTCTCGAAGTGACGGGCGACGGCATCCGGCAGTACGGCGGCGGCTACACGGAATACGTGGCGAGCACCGGCCAGGAAGCGCCGGGCCTGAGAAGCTGATCATCGGTTAGGGATCGAGCGCGAGACCTTCGTAGCGCGCGACGAGGCCGGGCGGCGCGACGATCCGCCAAGCGGTCAGCAGCGCGTCGCGAAGGGTCTCCTCCTCGGCCATGTCGAGGTCGAGACTCGTCCAGCCGCGCGCCCCCCAGGCGCCCGGCACCGCCTCGAACGCGTCCGGCTCTGCGTCGAGCAGGTGCGACTGCACCTCAGGCGTCAGCCTGACGACCACCCGTGCCTCATCGGTCCAGAGCGTGGCGAAGATCCGCCCGCCGACCCGGAAGTCGGGATGACCCTGATGCGCGCCCTCGAGCGCCTCCGGTAGCATCAGCGCGAGGGCGCGCACATCTTCGGGCAGGCAGGCCATGGCGGCGCGCTATGCTACGCCCGGCTCGTCGGCGCCTGCCACGTGGTGCCCGGATGCTCGCGCACGTCGCCGTTCCGGGTCCCGGTATCGCTGTCGCTGACCCATTCGCCTGGCTCAGTAATCTCGACGATCTCGTCTTCCGGATAGGCCGCCTCCACGAACAGGCGGGCCTCGCCCTCGGCGGCCGCGCGCACGGTCACCAGCGGGCGCTCGCCGCCCGTGCCGCGCACCCGTGCGATGAAAAGCTTCGTCATGGAAGGAGTCCTTCGGCCGCTGTCCCAGGACCCGATCAACGCCCGCGCGGCGGAAGAGATCATCCGGAGCGGTTCGCTTACCGCTCCTTCAATGTCGTGGTGATGAGCGGATCGACCACGCCGCACTTCGCCGCCATGCCGAGAGAGGCGGCACGGCGGGGGCTGCGCCCCGATCCAGGGAGCCACACGAACGTTCGGACCGCGCGAGACGCGCGGCCCGATCTGACGCGACGAGTACGGCTGCCTGGGAGGACGCAGCCCTAGACGAGGGCGCCGTAACGGAACCCGCCATCGGCGAAGTCCGACCGGCCCTCGTAGAGGCCGTATTGCAGGAAGTGCTGCATCGGATCGATCTGGGCGGCGGCCACGTCCTTGTAGGTCGACAGGTAGGTGGCGGTGTCGAAGGAGGCGGACGGGTCGCGGCCCTCCTTCCAGCCGTACTGATCGTAGTGGCTGAGCGGGTTGATACCCGCCGCCTTCACGTCCGCGTAGGCCGCGAGGTAGCCCTTGGTGTCGAAGACCGCGTTCGGATTGCGGCCCTCCTTCCAGCCGTACTGCTCGAAATGCTGGACGGCGAAGGCGAAGCTGTTGCCGCTTCCGGCGGCCTGGGCGACGTCGGCATTGGCGAGGAGGTAGAACTCCGCGTCCAAGCCGCCACGGATGTCGCTCGCCCGACCGACCGCGTCGTGGATCGCTCGGCCTTCGCTCTGCCCGTACTGCAGGTAGTGCGCGAGTGGGTTCAGACCGGCGGCCTTCACGTCGGGATTGGCCGCCAGATAGAACTCATTGTCGAAGCGAGCGCCCGGATCGCGGTCCTCCTTCCAACCGGCCTGCTGGTACTGGTCGAGCGGGTTGACCCCGGCGGCCTTCACGTCGGGATTGGCCGCCAGGTAGCCCTTGGTCGAGAAGAAGGCGTTCGGGTCGCGGCCCTCGCGGGCACCGTACTGGGCGAAGTGCGCATCGGCGTCCTGGGCGGCCTGGAACACGTCCTTGTTGCGCGCCAAGTAGTAGAGGTCGTCGACGAGTGGCTTGCCGTCGTTCACCACGATCGTGGCGTCCGAGAAAAGGTAGCGCTCGAACCCATCGACGAGATCGCGGCCTTCCGGCCCGGTGATGACGGTGAACCGGCCGGCTTCCTCGACGGTGATGGTCGAGAAGGACGAGTTGAACACCAGCGTGTCGGTGCCGCGTCCGCCGGACAGAAGGTCGTTGCCGGCGCTGTTGGTGATGACGTCGTCACCTAGGCCGCCGGAGAGTCGGTCGGCGAAGGACGTTCCCTGCAGCACGTCGTTGCCGTTCGTTCCGGGTTGGCTGACGCCGCGGGCCAGGACGCTGTCGCCGCGGAAGGCGAGGTTCTGGATCCGCGTGTCGGCAGCGGGTCCGGTATCGGCCTGGCCGTAAGGCGTCACGCTGTAGAAGGCCTTGAGATACTCGGCGAAGGCATCCTGCTCGGTTCCCTGCGCCGCGAAGGTCTCGGTATCGGGCAGGGACGTCGGCGTCGCGTTGCTCAGCGAGACGCGGTTCTCGCCGTAGGCCGGGAAGGGATAATTGTCGCCGCCCAGCCCCGGCGCCGCGCTCGACCCCGTGGTCAGAAAGTCGAGGGTGACAGCACGGATGCTCCGGTTCGCATCGCCGACGAGCTGGCCGTTCTGCACCAGGGTGTCGATGAGGAAGCCGTCGGGATCGACGATCGCGGCAGAGATGATCCGCTGCCCCTCGCGGGTGACGTTGCCGTTGGCATCGACCGTCTGGGCCTGCCGGCTCGCGTCGAACGAGAAGCTGATGCCGCCGATCTGCGGGAAGGCACCCGGCGTCGCGCCCGGCGCGACCGAGGAGACGGCGTGTTCGAGCACCCGCTCCAGTTCGGAAGCCGTGACGGTGACCATGGCGAGCGCGTTGTTGAAGCGCAGCGAGTTGATGACGTCGAGCTGCGAGATGTCGCCGGCCGCCTTGCCCGCCGCCGGGTTGGCGGCCGGAGGAAGCTCCGCGGTGCCGCCGCCGGCCGTCGAGAACGAGCCGATCGAGTCGCGGATGCCGCCTCCGTTCTTGATCGAGACGGTGACCGTGCCGTCGTACTGCTTGGCGTACCAGAGGTTGGCGTCGGCGCTGAGATCGCCGAGGTTGGTCTCCTCGGTGCGGACCTCGCCGCGGCGGCCTTCCAGATACACGCTGGTGCGGCCGAGGATGTTGCCGTCCTGCTGGCGGATGATGTCGGCGACGCCGGCAGTTTCCTGGATGCCGTCGTTGTTGGCGTCCAGGCCCTCGATCACCTCGCGCACGAGGTAACCCTTGGAGCCGGGGGTGAAGGCGGCCGTCTTCGAGCCCCAGAGCTGTGCCACCGTGGTGTCATCGACCGCGACCGCACCGGAATTGTCCGGAGTGATCGAGTTGCGGATGACGTTGCCCTGATCGTCGAAGGTGACGTTGAGCCGGCCGACATATGAATATTCGGAGTCGGTGTTGACCAGGGCCAGGGTCTGGCCGGAGGCGTTGGTGAAGAATTGCGGGTAGGCGCCGCCGCTGGTGTCGCCCGGCAGCAGACGGTCATTGCTGTCCGCGAGCAGGGTGTGCGAACCGCCGCCGATCAGCACGTCGACATTGCGCAGCAGCGGAGCCAGTGCCTGCTCGTTGGCGAGCTGCTGCAGGTGGGTGCCGACGATGACCTTGTTGAGGCCCGGATTGGCCGCGAGCACCCGGTCGATCTCGGCATTGATCTGGTTGGCCAGGAGCGCGATCTCGTCGCGACCGGTGAAGCCGTCCACGGTGACGTTGCCCAGCGTGGTCAGCAGCGGCTCGACCTGCGTGGTCGCGCCGATGAAGGCGATCCGCTCGCCGTTCTCGACGATGATCGTCGACTTGGCGATCTTGTCGGCGCCGGTGCCGGTCTGGGTCGAGGTCGGGCCGGTCTGGGCGAAGGTGGCGAGGTCGCCGTCGCGGTGCACGAGGCCCGACAGCGCGGCTTCACGGGAGAAGTTCAGGTTCGTCGAGAGGTAGGGGAACTGCGCGCCGACCCAGGTGTCGTCGGCGGCACCCGCCGCCGTACCGAGATTGGCGCCGATAATGTTGGCGACCTCCGTCGGCCCGGCATCGAATTCGTGGTTGCCGAACACCGCCGCCTGGACGCCGATGATGTTCTGGATGGTGATGTCGGCCCGTCCGGGCGAGGCGGCGAGACGGCCGTAGGCATTGGCGCCGGAGAGCCCGTAGAACTGGTTGTAGACCCCGTTATAGGTCGCCGCCATCTGCGGGTCGGCGCCCGCGATGTAGAACGGGCTCGGGATCCAGCCGTCGCCGGTCGAAAGCGTGATCGAGTTCGGCGTCGTGTCCTCGAGCCGATCGACGATGGCCGCGAAGCTCGCGGCCCGCTCGGTCGCGAGCAATCCGCCTTCCCAGTCCGAGGCGTGCAGGATCTGAAGCGTGTAGGTCATGGGGGTGGCCTGCTCCGTGGTGAAATCGAGGCTGTCTCGGGCGATTCCGGCAAAGGCGTTGCCGGCGGTGTCGGTGAGGGTGCCGGCGGGCACGATCACGTCGTAGGCGGCGCCGGGCAGCAGATCGGCGCTCGGGTTGATCGTCACCGTGTCGCCGCTGATCCGGACCTGGGCGGTGTCGGAGACCGCGATGGTGCGGGTGTCGCCCGCGCCGTCGGTGAGCGTGAGGCTGCCGATCCCTGCCCGCACCGCCTCGCTGAAGCGCAGGACGATGTCGGCGCCGGGCGCCGTCTTGGCGGCGTTGTCGGCAGGCGTCGCGGCGACGAGAACCGGTGCGGTCTGGTCGAGGCGTAGGCCGACGAGGACGGGGTCGTGGTCGGATTCGCGCACGGGCGACCGGCCGTCGAAGTAGCTGGCCGGCCGGCCGAAATCGAGGTTGTAGTCGATCGCGTCCGCCTCGTCGGCGTTGACGTGCCACTCGGTGACGCCGGTGACCTGACGGGTCAGGCTGCCGCTGGCGAGAGCATGGTCGAGGGCGCCGTAAGCGCCGTCGAAGACGTAGGAATAGGGGTTGGCGAGGCGGTCCTCGGCGAGGTTGGTGAAGCCGGCCGCCTTGAGGATGTCGAGGGCATCCTCCTTGATGTAGGCGTTGAAGTCGCCGAGCAGGATCGTGTCGCTGTCCTGGCTGCCGGTCGGCCGCAACGCGACCCACTGGGCCAGCGCCGCCGCCGCGAGTTCGCGCTGCTGCTGCCACGCGCCCTGGCCGTCGCCCTGGTCGGCATCCGCGCCGGTCCCGGTGCCGCTCTTCGACTTGAAGTGGTTGATGACCGCGGTGAAGGTCTCGCCCGTGGCGATCTCGTTGAAGGTCACCGCGAGCGAGGCGCGGCTGGTATTGGGACCGTTGAAGATGTGGCCGATGCTGCTCTGCTGCAGCAGGGCCGGGTTGAAGGCCGCCACGTCCGCGTCGTCGAGCCGCTCGATCGTGGTGTTCATCGCCACGCTGACCTTGCTCGGCTTGTAGATGAAGCCGACCGCGATCGCGTCGCCGCCGAGGAACTGGCCTTGGTCGAGCTGGGCGCCCGGATTGACGTAGGCGTAGGTGTCGGCGCCCGCGCGCAGGTTGAGCTGCCCGACGAGGTATTCGAGCGCGTTGCCCGGATCGCCCGGACGGAATTGGTTCTCCAGTTCGGTCAGGCCGAGCACGTCGGCGCCGGTACCGATCAGGGTGGTGACGAGCTTCTCGGTCTGGCGCGTGAGCTCCTGAGCGCTGTTGGCGCCCCGCGGCTGAAGGCCGATCGCCGTGCGCGCGGACGATCCGGTGTCGAGGCTGGTGAAGTAGTTGAGGACGTTGAGGCTGCCGACCTTGAGCGTGCCGCCGACCGGGTCGGGCTCGGCGGGCCGCGGGTTGGCGGTCGTGAAGCGGTTCTCGCCGTCGTCGATGGCGCGCACCCGGTAGGTGTTGGTCGGGCCGAAGCCGAGGGTGCCGGTTAGCCCCGCGATGGTGTCGCCCATCCGCGGCGCCGTCGCCGTGCCGTAGGTCGGGCCGACCCCGTCGAGATTCTCCACCGGCTGGTTCTGGCTGTTCAGCCCGTCGTCGTAGGAGATCGAGCGCGCTGCCGTCTGGGTGAGGTAGGCGGCGTAGGCCGCCGCATTCGGCTCGAATTCGTTGGTGAAGGTCTCGGATCGGCCGCCGGCGGCGAGGCGGATCTCGTTGAAGCGGTCGAGGTTGAACTGCTCGGTGATCGCGAGCGTCTGGGGGAAGCGGACCAGCATGCCCTCGTAGCGTTCGAGGTCGGGCTGCGCGGTTGTGTCGGTGCCGATCGTGCCGGCTGCCGGCAGTTCGACGGCGACCGCCGAGGTCTTGACCTGCTCAGGCGTCAGCGCCCGCGGCGTCACCACCTGGATCGACGCGGCGTTCCGGACGGTGATCTGCGTCTCGCCGTTGAACTCGGCGATGGTGCCGGTGACGCGGACGCGGTCACCCTCGGCGACGTCGACGAGTCGATTGCCGGTGCCCTCGTAGACGAACACGCCCTCCGAGGTGAGCGGGTTCCCATCCTGATCGGCCGCCTCCTCCTGGATGTAGAAGCCGCCGAGGTTGCGC
Source organism: Methylobacterium sp. R2-1 (assembly GCF_014191355.1). Taxonomy (GTDB): domain Bacteria; phylum Pseudomonadota; class Alphaproteobacteria; order Rhizobiales; family Beijerinckiaceae; genus Methylobacterium. The sequence continues at coordinate 9,993 of NZ_JACHWM010000004.1, forward strand.
TTGGGGTCGGCATCGCCGTTCTGGAAATCGCCGACGACGATCGCCTCGATCGTGACGGTGCGGCCGACGAGCGGGCTCGCTGCTCCCTCGCCCTGAACCGCCGAGATCAGGCTCACGTCGTCGTTGACGATCGTGCCTGTCGCGGTGGCGGCGGCCGGGCGCACGGACGCGGCGATGCCGGTCTGATTCGACGTCGCCGAGCGCAGGGTGAGGGCGAAGGTCTCGTCGGCCTCCGGCAGGGCGTCGCCCCGGACGCTGACGCTGACCTGCGCCGAGGCGGCACCGGCGGGGATCGTGCCGGTAACCGTCAGCGGCAGGCTCGGCGTGCCGGTGAAGTCGGCGCCATCGGCTGCGTTGGCGCCGGTGCCCATCAGCTCGGCGGTGAAGGAAACGGCGCCCAGCGTGCCGTTGCTGCGCTCAACCGTGAAGGTGAACACGGTCTCGCCCGCGTTGCCCTCCGCCTTGCTGACGGCGAGGGAATTCGCGGCGAATCCGACTTCTTGAGTGAAGCCCTGGGACAGGGCGGCGTAGAGCACGGCACCGCCGTTGGCGGCCTCGTTGGCGCTGACGAGGAGGGGCGTGCCGGTCGGGTTGCGATCGGCGGCGATGAAGGTGAGCACCTCCGGGCCGAGATCGGTCGTCGCGCCGGGGAGCGGCGGGACGTAGGAAACATAGGCCGCGTTGGCCGGATCGGTGACGTCGTAGACGATGACGCCGCTCTGCCGCTCCAGGCCGACGAAGGCGTAGATCCGGCCGTTGACGGTGCCGATGGTGATGCCCTCGGGCTCCGGCCCCTTGTTGTCCGAGCGGTCGTCGGGCGTGTTGGCCAGGACCTGATCGTTGTTGAACCGCTCCGGCGCGATCTGCGCGAAGATCTTTTCGAACTCGCCGCCGGTCTCGCGCACCTTGGTGATGGTGCCGTCGACGTTCTGGCGGAAGATCGAGATGCCGCGCCCGCCGAGCGTGTTGAGCTGGTCGATCACGCCGTCGTTGTCGGTGTCGCCGGTGCGCAGCAGGACGTTGAGGCGGGCATAGGTCGGGTCCGCCTTGAGGAGTTGGAGTTCGGGCGTCAGCCGGCTGTTGGCGATGCTGCTCAGACGGCCGACGTCGCCGGTGTCGTCGGCACCGCCGATGACGCGATGGTCGCCCTCGTTGGCGGTGACGAAGTAGGTCGCGCCGCCGGTGGAGAACGCGGCCACCGTGTCGGGCTGGAGCAGGCCGTAGATCGGCGCATTCGCAGGGGTCGCCGCGATTCGGATCGAGGCGGTGCCGTTCGGGCCGTCGCGATCGGAGGCGTCGAACTCGTTGCCGGCCAGCGAATGGTTGACCGCACCCAACGGCTGGATCGCGATCGGCGCCGTGCCGGGGTTGGCGAGATCGATGATGGCGACGCCGTTCACCTCCTGCAGGGTGACGTAGGCGAAGCGGTTGTCGGGCGAGATCGCGATGTATTCGGGCTCGATGTCGGCCGCCGCGCTCTTCCCCGGCGTGATGGCGAGGCCGCGGGCGCGCAGGGCGCCCTCACTGCCGTCGAGCCCTTCGAACCCCACGGTCGCCGTGACGGCGGCGTTGGCCGCCCCGCCCGAGACGTCGATGATCGAGACGCCGCCCACGGGATTGCTGCCCGCGCTCGCCTGCTCTCCCTCGTTGGCGACGAGGAGGCGGCTGCCGTCACGGGTAAAGACGATCTGATCGGGCCCGACGCCGACCGTCAGCGAGCGCAGCAGCGTGCCGTCGGCGTTGAACAGCGCGACCCGGCCCGGCGCGTCGCCGGTCGCGTTGGCGTAGGCGACGGCCACGAGGCCGTTGAAGACCGCGACCGAGTTGACCGAGCCGTACTGCTCCAGGCCGGACAGTCGGATCTCGCCGGTCTTGCTCAGCGCGCCGGACGCGTCGAGTGCGACGATCTCGATGCGGTTCTCGTTGGTGTTCTGAATGTAGAAGCGGCTCGTCGTGGCGTCGTAGGCCACCACTTCGGCGTTAGGCACCGCCGGCGTCGCCGGATCGTTCGTGGCGGCGTAGGCGCCGAGCCGCACCAGTTGAAGCGCATTCGTCGGGATGGGCGGCGACGTGGTGGTTGCGCTGGAGAGGCCCTGTAAGGAGGGCGCTGCGTCGAAGACCGTGATGCCGTTGATGCGGGTGCCGACGTCGTCGGTGAGGATCGTGCCGGTGCCCTGGCCATCCGCCACGGTGGTGCCCCGCACGTTCGAGACCGCGACCGAGAACGTCTCGCTCGGCTCGATCGCCGTGTCGCCGAGGATGTCCACCGCAAAGGTCGTGCTGGTCTGGCCCGCCGCGATGGTCTGGCCGGTGACTGTCCGGGCGAGGTAGTCGCTGCCGGCGGTGGCGGTGCCGTCCGCGGTGGCGATATCGAAGGTCACGCCGCCCGCGGGCGCAGGCGCGCTCAGGGAAACGGTGAAGACGAGCTGCTTAGTGCCCGAATCGCCCTCGCTCACCTGAACGTCGTCGATCGACAGTGTCGGGACGACCGCGTCGGCGCTCACCGCGAAGGCGTTGTAGCTGCCGGCACCGACGCGGGTGGCGTTGTCCTGGGTCCAGAATCCGGGCGCGCCGATCGCCGTCAGGATCTGATCGCGCGTGCCCGAAACGGGGCCGCCGTAGCGGCCGTTATCGGCACCCAGCGCCACGGCGGTCCGGCCGAGGCTCAACCCCGGCGGAAGCGCGGAGGTGTTGGCATTGGTTCCGTTCGCCGCGAAGCTGCCGCCGCCATCGGCGAAATTGATCGCATACAGGAAGGTCGGGTTCGCCACGCTCCCCTGGTAGGCGAGGATCTGGTCACCATCCGTGCTGAACGAGAACCTCGGGGCGTCGGTGGCCGTGTAGACGGGGGTGTTCGTCCCTCCGGCCGCGCTGTCGGCCGTAGGGTGGATCACCATGCCGGCGGAAAGCGCCGTCGGCGCCGTGTAGGTGTAGCTGCCCTCGCTGGTCAGAAGCCCGTTGGTGCTGCTGCTCCAGCCGTTGTCGGTGAAGGTGATTCTGGTGCCGGCCTCGATGTCGCGCAGGATGGCGAACGCGAAATCGTCGGGATTGTCCGCATCGTACCCGACGAGAGCGATGTCGCCGGCGGCAAGGCTCGTAGCCATGTCCATCTCCAGGCAGCCGAGCAGGCCGAGCGCGGATGTCGCTCGATGCAAAGCCAAGGGTTGATCCTCGGCCGGATGCGAGAAGACGCAGCGGCCATGACCGCCCCGGGGATGGGACGCTCACGGCACGGAGACATCGCTTCGATCTATGCCAGCCGAGCTTCTGGCTAGCGGCGTTCCACAACAGTACTGTGAAGCCTCGGATGCCTCGTACATGCCGGCTACAGCGGCTCCTGCATCCAGACCTCGGGTGTGATGCTGGTCTGAGCTCTGCGCCGTCCCATCTCGGATGCCCCGGTAGATTTCCGTGAGATCAAGCGCCGGTCACGCCGACTTGACCGGCGCTTGATCTCACGGGCCACGCGCGGGCCGCTTTTCACGAGCGCGCGGCAGGAGCAGCAACGTGCGACTGCCTAGGCGGCGCAGAGCCACTGCTTGGCGGCTCAGCCGTCTATGGCCGAGGCCAGGGCATCGCGGGAGCACGTCCGGCAAGTGCAGCAGAGATCTCGTCGCGCGCCGCACTCTCGGTCTGCTCGCAGTCAGCCAGCCCGTCGTGCAAGCAGTTAGGTCCTTGATCCTGCGGCGTTGCTTTCAGGACGCCTTGGCAGTCCACGATCACGGCATGAGGGGCGTAATCCCGCCTGCATCAGGCTTCGAAGGCAAACCGTGCAGAGTCCATCACGAATAAGAATCGAGATCGGCGCCATGGCCCGCTTGCGCCGGCCGTATGCACAACGAGCAGCGGCATAAGATGCAAATACTGTCAGAAATTCCGCCGAAGAAAGGTTTGGAAACAAGATGGCGCGCCGCTTAGAACAAAAGGTGCGAGCGCATGAAATTGCGATCATACGATGAAATTTGAGAGACCTCAGTCGCCTGACCTTGGTCAGCGAAGCGATCAGGTCGGCCAGCCTTGAGAACACCACGCTGCGTCCGGTTTTGATCGTCTCTCCCTCAAGGGGGCGGCCTGGGGGCGCCCGCTCGACACGGTGGGCGTCGGACTCGCGCAGAACGAGCTCTCGCAGGGGCACCGGGCCTATTTCAACACCGGCGGCCTCGGGTTGCTGATCGGCGATGGACGCCTCAGCTACGCGCCTGAGCGTGCCTTCGAGGCCTATTATGCCATGGCGCTCACAACGACACTCGCGATGTCGCTCAACTACCAGCATGTCGAGAACCTCGCCTACAATCGTGACCGTGGACCTGCCGACTTCTTTGCCGCTCGGATGCACGTGGATTTCTAGGTGTATGGTCCCAGGAGGTGGGGTGGGGGTCGGGCCTGAAGCGTTCGGGCTGTTTCGGCCGGACCGTGAGGACATGCTCACGATCCGCCCTGCAGGAGTGGTCCGCCGTGAGGCAGGGCCTGCGGGTCGGAACGAAGACGGCGAATGAAGATGGGCTGCCTGCCACCAGGGACCCAGCTCCTCGGAAGGCCCGCTTCTTGGCCCCGTTTCGATGCCGCCGGAGTGTCCGCAGTTCTGTCAGGAGAGGGGCGCGCCAATCCGAGCAAAAGCGCGAACGCTTATATCATTGATGTTTATAGATAAAATTTTGTGGCTGCCGCAACCGGCTACATCTGAAAGTCCGCAGCGTAATCGATAACAGCGGCGAGGCAGACCCATTGCACGCGGGTGGGGGCTACGAAGAGCCAGCCATCCCCCGTTCGTAAAGGGACCCAATCTGTCTCAAGAACGCTGACGGGAGACAGCTGCGACCGCATCTGGTCAAGCTGTAATCCTCCCGCCGTCCGGCGATCAGATGGCACAACCTAGAATTTCGCTCATTGTCCCAATAGTCCGACGTCCGGCCGCGTTCCGGCACGGTGGGACGGCAGGCTCCAGTGATTGATCTTTGGAGATTTCCATGACCCTGATTGTTCGCCGCCGCTCCTTCGCCTCCGTCGCCGCGGCTGCCCTCGTCGCGGGCGGCGCGGGCGGGTTCGGTCTGACCGAGCCCGCCACGCCGGCCTATGCCCAGGCCCTGCCAAAGACCCCGATCGAGGCACCCGAGCACCCGCCGGGCTCCTTCGCCAACGTCGTCGACAAGGTGAAGCCGGGCGTCGTCGCCGTGAAGGTGAGGCTCGACAACAGCCTCGACGACGATGACGACGGCCCCGGCGGCCCGAACATGCAGCAGGTGCCGCCGCAGCTGCGCGAGTTCTTCAGGCGCTTTGGCCAAGGCGGACCGGGAGGTCGCGGCATGCCGCAGCGCGGCGGGGTCGGCTCGGGCTTCATCATCTCGGCGGACGGCTACGTGGTCACTAACAACCACGTCGTCGACAAGGCCAAGACGGTCCAGGTCACGCTCGACGACAGCCGCACCCTCGACGCCAAGGTGATCGGCAAGGATCCCAAGACCGACATCGCGCTGCTCAAGATCACCGAGAGCGGCAGCTATCCCTACGTCCAGTTCGGCAAGGGCGCGCCGCGGGTCGGCGACTGGGTTGTGGCCATTGGCAACCCGTTCGGCCTCGGCGGCACCGTGACGGCGGGCATCGTCTCGGCCCGCGGCCGCGACATCGGTGCTGGTCCCTACGACGACTTCCTGCAGATCGACGCGCCGATCAACAAGGGCAATTCCGGCGGCCCGACCTTCAACGTCAACGGCGAGGTCGTGGGCGTGAATACGGCGATCGCCTCGCCGTCCGGCGGCTCGGTCGGCCTCGGCTTTGCCATCCCTGCCGAGACGGTCCAGGCGGTGGTCGGTCAGCTTCGCACCGACGGCAAGGTGGTGCGCGGCTATCTCGGCGTTCAGGTCCAACCGGTCACCAAGGACATCGCCGAAGGGCTCGGCCTCGACAAGGCGAAAGGTGCGCTCGTCAATGACGCCGAGAGCGGCACCCCCGCCGCCAAGGCCGGTCTGAAATCGGGTGACGTGATCGAGTCGGTCAACGGCGTGCCCGTCAACAACGCTCGCGATCTGTCGCGGCTGATCGCCGGCCTCAAGCCCGGCACCGAGGTGAAGCTCGCCTATCTGCGTGGTGGTAAAAGCGAGGTGGCCACCGTCGAACTCGGCACGTTGCCGGGTGATAGCAAGGTGGCGAGCCACGGTGACGACGCGCCGAGCGGTCAGGTCAGGCTTGGCCTCAGCCTAGCCCCTGCCAGCGAGACTGGCCTCGGCGATGAGGGCGTCGCGGTGATGGATGTCGATCCAACCGGACCAGCCGCGGCCAGAGGCATCTCCCAGGGCGACGTGATCTTGGATGTCGCTGGCACCAGCGTCTCGAAGCCCTCCGAGGTGCAGGCACAGATCCGCGCTGCCGAGTCCAGCGGCCGCAAGGCCGTGCTGATGCGGGTGAAGAGCGCCAGGGGCCAGACCCGCTTCGTCGCCGTCCCCCTCACCAAGGAAGGCTGATCCGCTCTGGACCGCCCTCTTTAGCGGCGTCCGCCTCACTGCCTGCAGCACTGCGGGCGAGCAGAAGCGTACTGAGCCTGTCCGGCCCGTCAGCGGACCAGTATACCGACGATCGCGGGATGTTCTTGCTGACAGCGCGAGGCTATCCCGCGTTCGCGCCGGATCGGCGATCTGAGCGCTTTTGCCAAGCAATCCGGCGCGGTTCGTATCCTTAAAGTTGCAACCGTCCGGAACCTCCCTGAGCGACGGCCGTTCACGCTATAGTCGGGACATCAATTTTCGACGGCATGCTCGTTCCGGGAGCCCAGCACACAAGCGGGCTTTCATCATCTTCGTGTTTGGCTCGGTTGACCCTGCTGATTTAGTTTTCGGGCCTCAATCAAACGAACAAGTCGATCTTCAAGCCGCATCAAATCATAAGTCATCATCATTTGACATTGGCGCGACCGGCGATCAGCCCGTCGCACCGAGATCTGTTGGCCGGTCAGACCGCCGGACTTCGGTATTCTGAAGTTCGACGAGATACGGTTGATAGCATCAAGCTGAGGCAAAGGAGCTCATCATGCGCACAGGATCTTTGAAAACCTACCTGCTGCCTGCCATTGCGGTCGTCTTATCCGCCGGTCTCGTTCAGGCCGAAACCCCCAGCGGGAAGAGCGCCGATAAGAATCAAGAAAAGTTGGCGAGCAAGCCGCTTGAGAAAGTCACCTGCGAGGAATTCAACGGGTTCGAAGACACGTTCAAACCAAAAGTTATCGCATGGGCCGCCGGCTACAAACAGGGTCAGAAGAAGCCCGATGTGGTGGAGATCGATATCGCCGGGGTCGAGAAGGTCACGCCCCTTATCGCTGAAGAGTGCAGGAAGGCACCGGCCGCTTCCTTGTGGTCGAAGATCGATGGAGAGCTGAAGAAGGTGTTCTGATGCAGACATGCCTGCATTATCGAATTACCTTTCTGCATCGGCGCTTCGACAGCGCTCAGCCGTCGATCAGTCGGCGAAATCTGGCTGATCGACCAGTTTCATCCCTTCTACTGCGGACCAAGCTCCGACTTCAGGGGCGGATATCGATTCGCTCGATACTCAGGCCTTTCCTGCCCAGGCGGCCGGACCGGCAGGCCCTGGACGGGGCCCATTGAGAGAGGCAGCTGGGAGCAGAGGAGCCGAGGATGAAGCGCGGTTCGAACGAGCCTCCTTCCGTCGTTTCAGCGCTGTCCGAAGTGCCGCACAGGTCGGCAAGCTCGATGGAGGTTCGCCCATGATGAAGCGATTGATCATCATCGCTGCGGCGCTTGCCACCAGCACGGTGACGCTCGCGCAGCCCCTCCCGCCACCGCGTCCGCCCGGCCCTCCGCCACCGCCGTTGGTTTTGCCGCCGCCTCCGCCGCCCCCTCCACCTCCACCTCCGCCGATATTGCCCCTGCCGCCTCCGCCTCCGCCTCCGCCACCACCGCCACCCCTATGAAATGTCTACGGTCTGACGAGGCGCTCATCCCCGAGCGGATCGTCCAATTCGCTCCGAATCCGTGCCGCAGCCGCGATCTCCGGAGTGGCAACCGGGCCACGCCTCGCTCGGCCTTCAACGGCGACTGAGGCGGGCCTCGACAACCTCCTCGTCCTGATGTGCCGCCCCCGAACTCCGGCGGCCCGGCACTCGGGGCGGCCGTGCAGGAAGCGTTGCGGCTGCGCGCCCTCAACGAGCTCATTGGCGGGCTCCGTGGCGGACTTCAGTGTGTCGCACGATCCCGATTGGAAGCCAGACCGATATCTGAGCCCTTGGCCGGCCCCCTGCCGGCCTGGGCAAGGGTGCGCTCCAGCATCTCTCCATAAATCGGACGGCCACCGAGCCATTGGGCCACGAGGCTCGCGGTCAGGCAGGCCGTCAGCATAGGCAGGACGAGCGCGTAGGCGCTCGTGAGTTCTAGCACCAGCACCACCCCCACGGCCGGAGCGTGGACGGTGGCGCTGAAGAGCGCGGCCATTGCCACGATTCCGAAGGAAACCGGCGTCACCCCGAGGCCGGATAAGGCTTCGGGAAACACCGTGTGCGCGAGCAGGCCGAAGGCCAAGCCGATGCAGGTCGCCAGGGACAGGATCGGTGCAAAAATGCCGCCCGGCGTCCCAACGGAATAGCTGGCAACCGAGGTGAAGAGGCGGGTGACCGCCAGCATCACGAGCACGCCCGCACTCGGGGTCAGGGCGGCGATCTGTGAAATGACCCGTTCCCCGCCCGTGACAGTGCGCGGAGCGAGGATCAGCAGGGCGCCCACGAGCAGTCCGACCAGGGCAGGCCACACATAGGGTGCGCGCTTCTGCCAAGCGGCGGCGACGTCCAGCATCGCCATGATGCATCGATTGAAGAGCATGCCCACCGCACCCAGGATCATCCCCAGGATTGCGAAGGCAGGCAGCGAAGCCAGCGCCGCTGCCCCGGCGGATAGCGGCAAGTCCGGCCGCGCGCCTGAGATGATCTGGGTCACCGCCGTTCCGGTGATCGCTGCGGCGAACACCCCCATGTAGTTCCGGAACGTGTACGGGAACTGCTTGCGCGTTTCCTCGATGACGAAAAGCACGGCCGACATCGGGGCATTGAAGGCACAGGCGAGACCCGCCCCCGCACCTGCCGCCAGCAAGGCCTGCCGATCGGCGTGCCTCACCCGGAACATCTCCGAGGCGGCGAGCGCCGCCGAGCCGCCCATGTGAATGGTCGGCCCCTCCCGGCCAAGAACCAGGCCTGATCCGATCGCGGCGATGCCGGCGATGAACTTCACCGGCAGCACGCGCTCCCAACGCACATGCCTGATGCCGGCGATGGCCCCCTCGATCTCCGGAACTCCGCTCCCGCTCGCTTCCGGAGCGAAGCGCCGGGTGATGAACACGGCAAAGACCGTGGCCGCCATGGTTAGGGTGGCGCTCGCCGCGACCAACCGCCAGCCCGCAGTCTGGCCGGCGAGCCATGTCGGCCAATCGATGATCGTGTCGATGGCGAGGTGAAAGAGGCCGCCGAACACGCCCGTGAGGGCACCGACGATCAGGGCCACCGCGACGAAGCGAGCCTGTTGCAGGGGCGTCGCGGGTTGATCTGCCGGCCTCATCCTCGCCCGCTCCTCTTGCTGATCGCCAGCAAACCCTGGACTTCACGCGGTCCGTCCCCGGAACGAATGTCTCGGTGGGACTCACCGGAGCCCCACCCAAGCGGTGTCGCAGGCGCCCGGACCACCACCGGTCAGGCGGTCTGACCCTTCCCCGGTCTCACGCGCTCCCGCAGGGTCTGGACCGTGACGTAGAGCATCGGCACGAGGAAGATGCCGATCGAGCTCGCTGCGATCATCCCGCCGAAGACCGCGGTGCCGACGTCGCGACGGCTGATCTGGGCCGCACCGGTCGCGATCACGAGGGGGACAAGGCCGAGGATGAAGGCGATGGAGGTCATCATCACGGCGCGGAACCGTTGCTCGGCGCCGTGGATCGCGGCCTCCCTGATCGGCAGGCCCGCCTCCCGCTGATCCTTCGCGAACTCGACGATCAGGATGCCGTTCTTGGCCGCGAGCGCGATCAGCACTACGAGCCCGATCTCGCTGTAGAGATCGAGCGAAAGGCCGGCGAGCTTGACGGCAAGGTAAGAGCCGAAGGCACCGACCACGACGGACAGAAGGACCGGAATGGGGATCGTCCAGCTCTCGTAGAGGGCAACGAGGAACAGGTAGGCAAACAGGAAGGCGAGGCCGAGGACGATCCAGGTCTGCCCGGATGCCTGCTGCTCCTGATAGGCAGTCCCGGTCCACTCGTAGCTGTAGCCTGTCGGCAGGGTCCGGTCGGAGATCTGCTCCATCGCGGCCATTGAGGCGCCGGAGGAGATGCCGGGCGCCGCACTGCCGTTCACGCTCACGGCCCGGAAGTTGTTGTAGCGCGTGAGCACCTGCGGTCCGAGCACGATGCGCTCGCCCGCGACCGAACGCAGAGGCACCATCTGGCCCGAGGCACCGCGGACATAGATGTTCCAGATGTCGCGAATGTCGCCCCGGTTGTCCGCCTCACCCTCTACATTCACCTGCCAGGTGCGGCCGTAGAGGTTGAAATTGTTGACGTAGACACCGCCGAGCGTCGCTTGGAGCGAACTGAAGACCTCGCTCATCGCCAGCCCCAGCACCTGCGCCTTCGTGCGGTCGATGTCGAGGAAGATCGAGGGATTCGACGCCGTGAAGGTGGAGAAGACGCGGGCGAGTTGCGGGTCGCCGTTCGCCGCCGCGACAAGCCCGCGCACGACCGCGTCGATTGCGGCCGGGTCCTGGCCCTCTCGCGCTTCGAGCACGTATTCGAAACCACCGCTCGTCGAGAGCCCGACGATGGGCGGAAGGTTGAAGGGCCGGACCGTTGCCTGCCCGATCTTCGTGGCCGCCGCGTCCGCGCGCCCGATCAGGGCCTGGGCGGATTCTGCCGCGCTCCCGCGATCGGCGAAAGGTTTGAGCTGCGCCACCAAGAACGCGGAGTTCGGCTCGGCGGCCCCGTCCAGGAGCGAGAAGCCGATAACCGAAAGCACTTGGTTGACGCCGGGCATGTCCTTCAGGAGCCTCTCGACCTCTGTCGCGACGGCGCTCGTGCGCGCCACCGACGCGCCGTCGGGCAGTTGGACCGAGACGAAGAAGGCGCCCTGATCTTCTTCCGGGAGGAAGCCGACCGGTGTGATCTGCGAGAGGCCGAAGATGCCGCCCGCGAACAGGAGAACCAGCACGAGCGAGAGCGTGGACACGCGGACGAGGCGGCGGACGCCCGCGGTATAGCGGTCGCGCACCCAGTCGATCCCGCCGAGTACGCGGCCCATGATGCCCGGCCGCGAGCGTGTGGGACGCAGGAACACCCCGCAGAGCGCGGGTGACAGGGTGAGCGCGTTGATCGCCGAGATCACCATCGCGGCGCTGATCGTGACGGCGAATTGGCGAAACAGGGTTCCCGAGACGCCCGGGATGAAGGCAATCGGAACGAAGACAGACAGGAGGACGAGCGTGATGGCGATGATGGGAGCCGTGATCTGCGTCATGGCGAGCTTCGTCGCGTCGGCCGACGACAGCTCCGGATGCTCCTCCATCACGCGCTCGACATTCTCGACGACGACGATGGCGTCATCGACCACGATGCCGATGGCAAGCACCATCGCCAGGAGCGAGACGGTGTTCGCCGAATAGCCAAGCACGAGCAGCACAGCGAAGGTGCCGATGAGGCTCACCGGCACGGCGATCGCGGGGATCACCGTCGCCCGAAGATTTCCGAGGAACAGAAACACGACGATGACGACGAGGACGAAGGCCTCGGCCAGAGTCCGCAGCACCTCGGAGATGGTGTCCTTCACGAAGGTCGTGGAATCGTGCACCACCACGTACCGCAGTCCTGCAGGGAAGCGCGCCGAGAGCTTCTCGAGGGTTGCTTTCACGGCGGTCGCGGTCCGTACCGCGTTGGCGCCTGGCACGAGATAGATCGCAACGGGGACACCGGGGCGGCCGTCGAGCCGGGATTCGCTGTCGAAGCTCTGCGCGCTGAGCTCCACTCTGGCGACGTCGCTGATCCGAACCACGGAGCCGTTGGGGTTCGTCCGCAGGACGATCGCGCCGAACTGTGCCGGCGTCGACAATCGACCCTGCGTCTGCACGTTCATCTGAATCTGTTGCTCGTCCGTGATCGGCGGCGCGCCGATGCGGCCGACCGGCGCCTGCACGCTTTGCGCCCGTATCGCGTCCACCACGTCCGACGGCGCGAGATTCAGGCTCGTCAGGCGCTGCGTGTCGAACCAGATGCGCATCGAGTAGTTCATCCGCGCGAACAGGTTGGCTTGCCCCACTCCGACCGTGCGCGAAATCTCGTCGAGCACGTTGATGATGGCGTAGTTCGTGATGAAGAGCGGGTCCTGCGCGCCCGTCTCGCTGTAGAGGACGGCGAACAGCAGGATCGCGGAGGATTTCTTCTGCACCTTGAGCCCCTGCAGCTGCACCTCGGACGGGAGCTGGGACAAGGCAGACTGGACGCGGTTGTTGACGGTGACCGCGTTGATATCCGGGTCGGAGCCGAGCTCGAAACTAACCGACAGGCTGTAGCTGCCATCATTGGCGCTGGTGGACTTCATGTAGATCATGCGGTCAACGCCGATGATCTGCGCCTCAAGCGGCTGGGCAACGCTCGCCTCGACGACCTCCGCAGAGGCCCCCGGATACGTCCCCGACACGCTGACCTGTGGCGGGACAATGTCTGGGAACTGCGCGACCGGGATCCGGAACAGTGCCAGCCCGCCCGCGATCGTGATGATCAGCGCGATGACGATCGCGAGCCGCGGGCGGTCCACGAAGATCGAGGAGATCATGACACGCCTCGGGCTCAGTTGCCTGGGACAAACGGAGTTCGATCCGGGACGAGGGGCCGCGGAGCGGGACATCGGACGTCGCAAGGGAGGCGGCGTCCCATGCTGTGCTAGCGCCGGCTGCTCGGGCTGCCGCCGGCTGATCCTGCTGGAGCCGTGGGGCCAGCGATCCCCGCGCGGTCCTCGTTCACGGCTGAATTCCGCATCATCTTCTGAAGCGTGGCGTCGGCGGGCCTGGGCGAGACCGTCTCGCCCGCACGGACCCGCTGAAGGCCTTCGGCGATGACCTGCTCTCCGACCGTGAGGCCGCTCGTCACCGCCGCGAGCGTCGTGCTCGATTGGCCAAGCTGAATGCGACGCTCCTCGGCCTTATTCCCCGGCCCGATCACATAGACGTAGCTGCCCCGCTGGTCGGCCAGGACGGCCAAGCGAGGGATTGCAACCACTTCGACCGGCTCGACGCCTTCGAGGAACACGGTCACGAACTCGCCATCCGTGAGCTCGCGGATGGTGGCGGACGTGCGGGTCTGAGCGAAGATCGGGGGATTCGGCAGCACGCCGCGAAGCAGGATCGTGTCCGTATTCGTCGCGATGGTGTTGTTGACGAAATCGAGCTTCCCGGTGTGATCGTAGAAGCGGCCGTCCGGTAGTTGCGCCCGGATCAGGACAGCGCCGAATCCGCCCGTCGGCCCATAGCGCGCTCTCAGATTGATCGCTTCACGGACCGGCACCGGAAACGTCACGAACATCGGGTCCTGGCTGATGATCGTCGTCAGCACCCCGGAGCTCGGACCGACGACGTTGCCGATCGTCAGGGACGTGCGCCCGATCTGGCCCGCAATCGGCGCTCGGATCTCCGTGTAGCCGAGATTGATCTGCGCCGTGTCGAGCTGGGCTTGTGCGGCTTGGAGCTGCGCCTCCAAGGCACGCTCATTCGCGAGTGCCGCGTCGTAGGTCGATTGCTGCCCGGCCGGCCCGCCAAGCAGGATTCTCGCCCGCTGCGTCGTGAGACGCGCGTTTCCCAATTGTGCTTCAACCTGCGCGATCTGCGCCTTCTGAGCGGCCACGGCCGCCTGGAACGGGCCCTGCTCGAGAAGGTAGAGGAGCGTTCCTTCCTCGACGTCCGCGCCCTCGACGAAGAGCCGTTTCTCGATGAACGCCGTCACCCGGGCAACGATGTCGACACGCTGCTTCGCCTCGATACGGCCGATGAACTGCTCTGTCTGTGTGATCGGCTCCTTGCGCGCGGCGATGATGCCGACGACTGGGGGGCCCGTCGGCTCGGCCTGCGCAAACGCCGTCGAAATGGCGGGCGGGCACGCGGCGGAGAGCGTTGCGGCGGCCACCCAGACCCGGAGCTTGAACATGCCGGTCATCGTCATGTTCGCCTCCGGAAGATCGTCCGCCGACGCTCGACGAGCGGTCGAAAGCCCTGTCCGGCGCGACCCATCGTCGGCGACGTGCCGGGGTGGTGGGACGGGGCCGTTGGCGCGGCACTCTCGGAGCCTTGCTCGGAGCCTTGCACGGCCCGATGCCCGTCGCGCGCATCCGCGATGGCGGAAGGGATGGCGGAGGTCCTCAGGCTCGAACCCTGCGCCGCTTCGCAGATCCGGACACCGAACGTGCCGCCCCGAATGCTTGATCCGGGACGACACGGGGGATGCGCGCGCTGCATCATCTGTCCAGACATCAGCGAATGTGTTTTCAAGCGATGCTCGAGCCGTATCCGGCCCGATTGCATCAGGCCGCCGCCTCTCAGTCTGCATTTTGACGCGTATTCTTTCGAAGACCCGGCCAGAGCTTCGTCGGAATGCGCTCTAGAACGACGGTTTATTGCCGATGCACTTGCATCGCTTCGATTTCAGAATCCGGCAGCGGCCACTGCAGCAATCTCTCGCACCGCGTCCAACCCATCCATTGCCGCGACACTCGATATTCATGTCGCGCGTCGTCATGATCTGGCCCGGCCGGCTCATCGCCGTTGTCGCAGTATAGATATTGACTCCCATCATCATCACCGGAACAGCAACGAGCATTGCAACGCTCCGCATGGCGCATCCTCCATAATGATTGATCGATTGGCGGCGGTAAATTGGAAATTCTACCGATCAGGGTTTGAACCGGGCCTCTTCGTCAGGATGGGCGACGGTGGCGACGTGGCTATTCAAGTCGGCGCCGGCAAACGGATCGAACTGAGGCATGGTCAATCCCTGCAAGACCGACAGTATAGCCGAGGCGGGCAGGCCAGCACCTTGACGATGATCAATCCAATTCCTGTATGCCTCCACCCGAGACCGTCAGGATCTGCGGGTTCTTCATCGCAGAGGACTGTTCCCGACGGGACGTGTCCGAGGCGCGAGGTCGCGCACCGAACCACCCGTCCGGTCCGCGCCCTTGTTCGGAGCGCCGATCAGGCCGATTTCAGCAGCCATCGAAGCGGGAGCGCGATGAGCGTCAGGCTGACGACACTCATCGTCCAGAGCAGAACGAACCACCCGATCCGACGGAGCTTGCCGGTGATCGTCTCGCTGCGAACCCGTGCGGCATCGGGCACGAAGACAGGCTCCGCGGTCGGCTGATGAAGCCCCATCAATGATACCCGGATTCCGACGTGACCTTGCCGCGGAACAGCCAGTAGACGTAGGCCGTGTAGCCGAGCACCATCGGGACCAGCACCACCGCACCAGCGAGCAGAAAGACTTGGCTGCTCGGATGCGTCGCCGCGGCCCAGATCGTGATGTCCGGGGGCACGATCATCGGCCAAAGGCTGATGCCGAGGCCGATGTAGGACAGCAGGAAGAAGCCGAGCGCGCAGAGGAAGGGCATGATCTCCTCACGCCGATCCAGCGAGCGCTGGAAACGTAGCGCCAGCAGCCCGACGAGAATGGGCACCGGCGCACCGACGAGGATGCCGGGGAAGGAGAGCCAGCGCTCGCGGAAGGGGGTGCTGAGGACGAGCATCGTGAGCGAAATGATCGCGATCAGGAGCAAGGTCGCCAGGCCCAGAGGGCGGGAGAGGCGGTAAGCGCGGATCTGCAATTCTCCCCCTGTCTTCCAGATGAGCCAGCAGGCCCCCAGGAGCGCGTAGCCCACCACCAGCGCCACGCCGGTCAGCAGAGAGAACGGGGTGAGCCAGTCCCACCAGCCGCCGGCATAGGCACGCCCCTCGACACGGATGCCCTGGACGAGGGCGCCGAGCGCGATGCCCTGGCAGAAGGCCGCCACGTAGCTGCCCCAGGAGAAGGCCCGGTCCCACCAGAGCTGACCCCGCGCCGTGACCATGCGGAAGCGCATCTCGAAGGCGACGCCGCGGAAGACAAGGGCGAGCAGCATCAAGATCAGCGGCATGTAGAGCGCCGGCAGGATCGTCACGTAGGCCAGCGGGAAGACCGCGAAGAGGCCACCGCCGCCGAGGATCAGCCAAGTCTCGTTGCCGTCCCACACGGGGGCAACGGAGTTCACCATCACGTCCCGATCGGCCTTGGCCGACATGGCCGGGAACAGGATGCCAATGCCGAGATCGAACCCGTCCATCGCAACGTAGAGGAACACGGCTGTGGCGATCAGGAGGGCCCAAATCAGCGTGAGGTCGAGAGACATCGAATCCGCTTCCTTCACTCAGCGGGCTGGGCATTCGGACCGGCGGCGAGCGCCGGGGCCGGGGTAATGCCGGCGGTGCGCACCGGCTGGCCGGCGGGCAGACCCGCCTCGTGCGATCGAGGTGGCTGATTGAAGAGGTGCAGAAGGTACCAGATGCCGGCCCCGAACACGACGAAGTAGACCACGGCGAACGCGGCCAGCGAGGCCGCGACCGCGGGGGCGGCGATGGGTGAGACGCTGTCGGCGGTGCGCAGCAGCCCGTAAACCGTGAAGGGCTGACGCCCGGATTCCGTCACGACCCAGCCGGCCGTGACGGCGACGAGGCCGGACGGGCCCATCGCGACCGCGCAGCGGTGCAGCCATCGAGACGTGTAGAGCCGTTCTTTCCAGCGCAGATAGAGGGAAGCCACGCCCAGGGCGATCATCAGGAAGCCAAGCCCGACCATGACCCGGAAGGCCCAGAACACCAGGGGCAGGTTGGTCGGCCAGGTGTCGCGCGGAAGTGCCTTCAGCCCGCGCACCTCGGCGTTCAGGTCGTGGGCGAGATACAGGCTCGCGAGCCCCGGTATGCCGATCGCCCAACGCGTCGTCTCGGCCTGCGCGTCCGGCCAGCCGACCAGGATCGAGGGCGCGCGCCGCTCACTTTCGAAATGGCCTTCCATCGCCGCGACCTTGGCGGGCTGATGGTGGTAGGTGTTGCCCCCATGCAGATCGCCCAGGACGAGTTGCACGGGGGCGACGATTGCAGCCATCCACATCGCCATCGAGAACATCAGGCGGGCGCGCGGGTTCGACCGGTCGCGCAGGAGATGCCACGCCGCCACCGTGCCTACGATCATCGCGGTGGTCAGGTAGGCGGCGGTGACGGTGTGGGCGAAACGGAAGGGGAAGGACGGGTTGAAGACCACGGCCCACCAATCCTGGGGCGCGAAATGGCCGTTGGCGTCGAGCACGTAGCCCGCCGGCGTCTGCATCCAGGAATTGGCCGACAGGATCCAGAAGGCCGAGGTCAGCGTGCCCACGGCAACGAGGCAAGTCGCCAGGAAATGAAGACGCGGGCCGACGCGCTCCAGACCGAACAACATGACTCCGAGAAAACCCGCCTCCAAGAAGGCCGTCAGAACCTCGTAGCCGAGGAGAGGACCGAGAATCGGAGCCGTCTTGTCAGAAAAGACCGACCAGTTCGTACCGAACTGGTAGCTCATGACGAGCCCCGAGACGACGCCCATGGCGAACGCTATGGCGAAGATCTTGAGCCAATAACGGTAGGAATCGAGATAGACGGCGCGCCCGGTGGTGAGCCAGAAGGCTTCCTGCACCGCAAGAAAGCTGGCCAGTCCGATGGTGAAAGCCGGGAATAGGAAATGCCACACGACCGTAAAGGCGAACTGGCTTCGAGCCAGATCGAGTGCGCTGGGGAGGTAGTCGGCCAACATTCCTGACACTCGATTCACAAGAGTGACGAAGTACGGCTTAAGTCTGATCTCGAGTAAGCTGCCCGCGACGGCCACGGCGGTCCAAATCGCGCGCTATCATCTGCACTGGCCCAGTGGCCGCCCAAGTCGCTACGGCGTCAAGAGTCGGCAATGGACGTCTGCGAAGCCTGGACTGGCCGTCCTACTTGCGGTCACCGGCACCGGGAAGTGTCCTTCGGCAGGCCGGACGGTCTCATAGGCTTAGGCCATCCAGACGGAGGCGAACGTTTTCACCCTTCTCCTGCGTCATTGATCCAAGGTTTCCGGATGCTCATGCACACCACCGGCGTGAATAAGGGGACCTCGCCTACATCTATGTCCATCTTGCCCGCCCTGTCGGCTGGAGGCGCCTGTCACGAGCACCTCGACAGGGAAGCCCATCACGTCACGAAGCACCTTGATATAGATCAGACGGAAGCGGCGAGGAGCCAGTTGATATCTGTATTGCCGACGCAAGAGGGCGTAGACGCGCCGATGGCTCTAGGTCCTTGTTTTGACGCAATTTCTTTCACCGAACCGGCATTCACTTCGTCGGAAAGCGCTCTTGTCACCGAGCATCCCGTGGCCGATTTGTAGCAGCCTGACTGCCTGCGGACGACATTGGCCTCGCGGTGCGCCGCAATGCGCCGAGCGGGCGACCCAGGTCGATGGTCGCGTGACGGTGCTGCGCAGCGAATTCGCGACTGCGGAGGGGACGCTGCAGTGGCTCTGCCGGGACGCCGAAGCGGCTCTACCGTTTAGTGGAGGACGGCAACGACAAGCCTGACGATCTGCTGAGGGAGCGGCTCTCGGCATTGCGAGCGGAGCGAGATCTGGCGAAGGCTGCGCTCGGCCGGATCCGCGTGGCTAATCCGGGCTCAACTGAGATCGCGCCCGAACTGTTCGAACGCTTCGGTCGTGTGTTGCCGAGAACGTGATAACGGGCAAGATCCCGTTCCGGAAGGTGAGGCTTCAAGCGACCGCCAACCGCGTCGAGGTCGGCACGACCGTGTCCGGTGTTCGCGGCTCTGCACAGAAATGGCGCGCCCTGCGGGAATCGAACCCGCCTTTTCAGCGTGAAAGGCTGACGTCCTAACCGATAGACGAAGGGCGCTGTCCGGCGGCGCCCGGTCTATAGTCGGGTTCGCGGCGGACGGCAACGGCTTTGCCGCGTGATTCCGCCGCTTGACGCGGAGCGGTCCCATCGCTTTCTCGGGCGAGCGAGACGCAGCCTCCACCTCCTGTCCCGAAAGACCCGCCCATGACCCCGCCGCGCGACCGCCCGGCCAAGCCGTACGGCTTCCGGCCCCGCCCGCGAACGCAACAGCCGCCGGGGCCAACGGCCCGTGAGGGAAGAGACCATGTCGTGCTCTACGGCTGGCACCCTGTATCGCAGGCGCTGGCCAATGCGGGCCGCCATTTCCACCGGCTGCTCGCCACCGAGAATGCGCTGGCTCGCCTCAACGAGGCGGGGATCGCGCTGCCGGTCGAGCCGGAGATCGTCCGCCCGAGCGCCATCGACCGGCTGCTCGGTCCGGACGCCGTGCATCAGGGCCTCTACGCCGAAGCCGAACCGCTGGACGCGCCAGCTCTCGATGCAATGCCCGACGACGCGCTTCTGCTCGCCCTCGATCAGATCACCGATCCGCACAATGTCGGTGCCATCGTCCGCACGGCGGCCGCCTTCGGCGTCACCGCGATCGTCACGACCGCGCGCCACTCGCCCAACGCCACCGGCGTGCTGGCGAAATCCGCCTCGGGCGGATTGGAACACGTGCCGCTGGTGATCGTACGCAATCTCGCCGAGGCGCTGATCACGCTCGGCGAACGCGGCTTTACCCGGATCGGACTGGATTCGGATGCCGGCACCTCGCTCGACGCCGTCGGCCCGCGCCGTCCGGCCGTGTTGGTGCTCGGCGCCGAGGGTAAGGGCCTGCGCCAGCGCACGACCGAATGCTGCGATCTGCTCGTGCGCATCGACGCGACGGGGGCGATCCGCAGCCTGAACGTCTCGAACGCGGCGGCGATCACGCTCTACGCACTGACCCGTCCGGCCGGCGCGACGACCTGAGCGCCTGAACCTCCGCGCCGAAACGGTGCCGGGCGTCCGCCGGCTTCCGTCCAGTGCGATCTGCCCGGTCCGCTGCGAGGCCATGGGCCGGTCGATCGTGAGACAGTACAAGACGTTGCGTCGGCGACGCGGATCCGGTATCGCTCGCACCGATTTCCTCATCGGTTCCGTCAGGATCCGGGTTTCGTGCCCGGCGGCCGCATCGCCGGGGAGATCGGCCCTCGACCATCGCTTTGAGCATGCGTCGGCCCTCCGAGAGGAGGCGAGCCCGACCGGATCGTCCATCCGGCGGGCGGCGGTGACGGGGGTATTTCGCAACACGAGCCGCCGACGCGGCCTCACGAGATGAGGCCATTCAGGAGAAAGAATGTCTGCTGGTCTGAACGCAAGCTCCGCGGCCCGCGAGGATTTCGCGGCCCTGCTCGAGGAATCTTTCCTCCAGCACGAGATCACCGAGGGTTCGGTCGTCAAGGGCACCGTCGTCGGCATCGAGAAGGATGTCGCCGTCATCGATATCGGTGCCAAGACTGAGGGGCGCGTCCCCCTCAAGGAATTCACCGGCCCGGGCCGCGAGGGCGAGCTCAAGGTCGGCGATGAAGTCGAAGTCTACGTCGACCGCATTGAGAACGCGCTGGGCGAGGCCGTCATCTCGCGCGACAAGGCGCGCCGCGAGGAGAGCTGGGTCAAGCTTGAGAAGGCTTTTGAAGCCAACGAGCGCGTGACCGGCACGATCTTCAACCAAGTCAAGGGCGGCTACACCGTCGATCTCGATGGCGCCGTGGCGTTCCTGCCGCGCTCGCAGGTCGATATCCGCCCGGTACGCGACGTGACCCCGCTGCTCGGCACGCCCCAGCCGTTCCAGATCCTCAAGATGGATCGCCGCCGCGGCAACATCGTCGTGTCACGCCGCACGGTGCTCGAAGAGAGCCGCGCCGAGCAGCGCTCGGAGCTGGTGGCCAACCTTGAGGAAGGTCAGGTCATCGACGGCGTCGTCAAGAACATCACCGAGTACGGTGCCTTCGTCGATCTCGGCGGCATCGACGGCCTGCTGCACGTCACCGACATGGCGTGGCGCCGCGTGAACCATCCGTCCGAGGTCGTGACCATCGGCCAGACGGTCAAGGTCAAGATCATCAAGATCAACCACGAGACGCACCGCATCTCGCTCGGCATCAAGCAGCTCCTGGCCGATCCGTGGGAGGGCATCGCCGCCCGCTACCCCGAGGGCGCCAAGCTCAAGGGCCGCGTGACCAACATCACCGATTACGGCGCCTTCGTGGAGCTGGAGCCGGGGATCGAGGGCCTGATCCACGTCTCCGAGATGAGCTGGACCAAGAAGAACGTCCATCCGGGCAAGATCGTCTCCACCTCCCAGGAAGTCGAGGTGCAGATCCTGGAAGTCGATTCGGTCAAGCGCCGTATCTCGCTCGGCCTCAAGCAGACCCTGCAGAACCCGTGGGATGCCTTCGCCGAGAAGCACCCGATCGGTTCCGAGGTCGAGGGCGAGGTCAAGAACAAGACCGAGTTCGGCCTGTTCATCGGCCTCGAAGGCGATGTCGACGGCATGGTCCACCTGTCGGATCTCGACTGGAACCGTCCCGGCGAGCAGGTCATCGAGGAGTTCAAGAAGGGCGACATGGTCCGCGCCCAGGTTCTTGACGTCGATGTCGAGAAGGAGCGCATCTCGCTCGGCGTGAAGCAGCTCGGCGGCGATCCCTTCGCGGAAGCCGGCGAGATCAAGAAGGGTCAGATCGTCACCTGCGAGGTCGTCGAGGTGAAGGATTCCGGCCTGGAGGTGAAGCTCGTCGACACCGATATGCAGACCTTCATCCGCCGTGCCGAGCTCGCCCGTGATCGCGGCGATCAGCGTCCCGAGCGTTTCGCCGCCGGCGAGAAGTTCGACGCCCGCGTCATCCAGTTCGATCGCAAGGCCCGCCGTGTGCAGGTCTCGATCAAGGCACTGGAAGTCGCTGAGGAGCGTGAGGCGATGGCCCAGTTCGGCTCGGCCGATTCCGGTGCCTCGCTCGGCGACATCCTCGGCGCCGCCTTCAACAAGAAGAAGGGCGACGACGAGTAAGCCTCGCCGCCTTCCAACGATGTCTCGGGGCCGGCTCTGCCGGCCCCGAACTTGTTTTGATCCTGTTTTTTCGAAGCGTCCCGAGGCGAGCGCGATGGCACACCGCCTCCCGAGCTTAGGCGCCGGCCTGAGATGGTTGAAGAGGAAGCCCGGAGAACGCCACCTCGGCCGGCTCCCGCCCGATTTCGCCTCCGAGCTGTACCTCGATCTGAACGCCGACGTCGCGATGGCGGTCGAGGCCGGCCACATCGCCTCCGCGCAGGAGCATTATCGCGTCTTCGGTCGCCGCGAGGGCCGGCCCTACCGTGCGCCGACCGCGAGTGCCGAACTCGGCGGTGGGATCGCGGGGCCGTGGACGTACCGTTATCCCTACCGTGCCTGGCCGGATCTGCCGGCGATCGCCTTCGCTGCCCCTTGCCCCGGTGCGGAGGACGAGACGATCGCGCGCCGGCTGATCGCCGCTTGGCGGTCCGGCGCCGGACGTTCACCGGTGCAGGCGGATAGCGAGGGCATGTGGGCGGCGCGGACACAGGGCTTTCCCGCATTCCACCGCGCGCTGCGGGATGGTGATGCCGGGGTCCTCTCCGATTTGCTGAACAACCTGTTCCAGTCCCATCTCGCGCACGGCATCGCGATGGGACGCACGATGGCGACACTAGCCCGCCACGCACCGACGCCGTTCGCCGCGAGCTGGTGCGACCGGCTTCTGCGGCTCTCCGAGGCCCTCGGCCTCGCCCATGTCCGCTCGCCGGAGCAGGGCGACTTCGCCGCTCCCCTTGGGCCTCTTGCCCACCACGTGGAGCCGCCACGCCTCGAAGCCGAACTCGGTTTTCCTCTGACCTTTCCCGATGTCGGCGCGCCGTTCGGCGTGCCGTTTGGGGCCGGCATCCTGCCCGAGCACGCCTTCAGCCACGCCTACGCCGCGTGGCGTATCGGGCAACTGGGCGATCTCAGCCGCGTCGTCGAGATCGGCGGCGGCTTCGGCGGCCTCGCATGGTTCATGCGGGGCACCGGTCGGCGGTACACGATCCTCGACTTGCCCTTCACCAACGTCCTTCAGGGCTGGTTTCTGTTGAAGGCGGGCCTCGACGTGTCCCTGGCTGGCGAGGCCGAGGCCGCGATCCGGGTTCTGCCGTGGTGGGAGATCGAGCGGGACGAGAGCTACGATCTGGCCGTCAATCAGGACTCGCTTCCCGAGATGCCGCCGGAGACGGCGGCCATGTACATCGCACGTATCCGCGCCATCGCGCCCCTGTTCTATTCCATCAACCAGGAGGCCGCGGCACCGAACACCGATGTTTTCCGGCAGGTTGTCGTGCCCGAACTCGTTGCGCGTGATGGCGGCTATCGCCGATTGAACCGGAACCTGTTCTGGCTGCGCGACGGCTACGTCGAGGAAATCTACGCTCGGCGCTGAACCTGTCACGGCTTAAGGACATCGCTTTCGACGGCAGCCGGTGCCGGTTGTGCCGGCGGGAATGGAACAGGCTCTTGCCCGCCTGCCTCGGGCAGCGTTAAACACGGTCCCGGACTCGACAGCCGCGATCGAACCCAAGCCCATCAAGGACTTGGCCGACCTCCGGGCCGGCGGGTTGCAACGGCGCCGAAATACTTTGCGGAATCGACCCGTCTCGGCGAGACGGGCAGATCCACGGATCGGGCAAGGCTGCGTTCCGGCAGGACGCGGCGTGTACGATCCCAACAGAACAACGGTCGCGAAGGACCGCTTGGAGAGGAGTAAATCGTCGGATGGCCGCAGACGCCGAGTTTCTCATCGACCGCCGCCGTCTGCGCCGCAAGCTGACGCTGTGGCGGATGCTCGGCATCGGTGCCGCCATCCTGGC
Organism: Methylobacterium sp. R2-1; assembly: GCF_014191355.1. Taxonomy (GTDB): domain Bacteria; phylum Pseudomonadota; class Alphaproteobacteria; order Rhizobiales; family Beijerinckiaceae; genus Methylobacterium. The sequence goes on from NZ_JACHWM010000004.1 coordinate 33,841, forward strand.
TGTCGGCGCCGTGGGCTACCGCGCGCGCGTCGGCGAAGGCCGCCTGTTCCCGGCCACCGAAAATCAAATCGCGCGGATCTCGATCGGCGGCTTCATCGCCGGCAGCGATTCGACCCGCAAGCTGATCGAGCGCGTGGGCGAGTCGAGCGCGGTCAAGGGTGTCGTCATTTCGATCTCGTCCCCGGGCGGCACGACCACCGGCTCGGAGGAACTTTATCGCAATCTGCGCGCTCTGGCGGCGAAGAAGCCGATGGTCGCTTTCGTCGATGGGACGGCTGCCTCGGGCGCCTACATCACCGCGATCGCCGCCGACCACATCGTTGCCCGCGAAACCGCGCTGGTCGGCTCCATCGGTGTGCTGTTCCAGTATCCGGACGTCTCCGGCTTGCTCGACAAGATCGGCGTGAAGGTCGAGTCGGTCAAATCCTCGCCCCTGAAGGCGGAGCCCTCGGGCTTCAGCCCGACCTCGCCGGAGGCCCGCGCGGCCCTGTCCTCGGTCGTTCTCGATACCTACGGCTGGTTCAAGGGCTTGGTGGCGGAGCGCCGTGGCATGGACGACGGCCAGCTCTCGGCCGTCGCCGACGGGCGCGTCTTCAGCGGTCGCCAGAGCCTGCCCCTCAAGCTCGTCGACGAACTCGGCGGCGAACGCCAGGCGGTGGCATGGCTGGAGAAGGAAAAGCAGGTTCCTGCAAACCTTCCGGTGAAGGATTGGAAGCCGAAGGCAGAGGGCGGGTTCAAGCTCTGGTCGGCTCTCGGGATGGGCGCGGACCTTCTCGGTCTCGAAGGGCTCGCCAGCCGCTTCCGTGCGGTCGAGGAAGAGGCTGCCGGCGTTGCCCACGGCGGACTCCTTGCCGTCTGGCGCCCGGCTCCCTGAGGTTTCGCGCCATGTCGCGCCCGCCCCGCATCCGGAAGAGAGCCGCATGATCAAGTCGGAACTCGTGCTCAAGATCGCTGAGCAGAACCCTCACCTGTACCAGCGCGACGTCGAGACTCTCGTCAACGCGATCCTCGACACCATCGCCGACGCCCTGGCCCAGGGCGATCGGGTGGAGTTGCGCGGTTTCGGAGCCTTTTCGGTGAAGCGCCGCGAGGCTCGGCGTGGTCGCAATCCCCGCACCGGAGAGTCTGTGGCGGTCTCGGAAAAGGCGATCCCGGTTTTCAAGACCGGGAAGGAGATGCGCCTGCGCCTGAACCGAGCCGGCATCGGCGAGGAGCAGCCGAGCGCCTGATCGCATCGATCCAAGCCCTCGTCTCGGCCCTTCGTTTCGATGCACCCTTGCGCCGAACCGCCATCCACATCGTTGAAGAGCGCTCTAGTTCTGCCGTCTGAGCCCGAGAGGCGCCCGCCCGAAAGCCGTTAAGCGGCATCCGGGCGGGGTCGGCTGAAGGCTCCTGCCGTCCGTCGGAGACCCGTTGCATGATCCGTTTTCTAAAGGCGCTGGTTCTGCTGCCGATCGCGGTGGTGATCGTCCTGCTCGCGGTCGCCAACCGCGAGCCCGTGACGCTCTCCTTCGATCCGTTCTCGCCAGAGCCAGTGTTCAGCCTCGTCTTGCCGCTCTACGCTGTGCTGTTTGGCGCGGTGGCGCTCGGTATCCTGGTCGGGGGCATCGGCAGCTGGCTTGGACAGGCCGGAACGCGCCAGCGTGCGCGCTATCACCGCCGCGAGGCCGACCGTTTGGCAAAGGCGGCGGCGGAGCTGAAGACGTTCGGCGCTCCGGGCGTCGAGCCGACCTACGGCCGAACCAATGCCCATACGGCGCTGCCGGCTCCGGTTGCGGCGCGCTGAGGGCTGGAGAGCATTACCCCTCATGACCGAGGTGTGCGTCAAGATCTGCGGCCTTGGAACGGAGGCGACGCTCGACGCAGCGCTCGAAGCGGGCGCTGACCTTGTCGGCTTCGTCCACTTTCCCAAGAGTCCGCGCCACGTCACCCTGGAGCGCGGCCGTGATCTTGCGCGGCGGGCGCGGGGGAGGGCCGAACGCGTCGTGCTACTGGTCGACCCCGACGATACCCTCCTCGCCGCCGTCATCGACGCGCTCGATCCTGACGTGATCCAGCTTCACGGCAAGGAGAGCCCGCAGCGCGTCGCGAGCATTCGTGGCCGGACCGGACGGCCCGTGATGAAGGCCATCGGCATCGCCGCCGCCGGTGATCTCGTCGCACTCCCGGACTACACGGCCGTGGCCGACCGGCTCCTGCTCGACGCCAAACCGCCTCCCGGCGCCGACCTGCCCGGCGGGAACGGGCGCAGCTTCGACTGGGACATCCTGAGGGGGGCTCTGCTGCCCGCCGGCACGATGCTGTCGGGCGGTCTCGATGCCGAGAATGTCGGGACGGCGCTGGCTCGCACGGGGCTCGCCGCCGTCGATGTCTCGTCGGGGGTGGAGATTCGCCCGGGCGAGAAAGATCCGGCCAAGATCGCCGCCTTCGTCGCCGCCACGCGCCGCCGGGCCTAGTCAACGAACCGAAACCCTCTACTCGCAGCGACCGACAGGCTGAAGTTCCGGGGCGTTTGTCCGGCTGTGCCGCATTGCGGCCGCCGTCCCATAGGTCTAGCACGCGAGCCGACGATCGATTTTCGCGAAGGACCGTCCCCGTGACGCTGAACCCCGCTCCCAACTCCTTCCGTACCGGGCCGGACGAGCGCGGCCGCTTCGGCATCTTCGGCGGCCGCTTCGTGGCCGAAACGCTGATGCCCCTGATCCTCGACCTGGAGAAGGCCTACGCCGATGCCAAGGCCGACCCGTCGTTTAAGGCGGATATGGAGGCCTACCGCACCCACTATATTGGCCGGCCGAGTCCGCTCTACTACGCTGAGCGCCTCACCGAGCATCTGCGCGCCCAGGCCCCGGCGGGGCAGGGGGCAAAGATCTACTTCAAGCGCGAGGAGCTGAACCACACCGGCTCGCACAAGGTGAACAACGTGCTCGGCCAGATCCTGCTCGCTCGCCGCATGGGCAAGCCGCGCATCATCGCCGAGACGGGCGCGGGTCAGCACGGCGTCGCCACGGCGACGCTCTGCGCCCGCTTCGGCCTGAAATGTGTGGTCTATATGGGCGCCGTCGATGTCGAGCGGCAGGCGCCGAACGTGTTCCGCATGAAGATGCTGGGCGCCGAGGTGGTGCCGGTGCAATCGGGCACGCGCACGCTCAAGGATGCGATGAACGAGGCCCTGCGTGACTGGGTCACGAACGTCGCCGACACCTTCTACTGCATCGGTACGGTGGCCGGCCCCCATCCCTATCCGGCGATGGTGCGCGACTTCCAGTCCGTGATCGGCATTGAGACGAAGCAGCAGATGTTGGAGATGGAGGGGCGCCTGCCGGATTCGCTCGTCGCCTGCATCGGCGGTGGCTCGAACGCCATGGGGCTGTTCCACCCCTTCCTGGATGACCGCGAGGTCGAGATCTACGGCGTCGAGGCGGCTGGCCATGGCGTGCAGAGCGGCCTGCACGCCGCCTCGCTCACCGGCGGTCGTCCGGGCGTGCTGCACGGCAACCGAACCTATCTCCTGATGAACGAGGACGGTCAGATCGCGGATGCACACTCGATCTCGGCGGGCCTCGACTATCCGGGTATCGGTCCGGAGCACGCGTGGCTGCACGAGATGGGCCGAGTCACCTACCTGTCGGCGACCGATTCGGAGACGCTGGAGGCGTTCAAGCTCTGCTCGATGCTGGAGGGTATCATCCCGGCTCTGGAGCCCGCCCACGCGCTTTCGAAGGTGCTGGAACTCGCACCCACCAAGCCGGCGGAGCACCTGATGGTGATGAATCTGTCCGGACGCGGCGACAAGGACATCCCGCAGGTGGCCCAGATCTTCGGTCAGACCCTCTGAGCGGGAGAATGGGTGTGGGGTTCGCAACAGACCGTTGACACCGCCACGCCCTTCTCCATATACCGCGCCCACCGGACGACGCGTCGGCGCCGTCCGCGAGTGTGGCGGGGTAGCTCAGCTGGTTAGAGCAGAGGAATCATAATCCTTGTGTCGGGGGTTCAAATCCCTCCCTCGCTACCAAAATCCTTTCGCCTCAACAGGCATATAGACTCGAAGCCCTGGACCTTCCGTCCGGGGCTTTTGCGTTCTTGGGCGCACCTTTCGAGGCAAGCCGCGCCTCTGCCACCCTGTCGCTCTACTTCCGTAACGGGATTGAGGATGGCTTGGCTCGAAAGGTTGGCGATCGAGAGCGTCTACACGGCGAGTTGCTGCTGCGTCTGGAGCGCACTCAGCCTGGTCGATTCCTTCGCGATCTCGGCATCGACCTTCGGTCCGTCGATATCAGGAATGTGATCCCGAAATACCAGAAGTCGATCGGAACCGGTTTGTGCGCAACTCGTTTGTGCACCGCTGCCGTCTTGGCAGTTGCAGCGGCGAAGGAGCGATGCGCGCGTGAAGGCGGACATCGACAGGCACGAGTTGAGGCAGATCATCGCCGGCCTGAGCGAGGGCGTGATCCTTGTCGAGCCCGACCAGACCATCGCCTACGCGAACGAGGCCGCGCTCGCCATGCACGGGGTCGAGAGCATTGACGAACTCGGGCGTGACGTCGATGCCTACCGCGCGCGCTTCGCCCTGCGCTACCGCAACAATCGGACGCCCGAGCATTACCCCATCGAGCGGGTACTCGCCGGCGAACGCTTCCACGACGTCGTCGTCGAGGTTCGGCGAGCCGACCGACCGGAGGTCGCCTTCGTCCACTCCTTGCGCAGCTTGGTCGCCACCGACCGGGAGGGACGCCCGAGTTGCCTGGCACTGATCCTGAAGGACGTCTCGGACCAGTTCGAGGCCGAGCAGCGCTTCGAGGCGACATTCAACGCGAACCCCGCACCCGCCGTCATCACTCGCCTGTCGGACCTACGACACGTGAAGGTCAACGCCGGCTTCCTCGAAATGACGGGTCATACCCATGATGCCGTCATCGGTCGCAGCGTCTACGAGGTCGACGTTCTGGCCGGCGCACGCAACCGCGAACTCGCGATCAACCGCCTGAACGAGGGCACCACCATTCCCCAGATGGAGGCCTGCCTCGATCTGCCGGACGGCGACAGCCGCTTCGTCATCGTGGCCGGCCAGTCCATCGAGATGGGCGACGAGCCCTGCATGCTTTTCACCTTCGCCGACCTCGAACTGCGCCGGAAGGCCGAGACAGCTTTGCGCCAGAGCGAAGAGCGCTTCGCCAAGGCGTTCCGGCTGACCCCCGTCCCGACCCTGTTGGCGCGGCTCGACACCTTCACGGTGACTGCCTTCAACGAGGCGTTCACCCGGGTGTTCGGACACGGCGAGGACGACGTGTCGGGGCGCTCGTTTACCGAGATCGGGCTCTGGGTCGTTGGGATGACCGGTGAACGGTTCGAGGAAACGGTACGGCGGACCGGGTTCATCTCCGGGCAGGAAGTCTGCCTTCGTCACCAAGACGGATCGGAACTCGACTGTCTTGCCTCCGCCGAGCGGGTAGAGATCGGCGAGGAGACTTTCGCGCTCCTCGTCCTGCAGGACATCACCGATCGAAAGCGCGGCGAACGTGAGCTGTTCGAGGCCATCGAGACGGTGATGGCTGATACCTCCTGGTTCAGCCGCGGGCTCATCGAGAAGCTGGCCAATCTGCGCCAGCCGGGGACCTCAGACGGTAGCGGTGAGAGCCCGCTTCTCACGGTGCGCGAGCGCCAGATTCTCAATCTGATCTGCTCCGGCTTGGCCGACGAGGCCATCGCCAAGCGGCTCAACCTCTCACGCAACACCGTGCGCAATCATGGCGCCGCGCTCTACCGCAAGCTGGGCGTTCACAAGCGGTCGGAAGCCGTGATCTGGGGTCGGGAAAACGGTTTCCCCCTCGTCACGCCCGGTAATTAAAAACCGGTCTACTGGTATTTTCGCACTATTGATCGGCGCGATCCAGTGGACATCTGAGGCGGGGCGGAGAATGTCAGTCACCGACGAGGTGGACGTGACCAGCCGCGCGAAGCCGGACTGCGCCGAGCACACCAAAGGCTCGGTGAAGCAGGTCCTTGGCAAGCTCACCGGTGATTTCCGGACCGAAGCCGAAGGCAAGGCTCAGAAGCGACGGGCGCGGCCATCCGAGCCGCCTCCGCGCCGCGACTGAGCCGAAGCGGACCCGGCGCCGTCCGACGGCGCCATCCTCCACGAAACCCAAGCAGGAGAACACCATGGTCGATACAGACAGGATCACCGGCGCCGCGAAGGAACTTGGCGGCAGGGTACAGGGCGCCGTCGGCGATCTTACGGGCTCGAAGAGCGAGGCGGTCGAAGGCCGCTTCCGCGAAGCCCAAGGAACTGCAGAGAACCTCTACGGCCAAGCCAAGGACGCCGTGCGGCACGTCGCCGACGAGGCGGTCGACTATGCCGAGGACGGCTACGACTACGGGCGCCGCACCCTGCGCGAGGGGTCCCGCGAAGTCGGTGAATACGTGTCCGACTCGCCCGTCGCCTCGCTTCTCATCGCGGGTGCCATCGGCTTCGGCCTCGGCCTGCTCGTCAGCCGGCTCTGACCCTTTCCCCTTCTTCGACTTTAACCGACTCATCGGAGTTCAAGCGTGACCACGATCACAAACCTATCCCCCGTCGCCGGCGACACGCGGGCTGTCCTCCTCAACGAGGTCTCCTGGGGTGCCATCTTCGCCGGCACCGTCGTCGCCCTGGTGACGCAGGTCGTCCTGAACCTGGTCGGGGTGGGTGTCGGTCTGGCCGCGGTCGGCACGAACGCCGCCGACAACCCGGCCGCCTCGACCTTCTCGCTCGGCGCGGGGCTGTGGTTCGTGATCTCCGGCGTCGTCGCCTCCCTGGCCGGCGGCCTCATCGCGGGTCGCCTCTCCGGCAGGCCGCTGGCGGGTGCCGCGGCGCTGCACGGACTCGTCTCCTGGGCGGTCACCACGCTGGTGGTGCTGTACCTGCTGACCTCCGCGGTGGGCGGCCTCGTCGGCGGAACGCTGAGCACCGTCTCGGGCGCCCTCGGCGGCGCGGGCAACCTCGTCGGCGGCACCGTGCAGACGGCTGCTCAGGCGGCGGCGCCGTCGCTGTCCAAGATCTCCAACCCGCTCGACGGCATCGAGCAGAAGGTCCGCGAGCAATCCGCCGGCCAGGATCCGCAGGCGGCCCGCGATGCCGCGGTCGCGGCGGTCCGTGCCGTGCTGACCGGCGATCCCGCGCAGAAGGAGCAGGCCAAGAGCCGCGCGGCCGATGCGCTCGCCAAGGCGCAGGGCATCGCGCCCGACCAAGCCAAGACGCAGATCGACGACTACCAGAAGCAGTACGAGCAGGCCGTGGCGACGGCCAAGCAGAAGGCGGAGGCCGCTGCCGTCGCCGCCAAGTCGGCGGCCACGCAGGGCGCCTTCTACGCCGCCCTCGCGCTGATCCTCGGTGCTCTTGCCGCCTTCTTCGGCGGCCGCCTCGGCGCGCCGGCCCCCGTCACCGCGCTCGGTACCTACGACGCCCGCCGCGCCTGACCGCTTCCCCTCGGCTCCCGCCACGCGGCAGGGGCCTCCCCGACCGGCGATGCCGGTCATCACCAACCGGAACAGGAGACCATCCGATGAGCAGCACCACCGACAAGATCAAGGGCCTCGCCAACGAGGCTGTCGGCACCATCAAGCAGGGCGTCGGCAACGCGACCGGCAATGACAAGCTCGTGGCCGAAGGCAAGGCGCAGGAGCTCAAGGGCGAGGCGCAGAAGACGGTGGGCGACGTCAAGGACGGCGCCAAGACCCTCGCCGACAAGGTCGTCGGCAAACACTGATCCTTGCGCTGATCCTTGCGCTGACCGATCCGCGGGGCCGGCCGGGCCGGCCCCGTCCCCTCGCTCTCGACTGCAGGAGAGAACCATGAATCGCGATCAGTTCCGCGGCGCCTCCCGTCACATCAAGGGTCGTGCCCAGACCGCCCTCGGCGGCGTCACGGGTGACCCCGCCCGCCAAGTGCGCGGCGCCGTGAACCAGGTCGCCGGCGGAGCGCAGTACGCCTATGGTAGCGCCCGCGACCGGGCGGAGGATCTCGCCCGCGACGGACGCCACCTCGCCCACGCCGCCCGCGAGCGGGCCGACGACTGGATCGAGGACGGCCGCCGCTTCGTCGGCGAGGCCCGGCGCCACGGCCGGGACTACGGCCGGCGCGCCGTCCGCTACGCGGAGACGAACCGCAGCTCGACCCTGCTCGGCCTCGTGGCCGCCGCCTTCGCCCTCGGCTGGTTCGCGCGTCCGACTCGCTGAACGGTTCAACCTGGAAACGCCCATGATCCGCAAGCTTCTCACCGCCCTCGTGCTGCCGAGGGTCATCGCCTTCGTCAGCCGCAGGCTGAGCGGTCGGACCAAAGCCCCCTCGCACGGCCGGCTCTGAGTCGGACCGGCGGTACACCCTTTCCGAAGGAGAAGACGCCATGAGCAAGGGATACCCCTCGATGACGGCCCTGCTGGGCCTGCTGGCCATCGCCGGCTACCAGAACCGGGACAAGATCGCCGAGTTGCTGAAGGGGCAGCCCGACCGGGCCGGCCACGTTTCGGCCCCGCCGGCGTCGAATGCCGCCCCCAACACGGGCGACACCGGCACGCTCGACAACCTCGCCGGCCTGCTCGGCGGCATCAGCTCGGCCGGTGTCGGCGGCCTGATCGCCTCCGGGCTGAACGAACTCGTCGAGCATTTCACCAAGGGCGGACACGGCGAGGCAGCGAATTCCTGGGTCCGGCAGGGACCGAACCGCGACATCGCCGAAGCCGATCTCGAGCGCGCCATCGGCTCCGAGACGCTCGACCACCTCACGCAGCAGACCGGCTTGAGCCGCGCCGCGCTGCTGTCACGCCTCTCGCGTGAGCTTCCTTCGGCGATCGACCGGTACTCGCCGGACGGGCGCCTTCCGGCCTGACCATTCCGGACCGGACGCGATCTGTCCGGTCCGCCATCCACTCTCCTATGCAGCCGGGCCTATGTAGGCGGGGCGATCACGGACGGAACGGCTTCGGAGGAACGGCCTTGTTCGTGAACCTTCGTCTCGGATCTCGCTCCCGATGGACAAGTTCGTCTACTATCTCATCACCTTCCTCGAATCCGCCCTGTCGGTCGTCGGCATCCGCGCGACCTACGAGGAGCCGCGCTACACGGTGGTCGAACGGCTCGACCGCAGGGTGGAAATCCGGGATTACGACGGGCGCGTGGCGGTCGAGACGGACGCCAAGGGCCAGCATGACGGCGAGGCGTTCGGGCGCCTGTTCCGGTACATCACGGGCACGAACGGCGGCGGGACCCGTATCGCGATGACCGCGCCCGTCGAGACCGGAGGCCGCCTGATCGCGATGACCGTGCCGGTCGAGCAGGGCGCGGCGGGCACGATGCGGTTCTACCTGCCTCGGAAAGTGGCCGAGGCCGGGGCGCCGGAACCGACCGAGCCCGGCGTGCGGCTGGCGCGAATCCCGCCCGAACGGCTGGCGGTCCTGCGCTTCTCCGGCCGCGCGACGCCCGAAGCGCGCGAGACGCAAGCCCGCATTCTCGCCGAGGTACTGGACAAAGCGGGACGGATGCCGGCGCAGCCGCCCTTCTTCATGGGCTATGATCCGCCCTTCTCGATTCCCTTCCTGCGGAGGAACGAGGTCGCCGTGCGGTTACCACCCGCGAAGGCATGAGCGGCAGTGATTGTTCTCGGCCACGCCGCGCGTCCGCCGCTCGGTGCACGTCGGTCGCCCCGCGTGGCAGGGCACCCTCAGCGACCTTTGATCCATTCCGCGGCTCCGGAAGCGGAGCGGAATTCTTCGAGGGCGTGAACACGTGCCCCCGGGATCGCCTCGCGGGCCATGGTTGCGAGGGCGTGGCCGGGGCCAAGTTCGAGCACGGTCTCGCAGCCGTATTCCCGGCAGGCCACCAGGCAGGCAGCCCAATCGATCGTCTCGGAGATCTGGCGCGCGAGCTTCGACAACCCGGCCTGAACCTCGAAGACGGCCGCGCCGTCGAGCCCGCTGATCAGCCGCGGAGCCCCGGCCGGGGGGCGCCGCGGGTGCTCGGCCGCGAGGGCCTCCTCGAAGCGTCGGCTCGCGTCGCGCAGCAGCGGCGTGTGCGAGGGCGTCCGAACCGACAGGACAACGGCCCGCTGCGCGCCGGCCGCTCGGGCCGCCGAACAGACCTCTTCCAGCGCTGAACGCGGCCCGCCGACGACGGCGCTGTCGGCGGCGTTGCGGATTGCGAGGTGGCAGCCGTGGCGTCCGGCGATCGTCTCGATTTCCGCGAGGCGCAGCCCCCGGATGCCGGCCAGCGCGAAGCCCTCGCCGCTGGCCGCATCCATCGCTTCGGCCCGGATTGCGGCGAGGCGCAGGATCACCTCCGCGTCGAAGCGGGCGGCGCAGCCCCAGGCCGCGAGATCGCCGATGCTGTACCCGGCAACGATCACGCGGGCCGGGCGCGCCGCCTCCACGATGGTCCAACCCGCCAGCGCCGCGACGCAGCAGAGGATCTGCCCGGTGCGGTTGCCGTGCAGATCCGCGCCCGGCGAACGGACGAACTCGCGCGGGTCGTGGCCGAGGACACGCTCCGCCGCCGCGAAGATCGGTGCGGCATCGGGCCAATCCGCGGTGAGATCGAACATCCTCGGATGCTGGCCGCCCTGGCCGGAGAGGAGGACCGCGAGCGTCACGGGCGACCCTCGATGGCGTCCACGAACAGCGTCATGGCGAGGAGGTCGGCTGCGCCGCCGGGGCTGAGATTGCGGGCGATGAAGGCGCGGTGCAACGCCTCCGCACGCAAGCGCCAGCGGGGATGCCCGATGCCTCCTTCGGCGATGAACCGCGCGGCCTCGGCCCGCGCGAAGGCGAACCCTTCGGGACCGCCCCGATGCAGCAGGTTGGTGTCCTCGATATGCCCGATCAGGGCAAGGCAGGCCTCCACCCGCGCCGCCTCGTCGTCGCCGGGATGAAGCCGCCGGCCCCTCTGCAGGGCCGGCAGCCCGACCCGGTAGAGGCTCGGGAATCCGGCAGCGGCCTCGGCCGGCGCCCCGCCGACGCCGTGGCGGCGGCGTGCCCGCGCCCCAGGGGCATGCAGCAACACCGGACCTTCGAGGATGGTCGCACCGTAGCGGTCGCGCACGAGGGCACCGAGCGCCCCGGCGATCGGGCGCGGCAGGGCTCCGGCCGCGGCGCAGAGGAGGCCGAGCCCGAAGATGGCGCCGCGATGGGTGTTCACGCCACCGGTCGCCACCCGCATCGCCGCCTCCGCTTGGAGACCGATGCGGCGCAGAGCCGGCATCGGCGCGCCCGCCGCACCGGCTCGAGCGAGATCGCCGAAGAACGGCGTGATCGCCGCGGTGCTCGCCCGAAACGTGCCCGCATCCATGTCGGCGTGGCTGCCGGAATCGATCGGACTGACGAGGCCCGGCTTCGGATAGGTTTCGAGTTCGAGCCGAAGGGCCTGTGCGGCCGCTCGCGCGATCATGTCGGCCGATGACGAGCGATCGACATCCTCTTCCGGGCGAGGCCGGAGCGCCGAGAGCGGGCTCATTCCAAACCTCGTGCCGAACCGCCCACCAGTTCGCCCGCCAGAACGGCGCCGGCCTCGCGCAGGGCGAGGTGGTCGCGATGCTTGACCAGAACCGTGTCGCCGGGCGCAGCGGCGTGCAGTTCGCGCCAGTTCACGCCGCCGCTGTCCGAAAGCAGGATCTCGCCGTCGAGGCGCATCGGCGCCTGCGCCTCGGTCTCCGCGAGACCATCGAGGAGCGCGGGCGGCACCGCGCCGCTGATCGGCCAGAGCAGGTCGAGGTCCGACTGCTCGGACAGGTAGGGCAGACCGGTGAGGCTCTGCCAGAGCAGGCTCCCGAAAGGGCGCGGCGAGAGGCCGTGGCGCTCACCGAGAGCGATGACCGCCTCCAGCGTCGCGGCCCAGGCAGGCGGACACGCGCCGCGTGCCTCGGCAAGGAGAACGGGGCGGCGCGGGCGGACCCCCTCCGGCAGGAGGGCGAGGCCGATGCGGCGCTTGCCGTCGCGCGGCGGCAGCGGCAGGCCGACCGGGACGAGCTCCGCCTCTTCCCCTGGATGCCACCGGCGCAGGATAACCGGCCGCCCGTCTTCCACCCAGGCCGCAACATGCGGCACCCCCGCGAGGTCTGCTCGGCCGGCGATCGCCGCAGCCCAGGCTTGCGGCTCGACGTCGAGGAGGTCGTGGCGCCGGTAAGCCTCAGCCAAAAGCCGCGTCCCGGACCACCTGCGCGGCGATCTCTTCCGCCACCGGACGTCCGCCGCGCTCACGTCCGAGCCGGTCGCGGGAATCCTCGTTAGGCATGGCGTCGATCACGGCGGCGATCTGGTCCGCCAGAGGCTGGTCCGGATCGAGCACCGCCTGCACCGCGCCGGTGCGCACCATGTTGTCGAGGCCGGGCGCGAAGACCGGCGTGTCCTTGGCCATCGCCTCCAGCCGGTCGAGGGGCAGCTTCGTCACGCGCGCCACGGACGGCAGATCCATCACGCTGGGGTTCGCCCCCGGCAGGCCGACGAGGACGCGGGTCGCCAGGGCCGTGGCGATGAAGGCGCCCGCCGCCGAGTGGCCGTAGATCAGTCCGACGGTCGGATGGCCCTGGGCATCGGCGAGCAGAAGCGACTTGGCGAGGTGGGCGAGGTACTCGTTGAGACCAAGCAACTCGTCGCGCCGGCTCATGCGCTGGCTGTCGGAATCGATGGCCACGAGGATCGGCGTGCCGCCGCCCCGGCGCACCACGTCGAGGACATGGCCCGCGAGCCGGCAGGCGCCGTCGACGCCGAGCGCCGTGTCGCCGTCGATGCCGATCACCGCGAGCCGGCCGCCGCGGAATGGGCCCTCGCCGCCGACGAGGCCGTCCTCCACGACGGCCGAATGGCCGTCGGGGAAGAGCGCAGACAGGATCTCCGGCAGCGTCGTCTTAGCGCGCGTCATGGGTGGTCTCTCGCAGGTTGGCGAGCAGGGCATCGAAGTCGGCGGTAGCGAGGGCCGGGACCGCCTCCGGGTCGTTCACGCCGAGCCGGGCCCAGATCTCGGTGGCGTCGCGGCAATCGCCGAAGCGCGTCAGTCGCTCTTCCAGCCGCGCCTGCTCCGCTTCCAGCGTGGCGAGATCGAAGGCGGGGGCGCGCCCGATCAGATCCAGGGCCACCTGCCGGAACGCCGCAACGCTGTCGTCGGCATAGGCGTCGGCACCGCCGATGAGCCGGCGATGCTTCCCGCCCATGGTGCGCCAGACCAGGGCGCGGTCGCGGGAATCGAACTCCTCCGCGCCCTTGTTGGTCTCGATCACCTCCGGCCCCGAGACGGAGATGCGTCCGCCTTCCGAGACCGCGAGGCGCGAGCAGGTGCCCGCGATCAGCCCGCCGCCGCCATAGGCGCCGGCCCGGCCGCCGATCAGGCCGATCACCGGCACGCCGGCCGCGCGAAGATCGGTGATCGCGCGCATGACTTCGGCAATGGCGGTCTCGCCGGCATTGGCCTCCTGGAGGCGCACGCCTCCGGTGTCGAACAGGATCAGCACCGCGGCGGGCTTCAGCGCCAGGGCGGCGCGCAGGAGGCCGACGAGCTTAGCCCCGTGCACCTCGCCGAAGGCACCGCCCATGAAGCGGCCCTCCTGCGCGGCGACGAGAACGGCTTGGCCGTCGAGGCGGCCCGAGCCGACGATCATGCCGTCGTCGAAGGCGCGCGGCAGGTCGAACAGCGGCAGGTGCGGGCTCATCCGGCGCTCTTCGGGGCCGACGACCTCGCGGAAGCTGCCGGCGTCGAGCAGGCCGTCGAGGCGCGCGCGGGCGCTCGCCTCGTACCAACTGATCGCCCAACCCTTGGCGGCGGGGTCGATGATGCGCTCGCCCATGTCAGACCTCCATCAGCCGGGCGCCCTGGAGAAGGCGCAGGGACACGGTGTCGGGGCGGGCGCCACCGTCGTTGATGGTGATGCGCAGGCCGCCGGGCTGGCTGCGGGCGACGAAGTCGGCGACCACCGCCGCCCAGACCTCGCCGTAGCCGCGGATCGGCGTCTCGATCTCGACCGTGCACTCGGTCGGGGCGAGGGTCCGCTCCAGCAGCACTTCGAGGTTGCCGGAGGCGACGACGCCGGTGATGGCCTGCGGCTTCGCGCCGGGAAGGGCGCGGGACGTGGCGTGTCGGAAGCTCAGCTTTTCCATCGCGGCCTCACCAGTTCCGGAACTTCGCCGGCGGCTCGTAGAGGCCGCCGGACCAGTGCACGAGGTCCTTGATCGATCGGGCCGCGAGCAGCGAACGGTCGGCGTCCAGGGGCTCGATGCCGAGATCCTCGGGGCGGCGCACGATACCGCGCTGGCGCAAGCGCTCGACCATGGCCCGGTCGCGCCCGCGGCCGATCTCGGTATAGCCGGCGACCCCGCGGATCGCCTGCTCGCGCTCATCCGCATTGCGGCAGAGCAGGAGGTTGGCGATGCCCTCTTCCGTGACGATGTGGGTGACGTCGTCGGCGTAGACCATCACCGGAGCGAGCTCCAAGCCGATCTTCTTCGCCAGTTCGAGGGCGTCGAGGCGCTCGACGAAGGCCGGGACCAGCCCCTCGCCGAAGGTCTCGACGATCTGGACCACGAGCTTGCGCCCGCGCATCAGGGCCGGATCGCCCGTGACCTGCGCCTCGCGGCCCGCCTTCATCCAGGTGTCGGATGGGTGGCGCCGCCCGTGCGGGTCAGAGCCCATGTTGGGCGCGCCGCCGAAGCCCGCCACGCGGTTCTGCGTCACCGTCGAGGAATGGCCGGCGAGGTCGATCTGCAGGGTCGAGCCGATGAACAGGTCGCAGGCGTAGAGCCCGGCCGTCTGGCAGAAGGCGCGGTTGGAGCGGAGCGAACCGTCCGCGCCGGTGAAGAAGATGTCGGAGCGCTCGCGGATGTAGCGGTCCATGCCGACTTCGGAGCCGAAGCAGTGCACCTGTTTCACCCATCCCGACTCGATCGCCGGGATCAGCGTCGGGTGCGGGTTGAGCGCCCAATGGGTGGCGATCTGTCCTTTGAGGCCGAGGCGCTCGGCATAGGTCGGCAGCAGCAGCTCGATCGCCGCCGTGCCGAAGCCGATGCCGTGGTTGAGGCGGCGGATGCCGTACTCCGCATAGATCCCCTTGATCGCCATCATTGCCATCAGGATCTGCGTCTCGGTCATCGCCGCCGGGTCGCGGGTGAAGAGCGGCTCGACGTAGAACGGCGTGTCGGCCTCGACCACGAAGTCGATCCGGTCGCCCGGGATGTCGACGCGGGGCACGCGCTCGACGATCTCGTTGACCTGCGCCACCACGACGCCGTTCTTGAAGGCGGTGGCCTCCACCACGGTCGGCGTGTCCTCGGTGTTCGGCCCGGTATAGAGGTTTCCATCCCGGTCGGCCGAGACGCCGGCGATCAGCGCTACGTTTGGGGTGAGATCGACGAAGTAGCGGGCGAACAGCTCGAGATAGGTGTGCACCGCCCCGAGCTCGATCTGTCCGCCGTAGAGCATTCGGGCGATGCGCCCGCCCTGCGGCCCTGAATAGGAATAGTCGAGGCGGCGGGCGATTCCCTGCTCGAAGATGTCAAGGTGCTCAGGGAGCACGATGCCGGACTGGACCATGTGCAGATCGTGCACGCGGCCGGGATCGCATCGGCTCAAGCCTCGCGCGAGGCAATCCGCCTGCTTCTGGTTGTCACCTTCCAGGCAGACCCGGTCGCCGGGCTCAAGGATCGCCTCCAGAAGATCGACTACATTCGCGGCTGCCACGATCTTGCCCGTAGCATGGGCTCGGCCCGCCTCGACCCGCGCATCGCGGGCTTCCCGTTCCCGATGCCAGCCGCTCATCCGGTCCGCTCCCTATGATGGCTTCGCTGCGCATACGTCAGCCGGTCTCGCGACCTATGTCGCATGTCTCGCGGCGTTCTGCGGGCCATTTTGTATTCTGACTGGCGCCAAAGTCAATATTTTGCATACGTTACAGCGCGTTTTTGGATGCAGAGAATACATGTTGGTGGTGCCTCGCGGCCGATGCATGCAACTGTGTGATCCGTTGCCTTGATCCCGCATGGCGGCTGCGTGTGTCGCTTGGTTGGCGGCCTGATGGACACCGTCAGCGGCGTCACGGGCGGGTTGTCCGCCGCCGATTGAGAGCTTGCCGCCTATGGGGCGTTGACCGCGACCGTCCAGGCCGGCATCGGCTGACTCTTCGGCCCGTCGCTGTTGTGTTCCTGATCGTGGGGGCTGGTGGGATGGTGCGGATGGGGGAGGGCAGCGAGATGGACGGCACGGCCGAGGGGCGCGGCCTCCTCTCCGACCAGATCCGCAACGCCCTGACGGACGAGATCGCCTCCGGCGTCCTCGCGGCGGGCATTGCCCTCGACGAGCAGGATCTCGCCGACCGCTTCGGCGCCTCGCGCACTCCCGTCCGCGAAGCCCTGCGCCAGCTCGCCTCCAGCGGCTTGGTCGAGATGCGCCCCCGGCGCGGCGTCGTCGTCACCCGCATGACACCGGCGCGGATCATGGAGATGTTCGAGACGACGGCGGAGTTCGAGGCCCTGTGCGTGCGCCTCGCCACCTACCGGATGACGCCGCTCGAACTCAGCGCGCTGATGGACCTGCACGAGCAATCGGCGGAGCCGGTGGCGGCGCAGGACTACGACACCTACGACGCCCTCAATCGTTCCTTCCACGAAGGCCTGTACCGCGCGACCCATAACGGCTTCATGGCCGAGCAGGCTCTCGCGATCCGCTCGCGCCTTGCGGCCTTCCGCCGGACGCAACTGCGTCAGGGCGAGCGCATCCTGCGCTCGCGCGCCGAGCATGGCGAAATCCTTCAGGCCATCGCCGAAGGCGACGGCGACGTCGCGGCACGGCGGATGCGGGCCCATATGCTCAATGCGGCGAGTGCCCTCGGCCGTTACGTCGCCGAGCATGCAAGCGAGTGAGGTTCTTGAGATCCTCCTGACGCGCCCGGCCTGCGCGGTTTGAGCGCGGGCCGAAACAGTTCGGCCCGTCGCGCGTACCCCCATCGCGATCGCATCGAAGCGACAGGACAGGAGCGGGCCGGAATGAAACATAAGCCGCTGCGCGAGCAGATCATCGTCATCACGGGGGCATCCAGCGGCATCGGCCTCGCGACCGCCCGCATGGCTGCACAGCGCGGTGCCCGGGTCGTGCTCGCAGCCCGGAGCGAAGAGGCCCTGGCCAAGGCCGCCGCCGAGTTCGGCCCTCGCGCGACCTACGTGGTCGCCGATGTCGGCCGGCGGGAGGATGTTCAGGCCATCGCCGACCATGCGGTCACGACCTTCGGTGGATTCGATACCTGGGTGAACGTGGCCGGCCTGACGGTCTACGGACCGC
The DNA here is from genome assembly GCF_014191355.1 of Methylobacterium sp. R2-1. GTDB lineage: Bacteria > Pseudomonadota > Alphaproteobacteria > Rhizobiales > Beijerinckiaceae > Methylobacterium. The sequence goes on from NZ_JACHWM010000004.1 coordinate 51,128, forward strand.
TTCGCGAGATCGAACCCGAGGACCACGAGCGGCTGATCCGTACCAATCTCTGGGGCACCGTTTACGGTTCGCTCATCGCCGCGGAGCACCTGCGCGAGCGTGGCGGCGCCATCATCAATCTCGGCAGCATCGCCTCCGACCTCGCCTTTCCGTTCCAAGGGCTCTACGCCACGTCGAAACATGCGGTGAAAGGCTTCACCGACACGCTACGCATGGAATTGCGGGCCGAGGGCGCTCCGGTCTCCGTGACACTGGTGAAGCCCGCATCCATCGACACGCCCCTGCCGAACCGGGCGCGCAACTACATGGACCGCGAGCCGACGCTGCCGCCGCCGATCTACCCGCCGCAGGAGGTCGCCAACGCCATCCTGCACGCCGCCGTGCACCCGCAGCGCGACATCTTCGTGGGCGGTGGAGGCAAGCTCTTCGTCATGGGCAAGGAGTTCGCGCCGGGGGCCTACGATGAGCTGGCCCCCGCCATCATCGCCCTGCAGAAAAGGTCTGAGCCACCGCGGAACCCGGAGGGCGCCCTGCACGCGCCTCGGGCAGCCGGTCGGGAGCGGGGCGATCCGCCGGTCTATGTCATGCGCACGAGCGCCTACACCCGCGCGACCCTGCACCCGCTTGCAACAGCCGGACTGGCGGCCGGACTGGCGGCGACGGCGGCCCTGGTCCTCGGTGGGCGGCACACAGGCCGCCGCTCCTGAGAACGCGCCGCGGGTTCAGGCAGCCTGCTGGCCGGCGTAGCGAAGGCAGTGCTGGAGGTAGCCGACCTCGTGGCGGCCGGCGAGTTCCACCACGCTGGACCAAAGCCAGGACGGCGCCCCGTCCTCCGTGCCGGTACCCCGTGTGACCTCGGCGCGCCAGCCTGACCGCGCGTCGGTATCCATCTGCCGGCCATGCGCCTTACCGACCACGTAGGCGAGGTAATGCGCCGCCCGGACCGCCTCCTCGCGGCCGAACTGATCGACATCGAGCTTCAGGTCCTGCGGCGCGAGCTCGCGAATCACGACCGGCTTACCGAGCAGGTGCACCGGCAGCATGCGTTCGCCCAGGTTCGGCGACAGCGCCCGTGCGCCGGCCACCACCCGTTCGGCCGGGTCCGACGGCATCTCGACGCCCGGGGAAGTCGGTGCGGCGGGCTCGATCGCTTCCTTCAGGTCCACCAGTGCGAGGCGGCGCTTGTTGTGAGGCTCGGAGATGCCGACGAGCGCGGCGTAGCGCAGGAAACCGAGCGAGCTGCAGCCCTTCATCCAGTAGGCCGCGTCGATAAGGTGGGCCTCGGCATCCGCGCTTCGCCCGCTCAGCGCCAGCACCAAGCGATGCACCTCCTCTTCTTGGAAAAGGTCTTCGAGTGCCCGGCGCTCCGGCACATCGAGGGCCCAGAACTTGCGCCCCAGCGGTATGGTCGGCTCCGCTCCCTTCAGGCGCTCCCGCGCTAGGTGCTTCCAGTGTCGGCCGAGGGCGCGGCGGCGCACTGAGCGCACCACATCCGGCTCGGGAGGCTGCCTGTGGCCCTCATCCTCCCCCAGGCCCGCCGCATAGCCCGCGATCATTTCCTCCAGCATCCGGGCCGTGACGACGCCGGGAAGATCCGAGCCGCGGGCGGCACTCGCGAGAGAAAGCCCAAGGCGGACGAGGTCGTGCGTCGGGTTACCGATCACGGTCTGGTCGAGGTCGCGGATCTGGATCTCGACCCGACCGTCGGCATCGGCCAAGGGGCCGAGATTTCCGAGGTGACAATCACCACAGATCCAGATCGGTGGACCTTCCGGCAGCGTGCCGCGCGGAAGTCCGTCCAGCCACTCGTAGAACTTAAGGGTGTTGCCGCGAACGTAGGCGTGGGCCGACCGAGCCATCTTGAGCGTTCGCTGCCGCTCCAGCACCATCGCTCGCTCCTTCGGACCATACGCTTCAACCACACGCATCAAGTCACCTTCCACCCGACTGCCGCGCCCTTTGCGCACAGGCCGAAGCGACAACGCGCGCAATCCCCTCCGTGTAGCGCGGCTGATCGTCCAAGGCCGGGATTATGTTGACGCAGAGAACGTGCTGGCTGCAGGTTCTGCCGGCCATGTCGGCGTCTCGAACGATGGGCCAGTCCTGAGAGGGCGCCGACGAGCGGCAGCTTGCGTCGTGCCGGAATAGAAGGCCGGGGACCTCACGATCGTTTCGTCTGCCCCGTTGCAGGCGCCGAGCGAGGCCACCAAAGCGTTGCAAATTGCGGGCCGTAACCCACCGTTGGCACAGGCAGCAACCGAACGGTTGCATTTCCAGCTTTAGTGCCACGATTGCTCAGCATTCATCGAAGGAATCCGAGCATCAAAGGCTACAGCTCGAATAGGGGCGTGAACATCCTTCGCAATAGAACCGAGAGCGGAATGTTTAGTTCTGATTGACACCTTCGGCTCGGCCATGTGACGAGAGCGTATGCCTCGGCCCCGTCCTTGCAGATTTTTCTCCTATAGCGGCTCGGGCGCTCGGATCGGCCATCCGCCCGCCTTGGGTCGTGGCAACACCAGAGGTAAGATGGTCGGAGACGATCTGCGCCTGCTGATTGTGAGTTGCCGGGTCGGGGCGCCCGCATCCATCAATCCCATCGAAGTCAGGATCCCCGCGCGTGACGGACGCTGAGGCCGAGGAACTCCGCCAGCACGCAGCTGCGCTGGAAGCAGAGAACGCACGCCTGCGTGAGGCGCTCAAGGATCAGGAGCCCGGACCCGAGCTCAACCCGCATGCGATGCCCGCCTCCACCCTGGCAGCCAGCGGGGCGCGGCTGCAGGAGGCACTCACTATCGCGACGGTGGGCGGCATCTACTTCGATCTGGATGGCCAGCTTCTCGATGCCAACGACGCCTTCCTGGCCATGTGCGGCTACAGCCGCGAGGACCTGAATGCCGGACGGCTCAATTGGCAGGCTCTGACGCCGCCCGAGTGGCTCGACGTGTCCTGGCGTGCCTTCGACGACCTGAAGACCAGGGGGCACACGACGCCTTACGAGAAGCAGTACATCCGAAAGGATGGCTCCCGGTTCTGGGCCCTGTTCGGCGCCACGCTTCTGGAGGACGGCCGCGGTTTCGAGTTCGTCATCGACATTACCGACCGGAAGCAGGCAGAAGCCGGTCTCGCTGCACGTGAGGCGGAGCTCCGCCTGATCGCCGACGCGATGCCGGTGCTGATCGCCTTCATCGACCGCACCTTCACCTACCGCTTCGCCAACGCCGCCTACGAAACGTGGTTTGGACGTCGGCCCGAGCAGGTCGTCGGCCGCACGATCGCGGAACTCCTCGGCACCGCCGAGTTCGAGAGCCGCCGCCCCTTCCTCGAACAGGCGATGGCCGGCGCGGACGTCCACTTCGAGTTGGCTTGGCCGCACGTGGACGGACGGCCGCGTGAGGCGGCGATCCGCTACATTCCGAATCGCGACCCGACCGGTGAGGTGATCGGCATCTACGTGTTCGTGCAGGACATCACGGACCGCAAACAGACAGAGGAATTGCTGGCCTCGCGGGCGCAACAGCTCGAAGCGCAGGTCGCCGAACAGGAGAAGGCCCGGGATCGCATCTGGAACCTGTCGCCGGTCCTCAAATTCGTCGCGCGCCATGACGGCGAGATCCGGTCCGTGAACCCCTCTTGGACGCGCTCGCTCGGCTGGTCTGAACAGGAGACCGTCGGGCGCAACGTGCTCGATTTCGTCGCGCCGGACGGTCGGAAGCAGGCCGCTTCCGACCTGATGCTGCGTGCAGCGACTCCCTTGTCCGGCGACATCGAACTCATGCTTCTCACCAAGGGAAGTGGCCCGCGCCACGTCTCGTGGACCGTGGTACCGGGAGACGACCTCCTCTTCGGTTTCGGCCGGGACATCACCGAGCAGCGCCTCGCCGAGGAGGCCCTGCGCCAGTCGCAGAAGCTGGAGGCCGTGGGGCAACTCACCGGGGGCGTGGCGCACGACTTCAACAACCTGCTCACCATCATCCGCTCGTCCGTCGACTTCCTGCGCCGGCCGGAGCTGCCGGAGGCACGCAAGGCGCGCTACCTCGACGCCGTGTCTGAGACGGTGGACCGCGCCGCCAAGCTCACGGGCCAGCTCCTCGCCTTCGCGCGCCGCCAGACGCTCAAGCCCGAAGTGTTCGAGGTCGCCGGCCGGCTGCATGCGGTCGCCGACATGCTGGACACGGTGACGGGGGCCCGCATCCAGGTCGTGACGGAGGGGTTGGAGACGCCCTGTCATGTACGTGCAGACATCAGCCAATTCGAGACGGCGCTCATCAACATGGCCGTCAATGCCCGCGATGCCATGGAGGGGGAGGGGACGCTGACGCTGCGGCTGGCGTGCTCCGTACCGATGCCACCGATCCGCGGTCACGCCGGCGCCCCCGGCCCCTTCGCTGCAATCTCCCTCTCCGATACGGGATCGGGCATCACCGCCGACCGAATCGGCCGCATTTTCGAGCCCTTCTTCACGACGAAGGAGGTCGGACGCGGGACCGGACTCGGCCTCAGCCAGGTCTTCGGTTTCGCCAAGCAGTCGGGTGGCGACGTCTCGGTCGAGAGCGTGGTCGGACACGGCACCACCTTCACCCTCTACCTGCCCGAGACCGAGGCGGCTCAGGAGGCGAAGGAGCCCGGAAGGCGGGGCGACGAGCCACCGATCGGAGCCGGTCAGCGGATTCTCGTCGTGGAGGACAATGTCGAGGTCGGCCGGTTCGCAACGCAGATCCTTCAGGATCTCGGGTTCGAGACGCGCTGGGCGGCGAATGCCGAGGAAGCCCTGGACACGCTCGGATCCGAGGGCGCGGCCTTCGAGGCGGTGTTTTCCGACGTCGTGATGCCGGGCATGGGCGGCATCGAACTGGCCAAGCGATTACGCCGCACGCATCCGGACCTGCCTGTAATCTTGACCTCGGGGTACAGCCATGTGCTGGCCCAGGAAGGCGCTCACGGCTTCGAGCTGGTGCAGAAGCCCTACTCGGCCGAACAAGTCTCGCAAGCGCTCTGCAGGGCGATCAGTCCGCGGCCTCGCCACGGATAGGCGGGATGAAGCCGGCAGTAGGAACGTGCCGTGAGCGTTCATCTCGAAACTGAGATGAGGCCAATTCCCTCTTCCGTGTGTTATCGCCGAGGCTGACGTACGAATTGGGGACGTTAAAGTCTCGCCGACGCGAGACGTCCCCGAACGGCATAGGAGCTTCGTCGGAACCAATGAACGACGGGATGGGGACATCAGACGCTCGACCCGGCTCCGATACCAGGATCTCGACCGGCGTCGCGGGCTTGAACGAGATTCTTGGCGGGGGCCTGACGCCGGATCGCCTCTACCTGCTGGAGGGCACTCCCGGTACCGGCAAGACGACGCTCGCTCTGCAGTTCCTGCTCGACGGTGCGGCCCGCAAGGAGCGCAGCCTGTATGTGACGCTGTCGGAGACCGCGGACGAACTCCGCGCCGCGGCGGCGAGCCATGGCTGGTCGCTCGATGGCATCGACCTCTACGAGCTCGTCAACGAGTTGGGCCTCGATCCCGACAGCGAGCAGTCCATCCTCCACCCGTCCGAGATCGAACTCGGTGAGACTGTCAAGGAGGTCATCGCCCGGGTCGAGAGCGTGAAACCCGAGCGCGTCGTGTTCGACAGCCTGTCGGAGCTACGCCTGCTTGCTCAGAACCCGCTGCGCTACCGCCGCCAGATCCTCGCCCTGAAGCAGTTCTTCTCCAAGCGGTCCTGCACAGTGCTGATGCTCGACGACCGCACCTCGGAGGCCGGCGACCTGCAACTCCACAGCATCGCGCACGGGGTGATCTCCCTCGATCAGGCGCCGCGTGAGTTCGGCTCCGAGCGCCGACGACTCCGCATCGTGAAGATGCGCGGCATCAAGTTCCGGGGCGGCTACCACGACTTCGTCGTGGAGACCGGCGGCATCGCAGTCTTTCCGCGACTCGTCGCGGCCGACCATCACGCGACCTTCGACGCGACAACACGATCGACGGGTTCGATCGAGCTGGACTCGCTGCTCGGCGGTGGCCTCGTGCCCGGGACCAACACGCTCCTGCTCGGCCCGTCCGGCGTCGGCAAAACGACGACCGCGGTGCGCTGCATGCTGGCTGCGCTGGAGCGCGGCGAGACGGCGACGTACTACCTGTTCGACGAAGGGCTCGCCACCCTGCTCAGCCGCGCCGCCCTGCTCGGCATGGACCTGAGGCCGCATATCGAGAGCGGGCGGCTCACCGTCACGCAGATCGACCCGGCGGAACTCTCGCCCGGCGAGTTTGCCGCGACGGTCAGACAGGCCGTCGAGGAGCGCCAGTCGACCTTCGTCACGGTGGACAGCCTGAACGCCTACCTGCACGCGATGCCGGGCGAGGAATACCTCGTCCTCCAGATGCACGAGCTCCTGAGCTACCTCAATCAGACGGGGGTGACGACTCTCCTCGTGCTCGGGCAGCACGGCGTCATCGGCGAAGTCCGAACCGATATCGATCTGAGCTATCTCAGCGACTGCATCGTGCTGTTCCGCTTCTTCGAGGCGCGGGCCGAGATCCGCTCCGCGCTCTCGGTGGTGAAGAGTCGCGTGAACGCGCATGAACGCTCGATCCGCGAGTTGCGGCTCTCGAGCGAAGGGCTCCGTGTCGGCGAGGCGCTCGACGACTTCGAGGGCGTGCTCACGGGCCTGCCGGCCTACCGCGGACGGGTGGCGATGCTGAGAGACCCGGACGCCTCGGGGGACGAGGCGTGAGGGCATCGCCGGAGGAACGTGCCCTCATCCTGGCCCCGCGCGGGCGGGATGCGGCGGTGGTCGAGCAGGTGCTGGATCGCTCGGGCATCGCCAGCGCCGTCTGCGCGGACGTGACCGAATGGGTGGCGTGCCTTCGCGCGGGCGCGGGAACCGCGATCGTCACCGAGGAGGCCCTGGCCGATGGTGACATCGCGGCCTTGTCGGCCTGGCTCGACGCGCAGCCCCCGTGGTCGGACTTTCCCTTCGTCGTGCTGGCCACGCGCCAAGCCGGCCCGCGGACCCAGGGCGCGGCCGACCTGCTGAAGCGGCTCGGCAACGTGGTCCTGCTGGAACGCCCCATCAACGCCGAAACGCTGACGAGCGCCGTCGTCTCGTCTCTGCGCGCCCGCCGCCGCCAGTATCAAGCCCGCGAGCATCTCCTCGAACGGGAGCGGGCTCAGGAGCAGCTCCGGCTGGCCAATGAGGAACTCGAGCGGCGCGTGGCCGAGAGGACGCGCGAGGTCGAGGCGGCCCACGAAACCCTGGCCTTCGCCCTCGACGCGGCCGGGATGAGTTCATGGGACATCGACACCATGACCGGTGTCCACCGCCATTCGCCCCGCTTCGACGCCGTGTTCGGCTACGAGGGTGCGGGACGTGCCTGGGATCGTGAAACCTTCCTGAATCACGTCCTCGAAGAGGATCGCGGCATCGCCGATGAGGCATTCGCTTCCGTCGTCGAGACGGGCAAGCTCGACCTCGAATGCCGCATCCGGCGCGTGGACGGAGCGGTGCGCTGGATCGCCATGCGTGGGCAGGTCAAGCGCGACGAGGCCGGTCAGCCGTTGCGCATCGCCGGCATCCTCATGGACCGGACGGACCAGCACGTCACGGAGGAAGCGCTGCGGCAGGCGCAGAAGATGGAAGCCATCGGCCAGCTCACCGGGGGCGTGGCGCACGACTTCAACAACCTGCTCACCGTGATCGTCGGCGGCCTCGACATGATGCTGCGCCGCCCCGAGCAGACCGACCGCGTGAAGCGGCTGGCGGAGGCGGCCATGGGTGCGGCGCGGCGTGGCGAGCAACTGACCCAGCAACTCCTCGCCTTCTCCCGCCGCCAGATGCTACGGCCGCAGACACTCAACCCGAACCGCCTTTTACTGGACTTCAGGCCGCTCGCCGAACGCGCCGCCACCGGCGCCGTCGAGCTGACCTTCGATCTCGATCCGGCGCTCGATCCGATCCGTATCGATCCGGCGCAGTTCGAGGCGGCGGTGCTGAACCTGATCGTGAACGCGCGCGACGCTCTCGAGGGCCGCGACGGACATGCCCGCATCGCGGTCACGAGCCGCAACGTCCGTCTCGGAACGGCGGCGGTGGCTGACAAGGGCGTGCCACCGGGTCCCTACGTCTCGATCTCCGTGACGGATACCGGCAGCGGCATTCCCGCCGACAAGCTCCAGCGCGTCTTCGAGCCGTTCTTCACCACGAAGGAGGTCGGCAAGGGGACGGGCCTCGGGCTGAGCCAGGTCTACGGCTTCACCCGCAGCGCCAAGGGCTTCACGCAGATCGAGTCCGAACTCGACCGGGGCACGACGGTCAGCCTGTACTTCCCGCGCTCGACCGACCCGGCCGGCGAGGAAATCGGGACCGGCTCGATCGGTGCGATTCCGCTGCGCCGCGCCGGCGAGGGCGAGACGGTGCTGCTCGTCGAGGATGACGAACAGGTGCTCGGCATGGCCGTGGAGAGCCTGGAGGAGTTGAGCTACCGGGTCATCGTGACCCGCAACGCCGCCGAGGCGCTGGAGCACCTGCACGGCGTCGAGCGCATCGATATCCTGTTCTCGGACGTGGTCATGCCCGGCGGGATGAACGGCTCGCAACTCGCGCTCGAGGCCCGGCGGGTGCGGCCGGACATCAAGATCCTGCTGACCTCAGGCTACGTGGCCAATCTCGACGAAGGGCAGGTGATCGGCCAGGGCGAGCTTCCGGTGCTCAACAAGCCCTATCGCCGCGACGAACTCGCCCGGTCGCTCCGCTTGGTGCTCGGCGGCGAGAGAGCCTGAATCGTTCGAAGGCCTTTCGTGCTTCGTCACCGGTTGAGATCGATCACCCGGCGCTTGACGGCGGGCCGATCCGGCGTCTTGTCGGGGTTCCCCAACCATTCGGGCGAGTCCTTGAAGCTCGCGCTCGGCGGGGTCTTGCTGTTGAGTTGCTCTCGCTCCGCCTGGGCCGGTGTCTCGATCGGCGGGATCGGAGCGGATTGCGGATACTGTGCCGCCGGTCCGCGCTGCTGAAACCCATCGATGCAGCGCCGGACCGCGATCGGATCCGTGATGAACGTGCACTCGTTCACGTTGGTGATCGCTTGAGCCATGCTGGTCTCGGGCAGGACCGAGGCCAGGATGGTGAGAGCAGGCAACATCCATCGCATCGGCAGCCTCCCGTTCCAAAATGCCCGGCCTCGGTGGACCGGCCGCACTCAGCGGCCTGCCGACGGTGCGACCTGACGAATCTCGACCTCACTCGGCTCGCTCGGCCGCGGGCGCTTCACACCTGCACTTGGGGCGGTGCAGTGGCAGCCTGTCCGCGGGCCGCACCGGCCGCGCCGGCAGGAAGTGCGGCCGCAGCCGTATTCGCGCCCTTGCCGTCGATCCGTCCGATGCGGACCTTGACGCCGCGAACGGTCTTCGCCGCCGTATCGTAATCGCATTCGTAGGTGATCCGAACCCACTGACCCTGCGGATTGAGGAACCGCACCGAGTCACCGCGGTACTTCACGACAGTGTCCGCTCCGGCAGGCGGCTCGGCCTCCTGGAAGATGGATCCGGTCGGCCGGCTCATCCACTCGAAATCCGTCGGTGCCTGGCGTTCGACGCCCGGCACGCAGGCCTGCACGGCCGCAGGGATGGCCTGACGCGCGCAGGCCGCGTCGCATCCCGCCTTGGCGGCCTCGGTCGGAGCCGGCTTGGCGTCAGGCTTGGCATCCTGGGCGGAGGCCGCGACGATGCCGAGACCGACCCAGCCGAGACAGGCCAGGGCGCGGGAGAATCCAGCCAGAGGCAAGGCATAGCGCGCGCCCGGTCCAGCCACGTTCCGTGTCATCCGACGAACTCTCCATGATCCGCGTCAGCGCGCCGACGCCCGGACAGGGCCATCGTCAACAGGTGCCGACAGATAGACGCCATTTTCCGCCTCAACCACTATCGATCGGTTGAGTCGACCCCGTTTTCGGTACCGGACTGAACATTTCCAGTGCCCGTTGCCGAAATGTAAATCGATCGCTCGCGTTCGATGAGCCATCACTGGCATCCGGCCGCGTCTAGACGGCAAGCGCCGGTCGTCACCGCTACACGACAGACGCCGAGGACCGCGACCACCCAATGCATGCCGGGGGCCACAGACCAACAGCCCCGCTCTCACATCAGGGGCGGGACGGCGCAACCTCAACGCGCCACATCCGACATCGGCGAGAACTGACAAACGCGGGCGAGAAGCGCAACCAGTTCGGGCTGACGCGAGGTTCCCGTCTTTCCGAAGATCGAGGCCAGCTGCGTGCGCAGCGTTGCAATACTCACGTTGCGGCTCTGCGCGATGGTGGCCAGCGGGATACCCCTGCTGAGTTCCGCCGCGAGACGGCCTTCGGCCGCTGTAAGGCCGAAGATTTTTTCCAGCGCCGGGGCGCAGACCTGGGTACGGACGGCGAGGTCGATCAGGATCAGTAGGCGATGGGCCTCTCCCATCGCGGTGATGTCCATCGCCTGAAAGACCAGCCGCTGATCGTTGCGCGGCCGCTCCAGCTCGACGGTGCCGAACGGCTCCGTCAGCGCGTTGCTGATCATTCGGCTGGTGAACGGCTCGGTCTCCGAAGGCCCCATGTCGGCCGCGTCCTCCCAGACGATTCTTCTGGCGAGATTATTGAAATCAACCGTCCTTGCACGGTAGTTTATCAACACAGCCGCAGAACCGACCTTATCTAAAACATTGAGAAGAGCATGTTTATCCGGCATATCACGGATTCTTTTAATTTCCCAAGCAATATATCTCATGGCACCGCCGCATGTGCTGAATTTCCAGTCTCAGCATGAATCGACCAGCGGACTTGCCCACGGCCTCAACGGTGTATCCTAAGTGGTGCTATCAGGTCACTACCTCTGACTACCGGTCATGTGAACTTTCTCACAGCGGCAAGCTATGCACGAGCGGGCTTAGAGGGATCGAGGATTGGTAATTGGCCGCATTGAGCCTGCCAAATCATGCCCTTCTGCTCGATCCCGCACGCCGAGCGCGGCAGTCAAAGTCAGAATATCCGACCTCCTTGCGACCGGCCGGAAACAACTCGATGCGTCCGGCCTGAGCTTAAGGCCTCGCTTTTGCTGGCTCCGCTCTCGGAATCGCTTGAGGACGCAGGGCAACGTCTATCCCGAAATTTTGTGCAGTCACATCGAAAATACCGAATGCTTTTCAACAATGAAGCATGAAATCATCGCAAAATTTGTCAGCCGATTAACCTAAACAGTTCGTTTCCATCCGAAACTGCATCTTATCATCCGAACGGATGGTGCGGCTTTGGTTCGGCTCCCGTATTTAAGCCCTCGTTAACGACATCACGGGGCAATCGACGGATCCGCTGAGCTGGTCAACAGCTGGTTAACAACTCCGATCCGAATGCCGAGTGACAGACTAAAGAAACAGGGGAACAGTCATGCGGCATCTTTCGATTGCGACGGTCAGCGTTCTGGCCATTCTCGTTGCTTCGCCCGTTCTTGCACAGGGCAGGAACAAAACCGACCTTAAGCAGACTGGCACCAAGAACGAGGTGACCCTCACGCAGTCCGGCACCGGCGGCGTGATCGACGTTCAGCAGGTTGGCAGCTTCAACGGCGCGAGCACAGGCTACGGCGCCGAAGGGAATCAGGACGGCGGAACGGGCAACAGCCTGACCGTGAAGCAGAACGGGAATCGCAACGCCTTCCAGGCGCTCCAGCGCGACGGCGACAGCAACAAGATCTCCCTCACGCAGAAAGATAATAACAATACCGCGGCCTTCACCCAGTCGGGTGGCGCGCGCAACGCTGTGACGGTCGATCAGAGCGGCCTCAACGGCGTGACCAAGACCGATCACAACGCGGGTACGTCGCAGGAGGGCGGAGCCGACTCGTCGATCGAGATCACGCAGACCGATCGGCGCCAGATCGCTGTCGCCGCGCAAGCCAACGCGCGGGATAACTCGCTGACCTACATCTGGCAGACCGGATCGGACCAGGTGGCCAACGGCAGCCAGTTCAACACCCGGAACTCCCAGGCCAGCATCATCCAGTATGGACGCACGAACTCCGGCTCCGTGACCCAGAACGGCACGAGGGACAACACGGTCGGCTCAGTGCTGCAGCAGGGCGAGGACAACGCCGCAGCGTTGCTTCAGACCGGCCCGTCGAACAGCTCGATCGGCGCCATATTCCAGTTTGGGCATGACAATAAAGCCGTCGCCCAGCAGACTGGCAGCAGCAATAGCGGTCTGTATGTGACGCAGGTGGGCAATAACAACACCGGCGCGGTCTATCAGACAGCATCGAACAACAGCGACATCTATCTGACGCAGTATACCAGCCGCAACGAGGCGATCATCAACCAGATCGGCTCCAGCGCAGCGACCATTTCGGTCACCCAGGGGGTCGGCAACGACAACAAGGCGATCGTCAACCAGGTCAACTCGTATGGTTCCGGCATCTATCTGAACCAGTTCGGCACATCCAACGAGGCCAACCTCGGACAGGTTCTGTCGACGGGCTCCACCATCTCCGCCGACCAGTATGGCAGCGGCAACATCCTCACCGCTTCGCAGACTTACAACGCCGGCAGCACGATCAGCAGCATGCAGAACGGCGCCGGCAACCGCGCGACCATCACTCAGACCCGCTAAGAAGACGGAATGAGTGCGGCGTGGCTCCCTGCCCCGGTAGGGGGCCACGTTTTCCTTTTCGGGCTTGAACGATGCTGTCCACTGCGATCGTGGACCCTTGGAAGGGGCGTGTCATGACCGGGGCCGGGGACGTTCCGCCGCCGATCTCCTGCGCGCTGATCGAGCATCGCGCGGGCGCGCAGGTCCAGATCGAGGTGCGTCTCCGTTCGGAGAGCGCCCAGACCGGAACCTATCGCCTGCAGGTGATCAAGCAGGGCCGCTCGGGACAGGCGCGGATCAACCAGGAATCGGCGTTCGCGCTCGACGCCGGACGCTCGGTGCGCATCGATGGCCCGAGCCTGTCGATGGAGCCGTCGGCGTCCTACCGTGCCACCCTCTCGGTCCACGCCAATGAGATCACCGCCACCTGTGAACGAACCGGGCCCGAGTCGTCCGACACCCTGTAAGTCTGGTATCAAGCGCCGGTCCGGGCTGTTGCAGCTTGATCACGCCTGTCGTTCTCAGTCGGCTTGTTGTCCTATACCAAGCAGGATTTCATTTGACTCGACGATTTTCATGAGTTGAGGTTGAGATCGAAACCTGAATTTTGCCTAGCACTGCCTTCAGCTCACGCATTGAACAGATATATGAGTAACGAGTTTCGGAAATAGATGATTCATAAAGACGCTTTACAATCAATTCTGTCATCCATGAAAGAAGGAGCGGGGATATGACCAGTCCGGCGCGTGTCGTATCGCCCCGTTGGGCCCTGTGCTGCGCTTGCGCGCTCTTTTCCCTGACGAGCCTCCACTCCCCGGCCGGGGCTCAGCAGGCCGGCGTCCCGATCGAGTACGCCACGATCGGCGGCGTGCAGCTCCCGATCAGAATTTTGCAGCCGGATAACGCGACGGTCGGCAGAGACGGTCAGGTCGCTTCGAACAATCAGATCGGTACCGACAACATCACCGAGATCAGGCAGGCCGGCCAGGGCAATCGCGCCGGAATCACGGCGGTCGGCAACGGCAATACCGGGCTCATCAGTCAGAAGGGTGTCGACAATTTCGGGCTCGGGACCCTGACCGGCACCGGGCTGCGCATGGATCTGCAACAGATCGGCGCCGGAAACGTCGCCGATCTGGGGGTGACCGGCCCGAGCGGCGGCAGCCTCACGGTGCTGCAGCGCGGCGACGGCAACACCGCGACCGGATCGATTCCGGGCAGCCGCGACGTGACCGTGAACCAGATCGGCAACGGTGCCTCCGTCGACGTCAGCCAGGGCGGCGTCGCGAAAAGCATCATCATCAACCAAATCCGGGCGCGATGAGCCGAACATCGCTGCCATGTTTCTCACGGGACCTCCGGTGCACCGCGCCTTCGGGAGCGGTTCGCACCGGATCGTTTCGTGACGAGCCTTCAAGCCGATCGAGGGGCAGGGCCTAGATCATGAAGACACGCATCCTCGCGGTTGGCGCCGCGCTCCTGTTCTCAGCCGCACCGGTCCAGGCCGGAAACCTCGTGTACCAGGCCGTGAATCCGGCCTTCGGCGGGAGCCCGCTCAACGGGAGCTGGCTGCAATCCGAGGCTCAGGCTCAGAACATCCCGCAGGCGGCGCAGCAGCGCCAGCAGCAGTTGTTCAGCACGGGCACCTCGCGGGGCGGGATCTCGACCCTGACGCCGGGGCAGATCTTCGCGCAACAACTGCAGTCTCAACTCTACGGCTCACTGGCAAACCAGATCACGCAGGCGATCTTCGGCGAGAATGCGCGCCCGAGCGGAACATTCCAGTTCCAAGGCACAACGATCCAATTCATCAAGGTCGGGCCGGACGTGCGCGTCACGATCAATGACGGCCAGACGTCCACCGAGGTGATCGTTCCGGCGTCAACGCCTTAAAGACTTAAGTCTTCGCAAAGACATCAGGCTGCGCAAGCGGCTTCTTCGAGTATGCGTGACGACGGTCGTCACGCATACTCGCAATCAAACGGCTCGAAGGTCGCGCCAAGCGGCCCGGTCGTGGTCGGGATTGCTGATCTCATGTGGGCTGAATCTTCTTTCCGTCGGGGCAAGGCCGCTGGCGCTCTGCTGCTCGCAACGCTCGGGCTCGGTGGATGCGTCGCTGTCGGCGAGCGCGAGCCGCTCAACGAGGCGCCGACCGTCACCGAGACTTCGCCGACCGGCTTGAATCTCGAACTGTTGCCGCCGCCGGCGAAGGCCGTGGACCTCGCCGTCTACAGCTTCCCCGATCTCACCGGACAGAACAAACCCAGCGACAACTTCGCCGAGTTCTCACGAGCGGTGACGCAAGGCGGCGCCGCCTTCCTCGTGGATGCCCTTCGCCGCACCGGCGGAGGCCGCTGGTTCCGGGTGGTCGAGCGCGGAAGCCTCGCCAACATCCTGCAGGAGCGGCAGCTCATCCGCGCCACCCGCCAGGAATTCGACCAGGATCAGGCCAAGCCGCTGCCGCCGATTCGCTTCGCGGGCCTGCTGGTCGAGGGCGGCATCCTCGCCTACGACGCGAACTTCGTGACGGGTGGGATCGGCGCCCGCTATCTCGGCATCGGCGGCGATATCCGCTACCGGCGCGACGTGGTGACGGTCGGCATGCGCATCGTGTCGGTGCAATCGGGCGAGGTGCTCACCAGTGTCACGACGACGAAAACAATCTACTCGATCGGCCTCAACACGAACACGTTCCGCTACGTTGCGGTGAACAAGCTGTTCGAGTTCGATGCGGGCGTGACGCGCAACGAGCCGACCCAGTTCGCCGTGCGCGAATCGATCGAGCTGGCCGTCTACTCGACTCTGATGGAAGGGGCGCGCAAAGGGCTCTGGAAGTTCCGCGATCCGGCGGTCGGGCAGCGCCTGCTTCAGGAATATATCGAGCAGGACAAGGCGCTCCCGCCCACGAGCGCGAACGCCGAGATCGTTCAGGAAGCCGTCGTGGTCGCGAAGAACTGAGACGATGCGCGGCCAGCACCCCTGGATGGCGGCGGCGCTGCTGGCAGCCCTCCTGATCGCATCTCCCTCGCGGGCCGACCTTCGCGCGCGCTCTGCGGTGTTGGACCTGACTGCGACGGGGCAGGCCGATGCGTCGAGCGAAGTGCCCAGCGCGGGCTTGGTCGCGATCGTCGAGAAGATCGCGCCGGAGATGTCCGTCTCGGCACTCTCGGCGCTGATCGCCCAGGCGGCCCTCAGCACCGGCGTTCCGTCCGACTTTCTCCTGAAATTGCTGAAGCGCGAAAGCGGCCTGAACCCGATGGCCGTGAGTCCGAAAGGCGCGCTCGGGATTGCCCAGTTCATGCCGGGAACGGCGGCCGAACGCGGTCTGGCCGATCCGTTCGACCCGGTTCAGGCCATTCCGAAGGCGGCCGAGCTGCTGCGCGATCTGCGGCAGCGCTACGGCAACTGGACTCTGGCCGCCGCCGCCTACAACGCAGGACCCGGTCGGGTCGATGCCTGGCTCTCGGGCCGCCTGGACCTGCCGAAGGAGACGACGGACTACGTCGCCAACATCTCCGGCGTGGATACACCGAGTTGGACATCGGCCTATCGTCCGGCCGGCTCCGGCTGGCCGCTCGCGATCGCGTCCTTTGCGGTGCCCTTGCCGGTGTTCAGCGCCGTCCGGATATCGGACCGCCGCGAGACGGCGGCCGAGGCGGCGAAGCGAGCGACGAAATCGGCGGACGGAACTCTCGCGCCGCTCACGACGGCTCAGCTTCGCGCCGCGGCCGGCGGGATTGCGCGTTCAGCGGCGGCGAGCGGCCCCTGCGCGGCCCTGCTCAGCCCGGCCGCGCAATGTCTCAGCTTCAATCGTTACTGATCTCTGACGCGACCGAGGCAAGCGCCTCGTCGCGACGTCGAGAAAAGGCGCGGTGTCGTTTCCGATCCGACCGCGCGTCGCCCTGCCGCGTCAGCGGCCCTGCCTCAGGGTGATCTGGTTGTAGGATCCGGACTGCGCGATGACCGCGGTGTTGGAGACACCGGCCTGCGTGATGCGGATGAAGTTGCCGATACCGGATTGCGTCGCATCGATGCGATTATACTGACCATCCTGCACGCCGTAGAACGCATTGCCCTGACCGGGGCTCGGCATGCTGTCGGTGCTGGCCGAGACCCGGGTCATCGTGTTTCGCAGGGCGCTGTTCTCCAAATCCTGCATCGTCGTGTTGAATCGAGCCATCAGGGCGGAAAGGTCCTGCGCCTGGGCGGCTCCGAACATCTGCGACAGAGCAGTGCAAACAGCAAAGATCGAAACAATTTTACGCATTGGGATCAGTCCTCTTCGTTGTTCAAGGATCAATTCCCCGCGTTAACAAATCTTGTATAGCCACAAGCGCCTCAACAACCGCTGGTCGACTCCTCTGTTCGATTGCCACGAGGATAAAGAAACGGTTCCGTGGCTTGGTGACTCAAATCTGAAGACGGTTGAGGCAAATACGGGAAACGACGACACGTCAGATTCCCCACCGGCTCGACGCGAAGGCTGAACGCTATGCCGTGCGGAGCTGCTCCCGATCCTGCGGCCCGCGCTGGATCCTGTGCCCATTCCTTCCGGGCGAATCGACCACGCGCATTTCCTGCGGCTGCGCTGATGGCGGCGATGGAAGCCGCTCGGCATCCCCGGACGCGGAAGGTCCTGGCCGCGGCCCTGGGGCAGACGGCGATGCGGTTCGCCTGAGATGACGAGCGCGCCGGGTCAGCTATTGGCGAGGCGGCTCAGCGTGTCGGTGAGCGTCAGCGTGAACAGGATGGCGAGCCAGAACAGGCCGCAGGCGGCCGCCAGCCGCACCAGAGTGTCGGCCTGGTCGAGCCGCATGAACAGCAGGGCCACGAGGCTCGCCTGCGTTGCGGCAATACCGAAAGTGAGGACCGTCGCCCAGGGTGCGGGCGCGACGTAGGCCGAGAACAGGCTCAGGCCCAGCAGTGCGAGCAGCAGCGCCCAGACGATCAGACCGCGCAGCCAGAGCGCAACGGTTGGCTTTGGCGTGACTGCACTCATCCGCCGCGTCCGCCGAGGTAGAGCATGGGGTAGAGCACGATCCAGATCATGTCGACGAAGCCCCAGTAGAGCATCGCCACCTCGACCTGCGGATTCTCGAACAGAAAGCCCGGCGCGCGCCACTCCTTCCAGATCAGGCGGACGACGAGGCCGATGCCGATCGAGAGATGGATGGCGTGGATCGCGGTCGAGAGCCAGTAGAAGCCGAAGAAGAGCTGCGTCGCGGGCGCTTTCAACGCGAAGTCGGCACCGGGCACGAGGTGCCGCTCGATGTCCTCGCGATACTCCAGCCCTTTCACCACCATGAAGGCGAGGCCGAGCAGGACCGTCGCTGTGAGGCATCCAAGCGTCAGGCGGCGGCAACCCTCCTGCTCGGAGGCTTGCGAGGCGGTTGCCGCGAAGAGCCCGCTGGTGAGAAGGAGAGCGGTGTTGAGCGTCCCGTAGACGATGTTGGTCTCGCGCGCGGCGACAGCGAAATCCGCCGCGTGCTCGAGCCGCATCGCCGTGTAGAGCAGGAACAGCGCCCCGAAGAACAGCACCTCGCTGGCGATGAAGACCCAGATGCCGAAGGTCGCCCCGGCCCGCTGGTAAGAGAAGGCCCGACCTTCCGGAAGCCGGAGCTCGTCCCACGGCTCGCGCAGGTGCCGCTCGGGGGTCTTGTCGAGGACGTCGCCGCCCGTGCTCACGTCAGCGCCCCTTCCTCGGCGATGCGCGACTCGTCACCCGGCGGCGTCGCCTCCGGATGGTAGTCGTAGGGCGGTGCGAGAACCTGCGGGTTGCCGAAGAAGTTCTGCCGCGGCGGCGGCGAGGTGGTGCGCCATTCGAGCCCCGAGGCGTTCCAGGGATCGTTGAGGGCGCGGGCACCGTAGAACAGCGACCAGGTGAGGTAGCCGAGCGGCATCAGATAGGCCGCGGCGAGCACGGCCGCACCGGAGGAAGAGAGCACGTTCCAGACCTGGAACTCCGGCGGATAGGTGTAGTAGCGCCGCGGCATGCCGAGATAGCCGGCGATGAATTGCGGGAAGAAGGTCAGGTTGAAGCCGAAGAACATCAGCAGGGCGGCGAAGCGTGCCCAACCCTCCGGATACATCCGCCCCGTCACCTTCGGCCACCAGAAGTGCAGGCCGGCGAAGTAGGCGGACACCGAGGCGCCGACCATGATGTAGTGGAAGTGGGCGACGACGAAGTAGGTGTCCTGCACGTGCACGTCGATCGGCACCGAGGCCAGGAACAGGCCGGTCAGACCGCCCATGGTGAACAGGCCGAGGAAGCCGAGTGCGTAGAGCATCGGCGATTCGAAGCCGATCTGGCCGCGGTAGAGCGTGGCGGTCCAGTTGAACACCTTGATGGCGGAGGGCACCGCCACGATGAACGACAGGAACGAGAACACCAGGGCGGCGAACGGCGACATGCCCGAGGTGAACATGTGGTGGCCCCAGGTGAAGAAGCCGATCACCGCGATCGCCACCAGGGCGTAGACCATGAAGGAATAGCCGAAGATGCGCCGCCGGGCGTAGCAGGTGATGACCTCCGAGATCACACCCATGGCCGGCAGGATCATGATGTAGACCGCCGGGTGCGAGTAGAACCAGAACAGGTGCTGGAACAGGATCGGGTCGCCGCCGCGGGCCGGGTCGAAGATCGGCAGGTTGAAGGTGCGCTCGGCGATGACGAGGACGAGCGTCAGGGCCAGCACGGGCGTGGCGAGCACGAAGATCAGGCTCGTCGTGTACATCGACCATACGAACAGCGGCAGGCGGAACCACGTCATGCCGGGCGCGCGCAGGAAATGCACCGTGGCGATGAAGTTCACGCCCGTGGCGATGGTCGAGAAGCCGGAGACGAACACGCCGAGGACGGCGAGGGTGACGAAGGTGTTCGAGAACACCGTCGAGTAGGGGACGTAGAAGGTCCAGCCGGTATCGATGCCGCCCGCCAGCACGGCGGCGAGCGTCAGCAGCCCGCCGGCCATGTTGAGATACCACGAGATCAGGTTGAGCTTGGGGAAGGCGAGGTCGCGCGCGCCGATCATCAGCGGCAGCAAAAAATTCCCCATCGTCGTCGGGATCGACGGGATGAGGAAGAACCACACCATGACGATGCCGTGCAGCGAGAACAGCTTGTTGTAGGTGTCGGCGCCGACGACGTCGCCCTGCGGCGTGAACAGCTCCAGCCGCACCAGGGTCGCGGCCGCACCGCCGATGAAGAAGAAGAAGGTGATCGACAGCGCGTAGAGGATCGCGATGCGTTTGTGATCGGTGGTGAACAGCCAGGAGGCGACGGAATAGCCATCGCCGAGGTAGCTGACCGGCAGGCCGAGATCCAACTCGCGCGGATTGGCCAGCGTCGAGGCATCGGAAGAGGCGCCGCTCATCGGAGGCTTCCTGCGGAAGAGGGATGATGCATCATTGCGGCGTCTCTCCCGAGGCGGGCGCGCCGGGCACCATAGCGGGACTGCGCAGGGTCTGGTTCGAGGCGGCGTCCTGCGGGGTCTGGCCGGGCGCGCAGATGTTCTGCGCGGGCGCGAGGTCGAGCGAGCCGATCAGGTCGAACCGATCGGTGCCGTGGCGGATATAGGCGGTGAGCGCCTGGATCTCGCCGTCCGAGAGCTTGCCCTCGTAGCTCGGCATGATCGGCTCGTAGCCGGCGACCACGTCGCGTTGCGGCTGGAGGATCGAGTCGCGGATATAGGCTTCATCGACGCTTGCCATGCGTCCGCCCTCCAGCGGGACCGACTGTCCCCAGATCCCGGCAAGCGCGGGCGCGTGCACCTTCGAGCCGGCGTTATGGCAGCCGGAGCAGCCGCGCTCGGAGAACAGCCGCTCGCCGAGTTCGGCGAGGCCATCCCGCTCGGGCTGCCGGGTGAGCCACCGCGCGTAATCCTGCGGCTCCATCACGATGACCCGGCCGAGCATGCGCGAGTGGTCGGTGCCGCAATACTCGGTGCAGAGCAGGTGATAGGTGCCGGTCCTGGTGGCCTGGAACCACGTTTCCGTCTGCTGGTAGGGCAGGGCATCGCGCTTCAGGCGGAAGGCGGGGACGTAGAACGAGTGGATCACGTCCTGCGAGGTCAGGAGCAGGCGCACCGGCGCGCCGACGGGCACGTGCAGTTCGTTGATCTCGCGCGTGCCGCTGGGTCCTTGCGTCTTCCACATCCATTGCTTGCCGACGACGTGGATCTCGATGGCGTCCTTGGGCGGCGAGAAGGCGGCGATCTCGACTGAGGCCGCCCACCAGAAGATGAAGACGAAGATGAACAGCGTCGCGGCGGTCCAGCCGATTTCGAACTCCCGCGAAACGAGACTTGGCATCTCACCGCGTTTGGCAGACGAGCCGCGGCGAAAGCGGATCGCGAAGGTCAGGACCAGCCCGACCACGAGCAGGACGATGGCCGAGGAGATCAGCAGGAGGCCGATGAAGATCGCATCGACCTTCGCCGCCTGAACGGAAGCCGATTCCGGCCGCAGGAAGGCGGGGATCAGGGCGTCGAGCATCAGGGCGTGCCTTCCCCCGGCTGGGAACTCGCGGGCGTATTGACCGTGCCCGTCCCGGAGCCGGGGGAGAGAACACGGCTCGACGCGCCGCCGCGGCTGCCGAGCGTGGGCGTCCGCTCCGGCTGGAGAGGCGCTGCGTAGGCCGCGTTGCCGCGCTCCGCGAGGTGCCGCATCGCCTCCTCGATCGGCATGCGGGCAATTCTCTTCTCGCGGTCGATCCAGGCGTAATTGTCGAGCTTGGCCCGCTGGTCCTTGAGCATCGCCGCGAGGTCGACCTCCGGGCTCTGCTGAAGCCGCGGCGGCGGGAAGACCCGCGCCTCCTGGACGAGCGGGCCGAGACCCTGGCGGTTGTAGTAGTACCGCAAGCCTCCGATGGTGACGGCGGCGAAGACGACGATGAACAGACCGGTCAGCAGCAGCGGCTTGAGCCGGATGTCGGGTGCCTCGGTACCGGGCGGGGCATGGCCGACGACGTCGTCGTGGACCCGCGTGTGGAGTTGACCGCGTGCCGCGTCAGACATGACGGAGCCTCCCGCCACGCCGGACGATGAGCCGGGAGGCGAAGCCCGAGAGGAGCACCAGCGCAATGAGAGCGACTACGGTCGCCGCGGCGGCGGAGCTGGCCTCATCCCCGTAGGCCGGGAGAACGAGCCAGGCGAAGTGAACGGCCACGCCGACCAGCACGAGCAGGCCGACGCCGCGCAGCAGCGACGGGCTTCTTCGGACGGCCGAGAAGAGAAGGGCGAGGAAGGGCAGGATCCCGCCGAGGATCAGGCCGGCGACGAGGACGCCGCCCCAAGGGCTCGCGCCACGCTTCAGATACCACGCCGCCTTGGGCGGCAGGTCGCCGTACCACGCCACGATGTAGGACATCAGCTCGAGGTAGATCACGCCGAGGAGCGTCGCGAGCATCAGGCCGGCGAGGTCGGAGGCGCTGCGGGCGTCAACGCTCGGCGGGCTCACCAGCGCGGCGAAGGCGAGTGCGGCGAGGATCTGGTGGAGCGCGACGTCGGCGGGAAAGGCCGAGGCGTTGAAACCGGGCTCGACCGAAAGAATCCAGTCGACGGAGACGAGGCTGATGGTCAGACCGTAGAAGGTGAGGCCCAGGGCGGCAGTGAGCGTGCCGGCTCGGCCGGAGAGGCACAGAGCCGAGAGCGCCGACCAGCCGAGCAGGGTCACGGCCGCGCGGACGAGGAACAGCGTCGGATCGAGGTAGAGGCGCAGGACATCGGGTTTGGCGCCCTTGCCCGAGGCCCAGGGGAAGGCGTGATCGAGCCCGAGGGCGACGCCGAGGAAGGCCAGCGCGGCGAGCGGCACGAGGGCGGTTGCCGGCCGCAGTGCGGGCGCCAGGGTCTCGCCCCAGCGGCCGCCGGTCACCGTATGGATCATGACGAGGACGAGGGCGCCGAAAGGCACCGCGCTCCACACGATCCAGGCGAGGAGCCAGCCGCGGAACAGGGCATCGCTCACGGCAGCTTCTCCGCGAGATCGGAGGCGTCAGCGACGCGGGCGCCCTGCGAGAGCTGCAGCGCGCGGATATAGACGGCGATCGCCCAACGGTCGCGCGGCTCGACCCGGTTGGCGTAGGCGTACATCACGCCGTAGCCGCGGGTGACGACATCGACGAAGTAGGCGGCCGGTGCCGCCCGCAGGCGGTCCTCGTGATAGGAGGGCGGGGCGGGAAAGCCGCGCTGCACCACCATGCCGTCGCCGTGGCCGGTATAGCCGTGGCAGGGCGTGCAGATCGCGTCGTAGCGCTGACGCCCGCGCTCCAGCAGGGCGGCATCCACGGACGGCGGCTCGCGCAGGGCGGTCTCGCGGGCGAGCGCGCCGACCTCGACCGTGCCCTCCGGCGGGCGGCGCGCCTCCGCGTGGTCGGGAAAGAGCGGGGCATTGCCGTAGACCTCGTAGCGCGCCTGCTGGCGCATCGACTGGTCCTCGCAGGCAGCCAGGATGGCCAGTAGCGGCAGCAGCAGGGGGAGGGCGCGCCTCACGGATGCATCTCCGCGACGAGGAGGGCGCCGGCCCGCTCCAGGCTCTCGCGGAGCGCCGTCGCGTCGGCATCCTTCGACGCGATAAGGAGCATGAAGCGGTCCTGGCTCGCGCGCTCGAATTGCGGGATCGCGAAGAGCGGATGGTGCAGGCGCGGCAATCCGCAGGTCCAGAACAGGACGACGAGGCCCGTGATCGCCGCGATCAGCACGCCGAACTCGAACGGTACCAGCAGGAAGACCAGCCAGGAATGCAGCGGACGCCCGCCTGTGTTCAGCGGATAATCGATCACCGACGCGTACCATTGCAGGGCGTACATCGCCGCCGCCGCGCCGAATCCGGCCAGAGCCATCGCCGGCCGCACGCGGTTGCGCGGCGGCGCGAAGGCATCCGTGAGGTCCGGCACCGGGAAGGGTGTGAAGGCGTCGAGCGCGCGGTGGCCGTCAGCGGCGGCCAGCCGCATCGCCCGCACCAGCGCCTCGGGGTTGTCGAACTCGGCGAGGAGCGGGGCGCTCATGACGCCCGCCCTCGCGCCGCGCCCTGGTCGTGGGCGAGCTGGCTGACCTCGTGGATCGAGACGATGGGGAAGATCCGCGCCAGCACGAGGAAGCCGAAGGCAAACAGCCCGAGCGGCGCGATCAGGATCACCCCGTCGTAGAAGCTGACATGGTAGGTCCGCCAAAGGCTGACGGCGTGGCCGTGCGACAGCGTGTTCCAGACGATGAGGATGCGCTCCAGCCACATGCCGAGGTTGATCACGATCGAGATGATCGCGAGCGCACACAGATTGAGGCGTACCTGGGCAAACCAGAGCGCCTGCGGCATGAGGCAGTTGCAAAACAGGAGGCTGTAGTAGAGCCAACGATAGTCGCCGGTGAAGAAGTAGCTGACCACGGCGCGGTCGGCGTGATCGCCGCCGTACCAGCCCATGAACCACTCCGTGGCGTAGGAGAAGGTCATGACGATCGAGGCGAACAGCATCACCTTCGCCATGGCGTCGAAATGGGCCGGGGTGATCAATGCCTGGAGGTTCAGGCCCCAGCGGATGATGATCGCCAGCACCACCACCATGGCGAAGCCTGAATACATTGCGCCGACGACGAAGTAGGGCGGGAAGATCGATTCCTGCCAGCCGGGCATCAGGCTCGCGGCGAAGTCGAGGCCGACGATAGAGTGAACCGAGCAAACCAGCGGGACGGCCAAAGCCGCCATGGTCTTGTGGAAGGTCTCGTAGACCGCCCAGTGCCGGGCCGAGCCGCGCCAGCCGAGTGCCAGCGCGCCGTAGATCTTCCGGCCGAGGCGCGACTGCGCCCGGTCGCGCATCGTCGCGAGGTCGGGCAGCAGACCTGTGAACCAGAAGATCAACGAAAATAGAAGGTAGCTGAGGATCGCCCAGAAATCCCAAACCAGCGCCGAGCGCCATTGCGGCCAGAGATCCATGGTGTTGGGGTAGGGCGCCAGCCAGTAGGAATAGAGCGGCCGCCCGAGATGGATGATCGGGAAGATGCCGGCGATGGCAGCCGCAAACAGCGTCATCGCCTCGGCGAAGCGGTTGATCGAGGCACGCCAATGCTGGCGGGTCAGCAGCAGCATCGAGGAGATCAGCGTTCCGGCATTGCCGATGCCGATCCACCAGACGTAGTTGGCGATGGAGAAGCCCCACACCACCGTCGTGTTCACGCCCGACAGGCCGATGCCGATGGTCAGCACCGCGCCGATGGCGATCACGCTGGCGAGCACCAGCGGCAGCACGCCGAGGAAGGCGATCACCCAGGCACGACCCGGTCCGCGCCGCTGGATCGGGTCGGCGACCGCGGCGCAGATCTCGCCATAGCCGAGGCGCTCGCGGGCGATCCAACGATGGGGCTGGGCATTCCCGCTCACGCATGTTCCTCCTTCAGGTCCGGGTTCGGGGAGCGGAGGTTCGCGAGGTAGGTCGTACGTGGGCGGGTGTTCAGTTCCTCCATCAGCGCGTAGTGGCGCGGATCCTTGCGCAGTTCGGTGATGGCGTTGCCGGGCTTGGCGAGATCGCCGAACTGGATCGCCCGCGTCGGGCAGGCGGATTGGCAGGCTGTGGTGACGGGGCCCATCGCGCGGCCGTCTCGCTCGGCCGCCTGCCGCTCGGTGGCGATGCGCTGGATGCAGTAGGTGCATTTCTCCATCACGCCGCGGGCGCGGACCGTGACGTTCGGGTTGCGCTGTGCCTTCACCGATTCCGCGCCGAGATTCGCGTAGGGCTGGCCGTCCGCGTAGCCGAAGAAGTTGAAGCGGCGGACCTTGTAGGGGCAGTTCGCCTCGCAGAAGCGGGTGCCGACGCAGCGATTGTAGACCTGAAGGTTCAGGCCCTCGCCGTCATGGACGGAGGCCGCGACGGGGCAGACCGGCTCGCAAGGCGCGTGCTCGCAATGCATGCAGGGCACGGGCTGGAACCCGGCGCGCGGCGCCTCAGGGCCGCCCTCGTCGTAGATGTCGATCCGCAGCCAGTGCATCATCCGGCCGCGCGCGATCTCTTCCGGGCCGACCACGGGCACGTTGTTCTCGGATTGGCAGGCGACGACGCAGGCATTGCAGCCGATGCAGGCATCGGTGTCGATCACCATCGCCCAGGCATGGCCGTCCTTGTCGCCCTTCCACGGATCGAGCAGGGACGGCTGATCCGCCCCGATCCCCTTCGGCTCGGCGCTCGCCAGTGCGGCAAGGTCGATCTGCCGGCACAGTTTTCGGGTCTCGCCCTCGATCTCGACGTAGTTCTGCGTGCGCAGGATCGTCTCGGTCCGGTCGGACTTCGCGAGATCGACGCCGGTCACGAGCCAGGGCGAGGCCGCGCTCGCGAGCCCATAGGCGTTCGCACCGATGCCGTTGCCGATGGCGCCGGCCCGCTCGCGACCGTAGCCGAGCGTCAGCATGCCGACGCCCTCGGCGACGCCGGACTCGATCACGATCGGCACCTCGATGGCGCGCCCACCCGCGCTCGCGCGCACGACATCACCGGCCTCGAGCCCGCGCCGCCCGGCGTCCGCGCGGGAGAGTGCGAGCGCGTTGCCCCAGACCTGCTTCGAGATCGGCTTCGGGCATTCCTGAAGCCACGCATTGTTGGCGAAGCGCCCGTCCCAGAGGCAGGGGTCCGGCCGAAGCTCGACGGTGAGGCCCGCGCCCCGACGGGTCTCGGGCAGGGCGATCAGGCGCGGCTCGCCGGGGTCGAGGGTCGGTGCCGCCGTGCCGTCGATGACGCCGTCGTGCAGGCAGCGGCGCCACCAGCCCTCGAAGTCTCCGCCGCCGCGCTCCCGCCACGTCTCGCGCACAAGCGCATATCCGGCCGTCGCGGCACGGCCGGAAAACAGCGGCAGGATCTGGTGGAGCGAGCGCCCGTCATAGAGTGGGCGCAGCAGCGGCTGGACCAAACTTACGGTGCCATCGGTCGCGCGCAGGTCCGACCAGCTTTCCAGTTCATGCGTCAGCGGCAGGTGCCAGTGGGTCGCGCCCGCGGTCTCGTTGCCGTGCAGTCCGGCATGGAGGCTGAAGCGGGCACGCCCGATGCGCTTGGCGAGGTCGAGATCGGCGGGCGCCGTCGCGACCGGATTGCACCCGAGGATCGCGAGGCACGTCACGGCACCGCGGTCGAGCGCGCTCGCCAGATCGGAGAGCGTTGCCGGTTTGCGTCCCTCGATCCCGTCCGGCGGCTCGATGAAGTCCACCGGCGCGCGGAGGCGCGCGTTGATCCAGTGCGCGAGCGCGTGGCATTCCGGCGCGAGGGTGGGCCCGGCCAGCACCAGCGCGCGTCCCTCCTCCCTCTTGAGATCGTCGGCGGCGGCCTGGGCGAATAGCCGCGCCGCCTCGGGCAGTTCGGGGACAGGCAAACCGGCCCCGAGCGTGTTGGCGACCACCGTCAGAACCGCCGGCTGATCGAGGGGATGGACGGCCCGGCGCGCATCCGCCTTCACGCCGGTCAGCGTCAGCGCGGCCTCCGCCACGTAGAGGCGGCCGAACCGCGCCGTATCGCGCCGCCGGCTGATAAGCGCGTTCGAAAACCGGATCTGGTCGGGCCCGGGCCCGAGCGGGTCGGCGCCGACGCACAGGATCGTTTCGGCCCGGTCGAGCCGGGGCAGCGCGCGCAGACGGCGGCCGAATGCGAGCTCGGCCCCGCGTTCGGCATTCACGTCATCAGCCGGCTCATGCCCTTGCCACGTCGCTTCCGGCAGGGCGCGCAGCAGGACATCGATCTGGCGGGCGAGGGTCGGCGAGGTGACGCGGCCGGTGACGAGATGCAGGCCGCGCCCGCGGGCCGCCTGAACCGTCGCGAGCGGTCCGCTCAGCGCCCGCTCGAACATCTCCCAGGAGGCGATGCCGTTGACCCGCTCGGTCACCGTGCGCGAGCGATCGGGATCGTAGAGGTCGAGGATCGCGGCCTCCGCGAACACGTCGGTCGCCCCGAGGCTTCCCGGATGCAACGGATTGCCCTCGATCTTGATCGGCCGTCCATCCACCGCGATGGCATGGACCCCGCGCGCCCAGCCGCTCAGGGAAACGGCCGTCGCGTAGCGCACGGGCACGCCGGGTAGGAGCTGCTCGGGCGAGTGCACATACGGCACGATGGTCTCGACCGGCTTGGAGCAGCCGCCCGCAGCGAGCGTGATGCCGGCGCCGAGCAGGCGCAGCGCCTCGCGGCGCGAGGGCGTCGTCAGCGGTGACATATCGAGCACTCGCTCAGCCGCTCGGGCGATTTGATGTGGCGCTTCTCGGCAAAGCGGGCGCCGATCACCGCCTGATCGGCCGGCGGCTTCCAGGTCATGTCGAACACCGCATCGTGCGGGCGAAGGCTCGGTGCCGGGTCGCGATGGCAGTCGAGGCACCAGCCCATGGTGAGCGGGGCCGACGGCCGCATCAGCTTCATGGTCTGGACCGGGCCGTGGCAGGTCGAGCAGCCGACGCCCTTGGCCACGTGCACCGCGTGATTGAAGTAGACATAGGCCGGCAGGTTGTGGACCCGGTTCCACGTCAGCGGGCGCCCCTCGGCGAGGCTCTGGCGCACTGGCGCCAGCATCGGCGCGTTGGTCCATTCCTGCGAGTGGCAGCTCATGCAGGTCTCGGTCGGCGGAATGCCGGCAAAGGCCGCCTTCTCCACCGAGGTGTGGCAGTAGCGGCAATCGATCCCGAGGCCGCCGACATGATGCTCGTGGCTGAACGGCACCGGTTGCTCAACGGTCACGTCCTGGGCCGTCGCGTAGGGCGAGCGCCACAGCGTGTAGGCGAGCCCCACCGCCAGAACCGGCGCGGCCCCGATCGAGGCGAGGACGACACGAGCCACGGTGTCCGCGCCCGGATGAAAGATCTGCACCATCCCGCGCGAGACGCCTTCCACGCACCCACTTTGGCATCGTTTCAGTTCGAGACTGATCCAGTCCTGCTGCTTTTGCAAGCAGCGGCGTCGATATGTTTCAAATTGCCTTACAAGATTTCTTTAGAGTCCGCGCTCGCAGGCAGAAAAAACCATCAAAAAGCACAGATATGCACTATAGAGACATCATATATTGCGGAATAGCTCTGGCAACGTCTTAGAACACGCTCGGTTCCACCCCATGGTGTTGCGCGCGATCGAAACCGCAGCGCTGTCGCCAAGGCATCACAGGTGCTCCCGCGCAGGCACGGAGGCTGACTTGAACGGCAAACCTTCAGCGTGCGGGAAAGATCAATCGCAGCCCTGCGGCGCGCGGATGGAGGCGGGTCAAAGAAGGGGTTCGTCAGGAAGCGCGGCTGAACGCCCGGCACGCTTGTCGTGCGCCTTGATCGCTACGCGGAACGGCACCGTCCGCGGGACAGAACAACTCAGCGCCCGCGTCGCGCCGCATGATCCGGCAGCCAACTTCCGGGACAAAGCCGCCGGGGGTTTCACGGCCTGACGCTCGTCAGCGGGTCCGCTCCGCGCCGGTAACCTTTCAGTAAACAAACATCGTTAACGAAATGCTTGAACGCCCGACGAGATGTCTTGCGGGTGACGGCCACCGCACCGACCCCAATCGGACAGCGCAGTCTCACCGGAAACATATCAAGTGGGCCGCGACGTCGGATCGAAGCCGACCACCTCCCGGCCGGTACGTCCTTGGATCATCGTTCGAGGTCGTCCGACCTCGTCAGCGGAAAGCTTTGCCATGTCGGAGACGGTCCAAGCGGGCGAGAGCGCGGCGAAGACGACGGCTGGAACGATCTCGCCCGAGGAGATGCTGAAGCAGGCGGTCGCCGGTGCAAAGGCCGAGCCGGTCGCAGCGCCGGCCGCGCCGCTCGCTCGCAAGACCTTCCGCCTCGGCGCCAACGGTCGCCTCGCCGCAGCGAGCGTGGCCGCCCTGATCGGCGGCCTCTCCCTCGGCCTTCTGGCCGCGCCGCAGGAGCGTTCCGGCGCGGTGCTCACGCAGGTTCAAGCCGAGCTGTCGGCGGGACGGGCGGAATCGGCTCGGCTCGCGCAGGAGATCGACCGGCTGGCGCGCACCGCCATGGCCCTGCGCGAGGCGAGTGAGGCCGCTCGCGGTGAGACCAAGTCGCTCGCGACTAGCCTCAGCGACCGGATCGGACGCAGCGAACAGGCGCTCGATAAGCGGCTGACGAACTTGTCCGAGACGGTGGCCCGCGGCGAGCGCGAGCAGAGCGAGCGCATCGCCGGCATGATCGCGCAATTGGAGAAGAAGTCACAGGCCGTCATGGCTGCCGTCCCGGCCAAGATTGAGCCAAAGCTCGAGCTGAAGCAGGAGCCGACGCAGACTGGCAGCCTCCCCGACAAGCCGAAGACCGAGACCCTGGACGCTTGGGCTCTGCGCGACGTCTACGACGGCGTCGCCATCCTCGAAGATCGCCGCCGTCGGCTCGTCGAAGTCGGACGGGGCGATGCCGTGCCCGGCATCGGCCGAGTTGAGGCAATCGAGCGTCGAGGTCGGCAATGGGTTGTTGTCACGCGCCAGGGCATCATCACGCCCCAGGCGTGGTAGGGACACGCCCGCACCGGATGACTGAATCGGTTCAGGTCACCGGCACGACTTCGGCGGGTGTGAGCGCGGCGAGCGTTGCACCCGGCACGACCGGGGCCGACTCGGCAAGCATGGTTGCCCGCTCTACGCGCATCCGGCCGCGCTCTCGCGCCTCGTCTCGCGCCTTCGGCGTAGCGTGGAGGACCATTGCGAGAAACACCTCGCCGTTACCCTGCTCTGTCAGACTCTTCGCGTCGAAGACTGGCATGACCCGCTCCCGCCCTCGGCGAGGGCACGCGGTTTACGAGCAAAAGCTCGACCGTTGGTGAAGAACCAGCGAGTTGGGGATAAGTTCCGCCAGTTCTTCGGCTTTAACCGCACTTTCATATTTGCACCGCACCAGAGGCTACTGCGGTGCGAAGCCGCACGCGACTGCCGCAATAGTTGTACAACTCATGTCTGCGGCAAATCCAGAAGATCTGCCGCGACACCGCAGAAGTCCGTCTCGACCTGATAGAGATGGCCCGCCATCGGATCGAGCGTCGGATCTCGGCCGCGTCGGCAAGTCGTCACGTAGAGGGTCGAAAGGTCGACTCCGCCGAAAGCACACTTCGTGACGAGCGGCGTGGGCATCGGCACGACGTACTCGGCACGCCCGTCCGGGGCGAAACGGGTGATGCGTCCGGCGCCGTAATGGCATATCCAGAGATGGCCCTCGGCGTCGATCGTCAGGCCGTCCGGCTTGCCCCAGCCTTCCTCGAACTGAAGGAGAGGCCGAGCCTCACCGATCCGACCCTCGTCGAGGTCGTGAACCCGTACAATGCCGTCGGCCGTGTCGGTCGTGTAGAGACGGCGGCCGTCCGGACTCACGACGGGGCCGTTCGTTACGACGGCCGCGCTACCGAACGTTTCGAGGTGCGCTCCGTCCCAGCGATGGAAGCGGCCGGTTTCCGCTTTCTCCCCGTCATCCATGCTGCCGAAATAGAGCCGGCCGTCCGGCCCGATCTGTCCGCTGTTCAGCCGATTGCCCTCAGGGTAGTCGTCCGGGCGCACCAGCGGCGTGCGGGATCCGTCCGACAGCCGCAGGGCGGCAACGCCCGATTTGAAGCCGGCAACGACGCGATCCGGATCCTTGGTCAGCAGGGCGAAGCCGATCTTTTCATCGAGCGGCAGGCGTACCGTCACGTTCGTGGACGGCCAGTGGCGCCAGACCGCCGGGTTCTCGATGTCGACCCAGAGCAGCGAACCGTCGCGGGCATCCCATACGACCTCCTCGCCGAGGGCGCAGCCGCAAGCAACGGCAACGCGCGGCGTGTGGGGATGGACGGGTGGGGTCATCACGGCTCCGGAGTGCTGAAAGCGGAGTGGCGTTCGCCCCCGCTTTGAGCAACGCGCCGCCTCGTCACTTTTTCCGTCACGCAGGGAGCGGATGCAGCCGGAAGCGCCCGCGCTACCGGGTCGCCTCCGCCACGAACTCGGCGTTGATGGCGAACGCGGCCATCGCGCCCTCCGCCGCAGCCACGACCGCAAACTGGACCCTGCGCGAGGCATCGCCTGCCACATAGAGGCCGGGCACATTGGTCTTCTCGTATTCGCGGGTCGGCACGACGCTGCGGGTCTCGTCGAGTTCGCAGCCGAGTTGGGAAATAAGCGGGGAGGGGCTGCAGGCGAACGGCATCAGGAAGAGCGCCGCACACGGCGTTTCGCTGCCGTCGCGAAAGCGGAGACAGGTGGGACGCGACCCGTCTCCCTCGAGCCGCGCGATCTCCGCCTCGATCACCCGCACATTGTTGCGGGAGAGCCGCTCGCGGTCCTTGTCCGAGAGGTCGGCGTCGCCACCATTGGTGCAGAGCGTGACGTGCCGGCTCCAGCCGGTCAGTTCGAGGGCGAGCCCACAGCCGCCATGCCCGCGGCCGTAAACGACAAGCGGACGGTCGCGGACCTCGAAGGCGTCGCAATAGGGGCAGGAATGGACACCCGTACCCCAGTAGGTGTCGAACCCCTCGATCGCAGGAATGTCCTGCGCGAGGCCGGTCGCGAGGATCAGGCGGCGCGCCCGCTCGCGGCGGCCGTCGGCCTGGACGATCGTGAAGCCGTCGCCGTCGCGCGAAGCTTGCCAAACAGAGACCTCGCGACACTCGACGGTCTCGTAGCGCTCGAGGTCGGCCCGACCCTGCGCCCGGAGATCAAAGGGTGGGGTTCCGTCGCGGGTGAACAGGCCCCAGGTGCGCGGGGTCGCAGCGTTGCGGGGCTCGCCCGCGTCGCAGAGCAGGACCTTGCGGCGTGCCCGACCGAGGATCAGGGCGGCATTGAGCCCGGCGGGGCCGCCGCCCACAATGATGACGTCGTGCATACTGATCTCCCGGCGCACTCGCCGGGAGACAAGCCCTACGATGGCGAAGGGTTTCCGAAATGGCAGCCGGTCAGGCGGCGCTCTTCACCGGTACGCCCTTCTCGGACAGGAACTGCTGCAACTCGCCCGACTGGAACATCTCGCGGGCGATGTCGCAGCCGCCGACGAACTCGCCCTTCACGTAGATCTGCGGGATGGTCGGCCAGTTCGAAAAGGCCTTGATGCCCTCGCGGACCGCCATGTCGTCGAGCACGTTCACGCCCTTGAACGGCACGCCGAGGTAGTTGAGGATCTGGACGACCTGCCCTGAGAAGCCGCACATCGGGAATTGCGGCGTGCCTTTCATGAAGACAACCACGTCCTGCGAGTCGATCTCGTTCTTGATGGAGGTGTTGACGTCGGTCATCGCACGGTCCTCGTTGTCTCTTCGTCTCGGTCAGGTGTGAAATCAGACCTGTCCGTCCGATTTCAAGATCGGTTCAATCCTGCGGGACACCCGTGGTCAGCGCAAGGGCGTGGAGCACGCCCCCCATCCGTCCCTGGAGCGCACCGTAGACCATCTGGTGCTGCACCACGCGGGTCTTGCCCTTGAAGGCGGAGGAGATGACGGTCGCGGCGTAGTGGTCGCCGTCGCCCGCCAGATCCTTGATCTCGACGTGCGCGTCGGGCAGCGCCTCGCGGATCATCGACTCGATCTCGCGCGCATCCATCGGCATGGGGCTCTCCGCTCGCTTTCGTCTCGTTACGCCGCCGGTGCGGCCGGCTGGCTCGCCATGTAGGCGGGGAACCAGCCCTCGTGCGCGGCCTTCAGCTCGGCCACGGATATGGTCTCTTCGCCGGGCAGCACCAAGCTGTCGCCGCCGACGATGCCAACGGTGGCTGCGTCGATCCCCTGCGCCGAGGCGCTATAGAGGAGGTCGGCCGCCGCCTCAGCCGGTACCGCGATCAGATAGCGACCCTGGTCCTCGCCGAAGAGATAAGCATGGGCCGGCACGCCGTCCGGCGCCGCGGGGAGGGCCGCGCCGAGGCCGCCGGCCATCGCCATCTCGGCGAGCGCGACGGCGAGGCCGCCGTCGGAGAGGTCATGGACGGTGTCGGCGATGCCGGACACGATCAGGCTGCGCACGAAATCGCCGTTGCGGCGCTCGACCGCCAGATCGACCGGCGGCGGTGCGCCCTCCTCGCGGCCGAGAACTTCCGACAGGTAGAGCGACTGGCCAAGCCAGCCCTCGGTCCGCCCGATCAGCACCAGCACGTCGCCCTCGCGCTTGAGCGCGATCGTCGCGTGGCGCTCCACGTCGTCCATGACGCCGACGCCGCCGATGGTCGGGGTCGGAAGGATGCCGACGCCGTTGGTCTCATTGTAGAGCGAGACGTTACCGGACACGACGGGGAAGTCGAGGGCGAGGCAAGCCTCGCCGATGCCCTTCAGGCAGCCGACGAGCTGGCCCATCACCTCGGGCTTCTCCGGGTTGCCGAAGTTGAGGTTGTCGGTGATCGCGAGCGGGCGTCCGCCCACGGCGGTGATATTGCGCCACGCTTCCGCCACCGCCTGCCGACCACCCTCGACTGGATCGGCCTCGCAGTAGCGCGGCGTCACGTCGGTGGTGATGGCAAGGCCCTTCGGCCCATCCTCGACCCGCACGATCGCCGCATCGCCGCCGGGCTTCTGCACGGTGTTGCCAAGGATGAAGTGGTCGTACTGCTCGTAGACCCAACGCTTCGAGGCGAGCTCGGGCGAGCCGATCAGGCGCTTGAGCGCGTCCACGTTCGGCACGCTCGCCTCGACGCTCGAGGCGGCGATCACCGGCTGATGGGTGTTGGCAATGTGCGGCCGGTCGTAGAGCGGCGCCTCGTCGCCGAGTTCCTTGATCGGCAAATCGGCGACGGTCTCACCGTTGTGCTTGATGACGAAACGCAGGGTGTCGGTGGTGTGGCCGATGACGGCGAAGTCGAGCCCCCACTTCACGAAGATCGCCTCGGCTTCGGCCTCCATTCCAGGCTTGAGCACCATGAGCATGCGCTCCTGGCTTTCCGAGAGCATCATCTCGTAGGGGGTCATGCCGGGCTCGCGGGTCGGCACCTTCTCGAGATGCAGCTCGACGCCGAGATCGCCCTTGGCGCCCATCTCCACCGCCGAGCAGGTGAGGCCGGCTGCGCCCATGTCCTGAATCGCGATGACGGCGCCGGAGGCCATCAGTTCGAGGCAGGCTTCGAGCAGGAGTTTCTCGGCGAAGGGGTCGCCGACCTGCACGGTCGGTCGCTTCGATTCGCTCGATTCGTCGAACTCGGCCGAGGCCATGGTCGCGCCGTGGATGCCGTCGCGGCCGGTCTTCGAGCCGAGATAGACGATCGGGTTTCCGACGCCGGTGGCAGCCGCGTAGAAGATCGCGTCGGTGCGGGCGAGTCCCACCGCCATGGCGTTGACGAGGATGTTGCCGTCGTAGCGCCGATGGAAACCGACGAGGCCGCCCACCGTCGGCACGCCGAAGGAATTGCCGTAGCCGCCCACACCGGCGACGACACCTGAGACGAGGTGGCGGGTGCGCGGATGGTCCGGCGATCCGAAGCGGAGCGCATTGAGCGCCGCGATCGGACGCGCGCCCATGGTGAACACGTCGCGGAGGATGCCGCCGACGCCGGTCGCCGCGCCCTGATAGGGCTCGATGAAGCTCGGGTGGTTGTGGCTCTCCATCTTGAAGACGCAGGCCAGCCCATCGCCGATATCGATGACGCCCGCATTCTCACCGGGTCCCTGGATCACGTGGGGACCTGAGGTCGGCAAGCCGCGCAGGTGCTTACGCGAGGACTTGTAGGAGCAGTGCTCGTTCCACATCGCCGAGACGATGCCGAGTTCGGTCAGCGTCGGCTCGCGGCCGACGAGGGCGCGGAAGCGCTCGTACTCGTCGGGTGTCAGGCCGTGCTGGCGCACCAACTCGGGGGTGATCGGAACATCATTGCGAAACATCCGAAGGCCCTGTCCCAAACCTCTGTCGCAGCTCGATCCAGCCCCTCACGAAGCCGGCCGGTGGCGAACCCGACGGGTCCGCTGCGAAGCAAACTCACTTTGCGCATCGCTCTAGAGCGGATCAGCACCGGCTGCCAAGGGCAGGTGCTTCACCGGTCGGGTTGCGCACAAGCCGGCTCGCCCTTTTTGCTAGGTGAATTCCGGGTTCGCCGTCACCACGCGCTGCGTCCGGCAGCGTTCCACCACCTCATGGACTTGCTCCGGCCCGGCGATGAAGGCGACGTAGTCGAAGGCGTCCCGTGCCCGGCTCGACATCAGGAGCTGGAAGTGCATGCGGAACAGGTTCCAGCGTCGCCTCGCCACGAGCTCGGGCTCGATCAGATCCTCGATCTCGACACGCAGCAATGCAAAGCGGTCGCGCGGCGGTGCCGGCAGTCCGGAGGCACTGACCGGATCGCGCAGGTGAATCGAGAGCCAGTCCCAGTTGGCGCGGATGTCGAGCCAACCGATCGCCGTTTCGTTGCCAATCCGGCTCAATGAAGCCCGCGTCTCAACGGCCCGCGGATCGAGGGTGATCCAGGGGATGACGCTGCCGATGGTCACCAGCGTCACCGGCGTGCCGCGCCGGCCGAATTCGGGGTCGGCCCTCAGGATGCGGTCGAGGCATTCGAAGGCGAGGAAGCTCGACGAGGAATGCCCGATCACCACGATCTCGGAGGCCCGCCCCTCCGCCGCGCGGATGCGCTCAGCCCAAGGCTTGAGACGCTCGCGCATCGCGGTCTCGCGGCCAGAAGCGTGATCGTGGGTGAACGCGGTGTCGTCAACGAGATGGGTGACGTAGAGCGGTTTTCCGCGAGTCAGATGCGTCACAAGTGCCAGAATTGCGTAGGCGAGCACCGGGACGAGGGTCGCGCCGGCCAGCAGCGGCAACTGCGCCAGCGGTGTCAGCGTCACCGCCGCGACGGCGAGCGCGAGACTCGCCAGCACGAAGACCAGGTAGAACTGGTGGACGCTGACGATGACCCGATAGAAGCGCCGCGCCTCGCGCTTGAACTTCCGCAGATAGCCGGAGCGCCACAGCCGCCACCATAATCCGGGCAGGCTCGTCAGCCGACGCAGGTTGGAGCGGGGAAAGCGGGCGCGGACGATATCGTCCCAGCGCAGGAGGCTGTAGCGCACCTGCGTCGCCGCGCCGTCGGCCACGCTCTCCACATCCCAATCGAGGCTGATTCCATCGGCCGAGCGGACCGGTTCGCCGACCGTGATCGCCATCCCGCGCCGCTCGGCCGTCAGGCGGCTCTCACGACGGAAAAGGCCCCAATAAGTCTCGGGCTCACGGGGATCGAAACCCGGCAGATAGAAGACCTGCCGCACCGGCTGCATGTCGTCGGGATCAGGAATGGCGAACCGCCGCTCTCGAAAACAGGAAGGTTGAACGTCTCGGTGAGGCGCTCCGTCGCCCGGTGCCTACACGATGCGGCGGTGCCGGCGCGAGGGTAAATCGCGGGCCGAGCCCTACCTCAAGCGGTCTCGAGCCATTCCCGCAGCTTCGTCCAGCGCCGGCGCGAGGCCGCTTCGCGGATCGCCATCCCGATCGCCCGGCGCTGGCCGACCAGCACCACGAGACGGCGCCCGCGGGTGACGCCGGTATACAGCAGGTTGCGTGCGAGCATCGTGCGGTGCTGCGTCACCACCGGGATCACCACCGCCGGATACTCCGATCCCTGAGACTTGTGGATGGTGGTCGCGAAAGACGGCACCAACGTGTCCAGCTCGCCGAAGGGATAGATCACCGCGCGGCCCTCGAAATCGACGACGAGGGCCTCCTCCTCCGCGTCGATGGCGCTGACCGTGCCAAGGTCGCCGTTGAACACGTCACGGTCGTAATCGTTGCGGGTCTCCATCACCCGGTCGCCGGGGGCAAAACGCCAGCCGAAGCGCTCCACCTGCGCCGGGGGCGAGGGATTCAGCACCCGCTGCAGGGCGTGGTTGAGGTTGCGGCTGCCGAGCGAGCCGCGGATCATCGGGGTCAGCACCTGGATGTCGCGCGCCGGATCGAGGCCGAAGCGGCGCGGGATGCGTTCAGTCACGAGTTCGACGAGCCGATCGACGCCCTCTTCCGCGTTCTCGATCTCGACAAGGTAGAAGTCGCTGGGCTCACCCTTCGGCGCAGCGAGCGGCATGCGGCCGGTGTTGATGCTGTGGGCGTTGACGACGATCCGGCTCTCCGCCGCCTGCCGGAAAATCTCGGTGAGCCGCGCCACCGGGACGCGGCCGGACGCGATCACGTCGGCGAGGACCTGACCGGGGCCGACGGAGGGCAGTTGATCGACGTCGCCGACGAGGACCAGGCCGGCATGGTCCGGCACCGCCTTGAGCAGGGCATGCATCAGCGGCACGTCGACCATCGAGGTCTCATCGACGACGATGAGATCGCAGTCGAGGGGATTGTCCTCGCCCCGCTGAAAGCCGCCGTTGCGCGGGTCGATCTCCAGCAGGCGGTGGAGCGTGCGTGCCTCCAGTCCCGTCTGTTCGGCCATGCGCTTGGCCGCGCGGCCGGTGGGGGCGGCAAGCAGAACCCGCACCCCCTTCGCCGTGAGAATGCGCAGGATCGCGTCGAGCGTACTGGTCTTGCCGACACCAGGACCGCCGGTGAGCACGCAGAGCTTCGAGCGGAGCACCAGCCCGACCGCTTCGGCCTGCGAGGCGGAGAGGGTTTTTTCGGTCCTGGTCTCGACCCAGGGGCGGGCCAGTGCAAGGTCGATGGGGGGCCAGGGCGGGGTGCCGGCGGCGCGGTCGGCGAGCCGCATCGCGATGGTGCGCTCGGCCCCGTGCAGGCCCTTGAGGAACAGGCAGGGCTTGCCGCGCAGCGTATCAGCCACCACCTCGCGGCCCTCGCGCAGGGCAAGCGCCGCCGCGACGCGCACGAGATCGGGCGCCACGTCCAGGAGATCGGCGGCAAGACTCACCAGCCGCTCGATGGGCAGGCCGCAATGGCCCTCGTCCATCGCCGTCTGGAGCGCATAGGACACGCCGGCGGCGAGCCGCTGCGATGCATCGCGGGCGAGGCCGAGCCGCAGCGCGATGGCGTCGGCCGTGCGGAAGCCGATGCCGCGGATGTCGCGGGCGAGCCGATAGGGATCTTCGGCCATCACCTTCAGCGAGTCGCCGCCGTAAGTGCGAAAGATGCGGGTTGCCCGCGCGGTGCCGACGCCGTGGGCGTGCAGGAAGATCATGATCTCCCGCACCGCCTTCTGCTCGGACCAGCCCTTGACGATGCGGGCGGCGCGCTTGCGGCCGACACCCTCGACCTCGGTGAGTCGGCCGGGCTCAGACTCGATGATCTCGAACACCGCCTCGCCAAAGCTGGCGACGATGCGCTTGGCCATCATCGGGCCGATGCCGCGCATCTGGCCCGAGGCGAGGTAGCGCTCGATGCCCTCGATCCCCGTGGGCGGCGTCACTTGGAGCGTGTCGGCGCGGAATTGGAGGCCGTGCTCGCGATCGGTGACCCATCGCCCCGACGCCGTCAGCCACTCGCCCGCAGCGATGGCCGGGGCGTGCCCTACCACCGGCACAAGGTCGCGCCGGCCGCGGGCATGGACTTTGAGGACGCAGAAACCGGTCTCGGTGCTGTGGAAGGTGACCCGCTCAACCGAGCCGGCGAGCACGTCGAGATCGGGTGGCCGAACCGGCGCGTTCATCCCCTCACCCCATCATGGTTTCGAAAGGACAAGTCCTTTCGCGGGTCCAGGGCAGAGCCCTGGGATACGCCGGGGCTCCGCCCCGGCACCCTGCCGGAGGGCTCGCCCTTCGGAATCCCGTTACGCAGCGCGATTGCCGCGCCCGGCCTTCTTGGCCGGGGGCCAACCGAGAGCGCGCAGGCGGGCCTTGGCGTAGTCGCGCACCTCCTCGCGGGTGCCGTTCGGCATGGCGTTGAGGATGCCTTGCGTCCGCTCGTCGAGCATCAGGTCGGTCACGGCGTTGATCGACTCCGCCTCGTCGATCAGGCGCTTGAGATCGGCCTCCTGCTCCGTCACCTCGTCGAAGGCGGGCGGCGCATCGAAGTCCTCGTCTACGGCGCGGATCGCCATCGGCTGGTTCTGGCGGAACTCGTCGGCCTCCTCCTCGGAATAGACGAGGCCATGCAACTCGATCAGCTTGAGGATGACCCGGTCCTTCGCCCGCTTCTCGGCCATGGCGTAGACATAGGCCGCTTGCCGGCCGGAGACGCGATAATTCACGTTCACCAGTGCCTCGCCGATCGACCACTCGACCCGTTCCTCGCCCGCCTTCTCGCCGGGCATATGCCCGGTGACGAGGATCACCGCCTCGTCGCGCTCACTTCGCAGCAGGGTCGGCGGGTCGAAGCGGATCTTGGTGTGGGCGGCGATCCGCTCCAGGGTCTTATGGTAGATGACGGCGGTGCCCTGCACACGCCAGACATTGCCCGCGAAGGGCTCGCCATAGCGCACGAGGATGTCGGCAATCTGCTTGTCGGCGGTTCTCATGGTGCGTCCTCAGGATGTGGACAGGGCCCGTGAGCGGAAGCAAGCCACCTCTATCGGTGGCCGATGTTCGCGTTATGTTCTTTCTGTGGACAATATGTGGATAACCCTTGCATGGCAAGTCTGATCGACTGCGGCGGGCCGCCCCGCCGAGTCGCCGATCGGTGGGCGAGAGGACGGACAGACTGTGAAACGGCGGTGTTGGATCGTTTCCGAATTATGCTCCACCTCTCGCCGTACGCCGTCATCGCGAGCGGCTGCGAAGCGATCCAGGGCGCGACATCTGCGGGGAGGGCACACTCTGGATTGCCACGGCTTCGCCTCGCAATGAGGGAAGAGGCGCCCAGGCCACCGGGGCAGATGCCGAGTGAGGCGCCTCAGCCAGCCTTTTTGGCGTCGTCCAGAAACTCGCGGATCGCATCGGTGAACCGCTCGCCGTAGGCCTCGCGCTTGCGCTCGCCGACGCCGTGGACCGTGCGCAGGGCCCAGAGATCGATGGGCTTCGCGCGCGCCATCTCGATCAGGGTGCGGTCTGGGAACACCATGAAGGCGGCGATGCCCTCGGCCCGGGCGATGGTGGCCCGCAAGCCCCGCAGGTGCTGGAACAGCGCCTCGTCCGGCTCGCTCAGCGCATTCGCGTTGTCGTCACGCGGCGCCGAACGGCGGCTACGCGGTTCGGCCTTCTTCGGCTCGGG
This sequence comes from Methylobacterium sp. R2-1, assembly GCF_014191355.1. GTDB lineage: Bacteria > Pseudomonadota > Alphaproteobacteria > Rhizobiales > Beijerinckiaceae > Methylobacterium. The sequence continues at coordinate 91,700 of NZ_JACHWM010000004.1, forward strand.
ATCGGGCCGCACCTCGATCGTCTCGCGCCCGAACAGGATCGCCTCACCCTTCTCGGTCATGACAAGGCCGCCATAGCCGTCGGTGTTCTCGGCGACCGCTCCGGCGGCGAAGAGCTGGCGCAGCAGGGCGCGCCACGCCGCCACCGGCTTGTCGGCGCCGACGCCGAAGGTTTTCAGCGCCGCGTGCCCGTTGCGGCGGATCGGCTCGCTCTCCTTGCCGTGGACGACATCGCAGACATAGGCGGCACCGAAGCGCTGGCCGGTGCGCACGATCGCCGACAGCAGTTTCTGGGCCGCCACGGTCCCATCGATGAGCGAGACGCCGCTGCGGCACAGGTCGCACCGGCCACAGCGCTCGCTCGCTTCGCCGAAATAGCCCAGCAGCGACTGGCGGCGGCAGGCAGCACCCTCGCAGAGCGCAATCATCGCCTCGAGCTTGCGCCGCTCGACCCGGCGGCGCTCCTCAGAGATCTCCTTTTCGTCAATCTGCCGGCGGCGCAGCGCCATGTCGTCGAGGCCGTAGAGGGTCAGGGTGTCGGAGGGCAGGCCGTCGCGCCCGGCGCGGCCGATCTCTTGATAATAGCCCTCGATGTTGGTCGGCATGTCGGCGTGGCAGACAAAGCGGACGTCCGGCTTGTTGATGCCCATGCCGAAGGCGATCGTGGCCGTCATCACGACACCGTCCTCCTGCAGGAAGGTGTCCTGGTTCTTCGCCCGCGTGCCCTGATCGAGCCCAGCATGGTAGGGCAGGGCGTTGAACCCGTCTCCCTTCAGACTGTCGGCGAGCTGCTCCACCCGCTTGCGTGACGAGCAGTAGATGATGCCGCTCTCCGCGCGGCGGTCGCGGAGGAAGCGTTCCAACTGGCGGGTCGGATTGTCTTTGGGCTGGAAGGTCAGCCGGATGTTCGGCCGGTCGAAGGAATGGACGAATGTTTTCGGGGGCCGGCTGGCCGGGAACAGCCGCTCGGCAATCTCAGCGCGGGTCGCCGCGTCGGCGGTGGCGGTGAGTGCGAGGGTCTGGACGTTGCCGAGCGCCTCGCGGGCGCGGGCGATCTCGCGGTACTCGGGACGGAAGTCGTGGCCCCATTGCGAGACGCAATGCGCCTCGTCCACTGCGAGCCGCCGCACGCCGGCCCCGCACAGGGCCTCCATGCAACCGTCCATCAGCAGGCGTTCGGGCGAGACGAACAACAGCCGCAGGTCGCCGGAGCGTATCTTGCGCCACGTCTCCCGCGAGGTCGCCTCCGCGACCGTCGAATTGAGGGTTGCGGCCTCGATGCCGAAGGCGCGCATCTGCTGGACCTGATCGTGCATCAGCGCGATCAGCGGCGAGACCACCACCGTGAGGTCCGCATCGACCAGCGCGGGCAACTGATAGGTCATCGACTTGCCCGAGCCCGTCGGCATCACCGCGAACACATCGGCGCCGTCGAGCACGGCTCCGATCACCTCGTCCTGACCGGGACGGAAGTCGTCGTAGCCGAAAGTTTTTTTCAGCGCGGCACGGGCCTCGTCGAGGCGTCTGGACATGGTGTCTCGATGGCTGGATTTCGGACGGGACCGCTAGGCGAAGCGTGTCGGTTCAGGACGACGCCGAGCCTACAACGGCAACGCGACGGCTGCAGCCGGGACCTGCGACCATGCCCCTGACAAGCGTCCTCAGGACCGACCGGATCGCGGAGCAGTTGGCGGCTCGGTAGCGGATTGGCAAGATCGAAACCATGCGTGTGGCGTTCGCCAAGGTGTTGCGCCTCTATGAGGCGTCGCTTGCGGATGACGCCGTATCGCCTACGCCGGGTTGCCGAGCGTCAACGCCAAGCCACCGAGGAACATCCGCGGCCCGTTCTCGCCGCGCACCGACTCACCGGCGATGGACTCGACCGGCGCAGTCCAGGCACGCCACGCCAGGTAGGCGAGGTAGGCTGCGCCGAGGTAACGGATGTCGATGAAGAGGGCGGCAAAGCTCTGAGCGAGCAGCGCGAAGCCGGTCGCTGCGACCGAGAACCAGAGCAAATCGCCAACGAGGAACCCCGCGATGAAGGCAGAAACGCCGTGGGTACCACGCGCCAGCACACGGGCGACAAAGGAAAAAAACGCCCGGCCCCGGTGAGGCGTCCGCAACCGCGTAGACGGCAGCGAACAGCGCCAGGCTCGACAGCGGCATTTGCGCTTCAACCGGCTTCCGGCGCCACGATGCGCCCGTCCGCAATATTGACCATGTCGGCCCGGCCTTCCAACTCGGCGAACAGGGCCGGATCGGCGCCCGTCATCCAGACCTGGCCCTCCAGCGCTTCGAGCGCGTCGAACAGCCCGGCGCGCCGCCGCGGATCGAGATGAGCGGCGACCTCGTCGAGGAGGATGAGAGGCGTCAGCCCGCTCATCGCCCGCACGAGGCGGGCATGGGCCAGCACGAGGCCGATCAGCAGCGCCTTCTGCTCGCCGGTGGAGGCCGTGGCGGCGGGCACGTCCTTGGGGCCATGGCGGACGACGAGGTCGGTGGTTTGCGGTCCGATCAGGGTGCGGCCGGCCGCACGGTCGCGGTGACGGCCCTGCATCAGCGCGCGGCGGAAGCGATCCTCCGCCTCCAGGGCCGGCCAGACCGCAACAAGATCGTCGAGATCACCTTCTAGCCGTAGGGAAGCCCACGGAAAGGGCGCGGCATCGTCCCGCGTTTCCGCGATCAGCCGGTCGAGGCGCTCCACCGTCTCGCGCCGGGCGAGTGCTACGGCGACGCCGAGTTCGGCCACCTCGCGTTCCACCGCATCGAGCCAGCGGCCATCATCCGGTCGCTCGTCGAGCAGGCGGTTGCGTGAGCGCAGGGCCCGCTCCATCGCCGAGACGCGGGCGCCGTGGCCGGCATCGACGGCGAGGACGAGCCGGTCGAGGAAGCGGCGCCGGTCGCCTGCGGCGCCGCGAAAGAGGCCGTCGAAATCCGGGGTCAGCCAGACGATCCGCAGGAACTCCGAGAAGGCGACGGGGGAGGGGGCGGGCGCTCCGTCGATCCGACAGACCCGGTTGCCGCGCCCGTCATAGCCCGGCGGCTCGTAGCCGGAGCCGAGACGGTGCTCGGCCTCCGCCGTCTCGAGCGTCGCTGAGACAGCAAAACCGCCGGGCCCGCCGACGCGCGCCATCGTGGCGAGATCAGCCCGGCGCAGGCCACGGCCGGGACAGAACAGCGAGACTGCTTCCAGGATATTGGTCTTGCCCGCCCCGTTCTCGCCGACCAAAGCCACGAAGCGGCGCGCCGTGGTGAGGTCGAGATCGACGTGGTTACGGAAGTCGCGGGCGATCAGGCGGGTGAGGCGGGTGCCTCCCGTCAGCATGTGCATCGGAGCGATATATCCGATCCGGCCGTGGCCGGAAGCAGACTCACACGCGCATCGGCATCAGAACGTAGAGGGCCGGGGCACCATCCCGATCCTGGATCAGCGTCGGCGAGCCCGGATCGGCGAGCTTGAACAGGGCCGTGTCGCCCTGGAGCTGCGCGGTGATGTCGAGAAGATAGCGGGCGTTGAAGCCGATATCGAGGGCGGAAGCCTCGTAATCGACGTCCAGCTCCTCGGTCGCCGAGCCGGCATCCGGGTTGGTCACGGAAAGGGCGAGGCGGCCTTCGCCGATAGCGAGCTTGACCGCGCGGCCGCGCTCGGAGGAGATGGTCGAGACGCGGTCCACCGCCTTGGCGAAGGCGTCGCGCTCCACGGTCAGGCGCTTGTCGTTGCCGGTGGGGATCACGCGCTGGTAGTCGGGGAAGGTGCCGTCGATCAACTTCGAGATCAGGGTGACTCCGCCGGCAAAAGTCAGGCGGATCTTGGCCGGGGACAGCTCGACCTGCACGCTCTCGCCGCCATCGTCGACGAGCTTCTGGATCTCGGCCACGGCCTTGCGCGGCACGATGATGCCCGGCATGCCGCGGCTGCCCTCGGGGGCCTCGGTCTCGACCCGGGCGAGCCGGTGCCCATCGGTCGCCACGGCGCGCAGCTTCAGCGCTCCCTCGACCTCGAGGGTGTGGAAGTAGATGCCGTTGAGGTAGTAGCGCGTCTCCTCCGTCGAGATCGCGAACTGCGTCTTCTCGATGAGTTGCTTCAGCTCGGCCGCGGGAATGGCGAACGAATGCGGCAGCTCGCCCGCCGCGAGATCGGGAAAATCGCCCTCGGGCAGGGCGCCCAGCGCGAAGCGCGAGCGGCCGGAACGGATCGTCATCTGGCCCGTCTCGCCGGAAGTCTCCAACGAGACCTGCGCGCCCTCGGGCAGCTTGCGCACGATGTCGTAGATGACGTGGGCCGGCACCGTGGTGGCACCGGCATCGAGGACATCGGCGGCAACGGTCTCGGTCACCTCGATGTCGAGGTCGGTCGCCTTCAGCTGCAGACCGTTCTCGCCCGTGCGCAGCAGGACGTTTGAGAGGATCGGAATCGTGTTGCGCCGCTCCACCACCCGGTGGACGTGGCCGAGCGATTTCAGGAGGGCCGCGCGCTCGACTGTGACTCTCATCGGAAAACCCGTCGTCTCTTGAACAATCGGCCCGTCCGCCGTCGGTTAGGCCCGAAAACGAAGTGTCTCCCCCGAAACGGCCGCCCCGCCGTCGCGGCCGGAGGGCTGGTCGGTGACGGAACGTTTCGCGAGGCACTCCAGTGCGGAGTGGGCTCGGCAGCTTGGCGAAGCGCCCCCGCGAAGGCAAGGGCGGCGCCCGCGCTGTCCCGCTTCTCGGTGACGTGAGGCCTGGGGGTGTTTGATGCGACGCGCTGGCCCGGCCGCGACCTGAGAGAACGCGGCCGGCCGTCGTGGGCTAGGGCCGGAGCGAACCCGGCCCCGCCTCGATCGGCCGTCAATCCTGAAGCATGCGCTTCAGCAGCTCGACCTCGTCGCCGAGCACTGCATCCTCGCCGATCTGCTTCTCGATCTTGCGCACCGCGTGCAGCACGGTGGTGTGATCGCGCCCGCCGAAGCGGCGGCCGATCTCAGGCAGGGAGCGCAGGGTCAGCACCTTCGACAGATACATCGCGATCTGGCGCGGCTTCACAACGGCGGCAGTCCGACGCTCGGAAAGGATGTCGGAACGCGAGACGTTGTAGCGCGAGGCCACCAGCTTCTGGATGTCCTCGATCTTCACCCGCTTTGGCTCGCGGTTCTTCACGAGATCGCGGATCGCGGTCTCAGCGGTCTCCACGGTGACCGGTGCCCCTGTCAGCGTGGCGTGGGCCAGGAGCCGGTTCACCGCACCTTCGAGGTCGCGGCCATTGGCGGTGATCGCCCGAGCCACGTAGGCCGAAACGGCCGGCGAGACTTCGAAGTTCGGGTGGCTCTGCCGTACGGCGTCGAGCCGGGCGGAGAGGATTGAGGCACGAAGCCCCTCATCCAGGCCGCCGATCTCGACGACGAGGCCACCGGCGAGGCGCGAGCGCACGCGCTCGTCGAGCGCTTCCAGCTCCGTCGGCGGCCGGTCGGAGGCGACCACCACCTGACGCCCAGAATCGATCAGCGCGTTGAGGGTGTGACCGAACTCGGTCTGGATCGACTTGCCCTGGATGAACTGCACGTCGTCGAGGATGAGCAGGTCAATCGCCCGCAGGCGCTCCTTGAAGGCAAGAGCGTTCTGCGTCTTCAGGGCGTTGACGAAGCCGTACATGAAGCGGTCGGCGGTGAGGTAGATCACCCGGCGCCCGGCCTCGCGGGCGGCATGGCCGGCGGCGTGAAGCAGGTGCGTCTTGCCGAGGCCCACGCCGGCATGGACATAGAGCGGATTGTAGAGCGCGCCGTCGCCGTCACTGCGGGCGATCCGCTCCGCCGCGGCATGGGCGAGCGCGTTGGAGCGGCCCACGACGAAGTTTGCGAAGGTAAGCCGCGCATCGAGCGGTGCGCCGTTGAGATCGACGGCGGCCGAATCGCCGCGGGACGAGGCGATCTCGGTCTCGACCAGCGGGCCGGGCCCCTGGAGCGCGGCTGGCGTCGCATTCGCATGAAGGCGGGTCAGCGGCCCGCTCGTCGGGTTCGACTTCGCATGGACGCCGGTATTCGGGCGGGCCGGAGCGGACGGGCCGCGCACGCCGACCTCGATGCGGCTTACCGCGTCAGCCTCGGCCCGGAAGGTCGTCAGCACGCGATCAAGATAGTGCGACTCGATCCAGCTCTTGAGGAACCGGGTCGGGACGGTGAGGCGGGCGACGCCCCCCTCGACACCCTCCAGTTCGAGGCGGGCGAACCAGCTCGCGAACACGTCTTCGCCAAGCTCGGCTCGCAGCCGCCGCTTCACCCGCGTCCAAGCAGCGGGAAGATCGACGCTCCCCCTGCCGTTTCCGCCATCGCCGTCCGACATGCTGCCGTCGAGGTGCATCACCGTGTCTCCTCGCATCCGAGCCGGCTGACCGGAGTGGATGCGTACGCATACGCCACACGAGAGAAGGCAACGCCCGATGCGGGCGGTGCCGAGAGTGGCCACGGCGCTGTCAAGAGGGACGCCGCGGACCACCGCTAAAGATGGCTGTGTATCAACAATCCTCTATCGTTCTCCTAACAGCGGGACGATCGGGGAAAACATCTGCGCCCTCACCGAGTCGTCAGCCTGGGGCCGAAGAGTCGAAGGCCTGCCCGCAACTTGGGGACGACTCTGGGGCTGCCGGCGATGAACTTGTCGAACGGCCGGGCCAGCAACGTTTCATTAAGCTACACGGCCAGCGTGGCCGTGCGCAACGGAGACCATTTCAAGCATGGTTAACCATGCCCTGCCGAGGCGTCGGCGGGTCCGTTGCAATAGGCGATTCGGGATAACGTGGCGTGATCTGTGGAGAAGAGCGGCGAGCCGGTGAACAACCGGGGCTGGCCAGTTCGTGCGCCGGGTCACTCTATCCGTCGGACGCTGGCTCACGACAGCTTCGCGGCGCGCGGCCAGGAAGGGTGGAACCGAGCGCCATCACGCTCACCAGCCTGCTGTCGTAGCCGTGGTAAACCGCCTCGCGGCGGGATGGCAGGCACGAAAAAAAGCCCGGCCTAAAAAGGCCGGGCTCGATTCGTCATTGTCTCGGCCGGAACGTTCCCAAAGCCCTTCCCTCGGGAAGAACAGGAAGCCGTCAGACGCCGATCAGGCGGCGATTGCCTTCACGCGGGCGGCGAGGCGAGAGACCTTCCGCGACGCATTGTTCTTGTGAACGATGCCGTGCTGGGCAGCGCGCATGATCTCCGGCTCGGCGGCGCGGAGAGCGGAGAGGGCTTGGCCCTGATCACCGGTGGCGATCGCCTCCTCGACCTTGCGGACGAAGGTGCGCATCCGGGAACGGCGCGAGCGGTTGATCGCCGTACGCTTGGCGATCTTGCGGGTCATCTTCTTGGCCGACACGGTGTTGGCCATGGGGCATCCTCGTCTGGTCGTGGCGGCAATAACCCGGCCCGGAAGCACCGGTGTCGGTCAGCGCGGCCTGATGATAAGCAAAGGCGAAACGACCGGGCGCAGCAATGCGACCGGACGTGGAGGCCGCTCTATAGCGATGCCCCCGTGATCCGTCAACAAATCGTCACGTCAGCCGGCTCTCTCACCGTTCGTGCATTTTGTTCGATGGAAGAGCGTTGCCAAGCGGAATTCGATCGGCTAATGCCGCGTTCAGTTCGGCGGCGGCAGCGCCCCCCGACACCGCGCTGCGGTAGCTCAGTGGTAGAGCACCTCATTGGTAATGAGGAGGTCGAGAGTTCAATCCTCTCTCGCAGCACCATTCTTCCCCATCATTAATCTCTGACTGTTCCGTGATCGATCCAAGCTTTGGGGTCGGTCTGGCACTGCATGTCGATGGGTCCAACGAAATTCGGGACTTCTGTCGCGGGCTTGCGACCGGCATGCTTTGCGCGGCCATCCGGAAGCAAGTCCAGCTTTTCCAAGCCGTTACTAAAAGTACATTTCACTAAATTCGCAACAATTGATCGATTTACTATATGTAATGCGTAGAATATTATCTAATTTTCATCTAAGCTGTAAAATCGCGCAGTGCTTCACTAAGAGCGGGGTTCCGCAACGAGAGTGCAGCGTCTGCGGCCGACGGTACCTACCCCGAGTATGCAGGTGGTAGTGCCTCGATCAAAATATTGCCTGTCGCCGGTTTGCTGACGGTCATATTATCGGCCTCTCGAAAGGCACAACATTTTCGCTGGTGCGTTGTGGAGGAAATGGCTGCACCTTGACGAGAATTCCCTCCGTCACGGCGGCAAGCCCACGACGATTTTATCTCTGTTGTTGCGCTTGGAGGGTAAGGAATTGCGTTATTTCCGATCGAACTATACTGAGAAATTGAGTTTTAAGCGCTTAAATTAGCACGATGATGCTCGGTTTTTCCAGTGACCATTTTCTGACTGACCTCAGCTTGGCTCGATCGGAATCGGATCGTCGCGGTTCAACGTGATCTGAGTTGTCGCTGCGGGCCATGTAGGAATCCCTCAATTGCGCATGGTTCGGTCGATGCTGCGCTTCGCGGCAGGGCCGGTGCGGGAGTTCAGCCGATGAGCGCCTCAGCGATGTGCCAGGGCAAGACACGGCGCTGTTTGCCCGATCTTTCGGCAATAGAGAGCATCGCGGCCGTGCCGGCCATGCTCGACATCATATGTCATATCACCGGTTTGGGCTTCGCCGCTGTTGCGCGGATTACCAACGATGCGTGGCAGGCCTGCAGCGTCAGGGACAATGTCGGCTTCGGCCTTCGGGAGAGCGACGTTCTGCGCGCTGACACGGTGCCATGCCGGGAGGTGCGGCAGCATCGCCGGCCGATCGTCATCAGTGATGCGGGACCTGGCCAAGCAGTGCGCCGGCTTTCGAGTTCGGAGCGCTTCGGCTTTCGCAGCTACATCTCGTTTCCGATCACGATGCCGGACGGGAGCCTGTTCGGGACACTCTGCGCCATCGGCGCGACGCCCGCCCGACTGGATCAGCCGGAGATTCGCGAGGTGTTCGAGCAGTTCTCCGAGCTCATCGGGCTTCAACTCGATCTGCAGCAGCGATCGTCGGGACCCGCCGACCAGCCGCGGAAGGACGCCGTCATGGCGTCGTCGGGGGAAGACGAGCCACTGGCCACTTTGATCGAACACCTGCCGGTCGGCGTGGGAATGTTCGGGCCGGAGGGTCACGCTCTCATCGACAACCCCGTTCTGCGTCGCTTCCTCCCGCAGGGCCGTGTACCCGGCGCCGATAACGGCGCCGACACACGGTGGACGGGATACGCGGCGGATGGCACCGTTCTCGATCCACGCGACTATCCGTTCGCAAGAGCGTTGCGCGGCGATGCCGCGCTGTGCGCACGCTTCCTGTATCGAGCAGCCGACGGATCCGAGAGCTGGACACGGATCAGTGGACTGCCCGTCGGAAGCCGTGCCGCACGGACGTCGCCGCCGAGCGGGTCGGAGCCGGCCGTGCTCCTCATCGTCGAGGAAGAGCACGAAGCGCGGCGGACGGAGGAGGCACTTCGTAAGAGCGAGGCTCGGCTGCAGGCCGCCGTCGATTTGGTCGGCCTGTCCTCCTTCAGCTGGGACCCGGCAACGGGAGAGCTGAACTGGGACGCGCGCCTCAAAGCGATCTGGGGGCTGCCGCCCGATGCACATGTCGATCGAGCTGTCTGGCTCTCAGCGGTCCACCTCGAGGACCGTCCGCGGGTGGAGGAAGCGATTGCGCGGTGCAGCGACCCGGCGGGAGATGGCGTCTACAACATCGAGCACCGCGTGATCGGGGTCGAAGACGGTGTCGAGCGCTGGGTCGCCACGCACGGCCGTACCGCGTTCGAGAACGGCCGACCCGCTGAATTCGTCGGCGTGGCGCTCGAGATTACGGAGCGGAAACGCGACGAGACCACACGTCGCGAGAACGAGGAGCGCTTCCGGCGGTTCGCCGAACATTCGACCAACGTCCTCTGGCTCGCCAATCTCGAGAGCCGCCGCCTGACCTATCTCAGCCGTGCCCTCCGACACGTATGGGGCGTCGCGCCGGAGCGAATGACCGCGATCGATAGCTGGCTTGCAACGCTCCATCCTGATGACCGAGACAGTGCGAACCGCACGATCGAGCAAGTTAGGGGCGGCGATGTCGTCGTGTTGGAGTACCGCATCCTGCGCCCCTCCGACGGCACCGTTCGGCGGATCCGCGACACTTTCTTTCCGATCCGGAGCGAGGATGGCCAAATCCGCCACATGGGCGGCATCGCCGAGGATGTGACAGGCCGTACCGGCGCGCGGATCTACGTGGTGGACGAGGACCCGGCATCGCGACAAGCGCTGCTCACCTTGCTGCAGCCGGCCGGCTACGAGGTTCAGGTCTTCGCCAACGCAGCCGCGCTGGCGGAGATCGCGGGATCTCTGCAGCCGGGCTGCGTGATCCTCGATATCGAGGCCACCGGACCCGAAAGTCTCACGGTCGCCAAGGCGCTCAAGGCCGGGGGACTGGCGCTCCCCGTGCTCGTGAGCGGACGCAGCCACGGCGATGTCGGCTTCGGCGTTCGCGCCATGAAGGCCGGCGCCGTTGATTATCTCGAGAAGCCATGGCAGCCCGCAGCGCTGCTCACCGCAGTTTCTGCCGCCTTGGCCGAACTGCGCACCGATACGGAGCGAAGCCAAGCGCGCGACGACGCCAAGCTTCGTATCGCCGCCTTGTCGGCGCGGGAACGGGAGGTGCTGGAGGGCTTGCTGGCCGGCGGCACGAACAAGTCGATCGGCCGAGCCCTCGGCCTCAGTCCCCGCACCGTCGAGATCCACCGAGCCCGCGTCATGGAGGCGCTCGGCGTCAAAACCCTTCCGGAGGCGGTGCTGATGGCAGCCAGAGCCGGGGTGCAGCCGACCGAAGGCCTCTGACGGACCTCGTCCGAATCTTCGCCAGACGCACCCTCGCGGGCGTTTCCGGCTGTCTGTTCGAGAGGAGTTGCTGGAGCACTTTCCGACGAAGCGGATGCCGATCCGGCGAAAAAAGCGCGTCAAAAGAAAGATCTAGAGACGCCGGCCCGATGCAATCGGGTCGGATACCGCTCTAGGCGGCCGGGCGATCGCTGGCAGAGGGGCGAAGCGGCGTCGCCGCGGGTTTGAGATAGGACGCGTCGTATTCGGCCAGCGCCTTGAGCCCATCGGGCCTCAGGATCGTGAGCCTGCGACCGGAAAGCTCGATAAGCCCATCACGGCGCAGCTTCTGCAGAACGCGGTTGACGTGCACGCATGACATCCCGAGCGTATCGGCGAGATCGGCCTGCGTGATGGGGAAGCTGTACTGGTTCTCCGAGGCGAGACCGGTCGTGCGAAGGCGCAGCAGCATCTCGCACAGAAAGTGGGCCAAACGCTCCGGACCGGACCGAGAGCCGAGATTGGTGATCCACTCTCGTAAGGTTGCAGCCTCTGTCAGCCGGGCTATCTGCAGCGCGCGGCCGATCCGTGGGCGTCGGCGGATCAGGTCCTCGTATTCCGAGCGCGGAACGAGTGCGAGACGACAGGCGGTCAGCGTTCCAAGGGCGCAGTCGAGGGGCAGCCGGAAATTGAGATCGAGTTCGAACAGGTCGCCGGGCAGAAGATAGGCCGTAATCTGGCGCCGTCCGTTCGTGAGAAACTTGTAGCGGCAGGCGAAGCCGTCGAGGACCAGAATGGCGCTTTCCGGAATGTCGGATTGATGCAGGAGCGGGGTCTGCGCCGGATAGCGGCGAGCGTTCGCCGCCAAGCCGTCAAGTTCGCGGATGTCGCCGGATGTCAGCTCGACATATGTCGCGAGCTTGCGTCGCAAAGGATTGCCGGAGTCGGACTCGGCCGGTTCGGTCCGGAGCAAGCCGTCTTCGGCCGTATGAGAATCTACAGCCTGCTTCTCATCGGGCGGCGCGTGAACCGACGCTGGCGTGAGAAGGGTCGTGACGAGGCGATTCGGTTGAAATGACCGCATTCGACTTTGATACTCAATGGCACAGGCTACCGACTATGCGGCCCGTCGTCCATTGCCGCATCCGGCACTCACCTTAGGTAGTCCCACACGATTGGGAGGTTGTGCACGGGCCGGCGACGCATGCTGCTCGGCGATTGCTTGCGCCGCGGCACCAGCGCGCCGGATCGCTGTGACCCACGATGGCGTCAAACGCCGGAGCAATGTAACTTAGGCTATTCTCGGGCGGTTGTGCCGCGCCCGGCTCGCATCGCTGCGGTTCTTGGATCCGATTCAGCGATGCCCAACGCGCGCGACCCGTATGTCTCCGAGTTTTGACACGACGATGGTTCACACCGGCTACAACCCGGCTCTCGTGGCGCTGTCCCTCGCCATCGCCGTGCTCGCCTCCTACACGGCGCTCGACCTCGGCGGGCGCATGCGCGGCGCCGGATCGCGCCTGCGCTGGGCTTGGCTCCTCGGCGCCGCCGTCGCGATGGGGGGCGGCATCTGGTCGATGCACTTCGTCGGGATGCTGGCCTTCGAAATGGGCCTGCCCGCTGCCTACGATCTCGGCAGGACGCTGCTGTCGCTGCTGATCGCCATCGGGGTGACCGGGGCGGCTCTGGCGTGGGTCGGCCGCAGCAAGGCCCGCCGCTGGGATGTCCTCGTCGCCGGCCCGGTCATGGGGATCGGAGTCGCAGCGATGCATTATACCGGGATGGCCGCGATGCGGATGCCCGGTAATCTCGCCTACAGCCTACCCGTTGTGGCCTTGTCCGTCGGGATCGCCGTCGTGGCCGCGACCGTCGCCCTGTGGCTGACCTTCCGGCCGACAGGCGTCTGGCAGCGGTTCGTGGCCGCCCTGGTCATGGGCGTGGCGGTGGCCGGGATGCATTACACCGGCATGGCGGCGGCGACCATCACCGCCGAGGACGGGGGCGTCCATTCCGCTCATCTGGCCGCGACGGGCGTCGATCAGCAGAACCTCGCCCTCTCCGTCGCGGGCGTCACCCTGGTCATCCTGTTCCTCGCCATGCTTGCCTCCGCTTTCGACCAGCAGCGGATCCAGCGCGAGCTGCGAGCGAGCGAGGAACGTTTTCGCGCTGCCGTGCAGGCCGTGCGCGGCGTGCTGTGGACCAACGATCCGCAGGGGCGGATGACCGGCGAGCAGCCCGGCTGGGCCGCACTGACCGGGCAGACCCGCACCGGGTACGAGGGGCACGGCTGGGCCGACGCCGTTCACCCGGACGACCGGCAGCCGACGGTCGAGGCCTGGAACGCGACGGTCGCGACCCGCAGCACCTTCGTCCACGAGCACCGGGTGCGCGCCCGGGACGGGCTGTGGCGACACTTTTCCATCCGCGCCGTCCCCGTGCTCGAAGTGGATGGGGCCATCCGCGAATGGGTCGGCGTCCACACGGACATCACGGAACAGCGCGAGGCCGAGGCCGAGTTGCGGGAGTCGAACGAGGAGATCCAGCGCTACGCCTACATCGTCAGTCACGACCTGCGCGCGCCGCTCGTCAACGTGATGGGCTTCACGAGCGAGTTGGAGGCGGTGCGCGAGGAATTGCGCATCCTTTTGCGCGACCATCCGCAAGGCACGCGGATCGACGACGACATCGCCGAGTCGCTGAGCTTCATCCAGGCGGCGATCATCAAGATGGAGCCGCTGATTGCAGCGATCCTGAAACTGTCGCGGGAGGGACGACGCCGATTCAATCCGGAGCCGCTCGCGATGACGCTTCTCGTCCGCGCCATCGCCGACGCGCAGCGCCATCAGGCCGACCGCAAGGGTGCGACGGTAAACGTCGCGGAGGAACTCCCCGAGATCGTGGCCGACCGCCTCGCCGTCGAGCAGGTATTCGGCAACCTCATCGACAACGCCCTCAAGTATCTCGATCCGGCCCGGCCAGGGAAGATCGAGATTACGGCTAGGCCTGCACCCGCCAACCGCATTCATTACGCCGTGTCCGACAATGGCCGGGGCATAGCGCCCCAGGATCATGGCCGCATCTTCGAACTGTTCCGGCGCTCCGGCGCGCAGGACCAGCCGGGGGAGGGGATCGGACTCGCCAGCGTGAAGGCGCTGGTGCGCGCGCTCGGCGGCCAGATCGAGGTGTCCTCGCAGCCGGGCACGGGCACAACCTTTATCGTGACGCTGCCCCGCGAGCCGGTTACAGGCCGAAGCGAGACGGCGATGTCGAATCCTCCCGAAACGATGTCCCTGGCCGCGGAGTGACCATGCAGCCGCCCTTCCACGCCGTCAGCATCGTAATGATCGAGGATGACGAGGGTCATGCCCGGCTGATCGAGCGCAATATCCGCCGGGCGGGCGTGAACAACGAGATCGTGCCCTTCCGCGACGGCACCTCGGCGCTCGAATTCCTGTTCGGTTCGGTTCGGACGGGACCGGCGAGGTGAGCGGCCGGCGCCACCTCCTGATCCTGCTCGACCTCAACCTGCCGGACATGACCGGCATCGACATTCTGGAACGGATCAAGGCCAATCCGCACACCAGGCGCTCACCGGTCGTCGTCCTGACGACAACCGACGATAGTCGCGAAGTCCAGCGCTGCTACGATCTCGGGGCGAACGTCTACATCACCAAGCCGGTCAACTACGAAGGCTTCTCGAACGCGATCCGTCAGCTCGGGCTGTTCTTCTCGGTCATCCAGGTTCCCGAGATCTCATGAGCGACGCGAGCCCGGCCTCGGCCCTCATCCTCTATATCGACGACGATCCCGGTCTCGGGCGCCTCGTTCAGCGCTCGCTCCGGGCGCGGGGATACGACGTCGAGCTGGCCGTGAGCGGCGAGGACGGGCTGGCGCGAGCGCGGACCGGCGGCGTCGATCTCATCGCCCTCGACCATCACATGCCCGATCGGACCGGGCTTGACCTGTTGCCGCTGCTCCGTGGCCTGCCGGACGCACCGCCGGTCATTTACGTCACCGGCTCCGAAGACAGCCGGGTTGCGGTTGCGGCCCTCAAGGCGGGTGCGGTCGATTATGTCTGGAAGGACCTTCAGGGACAGTTCCGTGAGCTGCTCGGGGAGGCGGTCGACACGGCCCTGCGCCAGGAGGCGTTGCGGCGTGACAAGGAGCGGGCGGAAGCGGCGGTTCGTGAGGCGCGCGACCGAGCGGAGCTTCTCCTGCGCGAGGTGAATCACCGTGTCGCGAACTCCCTGACCCTCGTCGCTGCGCTCGCCCGCATGCAGACGAACGCGGTCGCGGACCCGGCTGCCAAGCAGGCTCTGGAGGAGATGCAGGCCCGCATCTCGGCCATCGCCGGCATCCATCGCCGGCTCTACACCTCGCAAGATGTGGAGGCCGTGGAACTCGACGCCTACCTGACGGGACTCGTCGAGGAGTTGCAGCTTGCCATGAAGGCGTCCGGACGCGACCACGCCATCCGTCTCCAGGCGGAGCCGATTCGGCTCGCCACCGACAAGGCGGTGTCCCTCGGGGTCGTCGTCACCGAACTGGTCACCAGCGCCTACAAATATGCCTACCCGTCCGAGACGCAGGGGGAGATCCGTGTCCGGGTCAGGCGCGAAGGGCCGCGCACGCTCTCGCTCGCCGTCGAGGATGACGGCATCGGCTGGACGGGCGAGGGCGAGGTGAAGGGAACCGGTCTCGGGTCGCGCATCATCCGGGCAATGGCTTCCAACCTGCGCTCAGTGCTGACCTACGCGCCCGGCCGGATCGGGACGCGGGCCGTGCTGTCCTTCCAGACCTGAGGTCGGACGATCGCTCCGGCACGCGACGGCCGGTTTCTAAGGGGGCAGCAGCTCAAACCCGCAAGCGGCTGAGGGACAGGCGCTCAAAACCGTCGGCACCGAACCGCCTCGTCGGTGAGTGAAGTAGGCACAACCTGTCCGCCCGCCGCCTCGCAGGTCGAACGGAACGACCTTTCGGACCGGTGAAACCCCCAGATGGCGATCATCGGCGCGACCATGATGAAGACGGTCATACCCATGATGAAGGCGGGGAACCAGTCCGGCATCCGCCGGGAGGAGGGCGGCTCCGGGCGGATCGGTGGCATGGGTGCCAGGAAGGCCAGGAGCGGGAGCAGGTCCAAGGCGCTCATGGTTCGGACTCTCTCGCGGGGCGACGCGAGCCGCCAAGGCCAGTCGTCTCGAGAATAACTCACCGTGACCGCATCCGGTCACCGCAAAAACCGATGGCGATGCGTCGCAGGAGAGGGTCGCGAGCGGGGTCGTCAAGGTACCGGCACCGGCTCAGTCAGCCCGTCGATCGAGAGCAGATAGCCAACGAGATCCGTCTGCTCCTCAGCGCTCACCCCAGCCTGCGAATCCGCCCAATAGGCGTGGCCCTGGCCGGTGACGCGGGCGGTCCGCGCCTTCTGTGAGGCGGCATTCGCGGCGACGACCTTCGCACGAAGGTCACGATCGACCAGGGCCCTCAGGCTGTTGGTCGGATCGGGCGCAACGCCCGCATCGAGTGAGCCCGGAACGCCGAGCTGCTTCTCGATATCGGGTCCGACGGCGACACCGGAATCGTGAAGATAAGGCGCACTCCAGGCGAGACCGACGAGATTCTGCACCTTGTAACCGCCCTTGGTGCCGGCATGCGCCCAGGCGAGTTGCACCTGCTTGAGGGCGTCCCCTTCCAAGGGAATCGGCACGATCTTCGGCTCGGGCGGGAGCGGGAAAGGGGTGTCCGTGGCAAAGATGGCCGGGGGTGCGAGGTGCGCCTCCATCCGCACCGTCGAGCGCGCACGACTCGGCTGTGTGCCGATCTCCTCCACGGGGATGACCCTGTGGTTGCTGAGTGCCGGCCCGGAATGACAACCGGCGCAGCCCATGCGCTCGAAGACCGCGCGACCTCGCTTCACCCGCTCGGTGTCGGCGCCAGCGGAGGCCTCAGGCGCGCGGAGGAGGTTCTGAAAGGCCGACATCGCGTTGTTGGCGTAGTTGGCGGGCTCCCCCGGAGCCGAGGCCAGAAGTCCATTGTCGGTCAGGTAGTTGGTGGCCGGGAAGCTCGGAAGCACAGCGTAGCTGTTGAGGCCCGGCGTCCCCGGAGTCGGATCGGCTGCCCTCAGCACGTCGGTCGGGCGCTTTCGCGAGGCGGGATCGTAGCGCAGGGGCGCCGCCGCCGCGCCTTGCAGGACCGTGCCGAGATAGACCTGCGGATCGAGCCCGAACAGGGTCTTCGCGGCTCGCGTCTGCTGCGTCGTGTCGGAATTGGCGGCGTGGACATTGTTGTTGAGCGCAGACAATCCCTTGAACGGTCCGATACCGGCACGTCCGCTCCAGCTATAGGGCTCGGCGTAAGCCGAGAAGCTCGACGGGATCGAGGTCGGGTTCGTCTCGCGGTCGGCAGAGGAATCGAAGCTGCCGGCGGGCCAGCTTGCGACCTCGATCTTGGCCGCGGCCTCGAAGCCGGCGCGGTCGGGTAGCGAGGCCTTCACCCCATCCTCGGTCGTCACCGCGTGGGCCGGTTTCCCCGGATGGACGGTTGGATCGGCGCTCCCATGCATGAAGTAGGCGGTCGCGTTGCTCGCGAGCGCCATCAGCAGGCCGGCATTGAGATCCGTGTTGGGCGCGCCCTCCACGACCTTGCCCGAGCTCGGATCGACCGCCGCGTGACAGAGGGCGCAGGTGATCCCCATGCGCAAGTGTCCGCCGTCGTAGAAGGTGCGGATGCCGAGGATGAAGGGCGAACCTGGCTGCACGTCGAGTCCGGTCGGGACGAGGTCACCCCTCTTCCAGACCCTATCACCCACGGTCACGTCGCGAGCCATGCGGACCTGGAGATTGGTCGTGCCGGAGCCCCCAAGCAGGAGGATGGCACGGGCGACTTCATAGGGTGTCAGTCCGCCGTCGAGCATCCCCATCACGTCGGAGAGAAACACCTCGTTGCCGAAGGTCTCGCGATAGAAGGCTTCCCGGCCGCGCTTCACCAGCGCTTCGTCGATCGCGACCGCGCCTTTCTCGGCGGACAAAGCGTCGCGTCCCTCCGGCGTGGCATTCAGCCGCTCAGCCTCAGCCCGTGCGACGCGCCGGCCGAGGATGTCATACGCAGTTCTCAGCGGGTAGCGTTCGGGGTTCAGCAGATCGCTCTCGTTCGGCATCGGCGCATAGCTGAAGCGCGCGACTGAGCTGAGTGCGAGAACAGCCCCGGTCGCAATGGTTGAGATCAGAAGAAGGCGAAAGGCGCGAGCCATTAGGGCGCTTTTTCCTCGTGGCAATGAGGTCAAACAAGGTGCAGTCGCACTTAGGCCATCGACATAGGTCGGGTGCGACAGGCAAGAACGTAGGTGAGGTCGTCTTAGATGCGCCCCAAACGTCGCAGGTCGGATTTCGAACCCTTCACGTGCATCTGGATAGCGATACGGTCTTTTGAGCTCTGATAATCTATGTTGGCGCGGGGGGAGGCAAATCGCGGGACAAGTCCGGCGCGGGGGCAGAGGCTCCTGCGCAAGTCCGTGATCTGCCACAGGACCTTGATGCCACAGACTGCCCTCGACGACCTTGCATCGCCGCTTGATGACGAGGTGCCGACGCTGCCCCCTGAGGTCCAGCAGCGCCTCGGGGCCCTTCTCGCCGAAGCCTACGCACGTATGCCGGGCAGTCCGAACGCCGAAGCCGGCCACTTCGATGCTCTGCTGGCGCGCTTGGAGACTGTGCTCGTCGCCCAGGAGGGCAAGGACGAGGAGTCGTTCCGGGCCGCCATCATCGAGATGACGCCGCGTCTCTACAACTTCGCCATGTCGCTGACGAAGAACCCGTCGGCCGCCGACGATCTCGTCCAGGACACGTTTCTTCGGGCTTGGCGAAGCCGCTCGCGCTTCACCGTCGGCACAAATCTCGGCGCGTGGCTGTTCACGATCATGCGCAACGCCTTCTACTCGCGCCACCGTAAGGAGGTGCGCGAGGTCGCCGACAGCGACGGCGACTACGCCGAGCGCCTCGCCGCTGCGCCCGAGCAATCGGGCCATATCGATCTGATGGATGCGCAGACCGCGCTCGCCAAGCTACCGCTGCCGATGCGGCAAGCACTTATCCTCGTGGCGATCGAGAACCTCAGCTACGAGGAGGCGGCGACCGTGATGAACTGCCGCATCGGCACGGTGAAGAGCCGTGTCTGGCGCGCCCGGGAGCAGCTCGCGCAGATCCTCGGCTACAGCGCCGCCGACGTCGGGTCGGACGGCATGACCCTGTCCGCCGTCGGCGGCTCGACTTGGATGGCGTAGCCGCCCACGATTGATCGGCGCCGAGCGAGGCCCGGCGCCGTGTTCCGTCAGGCGCTCATCTGCAATTGCAATTGTGGCAGGCGGGACGTCCGGGCGAGACCGAACTCCTTCAGCGACACGACCTCGACCAGCGCGTCCTTGCGGGCGATCACGACGCTGTTGTCCGGAACCGGCGTCCAGGTCGCGTGCTCCTTGTCGAGGGGCTCCGAGACCACGACGACTCCGTCCGCGGACTGCCGGTAATACATGCTGTTGGCCGCGTCATTGGCTGCGTAGCGGAAGGCGTAAAGGTCGCGCCCATCGGCAAGCGCTGCGGTGAAGCGGAACGGGTGACCGCCCTCGATGCCGCCGACCATCTCCGTGACGTTGGCGAGCGCCAGCGCCGTCGCGGTGATCGGGTCGCGCTTCACCTCCGAGGCCATCAGGCCCTGCCCGAGGATCGCCAGGAACAGCGCCTCGGAATCCGTTGTGCCGTTGCGCGACGGATAGAGTTCGTCCGGGATCAGCGCCTCGATCGGCCGACGCAGCCGCGCCCAATCGCCGACATAGCCGTTATGCATGAACAGCCACGGACCACAGGCGAAGGGATGGCAGTTTGGCCGGGTGATCGGTGTGCCCGTCGCCGCGCGCACATGGGCGAAGAACAAGTGCGAGTGCAGGTGGCGGCAGATGTAGCGCAGGTTCTCGTCGGACCATGCCGGCTGTACCTCGCGAAAGCGGCCGGGCTCGGGATGGTCACCGTACCAGCCGAGGCCGAAGCCGTCGCCGTTGGTGCTCGCGGTCGATTCGAGTGCCTTGATGCTCTGCGAAACCAGGGAATGCGCCGGCTCGGTTACGTAATGCTCGAGCGGGATCGTGCGGCCTCTATAAGCGATCCAGCGACACATCGTTTCCGGTCTCCCGCAGCGTTCCAGCGCATCACGCATCGGGGATGATCGTGGAGAATCCGCGTCACCTTGAGCGCAGCCACTCGCGCCGACGGATGCTCGACGCAAGGGGTCATGGGTGCAACGCGGGAGCGGCCGATCAGATGCCGTGCGATTGCAGCCAGGCTTCGAGCAGGGCGACCTGCCAGAGCTTGGAATTGCCCTTCGGCGTCAGCGTCCCGTCGGGATCGGCGAGCAGGTGATCCACGTAAGGGCGGTTGAAGATCCCGCGCTCGCGGGCCGCCGGACGGTCGAGCACGTCGCGCACGAAGTCCATGAACGGCCCGCGGATGTGCTTCAGGGCCGGGACCGGGAAGTAGCCTTTGGGCCGGTCGATCACCTCGGACGGCACCACCGCGCGGGCGGCCTCCTTGAGGATGAACTTGCCGCCGTCGCGCACCTTCAGCTCGGCGGGGATGCGGGCGGCGAGTTCCACGAGTTCGTGGTCGAGGAAGGGAACGCGCGCCTCGAGCCCGCAGGCCATCGTCATGTTGTCGACCCGCTTGACCGGATCGTCGACGAGCATGATCCGCTGGTCGAGGTCGAGGGTCTTGTCGATGGCGCTCGCGCTCCTCGAATCGGCGAAAAAGCGGGCGATGAAGTCGCGGCTGTAATCCTCGTCGACGAAATCGGGGGTGAGCGCCTCGCGCATCTCCGCGTGGTCCCGGTCGAAATAGGCGCGCGCGTAGTCCGCTGTCGGATCAGTCGAGCCCATCAGCTTCGGGTACCAATGGTAGCCGCCGAATACCTCATCGGCGCCCTGACCGCTCTGGATCACCTTCACGTGCTTGGCGACCTCCTCCGACAGGAGCAGGAACGCCACCGCATCGTGGCTCATCTGCGGCTCGGCCATGGCATGGATCGCCGCCGGCAGGGCCTCCAGCGTGCGGGAACCGTCCACGACGAGCTTGGCGTGATCGGTCTCGAACCGCTCGGCGATGATGTCGGAGTACTTGAATTCGTCACCCTCGACGCCGTTCACCGCATCGAAGCCGACCGAGAAGGTCTTCAACCCGCTCTGGCCGTTCTTCGCCAACAGAGCGACGATCACCGACGAATCGAGACCACCCGAGAGCAAAACGCCGGTCGGCACGTCGGCGATCTGGCGGCGGGCAACCGCAATGCCGAGCGCATCCAACACCGCCGCGCGCCAGTCCGCCTCCGTCATGTGGCGGTCTTCGTCACGCGGACCGACGGTCAGCGTCCAGTAGGTTTCTTCCTGGCGGGAGCCGTCGGGCTCGAAGGTCAGGGTCGTGGCCGGATGGACCTTCCGCACACCCTTGAGGATCGTCAGCGGCGCCGGCACGCCCGCGTGCCAGCTCATGTAGTGGTGAAGGGCCACCTTATCGATCGTCGTATCGACGTCGCCCGCCGCGAGCAGAGCCGGCAGGGAGGAGGCGAAGCGGAAGCGCTTGCCGGTCTCGCCGTAGTAGAGCGGCTTGATGCCGAGCCGGTCCCGGGCGAGCGTCACGCGGCCCGAGTCGCGCTCGTGAACCGCGAAGACGAACATACCGAGGAAGCGCTTCACGCAATCCCGGCCCCAGGCATGGAACGCCTTGAGCACGACCTCGGTGTCGCTCGTCGAGAAGAAGCGGTAGCCCTTGGCGACAAGCTCCTCGCGCAGGTCCTTGTAGTTGTAGATGCAGCCGTTGAAGACGATCGAGAGGCCGAGCTCGGCATCGATCATCGGCTGCTGGCCGGCTTCCGACAGGTCGATGATCTTCAGACGGCAGTGGCCGAACAGGACGCCACCCTGGCCGTGGAGCCCGCCGGCGTCAGGGCCGCGGGAGCGCAGAACCTCCATCATCGCCCGCACGGCGTTCGGATCGGCCGCACCGCCGAAATTGATCTCTCCGCAGATCCCGCACATCGCCGCCGGCCGTCCTCGTCTCGTCCTGGGTGCCCAAACTTGAGCGTCAGAACCGGGCGGCGCCCGATGCGTTCCCTTCCGCCCGCAAAACCCTCAGCTTCGTTCGATGCCGCACGGCAGCGCCGCTCGGCTCGCTCTGGCCTAGCGATTTTCGAGCTATCGTCGAATGGATCGGCGCCGGCGCCTCAGGCCGGCAACGTCAGCCCCTCGCGGGCGAAGACCGCCCGGACGGCAGGGCGCTCGGCCATCCGGCGGGCGTGCGCCGTCCAGGCCGGGAAGCGGGCCGGCATGTCGAAGCCGATGGAGGGGCCGCGGGCCCAGATCCAGAACACCATCAGGTAGGGATCGACGACGCTGTAGCGCTCGCCGAGCGCCCAGCCTCCATTCGAGAGCCGCACCTCGGTCATGGTGCAGAGATCGCCGAAGGTGTCGGCGCCCTTCGCCCGGATCTCGGGGAAGGCCGCTTCGTCGGCGCTGTAGCGCTCGGGCCGGCGGACATGGGCGAAGGCAATGTGGTGCCCGGTCGAGAGCCATGCCATCCATTCATCGGCGATCGCCTGCCCTCGCGGATCCTTGGGCAGCAATCCGGCCTCCGGATGCGAGCGGGCGAGGTGACGCAGGATCGCCGCGTTCTCGGTCAGCACCCAGCCATCCTCGTAGAGCGCCGGCACGCGCCCACGCTCATTGACGGCGAGGTATTCCGGTGCCCGCTGATCGCCCTTGGCGAGGTCGAGGCGGATCGTCTCATAGGGCGCGCCGATCTCCTCCAGGACGATGTGAGAGGCGAGCGAGCAGGCGCCGGGCGCGTAGTAGAGGGTGCGGGTGGTCATGGGCCTTCTTGATCGCTGCGGACGACGCCTTCCGTAGAATAGCGCCGCCCGCGGCAATGCCCAGCTACAGCGGCTCCGCGCCACGCCCCATCGCGGCGATGCCGGTGCGGGAGATCTCCACGAGGCCGATCACCGAAAGCAGGCGAATGAAGCGGTCGATCTCCTCGGTCGAACCGGTCAGCTCGAACACGAAGGAGTTCAGCGTGGCGTCGAGGGTGCGGGCGCCGAAGGCGGCGGCGAGGCGCAGGGCCTCGCTCCGGTGCTCGCCGGTGCCGGCCACCTTCACGAGGCAGAGTTCGCGCTCAAGCGCCTGCCCCTGGAGCGTCAGGTCGACGACGCGGTGGACCGGGACGAGGCGGTCGAGTTGCGCCTTGATCTGGTCGATCACGGCGTTGGTGCCGGTGGTGACGATGGTGATGCGCGAGAGGTGACGTGCCTCTTCCGTCTCGGAGACCGTCAGGCTCTCGATGTTGTAGCCGCGGCCGGAGAACAGGCCGGCGATGCGGGCGAGCGCGCCGGGCTCGTTGTCCACGATCACCGCCAGGGTGTGGCGGTTGACGGTCTCGATCCGCGTTGGCTCGGAGTAGTGGCTGTTCATCGCGTTCATCGTCTGGCGTTCCTCAACTTGAACCCTGCGTGATTCTGCTTTCGCCACCTCAGGTCAGCACCGCAATGCTGGACCCGCCTGCCGGTGGCGTGATACCGGCCGCGCCATGGATCGGCGCCAGCGTGTCTTGAATCTCGTCCTGCCGCAGGGCCGAACCGGCGTCGAGATCGGCCCCCTCACGAACCCTCTCATCCTCAAGGAGGAGGGCGACGTGCTCTACGCCGACCACCTGCCGACGGACGAGCTGCGCCGCCAGTACAACGGCCATCCGACGCTCGGCCCGGCCGGTACCGACGGCATCCATCCCGTCGATATCGTCCTGGGGGAGGGCGGCCTGTCGGACGCGCTCGGTCCGCGCGGGCCGGTCGATTACATCGTGGCCTCGCACGTCGTCGAGCACGTCCCCAATCCCGTCCGCTGGCTGCGCGAGGCGGGTGACGCCCTGCGCGAGGGTGGCGTGTTCTGCCTCATCGTGCCCGACAAGCGCTTCACCTTCGACCACTTCCGCACACCGACGACGGCCGGCGCGCTGGTCGCCGCCCATCTCGCCGGCCTGCGCAAGCCGCCACTCGCCACCGTCTACGAGCACTTCGCCCGCACGAGCCCGGTCGACGCTGGTGCGATTTGGAAGGGCAGCTCCGTGACGTGCAAGCCGATCAGCGGCGGTCCGACCGAAGCCCTGTCCATCGCTGCCGGCATCGCCGAGACGGGTGCCTCGGTCGATGTGCACTGCGCGGTGTTCACGCCCTGCAGCTTCGCCCGGATCCTCGCGGAGCTGATCGGCCTCGACCTGCTGCCTTTCGAATGCGCGGCCCTGGAGCCGACCCGCCCGCGGGAGAGCGAGTTCTTCGTACTCCTTCGCAAATGCACCGACCGAGCGGCGGCGGAACGTGCCGCGACCGTGCCGCGCCTCGATCCGAGCCGCCACGACGCGCTGCCACGGCCGACATGGCCGCAGCGGATCGGCCTGCGACTTCCGCGACGCTGGCACCGGGCCTTCCGCTAAGGGAAGGTCCGACGCCGCCGATCGAAGCGTCCACTCCATGGCTCCGTGCCGCGAGACAGGATGCCGGTCCAATCAGACCAGCATCTTGCCCTCGGCCGAGATGACGTCGCCGAGCTCCACCCCGGTCTCACCGAGATAGTCGGACAGCAGCATCTCGTTGTGCGCCTTGCCCGACGGGATCATCGGGAAGCAGTTCTCGGTCTTGTCGACGACGCAATCGAAGATCACCGGCCCGTCATAGGCCAGCATCTCCTGGATCGCCGCGTCGAGCTCGCCGGGCTTCTCGCAGCGGATGCCCTTGGCGCCGTAGGCCTCGGCCAGCTTCACGAAGTCGGGCAGGCTCTCCGAGTAGCTCTGCGAGTAGCGCGAGCCGTGCAGCAGCTCCTGCCACTGGCGCACCATGCCCATGTACTCGTTGTTCAGGATGAAGATCTTGACCGGCAGCCGGTACTGAACCGCCGTCGAGAGCTCCTGCATGTTCATCAGGATCGAGGCTTCGCCCGCGATGTCGATGACGAGCCCGTCCGGGTTGGCGAGCTGCGTGCCGATCGCCGCCGGCAAGCCGTAGCCCATGGTGCCGAGGCCGCCCGATGTCATCCAGCGGTTCGGCTCATCGAACTTGAAGTACTGCGCCGCCCACATCTGATGCTGGCCGACCTCCGTGGTGACGAAGGTCTTGCGGTCCTTGCACGCCTCGTAGAGCCGCTGCACGGCGTATTGCGGCTTGATGATCGTGCCCGAGGGCCAGTAGGCGAGGCAGTCGCGCGACTTCCAGCGGCTGATCTTGTTGAACCAGTCCTCCATCCGCGCCTTGTCGGGCTGCTTCGGCAGGGCGCGCCACTGGGCGAGCATCTCCTCCAGCACCGCGGCGCAATCGCCGAGGATGCCGACATCGACCTTCACGACCTTGTTGATCGAAGAGGCGTCGACATCGACGTGGATCTTCTTGGAGTACGGCGAGAAGGCATCGAGGCGACCGGTGATGCGGTCGTCGAAGCGCGCACCGATGTTGATCATCACGTCGCAGTCGTGCATCGCGAGGTTGGCCTCGTAGGTGCCGTGCATGCCCAGCATCCCGAGGAACTTGTCGTCGGAAGCCGGGAAGGCACCGAGACCCATCAGCGTCGAAGTGACGGGGAAGCCCGTCTCGGCGACCAGCTCGCGCAGCAGGCGGGACGCTTCCGGCCCCGAATTGATGACGCCGCCGCCGGTGTAGAAGATCGGCCGACGCGCGCCTGCCATCAGTTCGACGGCCGCCCGGATCTTATCCGAGTCGCCCTTGACCGGCGGGTTGTAGGTCTTGTGCCCGTTGTGCGTCGGACGGTTGTAGACGCCGGTCGCGAACTGGATGTCCTTCGGCAGGTCGATGACGACCGGGCCGGGGCGGCCATGGCTCGCGACGTAGAACGCCTCGTGCAGGATGCGCGGCAGATCCTCGATCGATTTCACGAGGTAGTTGTGCTTCGTGCAGTGCCGAGTGATGCCGACCGTATCGCATTCCTGGAACGCGTCGGAGCCGATCAGATGCGTCGGGACCTGGCCCGTGACAGCAACGAGCGGGATCGAATCCAGCATCGCGTCGGTCAGGCCGGTGACAATGTTGGTCGCGCCCGGGCCTGAGGTGACGAGGACGACGCCGACCTTGCCGGAGGAGCGGGCATATCCTTCCGCGGCGTGGACCGCACCCTGCTCATGTCGCACGAGCACGTGCTTGATCGTGGTCTCGTCGAATAGCGCGTCGTAGATCGGCAGCACGGCGCCGCCTGGATAGCCGAACAGGGTATCCACGCCCTGATCCTGGAACGCCCGGATGACCATTTGGGCCCCGGTCATGACCTCGCCGCTCATCGACTCCTCCATCAATCCGTTCTTCGTGTTCCGATCCGCATGCCGGCCCGCTGGATTTCGCGCAATAAAAAAGGGCCCCGAGGGACCCTGCATGCGCCACCGACCGGGCCTGTCGGGCTTGATCTCAAGCCCGCCCCGTCCGTGGCGCTTCCACTACGATAAGAACCGTGCGCATCGTCGATCCGTTCGCCGCCTCCTCGCCGCCCTTGGGCGAGTGACTCTCAGCAAGTAAGGGGCGCGGATTAAGCGATGCGCACCCTTCCGTCAATCCGCGTCACCCGTATTTGCGGCGGCGAAGCTCGCTTTTGAACCTGGATCCGCCGCGCTCTGGCATCATGCCACCCGCACCGTGCCCAGGAAGCGGGCCACCTCGGCGCTGAGATGCTCCGATTGCCGCGACAGCACGGAGGCCGAGGCGAGCACCTGGGCAGCTGCCCCGGTCTCTTCGGATGCCCGCGCCGCACCGGCGATGGTCGAGGTCACGGCGCCGGTGCCGCCTCACAACACAAAATGAACATACGCTAATGAATTTATATTCCTCGCGTCTCGCCGACGACGGGATAATGCAAGGAAAGAATTCTCTTCTCAGGTTCCGCAGAAGGTACGATAGCCGCGTCCGCCGCCTTCCGGAGCCTCCGCGAACCGCGCGAAGCCGGGCTGGGCGTCGTAGGGGCGGGCAAGGACGGCCAGCAGCGTTTCGAATGGCGCGAAATCCTGTCGCTCGACCGCGGCCTCGATCATCGCCTCAACCTGATGGTTGCGCGGAATGAAGGCGGGGTTGGCCGTCCGCATCAACCGCCGCCGTGCCGCGGCGTCGCCCGGCTCTTCGGCAAGCCTCCGATGCCAGCGCTCGGCCCAGCGGTCATAGGCGGTCGGATCGATGAAGAGGCTCCGCACGGCCTCGACGGCTGCCGGCTCGGGATCGCTCGCGGCGTCCGGCACGGCCTCACCGAGGCGCCGGAAAGTGAGGGTGAAGTCGGCCTCGTTCTCGGACATGGCCTTCAGGAGGTCCCCGGCGAGAGCGGTATCGCCGTCCCGCGTCGTGGCGAGCCCGAGCTTCCGGTTCAGTCCGCCGTGATAGGCGGCCTCGAATAGTCCGGCGAACCCTGACAGCGCACCCTCGGCTTCACCGACGGCCCGCGTCTCGTCGTCCGACAGGAGCGGCAACAGGGCTTCCGCGAGCCGGGTGAGGTTCCACAGGGCGATGCGCGGCTGGTTGCCGTAGGCGTAGCGCCCATGACGGTCGATGGAGCTGAAGGCGGTCGCCGGATCGTAGGCGTCGAGGAAGGCGCAGGGACCGTAATCGATGGTCTCGCCGGCAATCGACATGTTGTCGGTGTTCATCACGCCGTGGATGAAGCCGACGGTGAGCCAGCGGGCGACCAGTTCGGCTTGGCGGCGGATCACGCCTTCGAGCAAGGCACGGTAGGGGTTTTCGGCCTCGGCCGCCGCCGGATCGTGGCGTGCGATGGCGTGGTCCGCGAGCGCACGCAGGCCTTCGACGTCGCCGCGGGCAGCGAAGAACTGGAACGAGCCCACCCGGATATGGCTCGATGCGACCCGGGTCAGGACGGCGCCGGGCAGCACCGTCTCACGGATGACCTGCTCCCCCGTTGTGACGGCGGCGAGCGCACGGGTGGTCGGGATGCCGAGTGCGTGCATGGCCTCGCTGACGAGGTACTCGCGCAGCACCGGCCCGAGGGCGGCGCGTCCGTCGCCACGCCGGGAAAACGGCGTTGGACCCGACCCTTTGAGTTGAACATCGCGGCGGAGCCCGTGGCGATCGACGACTTCGCCGAGCAGGATAGCCCGCCCGTCACCGAGCTGCGGTACGAACTGTCCGAACTGGTGCCCGGCATAGGCAGCAGCGAGCGGCTCCGCTCCCTCCGGAACGCGCTGCCCGGCCAGGGCTCCGACACCTTCGGGGGTCTCGAGCCGTTCGGGATCAAGGCCCAGTTCGACGGCGAGCGCACGGTTCAGCCGCACCAGTCTCGGCGCCTCGACCGGCGTAGGCGCAACCTTCGCAAAGAAGCGGCCGGGCAGGCGCGCGTAGCTGTTGTCGAAAGGAAAGAGGGCAGTCATGGGCGGTACCGGCGCGGAAGGACTCGAAACAGTTCAGAGGGAACTGTGGGGACGGGTGCAAGGTCCACGCCCGTCGTTTCGCGGCGTCCCCATGGAGACGCGAGCGCCGCAAATGCATCCGGCACGACCGGGCTGGCGGAAACGCCTGCCTTCAAGAGGCTGAGGGAAGAAGCATGGGCCGCCCCCGTTCGTCAGTCCGGCGGAGGCGATGCGGATCTTACCGACGGTGTTCCGTCCGGAATACCGGGCAGGTGCACGATCGATGAGGGCTTCGTCCAAGAGGAAAGAGCCTGGACTTTTCGGTCAGCCGGCATCGGTTCTTCGGAAATCGTGTCGGCCGACCTAAAACGCCGGGACGGGGGCTCAGCCGCTCCCTGCCTTGTTCGAGGGCCGCACCCTATCCTCGGTCGGCGGAGGCGGGGAATGCGGGCCGGGCTGAGGATCGGATCGCGGCCGCTCCATCCCGGAGATCGGGCCTTGCGCAGGGGGCTTGGGGCGATCTTCGGAAATGGGAAGCTTCCTTTCGACCATGATCAAGCCGCCTTCTGGTTCACCCGGCTCTCGGCCAGCGCCGTGAGCTTCTGGTCGGTCGCCTTTTCCTCGTCGAGCGTCTGCTGGAGCAGGGCGGCGCAGTCGTCCCGGCCAAGTCGTTTGGCCCAAGCGACAAGGGTGCCGTAGCGGGCGATCTCGTAATGCTCGACGGCCTGCGCCGCCGCGAGCAGAGCCGCATCGAGCACCTCCTTATCGGCGACTTCGCCTGCCGTCTCGTTGGCCTCCTTAATGATGCCGTCGATGGCCGGACAATTGACCGCTTTCGGCTTGTGACCATGCATCTCAAACACCTGCTCCAGGCGCTTGATCTGCCCTTCCGTCTCACGCAGATGCGTCTCGAAGCCCTGGCGCAGCAGCGCGTTCGTCGCTTTCCCGATCATCGTCGGTAGAGCCTTGGTGATCTGGTTCTCGGCGTAATAGACGTCCTGCAACGTGTGCACGAAGAGGTCGTCCAACGACTTGATGTCCTTCGTGAACAGACCCATGGCGTCCTCCTGTCACGGTTCTGGCGCTGTACGACAACAGCGCCCATGACAAGAGAAGCCGGGCCGCACGGTGCCGGTTCCGCGTGACCGACCGCGACGCCGAGCGCGTCCTCGAAACCTCGCCTCACCTTTTCAAGCACTCGATTGTATTGGATGTCGCGACGCTCACCATCGAGAGGATGATGTTCAGCCCGGCGCCTCTCGCGCTGAAGGACCTTCTATCCGACTGCCGGCAACTCCGTTACGAGAGCCGGGCGCATGGCGCCCGGCAAGGACCTGATGAGGCATGCAGAACCGTGCCGAAAGGGCCACGAAGGCCGGGCGAGGCAATGGGGCGGGACCACGGAATGGCGGATGCGCTCACGCGCAAGGTGGCGCGGCGCCTGCTGCCCTTCCTGATGCTGTGCTACTTCTTCGCCTATCTCGACCGGGTGAATGTCGGCTTCGCCGCTCTCACCATGAACAGGGATATCGGCCTGTCGGCTACGGCCTACGGGTTCGGAGCGGGTCTGTTCTTCCTCGGCTACGTCGCCTTCGAAGTTCCGAGCAACCTCATTCTGGAACGAGTCGGAGCGCGGATCTGGATCGCACGGATCATGGTGACATGGTCGCTGATCTCCGCCTCGACCGCCTTCGTGACGGGCGAATGGTCGTTCTACCTCGTCCGCGTCCTCCTTGGGCTTGCCGAGGCCGGCTTCTTCCCCGGCATCATCCTCTATCTGACCTACTGGTTTCCGGCCGCGCAACGCGCGGGCATCGTCGGCACCTTCATGATGGCGGTGCCGCTCTCGGCTGCCATCGGCGCGCCGCTATCCGCCCTCGTCATGAGCGTCACCGACGGCTGGCTCGGCCTCGCAGGATGGCAGTGGCTCTACCTCCTCGAGGCCGCGCCCTGCTTGGCTCTCGGTCTCGCAACCCTGTTCGTGCTGACCGACCGTCCCGAGTGCGCCACCTGGCTGACCGACCAGGAACGGGCGAGCCTGGTTGCTCGGATGGCCGACGATCATCGTCTACGGCCGGACCGGACAGCGCATCTCGGCAGCGCTCTCCTCGATCCGCGGGTGCTCGGCCTCGGACTCGTCTATTTCGGGCTCAGCACGGGCCTCTACGCGGTTGGCCTATGGTTGCCGCAGATCGTGAGCAGCTTCGGCTTCACGACGACGGCGACGGGGTTCGTGACCGCCGTCCCGTACATCGTTTCGGCGGCGGGGATGGTCGCCTGGACGCGGCGCTCCGATCGCACGGGAGAGCGCGTCCGTCACGTCGCGATTCCGACCGTGGCCGCCGGCCTCGCGCTCTTCGCCGCGAGCCAAGTTGGCACGCTGCCCCTCACCATCGTCGCGCTGAGCGCAGCTGCGCTGGGCGTGTTTGCGGCACTGCCGACCTTCTGGACCCTGCCTACGCGGCTGCTCACCGGAACCGCAGCCGCGGGCGGTATCGCGCTGATCAATGCGCTCGGCAGTCTCGGCGGCTTCGCCGGACCGGCACTCATGGGCTGGATCCGCGACACGACCGGGCGCTTCGACGACGGATTGGCCGCGGTCGCCGTCGTCTTGATCCTCGCCGGATTCTCGGTTCTACGGCTCGACCGCGACTCGAACCGGAACACGGCTCCGACCCGAGATCCCGGATAAGCCAGAGGTCCAAAACGCGAGAGGGCCGCGATCCGATCGACCCGCCCCGAGGCGAGGCCTTCAGCCGAACGCGACCGGTTCCGGACGAGGAGCGAACGCGGCCGTGCTCTCAATGTGTCGAGGGCGATCGCGAAGCACGGGATGGAGGAAGGACCGAGGATACGATCATCGGGTTGGAAGAACGATGCACGCGCACCTGGCGTTGGAGCACGGCGTGGACATTGGCGGGTCTCGCGGCGAGCGGTGCATCAGGCTCGTTGCCTTCGGCTGCACTCCCGGCCTCCGCGGACGCTACCACACCCAATCTGAGATTCGGCTCATGCTTGCGGCGCGGGCGCGGCGTCAACCTGGAAACTCCGAAGAGGACGAGCCCCAGGCATCCCCAACTCAGCGATGCAACTGAGGGCGGATTGGCGAACATCATCACCAACAAGCCGCACAGAGCGGCGGCCACACCGATCAGGCGGAATTCGGAGTCAGGCAGTCTCATAGCCTCGTTCTACGGAGCCCTGCTTGCCAGCCCGTGCACGTGATCCATCGGATTTGAGAAATCAGTTGAGGCGAGCCCGATGCGAACAACCAGGGCGAGCGTCACCGGCAGGGGGTGGAGCCGCTCCTAGATGCGACGAACTCTCCATCGGTTAAGCCGGAGTAGATGGTGGCGTTGCGGGAGCGATCCGAACGGCGAGAGATCACAAATTAGTCAGGATCGGAAAGGGAATTTTGACGATAGAAGAGCCGGTTACGTGCACTACGGACCACTTGCCGGGTCCGGTATCTGCGATACTGAAGTTCTCAACGAGCAGCTTGGCGACGAAGCCATTCCGGGTCGTAGTGTCGATGTGGATGCCGTCGCCACCGAACCGTTTCGAACCGAGCTTGCCGATGGAGAAGTCTCGCTGGACCGCGCCACGAATCCCGCCGGAATCGGCTAAAGGTTTGACCTGGATGACAGCACGATCGCCGGCTGCTGCGCACGGCTCGATGCGGGATCCACGTGACGCTCCGGCGATCTCCACGAGGCTGGTGATGCGAAGAAGGGCTTCCGCTTCGTCGAGGGGATCCGGACTGACCGCGATGACGCCGGGCGGCAAGCGAAGACGAGCGCCGCGAATCTGCGCGAACCGCAGAGCTTTCCGCAGAGCGGGACCATCATCGATGCCGTCATCGGCCACGACGCCGGAATTCACAGCATAGATCTCGTTCGACAGCAGATCCTTCAGCGCGCGCATGGCTCCGCCGGCCGATGGTGCAACACGCATGGCCGATGCGTCACCGGCCGAGCCGGAGCCGAGGATGTCACCAGTTGGGCGCTGTGCGCTGGAGCGAGACGAACCGGGTGCATGGTATCGGAATCGATGGCGCCTCTGCGGCGGCCGCGGGGCAGAGCTCAGCCGCCGCCTCGATCGGTAACATCATGAGCAACGTTTTGTTGGCGTCGAGAACGGCACGAAGTCCGGCCCCGAGGAGTGCACATGAGTTGCATCCGTTGCAGGCGGAAATAGGAGCTTTTGAGACGCTCCGATCACACGACGTCTCAGTGCTACACCCTGTGAGTGGCCGTGACCGACCGCCGTTCCATGAGATCGATGGTAGCCAGAGGTGAAATGATGAAGCACGAGCCGGAACTGACCAGATTGTCGCGGATATGGCATCTCCGACGATCCGCTTGCGTTAACGTGCGGATGCCGGTGAGAACGTGATGAGCCAACATCCACTTGTAGTCGCGACCATCGGCACGCCGCGGCAGGCAGCAGGAGAAAGGGCGAGCTAGATGCATGGACGACCGCCCGCAACTGCGTCCGAGTCGTTCCGCACGGCGCTGGCGACGCGCCTATCCCGGGAGATGACGGAGGCCGAGCGACAGGGGTTCGGGACATCCACCGTCTGGCTCACTCGCGAGGAAACCGATTTGATCTGTGCGGCTCTGAGGACGGCCTCCAGTGAGGATGCATCCCGTCTCGACTTCCTCGACCGGTGCGTGGCCGCGATGTCCGCTCGAGATAGATCCGTTCGGAGTTGGCGCATGACCATCAACCCGGAGGGCTTGACGCTCTGCGCAGTGTCAGAGGCGCACTGGCGTGTCACGGGTTCCCATGAACACGCCTCCTGCCGAGAAGCTATCGACGAGAGAATGGCCGAGTTGGAGTCGGCGCGAGCCCTCACCAGCGAGCACCAGAATACAGACAACAAATGCTCAGCTATCCAAACTGAATTGACAAAATCGTCGGCATAGAAGGCATTTACTTCACAAGATACTCGTCACAGACTTATATTTAGCGCTAAATTATGAAATTATCACAAAGATCCGGCAAAAAATCAGAAATAGATCCGAATATTTTTCTTATACACGAGCAGTAATCAAGAGCTGATTGGCGCAGAATTACTCGAAACGTGGTTGCCATTGTGGCCTTTACACATGGCGATATAATAATTTGGCTAACGAGTCACCCGACTAAGTCAGGCACTTCGGTAGAATGTCGCTAACCGCTCTTTATAAGTTTAGTGCTTACAAACTTCGAAACTTGTTCTTGGAGAAGGTCTCGCCGTTCGATAGCTCGTCCCGTAGTCTTGGGTTGAAAC
Organism: Methylobacterium sp. R2-1; assembly: GCF_014191355.1. Lineage (GTDB taxonomy): Bacteria > Pseudomonadota > Alphaproteobacteria > Rhizobiales > Beijerinckiaceae > Methylobacterium. Next base: position 125,192 of record NZ_JACHWM010000004.1, read on the forward strand.
TCTCGATTTAGCTGTTCTCCCACGGCGAACCAGCAGCGATGTAGGCTGTTCTGGCAACGACGCCGGTGATCCAGGCCTGGACCGACTTGGCGATGAACTCCGGGTCGTTGTCCGAGCGGATATGGCCAGGCATGCCGCGCAAGTGAACAGTTCGGCGAGCACGTCGACGACATTTATGGCCTTGAGCTTGCGCGCGATCCAGATCGCCAGGCACTCGCACGTGAACTCAACCACGCTAACCATTCTGAACTTGCGTCCCTCAAGCGTTCGGGCTTCGACGAAGTATAGGACCAGACATGATTGCGGTGCCCCGCCCGCAGCCGCAGGCACGAGCGGTCCCCCTTCCACCGGCCGCCCTTCTTCAGATGCCACGCTGGCACCTTCAGACCTTCACGCCGCCAGATCCGCTCGACCCGCTTCTCGTTGACCAGCCAGCCTGCCGCCTTCAGCAAGGCACTGATCTTCCGATAGCCACAACGACCCGACCTTTCGGTCGAGGTCCCGAGATCGGCGGTGAGTGCCGCTTCGTCGTCTCTGCCCTGCGGCACCTTGCGCCGTGTCGAGCGATGCTGGCCGGGCGCACGACACCCCGACGCTGAGTTCTGGCGCTACATCTTTTAGACCGGCCCCGCCTCCTCGCTGTCAGATCGCGGCGAGATCATCGGTTGAGTCCTGTCTCATCACGATAGCTTTGAGGCACGTAGCGAAGAGAGTCCGCCAGTTGCAGAACGCGCAGAACGCTTTGGTCCGGCTCCACGTTGACGAGGGCTCAGTGCCCGAGTCTGTATCTTCAGGAGCCAACGATGACTGAAGCCGAGCGAGAGCACCAGTGGAACCGGGATTGGTTGCTGGTCGAGATGGCCGAGGCTGTCGAAAGAATGCTGGAGCTGGCACGGCACGCGTATCCTACCGAGTCGATGCTCACCCTCGGCGCAACGCAACAGCAGGGCAGGCTTGAAGCGGCCCGAGAACGGTTCGTGGGCTCTCTGGAGAAGCACTAGCGGTCCTCGCGGAGCCGTCCTCTCCGCGATAGCCTGCAGATGTGAAAGATCGCGCTGTCTCCGACTGGATCGCGGAGGGCCTGACGACGACGGCCCTGCATGGCGGTGCGGGCACCATGCGGCGGTGAAGCTCCTCGATCGACCACCAGGGATGACGAGATTTCGGCTCGGTCGGCAAGCAAGGTACGTCGCTTGCGACAAGGGAGGCGCTCAGGTCGCCCGGGACATGGCCGGGCACTATCGGCGGCTGCGGGAGGAGAGCAGACTCGGGCACTGAGGCGCGGCTGGTCGCCGCAACGAAAATCGTCACGTGGGAGTTGCTGGGGCCTCCCGGCTGGCTCGGCAAAAACCTGCCCTGCCGTTCTCCCATACAGGGCCTGAAGCCATGAACACTCCAAGCGCCCCGCCGAAGCGGGTAACCAAGCAAGACCGTACCGTCGGCGAGCGCATCCAGGCGCTGCGCAAATCCAAAGGGTTCTCACAGACTGCGCTCGGCAGCGCCGTCGGCGTGACGTTCCAGCAGATCCAGAAATACGAGAACGGCTTGAACCGCGTCGGCGCCGGCCGCCTTAGCGACATCGCTCGCGTACTCGAAATGCCAGTCTCGGCCTTCTTCGATGGCGATGAAAGCGACGCTGGGCAGGAGCAAGCAGAGGTGTTCGACTTCCTGCGGGTCCACGGTGCCACCGATCTCCTGCGCGCCTTCAATGCGCTTGAGGATGATCAAGTGCGCCGTGAAGTTCTGACGATCGTGCGCAGGGTGGCTCGGTTCGGGCAGGAGCAGGGTACCTGATCCAGTACCGCCCATGGCCCTGGCCCAGATGAAGCTACTGTGCGGGGCATCTACCTCGCGGTCAGACGGGAACCTGCGGCGGCTGGTGCCAGCTATGACGACCGCATGGCCGATCTGCAGCCACAGATGCTGTAGGAATGCGGCTTCAATCCGATGCCCCGCCCGGCGCGGCAGGGCAGAAACGGAAAAGCACGCAGAGGCTAAACCGGAGCAGAGATGATGGTTTACATGTGCAATCCGTCTCGTTGCCTGCGTCACCTGGTTCAATAAATTCTTCACTTCACCGGCGACGACGGCGAAACCGCGCCTGTTTTCTCCGCCCCGGATGGCACAATGCTGACCAGTGGGGTGGCGAACTCCTAACCCGTGCAGACTTAGCGGTTGGCCGGAGGAGATGTCCGCTCCGAACGGAGAAGCGGACCTCACCGAAGCCGCCGTCACATCAGCATATCGTAACCCATCATGCGCCTGCCGTTGCAAACGGACGCCTTACTGGCGCGCGCCATCACTCAGTGGCGCAGGCTCGTCCCTCGGCGGATAGCCGAACATCGCCTTGTAGGCACGGCTGAAGGCTGCCTCTGACTCGTAACCGACACGCAGCCCGACCTCGCCGACGCGTGCCTCGCGCGTGACCAGCATGTCACGGGCAAGAGTGAGCCGCCACTCGTTCTGGTAGCGCACGGGCGAGCGTCCGATGAGCGCGGTGAACCGCTCGCAGAAGCTCGAACGCGACATGCCAGCCGCATCAGCCAGGGCTTCCACACTCCAGCGCCGAAGCGGCCTCTCGTGCACGACCTTCAACGCTCGGGCGATACGGGGGTCCGACAGCCCTCTTAGCCATCCGGACGTGTGCCCGAGCTGCACCCAGGTGCGCAGCGTACGGATGACGATCACGTCGATGATCCGGGAGATCATCAGGGCCGCGCCCGGCTCGTTATCGGTCACCTCGGCCATCAGGAAGGGCACGATGTCCTCCAGCCATCTTGCTCCGTCGGCACGCCGGATATGGATGCGCTCAGGCAGAGCTGAGATCATGCCGCGAAGGCTGTGCGGATCGAACCAGAACCGGCAGACAATTACCGACGCCCGCGCTTGAGACGCCACCAGTCGCGTCTCTCCGAGACCGCGAGGCAGAAGCACGAGATCGCCGGTGTCGATCACGTCGAGCTCGCCGTCATTGTCCTCGGCGAGAAGCGAGCCGTCGGTGACCACCAGAACATGGGCCGCCCTGGCCACCAGATCCAAGCTCTCCAACGGCGCGACCTCGTGGGGCCGAACGTGCTCGCCAGTCAGCCGTATCTGCGCCAGCACATGCGAGAGGAGATCACCGGAGGCGACGCCGCGCGGCCCGCCGTCTGGAAGATCGGTCAAGTTTTCCAGCGTTCCGGTCATGGGTGCTGTCGGTGTCCGGCTGTAAAGGTGCCTTCCGAAGTTAAGCGTATGTCTCTGGAAAAGAGCAACTTTCACAAGATGCAGCGGTTCGGTCGGCGAGCCTGTCGTGTGACCCCTCATTATCCCGATCTTCCGCTCTTGCCACACACGAAGGGAACGTCGATGACGACCGTCCAGCGGCCTGACCGTGACACCACGCGCTGGCTGAGCTCTTACTACTTCCTCCGCGCCGGAGTCTCCGTTGGCTGGGTCGCTGCCGCCCTCACCATCGGAAAGACCCTGCCGCCTGTCGCAGCGGCCCTCTTGGTCGCCTATCCTGCCTGGGACGCCGCCGCCAACCTCATCGACGCGCGACGCAGCGGCGGCCTAGCCGCCAATCCCAGTCAGGCCCTCAACGCGGCGGTTAGCACCGTCGTTGCCGTCGCAGTCGCCCTGGCATCCGGATGGAGCCTGCACGCTGTGCTGGCAGTGTTCGGCGTCTGGGCAATCCTCTCGGGTCTGCTGCAGCTAGCGACCGGCGTACGGCGCTGGAGGGCAGGAGCCCAGTGGGCGATGATGCTGAGCGGAGCCCAGTCGGCTCTCGCGGGCACCTTCTTCATCGTGAAGGCGAATGGCTCCATGATCCCCGGCATCACGGATATTGCCGCCTACGCCGCGTTCGGCGCCTTCTACTACCTAGTCTCGGCCGTGTGGCTGAAAGCGGCGACGGCGCGGAGGGCATCGACCGAACGGACCGCTTGATCCCTCATGACCTTGGCGAATTGCTCGAACCCACGTTGCGAGCAGCCGACGATGTCCCAGCTTGCCGGTCTCGCAGGGTGGGCTGGACACGCACAAGACCAGTCCACTGCGAAGCAGGTGGCCGCGACCGCTGGAGCACCTCGATCGGCTCGGACCCGGCGGCCTTCGGCACGCACAGCCCGCGGCGCACCCAGGTCGCACTGGTCTGCAGGCGAACCGGCAACATCCGAGCCTGCCAACTGCCGCTCTGCCATACGAAGCTGGAGAGGACAGTGAGCTACCTCGGCATTGAAGTCGATGATGCGCCGATTCTGTCGGAGCAGACCGAGATCTGAATCGGGCGCCGCGGCCAAAGTGGACGCGGTGTGTCAGTATGGATGCTCTCATTCAGGGTTCCGAATGACCCAATCTCCGCCTTCGCCGATCAAGCCTCAAACGTCCGGTCGCCGAGCTGAGGCGGCCCCGGCGAGCAGTCCCGCAACTCGTGATGCGTGGGAGAGCAGTCACGGCGCGGAGCCTCAGTTCTCCTGCAAGACAAGCGCCGGCACCCGTCCAGATGTGGCTTACTGCTCGCTGCGAGCCGAGTGACAGATCTCCGCTCGCTCTCAGGTCTGATCGGTTCGCCCGATCAACCCACGGGGCGCCTTGATCAGCCCTGACGGAACCCGGTCTCAAGGCCAGCGGTTTGGACTGATCACCCTCACGCTTTGTCGAGCGCAGATGGCTATCTCTGCAAGAACGCTTTATGGCACAGGAGCTACATTTGCTGCAGGAGTGGTTGCAACCCTCGCTGTGGTCAACTTCTCAGGCGGCGAGCACGCAGTCTCGTCGCAGGTTGTGCAATCCGCAACCCAGCCCAATCCGCGGGATGTAGAAAAGCCTGCTTGGTCCGATCCCGTTCGGTCCCATAGTAGCCCCACTGCCTCAGCACCTCACGAGAGCCGTCCACCCATGACTTTCACGCCTGGGGACTCCGGTCACCACGGCGGACGCGGGCGGTCGCAGGCCGCTGGTGCCGAGAGGCAGGAAGAGACACCGCCATCTGTTTCACAGGCGAACGGGTCAGAGGGCAGAGCAGCCTCCCGGACTGAGACTGCGCAGCTAAGACCGATCAAACAGCATTCCGCGTTATCAAGCGGCAGGGGGCCCTGGGCCCAAAATGCCCTTTCGGAGAAACCACGAGACAAGCCTGTCATCGTACCTCAGGCAGCCAGAGAACAGCCGGAAATCACGAACGGAGCTGCACCTGCAAATCCGAGATCACCGGTCACTACTGAGCAGACTGAGGCTAGGACAAGACGGTTCGTTACATCTGGCCGGGATACGCACCGCCAAGAGGCTAAGCTGCCTTTGAAAACAACGAGTGACGGGCAGAGTCTTGCGGCGATCAAGGAAGCGCGCCGCATCGTCCCTCTTCGCGTCACCAAGCCGACCGATGCGCAGCTGGCTGAAGGTGCAACCCCGTCGCCGTGGGGTCGACGCCGGCCTCAGAACAATGCTGCCGAACCGAAGCGTCACTACTCTGCGGCGGACACAAGTGGAGTGATGGGGTGGCTGATGAAACCGGCCGAGCGCTTTTGATGGGTGAGCGCAGCGCGCGAGCTGATCGCTATGTCCAAGGAAGCCTCGTCAGTGAGCTCAGTGTCCACGAGGCGCCGCTGGGCAACCTCGATCAGGCGTCATAATTTCTGGCCGGAGGACGTCGATGTTGAAGCGAATCAGGCGCGCGTGGCCGGTCGCGGCCGTTATCAGCATGCTTCCATTTGAGGCGTTCGCGCTCAGCCCCGCGGAGATGAGGGACCGCACTGTCTTCATTGCCGAGCGATATCTTCAGATCTGGTCGTCGAACGACGCCGGCCCAGTCGCGGGGGTGCCGTACATGTACGGTTCGTCCGTCGTGTTCTACGGGCAGCGCTATTCGCAGCCTCAACTCATGGCGGAGAAGCGGCGCGCAATCCGGCAGTGGCCTGTCCGTCGGTACGTTCATCGTCCCGGGACTCTGCGGGTGATCTGCAATGCAGCCGCGCGCAAATGCGCAGCTCGCTCGACGATCGACTTCGAGATCAGCAATCCGGACCGCGGCACTCGCAAGACAGGCTCGGCCAAGTTTGACCTCGGCGTTAGTTTTGCCGAAGGCCACCCCCGAATCTTGTATGAGGGCGGCAGCCTGAACAAGCGGCGGGTTGGCAGCTCATGACTGGATCTGCGCCGGGGAAACTGAGCGCACTTTTTGGGCTGCCCGGTCTCGGAAGGAAGCCCAGCACGATCAGGTGAAGACCAATCTGCCTGACTTCCGCTACGAAGGCATCGCCTTCTACACCCATGATGACGATGCGAGCTTCGTCATCTGAGCGGGTTGCGAGAGCCACGGCGCGGGCAACATGCCCGCGCCTTTGAGGGTGATAGCCGGAGCACCTTCCGACGACGCTACTTCAAAACTTCCACTGTCATCCGACGACCCCAGCACCGAAGCTGGCATCGCCCTGTGGTAAGCGGTCCTCGTAGAGACCGTACTGCACGTAGTGTAGCATCGGATTGAGGCCGGCGGCTTGAACGTCCCGGTTCGCTGCCAGATACGCCGTCGTGTCGAACTCAATCGACGGATCGCGGCCCTCACGGGCGCCATACTGGACATAGTGCTTCAGAGGATTGATGCCGGCCGCCTGCACGTCGTGATACGCGGCGCGATACCCGTCGGTGTCGAACACCGCGTTCGGGTCCCGGCCCTCGGCAATCCCATATCTGTTGTAGTGGTTGAGGGCGAAGGCGAAGTTGTCGCCACCTGCCGCGTTCGCCGCCTCGGCCACGTCCAGATTGCCCAGGAGGTAGAAGGCTGCATCGAAGCCCTGCGCGGCGCTGAGATCCGCCACACGGCCGACCGCTTCGTCGGCGCTGCGGCCCTCGCCTTGACCGTACTCCATGTAGTGACGCAGCGGGTTGAGGCCGGCCGCCTGCACGTCCGGATTGGCGACATAATAGGCTTCGTTGTCGAAGTTCACGCCGGGATCACGCCCCTCGCGGAAGCCGTACTGATCGTAGTGCGACAGCGGGTTGATCCCAGCACTCCGAACGTCCGAATTTGCCGCGAGATAGCCCGTTGTAGAGAAGAAGGCGTTGGGATCGCGCCCTTCGCGGAAGCCGTACTCGGCATAGTGCGTATCAGCATCAATGCCGGCCGCAGCCACATCGCCGTAGCGGCTGAGATAGAACAGGTCGTCCACCAGCGGTGAGCCATCGGCGTTGTCGATGGTGCGGTCGCTGAATTGATACACTTCGATGCCGCGGAAGGTATCGCTCCCGTCGGGCCCGGTGATCACCGTGGCGCCATCGGCCGCGATGCCGACGACAGCCGCGCCGAAGGCGAAGTTGAGGATCGCCCGATCTGTTCCGCCACTGCCATTGAAGGTGTCGTTTCTGGCCGTGCCCGTGAACGTGTCGCCCTCCGCGCTGCCTATGAAGGTTTGACCGACCGGGTTCGGCTGACTGGTCCCAGACCCGCCCGTACCCGGCGGGTTCGTCGAAGGCTGACCCGCGACCGGCACTTGCGGACCGTCATCCGCCCCATCGTCGTCGTGATGATCGACATGATGATCGTCTTCGTGATCCGCCTCGACGCGATCGTCGTCGCGGTTCCGGTTCGATCCGAAATGTGGGAGGCCGCTCAGGCTGGTAAAGCTGATGCTGTTGTTCCCCCTGATCATCGTGGTCACGCCGCTCGTCGCATCGGTTCGGATCTCGTACTCGGCCGATGTCGCACCATCCGGCAGTTCGATCATATCCTGAGGATGCAGCGTGCCGACGAGCGTGTCGTTGCCGCCGTTCGAGTTGAAATCGCAGATGAATGCCTGCCGCCGGAAGGACGGGTATCTGAGCATTTGAGGGCGAATGTCGTATCGTGGCGCGTAGCTGAACAGGCTGAGCGTGCGTCTTCAATCGTATTGAATCCTGAGTAGACGCGCAGCAGAGGTCAGAACCAATGCAGCAGGCAAATCGTCTGCACGATCGTCCGAGGTCTCATGGAAGTGGTCGGGGTGACTACCCGCCAGCGCTCCGTCGGCCGCGTGGTCTAGGGGAGGTCGGCGTGTTGTCACGGTTTTCGGTGAGAAGCTTCCGCCAACGTATCAGCCGCTCAAGGTCGACCCTGCCGTCGGCGACAGCGGCCTGCACGGCGCAGCCGGGTTCGTGCGCGTGTGTACAGTCGCGGAAGCGGCACGAGGGCGCGAGTTCGGTGATCTCGGCAAACAGGGTTGCGATTCCCTCCTCAGCGTCGCTGACGTGCAGCGTTCGCATCCCCGGCGTGTCGATCACCCAGCCGCCCCCCGCAATGGCGTGCAGCGAACGCGACGTTGTGGTGTGACGTCCCTTGGCGTCGTGCTCGCGAATGCCTCCGGTCTCCTGAGGATGCACCTGCCCTGGACCGGCCAGGGTGTTGACCAGGGTTGATTTGCCGACACCGGAAGAGCCGACCAGCGCCACGGTCTGTCCCACCCCGCACCACGCGGCCAGGGTGCTTGCCGCCGCTGGAAGGCGGGGATTGACGGTTACGACGTCGAGCCCGCGCTGCAACGCGACGGCCTGGTCACGGTAGGCGTCAATATCGGCTGCCATGTCGGCTTTGGTGAGCAAGATCACCGGATTTGTGCCGCCCTGATTGGCCAGAGCCAGATAGCGCTCCAGTCGGGCCTGATTGAAATCGGCATTGCAGGAGGTGACGATGAACAGCGTATCGACATTGGCCGCGGCGGGCTGAAGGGTTCTGCTGCCTTCGAGGCGTCGTTCCAGTACCGTCCTACGGTTCAGACGGCGGTGAAGCATGTGGGTCCGGGGATGAACCAGCACCCAATCGCCCACAGCGAAATCCCCGGTGTTGGTATGAACCGGAAGCGTCAGCTTGACCGCTCCGGTCTCCGATAGGGCAGTCAGGCGTGAGCGATGAACCGTAGCGATCCGCATGGGTGCGAGATCGATCTCGTGTGGTTCACGCTGCTCTTCGAAGAAGGCGAGCCAACCCAGGCTCGCGAGCGGCACAGGTGGGAGGAGGTCGGGATGATCGGTCACCAGCCTGCACATGACATGGCATTGGCCTCATGGCCAGCGCACAGCAACATGGTGCGCATTCCGCGTGCGTTCGGATCAGGCGACACTCTGCTTCTCGCACCCGCTGCCACGACAAGTCGGGCTGGGAACGTCAGCTGACTTGCAGCATGCAGATTTCTGAATCGAGAAGAGACCATCCGCCGCTCGTGAGCAAGGGTCCGCCGTTAGCGCTCACGGACGTTTCATCGCTCGGCTGCGAGCCCGTTCGGGCTCGCAGCCGAGCGACCGTCGTTGCCTAACAAGGCAGATCGTGAGCTCAAACTTAGTGTTGTGTCGTATCACGTCCGCTTGCGTGAGCCATGAAGAAGCGCACCATCTCGCGGCTCGCGTCAGGACCGCGCGGATCCGTGTAGGTGCCATTCGGGCTGCCGCCGGACCAGGCATGGCCCGCGCCATGCAGAACCCACTGCTCCAACACCTCGCGGCCAGAACAATCGGACTGAACGATACGAGTGTAGGTCATGCCACCTGGGCTCTCACCGCGGGTGACGACCTTATCCAAGGCTTCCTCCGGCCTGGCCTGTGCGATGATGCGGTCGCCGTTGGCTGAGTTGACGGTGCGGTCTGCATCACCGTGGAAGACGATGGTTGGGACCGAAGCGCGCGTTCCCAGCGGCTGGGCCGTCCCGCCGCCGCTCATGGCAGCAAAGGCGGAGGGCATATCCTTGGCTGCACCGTAGGGAAGCCCTGAGTGGACGCCGATCGCCGCGAACAGATCGGGGTAGGTCGCCGCCATAATCGCCGCAGCCGCTCCACCGGCCGACAGCCCCGCGGCGTAGACCCGCCTCGGATCGACGGAAAATTCGCGGATGACGTCTCGGGCAATACCGGCGATCAGCGATGGCTCGCCCGAATCGCGCTGCTGATCGGCAGCGTTGAACCAGTTCCAGCACTTCTGCATGTTGGCCGACTGAGGCTGACCGGGGTAGGCTACTAAGAAGGTGCACTCTTCGGCGAGCTCGTTCATCCGCGTCCCGGAAGCGAAGTCATCGGGCGACTGGGTGCAGCCGTGCAGCATGACGACGAGAGGAAGGGCTTGGCCTGTATAGCCGCTCGGGACATAGACCTTGTACGTCCGGCTGCCCGCCGCATTGGAGAATGTCCGCTCCTCGTATCGGGCCCCATCGGGTATCGCGATCGGAGATCTCTGAGGCGACCCAAGGCCTTCCTGGAGGCCGGAGATCGAGCCCATTTTAGGAAAGCGCCCGCGCAGGGATCGCAGGGTCTCTGCAAGCCCCTGCCGTTCTGAGGCACCGGTCCTGCCATGGGGTGCCTCACCGGCTGTTTCCTTTCCGAAGCTCGGTGCGGTCCACGCTCCACCAGGGTTCCGAGGCGCTACCATGTCGATGGTCGACCAGGGTCGTGCGGTGCTCTCGTCCGTGCGCGGCGTTTCCTCGTGCTTGTCCGCTTGCGGCTTGGCGGACGCCGAGCGTCCCTGAAGGAGTGCCATGGCTTGAGTAAGCTGGCCGGCGCGGGTGAGGCGTGTCACCTCACCCATGTCGATGCTGGAGAACGCGTTCATGATCACAATCCTGAATGAGGTCGACGGACCGGAGCGAGGGTCCGGTTTCACTTCGAAGGGGTGAGGCGAGAGATCAGGCCGTACGGTCGGCCAGGGCTTCCTTGACCGCCGGTCTGGCGTGAAAGGCGCCGAGCACCTGCACGGAGGCGATGGCGGCGCGGGCGAGTTCCGGCGTCACATCGGGGGCGATGCTGGCGAGGCCGAGAACCTGGATGTGGAGCGGAGTGCCCGCATCTCTTGCCGCTTCCAGATCCTGCCGGGTGTAATGAGAGAGGCCCAGGCTGAGTTTCTTACGGACCACAGACTGAGTAACGGCATCACCCTGACGGTCAAGCTGGTTGCGCACGGCCGTTCGGATGAAGTCGGCGCGATTGGCGTAGAAGCCGTCGCGGACCAAGAGATCGATACGGCCGAGATCGACAAAGCCGAGGTTGATCGTCAGCTTTTCGCTCTCCGGCGCTCTAAGCCTGAGGTCGGGAACATCGCCTGCCATCCTCATACCCTCCTCAGACCATCTCGTTGGATGGTCCTGAGATGGTACGCTTGTGTTGCCATACAAGGGTAGGCTTATGCGACCGACCGAGCTGAGTTCGAGATCAATGACGCGCCTGCCATCTCGGATCATGCGCGGACTCCTCGACGCTGCCGGTCGTTTCGAGGCGTGACTTCGAACGGATAGGTGAGCGCATCGGTCTGCGTCTAACTGGCGTCCTCACAGACTGGCTGGGCCCCTGCGGGCGCGGGAGCCGAGCGCACCTTGGCCACCCTTGTGGCGGCGCATCGAAATGTTCGCTGACGGCAACCAGCGAATTGAGTTTGCGGAAGGCCTGCTGTGTGGAGGCGACCGGCCAATATGGCGGCCGTCGCCAAAGCTCCGGAAGTGGCGCACAGATGAACAAACGGCGTGCAATTCCCTGATCCCAAGTGGATATTCAAGGTGCTGCCGCTGAAGGTCCGATTGGGGTGGAGAGCCATCGCCGAATCCTGACCACATCGCGGACGCTGGGTTTTGCGCCCCTTCTGGTCACTCGGATGGCCGCATGAGCGCGCAAGAGACAAATCAATAAAATTCAGCAGGAAAATACAGCAAATATTGCTAAACTCGCGAAGACGAACTATTGAAATCTCAATTAGAATGAATTATTAGTCAAAGAGTATCGAAATTACTACGATGAGGAGCAAAAAATCACTTTGCATTCTGAAAACACAGATGACGTGCGACTGGAATATCTGGCCGTAAAAGTGATTGCTTGGAGCGGCCGCGGCCATTTTTTCCTATCGGCCTGCCTGAACTGGCCATATCCCACGCATTGCACTCGATTTTCTGAATATTGCAAATATAAGAAATAAGGCGCCGGCTTCGCTCAACTATGCTTTTGCGGACACAGAACATGCACCTTCTTCGATAGGTGTGTTTCAGATTAATCATTCATTAACCAGTTTTGTCAGAGCTGAAGGTCGGTACGTTACCCAGTCCTGGGAACGAGCCTCTCCTTAGCTCGTCGGCTGATCTGCAATCGCGCGGTCGCCGGTCTCAAGAGTCGCAAAGATGTCATCCGTTTTCGCTTCGACGTCCTCGTCGCAGGCCGCGCCGGTCCTCCACGAGAAGCGTCTGGCATTGCTCGCTGGTGTCAGCATCCTTGCGATGGCCGTCGTCTTGCCGGCGGTTGCGGCAGATCGGCCGACCCCATCCGTGTCTCGGGGGGAGAAGGGGCCGAATGGAAGCGCTGGCATCTTCGGCTTCTGGGCAAGGGATGCGATCGCTGGCAAGCCGGGTGGCAACGTCAATCTCGCCGATGTCGACGTCAGTGCCGCCCAGAAGGATCCCGCAAGCACCATCGAGATGGGATCGAAAGGTGGCGACGGCGGCTCGGGCGATGCCAGCGGCACCGCCTCGGTGCCCGGAGCTGATGGTGGCCCCGCTGGCAACGTTACCGTCTCGCTCGCCGATCAAGTGTCAGGCCGGGGCGATCAGAAATCCGCCGCGCCTCGCATCCGGGTCTATTCGCAGGGTGGCAACGGCGGTGGAGCGCAGAAGGATGTCGGGGGTGGCGGGTCGGCCGGATCGGTCGGCCTGACGCTGTCGTCCACCGTTTCGACGGAGGGAGCCTCGTTCCTCGGGGTTCGCGTCAGCTCGATCGGTGGAAACGCGGGCAATGGTGGAACCGACGCATCGAAAACGGAGGCCAAGAAGGGCGGCGCAAGCGGCGATGTGACCCTGGAGATCCTGCCGTCCGGCGGCGTGTCCACGACCGGAAAAGGGGCGACGGCCGTCATTGTCGAGTCCCTCGGCGGGGCGGGCTCCGTCCGCGGCAGCGGGACCTTCTACAGCAATCCCTTCGTGACGAAGGGCGGATCGGCCGGCAGGGCTACCCTCACCAATGGCGGACGCATCGAGACGACGGGCGACCACGCCATCGGCGCACTCGTGCAGAGCGTCGGCGGAACTGGCGGTGAGCAGAACACGACCGGAGGCGGTCGACCCGGCGAGAAGGGTGGGGATGCCGCCTCCGTGACTGCCACCAACGACGGCAGCATCAAGACATCCGGCCAGTACGCCTTCGGCGTGCTCGCTCAATCCGTCGGCGGCAAGGGCGGCCAGGGCGGCGGCGCGAGCTTCAGTGGGGGCGACGGCGGTGATGCCGGCAACGGCGGCGCCGTCAAAGTCACGAACCATGGAACGATCGAGACCGGCGGTCTCGGCGCAATCGGCGTGATCGCGCAGAGCATCGGAGGCGGCAAACCCCTCGACGCACTCCAAGTCGTTCCGGTGAAGGAGCGCTCCGGCGGCGGAGCCGGCGGTTTCGGCGCCGGCTTGTTCTTCGGATCAGGCGGCGCCGGCGGGCAAGGCGGCATCGGCGGCAAAGTTGATGTCATGAACGACGGATCTATTCTGACGGCTGGCAACAAGGCCTACGGTGTTCTGGCCCAGAGCATCGGCGGCGGCGGTGGTGGCGGTGGAAAAGCCCAGGCGTTCGGCTTCTTTTTCGACGTCGCGCTCGGCGGTGACGGCGGCATCGGCGGCAAGGGGCAGGACGTCAGCGTCACGACGAAGGCGAGGACGACCAACGGCGATCCCGTGACGATTGAGACGAAGGGTGATGAGGCTGCCGCCATCCTGGCCCAGTCGATCGGCGGCGGCGGCGGAATCGGCGGTGATGCCGTGTCACGTGCAGCCGGCCTCGTCATCACCGTCGCGACGTCGAACGGCGGATCCGGCGGAAAGGGCAACAGTGCCGGCAAGGTCGACGTCGACAACGCCGCCGACATCACCACTCAGGGGTCCCGTTCCTACGGCATCGAAGCGCTGAGCATCGGAGGCGGCGGCGGTGTCGGCGGGGCCTCGATCGCTACCGCCATCGGCGCTTCCGTTCCCAAACTCGGCCCCATCAACATCGTCGTCGCCTCGGCGCAGGGCGGCGTCGGCGGAGAGGGCGCCACCGGTGGTCGGGTCGAGGTCACGAATTCCGGCTCGGTGCGGACCGGCGGCGGCGACGCCGCCGGCATCCTGGCCTTGAGCGTCGGTGGCGGCGGCGGCTCCGGCGGCCTCGCCGACACCTTCAGCCTGTCGGTGACGGGCAGCGAGAAGGGCAAGGACGACGTCCTGTCGATTTCGGTCAACACCGCGCTCGGAGGCAGCGGCGGGGCCGGCGGCACCGCGGACACGGTGAAGGTCACCAATTCCGGCGAGATCGTCACCACCGGGTCGCAGGCCGCCGGCATTGCCGCCTACAGCATCGGCGGCGGCGGCGGTGTGGGCGGCAGCGCCGACGTGATGCAGCGGGCCGTCGGCAAGGGCTACGCGATGGCGATCAACGGGGTTCTCGGCGGGACCGGCGGCAGCGGCAACAAGGGCGGACGTGTCGAGCTCACCAACACCGGTGCGATCGAGACCCAGGGCTACGCGGCGAACGGCATCCACGCGATGAGCGTCGGCGGCGGCGGCGGCGCGGGCGGATCCGGCGAGGTCAAGACGATCACCGGCATCAAGGCGGCCGATCTCGGGATCGGCGGCGGCGACACGGTGATCGGCCTGCTCCCGGTGAAGCCGAAGACGATGTCCATCAACGGCGTCGTCGGCGGCAGTGGCGGAAAGGGCAGCGATGCGGGCAGCCTCGACCTCACGAATGCCGGAAGCATCCGGACCTGGGGGGCGGATGCCCGCGGCATCTTCGCCCAGAGCATCGGCGGCGGCGGCGGCGCGGCCCCCATCGGCATGGCCGAACCATCGAACAAGGTGCAGTTGAGCCAGGTCGTCGGCGGCAAGGGCGGTACGGCCGGCAATGGCGGTGACCTGATCGTGCGCAACACCGGCGCAGTCGACACGTTCCGTGACGGCGCCTACGCGATCCAGGTGCAATCCGTCGGCGGCGGCGGTGGCAGCGGCGGCTCGGCCTCCAGTTCGGCCGGCGATTCCTTCAAGAGCGAACTCGCAAAGGATACCGGCAAGTTTATCGGAACCGGGATGATGCTAGGCTGGAAGTTACTCGACGACCTCTTCCGCTCGTCTTCCTCCGTCGGCGGGGGCGCCATCATGCCGAAGTTTCTCAGCGAGCGGGACTACAAGCCCGAGATTCCGTTCTCCGTCTCGTACAACACCGCGCTCGGCGGAGCGGGCGGAGCAGGCGGCAAGGGTGGCGACGTCACTGTCACCAATGCCGGAAACCTGACGACCTATGGCAATTCTGCATCGGCCATCTTCGCACAGTCGATCGGCGGCGGCGGCGGCAATGCAGGCAACGCAAACATTTCAGGCGGCAAGATCATCAACCTGAAGAGCGCGACCGGCGGTGACGGCGGCGCCAACGGAGAGGGCGGCAAAGTCGAGGTCGACAACAGCAAATTGATCGTCACCAATGGAGCCTCGTCCTTCGGCATCCTGGCTCAGTCAGTCGGCGGTGGCGGCGGAACGGCCACCACCGGTGCCGACAAATCCGGCTGGGATCCGGTGACGTCCATCAGCGAGTTTGCCGGTTATCAGACAGTGACGGGCGGCCAGAACGGCGCGAGGGGCCGCGGGGGTGAAGTCACGGTCAGAAACACCGGATCGATCACCACGCATGGGCTCGAAGCCCACGGCATCCTGGCCCAGTCGATCGGCGGCGGTGGCGGCGTCTCCGTCCTGAACGTCAACGATCCCTACAACCTGATCAGCTTGAAGGGCGCACTCACGGCGGCAGAGAAGAAGGCCATCTTCGACGCATCCGGGATTGACGTGGACAAGGAGATTTCCGCCCTCGAAGCGTCGGAGAAGGCAAAGGACAAGACCAAGGACAACAACAAGAAGGCGACCATCGACGCCCGCGTCGGCGGCACCGGAGCGACCGAGGACGGTGGCGTGGTCACGGTCCGCGGCACCGGCTCGATCGAGACCGGCGGCGTCGCGGCCTTCGGCATCTTCGCACAGTCGATCGGCGGCGGCGGCGGTCTCTCGACGAACGGTCAGGCGGATCTCGCCACGATGGCTGGGCGCATTGGCGGGACAGGCGGCGCCAAGGGCGACGGCGGCAAGGTGAGCGTCGCCCTCGAGGGGGGCACCCGGGTCGAGACCGCCGGCACCGCCGCCTACGGCATCTTCGCGCAATCGATCGGCGGCGGCGGCGGATACGGCGGCACTACGCAGAACACGCCGGCCTTCGTAACGGCCGGCAAGACGACCGGCGACGGCGGCATAGTTGAGATCACCCTCGACCGGGGAGCTTCCGTGCTGACGCACGGCCGGAAGGCTCATGGCATCTTCGCGCAAAGCCTCGGCGCGGGCGGTGGGTGGGTCACCGACTTGTCCGATCGGACCGACTTCACCGCGATGGGAACGAGCCGCGCCGAAGTCTCCGGAAAGGGGGGAGCGATCGATGTCGCCTCGAAGGGAACGATCGCGAGCCTGGGGGCGGACGCCTACGCGATCGTTGCGCAAAGTGGAGTGCAGCGCACTGATGGCTCGATCGATCCCGACCGGACGGGTGGCACAATCAAGATTACAGTCGACGGCATCGTCAGCGGCGGCAGCGGCAGTGGTGCTGGCATCCGACTCGACGGCGGCGCGAACAACACGATCACCGTCTCCGAGGACGGCAACGTCAGCGCCCTATCGGGACGCGCGATCATCGGCTCGGTGGCACAGGACACGCTGACCAACCGCGGCATCATCGTGGGTGACATCGATCTGAGAGGCGCAGGTCCAGGCGCGGGCGACATCTTCGTGAACGGCGCTCCTGGCCAGAGCGGAGCACTCCTCCTCACGGGATTGCACGGAATTATCGATCTCGGCTCAGCCGGCCGTCTGACCAACCATGGTGTCATCGACGTCGGCGGTGCCGGCAAAGTCACTGATCTGAATGTGATCGGAAACTTCATCCAATCGCAGAGCGGCCAACTGCTCATTGATATCGATGCCCTGGCATCCGACAAAACATTACAAAATGACCATCTAAAAGTGAGCGGCTCGGTCGATCTGCGAGGAACGGTGCGGCCGAACGTGATGGGAAGCCTTCTTCCGGGCGACTACACCTTCCTGACCGCCCGCACGATCCAGTCGCTGAGCGCCGATGCACCGAACACGGCGATCCAGTCCGACTCCGTGCCGGTGTCTTGGGCGATCGTGCGGACCGGAGAAAATGTGGCCCTCCGGCCAACCGCGAACTTCGTTTCCCCCCTCGGCATGACCCTGACCAGCGACCAGCGCGCAGCAGCCGGGGCGTTGCAGGAGCTGTGGAACGTGGGCTCGCGCCCCCAGGCCACCGTGTTCGCCGACTTCCTCTCGGTCCGAAGCAAGTCGAGCTACGCCGCCGCTCTCGACGACCTCAATCCCGAATCCGTTCAGAACGTGCTGCATGGCCGCGCGTCCGACGCCCGCGCCGGGCTGCAGCGGGCGAACAGCTGCCCCGCCTTCACGGGGACCGGCACCCTGCAACAGGAAGGCGACTGCGTGTGGGGCCGAGTGGCCGCGGGCCAGACCGCAATGTTCGGCACGCCGGACGACGGCGGCTTCCGACAGAGTTCTCTGAGCTACCAGAGCGGCATGCAGACCGAGTTCGCGCGGGATTGGTTCTTTGGGCTGACGGGCGCCTACACCCGGGCCTATTTGCGCGATGCCGATCAGGTCAGCGGGTCGATGGCCGATGCGGCCGACATCGCCATCGCCCTCAAGCATCAGGTGGGCCCCTGGCTGTTCGCCGCCTCGACGAACGTCGGTTACGCTTGGTCGGACAACCGTCGGTCGATCAACATCGGCAACAGCAGCTGGCTTGCCCGCAGCAAGTCGGAAGTGCTGACGGCAGCCGGCCGGCTGAGAGCGAGCTACCAGTTCCTGTTCGATGGCTGGTACATCAGGCCCTACGCTGAGGTCGACGTGCTCTACACCCATAGTCCCGGCTATTCGGAAACCGGCGCGCAGGCCCTGAACCTCGATGTCCGCGAACTGCACAAGTCGCTGTTCGCGTTCAGCCCCAACGTCGAGATCGGCGGCCGCTACGACATCGACGCGGAGAGCTGGATCCGTCCCTACGGCAAGCTCGGCATCACGATGCTCTCCGACGACAAGTTTGTTGGGCGTGCCAGCTTCCAGGGCAGCAACGGCCTCGGACTGTTCTCGACGGCCTCACGCATCCCGGACCTCGTGGGAGATGCCGGCCTCGGTGTGCAGGTCAAATTCGGCGCCGGTGTCGAGCTATTGGGAGAGTATCAGTCGCAGGTTGGAGATCACTTCTTCTCCCATACTGGAAGCGTCCGGTTGCAGGCGCGCTTCTGATGCCTGGCAGCTTCCGGTCGGCAGGCCGTCGCCGAGTGTCTCCGTCACCTCAGCGTGGTTGGGACATCATATAGATCCTGATCGACAGACATAGTCCGGAGGCACCTCACCGCCGGACTATGATTCAAGATGCCGTCGGCTCGACGCGCGGAGCAGACCCCGCCTGTGCGTCAATCGTCCGCCTCTTACGCTTCAAAGTACTACGTTCTGTCAGGTGCGGGCGCGATGCAGCTGTTGTTCGCGCATCGTTGCCGCTCCGGCCATCTGAGCGACAAATGACGATTAACGCACCAACGCCGGCCACCCCAAGCAACCTGCTCCAAAGCCGACACACTGCTTCAGCCCAAGCTCGATTGCATCGGCCGGGATGGGCTGCCGGTAAGCAGACGTTGCGAAGGCCCGAGAAGGGTCGGGAGAAGCGGTTCAGGCCGCGCCAGCGCAATGTCAGCTCTTGCAACAGCCAACCGCCATTCGAGGGTGGGCTCGCTAGCAGAAGCAGGCTCCTCCTAACGAGCTTTTGGACTCAACTTGGCTCAAGCGGCGCCTGCGACGCTCGGTGGCGTCGACGTCATCGTCCATGTGCTTGGTGACTCGAGTGCCCCGGGCGGCTTCTCGGCGCTCAACGACGAAACCTGGGACAGAGAGCTTCGGCTGAACCTGATGGCGGCGGTCCGCCTCGACTGGGCACTCGTCTCCGCCATGGTGGTTCGAGGGCACGGAGTGGTCGTACATGTCACGTCAATTCAGCGCCAACTCCCGCTGCCGGAATCGACGACCGCCTACGCCGTAGCGAAGGGGGAACTCGCAACCTACGGCAAGGCATTGTCCAGGGAGGTCACGTCCAAGCGTGTCCGGGTCGTTCGCGTCTCCCCAGGGTGGGCCGAGACCGACGCATCGATCCGGTTGGCGGAACGCCTCGTGGCCGAAGTGGGGACGGATTACGAAGGGGGAAAGCAGATCATCATGAAGAGAATCGGCGGCATACCTGTCGGTCGTCCCGCGAAGCCACAGGATGTTGCAAGCCTTATCTTGTTCCTCGTATCGCGGAATGCGTCCTCGATTAGGGGAACCGAGTACGTCATCGATGGAGGCACGATACCGACCATGTGAGGAAAGCGCGCATGCCGGGTTGCAGGATCCGGCTCTAACTCGGTTCGAGAGCGCAACGCTAAGAGGCGCGGAAGGTGACAGGAGTGCTCGCATTGGGCGAAGCTGAGGCTCTGAGACGTCGCTCCGCGTCGAACCGTCTACCAGCCGAGCCTGACGTGACGTCTTGGCCGCGCCAGCCTGTGATCTTCATCACGGACACGTCGGCCGGTCAGAAGCGACACGTTGCGGCACCGTGCTGACACGAGGCTGTAAGAAGAGGCAGATGATAGCATCCATACAGATGGATGCCCTTCGGATGGGTGCTCTTGCCGTCGCTATCAAATCAGAGGGGCGATTGGGTCGCGTTCATTCCCGTCGCGGTTGGAGGGATCGTGTCTTCACTGCGATCGCTCGCATCGAGACATGCGCAGCATCACTGCTCGCTTCACGGTCCCTCCGAGGACGCACATCGTGACGTCCTCTTCGTCCTCGAAGGAATGTCCAGCGCTGTGGGTGGCGCCCATCTTGCTCGAACGAGCTTCGAATGCCGTCGCTTCTGCGCTCAGTGTCCAACACTGCGTGTCGATCATACCCTTCGGATCAGGCACGCCCTTTGACCGTCAAGGCGTCGCTTGCCGAGGGACTTGCGTCTTGCACACGAGCCCGGGTCGGCGGAATCGAAAGATGATCTCGTGAGCACCCCGAACAGGCTGGCCCGGCTCCTGGCCGCCAACGCGTTTTTCGCCGAACTGGGTCAGGAAGCCATCCTGGCTATCGCCGGCCTTTGCAGGACGCGAAGCGTTTCGCGGCACGAGATCCTCTTCCAGAAGGGCGATCCGGGTGATGCCCTCTACGCGATCCGTCGCGGGCAGATCCGCATCGCCACCGGCACCGAGGATGGCCGGTCGGTGACACTCAACCTCCTCGGGCCGGGCGATGTCTTCGGCGAGATCGCACTCCTCGATGGTCACGCCCGCACCGCAGAGGCCATCGCGCTTGAGGCGACGGAGCTCTTCGTCATCGAGCGGCGGGATTTCCTTGGGCTCCTCGCGCACGACGCGACCCTAGCGTCGGGGATCATCGGCTTCCTGTGCCGACGACTGCGCTGGATGAGCGAGCGCATGGAGGAGGCAACGCTCCTTCCACTCGATACCCGACTGGCGCGACGTCTGGTTATGCTGTCCGAGGATTACGGTGCAGAAATCCAGGTGACGCAGCAGGAACTCGCCGCTTACGTTGGCGCGGCGCGGGAAAGCGTGAACCGCGTCCTTCAGGATTGGCGCCGATCCGGCATCATCGATCTCGGGCGCTCACGCGTCCGTGTGAAGATCGCGCAGCGTCTGGCGGCTCTCGGCGGGCCCTCACGGATCTGAGGCAGCAGGAGGATCCACCGCATGAAACGTCTGGTGCGCGTCGCGACTGCGTTCGTGGCCGGCGTCGTCCCGGGCACCGCCCTCGCTCAGACGCGCTGCACGGAAACGACACGCTTCGACCCGCCTCTGCGGGTCCTGCACTGCACGGATGGTCTCTCGCTCGAAACGGAGCAAGCGGCTACGCTGCGGCCCGTCGACCGGGACGGCGACGGGCAACTGGAGGGAGCCGAGATCGGCGGCCGCGCCGTTCTCGTGACCCTGCCGCCGCGCTCGCGTCCCCGCAGGGGCGGCTTCCAGATCCTCACGCCCCACGCGATTGCCTCCGTCCGCGGCACGGTCTACGCCGTCGATGTGACCGCCGCCAAAACAGCGGTGTTCGTAGCTCGCGGTCGCGTCGCCGTGGCGCGCCGGAACGTCCCGGCTGTGTCCGTCACGCTCGGCCCGGGTGAGGGCGTTGATGTCGATGCGGATCAGGGCCCCCTGGAAGTGCGGCGTTGGCCGCAGGAACGCGTCAGAGGTCTGCTCGAACGCTTCGGGCGGTGAAAGCCGCAGGTTTGATGCCGGGGTTTGAGACGATCTCGAAATCCCGTCAGATCAATCAACGCTTCGCCGTCCTCGTGTTGGTAGCCGCGCTTGGTTGGAGCGGCTGGCTCTCCCACCTGCACATGGCCGGACGGGCAACGCCGCTCGATTACCTCGAGGCGGCCATGACGGACCTGCGCATGCGGCTGGCCGGTCCGCGCAATCCGCCCGATGATGTCGTGATCGTCGCCATCGACGACGAGATCGTCCGCCGAGAAGGAGGCTTCCCCGTCTCGCGCGCGACGATGGCGCAGCTGATCGAAAGGATCGCCACTGCCCGCCCACGCGCCCTCGCGGTCGATGTCCTGTTCTTGGAAGACGGGCGCCAGCCGGAGGCGGATCGTGCCCTTGCCACCGCCCTCACCAAGGTGCCTGCCGTATTGGCGGCGGCAGCCGTTTTCGAAGATGCCGCGAACGAGGACGGCATCCCGGTCGCCGCCGCCGTGCATCGCCCCATACCGCTGATCGGCGCGGCCGCGCTGTCCGGGCTGGTCAACCTGTCCGAGGACGCCACCGGCGTGCCGCGGCACCTTCCTCTCGTTGCCAAGTCGGATGGGGGTGTGGCCGCGGCTTTCGTCCTGCGCACGGCGGCCCTGGCAGCCCGGAGCGATCCTGTCCTAGGCGAGGGACAGGTACGGATCGGGTCTGCCGTCATTCCGCTCGATCTCGGCTATCATCTTCCCCTGCGTCCCTATGGGCCGCGGCGGACGATCCAGACGTTCGGCGCCGCCACAGTTCTCGATGGGACGGCATCTCTCGCAGCTCTGACCGATCGTGTCGTCGTGATCGGCGCGACTGCTCTCGGCGGCAGCGACACCTTTGCGACGGCGTTCGATCCCGTGATGCCAGGTGTCGAGCTCCTGGCAACCGGCATCGGCCACCTGACCACAGGTGACGGTCTCGTGCGCGATGCGCGCGTGCGGCGGCTCGACGCCTTCGCGGCCATGGTTCTCGCGGCCGCTGCCGTGCTTCTGATCGCGCTGGCTCCCCCTGTTCCGGCGACCATCCTCGTGCTCCTTTTCCTGACGGCATGGTTTGCCGTGGGCGCCGTCGCCTTCAGCCGAGGCATCTGGTTGAGCGCCGCCCTGCCGCTCGCAGCCGCTGGACTGCCGACGCTCTTGTGCGCGGTGGCACGCCAGACGCTGGATCGCCGCCAGAGCGTGAAGCTCGCGCGATCGGAGCAGGCCCTGCGCCAGCTTCAGCCCGCCGCGCTCGCGGATCGGCTCGCCTGGGATCCGACCTATCTGGCTGCGCCCGTCACGCGCGAGATCCCGGTGCTCTTCATCGATCTCACCGGCTTCACAGGCCAGAGCGAGCGCCTCGGCCCGGTGCGCACCCGCGCCATCCTCAAGACGTTCCACGATCTCGTGGACGAGATCGCCTCTTCACATGGAGGTCTCGTCGTCAACTTCATGGGCGACGGCGCGATGGTCGTGTTCGGCGCACTTGATCCCGATCCTGCGCGGGCAGAAAACGCCGTGAGCGCAGCCGGAGAACTCATCGCGCGCACCCGCCAGTGGATCACGCGCGACCCCGAGCTGGCCGGCGCCGGACGCGTGCTGGACGTGCGGATCGGCGCACATTACGGACCGGCCATCCTCTCGCGTCTGGGCAGCGACACCAATCAGCACGTCACGGCGACGGGCGATACGGTCAATGTCGCGAGCCGCCTGCTCGCCGTTGCTTCGGAGGCCAAGTCGCGCCTCGCCGCCAGCGCCGATCTCCTGACGGCCGCCGGCATCGATCAGCCGGGCGACATCTTCGACGAGCGACGGATGGCGGCCCTACGCGGACGGTCCCAACCAATCGAGGTTTGGCTGAAGCACGATCCGGGTCTGCCGCAATAGGATTCAAGTCAAGTCGAGCGCCCCGTCTATCTGTGACCGGGGTCACAGTGACCGATCATCGTCAGGCGCAGAGTGCTTTCACCCCAACACGGAGAGGCACGATGAAGACGACGTCGACGAAGATGATGATGGTGGCAGGTCTCGCGCTCGCAGCAATGACCGGCGGTGTTGCCAGTGCCGATGCCCGCGGATTCGGCCATGGCGGTTTCAGACACGGGGCTTCCACGGCGGCTTCGATCACCATGGAGGCTTCGGCCACCGGAGGTTCGGTCACGGGCACTTTGGGTTTGGCGGGTTCGGCCACCATCGGCGCTTCCATCACCGTGGCTTCCGCCAGCGCTTCGGGGGCCTCGGCTGGAACTATCCTGCCGGAAATTACTATCCCTCCTCCTATTACGGTGATTGCCGCGCAATCTTCAGCCCTCTGCTTGGCGGCTACGAACGCGTCTGCGGCTGATCGAAATCCAGCCGCGGGATCTTCAGATCTTCGGCAGAAGAACGGCCGCCGCTGCACGTTCGGCGGCGGCTGAGAGACAATCCCCGTCGTGCAACCACTCCCGGTGGTGACGGAGCCGGTACTGGCGCGCCGGACTCAACCCGTGGCGAAGACCGAGCTTGTCGATTGAAATGCATGACGCAATCGCGTCGCAATCGATTTGAAGCATGACTCGGCGCTCGACTGAGCGAGGCATAGTTGCCAGGAAAAGGGATAATGATGGATCAGACGTGGAAGCGACAGCGAGTCGGCAGCTGTATTGTGCGCGCAGTTCTCGCCATCATATTCACGGTCGCGGCCGGTATGAAGTTCGCCGCGACGCCATTCGAAGTCGCCGGCTTCGAGCGCTTCGGCTATCCGCTGTGGTTCATGTACGCCATCGGCGCACTGCAACTGCTCGGCGCCGCATTGCTCTGGGTTCGCGGCTTGATCAGTATCGGAGCGGCACTGCTCGCCATCTTGATGGTCGGCGCTGTCGGCAGCCACTGGCACGTAGGCGATCCTGTCGTGACGGCAGTCCCTGCTCTCGCACTGCTGATCCTGCTCATCGGGCTCGCCTATGCTCGCCGCGCGGAACTTGCGGTCCTCGCCCCGATGATGAACGCTGAGCGACCCTGATTCCGCCAGTTGCTGCTACCGGTGGCTCGACTGCATCAGCGTTCAGTGGGATTGCCTCGAGCATATCGAGAACAGCCCCGGAGCAGGCCCAAGCACGGCACGAAAAGGATGCCCACCGTCGCCGGCCGGTTTCGATCGTCGGGCGGCAGCCTTTCGGCGTGTGCTGAGTAACTCCAGGTATACTGACCGCGCTGATCGGCGTGGTGCAGCAGCGTGTCGGGTTTTCCCCCGCGCCAGATCGCCATAACAGGCACGTCCGCCACGAGTTGAGCGTCTTGCTCGCCAGCATCGACCAGCCGTCCACGCGCCGCCGGAACAGGTCGCTCACGGCGACCACGTAGAGTCAGCCTTCCGTCGGCCACATGATAGGTGAAGTCGGCGATCCATTTCTGGTTCGGGCCGTCGGCTGCGCTTTGCGGTTCAAGGAGGTTGGTGGTAGCCGCGGACCGCAGGCCATCGTCCATCTGTAGCTCGCCGCGCCTTCGCGGACGTGCCCACATTGGCGTTCTCGCGCATGATCCGCTCGATGCGGTGCAGGCCGCAGGCCACGCCTTCCGCCACCATGTCGTGCAAGACACGCCCCGCTCCTGAGGATCGGCCGCTGCCCGCGAAGTTCGTGCGTACCGTGGCTAGGGTCGCCACGTCGTCGCTGTCGGCAGGAATGTTGACCGATTGATCCGGGGTTCGCCAACGATAGAGTCGTTGTACCACAGCGGGCCCTACCTGGGGCTGCAGCGCCGAGCGCTCCGGTCGAGCTGGAAACGCGACCGGTATGAGATAAGGTTGCGTCATTGTGAGTTGGTTGCGAAGGTCAGCGACATCCACAACGGCGGACTTTCGCAGAACCAGATCGATTGGTCGACTTATGGCGCGCAGCCGAACAAACGGCACGCGAAATCCTGACCCCAATCGGACATTCGAGTCGCTAACGGTCAAGGCTCGATTGTGGCTCGTCCTTGACCAAGCCGCGGGCCTGCTTAGAACCACGGGTCCGACTTCCAAACCATCCTCACCCCTGTGTCCGGCAGGAAGGACGGTGCAACGCGGGTGATCCGTCCATGGCGCTGATTAAGAGGACGCGGCTCGCGTCGCAGGACGAGCCCAGGGATACTGCCTTGGCTGGCCCCAACCCTATGCCGACTATCCCGATTGCGGCTAGCCGCTCGCGCGAGCGTTCCCGCACCCGACGGCAGAAAGCTGCGGAACGGCTCGCCGCAGCCACCGAGGAACTCGCTGCAGGTGTGACCCAGGCGTCGTCAGCCGCCGAGGAACTGCGCCGGTCGATGGAGCAGATCGCCTCCGGCGCCGAGGAAGCCGCAGGCGCCGCGCAAGAGTCCCTTGCCGCCATCGCTGGCATCCTCGGCCGCCTGACCGAGGCCCGCGAGCGGGCCGACGCTTCGCGCCAGTCGACCACGGCGTTCCAGACGCTACTGGCCGAGACTGGTGTCCAGATCACCTTGTCGGTCGCCGCAGTGCAGGCAAACTCTCAGCGGCAGTCCGCATCGGTCACTCTAATCGAGGAGCTCGACCGCGCCGCCGCGAGCATCGGCGAGATCACCGGAACGGTCGAGCATGTCTCCGACCAGACCAATCTGCTGGCGTTGAATGCCGCCATTGAGGCGGCTCGCGCCGGCGAGCACGGACGCGGCTTTGCGGTCGTCGCCGACGAGGTGCGGGCGCTCGCCGAAACCTCCGAGGCAAGTGCGGCCGAGGTCAGGATGCTGGCCGAGGCGATCCGGACGGAGGTGCGGGGCGTCGGCGAGATCATCCGTGCCGCGGCCCGGACCGCGGCGGCCGATGCCGAGGTCGGCGGACGCGTGACCGAGAGGTTGGAGCAAGCAAGGTCGGAGCTCGGCAAACTGGCGGAAGGCTCGCAGGCCATCCTCGCCGCCGCAGTCGAGGCCGAGACGGCCATCCGGGAGGCGCAGCGCGGCGCGGAGCAGATCGCCGCCGCGGCGGAGGAGCAGGCCGCCGCGGCGGGACAGGCCCAGCAGGCTGTGGCGCAGCAGGTACAATCCCTCGATCAGTCCCAGATGACGGCGCAGGCGCTCGCTGGCCTCGCCGACGACCTGACGGGCAGCGGCTCGGTCCAGGAGCAGGCCGAAGAGGTCTCCTCGGCCGCCGAGGAGCTGTCCGCCACGGTCCAAGAGTTGTCCGGGGCGGCGGCCGAGATCCTCGCTGCCATCGACCAAATCAGCCGCGGAACCGGCATCCAGAGCGCCGCAGCGCAGCAATCCAGCGCCGCGATGGCCCAGGTCGAGCGTAGCGCCGCGGTTTTCAGTTCGAACTCAACGACTGCCGGAGAGAGCGTCGCCGGCATCGGAGCGGCCCTCAGGGAGGTGCGCTCGGCTGTCGGCTCCCTTGCCGACGGCGTGGGACGCTCGCTCGGCGAAACCCGCGCCTGCCTCGCCCGCATCAGCGAGCTGGAAGGCAACAATCGCCGCATCGAGAAGATCGTCGGCTCCATCGCCCTCGTCGCCGTGCAGGTGAACATGCTCGCGGTCAGCGGCGCCATTGAGGCGGCGCGCGCTGGCGAGGGCGGGCGCGGTTTCGCCGTCGTATCGAACGACATACGCGCGTTGGCCCGCGACTCGGCTGACAATGCCGACCGCATCCTCGACACCGTGCGCGACATCCAGGACGGCGTCGCCGCAGTCCGCCGGTCGCTGGAGCAGGTCGCCGCCGCGTCCGAGGCCGAGGCGCAGCGCAATCAGGGGCTGCTCGCCACCCTTACGTCGGTGGAGAAGGACGTCGGCCGACTGGAGGCCAGTAACGCCGACGTTCTGTCAGGCGCGGAAGCCATCGTCAGCGCGGCCCGCGAGGCCCTCAAGGGCTCGCAGCAAATCGCCGCCGCGGCGGAGCAGGCCGACCGCTCGTCCAGCGAAGCCGCATCCGCCGCGCGCCAACAGTCGCGCGGCGCCGAAGACCTCGCAGCGAGCATCGAGGAGATCGCCGCGCTCGCGGACGAGCTGCAGGCCGCGGATGCCTGAAGCTGACGGTACGGGCGACAGGCGCTACCTCGTCCTCACACTGGGTCCGGACGACTTCGCCCTCGACGCGGGCGTCGTCCGCGAACTCATTCGTCCGCCCAGGCTGACGCGCGTGCCCGGCGCACCGCCTACCTTGGCTGGTCTGGCGAACCTCCGCGGTATGGCCCTGCCCGTGCTCGACCTACGCCGCATCGTGCACCCCGACATAGAGCCAGCGACGGAGCCGACGCGGGTCGTCGTCGCGGAAGCCGGCGAGCCGGTCGGCCTCATCGTAGACCGCATCGTCGCGTTCTCCGTCGGCACAGAGTCCGTCGAATCGGACGGACCCGGAAGATCTCGTCGGCGCTCCGTTGCGAACGGGTCCGGGAGCGCTCGTGTGCTGGATCTGCCGGCTCTCGTCGCTGGGGCGTTTCCGCGCCGGGCCAAGGCGCCTGCTGCAAGCGTCCGATCCACACGGGTCGAAGCCGTCGACGAGGCGGAGGCGGAACGCGTCGCGCTGGTCTCGTTCACGGCTGCCGGGAGGTGCTACGCGCTGCCGCTAGAGCGGGTCGCGGAGGTGCTGGTACTCCCGCCGGACGTGGTGCCGGTGCCGCGTGCAGGTAACGCGGCGTTAGGCGTCGCCGCGTTGCGCGGTGGGGTATTGCCGCTCCTGAGCCTGCCGACCCTGCTCGGTCTCGCCGCGCCCCCAGCGGGCCGGGACGCGCGCGTCGTGGTCGCGCGCCTCGGGGGAGCGGAGACCGGCCTTGTCGTCGATGCCTTGGGGCCGATCCTGCGGCTCGCACCGGATGCCGTCGATCCGGTGCCGTCATCGTTGAGCCGCGGCGGCATGACCGCCGTCGATGCGATTTGCCGTGTCGACGAAGCCGGTGCACTTGTCTCCGTGCTGTCCGCCGACCGCTTGCTCGAAGGAACCACCGTGACCGCTTCGTCCGCACGTTCCCACGGCACCAAATCCGCGAACGGTCAGACGGCAGGTGCAACGGAACAGGTCGTGGTCTTCGAAATCGCGGGCGAGAGCTACGGCGTGCCGGTCGGTGCGGTTCGGGAGGTGCTGCGCGTCCCGGGGATCATGACGCGGCTGCCCCGTTCGCCGGACCTGGTCGTCGGCGCCATCGACGTGCGAGGCACCGTGCTGGCCGTCGTCGACCAGCGCCGCCGGTTCGGCTTGCCGCCGGGTGAGGCCAACGCGCGGCAGCGCATCGTCGTGCTTGAAGCCGGCGGCGGCACAGCGGGCCTGCTCGTCGACGGAGTCTCGCGCATGTTGCGCCTCGATGCCGATACCATCCGACCGGCGCCCGACTTCTCCGGCGACGCCGTGAACGGGGTCGACAGGGTCGCGACCCTGGATGACGACAGCCTCCTGCCGGTCGTGGACGCGTCGGCCCTGCTCGCCGGCACGGAGCGGAGCGTGCGCGCGGCCATGAAACGGGCGGCCGGGCGAACGACCAAGGCGGATCCCACAGGATGATCCGCCTTTTGGTCGTCGATGACTCCGCGTTGATGCGCAAGCTCCTCGGCGGCGTGTTCGTGCAGGAACGGGATTTCGAGGTCGCCTTCGCCCGCGACGGCGAAGAGGCGTTGGCCGAGCACGCCCGCTTTCGCCCGGACGTGATCACACTCGACGTCAACATGCCGGGCCTCGACGGCCTCGCCTGCCTCGATCGCATCATGCTGGTCCGGCCCACCCCGGTGGTGATGGTGTCGTCCCTGACCGCGGACGGTGCCGAGGTCACCCTCGACGCGATGGAGCGTGGAGCCGTGGACTTCGTCGCCAAGCCCGGCGGGGCGGTCTCGTTGGAGATGGACCGCCTCGGTCCGCTGATCGTGCAGAAGGTGCGTGCTGCTGCTCGTGCCCGCTTACGACCGACCCTGCGCCTCGCCGAGCGAATCCGTGCCGGGACCGTGGGTGCGGCCGGCAACTCGTCTCGGCGGCCGCTGATACCGGCGCATCCGGCCTCACCCAAACTGCTATCTGCTCATCCGCCCACGTCGGGGCCGGCCGAAGGCATCGTGCTTGTTGGGACCTCGACAGGAGGGCCGCCAGCGCTCGACGCCCTGCTGTCGCGGTTGCCTTCCGATTTCCCTTGGCCCGTCGTGGTCGCTCAGCACATGCCCGGTAGCTTCACCGGTCCTCTCGCGCGTCGCCTCGACGGCCTGTGCGCCCTGAGGGTGCAAGAAGCCTCACGACCGATGCAGCTGGCTCCCGGCAACGTCTACGTCGGCAAGGGCGACGCGGACGTGACGCTCGCGCGCCGCCCCTCCGGGCTGGTCGTGCAGCCGGTGCCCGCCCACGCTGACTATCCCTGGCACCCAAGCGTCGACCGCCTCGTCGCCAGTGCCCTCGACCTGGTCGAACCCGTGCGCCTCGTCGGGGTTCTGATGACGGGCATGGGCCGTGACGGCGCGGCGACGATGGCCGGGATGCGGGCGCGGGGGGGCCGAACGATCGCCGAGAGCGAGGAGACGGCGGTGGTTTGGGGCATGCCGGGCGAACTCGTCAGGGCCGGCGGCGCCACCGTCGTCGCTCCGCTCGAAGGCATCGCCGACGCGCTCCTCGAAATGGTGCACTGATGCCACTCGTCCGCCGCGATCCACCTCACCGGGCAGAAGACGCGTCCGTCTCCGAACCTGATTGTCCTGAAGCCTCGCACGACCTCGGCCTCGCCCTCGAAGGAGAGAAGGATCTTCGCCGCCGCGAGGCACTTCTCGCCAAGCTACTGGCCCTCTCTGACGCTTCCGCCGCCGCCGAGCTGGCCCGGCATCTGCGCTCGGAGGAGGCAGGGCTGCGCAACGCCTGTATGGAAACGCTCCAGGCGATGCCTGCCGCGGCAGCCTCGGTGCTACCGGGCCTGCTGTGCGACCAGGACCCGGACGTGCGGCTGCTCGCGACCGAGATCGTGCGGGCACAGCCGACCGAGACAGCGAACAGGTTGCTGGCGGCCCTGCTCGACGTCGAGACCCACCCGAACGTCTGCGGCGCCGCGGTGGAAGTGCTGGCAGAGGTCGGGACGGCGGACGCGATACCGGCGCTGCGAGCGGTCCGGACCCGGTTCGCCTCGGAGGCGTTCCTGCCCCTGGCCATCGATACTGTCCTTACGCGCCTCGCTCCGGGGCGCTGACCGCGTGTCCGAACCCCCGTCGCCGGTCTCCGACGCCGACTTCGCGCGCTTCTGCGAATTCCTGTACCGCCGTACCGGCATGCTGTTCACGCCGGCCAAGCGCTACTTCGTCGACCGGCGCCTGTCCGAGCGCATGAAGGCCACGGCATCCCGCTCGTTCGCGGTCTATCTCGCCCGCCTGCGCTCCGACACGGACGGCGAGGTCGAGAAGCTCATCAACGCCTTCACCATCAACGAGACCTACTTCTATCGCGAGGACCACCAGCTCCGCTGCCTGACGGCCTCGCTGTTGCCGGAGCTCGTCGGCCCCAAACCGCCAGGGTCGACCCTGCGGATCTGGTCGGTGCCGTGCTCGACCGGCGAGGAGCCTTACTCGGTGGCGATGTGGCTCTTGGAGAACTGGCCGGAGGTCGACCGCTACGACATCGAGATCGTCGGCTCTGACATCGATACCAGGGCCCTCGCCGCCGCCGAGGAGGGCCTGTACGGGGAACGAGCGCTGATGCGCCTCAGCACGGACCTCGTTGGGCGCTACTTTGTCCGCGAGGAGACGCGCCTCGGTCCGGCGTGGCGCATTCTCGCGGACTTGCGCAGCTCGGTTCGCTTCACACCCTGCAACCTGACCGATGCGGCGGGCATGGCGGCGCATGGCCGCTTCGACATCGTGTTCTGCCGCAACGTACTGATCTACTTCGATGACGCGTCCCGGCGGCTCGCAGCAGACAACATCTACGATGTCCTCGTACCGGGCGGCGTCGTCTGTCTGGGCCACACGGAGAGCATGAGCCGGATTTCCTCGTTGTTCAGGGTCTGCCGCTACGACGACGCCATCGTCTACCGGCGGCCGCGCGAGGGCGAGCATGTCTGAGACCGCATCCGAGCCCATCGACGCGCTGCGGGTCCTCGTCATCGACGACGCGAGCCTGGTGCGGATGTACTATC
The DNA here is from genome assembly GCF_014191355.1 of Methylobacterium sp. R2-1. Taxonomy (GTDB): domain Bacteria; phylum Pseudomonadota; class Alphaproteobacteria; order Rhizobiales; family Beijerinckiaceae; genus Methylobacterium. The sequence goes on from NZ_JACHWM010000004.1 coordinate 156,541, forward strand.
GCGGCGCCCTGGAACGGGCGGGTTTCATCGTGGACGAGGCGCTCAACGGCATCGAGGGGCTGGAGCGGGTACTGACGACGACCTACGACCTTCTCGTCGTGGACGTGAACATGCCGAAGATGGACGGCTTCAGCTTCCTGCGCACCCTGCGGGGCCGCGAGCCTGCGGTCCGCTCGATACCTGCCCTGATGACCAGCACCGAAGCCGGTGACGGCGACCGGGAAACCGCGCGGGCCGCGGGCGCGAACTTTTACCTAGTAAAGCCTCTTCCCGAGGACGTGCTGGTCGTGCATGCCCGGGCGCTGGCGGGACGGCGTCCGTGAACGAGCTTCTCGAACAGTTCCTCATCGAGACGCGCGAACTCGTCCAATCCGCCACGGAGGATCTGCTCGCCCTGGAGGCGGCCCCGGGCGACGCAGAGGCGGTGAACCGCGTGTTCCGCGCCTTCCACACGCTCAAGGGCTCTGTTGGGCTGTTCGATTACCCGTCTTGGTTCGCGCTCCTGCACGCCGCGGAGGATGGCCTCTCCGCAGCACGAGCCGGAACCCTCTCGGTCGACGCAAACTTGATCGACGTCTCCCTTGAGACCCTTGATGCGACCGCACGCTGGGCCGAGGCCATCGAGACGACGAAGCGGCTGCCCGACGCCACCGCCGCCGAGGCCAACGCCCTCGCAGCACGATACCGTTCCCTCCTGACGAGCGGACCGAAGGCCCAGCTTGCGAACGTAGCGGCACTCCCCGGATGGGCGGCCAACCTCATCGATGCCTCGGCCGAATGCGGCGGGATGGCATTGACCGCAGTGCGCTATCGTCCGCGGGAGGATTGCTTCTTCGCCGGGGACGACCCGCTCGGCCTGGTTCGGAAGGTGCCAGGACTGCTGGCCGTTTTCGTCATACCGGCCGCTCCCTGGCCACCGGGCGCGGAGTTCGACGCCTACGCCTGCAACCTCGACATCACCCTGCTGACGGGTGCTCCACGCGAAGAGGTGGAGGCAGTCTTCCGGCTCGTTGGCGACCAAGTCACAGCCGTAGAGGTGCCGCGCGACAGGCCGACCGCCTCGGCAAGGGCGGCTGTCACGCCCTCCTTGGATGCCGTCGTCGCCGCTATTCTCGCGGAACAGGTTGGGGTCCTGGCCGCCGCGGGCGGTTCCGACGCGGATGCAGGCCGCCTGGAAGCCTGCGCGAGGGCGGCAGCGAATGCCCTGCTCTCAGCCGGACACGACGGCGACGCCGAGAGCTGTAAGCGGGCGCTTGAACATGGTTCCGATGCTCTCCGAGAAGCAATCGAATCCATCCTTTTCGGCGGCCCGACCAAGCCTTCCCTGCCGGAGGCGGGAGAGCCGCCAGTTCCATCGGAGCCGTTCGGAGCGGACGTGACCCGCACGCTGCGGGTTGATGCCACCCGGGTCGACGCCCTGCTCGCCCTCGCCGGCGAGCTTGTCGTCGCGCGCAACGCCCTCGGACATCTTGCCACCAGGGCCGAGGCTGGCGAAAGCGCGGCCACTCTGGCCCGCGCGATCCGCGACGCCGACGCAAACCTCGGCCGTCTGTCGGCCACTTTGCACCGGAATGTCGTGTCTCTCCGGCTCACGCGTCTCTCGAAGGTGTTTCGTCGCTTCGTGCGCCCCGTTCGCGAGGCTGCGCGCACCCTCGGCAAGGACGTCGTTCTCGACTTCGATGGCGAGGATACGGAGGCCGACAGAAGCATAGTTGAGAACCTGTTCGAGCCTCTCCTGCACGTCGTGCGAAATGCCCTCGACCACGGGCTGGAAGACGAGGAGACGCGGCGGCAATGCGGCAAGCCTCAAGCGGGGCACATCCGCATCGAGGCCGGCCAGGACGGAGACAGCATCGTCGTGACGGTCTCCGACGACGGGCGCGGCATCGACCCGGCCTTCATCCGCCGACGGGCGGTCGAACGCGGCCTCCGCTCGACCGAGGCTGCCGCGGCCATGGACGACGACGCCGTCACCGACCTGATCTTTGCGCCGGGCTTCTCGACGGCGGAGGCGGTCGGCGCCCTTTCCGGCAGGGGCGTCGGCATGGACGCGGTTCGTGCCGCGGCCGAGCGCCTGGGCGGCCGCGTCTCGGTCGAGAGCCGGATCGGTCTCGGCACCGTGGTGCGCCTGAACCTGCCTCGGACCGTCTCGCTCATTCGCGTCATGGTGGTCGGGGCGGGTGGGGAATCTTACGGCGTCGCGATGGATGCCATCGTCGAAGTCGTACGCAAGCCCCGGACAAGCATCCATGCCGTCGTCGGCGGAAACGCGGCGGTGCTGCGTCGCCGAACGGTTCCGGTCGTCAGGCTCGCTGACCTCCTCGGCCACGGGGACAGCTTCACCGCGGCCCAGGACGCATTGCTCCTGATCGTCCAGGCGGCTGGGGAAACCGTCGCGCTGGAGGTCGACCGCTTCGAAGAACGCATCGACGCGGTTGTCCGGCCGCCTTCCGGCCTCGTGGGGTTCATGCCGGGGGTGGCAGGAACGACGCCGCTCGGTGACGGCCGCGTGCTGCTCGTGCTCGATCCTGCGACTATGCTTGCGAGCGCGCCGACCGTCGACGAGCAGCCCGGGGAGGGACGATGATGGCCGTCTTTCACCGAAGCGATGCGGAGCCAGGAGCGCCCATACGCCTGGAAGGGGTCTGTCCGGTAGAGGACGCCGAGACCCTCGCTTCGCTCATCCTCGAAAATCCGAACACGCCGGTGGACTGGACTTCTTGCACGCGCATGCACACCGCAGTGTACCAGGTACTGCTGCGGCTGCAGCCTACGGTCTTGGGTCCGTGCGGCGACCCGTTCGTTGACGCTTGGCTAATCCCGCTCGGGCGAAGATAATGCAATCTGCTGCGCTGAAGGCTATGCCCTGCAGCGGCACCGTCGCATAAAGGCCGTCATCGTCTCGCATCCGGCCTATCGCGCGCAGCAATCAAACCAACATCGCCCTTCATGACGACTACCGCCCTCATCGTCGACGATAGCAAGCTCGCGCGCCTCGTCGCCGCCAAGCTCCTGCGCCAGCTCAAGCCGGGATGGGAGGTCGCCGAGGCGGCTAATGCCGACGCTGCGATGGCCTTGATCGGCGAGCGTCAGGTCGATGTGGCACTCATCGACTTCAACATGCCCGGCAAGGACGGCCTCGAACTGGCTGCCGACCTTCGAGCCGCTAGGCCCAGCATGCCTATCGCCGTTGTCTCGGCAAACATCCAGGACGAGATCATCGCGCGCGCCCGCAGCGTTGACGCCACCTTCCTGCCGAAGCCGCTGACCGAGGAGGGACTTGCTGGGTTCCTGTCAGGTGCCGCGCTCCGGCTGCGCAGGGCGGCGTCGTGACGGGGGACGCCGTCGACCTCACAGAACTTCGGCGCGACGCTTTCACCGAGCTCGTCAACATCGGTGTCAGCAAAGCCGCAGCAAGCCTGCGCAAGATGATCGGCGTCCAGGTCCTCCTTTCGGTGCCGGCGGTAGAGATCGTGTCCCAGTCCCAAGCCGCTCGCATGATCGGCGAGCGCGAGGCGTCCCAGCTCGTGGTCGTCCAGCAGGACTTCACCGGCGCCTTCTCCGGGCGCGCCCTCCTGATCTTTCCGCAAGAGAACGGGCGCGAGCTGGTCCGGGCGGTTGCGGGAGAGGAGCTGTCCGCCGAGGAGGTTGCCGAGCTTGAGGACGAGGCGCTCACGGAAACGGGCAATGTCATCCTGAACGGCTGCCTCGCCACGATGGCGAACTTGCTTCAGCGCACGCTCAGCATGTCCTTGCCTGAGGTCATCAGGGGAGACGGTCCCCGGATCTTCCAGGCCGTTGGCGATGGTGGAGCGGACGCCCTGGTCTTGTTCCTCTACATCAACTTCTCTGTGCGCGAGCGTGATATCCGCGGCTACATCGCCATGTTGATGGACCTGCCGTCCTTGGAGAGCCTGAAGGTGCTCATCGACGCTTTCATCGAGCGCGCGATCGGCGAAACGGAGTCGTGACGAACCCGATGGGCGATGCCGGAATGGACCCAGTGTCCGGCGGAAGGCCAACCGCCCTAGCTCAGTCGAGCGCGGAGATGCGGCGTCGTGCCGGACCCTTCGTCGCTGCCCTGGAGCGCACCCGGCAGCCGATGATCGTCACCGACCCGCGGCTCCCCGACAATCCCATTGTGTTCGCGAACCCTGCCTTCCTCGCGCTGACGGGATACAGCGCCGACGAGGTGCTCGGGCGCAACTGCCGCTTCCTCCAGGGTCCCGACACGGATCTAGCCGCCGTGGCCACCGTTCGAGACGCGGTTGCCGGACGGAGAGATGTGAAGGTCCAGATCCTGAACTACCGCAAGGACGGCGGCACGTTCTGGAATGAGCTCTATCTCAGCCCTGTCTTCGACGAGGCCGGCGAGCTCGTGAATTTCTTCGGCTCGCAGGTCGACGTGACGCCCTCGCGTCAGGGAGAGGTCACGCGAGAACGCCTAGCCTACATTGAGCGGCGTCTAGCGGACGCGCAGCGGCAGCTGAAGATCACCCTTAACTCCACTGGCATCGCAGGCACCTGGGATTGGGACATTCCAGGCAAGAGCCTCCACGTCGACGACCGCTTCGCTCTCCTCAACGGCATCGAGCGGGCCGCGGGCGGTGTCGCCACCAGCGCCTTCTTCAACCGCGTTCACCCTCAGGATCGGCCGCGGGTGCGCTTGGCGGTCAGCGGCATCCTCAACGGCGCCGAGGTGTTCGACAGAGAGTACCGCCTTCAGGCGCCGGATGGCGCGATCTATTGGGTTCATGCCCGCGGACGCTGTGCGTACGGAGCAGATGGCAACCCGGTGCGCTTCACCGGTGCCTTGGTCGACATTACCGAACAGAAGCGGGTCGAGGAGCGGCTGCGCATAGCCCAGACTGCCGGACGCATCGGGACGTTCGAGTACGTTCCTGGTTTCGGCACCGTCCAGGTCTCTCCCCAATTCTGCAATCTCCTCGGCGTCGTGCCTGCCGAAACCCTTTCGGTTAGCTCGGTCAACGCTCTCATCTCTGAGGGTGGCCCGTTGCTCGACCCAAACGTGTGCGAGGCCGGCGAGCTGCCCTACGCGGAGATGCTCGTCCGGATGGCGGACACCGTAGAGATGCGCTGGCTCGCCCGCCGCGGGGAGGTGATGCACGAGGACACCTCGGCCGAGCAGCGGCATGTCGGCGTGGTCTACGACGTCACGGCCACCAAGGCGTCCGAGGTCGCCCTGCGCGAGTTGAATGACACGCTTGAGGCCCGCGTGCGCGAGGCCATCGCCGAGCGGGAGCAGGCCGAGGAGCAGCTGCGCCAGTCACAGAAGATGGAGGCCGTCGGGCAGCTCACCGGCGGCATCGCCCATGACTTCAACAACCTGCTCACAGGCATCGTCGGCTCCCTCGACCTGATGCAGACTCGCATCAACGAAGGGCGGACCGAGAATCTCACGCGCTATGCCGGGCTCGCCATGGCCTCGGCCCAGCGCGCGGCAGCCCTCACGCACCGCCTGCTCGCCTTCTCGCGCCGTCAGCCGTTGGAGGCGAAGCCAGTCGACGTGAACCGGCTGGTGGGCTCGATGGACGACCTCCTGCGCCGCACGCTGGGCGAGCGCGTTCGCTTGGAGGTGGTCGTGGCGGGCGGGCTATGGCTGACGCTCTGCGATCCGAATCAGCTGGAGAACGCCATCCTGAACCTGGCCATCAACGCGCGCGACGCGATGCCGGACGGGGGCAGGCTCACTGTCGAAACGGCGAATTCGTACCTGGATGACGCCTACATCGCGCGCGAGATCGGGGTGCGCGCCGGCCAGTACGTCTGCGTATGCGTCACCGACACGGGGACCGGCATGCCGCCCGACGTCATCGCCAAGGCCTTCGACCCGTTCTTCACGACGAAGCCCATCGGACAGGGCACCGGGCTCGGACTGTCCATGATCTACGGGTTCGCCAAGCAATCCGAGGGCAACGTCAAGATCTACTCCGAGACCGGCAAGGGCACCTCGGTGAAGCTTTACCTTCCCCGATATCACGGCACGGTCGAGGAGACCGGTACGGTCAGGGGCGAGACGCCACGCGCCGAGCACGGCGAGAGGGTCCTGGTTGTTGAAGACGACGACACCGTGCGCGCCTTGGTCGTCGAAGTGCTGGGGGAGCTCGGATACGGGACGTGGGAGGCGCCGGACGGACTGGCCGGCCTGCGCATCCTGCAATCGGACGCGCGGATTGACCTCCTGGTCACGGACGTCGGTCTTCCTGGCCTCAACGGGCGCCAGCTTGCCGACCAAGCCCGGGCCACGAGACCAGGCCTCAAGGTGCTGTTCATGACCGGGTACGCGGAGAACGCCGCCTTCGGGGCCGGCCACCTCGAACCGGGCATGCAGATGATCACCAAGCCCTTCGCGGTCGACGGACTGGCGAACAAGATTCGCTCGATTATCGAGGGGTGACGATCACTTCCGGCTGGATGTCCTTGTGCTTCGCCCTTGCCGCGACTCTGACGCCGCATGTCCTGGCCCGTTCAGCAGCGCCGCCTATGTTCTCGTTAAAATCCTTCTGTCTTAGTGCCGAGGGAACCGTGGAGTAGGGCCGGTCCCTCGATGTCGCTCACCAAACGGATCGTGGGGCTGGTGGCCCTGGCGCTCATGCCGGCGCTGGCCATCCAGGGCTACAACGAGTACGCGCTGCGCACCGCGCGCGCCGAGGCCGTGCGCGGCGAGGCGATACGTACGGCCCGGAGCATCGCAGCCGACCTCGGACAGTTCGGACGTGGCGTTCGCCAATCCCTCGGCATCCTCGTGGAGGTGCCCGAGATCCGAGGCAAGAACCCGCAGGTCTGCACGCCCTACCTCAAGACGCTGCTCGACAAGGTGCCCGGCGCCTTCTTCTTCGCCGTGGTCGATGCGGACGGCAGTGTCGTCTGCAACACCCTCGGCTCGGCGCGCGGCGCCTACTCGCTGGCGAGCCGTCGCTACTTCCAAGACGCGATGAGCACCGGTGGATTCGTGGTCGGCGAACACGTCAGAGGTCGCATTACCAACAAGCCGACCATCCAGCTCGCGCAGGCGCTGGCGGGGCCGGATGGGCGTCTGGACGGCGTGGTGGTGGCGAGCATCGATCTCGACTATCTCGCCGGACAGCAGGCCCGATCGGGCTTGCCGCACGAGGCGACGCTGACGGTCGCCGACAAGGCTGGCGTGATCCTCATCCGGGTACCCGACCACGCGGAATGGGTCGGTAAGCCCCTGCCGCCCGCCCTCTGGTCGGCGCTGACGGCGAACCGCGGCCAGGTTGTCGACATGCCAGGCCTGCGCGGCCGTATGCGCATCACCGGGGTCGCAGGTGCCACCCCGGATGACCTCGATGGCATCACGGTTGCAGTCGGCCTATCGCCGGCTGCGGCCTTCGCGGACATCGACGCGGCGACTTGGCGCGGGCTCGTGCTGATCGGCCTAGGTGCCGCCCTGGCTGTTGCGGCGGCCCTGCTGGCTGGACGCGCCTTCATCCGCCGGCCGGTGCGACGCCTGCTGCGAGCCGCAACGGCTTGGCGGACCGGAGAACTCGGGGCGCGAACTGGGATCTCCGGGCCGAGCGAGTTCGGCCAACTCGGTGAGGCGTTCGACGCCATGGCGGCGTCCCTGCAGAAGCACGAGGGCGAGTTGCGCGCCGAGCTCGCCCGCAGTCGCCTGCTGCAGGAGCGGCAGACGATGATGCTGCACGAGCTCAACCACCGCGTCCGCAACACGCTTACCACCGTGCAATCCCTGGCTCGTCAGTCGCGTCGCGACGCCACGGGCGAACAGCTTGAGGGACGCATCCTTGCCCTCTCGAAGACGCACGACCTGCTCTCGCGCGACGACTGGGCTGGGGCCTCGCTCGGGGCGGTTCTGGAGAATGAGCTCGCCCCGTTCCGCGAGGGGCAGGCCGACCGCTTCCAGCTCGACGGGCCCGACCTCGACCTGGCGCCGCGCTACGTCCTGGCGCTCGGCATGACTGTGCACGAACTTACCACGAACGCGGCCAAGTACGGTGCGCTCTCCGCCGAGGGTGGGCGTGTGAATATCACCTGGCGCGTCGCCGGCGAGGACGGGGACCGCAGGCTCGCGATGGAATGGCAGGAGAGCGGCGGTCCACCGGTCGAGGAGCCGCGCCAGCGCGGCTACGGTACGCGCCTGATCTCCGGCGCCATCACGCACGAACTCGGTGGCATGGTCCGGCTGGCATTCGCCCCGGCGGGGCTGTGCTGCATGATCGACGTACCGCTCGACGCCCAGGACCGGTTCACTTCGTTCCGGGACGTCGTGGGCGCAGCGGCCTGAAGCGGCGTCGCATTATAGTCGGGCGGAGCCGGGCCCTTTCGAGGCTTTACGGACGTAGCGACCGCCGGCCTGGGCCTCGAAGTAGCGATCGAAGCTGACCCGAAGGTCTAGTTTTGTTCTTCAGGACGCCGGGCGCGTGAGGCTCCTTGTGGAGGGTGGGACCTCGGCCGGTGTCGGGGCGCCGCCCTCAGAAAGGAGCTTGGTCATCTCGTTCTGACGCAGTCTTAGAACGCCTAACAGAACCGTCTGGTCTGATTGAGGGTGCTGAGGCTGGCAGCGAGTTTCGAGAAGGCCTCGTAGATGTCGGCTCGGCGCCACGAGCGCGCCTCCGCTTCGAGCCAGCGGAATGGCCGCTCGTCACCCGACAGTCGCCATCAGTGCGGATTGGCCACTCAGGTGACCACAACTTCCTGGAGCCGGGTAACGCCGTCCGGGCCCGCTCCTGCCTCAAGATGGGTGTCGCTCGACTCGGAGAGAGTCGGGTTGCATGCCATGTCGGCGTTACGGCTCGGGAAGAGCCAGCGACCGCACGAGCCGGGTGAGGCGGATCGAGCGCCGATCTGCTATACTGGGGACGAACGCGACCTGTCGGTGCCGGCCAAGGACGGCCGGCGGGAGGTTGGCATGAAGCGATGCGCGGCCCTCGTGCTGGCGACGGCGTTGATGATAGAGCCGGCCTCGGCCGACCCGGTGGCCCTGTCGGCCTTCCGCGACATACCACGACCTGAGCCCACCCTGCAGGTCGCTTATGGCGCATCGTCCTCCCAGGGCGTCGACGTCTTCCTGCCAGACGGCCCCGGCCCGCACCCGGTCGCGGTTTTCATCCACGGCGGCTGCTGGAGTGCCACAACCGCCGGGCGCGAGCAGCTGCGCCACCTCGGACCGGAGCTGACGCGGCGCGGCATCGCCATGTGGAGCATCGGATACCGCCGTGCGAACGAGGCTGGCGGTGGCTATCCCGGCACCTATCAGGATGTAGGAGCCGCCCTGGACAAGCTGGCAGAGGATGCGCCGGCCTACCGTTTTGACCTCACGCGCGTCGTGCTCATCGGCCACTCCGCCGGCGGGCATCTCGCCTTATGGGCGGCCTCCCGCGGCTCACTCCCGCCGGAGAGTCCGCTGCAAGGAAGGCTGCGGTTCAAACCTCGCGCCGTGATCAGCCTGGGCGGCGTGGGCGATCTCTCGACGTTCGGCCGGTTCGTTCCCGTGCTGTGCGGGCCCGGCATCGTCGAGCGGCTGGCTCCGAACGACCGGCTCTTGGAGGTATCACCGGCAGCCCTCACGCCGTCGGCCGAATCGATCGTCATGGTCAGCGGCGTGCTCGACCGGCTCGTTCCACCGTGGGTCGCGTACGACTACGCCCTTGCCCTGCGAGGCAGGTCCGGTGTCGCGCCTCGACTTGTCGACGTGCCGGATGCCGGGCACTTCGACCTGGTCACGCCGTCCGCCCCATCCTGGGCGGAGGTCCGTAAACTCGTCGAGGCAGGGCTGGCAGCCCGCTAGGGCTTGGACTCGATCAGCACCAGAAGGCGACGATGGCAGTCAGAGCGGCGGCTGAGGCGTAGTTGCGGGCGAGTTTGTCGTATCGGGTGGCGATGCGGCGGAAGTCCTTGAGGCGGTTGAAGGTCGCCTCGATGCGCCAGCGTTCACGGTAGCGCCGCTTGTTGTGGCGGATCCTTCTTTTCCGGCCGCGCTTGCCTGGGATGACCGGCGTGATGCCGCTTTTGCGTAGGTCAGCGCGCAGCCAATCGGCGTCGTAGCCCTTGTCGGCGCTTAGGGGGCGAATCCGGCCGGGCGCCTCGGCCATGACGGCCGGAGCGGCAGTGACATCGCTGGCGTTGCCGGGGGTCAGCAGGAGGACGCCGGGCCGGACGAGGACATCAGTGAGCGCGTGGACCTCGGTCGTCTGGCCACCGCGCGACGGACTAATGGCCTGTGCCGTCGCCCCCCTTTCCCGCCGTGCGCCGAGCGATGCGCTCGCACGTATGTGCTGTCGAGGGCAGCCGCCTCGCCCGACCAGCCGGCCTTGCCAGGGCCGCCAACATCGCCTTCCAGAAACCACGCCGGGACCATCTGTTGAAGCGGTTGTAGACGGTCGTGCGAGGCCCATACGCGGAGGGGCAGTCACGCCGGCGGCAGCCCGAGGTGAGCACGTGCAGGATGCCGGAGATGATCTGCCGGTCGTCCTTCCGCTCCGGTCAGGGCCGATCCTTGGGCATGAACGGGGCAATCACCGCCCGCTGCTCATCCGAGAGCCAGAACAGGTCCGCCATCGCCGCCTCGACGCTGCAAACGGCGGCCCTGAGTCACAAAACCATAGGCTACACAATGCCTTGGTTCGGTTCACACCCTAGGGGCGGGCGAACTGCGCGAAGCACTGAGTGGCTATATCGACGAAGATGACTCTTTTGTCGTAATCGAACTTCAGCCGGGATCCAACTGGTCTTCATGCCGAGGCGAGTCGACGGAGGGCAGTGGCTGAAGCAGCATCGGCGTAGCTGCTGAAGATTTGGGATGGCTAGGCTGCACCTGTATCAGCCTAGCCGTTAGACTCTCCCGTCGCCGCCTCCAACGCCCGCTCAATGAAGCCGGACCGAGTAAGGCCGGCCGCCTCCGCGGCCTCATCGGCGACGCGCAGCAGTCCCTTGTCGATCGTGATGTTGATGCGCAGTCGCTCGTCCGGGACGCGTCTGGGGGTGATGAGTTGTGCAAGCGAGCCTTTCGGTATGGCCTCGAGATCGGCCGAGATTTCGCCCAGGTGCGGGGAGGGGGACCGGATCGCCATCGGCGCGCAGGGCGGCAAGGTGACCGGGAAGGGCTTCGCGAGCCGCGAGCGCCGCATCCTCGAAGCTGTCACCTGCCGACACGCAGCTGGGCAGGTCGGGAAAGGTAACGCCCCAAGAGCTGTCGCTCTCGGGGAGGTGAAGGATTGTGAAGTAGGAGCCCATGAGAACCACCACAGAATACTGATCAGATGAAGCGGAACGAAAGACACGGGTAGGTGGGGCTTAAAGTCCCGCCGCATTCTTGATGGACGCGACGGTTTTGGGATGCATGTCCTTTTTTGGGTGGGGAACCATGATCTTCCCCAGTTTATCCGGATGCTTGAAGTGGCGACGGCTTCCGGTTGTCGAGTGCCAAACCCAGTCTTTCAATCTACGGATGAATTCTTTCGAGTCCATGTCTCCGTTCCGTTCCGGTATGTATTTGATACACACGAGGCGACCGGTACATGAGGGGAATGTGGATTGCGTGTGTAAAACAATAGACCCGCGCACGAAAAACCCCGCTCCGGCTCGCCGGGCGGGGCTCGATGTCAGTGGTGATGGGGAGCGGCGTCAGATCGGCGCCGGCACGCCAAGTCCGAGTTCGCCCGTCCGCTACCGGTCGCCGACGTAAGATTCGCGTCCAGTCGGTGGTCGAGCCGATGTCCGCAGCGGGTGGAGAGCGGGCACACGACCAAGTAGCCGCAAGGCACCACATCGCTATCGGAAGCAGACGTTGGCTGTGAAGCACAGGCGCAGCCCTGGGGTCGCAGCACCGTACTTAAGCGTTAATTTGCGTTACATTATTTCGTTACATATAACGCCGAAAGTTTTGAGGAGCTTACCGAAAATGCTCGGCCCTGGTTTGGGACTTGATTGCTGCCAAGGTGACACATGCAACAAAAGGTCATTCTTGTTCAGGCTTATGTTATAGAGATGAATATAATTTAGGATCAGTGTCAGATTTACAAGTTTCTCCCAATAATTCCTATTTACTGCGGAGAATTCCTATGAGGGCCCTAGTTTGGCACGGCACTGAGGACATTCGTTGCGATACGGTCCCCGACCCCAAGATCGAGGATGAGCGCGACGCGATCATCAAGGTGACCATCTGCGCGATCTGCGGTTCGGACCTGCACCTCTATGACCACGTCATGCCCGGAATGGAGAAGGGCGACGTGATGGGCCACGAATTCATGGGTGAAGTCGTTGAGACGGGGAAAGGGGTCAACGGCGCTCTCAGGAAAGGTGAGCGCATCGTTGTGCCGTTCACGATCATCTGTGGCGAGTGCGACCAGTGCAAGCGCGGCTACTTCTCCGTCTGCAAACGCTCGAACCGCAACAAACATATCGCCGACAAGGTCTTCGGACACACCACTGCGGGCCTGTTCGGCTACACCCACCTCACCGGCGGCTACCAAGGTGGACAAGCCGAGTACGTCCGCGTGCCGTTTGCCGACAAGACCCACATCAAGGTGCCGGAGCACCTGAGCGACGAGCAGGTGCTGTTCCTCGGTGACATCTTCCCGACCGGCTGGCAGGCGGCTGTGCAAGCCGACATTCAGCCGACCGATACGGTTGCGATCTGGGGTGCCGGTCCCGTCGGCCAGATGACGTTGCGCTCCGCGCTCCTTCTCGGAGCCAAGCAGGTGGTCTGCATCGACAGCGTGCCCGAGCGCCTTGAGATGGCACGCGCGGGAGGGGCCATAACTGTCGACAACGCACAAGAGAGCGTGGTCGAGCGCCTCAATGAGTTGACCGATGGCAAAGGTCCGGAGAAGTGCATCGATGCCGTCGGCATGGAGGCGCATTCGCCGCGCGCGCTCGAACACGCCTACGACCGACTGAAGCAGGCTGTGATGCTGGAGAGCGACCGCGCCGCAGTGCTGCGCGAGATGATCTATGTCTGTCGTCCCGCTGGCATCATTTCGATCCCAGGTGTCTACGGCGGGCTTGTCGACAAGATGCCGATGGGAGCCCTAATGAACAAGGGGCTGACCATCCGCACTGGACAGACCCACGTGAACCGGTGGACGGATGACCTCGTAAAACGCATCGATGACGGGCAGATCGACCCCTCCTTCGTCATCACCCATCGGGTCAGGCTCGATCAAGGGCCCGAGATGTACAAGACCTTCCGCGACAAGAAGGATAACTGCATCAAGGTTGTGCTTCGGCCGTGATTGGCTCCGTAGCTCGTCGCGGTGCGGCGGGCCTGCCCCTCTTCCCTCATTGCGGCACCGAGGAAGTCAGCATGTCCGATGCCATGTCTCAACCCGACCGCGCGCACGCGCCTGTGCCCTATTCCCTGCCCAGTCACCTGACCTCGGACCCACGCCGAAGACCGGATCCCGCGACGAGGGAGCTCGCCCACGGCCTCGGCTGGTTCTCGATCGGCCTCGGTTTGACTGAAGTAGCGTTTGGCAGTGCCATTGCCCGCTGGCTCGGAATGCCGCGCGCCGCCCCGGTCATCCAGGCCTATGGGGTGCGCGAACTCATACAGGGTGCCGGGATTTTGGGCTCGCGCGATCCGACACCGTGGATCTCGGCGCGCGTCGCGGGAGACGCGCTCGATATCGCCACCGTCCTGCCAGGACTTGAGGGCCATAATCCGCGCAAGGACAACGTGCTGATCGCCCTTGTGGCTTTGGTCGGCGTAACAGCCATAGATGTGATCTGCGCACAAAACCTTTCGGGGGCACCTCTCAACCCGTCCCAGAAGATCCGGCAGGATTACCGCCGTCGCAGCGGCTTCCGCCGTCCCTCGAAGGCGATGCGAGGTGCGGCACGCGACTTCAAGCCGCCACCTGACATCATCGGCCCGGAGGCGATGCGTCCCTGGACACTGACCAACGCCTGAGGCTGGAAGGATGGCGAGCCTGATGCTGCCTGTCCTCGAACAGGCGCTGGGCGCGCTCGTCATGGGCCTCGTCCTCGCCGACATTTTCCTGACGGTCCTCTACGCGCGCATCGGGACGGGCCTGATTGCGGACAGGGTTGCCCATCTCACCTGGGCAATCTTCCGGCGTGCCGCCGATAGGTTCAGGCAGAGGCGGGACGCCGTGCTCTCCTTCTGCGGCCCGGGCATCCTCATCGTCTACGTCCTGCTCTGGGCACTGGGACTGACCCTCGGAGCAGGCCTGATCATCCACCCCGCGCTCGGGACGGCCGTTCGAGCGAGCACCGGAGAGACACCGGCCGACTTCATGACCGCCCTCTATGCCGGCGGTAGCAGCATGGCGATCGTAGGAGCCAGCGACTTCAAGCCGGTCACGGACGCCTACCGCATCCTCTATCTCGTGAACTCGCTCGTTGGGATGTCGGCGACGTCGTTGGTTCTTACCTACGTCATGCAGGTCTACAGCGCACTTCGGCAGCGCAACGCGCTCGGACTGAAGCTGTATCTGTTGGCGGGCGAAACGGCGGATGCCGCCGAACTTCTGGCGCGGCTCGGGCCACAGGGGCAGTTCAGCTCAGGTTACAGCCACTTGGCCGACGCCGCAGCGTCCATGGCCGAAATGAAGGAGACGCACCACTTCTATCCTGTGCTGTTCTACTTCCGCTTCCGGCAGCCTTTCTACTCGATCTCTGCTCAGACGTTCATCGCACTAGACACGGTGTCACTGATCCGCTGTGGAATCGCAGACCGGCAGGCGGCATGGCTGAAGGAAACCGCCGCTGTCGATGCAATCTGGCGCGTTGCCATGCTGCTCGTCGTCACGCTTGAAACGACGTTCTTACACGGAGATCTGCCCGCTCCAGCCGACGTGAACAACGTTGAGAGCGAGGCTTGGCGCAATCGCTTCGCAGAGGCTCTCAGACGCCTTTCGGCAGTTGGCGTGGAGACGATGCCCAACGAGGCAGCGGCGGAGACTTACCTCGCGCTGAGGGCACAATGGCAGCCGCATATCGCGCGGCTGGCACCCGCGATGGCCTACCATGTCGACGAATTCGACCTCGGCGGAGAGAAGCGCCGCTGACACGCTATGTCACTCCGGGGCTGGTACTCCAGGAGCCCTGATCTTCCCGCGCCCCCTCCAAGCACGCCCCTTACCGCCAGAACGAAGTCTTTCTTAATTCCAAGACTTACACATCCGCGGCGCAGCCACGGAAGGTAAGTTGCTAGTGGACATCTTCGACAGAAAAATGCAGGAAGCAGTCCTGTGCTGGCATCAATATATAATATCGTTTGCACCGATAATCTTCTTTCGTGATCTGAGTGACATGAAATGTAGCGCGATGGCGCTCACCAACCGTGATCCTAGATCCTAGCAACGGGAGGCTCTCATCCGCCGCAGTGATGTAAAGCAGATTTTTAGGCAGGAACAGATTTTACAAAGCCAGGTTGGGATCAATCGACTCAGCCAGAAGTCGCACCAGCAAGCGTATGTTGCCGAATCGCGACGATACAACATCGATAAATTATTGCGCTTATTTGTCACTTGAACAGTATCGAACTGCGCGAAAGCATGCAGCCATTCTAGTCTATCCTAGAGCTGGAATATGACGCGTATCCGCCAGATGCTCTCGACGACGTTCTTCTGCGTCGCCGGGCTCCATGCCGGATCGGCTGCTCGGGCAGCGGAGTCGGCCCAGGGCGTCTACCTGCTCGGTTTTCGCGGCCCCCTCGCAGGGGTGGCCCCGCCGCCGGGTTTCTACTTCGAGAACGATGCCTATTTCTACCAGGGCAGCCTTAAAGGAGGGCGTGCCTTCCAGAGCGGCGGTGTCGTCGCGTCTCAGGTCAAGCTCGAGACATACCTTGGCGTCGCCAATCCGATTTGGATCACGCCGGCAGAACTATTCGGCGGCTCGCTCGGCTTCCAGCTTCTAATCCCCTACGGTACGCCAGCCGTGAATGCTGGCGCCGTCCTGTTCTCGCCAGGTCTCGACCGCGTCGTTGCCGGCCGCGAGAGTGATGCCGTCTTCAACATCGGTGACATTTACGCCTCGTCCTTCGTCGGCTGGCACTCTGGCAACTTGCACTGGAACGTGACCCTCACCGGCGTGATCCCGTCCCGCTCCTACGAGACCGGCCAGCTGTCCAATATCTCGCTCAACCGTCCGGCGCTCGATCTCTCCGGAGCCCTGACCTACCTCGATCCGGTCCTCGGCTACGAGCTGTCGGTGATCCCAGGCATAACCTTCAACTGGATCAACCCAGCCACCCGGTACCGAACCGGCACGGAGTTTCACCTGGAGTGGTCTGTATCGAAGTACCTGACCAAGGAGCTGACGGTCGGCTTCGTCGGCTATTTCTACGATCAGCTCACCGGCGATAGTGCACCTGGCGACCGGGTTGGTCCCTTCAAGGGACGGGTGACGGCGCTCGGCGGCTCGGCCGGCTATACATTCAAGCTTGGCAAAATCCCCGTCGCGACCAGCGTGCGGGTGCTGCGCGAGTTCGATACGCGCAACCGCTTCGAGGGCACCGCGACGTGGTTGACCATCGCGGCACCGCTCTGGGTGGCGCCGGCTAAGGCGGGGCCCGAGCCGAAGGTGATCGTGGCAAAGAACTGAGCCCCTACTGCTGTCCCGGCCGGATCCTGCTGAGCGACTCAGAGCGAAGCGCTCGTGCTGCGCGTGACCGGCGGCGGTGCCCAGGCGCCGTTCAACAGATCGTCCTTCGGCCAGTAGGTCCGCATCATCAGAATGAAGGGCCCCAACGGGGCTGGGAGCCAGTTCGACTCGTGCTGTGTTCCTGGGCTCTCAGCTTGGATGAAGAGATCGACCGAGCCGTCAGGGTTGGCCTTCAGGTCGTCGCGCGGGCTTACCGAGTACCGGTTGACCGGGTTGTCGACGAAGAAGTAGTCCGCATCGTACATCGTCAGCGACCAGAAGCCGTTGACGGGCGGCAGTTCGCCCTCTGGGAAGCGCATAACGTACTTCGAGTTGCCATTCAGCTTGCGGCCGGCAGCATCGACCGTAGTGGTTGGGTAGACGGCATCCTGAGGCAAGTTGCAGCCGAGCCCGACGGCCGTGATCAGGGCGCGCTGCAGGTAGTCCTTACCGTAGTCGCCGCCGTCAGTCGTGAAGGTCCACCCATTCACGTGTCTGCCCGTATCCTTCAGGTGCCCCATGATGCGGGGAATGGCCTCCTTTGGCGCCCGCTCGATCGCGTCACTGATGGCGGGTGGCTGACTTGCTGGATCGAACGGCCGACCGGGCGCGATCCCGATTGAGGCCATCTTGGCGACCGGAACTCCATCCGCGAGCGCCGGTGGGTTGTCCTTCATCAAGCCGGCCAGCAGGTTGAAGTAGGTCGTTGCGTCCATGCAGTTGACCTGCTCGCGCACAGCCGTTTTCATGTCGATGTTTGGGTCGACCCGGCCTGCCGGAGGCGTGTACGCCTTCCCAGCAGCACTGGCCGGAATGAGCCTGTACTGGTCCTGCAACGCGTGCACGGCTCGGTAATCCTCGGATGTGCCGGTACAGTAGGTCCGGCCGAGGATCCAGATCAGGTTGGTCGGTGCCTGGATCAGCTTGGCGCCAGACGGCACGCTGCCGCTCCAGTCAGGGCCGGCGATGAAGTAGGTCTGCGGGCCCGTTCCGGTGGTGCGCTTGCCCGGCACGGCGAAGATATTGGTCCAGGCGCTCAGCATCGGCATGAGGTAGTAGCGCCCGTCCTCCTCCGGAATGGTGAGTATGTGAGGCTCCCGGCCAACGTCGAGGAAGGCGCTGGAATAGAGTGTGTCCGCGTTGGGGGCGGTGACGGCGCGGAATTTCGCGTTTGGGTACTCCCGCATGTTGGCGAACTGGCCCATCGGAGCGCCCTTACCCTCGGGCGCGGCTACGTTCGTGAGAACGCGCCGGGTCATTTCCATGGTGACGAGCGGGTAGCCGTAGATGTAGGCGTCCGTTGCGAGTTCCAGCGGATCCGCCGCCGCTTGGCTGCCGATGATCGGCGCGTCCTGCTCTGTAGCCTTCGCCCGGCCGAAGGGTAGGCCCGACCCGATGAACGGGATTGTAGCGGCGCCTACGGCAAAGATCCGTCTGCTGACATCCATGGTCGCCTCCTGTGAGTGGCCCGTTGATTTCAGGCGCTTCAGGAAAGATCTGATCCGCTGCCTATTCGGCAGATGGGTTCACCAGCACCTGCCTTCGCGTAAGCAACTCCGAAGCTTAAGAGGCACCAGGATCTTGGCTGAGGCGGACACGTGTTGTGACACGAACCGCACCGCTGTCGACTCAAGTGACGGGGCCGTATCTCGCCAACGCCGGACGCCGAATGCTCGAGGCCCATAGTATCCGCGCTGGTAAACCCCCACTGCGCGTGGTCCATACAATCCGCGGTGGACTCCAACCGCACCGCGCGGACCAACACAACCGGCCCGGTAAACGCCACGCGCGCAAACGGCGGCGTTAGCCTCTTTTGGAAAGTAAGTGATGAGGCAAGCAAAGATGCCAAGGGCGACCAGGACGAGCTTCATGACGAGCTTCATGACGAGCTTCATGACGAGCTCTCAGCACGATGCTGACGTGGCTACCCGGCGGCGCTAAACCGAATCAAGGTGATTTTCACCGTATCACTCCATCGCGAAGATGCAATATCATCTGCAATAGCTACCGCTTAGCTTGAAAAGCAGGTCACGACTGCCTCTTTTTGATTGGAGCTAAAATAGTATGCCTGTATGCGCGAATGTCTCGTGTCTGAGCAAAAGACGTTGACCTGTCACTTGGATCAGATTGAATCCGAGAGATTAGCGCTGCGGAAATGAAGCAAGGGCGTTTCATCCGATGCGCACGGCCAGAGAAAGTAGGCATCGACTGTCGATGTCATGAATCCTCCTCGGGCCGCAGGCTAAAGATTCGCTTCCTCATTAAGATTGGCCCTTGGGCCGTCAAGGCGGAAGGTCAGGAAGGAGCTATGAGACCTTCAACCGAACAGTGCGGAACATCGGCTTGTCTACACACGAGCATCGAAGCGGATGGAAGCGCTGTGGCCAAGCTAGGTCGTTCCGGGCCAATTAGAACGCCGGCAACCAGACCGTCCGAAGGTCCGATTGGGGTCGGGTGCAGTCGCTGCATCGCTACCCAACCACTATTCTTTTGCCTCACGCTCGACACACGGCGCCCGCGCCACCTCCTCCGGAGTCTCACGAGCATAGGTCGTCATCGGCCCGATGGTGATCTCGGAACGCGCATGCGGGCGCTCACCCGGCGCAGTGACCACCGCGCTGATGCGCGTGCTCGGCCCGATGAACAGGTAAGGCGGGAGCGTCCTTGGCTGGCTTCCCGCTCGCGAACAGGCCGGCCAAGGTGACGACTATGAAGCAGGGGCTCATCGTCGTCCTCCTCGCGGCAGGTGTCCATGGGTGTCGTCTTGGTAGTTCAGCACGTCGGTAAGGCGCCGGAGCACCTTCGCGAATTGGCTGGCGTGCTGCGCCTCCTCCGAGGCCGCGTCCGCCCGGATCGCCAAAGTCAGATCCTTGATCGCTGAGGTTAAGGTCAGCAGCCGCCATGCTGTTGAACAGCGCTGTACCGGCACCCTGTGCCACATCCCGGGCGAATGCCGGCTTTAGCGCCTCGATGCGGTAGTCGAAGAAGGTCTTCAGGAAGCTGGCGAGCGGGACCAGGAGGATGGCATTGACGCCGTTCGACTGAAGCAACCCAGGACGCAATCATCTCGCAACAGAACCAGGCCATGGCTCATCACCACAACAGTCTATGCACGGCTGCTAGGCATAGGGGACGATGTTGATGAAGAATTGGGATCAGAAGAAGATCGGCAGTGCGATCGCCCGCGGCCTGCTCACCGCGGTGTTCCTCGTCGCAGCTGGTATGAAGCTTGCCGCGCTGCCGTTCGAAGTCGCAGGATTCGAGAGGTTCGGCTACCCGCTCGGGTTCATGTACGTGATCGGCGCGCTCCAGCTTATCGGCGCCGTGATGCTCTGGTCGCGCCGCTTCATTGGCCTCGGAGCGATGCTGCTGGCCGTGCTGATGGTAGGAGCTGCCGGTTGCCACCTGCACGCTGGTGATCCGATCATGATGACGTTGCCGGCATTGGTGCTCTTCATCATGCTCGCAGGACTCGCCTATGCTTTCCGATCAGAATTGCTCGCTCTCGCACCTCGCTTTCTGCTCGGGCGTCGACTTGCTGACTACTAAATGTTGCGAAACCTAGGGCCGGGCTCAACGAAAACTCCCGCCGCGACTGGGCCGGGCGGAGCTGAAGGCATGGGTCCGTCGATGAGTGAGAGGGATCGAGGCTACAGTCGGGCGGCGATCTGTCGAGAGCCATCAACTCGGCGCCGGCCCACCGAGTCCGGATTCGCTCATCCGATACCAGTCGCTGATGTAGGGCGCGTCTGCTCGATAGCCGGGCGGATGCCGGCGGTGGCGACGATGGCGCCAACCATGATTGGCGCCGTCGCGGGAAACTCAGTTCGCACCTGTGGCGAAGTATTAAGTGCAAAAAGCATTTCGGCCCATCATCTACTGTCAATCCAATTTTAATAAGAAAATATTTCTATATATGGTTTTTATTTAAATTCTGCTTGCATCGTGGTGATAGGATTGGCATTCGCTTGAACCAGGGTGGGTATCATGAGGTTATCGCCAAACCTGTATGAAGAGATCATGCAGCATCCGTGCCCCTCATGCGGGACAAGGCATGAGAAGACGGGCCGTTGGTTTGCCTCGGTTTCAAAGTATCGATGTTCGCATTGTGGCGATATGGTACATATCAGCTATCCAACAAGACAGATTATTTTCGCTGTCCATCAGGCTTTGAAACAGCGGAATGCGATGTGAGTACCGTCATGGCTCGTGGGGTTGACGCTCCACGCACAGCACCCGCGCCGCCGCCTCCGGCGTCTCTCGGACGAAGGTCGTGATCGGCCCGATGTTGATCTCCAATCTCGCATGAGGGCGCCGGCCCGGTTCCGTAGAAACCGGCTGATGCGCTCACTTGGTCTGATGAATGGATAGGTGCGGGTGTCCTCGGCCGGCTTCCCGCTCGTAATCATGCCGACAAGGGTCACGGCTATGAAGCAGCGCGTCACGTCCGATCCCGATCATGATGCACCCTGTTCTCGGATCGCCTGCTCGCGCTCGATCAGGCTAAGGAGTTCGGTCTGCTGCTTCGCCTCCTCGCGGATGATGCGGATGCGCTCCGCGATGCGGCTGGTGTCCTCGGTCTGCCGACGGGCGAGATCGCGCAATTCCCGCATCAGGTCGATCGCCTCACGCGGTCCCTGCAGGAAGGGCGGCGGCAGGTGATCGCGGTCTCCTCGTGCCCGCGTGACCATCCAGCCGACCAGCATCATGGTGCAGCCGTCGGTGAAGATCTGGAGGAACTGCTCGGTCGCGATCACGTCCTTGAGAAGCTGAGCCAGTCCATCAGCCCCGAACCTCCTCAAGTGCCGCCGGAGCCTTGCCAAGCCGGCTCCGGCGCGACACGCCGTCTAGCACGGCGATGTAGACGGAAATGGCCTCGAACCCGGCGAGCGTCCCGAACACAGGGATGACGAAGCTCGGCGCATGCGCCACCGTGAAGGCGTCATAGATCAGGGCGATCGCGAACTGGCCCATGATGAGGCAGCCGATCCCGGCGCCGATTGCCCTCGCATAGGCACCCCTCGGCCCGACGCGAACGTTGTTGATGCAGCCGTTGAGGAACAGCGCCATGTTGGCCTCGCTGAACCCCATCTCGGCGATCGGCTTCAGTGCATTGCGCAACATGGTGTCATCCGGCATGGCGAGGGTGAAGGCGATCAGCACCATCATCGTCGCCATGCGCCACTCGAACAGGCGGTAGGTGCTGTAGGAGCCGGCGGAGTGCATGGGCAGGAACGGACGGCAAGCGCTCCTGTCCTCCTGCTTGGAAAGCGGCGTCAGAAGAATGCTGTCCGCACTAGATCCAGCCACCGAGCGCGTAGCCCGCAGCCTTGATGATCAAGAACAGCCCGAGGCCGATAAACACGAGCGTCTTGTGCTCGACGAGGAAGGTGATGATCGACGTCACGTAGCAGCCTACGACGGGCAGACGATCCGCCTGACGCAGGGCAAGGCGGAGGCGCACGTCGTCATCCTCGTGAGCGGCCCGCTGCGCGCGGCGTCAACTGCAACGCCTCGGCCAAGCCCGATCATCGTACCGAACTCGGAAGGCCGACCTTGGACTAGCGACGGCTTCCGCACCTCGGGGGGCAAGGCATGCGCTGTGGCCGGCATCACCGGCCTGACTTTCCATGGCTTGCGTGAGACCGCCGTGAGCCGCCTAGCGCTCGCCGGCTGCTCCGCTCCCGAGATCGCGACGCTCACTGAGCACTCACTACCGAGATGTCGCTACAATCCTCGATTCCCACTGCCTGAACCGCGATCCGGCCCTCGCTCTGGCCGCGATTCAGAAGCTCGAAGCAAGAACGAAAATTCCCGACCGTCTCAAACCGGTCTAGAGCCGCTTGGAGAGAGTTCTGTATTTTCAGGGAGATGATTGGTGGGCGCACTAGGGTTCGAACCTAGGACCCGCTGATTAAGAGTCGTCAGAAAATCTTGGTCTACCAGCGTCCATTTCGACAAAAGTGCTGACCTGCCTTCTTTCAGATACAACAACTTTTTGGATTTGTCGAAACGGTCGAGGCCATCATTCGGCGGAAAAGTTAGATCGGAGCAGGTGCTGCCGACACGGTTCGTCTAGGCTTTCGCGATGCGGGCCTAACCGCACATGCCCCGATGGTGCAGGGATCCGTTCCACGGAGACGCAACGAACGGCCGCGATTCACGAAGCCACAGACGTGTTCACCCCAACAGGCGTTCCGACTTTGACCCGCAGCAGTGCTCTTCCGGTTTCCCGCCCTGGTTAAGCCCGCAGGGCGATCAGGTCCGCTCCGTAATCTCTCGGACTTCGCCATAGCGTAGGTTGAGCGCCGCTGCCTGATCATGCGTCGGTTGGTTTGGCGCAAGCTCGACTTGCCATCCCTCAGGAGCCTGCTTCCTAACTGCCTCAACCGCCTCATCACGCGGGAGAACGGCAACCCAAAGCCGCGTTGGAGAAAGCCGTCCTTCGGCTTCAGGATGTCGAACGACGACGTAGTGGACGCAGATCGGGATGTCGCTCATTAAACCATCATGGCAGATGTCAGCGCAGCGACAAGGCTTCGTCTTTGCGGCCGATCTCAGCCGCAGCCTCGTTCTTCATGGGCTTCTCGAGCGAAGTCTTCCTCAGCGGTCGCGGGCTGCGTGACGCGGACGGCGCTGCCGATGGCATCGGCTGAGCGCGTCGGCCTTCAGGTCCGGTCGGCATATGGCGGCACCTCAACGAGCGTTCCGATCAGGCGAAGCAGGGCTTGCTGTTCTGGCTCGCCGGTTCCGTCTGCCAAAAACCCCCTAACTCGATATGGCTACGCTGTCCTCCACATGGACCATTAGGCTGGTGGATGATGAAGGCTCTGCCGTTCTCTGACTCTCGGCCAAGATACCAGACATCGCCACTTGGACTCTGGTAAAGCTCTCGCCGGTCAAACATCGGCACCTCCCGCTTGGCGACCTGCATACGCTTGCGGGAGGAGCTACGCGAGGGTTAGGGAGCCGGAACGCCCAACTGGCTCAACCGCGTCCAAACTCTAAACTGAAACACAACCTCGGCGTCGCCCATTCGGACTACCCATCGTTGCCGCATGGATCGCCGAGGGTGAGACCAGGATCGCGCTCTACAGTGTGGCGCTCGGGTGTGAGCATGAAGGCGTGGTGCGCCACGACGAGCTAGCTGGACCGGTTGCCCGATCGCACCCTCGCCTATGTAGGGCAGGCCATATAACAAACGAGCTTAACCGGCTGCTTTCGCCGGGTGCCTGTTGGACCAGCGTGGGCTTCTTTCGCGCTTTTCCGCCGGCAATGGGTCTCGTGTTCTCGCGAGCACCAGCTTCGCACGTAGATTGAAATCCTCGGTCGTGACTGATCGTGCCGTGCCGTTCGCAAGGAACTTGGCCATCGGGACCTCCGCATCGTTACCGTCGCCCAAGGCACGAGATTGCGCAGAGGGAAATCATTATATGGCGCCTCACAACTAAAAAGCGAGGCTCAGAAAAACACAATCTTACGTGATGCCTGGGCTAGATCGTTTTTGAGGCTGCGCAGTACGCGACCGAAACAATGGCTAGTGGCGCTTAAGCGACGCATCAGGCTTCGCAGACGGCTGATCCATCTCCTGCTATCGGCGAACTCTTCAAGGCCAAGGCCGTCACCGACGAGCAGGTGAACGCGGCCGTCGAGGCTTACAGGCCGATCCTGCGACTGATGCCCATCCGATCGCCGACGGCTACGTGCTCGACCTCGCTGCGGCCGTCGCGGGCCACGCATGAGCGAGCCAGATCGTCAGCAACCCTGAAGCCGGCCTCCCCGTGAAGCGTGCAGCAGTGCGAACTGCGATCCTGCTGGCGCGGGCGCGGGAGGCTTGAGCGCTTGAAAGTGGCTTCAAGCTGATGCTTCGTGATTATCTTTTGAGCGCTGTCCGATCCGCGGCGTAGCGGGTCGAGGCATGCTCGTTGGTTGTTTCAGGGCAGAGCATGTTGGAAGCCAAAGTGATCACTTGGTCGGTTCGGAGAACCGCACGCGAACTTTACGAGATGATCTGGATGCCCGAGACCTTCCCGAAATGGGCGTCAGGTCTCAGCAACGCGCCTCTGAAACGCGAAGGGGCAGCGTGGAGTGCTCAGGGACCGGAAGGGCCTATCAGGATCACGTTTTCGGAGCACAATAGCTTCGGCGTGATGGACCACTGGGTTGATCTTGGAGACGGGCGCGTCGTCTACGTCCCCATGCGGATCATCGCGAACGGAGAAGGCAGCGAGGTAATGCTGACCCTGTTCCGACAGCCAGACATGAGCGATGAGAAACTCGCCGCGGACGAGGCTTGGGTCAGAAGGGATTTAGCGAGCCTCAAGAGGCTTGCGGAGGGCGCGTAGGGAGGGCCCAAGTCCCTACCATCAACCGCCCTCGGCGACGGCAGGAAGCACCGGAGGTCGTCCGCTGGCGACCAGCAAGCTTGAAGCAACACTGCGCCGCTACGCCGTCGGGCCCGCCATCAGCCGGCAGCCTCGATGCTCCTTCCCGAACTCGCGTCCGATCCGCTCCCGACCGAAGCCGCCGATTGGCGCAAAGCCTTCGGTGCGCTCCGCCCGAACTCCTCACCGTGCCGGTACCTTGGCGCCGCCGCCTGGGCGAACATCCACGAGGCCTGCACCGACTTCATCGAGCGCTTTGGTGCCGAGGCCGTGCACCTGGGCTGGACAGCGTCGCCCGGCCGAGTGCCTGCACTAGCCGGGCCGCTTCAGTCAGATCCAGGCCGCCCGCCAGCAACCGGATCTCGGCCGTCGCCATCTCAGGCCGCCCGGACGGTCGCGAGGAAGCGGGAGACCTCGGCCGAGAGGTGCTCGGACTGACGCGACAGTTCGGAGGCCGCGCCGAGAACCTGAGAAGCCGCCGCTCCCGTCTCCTCAACCGCACTGGCCACGCCCGCGATGTTGTTCGTCACCTCGCCCGTGCCCATCGCAGCCTGAGCCACGTTGCGCACGATCTCCTGCGTGGCCGCGCCTTGCTCCTCGACCGCCGCGGCGATGGCGGTGGCCACGCCACTGATCTCCTGGATGCGCGCCGTGATCGAGCCGATGGCCGACACGGCCTGCCCGGTCGAGCCCACCATGAGCGGAACCCGGGTGTAGCAGGTTTGGTTGCTGGGATAGGCAACAGCCTGGAGGAAGCAATGAAGCTGAGCCACACACTGGCCGCTGCTGCGGCTATCCTGACGCTGACCGGAGCAACAGCTGTCGCGGCTCCCTGCGCAGTCGGAAAGACCACGAATAGCCAAGGGCAGAACGCGTCCGGGGACAAGAGTTCGAACACGGACCAGACGACGAAGAACCTTGCCGGAGGCGAGCACGCAGGTGCGCCGAAGACAGTGGGCGCCATGAACAACGTGGGCTCTACTGAGAAGCCCGGCCCCGGTGAGAAGAAGCCGCCAGAGGGTAAGGTCGTTCAGGGGCAGAACAGTAACGACTGCTGAACTAGCAGCCTTCTGCATCCGGAATCTCGCCCCTGGTCCTGAACTCGCGGGGCATCTTGATGGCCCCGCGGGCGTAAATTCTGCGGAAGCCGCAGCACCTAGGCACGCTTCAAATGAAAACCCCGCTGCGGTTGGGCCGAGCGGGGTGAGTTGCGCTATGGAATCGTGAGGTAGTGGGGGAGGGACCTCATTTGGATGTTGCTGTTCCGGCTGAGTATCACCGGATCGCGCACCCTCATCTGAGAGACTGAACGCCACCTCCGCCGGTCCATTCGACCGAGACGGTTACCGACGCTGCCACAACCCGCTTTCCGGCCTCGTCGCGCACTTCAGCTCGAAGATGGGTCGATGAACGAGTGGCTGCCTGCTCTGCGGCCATCGCGACTAACGAGCGCTGTACAAGAGCCCTTGCCGCCGCCTCGTTGGGCAGATTGTGTCCCTCGTCGTCGATGAACGCAAGCCGATCATATGTGTCGATGTAGTAGCGGGGCATATTCACGTTATCCTTGTATCTTCAAGCTCCGACTCGGAATCGCTTCAGGAATACGCTCCCACGAACATAATAGTTCAACGGAATACAAAATGCACCGGTGTGGTGTTTCTCCGAAATTTGTTTTAGTTGCGGGCCATTCAATGCTGCATAATCTATTTGACCTAAATGGAAAGACCCCGCCGCGGCGAACCGGGCGGGGCAAGATACGTCTACGGTACCTGCTGGAGACAGGGAGGGCCAAGACTAGTAGCGTCCGCCGGATCAGCCCGGTCGTGTCAGCTCTGCGCCGGTCCGCCGAGGCCTAACACAGCCGTCCGCGACCAGTCGCGGGTGTAGGGCCACGTCCGCTATGGGGGGTGGCTGCGCGACCCTGCTCATGCTCGTTACTTAGCAGAATAGCGCGTAGGCAGAATAGTCGACTGATGAACAATGGGCCGAGCACAAAATTACGTCTGTGCTCGAGCATAATCTAAGCCTGCTGCAAGGCTCAGTGTCGGTCAGTTAGCGATCGCGCGTCTTAGTAGTCCGCGAGTCCTGTGTCGCGTTTCCACTGCTTGCGGGCGAATCACCCGGTTGGCCGGTATTGCCAGACCCGCCCCCCATCTCTCCTGCTTTCAGCTGGTCGCCTTTCTGCTTCTCGCCTGACGTACCAGGCGAGGCGTTATCTGAAGAGGGCCTTGATGGTTGCTGTGCTTGTACCGCATTTGCGCCAGTGAGAACGAGCGGCAAGGCTAACGTAGCAGCAAGGACCTGTCGCATGATGAGCTCCTGTGGTTTGTGATTGCAGAAGCCTGGAGGCCACATTTAGTTCAAAATAAAGTCCTTATAAACATCTAATTAAACTTTGCTAAAACATCCTAGGTCATGACGTCATTGTTGCATCGGAAAGATCAGTATGGAAGACCCACGATGATTGGGAAGCGGGCAGTCAGCAAGGACACTGCAACGGGCTACTTCGCTTCCAGAACCGGCCAAGGTCACGACGAAGAAGCAAGGGGTCATCGTCGTCCTCGCCGTGATGGGCGTGACATTGGGGCGGCTTCGGCTACGAACGCTCATGATGAGGCGGGCACCCGACCTCGGAACGAACCTTGTCCCCGGCACCGGACGATACATGATGACCAACGACATATCCGATCGTCTGCGTCACCAGCGCTGTCGCAACCGGATGATGGAGGAGCTTGCTTGTCTTGTGGATTGGGAAGACACGCTGTTCTTCCCAGGTCTCGGCGAGTATTTTCAAGCTTTGTTCGACTGGGTACCTGATTATCCAGAGTTCCCTCCCAACACGGCCATCACAAACGATGAAAAGACGGCGTTGTTTGAGGTGCTCAAGCTTGTAGACGAGGCGTGTCGAGATACCTCTGCGAGCGTTACCAAAGATGATTTTGTAAAGAGTGGATGGCCCCAACGTATTGCTATGACGGCTCGATCAGCGCTTTCCCTCATGGAAATGCGAGGAAAATTCTCAGAAGAGCAGGAGGAGAGCGAACCAAGCGGCCTGAAAGCGCCCACGCCGTAGGCGCTTAACGCAGCTTGACAATCGGGTCCGCTGTTAACGAACGATCCTTGTCATCCAATGAGGACGGAGCGCGGGTGAACGCTCACAGGGTAGGCTGAACCAGATCGTCGTCGCTACAGGTAGCGTCCGCTAAGGGTGGGAAGCGGACGTTTAAGAGGCGCCCCGATGAGCACTAGGCCCCGGATCAAGCTGTCGCGCTTTAGAGACATCGGTTTGAGAGATTGGGACCCGATCGGTCGCATCCCGTACCATAGGTTCGGTGAAGGTGATGCGGTGGGCCGCTCCGGCCTGCACGTCCTCAATCTCGCTCATGTGGTCGAGCTTAGCGCCGCCAGTCGCGTCCTGGCCAGCTGTGCCGAACCTCGTCGCCGCCCATGACCTGTAGCTGGCAAGTCGCGCGCTTGCCCTCCGACGCTTCCGAAGGCTACGCTTTACCGCACATCGAGACGCCGTACGCCGCGCGTCGCCCGACATCCGTCCACCCAGAGGAGACCGGATGCCCATGCTTGTAGATGGCCACGGAGATCGGGCTGCCGGTCCCCGTGCTGCACGCGCCTCTGGCCAGTTGGTGATCGCCGCCCTTGCAGATGCCGCCGCATGAGGGTCGTCCGAACGGCGCGCCTTCATCTGAAGGAAGGCTCCTCCGACAAAGTCTACGAGATCGATCTCGTCGAGAACGACGCGCTGATCCTGCCCGAGCGCTACCTCGTCAACGTCCGCTACGGACGAAGGGGAAAGACCCTTCGCGAGGGAACGAAGATCGTGCAGCCAGTCGCGGAAGCGGCCGCCGCGAAGATTTTCGAGAGCGTCCTCGTGTCCAAGCTCAACGAGGGCTATCGCCGGACGGATCAGATCGAACGCGACGGCGAGGATGCGGCCAACGGGTCGGCCGAGGACGGCCCCGACGGGCGCGATGCCGTACTGCTCGCGCGCCTCTCGGCCTGCTGTCGGCAGGGATGGCGGGGCGCGGAGCGCGACCGCCTGCTCTGGCGTATCGGCCAGCTGCGGATCGCGCGAGCGGCACCCGGTCTTGTCGCCTTGGCGCGGGGCACCCATCCGGCGCAGGCGAGCTACTCCCTGGTCTGGGCCCTGGCGCGGGCTGGCGGCCCGGAATCGGTGCCTGCGCTGGAGCGCATCGCCACCGGTCAGGGGGGCGTCGCGACTCGCGATCTCGCTCGCTTCGCCGTGGCCGCGATGCCGACCGGCGTCGAAAACAGTGAAGGAGGCGACGAGCCCGATCTACCCGCCGCCGTCACGTGTGCAGCCGAGGCTGGTGACGTCGCCAGTCTGTGCGCCGCGCTCGAAGCTCTTGCCGGAGAGGACGCCGGAGGGGTCGGGCCGGCGCTGGTGGCGCTCGGACGGCGCGCCCGGCGGGAGCCGCGCCTGCACGTTGCCCTCTGCGCGGCGCTCGCCCGGCTGCCGGCCCGGCCGCCCTATCTGCTGGGCCTGCGCCGCCTGTTCAAACATGCGGAGATGGCCGACGATGCCGGCCTTTTCGGTGCCACCGCCCACCGGTTCGAGACCGCGACCGCGATGTACCGCTCCGGCCGCGCCTACGCCTTCGTGCCGGAACTCGGTCGCTCCATCACGCTTCGCACCAGCCGGGGCGTGTTGGATCGGCGGATCGGCCTGTCCTCGGCCACGCATCTCTATCTCAAGCGCCGGATCTGGCGCGCCCTGCGCAAGCGTGGCGAGGCCGGTGATCCGGCTTTCGCGGAGATGGCCGCCGCCTTCCTGCTGCGCCTCTCGCCCGAGGATCTGGACCCGCGCAAGGCCTGGACTGCCTGGACGCGTCGACCGGACGGCAATTGGGGCCGCGAGCCCCGCGCCCAGGGCCCGCTCGGGCGCAACTGGACCGCGAGCCAGCTCCTCTACCGCCACGCGCCCCAGGCGATGCCGCGGAACCGTTCGCTGATCTTCCTCGAACGGGCCGAGCCCGATCCGGACCGCCGCGACGAGGCCTTTCCGGACCTCTGGAGCACCCGGCCCGATCTGGCCCTGCGACTAGCGGCGGACGCGCGGGTGGAGCCTGTGGCCCGCCTCGGCGTGCGGGTGCTGTGGGCCGATCCGGCCGCCCGGGAGGCTCTCACGGCCGCCGAACTCGGGCGCCTCCTGAACGCCGCGAGCTTCGCGGCGCAGCAGCTGGCCTTCGAGACGGCGCGGGACCGGCTCGCCGGGGGCGCGGTCGATCCGAGCCTCCTCGCCGTCCTCGTCGGCGCCGACCTGCCCGAGGCGCGCGGCCTCGCCCTGCGGCGGATCGAGGCCGATCCCGCCCTGCTTTGGTCGGACACGCCCCTCGCCTTCGCGCTGCTGACGAGCCCGGCAGCGGATGTCGCAGCGGCGGTTATCCGCCTCGCCGGCACCCGCCCGCTCGATCGCGACGGGGCGGCGGCGCTCGGCCGGCGGCTGGTGGAATGGCTACGGGCGCTGCCCCCAGTCCCCGACGCGGCGGCGGTCGCGGCGATCCGAGCGATGCGGGCGGGACTCGCGGCGCTCTGGCCGTCCCACGGCCTGCCGGTTTCCGGCGAGGACGCCGCAGGTCTGATGGCGCATCCCGCCCCGGAGGTCGCCGCCGCCGGCATCGATCTGCTGGCGCGCTCCGACATCGACGCCGCGAGCCTGCCCGACGATCTCTGGGACAGACTGGTGGGCGCGGAGTCGGAGGCAGTCCGAGAAGCGGCCCTCGGACTCCTGGCCCGGCTTGACGCGGCCGGCCTCGAGCGCCACGCCGCGCGGGTCCTCGCCGTCGCGAGCGGTCCCTCCCCGGAGCTGCGCCGTGCGGCGCGGCCGCTGGTCCGGCGCCTCGCCGACGCCGACCCGGCGCTCGCCGCGCGCCTTGCGCGGGACCTGATCGGCAGCCTGTTCCACGCCGCCCCCGACGACGCCTATCCCGGCGACATGGTGGCACTCCTGACCGAGGCAGTCCCCGGCGAACTTGCCGCGCTCGACGCCGGCACCCTGTGGCGCCTGCTCCAGGCACGGGCCAAGGGCGCCCAGTTCCTGGGCGCGGCGGTGCTGGTCGACAGGACACCCGAGGGGTTCAGCGTGCGCCAGATCGCGCGGCTCGGCGGCCACCCGCATCTTTCGGTACGACGCTGGGCGATCGCCGCCTACGAAGCCGAGCCCGGCCGCTTCCGGGCCGAGGCAGCCGACGCCGTGCTCCTCGTCGAGAGCGAGTGGCCTGACACCCTCGCCTTCGCCCGCGCGCATTTCGGGACATGGCCGGAGGAGGCCTGGACACCGGACGCGCTCGCCCTCGTCACCGACAGCGTCAAACCGGAGGTGCTGGCCTTCGCCCGCAGCCTCCTGCGCAGCCGCCTTCGGCCCGACGACGCGGAGGCGCAACTCCTGCGACTGCTCGAACATCCCTCGCCCTCGATGCACCTGCTCATCACCGAACTCCTGACCGAGCGGTCGCTCGCCAGCGAGGCGGCCTTCGCGCGGCTGATCCCGCTCGCCCGCATCGTGATGCTGCAGGTGCTGAAGGGCAGGGTGGCCAAGGACAGGATGGCCGCCTTCCTGCGGGCGCAGGCCCTGGCTAGCCACGCGCGGGCAGAGATATTGCTGCCGCTCTTCGCCGACCTTTCCCTGAGCGGCACCGCCCGCGACCGGAGCGCCGCGGTCCTGGCATTGCGCGACATTGGAGAAGCCCATCCGGATCTCGACACGCCCATCGCGCGCCGCCTCCCCGAGGCGCGGACCACGGCGGACGGCGCGGGAGCCACTCGATGAACTTCGTCCACCGCTATCTCGGCGAGAGCCGGGCCGTCTCCGACGCGGGCGCAACCCGACTCGGCTTCGTGCCCGATACCTTGCGTGAGCCGACCTTCTTCACCGGCAAGGTCGCCCACCATCTGCCGTTCCGCGAGGCGATCTCCGCGCTGCACCACGTCGTCGTCTCGGACCTGCGCTTCAAGCCGAAGGACCGCAGCGCCTATCTCGCGTGGCTCCAGGCCAACGAGCGGCAACTGCTCGCGGAGGCGCTGGCTGAGAAGGACGCGATCCGCGCCGAGATCGAGGGGCTGCGCCGCGAACTGAAGGACATCGACATCCGCACCGACGCGGTGATGCGCCCATTCTACCAGGCGCGGCAGCGCTACTTCGACCGCCTCTACAAGGAGGATCTCGACGCCTGGATCGTGCTAGACCCGGTTATCACCGTCCACCCGGACGAGATCTTCTTCGAGTGTTTCAGCCTCGACGAGTCGAGCTACGGGCGCCTGTCCTGCGACCACGAAACCTTCGAGCGCCTCGGCGCAATGGCCTGCGGCACCACCAACATCGACTACAGCCACGCCCTCTACGACGAGTTCCAGAAGATCCGCAGCTACCGCGACACCGAGCTGTCGATCGACCCGACCGGCTTCGAGGTGCAGACCACCGGTGAGGCGGCCTATCGCGAGGACAAGATCGAGCTGCCCGATTCCTGGATGCGCGGCTTCCTCCAAGTGTCGAGTGCCATGGCGCAGCCCGCTCATACCGTCAATCTTCACCCGGTCGACCTTCACGCGATCCTGACCCGGCTCGCCGCGCGCAAGGAACGGCACGGGCCGCGCTCCCTACGCTTCCTGCTGGAGCCCGACCGGCCGGTTTCCGTCCTGATCGAGCCCTGGAACGAGCGGCTGACCTTTCGCCGGTCGATCTATCAGGGGAGCACAGGCGCCGAGATCCGCCTGTGGGGCCGGCGGAGGCTGGCGATCCTCGCCCGCGCGCTGCCGCTGGCGAAATCCGTTCGGCTGCACCTGCTCGGCACCGGGCTGCCATCCTTCGCGGTGGTGGATTTCGGCGGCTTGCGCTTCACGCTGGGCCTTTCCGGCTGGACCGCCAACGACTGGTCGCGCGCCGGGCAGTTCGATCTCCTGGCACCCCGTACCGCGGTCGATCCCGACACAGCCGCCCGGGTCCTCGCGGCCCTAAGGCGGCACCACTTCGCGAGCGCCGCGACCCTCGCGGCCGAGACCGGGGTCGACCGGGTGACGGCGGAGGCCGCGCTCGGCGGCTACGTCCAGGCGGGCCGGGCCATGTTCGACCTCGACAAGCGGGTCTACCGCCTGCGGGAGCTGACCCGTGAGCCGCTGGAGCCGGGCGCCCTGCGCTTCGCCTCGGAGCAGGAGGCGAAGGCCGAT
The DNA here is from genome assembly GCF_014191355.1 of Methylobacterium sp. R2-1. GTDB lineage: Bacteria > Pseudomonadota > Alphaproteobacteria > Rhizobiales > Beijerinckiaceae > Methylobacterium. The sequence goes on from NZ_JACHWM010000004.1 coordinate 189,732, forward strand.
CGCTTCCTCGCGGCCGGGCTCGTCACCCTCGATTCTGTCGAGCACTCGGACGAAAGGCGCCGCCTCTCCGGCACCGTGCTGGACAACGGCAAGGCGCTTCGCCCCACCATCGCGATCGATGCGGACGACCGCATGGTCGAGGGAACCTGCGGCTGCGGCTTCTTCATCCACAACCGGCTCATGCGCGGCCCCTGCGAGCATATGCTCGCCCTGCGCCGGTTCTTTCACGGGCAGGTCGAGGGCAGGTCGATGGGGCGACAGGCGTGACCGGGAGACGATTGATGCCGGCCTCGGCTTGGCCTACGCTCGCGCTCACGAGGGGAGTCGGCGGGGGCGGACCTTGCATCCTGGGCGGCGTTTCGCCGTCCCTGCACCCTGCCCGGCAAAGCGTCACCGGCCCGCTCTTCACTGGGCCGGCACTGACCACCCCGGCGCGTTCTCGATTTGGGTTCCCTGAACCCAAACGCGCCGGGGTGGTCGTGCCGGCTTCGAGTGGAGCGCGCCGGTCCCGAGACTTGACGAAGGCATCCCGACCGGCGCCCCTCGTACCTGCCCACATGTCCGCCTCGATGCCGCGCACGGGGGGGCGCCCGTGAGCGCGCAACCCGGCTCCCTGACCCGCCAGCAACTCTACGACCGTATCCGCGAGAGCTCGAAGGACGAGGTCGTGCTGGAGGAGATGATCCGCCTCGGCTACTGGCCGGAAGGGGCGGATCAGCCGAACCTGCCCGAGGACCTGATCCGCCGCCGCGGCGAGATCAGCCGGGCCATCACCGACCTGCACCGGCGCGAGGCGCTCTGGCGCAACCCCGACGCGGCCCTCAAGGAGATGCATCGCCGCCGCAAGAAGGCGGCACTGAAGCGGCGGCGCGAGACCAAACTTCGCAACGCGCAGGGGCGCCACGAGCGGGCGCTCGCCTGGCATGCTCGCCGCGACGACGAACTGCTTTATCTTGGGGAGGGCGTCTCGGCGGGGCTCTCGAGGCCGGCCCATCCCGCGCGCGAGCCCACCCCCGGCCTGCCCGCTCTGGCGAGCCCGAAGGTGCTGGCCCAGGCCATGGGAATTTCCCTGAATGAACTGCGCTTCCTCGCCTACGATCGGGCTCTCGCCACGGTGAGCCACTACCAGCGCTTCACCATCCCGAAGAAGGCCGGTGGCCTGCGCACGATCTCGGCGCCAATGCCACGGCTGAAGCGGGCGCAGTACTGGGTTCTCGACGCTCTGCTGGCCCGCGCTCCCGTCCACGAGGCCGCCCACGGCTTCGTTCCCGGCCGCTCGATCGTTACCAACGCGGGCGCCCATGTAGGCCGGGACGTGGTGGTCAACCTCGATCTCAAGGACTTCTTCCCGAGCCTCGACTATCGCCGGATCAAGGGCAAGTTCCGCGGCCTCGGCTACGCCGAGCCTGTCGCTACCGTGCTGGCGCTGATCTGCACCGAGCCGGACGTCGATGCGGTCGAGATTGACGGGCAGACCCTCTACGCCGCGCGGGGGCCGCGCCGGTTGCCGCAGGGCGCACCAACAAGCCCGGCTTTGACCAACCTCGTCTGCACCCGGCTCGATGCCCGGCTGTCCGGCCTCGCCCGCAGCCTCGGCTTCACCTACACCCGCTACGCCGACGACCTGACCTTCTCCGCTTCCGGCGAGGCATCGGGCAAGGTCGGCGCCCTCCTCAAATACGTCCACGAGATCGTCGCGGCGGAAGGCTTCACGGTCCATCCCGACAAGACCCGGGTAATGCGCCGCGGACGCCATCAGGAAGTGACGGGGCTGACGGTGAACGAGCGCGTGGCGGTGCCCCGCGAAACCCTGCGCCGCTTCCGTGCCTTGCTACACGGCCTCGAGCGGCACGGGCCCACCGGCCGTCGCTGGGGTGGAAGCGGTGAAAATGGCGTGCTGCGCGCCGCGCTCGGCTTCGCCCACTTCGTCCGCATGGTCACGCCCGATGCCGGCGCTCCCCTGGTCGCGCGGGCGCAGGCCCTCGCCGAACCCAACGGTGTGCAGGTTCCGGCCGCCCGACCGCGCATGTCGGAGTTCCGCGCCCGAGCAGCGCGCGGCGTGGAGCCGCTTCCGCGCTGGTGGGAGTCGGCGGCCCGGCCCGTGCCCGAACCCGATCCAATCCTGGCGCAGGCGGCAGCGGAGGCGGCGGCCCCCGCTCGGCGTGCCACGCCCTCGGGCCGCAGTTTCGTGCCGGTGATCGGTCGCAGTTCCGCCCCATCCTCCGTCGATCCGGCGCCCGCCCCGCAAGTTGATCCGGAGGCCGCGCCGATGAAGCCCTGGATGGTGGCGCTGGGCGTCTTTGTCTTGTTCCAGGCCGGAGTGGTGATCCATCCGGTTATCGGGATCCTGGTCCTCGCCGCCGCGCTGCTGATTGGCCTCAGGCGTTGGCTTCGTCGGCGGCGTGACCAGTGAGGCCAGATCTAGTGCGAAGAACGTGAAGCGCGCTTCGAGTACCACCGGGCTTACTTGGTCAACACCGCCCCGGTGCAGGGCAGGGAGGAGCGGAATGCGGAGCAGCGCTATGGATCGGCGCTGAACCTCCCAAAGAGAGCACGCTTCGTACGCGTTCCAGCCCGTTCGATCGATCCACCGCCGAGATGCGCAGCCTGCTCGGTTTCGCCCGCGGTCTCGGCCTGGACGAGGGGACCGTGCGGCAGATTTATGAGGCCGTCGGGGAAGAGGCTGCCGAGGCCGGCATCGGTGATGACGACCGCATGGCTGAGGTGCGGAAGCGGATGCTCGCTACCGTGGCGCAGTCGCGCGAGCAAGCCCTACGACCTCCACATGCAAGAGCGCCGTCAGCGACGGCCAAGGATTGAGGCGGCGACATCGCGGACGACAGAAGACCGGCTGTAAAGCCACAACGGAGTTGCCTGGGCAACATTTCGCGTCACGCCAGCCTTGAACACGAAGACACCCCGGTTGTTCGCAGGATCAATCCCACCGAGATCGTAGATCGAGGCGCCCTCCTGTTTGGCTTTCTCGATCGCTCGCCACAGAGCAAGCCTCGGCACTTCCATCGCCCGGGCGCGTTCGTTTGAGGCGACATAAAAATCGGTCCAGCGATGGCGAGATTTATGAGCTATACGGACAAGGACCGGTTCGCCATTTTCACGAACCTCTTGAAATTCCAGGCAAGTGTCGTGCGCGGCCAGTTCGCGGTATATCTGGATGTTAAGACTATTTTTGAACCCCTTTCTCTCTTTGAGAGAAGTGTACATCTCGGAAAATGCGTCAAATGCTACATATCTCTCTGGCGGACTGTGGATGAACTTTATAACGATATTATTATTACGCTCCGCTTTCATAAGTGCGTTGCGCCAGCGGCCATCCAAAGCCGACCTGATCGATTCCATGCTTTGTGAGAGATCGACCTCAAGCGTATGATCTTTGGCCGAAATCACCGGGCGAAATCCATGAGCTAGGAGCGCAAGCTTCGCTTCACCCGTCTCGAAGTGATGATATTTGATGCCAAGCAGATCGAGACGGCCTAGATCTAGGTGCGCAATAAAGGCTTCGAAGACCTCTTTCGCCTGAAAGGTCCCTTTCTCGGTTAAAAGCGGGCAACCCTGCGCAAGAATAAAGCGGGAAGGGCCGCGCTTTCGTACTTGATATTGGGCTAACCCAAGCTCTCGGCCTGATTGGTCGCTTATAATGACGCGCTTCACCGACCAGCCGAGGCGCCTTTTGTACTCTCCCCACTTCTCCGAAGCGTAAACATTGGCGCTCTCGCTCTGGCGGACAGCTTCATGCCAGTCCAGGCTCCGAGGCACTTCAGTAACTGTAAGCGATTTCACAGCAGCCCCAACAAGTCGTCGCAATGCCGTCGGCCGGCATGCGATGGCCCACTCAACGGCAAGCCAGTAATTATCTTGCGGACTCTGCCCGCAAATGCTCAGACGTATCCATATGAAAGCGCGGCAGCGCATACAATCCGCAGGATTTACCTATCAATAGGCATTCCTTGGGTTCAATCTGCTCGCCGACCGGACGGCCGAGGTGCGGAAGCGGATGCTCCGGCGGCGCGTCGGGCCTGAAACGAAAACCCCGCCGCGGCTGCGCCGGGCTGGGCTGAAGTGGGGTCGTCGATGATCTGGACGGGGAAAGGCTACGGCGATCCGCCCAGGGCGGTCCACTCGGTGCCGGCCCGTTGCTCCAGATCTCCCCGGTCCGCCACCAGTCGCCGATGTAGGGGCGCGTGCGCTGGATGCTGCCTTGTATGGTCGGTTCGGTTAGAGTCGCGGAATGACAATTGACTCGCCGAGCCGTGCGCCCGCTCCTCTTTGGAGGATTATCGCTGCGTTTAGCATCGCGCCGGGGGCCGCAGCGCTGCTCATGGCGCTTTCAAAGCCCGAGAAATACGCCGGATTGCACCCAATCGATCAGGTATGGCGTACCGCAAGGATGTACGCTTTGTTTGGCGCATACCCGGCAGCCGTGATGCTGGGCATCCCTGCTTTTCTAATGCTCCGCAAAAAGCTCCATCCGAGCCCAGTCAATTGCGCTCTAGTTGGTGCTGTGACGGCGTCGCTCCCGTGGCTGATAGTAATGTTGTTTTTTCCTCCCCAATATGCAGGCATTGGAGACAGAGCCACAGTCATTGATTACACGCGGACGGCTTATGGCTGGCAAGAAATGTTTCTGACAATATTCAAAACTGCACTTTTCGGCGCGTGTGGCGGTTTTATTTTCTGGGTGATTGCTGTTTCAGGAAGTTCGCTGCGGCAGACTCCATCGCAAGCGTGAGGATGCCCGAGCAAAGGGTCCACGCCCGCTTGAGCCCCACGGGGCTGATGTGGAGCGGACCGGGAAGGGGGCTACCGCGGCACGATCTGGAACTTGACCACGTTCTGCGCTCGCGTGATCGGCCAGTAGTAGCGCTGCAGCGGGTTGCACGCGTACTCCGGGGCTGCGTGGTACTGCCCCTCTCCGGGCTCGAACTCCTCCGGCACCGTGAAGCACGTAGTGATGACGCGCAGCCCGAGCCCCTGCGGCGGACGCTCGTATTTGACCGGCGGTAGGATCGCCCGGTGCGTGTGCGCGTCGAAGAGGGCGCGATCAACGTTGCCCCGGCAGTCGCGGAGATAGTTGACCTTCTGCCGGATGTAGAGGCGCCCGCCGGGCTTCACCGTAGGCGTCAGGACCGTCGTCTCCGGCACCACCACGGGCACGCCGCGATCTGCGATGAACCACGCCAGCGTGCCGGCCGTCGCGAGAATGGCCGCCGAGATGATGCCGAGGCAGGTGTAGCCGAAGAGCCGCAAGCCCATCATCGGCCGCCCCGCAGCATGGAAAACAGGTCGATGCCGTTCTTGGCGAGGGCCGCGACGCCGCCGACGAAGGCGACTGCCATGCCGCCGATCCAGATCAACACCTTGGCGGCCGTGCGCGAGGAGGTGATGAACTCCACCGCGCCGTCGAGCTTCTGCAACTCGCGCCCGTTCTTGGCGTCGATCCAGGCGACGGTTTCAGCCTTCACCGCCATCAGGCGCTCCAGCTTCTGCACGTCGTCCACGCTGAGCGTGTCGAACCAGATGCGGAGGTGCGCCGGGAACATGTGAATGTCCCGGCCATCGCGTCGGCCCTGGCTCTCCATCAGGCGCTGATCGAACCTCTCTCCGAGTTCGGTGTTCGGGGGCGCCGGCATCCGGTCGGGCAACTGCGCCTCAAGGATGCGGACGAGTTCGCGTGCGCGCTCAAGGGACACCTCTTTTCGATGCGGCATGCCATCCTCAGCGCGCAGCTGTGTCCAACGCGATCAGCGCCGGGTCATCTCGTCCATGCGGCGCAGCTCGTCGGCGTTCACCGTGCCCGCGCCGATCTGCTCCTGCGCCGGGACCAGCACGGCCTGCTCGCTGGCGTGGTCATCGAGGTCGAGCTTGCGGAAGATCCGGGCCGCGATGCCATCGGCGCCGCCGGCCGCCTTGATGACCGCGGACGGCGCGGTGTCGACGAGGTACTGCGTTCCCTTAGCGATCACCGGCACGGCCACGTTGACAGAAAGCGTCTTGCCCTTGGCCGCGCCGTTCACTGCGTTCAGGCCGTAGCCGACGCCGGCCTCAAGCATCATCTCGACGCGCTTCTGCGTCAGGAACAGGGCCGCCCATGGATAGACCTTGCGGATGGCCTGGATGATGTAGGCCGCGATGATCGGCAGGAGGATGGTGAGGATCGGCTCGCGCAGGGAAACGGCGAGCGCGACGAGCCAGTCGCCCCACGGGATCAGCACGGGCTTGTCGCCGACGGTGGCGACCTCGGCGGCGAGAGCGGGAGACGCGGCACAGGCGAGCGCCAGCGCCGCGAGCAGAAGCACACGGGTCATGATGATGGTCCTGATGATGGGATGCGCGGCTGCCCTACGGCGCCAAGGAGGTTGAGCAGTTGCGCGCTGTCCCGCGGGTGGCGGTCTACCTCGTCAAGAAAGGGGATGGTTACCGTCGCCCGGATGGGACCATCTTGAGCATCCATGAGGCCGCTCAGCAGCGCGCCGAGGCGATCATCGCGGCTTGGGATCGGTGGCAGGCCGAACTTGAGGCATACCGGGCCGCGCATGGCTTGCCTGTGCTCGACGCCGCCTTCGATGCCGCCACCAAAGCTTACGACGCAGCTATCCTCCGGGCGCGCGCGCTGCCCGCACACACGCTCGAAGGCCTAACGACGAAGGCCAAGATCGCCGCCGAGATTTGCCGCACAAAGGCTGATGAGGACGACGACCCTCTCGACGAAACCGCCATCCTTCAAAGCTTACTGGCCGACGTGCTGCGCATCGGCGAACAGCCCGACCCGATCTTTGCCAGCATCGCGAACACGCGGGAGGCGATCGACCATGCGCTGGCGGTTCTGGATCAGCACCGTCGTGACAACCGGGACGCAGACCTACCGCCAGCTTGGTTCGAGGCCTGCGAGGCAGCAGAGGTCGCCTTCCAGCATGCACTCAGCGTGACGCCCACCACCCAGGCCGGCTGGCAAGGGCTGGCTCGGCTGACGCTGGACATCTGTGACGACCTTGGCTTGGATCCGAAGGAAGAGGGACTCACCGTTCTCCAGCGGATGGCCGGCAACACGTCGTCGGCAGACGTGCGGGGTCGTCAGTGAGCGCCGTCGTCCCCCTTGTCACGCAGCGGCCCGTCGACCGGACCGCCCTTCGTCGCCGTGTCGAACTCGCCATCGAGCAGGCCCTCGACGCCACCGCCCGCCTCATCGCCTTCCTCGACGTTTTGGACGGTGACGCTGACGCCGAGGACGACGACACCGCCGAGCCGACGCTCGCCGCCCTGATCACAGGCGACGCGCAGATCCGCTGGGCCGGCTTCGATGGAGAGGCGGCATGAGCGCACCTCTCTACGACCGGCTCAAGACCAAGGCTGACGGCACGGCTCGGGTGCGCACCGCCATCCTGGCGATGACGGTCTGCAAGCGAGCATGGAACGTGGCGCGCCGCGACCGGCCGCGCGAGATTCCGCTCGACAACCCGTTCGCCAAGATGGGGCTCGCCTATAAGGCCAAGGCGACGCGGCCGGTGACGCACGCCGAGCTAGTCCGCTTCGTCGCAGCCGCCGACAAAGCCGGGGAGGGGTCGATCGGCACGGCGGCGATGATCGCGTTCTTCTGGCTCCAGCGGCAGGAGGACATCCTGACCCGGCTCGCTTGGACACACTACCGGCCGGCGGACGCGCCGGGCATCGTGCGCGTGTTCCACCACAAGACCGGCGAGCTGGTCGAGGTGCCGCTGTTCGACACGGACGGCACGTCGCTCTGGCCGGAGATGACGGCGCGCCTTGATGCGCTGCCGCGGCGCGGGACGCTGATCGTCACGCGCGATCAGCTCGACCGCCGCCGCAAGGTGCACCTGCCTTGGCAACCCGACTACTTCCGCCACCAGGTCGCGGAGATCCGCGAGGCGGCCGGCATCGACGCGGAGGTGAAGTTCATGGGCCTGCGCCACGGCGGCAACGTCGAGGGCGCAGAGGCCGGCTTGACCGACGCGCAGCTTCGCGCGCTCAGCGGCCACCTGACGACGGCCGCTCTGCTCCGCTATGCGCAGACGACGGCCGCGCAGCGGCGCGAGGGCGCACGGAAGCGACTAGAGGCTAGAACGAAGCGGGAGGGTTTGTCGAAATGAGCCACTGACGCCGTGTCGAAACGGCGTTCCAAGTAGGGGCTAAGTTCTTGGAATGATTGGTGGGCGCACTAGGGTTCGAACCTAGGACCCGCTGATTAAGAGTCAGCTGCTCTACCAACTGAGCTATGCGCCCCAAGCCTCTTTGGAGAGGCCGGACCGCCGGGCCACCAGTCCCGTGCGGTGGCGGCGAATTAGCAATGGGCGGGCGGCGTGTCCAGCCCCCTTTTGAAAAGTTTTCCGACAACGCGTCGTATGCCGCCTTCCGACGACCTGTCCGCTCAAGAGCACGCCAAGGCGTGACGAGCGCTGCCGTCTCGGCTACAGCGCAAAGCATGAGCCTCTCGCGACCTCTGAGAATCGGAACCCGCGGCAGCCCGATGGCGCTCGCACAGACCGGCATGGTCCGTGATCGGATCGTAGCGGCCAATCCGGGTCTGGAAACCGAGATCGTCGTCGTCTCGACCGTGGCCGACCGGGTGCTCGACCGGCCGCTCTCCGAGATCGGCGGCAAGGGGCTGTTCACCAAGGAACTGGAACAGGCGCTCTTCGCCGACACGATCGATGTCGCCGTCCACTCCATGAAGGACGTGGAGACCTGGCTGCCCGACGAGCTCACCATCGCCTGTATCCTGGAGCGCGACGATCCGCGCGATGCCTTCCTCAGCGCGAGCGCAGCCAACCGCCTCGCCGATCTTCCGTCCGGTGCCCGTGTCGGCACATCATCCCTGCGTCGTGGGGCTCAGGTACTGATGCACCGGCCTGACCTTGCCATCGTGCCCCTTCGCGGCAACGCCAACACCCGCATGCGCAAGCTCGAAGCGGGAGAGTGCGATGCTACCCTGCTGGCGCTCGCTGGCCTTCAGCGCCTCGGGATGGAGGATGTCGCGCGCAGCGTGCTCTCGGTGGAGGAAATGCTCCCGGCCGTGGCACAAGGGGCACTCGGGATTGAATGCCGGGCCGGAGACGACGCCATCCGGGCGCTGCTGAGGCCGGTTGCGTGCGCCACCACCACGACGGCGCTCGATGCGGAGCGCGGCCTCCTCGCCGAACTCGATGGCTCCTGCCGCACGCCCATCGCGGCACTCGCGCAGGTCGTGGGTGACCGCATCACCTTGGATGGCCTGCTCTTCCTGCCGGATGGCAGCCGCCATTGGGCGGTCCACCGCGAAGGTCCGGCCGCGGAGGCCGACGCGATCGGTCGCGATGCGGGGGCCGAATTGAAGCGGGCGGCGGGCGACGTCTACTTCGCCCACCTCAAGTAGCGTCGTCGCAGACCCAATCCGGTCGATCCCTTCGGAACAGCGGATTTGGGCTTGGCTCAGGCGAGGCTGCGCTCGATCGTCTCCTCGTCGCAGATCACGCCGGCCGTGCCGGCGAATTCCGCCTCGCTGGCACGGGACGGAGGTGGCTCCCGTTTCTCGACCGATCCGGGCGAGAAACTCGCCATGAACGTCCGCATCACGTGAGCGACGCCAGGCTCGGCGATGCTGCGCTGGTCCTCCTCGTAGTAGCGTCCGCCATTGGTGTGGCTCGTGATGATCTCGTAGGAGGGAAAGTAGACGAGGCGCGGATCGCATCGCTCGCACACCTCACCGGCCGCAGCGCGCAGCACCGCCTTCGAATGCGCATTCGCGACGAGCACGTGCTGGTCGCGATAGGTCGCGATCAACGGCACCGGCGAGACCGTGAGGATGACCCGCGCGGCCGCGTTGACGCTCCAGAGCCGGTCGAGGAAGCCGGAGACGTCGGCTGCCACCTCCGCGGTGCTTGCATTGACGAAGGCGACCTCGGCCGGGTCGAACCGCCCGCCGGCGACACCCGGCGCGAGGGATAGCGCTGCCCCATCGGAGCGGCAACGCCAACCCTCCGTGAGGCCGAGCGTCACGACCAGCACGTCGAGGCTCTCAAAGAGTTCGCGCACGCGGGCGAGATGGTGGTCGCGGGCTTCGATCACCGCCGCCTCGTCGGCAAAGCCGTCGGGCTCGATAGTCGGGCGGAACGGATCGACGAATCGGCCGTCCTCCCGCCGCCACACCTTGAGCCCCGGATCGAAGGCGCCGAAGGCCCGATCGAACAACTGCACGAATTGGCGGGGGCCATAGAGATTGCCGTAGCGCGCCGAAAAGGTGCCGTACTGGCGGGCCGACGCCTCGAACTCGGTCATCCCTTCGGGTGCGGTTTCCGTGATGTGGTAGCGAAACCCGCCGCGGACGAGCGCCTGCGAGACGCGCTGCGCGAAACATGAGCCGGCGGTCGCAACCCGGTCGGTGCGCGCGATACGGAAGACGTCGCGCGGGCCCGGATCGATGGCGAAGGGCGGCACACCCGCCACCGCCTTGCGCCAGAAGCGCTCGGCCGGTAGATCGCGGTAAGGGTTCATCGCCTGATCCGATCCTGCACGCCCGCCCGCGAGAGGCCGCGCGCCGCTTGGCCCCGTTCCCCGCCCTTTTCAAGCCGATCGTCCCCGCCGTCCAGGCCGCTGCGGCGCGCTCGTTCTCACCGCGATCCTGGGCGAGACCGTGGCGGGCCTCGACGGGTCGGCCGCGCATCGCGGTGATCGGCAATTGCCAAGCCTCCGGGGTCGCGCAGGCCCTGCGCCTAATGCTGCCGGGCGCCGAGGTCGAGACGCTCCTCGTCGCGGGTCTGACCCGCCGGTTCGGGCATATCGACCGGCTCGCGCGCCATCTGAGGGAGACCGACCACGTCTTCTCGCAGTTCTTTCCCGTAGGCTTCATCGCGGGCGGCAACATCCATGGGCTGGCCGAGCGGGTACCAGGCCTGCGGCTGTTCCCGACGATCCTGTTTTCCGGTTTCCATCCCGATCTCGTTCATGTCGGTGACGAGGCGAGCCTGCGGTTGTCGCGGCTCGTCGCCTCGCCGATCGGCCCGTATCATTCGGCGATCGCGCTCCAGGGCTTCCATCGGGGCCTCAGCGTCGAGGCGACCCTGCGGCTCTACACCGGCGCCGTCTTCGACCAGCTCGGCTACTTCGATCTGTGGCAGTCAAGCGCGGACTACTTGTTGCGCACGTCCCGCGACGTCGGGTTCGGCCTGGAACGGGAGTTCGCCCTGTGGGGCCGAGGCGGCGTGTTCATGCACGTCATCAACCACCCCCGGCTGCACGTGCTCGGCGACATCGCCCGGCGCCTCGCCCGCGAGGCGGGCTGCGACCCGCTCGATATTCCCGTGGCGGCCTACGCGCCCGATACGCTGGCGGCCGAACCGGTCTGGCCGGTTCTGCCAGAGATCGCCGAGCGGTACGGAGTGCCGGGCTCGACGCTGTTCAAGGGCGACGGACGCCGCGCTCCGTCGCGCCTGCTCGATCTGACCGAATTCGTGGCCGAGAGTTTTGCTCTCTATGCTCGGCACCGGCCGCAGGATCTCACCTGCGCCCGCCTCGGCACGTGGGATACGGTGCCGGAGATCCGTGTACTCTTCGATGCGGCCGCATAGAGGGCCCCGGCGCTTACGATTTCAGCCGGCGACGCGGCTCCGGCTCTCACTAGGGCGCGCGGCCATCACGCCGGCGAGTTCCAGAACCTCCCGCGTTTCGAACGGCTTGCGGAGATAGAAGCTACCCGGAACCGTCCGGCTCTCGACCTGTGCCGTCGTCGAGGCATAGACAATCGGCCGCTGCGGATAACGCTCACGATAGGCGCTGGCGACGGTCCAGCCATCGATCAGGCCCGGAAGGACGATGTCGGTGAACAGCCAATCGATGGACTCGCCCTCATCCCGGAGCGCCGTCAACGCGGCCTCGCCGCTGGACGCCGCCAGCACGCGCATGCCCTCACGCTCGCACAGCCGCGTCAGCATCTCCAACAACAGGTAATTGTCCTCGACGATGAGCACGGTCGTGGCTGACGACATGACCCTTATCCAATTTTGGGGCGTCCTCATCACATAGCCGAACAGTTAATGCTTCGTTAACTCGATCGGCGCATAGCAACCTTTCGCAAAGCGGAGCAATGGAATGAACCCGCCGGCCGCTCCTGAGCCCAGCCCTGCCCGAGCGGTTGCCTTCGATGCCGACGGTCTCGCCGAGTTGGAGGAGCTGTTCGGCCGATCACGCCTCATGGATCTGCTCGAAGTCCTCGACCGCCAAATCGCAGCTCGCTTCGATCCGCCGGCCCGTGAGCCGTCGCGGCTCGCTCAGGACGCTCACATCCTCGTCTCATCGAGCGGCGGCCTTTCTTTCCACGATCTATCAGGGGCCTGTGCCGCCCTGGAGCAGGCCTGCCTCAGCGGCGCGGAGATTGCCGTGCCGCTCGGAACCGCCGTTCATGCCGCCCGTCATGCGCGAGAAGCAATCGCGACCCTGCGCGCGGCTTCAAGTCAGACCTGTTGCTGCGCCGCAACGCCGAAGGGATAAGCGACGCGACTTCGGCCTGCGCCCACGGGGCGCCGCAATTGTCGGCAGAACACTGACGCGGCGTTACGGTCGAGCTTGAACCGGTCACGGATCTCGCCGTCTCGGTTCTCCTACCCGCTAGACGATCCGTCTCACGGGCAGACAGCGGCGGCAGTGCATTCGTGAGAGACACTTAACCATCCGCGGCTACACCATCTGGGACGAGAGCGCCCTCAGCCGACGCAAGTCCGCGTGCGGGGATCGAGGTCTCAATCAAGCAGGAACTCGGGGCTGGTCCCGATCGCTGAGCGATCGTAGCGAGCACCGGCAGGACAACCGGCACGGCTCGGCCGTGAGGAGACAGACGATGTCGACACCCGCGCGCATTCGTGGGCTTTCCCTGACGCTGGCACTCTGCGCCGCACTCGGGCTCGGTGCCTGCAGCAAGGACAGCGATCTCGCCGATGCCTCCGCCTTGGGCGCGGGCGGCGCCGGCGGCGTGGCACGTCCCGGCAGCGCTCAGGATTTCGTCGTGAATGTCGGCGATCGGGTCTTCTTCGAATCCGACTCGACGGATCTCACGCCGACCGCCACCGCCACCCTCGACAAACAGGCGTCGTGGCTCCAACGCTATCCGCGTTACAGCTTCCTGATCGAGGGTCACGCCGACGAGCGTGGCACGCGCGAGTACAATTACTCGCTGGGTGCCCGCCGCGCGCAGACGGTTCAGGACTATCTCGCCTCCCGCGGCATCTCGGCCTCGCGGATGCGCACGGTCTCCTACGGCAAGGAACGTCCGGTGGCGGTCTGCAACGACATCTCCTGCTGGTCGCAGAACCGCCGCGCTGTCAGCGTCCTCGATGGTGGCGCCGGTTCCTGAAACCCGTCGAGGCCCGGTTTTGCGGCCGACCGGGCCTTCTGCTAACGGGTGAGCGTGCCTCTTCGAACTCCCTGAGGTGGGAGTTTGGAGAGTGACACGACGATGGCCGCGAGCCAGAAGACCGATCGGTGCCAGCCGCCATGTACCGCCGCCTCCTCCTGACCCTCGGACTCGGCCTCTCGATTTCCTCGGCTGCCCTTTGCGCCGCCCAGGCGCAGGATGCGTCCGAGCTCGTGGTGCGACTCAACCGCCTGGAGAACGTTTCCCGGCAACTGTCAGGACAGATCGAAACGCTCCAGTACGAGAACCGGCAGCTCAAGGAACAGCTTCGGAAGTTCCAGGAGGATGTCGAGTTCCGCTTCCAGGAAGGGAAGGGGAGCACCGCGGCTCCCGCCCGCAAGGCGCCGCCCCCCGCCGCGTCGCCGCCCTCCGCCGCACCCTATGGCACCAATCCCGGCGAGGGACGGCCGGGAAAGCGGAGCGATGCCTTCGACCCCGAGCAGAACCCGAATGCGCCGGGCGCCCCGAAGCCGCTCGGAACGACGCAGCCTTCGCTTCCGCTGCCGACCGGCGCGATCGCCGAATCTGAGACACCGCTGCGCCGTTCCGTCCCGCCGACCGTGGCGGACGCGGATGCGAGCGCGTCCGACGACATGGATCTGCCGCCGCCCGGCTTCGGCGGCCCGGTGGACCTGTCGCCCCCGCCCGCGCGCACCGGATCGATCGGGCCAGTCGAGGCGCCCGCCGGAAGCGCGAGCATCGCCGCCACCGGCAGCGGCGACGCGCAGGCCGACTTCGAGGCGGCCTACGCCCTCATCCGTGAGCGCCAATACGAGCAGGCAGAGATGAGCCTGCGCCAGTTCATCCAGTCGCATCCCCGCGACCGGCTGGTACCGAAGGCGACCTACTGGCTCGGCGAGAGCTACCTCCAGCGCAATCGCTCGCGCGAGGCCGCCGAGCAGTTCCTGAAGGTGTCGACCGACTTCGCGAACTCGCCCGTCGCCCCTGAGGCCATGCTGAAGCTCGGCACCTCCCTGCACGCGCTGGGTGCCAAGGCTCAAGCCTGTGCCACGTTGGCCGAGGTCGAGCGGAAGTTTCCGGGTGCGGGCGCCGGCGTGCGCCAGGGCGTCGAGCGGGAGCAGAAGCGCGCCCGCTGCGCCGCTTGAGCGACGCGCCCGCGTCCCTCGACGAACGGCTCGCCCGCGCCCTCGCTCCGCTACTCGACGAAGCCCCGTCTCCGGTCCTGCTCGCAGTCTCCGGCGGGCCCGATTCCACGGCCCTGATGCATGCGGCGCGCTCGGCCGGCGGCCGCGTCCGTGTCGCTACCGTCGATCACGGCTTACGCGCGGGTTCAGCCACGGAGGCGGTCGAGGTGGGACTCCTCGCGGCCGAACTCGGTCTCGGCCACACGATTCTGACCTGGGACGCGCCGCGCCGCGACAGCGCGATCCAGACCGCAGCCCGCAGCGCCCGCTACCGGCTTCTCACCGACCATGCCGCCCGGATCGGAGCCGGCCTCGTTCTCACCGCCCATACGCTCGACGATCAGGCCGAGACCGTGCTGATGCGGCTCCTCGCCGGCAGCGGTCCCGCCGGCCTTGCCGGTATGCGCAGCGAACGCTCGCTGACACCGAAAATCCGGCTGGCGCGGCCCTTCCTCGACATCCCGAAGGCCGACCTCGTGGCCTATTGCGAGGCCTATCATCTCCCGTTTCTGCTCGATCCCTCCAACCAGGACGAGCGCTTCGCCCGAGCACGGCTCCGCCGACTTCTGCCCCTGCTGGCCAGGGAGGGCCTGAACCCAGCACGCCTCGGCCGCCTTGCCGTCCGCGCTGCGCGGGACGACGCGGCGCTCCGGCAGCGCGCCGACGCCGTGCTATCGGAGATCGCGCGGAACGAGGTCGGGGAGCTTCGCCTCGATGGACATCGTCTGCGCCGCGAGCCGGAAGCGATCGCACTGCGCGTCCTCGACACGGCGATGGACACGATCGCCACCATCCAAGAGCCACCTGTGCCGAAGCGTCTCGGTCGGCTCGAAGCTCTCGTTCTCGATGCGCTCTTGCCGGCTCTGACCGAGGGGAGGGTGCTGCGCCGGACTCTTCGGGGCGTTCTGATCGAGACCGACCGGAAGGGGACGATCCGTCTTGCGGCCGCACCGCCGCGCAGGGCAGGTGGGGAGCGCCGCTAACGCTACCAGGTCGCCCTCGCCGCAGGCGCTTCCGATTTACTTGGCAACCGAGGGGGCGCCGCCTACATTGGCCTTGAGCGCGTGGGGTATGCCGCGACCTTGCGGGACGACGCTCGCACGCCTCCCAGGACCGATCGATGAACCCGAATTTCCGCAATTTCGCCCTGTGGGTCGTCATCTTCCTGCTGGTGCTCGCCCTTGTGACCCTGTTCCAGAACCCGGGTCACCGCGGCGGCGGCAGCGAGATCGCCTACAGCCAGCTCCTGAACGATGCCGATGCCGGTAAGATCCAGTCGGTCACGATTTCGGGTCAGGACGTCAGCGGCACCTACGTGGGCGGCGGCAATTTCTCGAGCTATCTGCCGAACGATCCGAGCCTCGTCTCGAAGCTTCAGGCCAAGGGCGTGCAGATCACCGCGCGTCCGCCCTCCGACAACACGCCCTGGTTCATCCAGCTCCTCGTGAGCTGGCTGCCGATCCTCGTGTTCATCGGTGCCTGGATCTTCCTCTCGCGCCAGATGCAGTCCGGCGCGGGCCGCGCCATGGGTTTCGGCAAGTCGAAGGCCAAGCTCCTCAACGAGGCGCACGGGCGCGTCTCCTTCGACGACGTGGCCGGCGTCGAGGAAGCCAAGGAGGATCTGCAGGAGATCGTCGAGTTCCTGCGCGATCCCCAGAAGTTCCAGCGCCTCGGTGGGCGCATTCCGCGCGGCGTGCTGCTCGTCGGCCCGCCTGGTACGGGTAAGACCCTGATCGCCCGCGCTGTCGCGGGTGAAGCCAACGTGCCCTTCTTCACGATTTCGGGCTCGGACTTCGTCGAGATGTTCGTCGGCGTCGGCGCGAGCCGCGTGCGCGACATGTTCGAGCAGGCCAAGAAGAACGCACCCTGCATCATCTTCATCGACGAGATCGACGCGGTTGGCCGTCACCGCGGCGCCGGCCTTGGCGGCGGCAACGATGAGCGCGAGCAGACGCTGAACCAGCTCCTCGTGGAAATGGACGGCTTCGAGGCCAACGAGGGCGTCATCATCATCGCGGCGACCAACCGCCCCGACGTGCTCGACCCGGCCCTGCTGCGGCCCGGTCGCTTCGACCGCCAGATCATGGTGCCGAATCCGGACGTCACTGGTCGTGAGCGCATCCTGCGCGTCCACGTCCGCAAGGTGCCGCTGGCGCCGGACGTCGATCTTAAGACTATCGCCCGCGGCACCCCCGGCTTCTCCGGTGCCGACCTGATGAACCTCGTGAATGAGTCGGCACTGCTCGCCGCCCGCCGTGGAAAGCGCATCGTGACGATGCATGAGTTCGAGGACGCCAAGGACAAGGTGATGATGGGTGCCGAGCGGCGCACTCTGGTCATGACCGAGGACGAGAAGCGCCTCACCGCCTACCACGAGGGCGGCCACGCCATCGTCGCCCTCAACGTCCCGGCCACTGATCCCGTCCACAAGGCGACGATCATCCCCCGCGGCCGTGCGCTCGGCATGGTCATGCAGCTGCCCGAGCGCGACAAGCTGTCGATGTCGTTCGAGCAGATGACCTCGCGCCTGGCGATCATGATGGGTGGCCGCATCGCCGAGGAGATGATTTTCGGCAAGGACAAGGTGACCTCGGGTGCCCAGTCCGACATCGAGCAGGCGACGCGGCTGGCCAAGATGATGGTGACCCGCTGGGGCTTCTCGCCGGAACTCGGCACGGTGGCCTACGGCGACAACAACGACGAGGTTTTCCTCGGTATGTCGATGGGCCGTCAGCAGACGGTCTCGGAAGCGACCGCTCAGAAGATCGACGCCGAGGTGCGCCGCTTGGTCGAGGCCGGCCTTGAGGAAGCGCGTCGCATCCTCGCCGAGCACAAGGACGACCTCGAGGCGCTGGCGCAGGGCTTGCTCGAGTACGAGACCCTGTCCGGCGAGGAGATCCGTAAGCTGCTCCAGGGCGAACCGCCGGTGCGCGACTCGGGAGACGTGCCCCCGACGCCGGCGCGTGGGTCGCCGGTGCCCTCGACCGGTCGCGGCCGCCCCCGCGGCAGCGATGGTGGGCTGGAACCGAGCCCGCAACCGCAGGGCTGAACAGAACGACGAGAAGGGAAGGGGGCGCCGTGAGGCGCCCCTTTTCCATGTCTGATCGCTTTTCGGCCGCCCCTCCGCGGCTTCGTCGTCGCTAATCCCACTCGAAACGCGGACGGAACGGCCGGCCATGCTGAGTTCGGTCTACCTGATTGTTGCCCTCGGCGCGGCCTTGGCTGGCTTCGTGCAGGGCTTGTCCGGCTTCGCCTTCGGCCTCGTCGCCATGTCGATCTGGGCCTGGGTGATCGATCCGCAACTCGCGGCGGCTCTGGCAGTCACCGGCGCCCTCGCGGGTCAGGTCATCGCCGCCGTTACCGTGCGCCGCGGCTTCGAGATCGGGCTTCTGGCGCCGTTCGTGCTCGGAGGCTTCGCCGGCGTCCCGCTTGGGGCCTTCCTGCTGCCGCATCTCGACATGCATTGGTTCAAGGCCATTCTCGGCACCGTCCTCGTCTTGTGGTGCCCAGCGATGCTCCTGTCGAAAGATCTTCCACGCATCACCATCGGCGGACGGATTGCCGACGCTGCCATCGGCCTTGGCGGCGGCGTTCTCGGGGGCCTCGGCGGCTTCACGGGCACGCTGCCGACGCTCTGGTGCACGCTCCGTGGTTACGACCGCGACGTGCAACGTGCGGTCATCCAGAACTTCAATCTATCGATGCTCGCCGTCACCTTGGTGGTCTACATCGCCTCCGGACTCATCACCCGGAGCATGCTGCCGATGATCCTGCTGGTGCTGCCGGCCATGCTGATCCCCGCCCTTCTCGGTGCCCGGGCGTATGTGGGATTGAGTGAAACCGGGTTCCGCAGGCTCGTCCTCGGTCTCCTCACCGTCTCGGGTGTCGCCCTGCTCGTCTCGGCCGTGCCGCAACTTCTTCGATAGCCACAAGCCCGAGGGGCTCGGCCGCCCCATTTCGACCGCCTTTGTCGCGGAGCAACCGATTCACCACACCCGCGATCCGCTCCGCCGGCCGGGTCCTGATCTGATAATGTGGCCCGCTGCGAGCCACGCCGAGCGCGGAGAAGCGACGTTGCGCAAACACTTCGGAACCGACGGCATCCGCGGCCGGGCCAACGGCGTCATCACACCGGAGCTCGCCCTCAAGGTCGGGCAGGCCGCCGGCCTGATCTTCCAGCGCGGCGACCATCGCCACCGCGTCGTGATCGGTAAGGATACCCGGCTCTCCGGCTACATGATCGAGACCGCGCTCGTCGCCGGCTTCACCTCCGTCGGCATGGATGTGCTGCTGCTGGGTCCGATGCCGACGCCTGCCGTCGCCATGTTGACCCGCTCGATGCGCGCCGATATCGGCGTGATGATCTCGGCCTCGCACAACCCGTTCGAGGATAACGGCATTAAGCTGTTCGGGCCGGACGGGTTTAAGCTCAACGACGAGCTGGAACTGGAGATCGAGAGCCTGATCGACGGCGACATGCGCCGCCGCCTCGCCGGATCGCGCGAGCTCGGCCGCGCCAAGCGGATCGAGAGCGTGCATGCCCGCTACATCGAGTTCGCCAAGCGCACGCTGCCACGCCATGTGACCCTCGACGGACTGCGCGTCGTCGTGGATTGCGCCAACGGCGCCGCCTATCGCGTCGCCCCGGAAACGCTCTGGGAACTGGGCGCCGAGGTGATCGCCATCGGCGTTGAGCCGGACGGCTTCAACATCAACCAGGATGTTGGTTCGACCGCACCCGAGACCCTCGTGCAGAAGGTGCGGGAGCTGCGCGCCGATGTGGGCATCGCTCTCGACGGTGACGCCGACCGCGTGCTGATCGTCGATGAGAAGGGCCAGAAGGTCGATGGCGATCAGCTCATGGCGGCTGTGGCCCGCTCTTGGAAGGAAGACGAGCGCCTGACTCAGCCGGGCCTCGTCGCGACGATCATGTCGAATCTCGGCCTTGAACGCTTCATCAACGGCCTCGGTCTGACGCTTGCCCGCACCGCTGTCGGCGATCGCTACGTGCTCGAGCACATGCGTGAGCACGGCTACAATCTCGGCGGAGAGCAGTCCGGCCACATCATCATGTCGGACTACGCGACCACGGGCGACGGACTGGTGGCCGCCCTTCAACTCCTCAGTGTCGTAAAGCGTCGCAACCTGCCGGTGAGTGAGGTCTGCCACTGCTTCGAGCCGCTGCCGCAGATCCTCAAGAACGTCCGCTTCCGCTCCGGCGAACCGCTGCGGGCGGATTCGGTGGTCACGGCGATCGCCCACGCCAAGGATCGGCTCGGCCAATCCGGTCGCCTCGTGATCCGTCCCTCCGGCACGGAACCCGTCATCCGTGTGATGGCCGAGGGCGACGATCGTGATCTAGTCGCTGAGGTGGTGGACGAGGTGGTCGACGCCGTCACCCGCGCCGCGGCCTGAGGCGCCCGTCTCCGGCCCGTCCGCCCTTCGACTGCGGGGCGAGACCTGAAAATGCCAAGTGCCGCTGGACCGGGTTTCGGTCCGGCGACCCGCAGGACGTATGGGACCTGAAGGCAGAGCCCACCCGAAAGGTGATTTACAGGGTGGCCGCGCAATCGACGATGGTACTGATTTCTTACGCTTTGCCGTTCGATGAAACGGATCGACAAGACTAATTTTTTACGTTAAGCGCGGCTTAACCTTCATAGACCATCCTTGCACTCGCATTTCGGGCCGGCCTGATCTTTCGGCGTGCTCGACGGGTGAAGGATTTCTTAATGCGCCGCCGCTCCAAAATTCCCGCATTGGCGCGCTCTCTCACGCTCCTCGCGGGCGTCGGGGTGCCCTGCCTTGCACAGGCCGCCGACCTGCTGCCGCCCCCGCCCCCTCTGCCCGTACCGTTGTCCGAACCGGAGGTCTTCGCCGGCGGCTGGTACCTGCGCGTCGATGGCGGCTACGGTTCGCTCGACCTGCGCAAGAGCATCGCCGAGGATGTTTCGAACCCGCCGAAACCGTACGATTACGCCGTCATACAAGACAAAGTGTCGAACCAGTACTTCATTGGCGGCGGCATCGGCTACCAGATCAATCCGTGGCTTCGCGTCGATGCGACCGGCGAGTACCGTTTCCGCAGCAAGTGGACCTTTGTCGCCGAGGACAAGACGTTCGGCGACACCGGCGGCTACAACGTCACCAGCGGCAAGTTCGACTCCATCGTCGGCCTCGCCAACGGCTACGTCGATCTCGGCACGTGGTACGGTGTGACGCCGTTCATCGGCGCCGGCGTCGGCGTCGCCCACCACAGCTTCGGCGGCGTGACCGACAAAGGCTACGGTGCGTATGAAGGTGGCTTCGGCATCGGCCGGCACAATGAGCGCACGAACTTCGCCTGGGCGCTGCACGCCGGTCTCGGCTACGCCGTGACGGAAAACGTCCGGTTCGAGGCCGCCTACCGCTACCTCAACATGGGCGAGGCCACGACCGGCGTCGTCACCTGCGCTCCGGACTGCCCGAAGACGGTCTACCGCGTGAAGGAACTCGAGGCGCACGACGTCAAGGTCGGTCTGCGCTACCTGTTCGGTGCACCGGTCGCCGTCGCCGCGGTCGATTACGCGCCTCCCCCGCCGCTGGTCCGCAAGTACTGATTGCGCCTCTCCTTCATTGAAACCCGACCGGCGCGGATACCTCCGCGCCGTTCTTGTTTTCGAAGGCCCGGCAACCCCGTTGGTTAAGGTTAAGCCGATCATAACCTTTATCGGTAAGACTACCGGCTAATCGAGGCGCGGACACCTCCGGCCGCCGCCTCCGACGAGGCTTCCCATGATCGCATCGCATCGTCTGGCGCTGGCGGCCACGCTCGCGACCGGCACGCTCCTCGGCGCCCTGACCGGCATCTGCGCGTTCTCCGTTTCGGCCGCAGCAGCAGATCTGCCTCCGCTGCCCCCGCCGCCGGTCGAGGCCGCACCGGTGGCGATCGGCAGCGGCTGGTATCTTCGAGGCGACTTCACCCAGAGCTGGTACGACCACCCGCGCGACGACGCGATCCCCGATCCGAGCGATCCCGGCATGCCGCCGCTGGTCGGGCTGCGGCTGAGCTCGGAGGCCGGCTATGGCGGCGGCGTCGGCTATCAGATCAATCCGTGGCTGCGCGTCGACGCCACAATCGACCAGCGCGGCGCTTCCTCCTTCCGCGGCTACTCCTCACGCTCTGTGTTAGAGACGGGCTACAACCTCGAAGCCGGCAAGGTCGATGTGCTGACGGGCCTCGTCAACGTCTACGCCGATATCGGGACTTGGTACGGCTTCACGCCTTACGTCGGTGCCGGCGTCGGCTTTGCCGACAAGCGCATGAGCCGCAACTACACCCAGACCACTTGCCTGATCGATGGCTGCGATGGGACCGCCGGCACGGGTCCGCGTAACGCGGCCTTCCGCACCAACCACTCGGTCACCACCTTCGCCTGGGCTTTGACTGCAGGCGTCTCCTACGATATCGGCGCCGGCTTCAGCCTCGATGCGGCCTACCGGTACATCAACCTAGGCCGGATCCGCAGCGGGCTGGACGAGTATGGCGGCCTGACGCGCGTGAAGGATCTGGCGGCCAACGAGTTCCGGGTCGGCTTGCGCTATCGCTTCGCCGACGGCCTGCTTCCGCCTGCCGCCCAGAACTTCGGCAACTGAGCCGACCAAACCCGTCTTTCATCGACCTCTGGCGTCCGGGATGAAACCCGGGCGCCATTCCTGTTTGAGCGTCATCGGACAACATCGTCACGAACGATTGCAGCCGACGGTCGGCGCCGCACGATGCACGATCAAGAAGCTCTCTGATCACCCTCGATCCGAAGCCCAGAACGACGCGTCAGCCATCTCGGAACGCCATCCAATGTTGGTCCGGCACGAAAAATTAAGGTTACTGAATTAAGACGAAAGGGTCAGCCCGGCGCAGTGACGGCCCGGTGCGTGAGGACGACGACGATGCGTATCGCGACCCTGGCTCTTCTGACTTCCGTTCTGGTATCGCCGGCTTTCGCTGCCGACCTCGACTACGGCGTGCTGCGCGGCGCCGACGATGATTATGTGGCGCCGGCTCCGCTGGTGGACTGGAGCGGGTTCTATGTCGGCGGGCACGGGGGCTACACGTCGGCAGCCCTCGGCTTCAACAACGCTTTTCAATCGATCGTCGCGAACGCGCTCCGGAACACCGTCGCGGAATCCGAGATGGGCGCGTCTCAGTATCTCGCCGCGCGTGCCACCCATTCCGGCGGAGCCAGCTACGGCGTGTTTGCCGGCGTCAACTATCAGTTCGAAGATGTCGTAGCGGGTCTCGAAGCCGATTACACCTACTTCGGCCGGGGTGGAGACACCTTCGATCAAATTGGCCGTTCGACGATCACGAAGGACGAGTTTCTCACCACCGTCCGTCTGACCGGTCAAGCCAGCACGAAGATCCAAGACTATGGGACGATCAGAGGCCGGCTTGGCTACGCCTTCGGCAACCTGCTCCCCTTCTTCACAGGTGGCATGGCCCTCGGTCGCGCGACTGTGAGTGACACGGTTACCGTTCAGAACTTCGGCTACAACAATACAACTTTTGCCTCCAATCAGACAGGCGCGACGAAGTCATTCATCAACAACTACGGCTACTCGGTCTTCTACCAAGATAACCCACCCGGCAGCATCCCGGCGCCCGGCACAGTCCACGGAACAACGAAGAAGGTTACCGTCGTCGGCCTCGCCGTCGGTGGCGGCCTCGAATACGCCATCACGCCGAATTTCCTGCTGCGCGGCGAGTATCAATACGTCTTGTTCAACGATTTCCAGGGCCACAAGGCCGAGCTGAACACCGTCCGCGGTGGCGCCGCCATCAAGTTCTGACACGATTGAACGCGAGAGCTCCCATGCGCCATCTGCTTCCGCTCTGCGCTCTCAGTCTTGCCGGTTTCGCCGCTGCACCCGCATCTGTGGAGGCCGGTCAGTTTCATCGACGCGCGGCACCGAACCCGGCCATCACGACACTCCCGCCGGGGATGCCCTACCGCGATCCGCGTCCGCGCTTTCGCGCGCCGCCAGTCGAGAGGTTTGCCGTCCGGGCCTACGTGCCGCGGCCCACCAACCAGCCGATGTTCAACGAGCCGCCGCAGCCGCTGCGCTGATGCCGGCTCAGCTGTCGAGCTCGCTGTCCCAGTAGAGATAGTCGAGCCAGGTGTGGTGATACTGGCGGTGGTCGAATTCCGGCTGGCGGCGGTGCAGCTCATGACGCGTGGGCCGGTGCGGCTCGTTGAGAAGGGGCATCTCCGCCTCGTCCGGCGTGCGGTTGGCCTTGCGCAGGTTACAGGGTGAGCAGGCCGCCACGACGTTTTCCCAGGTGGAGAGGCCGCCGCGAGAGCGGGGCACGACGTGGTCGAAGGTCAGACCGCCCGAGGGAAGGCGCAGGCCGCAATATTGGCAGCTGAAGGTGTCGCGCAGGTAGATATTGTAGCGCGTAAAGGCCGGGCTGCGAGCCAGCGCCACATAACTCTTGAGGGCAACCACGCTCGGCACCTTGAGGGACCGGCTGGGACTGTGCGCCTCGATGTCGTAGTTCGCGACCAAAGTGACGCGATCGAGGAACAAGGCCGTGAATGCGTCCTTCCAGGACCACAACGACAGCGGGTTATAGGAAAGCGGCCGGTAATCCGCGTTGAGCACCAGGGTCTGCAGATCGATCATCGACGCCACTCACTGCTCGTGACGGCGCCCCGCGGGCGCCTCGGCCTTGGACGCTGAAGGTCCGAAGGGCCATGCCGTGCTCGCGACAGCTGGAGCCTAGGGGACGCCTCGGAACCGGGCCGGAGGGCATGGCGCCCCGGCACGGTCGCGAGTCTCCGATCCGTCGCGCGCTCTCGCACTAGATCCGCAGCCAGAACGCGATGCGCTCCGGCGGGACGGCGGAAGTGAATGAATCTGGGTGGATTTTGACGCGGACAACTCCCCCGACCGGCGAGTCGTGCCGGTTCGAGCCGAAGCGGGGCGGGGCGGACGATCAGCGCCGCCTCCTCGCTGCGTGAGGATATGGCCAAGTCCATCGCGGCTTAGTGTAATATCAGCGTGACAAGCTTGTGAAGGCGCGCGGAGGGTCCGTGACGTCGCGGTCGCCGATTTTCCTGGGAAACAGGATTTCCGGCGCCCTCGACCGCATCCTTTCGCCCCATTACGCGGGCACACACCGTGCATCAGTGCGGCTTTGTGCGTTGCGAAAAGTTTCGTGCGTCGCCCCTCGGCGAGCCTGGCTGAGGCTCTAGCTCGGGGGCACCACAAGGCAGGAAGTTTCGATGCGGCGCATCTGGGCCGGCGGTCACGTCGGCATCCGCACCCACGGCAACACGGCTGCCCAAGCGTTGCGGACACGACCCGAGCCGTTCCTCCCGCAAAGGATGACAATGCTACGACGCTCCCTTCTCACCCGTTTCCGACATCGGGTTCGTGGCACGGCCCTGATCGCGGTGCTGGCCGCGACCGCCGCCCTCCCGAACGCGGCGGTGGGGCAGGGGAGTCCGCCGGCCGCTCAAGCACCGGCGGCAAAACAGCCGAACGCGGCCCCGATATCAGCGAACGGCCAGCCGGCTCAGGCGAATGGGCAAGCCGCACCGGCTGCCAAACCAGCGGCGCCCAAGGCGCCCGTCTCAGAAGCGCTGCAGACGCTCCGCGACCGGCTCGATACCATCAAGGCCGATCTCGAGACGCGTGAGAAGGCCATCACCGGGCCGAATGTCGGCGCAGGCGATCTGACTCGCGCCCGCGACGGTCTTGACCCGCTCGCCGACCGGCTGCGGTCGGTGATCGAGCTGCTGGGGCCGCGGCTGGACGCCGCCCGCGAGCGTCTCACGCAGATCGGGCCGAAGCCGAAGGAAGGGGAGGAGAGCGAGGAGGTTGCCCGCGAGCGCGCGGAGCGCGAGCAGGCGGTCAACGACATCGACGGCACGCAGCGGCTGGCCAAATCGCTGCTGGTGCAGAGCGACCAGATCGTCGATCAGATCTCGAATCGCCGCCGGGCCGCCTTCACCCGCGGCCTGTTCGAGCGCAGCTCGTCGCTGCTGAGCCCCGATCTGTGGATGCGGGTCGGTGCGGACATCCCGCGGGACATCAGCTCGCTGCGCAGCGGTTTCGACGACACCGTCTCCCTGTTCCGCCGCAATGCCAGCCTGTGGAACCTGCTGATCCTCGGCCTTGCCTTCGGCCTGTCCTTCGCCCTTTATTTCGGTCGCCGCAACATCGCTCCGGCACTCGGGCGCCGGGACATCAACGTCACCACGCCCTCGAAGCGCGCCAAGCTTCTCGGTGCATGGCGCGTGCTCCTGCTCGGAACCGTTCCGGCTCTCGCGGGTAGCTACGCGGTCTACTACGCCCTCGACGTGACCGAGTTGCTGCCCGCGCGCTTCCTGCCGGTCGCCAGCACCATCCTCGGCGGCATCGCCTTCATCGCCTTCGTCGAGGCGACGGCCGACGCCTTGCTTGCCGTCAACAAGCCTGCGTGGCGTCCCGCACCGGTCTCAGATGCTGCCGCGTGGCGCATCACCGCGCTGGCCGTCAGCATCGCCGTCGTCATCACGGTGTCGAAATCGACGGAGGCGCTCAACTCGGCGATTTACGCCGCATTGCCGATCTCGATCGCGACCCGCGGCGTCGGCGCCATCACCGCGGCGCTGCTGCTCGCCATCGGCCTCCATCGCTTCGCCGACACGGCGGAGAAGGAGGAGGAGTGTTTCGGCCCTTATGTCGGCACCGAGACCTCGTCCAACATCGGCGGGCCGCTGCGGCTGCTCGGGTGGGTCGCGGTCGCCGTGATCGCGGCGGCCCCGCTGGTGGGCTACGTCGCCCTCTCGGCCTTCCTGGTCGATCAGTTGATCTGGACCGCCAGCATCCTCGTCCTGCTCTGGCTGCTGGTCGTCAGTGCCGATGTGCTCATCGGCGGCTCTCTGTGCGACGACACCCGCATCGCGACGACGCTCCAGGCCAATACCGGCCTGCGCAAGCGCTCGCTCAATCAGATCGCGGTGCTGACGACGGGCTTCGCCCGCGTTCTGCTGATCGCGGCCGCCGCGCTCCTCGCGCTGGCGCCCTGGGGGCTCGACTCGACGGACATCTTCTCCTCGATCCGCACGGCCTTCTTCGGCTTCAAGGTCGGCGACGTCACGATCTCGCTCTCGGCGATCGCCTTCGGCATCGGCATCCTTGTGCTCGGCGTGTTCATCACCCGCGGCGTGCAGCGCTGGCTGGAGAGCACCTACCTGCCGGCGACCGATCTCGATGCAGGCTTGCGCAACTCGATCTCGACGGTGGCCGGCTATGTCGGCTTCCTGCTCGCCCTGGCGCTGGCCTTCTCGTATCTCGGCTTGAGCTTGGAGAAGCTCACCATCGTCGCCGGCGCGCTCTCGGTCGGTATCGGTTTCGGCCTGCAATCCATCGTCAACAACTTCGTCTCGGGCCTGCTGCTGCTCTGGGAGCGTCCGATCCGCGTCGGCGATCAGGTGCTGATCGGTGACAGCGAGGGCATCGTGCGGCGCATCTCCGTGCGCTCCACCGAGATCCAGACCTTCGATCGCTCGGCCGTCATCGTGCCGAACTCGAACCTGATCTCGGGCATCGTGAAGAACCGCGTGCGTGGCGACCGCACCGGCCGGGTCATCATCTCGGTCAACGTTCTGCGCAGCAAGGATCCGGTGGAGGCTGCCGAGATGATGGTCGCCTGCGCCAAGGCGCATCCGGACGTGCTCAAGGAGCCGGCGCCGCGGGTGGTGTTCAAGAAGATCGGCGATCCCTTTCTCGAGTTCGAGCTGATCGCCATGGTGATCGACGTCAATCTCGGCCAGAAGGTGCAGAGCGACCTGAACTTCTCGGTGTTCAAGACCCTCTCCGACGCCGAGTTCATCCCGCCGATGGGGCCGGCTTCGAGCTTCATCACCGTGCAGGGCCTGGAGCCGGTGCGCGATGCGCTCGGTCAGATTGCCCATGCGGTCGGTAGCCCGGCGGCACATGTGTTGGCGCCCCTGGCGACGTCTCGTCCGGACGGCGAAGAAAAAGCGTCGGCCGGGGCGGATGAACCCTCTTCGTCCGACCCGCGCGAGGCGACTCGCCGGCCTGGAAGCGGGTCGCAGGACGTGAACCTGCGACGCCACGGATAGGACGAGATGTAGCGAGGCAAGATCGCCGCCGGCCCTGAGGATATCGGGGCTGGCGGCAGCGTTACACTTGAGTTTCCTGCGGTCAGGGCCCACCTCAACCGTCTGCTCACGGGAAACCCGCTGTCGTGCTCCGACGTCAGACCCTTCTTGCCGCGCCCGCGGCGCTCGCCCTCGTGACCCTGCTCCAGGGCTGCGCGGGGCAGGTCGTGCCCGAGGCGACGGGCCTGCCGAGCATGTATCTGCCGCTCACCACCGGCAGCACTGCCGTCGATACGGTAGCGGCTCGGGACATGATCTCGGCCTATCGCCGCAACAACGGCGCCGCGCCGCTCGTCATCGATCCGGAATTGCAGAGACTGGCCGAGACCGAGGCTGCCGCCATGGCCGCCTCAGATCGGCCGAGCAAGAGCCAGACGGTGCGCGCCGCGGTGGCCCGCCTCGGCTACGACGGCGCGGATGCCAACCTCTCGGCGGGCTACCACACGCTCGCGGAAGCCTTCTCAGGGTGGCGCGATAGCCCTCCTCACCGGGCCGTCATGCTCGCGCCGGAGGCCAAGCGCATGGGCATCGCCACGGCCTATGCACCGGGCTCCAAGTACAAGGTCTACTGGGCGCTGCTGGTGGCCAAATAGAGTGCCTCACAAAACTCCCGGTCACGGACCGTTCCCGCTCTGGCAATGAAAGCGCGGCGGGAGTTTTGAGAGAGACACTTAGCCGTCAGGGCACGACCTTGCCGTTCGGCGTCGGCGGCGCCTCGGAGAGAAGCGTCACCGTCACCCGGCGGTTGGCCGCGAGATAGGGATTGTCGGGAAACATCGGTTCGGTATCCGCTTTGCCCGTCACCGAGGCGAAGCGATCGTCGGGCAGTCCGGCATTGGCCAGAACGTCGCGCACACTCAGTGCGCGGTTGGCCGAGAGCTCCCAGGGCGGGGCGGTGTCGCGGGTGCCGGGACGGGTCGCTGCGGTGAAGCCGGTCACGGCGATGCGGTTCGGCAGCTTCATCAGCGTCGGCGCCAGCCGCTCCAGCAGGCGCCGGGTGCGATCGTTGGGGCGGCTCGACCCTTCCGGGAACATCGAGCGGCCGTCCTGATCAACGATCGAGACGTCGAGCCCCTTCCGAGTCGGCGCGATGATGACGTTCTTCGACAGCTCCGCCACCTCGGGCATGTCCTGCATCGCCTGCCGCAGGGAGGCGGCGGCCTGCCCGAAGGCATCCGGATAGCCTCGGTCGGGAACGCCGTCGTCGAGGCCACTGTCGATCTGCGGCGGCGTCGTGCGGTCGGTGGCGCGCTCGGGCGGCACGTCGCGCAGATGCTTGAACTTGTCCGCCGTTGGGATTCCTTCGCTTTCCAGGATGCCCGCGAATTTCGATTCCTTGTTCACACCGAAGGCGTCGCGCATCGAGCCAGCGACGACCTGGAGCTTCTTCTGGTCCTGGGTCGAGTAGGCGGCGATCATGACGAAGAAGCTCATCAGGAGCGCCATCAGGTCGGCGAAGGTCACGAACCAGCCGTGACCACCATGGGCGCCGCCGCGCTTCTTCTTGGCCACCGCTTACGCTCCCGTCACGCCGCTTCCGCGGCGAGATCCTCGCGGTGGTGCGCGGGCAGGTAGGCGATCAGCATCTCCCGCACCAGCGAGGGGCTCTTCTGATCGCGGATCAGCAGGATGCCGTCGATGATGAGGGAGCGCGACACGTCCTCCTCCTCGAGCTTCACGTGCAGCTTGTCGGCAATCGGCAGGGTGACCATGTTGGCGATCAGCGCGCCGTAGAGCGTCGCGAGCAGGGCGGTCGCCATGGCGGGGCCGAGCTTCGACGGGTCGGACATGTTGGCGAACATCGTCACCATGCCAAGGATGGTGCCGATCATGCCCCAGGCGGGGGCGCAGTCGCCGAAGGCGCGATAGATCTTCGAGCCCTCGTCGAGATGCATCAGGAAGTTGTCGCGGTCGCGCTCCATCGTGTCGCGGATGAAGTCGCGGTCGTACCCGTCGGCGATGTAGCGTGCGCCCTGCGCCAGGAACGGATCGGAGATCTCCATGTTCTCGAGGGCGATTGGGCCGGATTTGCGCACCACGTCGGCGATCTTGGTGATCTCTTCGATCAGTTCATGCGGTTTCACCGAGCGCATGGTGAAGGCGTAGCGCAGGCCCATCGGCAGGCCGTGCAGCATGGTCGAGAACGGAAAGCGGATCATCGTCGCGGCGACGGCGCCGCCGAAGATGACGATTACGGCGTGCTTGTCGAAATAGGCTGCGAAGTTGCCGCCATCGATCATGATGAGCGTGAAGACGACGCCGACGCCGCCGACGAGCCCGATACCGGTTGCGAGATCCATGACGCCGATGCCCGAAGCCCGGCCGATCCTCCGGGCCGTGCCCAAGTTCTAAAAAAACAGGCTGAAGGAACGGTAAAGGGGCTTGGTGGAAACGGCCATTCCCCGTCATGTGCCGTTCAGGGGCAGCGAGCGATAAGCCCCCGTGCCGATTGACCGAAGGGCCCTGCGCGGAGAACCGCAGGATCTCGGTGAGGCGGCGCCGGGACGTTCCGGTTCCAACGTCGAGATCCCCACGGCCTGTGGCCGATGGGGCGGGGAGCGAAAGCACGATGTCGATGATTCGCCTCTATGCGCGGGTGCTCGGCCTGCTGGGAGCGGAGAAGCGGTTGGCCGCCGGCCTGATCGCGGCCAACGTTGCACTGGCGGTCGCAGCCTTCGCCGAGCCGTTGATCATGGGCCGCATCATCGACGGCCTGACTCACCTGTCCAAGGATACGCCCGCGAGCACGCTCGCACCCTGGATCGTCGCCTGGGTGGTGTTCGGCCTGTTCACCATCGGCGCGGGTGTCGCGATCGCCCTGCATTCCGACCGGCTCGCCCACCGCAACCGGCTCTCCACCATGGCGAACTTCTTTGAGCACGTGCTCGAACTGCCGATCGCCTTCCACTCGTCCAACCATTCGGGCCGTGTGCTGAAGGCGATGCTCGAAGGCACCAACGCCATGGCCTGGGTCTGGCTCAACTTCTTCCGCGAGCACTTCGCCGCTCTGCTTTCCGTCGGCGTGCTGCTGCCGATGACGCTGTTCGTGAACTGGAGGCTCGGCGCGATCCTCGTCGTCCTCGTTCTCGCCTTCACGGCTCTCGCGAGCTACGTCCTGCGCCGGACCGAGACGCTCCAGGGCGAGGTCGAGCAGTTCCAGTCGGGGCTGGCCGCCCACGCTTCTGACGCGCTCGGCAACGTCGCGGTGATCCAGTCCTTCACCCGCGCGCGCGCCGAGAAAGAAGCGATGCGCGACATCATCCACGACCTGCTCCGGGTTCAGATCCCGGTCCTGTCGTGGTGGGCGCTGGCGAACGTCGCCACCCGCGCCTCCGGCACGCTGACCATGACGGCGATCTTCATCACCGGCATCGCCCTGCACCAGAAGGGTGCGGCCACGGTCGGCGAGATCGTCGCCTTCATGAGCCTCGCCACCATGCTGGTGACCAAGCTCGACCACGTCGTGACCTTCGTGAACGGCGTGTTCATGCAGGCGCCGAAGATGCGCGAGTTCTTCGAGGTGGTCGACACCGTGCCGACCGTCCGCGACCGGCCGCAGGCCAAGCAGGTCGCCCGGTTCGAGGGCGAGGTGACCTTCGACGATGTCGCCTTCTCCTACGACGGTCGCCGCAGCGCGCTCGACGGCGTGTCCTTCGCGGCACGTCCCGGCGAGACCGTGGCGCTCGTCGGCACCACGGGCTCGGGCAAGTCCACCACGCTGGGCCTGCTGCACCGGACCTTCGATCCGGATGCCGGCGCCATCCGCATCGACGGCATCGACATCCGCGACATCGGCCTCTCCAGCCTGCGCCACAATATCGGTGTCGTGTTCCAGGAGCCGATGCTGTTCAACCGCTCGATCCGCGAGAACCTTCAGGTCGGCCGTCCCGACGCGACCGATGCCGAGATGCTCGACGCCCTCGAGCGCGCCCAGGCCAGCGAGTTCATGGCGCGTCAACCTGACGGGCTCGACACGATCATCGGCGAGCGCGGCCGGTCGCTCTCCGGTGGTGAGCGTCAGCGCCTCTCGATCGCGCGGGCGCTCCTCAAGAACCCGCCGATGCTGATCCTCGACGAGGCCACCAGTGCCCTCGACGCGGCGACCGAGCGCAAGCTGCAGCAGGCACTGGAGACGGTGATGGAGGGGCGCACCACCTTCGTGATCGCCCACCGCCTCGCCACGATCCGCAACGCC
Organism: Methylobacterium sp. R2-1; assembly: GCF_014191355.1. Lineage (GTDB taxonomy): Bacteria > Pseudomonadota > Alphaproteobacteria > Rhizobiales > Beijerinckiaceae > Methylobacterium. The sequence goes on from NZ_JACHWM010000004.1 coordinate 221,640, forward strand.
GACCGCATTCTCGTCTTCGAGAACGGAAAGATCGTCGAGGCCGGCAACTTCGATGAACTCGTCGCCCTCAACCAGCGCTTCGCGGCGCTCGCCCGGGCCCAGTTCATGGCGGCCGAGACCGAGGAAGACCTGCCACTCGCCGCCTGAGGGGAGCCTTGAAGGAGACCCGGTTCCCTGGAGCCGGGCTCCGGACACGCTGCTCTGCCGGCCGGTCCGCCGAAGCGACACCGAACCGGGAATCGGATGCCGCTCCCGAGTACGGCGCGAGATCGGATGCGGCTCAGATCATGGCCGGCCGTGAGCCCGCGTGGGGACGCGGGGCGGCTCCACGGAGACCGGCGCCTGAATGGCGTCGAAGGCGGTCTCATCGAGGTTCAGAACCGGCAAGGCCCCAAGATCGACGACGGGCGCGTTGGCCGGTTTCGACACCGGCATGATCGGCGCGGCCGCGACAAAAGGGGCAGGGTGCGGCTCAGGAGAGAGCCCGGCAGCGGATGATGGAAGGGACGCCTCGAGCGTCAGTGGTGGTTCGCCGGCCGGTGCAGCCTGCGGCGCCTGCGCGGCACTGACAGCGCGGTCCGGTTGAACGACTTCCTGAACAGGTTCAGCGATCGCCACCGAGACGGCCTGCTCCACAACGGCAACACCCATGCGGATCTGTGACGCGACCGCCCAGGTCGTGACGAGCGAGAGGCCGACCAATCCCATACACAGAGCCAAAACGGGCCGGCGGCGCCGGTCCAGAGGCTTCAGCGGGCCGAGCTGTATGCGGCTCCGCCGCAGGGCGAAGCGCGGTCGATAGGCACGAGGCCAAGCATCCAACGCGGCCGCACCTTCGGCTGATACCATCGAGGTACTCCGGTTTCGTCGAGGATGGGCCGTTCATACACGGGCAAGATCCACGTCGAAACTGGGGCGGCGAAGTTCGAGGACGGGAGCTCAGGCCTCGGCCGCTTCGCGATCAACGTACCACGTCACCCGCCCCGCACTCCGGACTTGGCGCGCCGGCAGGTCCTCGCCGTCGGCGAGGCGCCGCAACGGTTCGCGCTTGCTCGCGCCGTTGACGAGGAAGAGCACGGACCGCGATGAAGCCAGGGCCGGGAAGGTCAGGGTGATGCGCGGCACGAACGGCTCCATTCCTGCCTCAGGCACCGGCGCAACCCAGGCCTCGCGCTCGGCCAGCGCCGGCTTTCCCGGGAACAGCGAGGCGGTGTGCCCGTCGTTGCCGAGTCCAAGGAGCACGAGATCGAAGAGCGGTCGGTTCGGGTCGAACCGATCGCTGCCGTAAAACTCCTGCAGCGTTCTCTCGTAGGCTCGAGCGCCTGCCTCGACGCCCAGGTCGGAGGGAATGAAGTGCAGATGCGTTGCCGGTACCGGAGCCGCATGGCCGAAGGCGTCACGGACCACGCGCACATTGCTCAGGGAATCGTCCCACGGCACGACGCGGTCATCGCCGAAGAACCAGTGGATGCGTGACCACGGCACCCGTTCGACGAAACCGGGCGAGGCCAGCAGCGCGTAGAGCCGCTTCGGGGTCGAGCCGCCGGACAGGCAGACCGCCACGCGCTCGCTCCCGGCGCGCTCGGTCATCGCCAGCAGATGCTCGGCCGCCGCCCGAGCCATCGCCTCCGCATCGGCCATCAGCTCGGTGTTTGCGGGAAGCGGGATCATGGGGCGGGCCCCCGGCGCGGAGGTTCCTTGTGGCCACCGAAGCCCTGGCGCATCGCCGAGAGCAGTTTGTCGGCGTAGCTATCGTCCTCGCGAGAGCGGAAGCGGCGGTAAAGGGCGCTGGAGAGAACCGTGGCCGGCACGGCCTCCTCGATCGCAGCGTTGATGGTCCACCGGCCCTCGCCCGAATCCTCGACGTAGCCCGAGAATCCTTCGAGACGCTCATCGCCGGCCAAGGCCGCGGCGGTGAGATCGAGGAGCCAGGACGAGACGACGCTGCCCCGCCGCCAGACCTCGGCGATGTCGCCGAGATTGAGATCGAAGCGACGCGCCTCCGGGATCTCAGGGGAATTGGCGTGGCGTAGAATGTCGAACCCTTCGGCATAGGCCTGCATCAGGCCGTACTCGATGCCGTTATGGATCATCTTCACGAAGTGGCCGGCCCCGCTCGGCCCCGCGTGGATGTAGCCCTGCTCGGCGCGCGGATCGCGGCCGTCGCGGCCGGGGGTACGCGGGATCTCGCCGATACCCGGTGCCAACGTGCGGAAGATCGGGTCGAGCCGGTCGACGGCTTGCCTGTGGCCGCCGATCATCATGCAATAGCCGCGCTCTAGCCCCCAGACGCCGCCGGAGGTGCCGACATCGACGTAGTGGATGCCCTTGGCATCGAGATCGTGGGCCCGGCGCACATCGTCCTGATAGAACGAGTTGCCGCCATCGATGATGCAGTCGTCGGCGCTCAAAAGACCGCCGAGTGCGGTCACCGTCTCCTCGGTGATGTGGCCAGCCGGCAGCATCACCCAGGCCGTGCGGGGCGCTTCCAGCTTCGCAACGAGATCCTCCAGGCTCGACGCCGCGGCCGCGCCCTCGGCGGCCAGAGCCTCGACCACCTTCGGATCGCGGTCGTAGACGACTGCCGTGTGGCCGTCGCGCAGGAGACGGCGGACGATGTTGCCGCCCATCCGGCCGAGGCCGATCATGCCGAGTTGCATACGGTCGCACTCCCCATCGGGCGCATCAGTGTCCGCCGCGCGATCCATCACGGATCACAGACCGAGTGGTTCGGAGCGGCGACTGCACCCGCCAATGGTAGGGCGTAAAAACCGGAATCAAGGCTTGGGTGGAGTCACTCCCGAGGCCGGCACCGGGGCGGGCATGGCATCCACCCGCTTCTCGGGGTTCTTGACCTGGCTGTAGGCGACGTTGCCGAACGAGCCGATCGTCGCCGACCAGGGCAGCGGCTCCGCCTCCCGGTCGCTTCGGTTCGCCTTGCAGAATGCCGAGAGCAACCCATTCACGACGGCGTCGTCGCCAGCCTCGGGTGTGGCCGCCTTCACCTTCGGCGCGGCGCGGGCGAGGACCGGCACGAAGTCGTTCGGCTTCAGCCCCTTCAACGCGTCGCCGCCGACGGCCCGCTCGATCTCGGCCTTCAGTCCTTCATCCTCGATGGTCGAGCAGGCCGCGTTGCCGGCCATCATCGTCTTGATCTTCTGCCGAGCGGTCGCGACCACGCCGGTCTCGGAGACCACCGGGGCCTTGTTGCCCCAGGAGTTGCGAATGTAGTCGGTGACGTTCTTGATCTGCTCGTCGCTCATCTCCTGGCCGATGGCCGGCATCGGCGCGTAGCCGCTCTGGGCGGCGAGCCCGCCAACGATCACGTTGATGATCGTCTCGGGGCCGCCGGATTGGATCGAGGTGTTGCCGGCCAATGCGGGGATCGCGCCTTCGACGCCCTTGCCGTCCGGCCGGTGGCAGGAGGAGCAGTAGGTCAGGTAGGTGTCCGCCCCCGGCGCCCCCGGCTGGTTGAAGGCCTGGAGATCCTTCTCCTTGTAGGTCTGCCTGGCGGGGATCGTTCGCAGGTAGACGACCATCGCCTTCAGGTCGGCGTCGGTCATCTTGGAAAGCGACTCTTCGATGGTCTGGCGCATCGGACCCGCGGCCACACCCGGACGGTTGCCCGGCGCGGTACCGGTCTTGAGATAGGAGACGACCTCCGCGTCACTCCAGGCGCCGATGCCCTGGTGCCCATCCGGCGTGATGTTCGGTGCGTACCAGCCGTCGATGACACCGCCGCCGAACCGTCCGGCAAGGCTGGAATTGCCGACGAGCTTGCGCTCGTTGTGGCACATGCCGCAATGGCCGAGACCCTCGACGAGATATCCGCCGCGGTTCACCTCCACGCTCGCGTTCGGATCGGGCTTGTACCGCTCGGCGGTGAAGAAGGCGGTGCGCCACGTGATCAGGGCAGTGCGGACATTGAAGGGGAAGGGGATCTCGTTCTCCTCCCGCTTCTCTGCCACCGGCGGCAGCGACTTCAGGTAAGCGAAGATCGCCCTCGTGTCCTCATCGGAGACCTTGGTGTACCAACCGAACGGGAAGGCCGGGTAGAGATATTCGCCCGCGTCGCCGATGCCGTGACGGAACGCCTTCTCGAAGGTCTCGTAGCTCCACTTGCCGATGCCCGTCTCGTCGTCCGGCGTGAGATTGGGCGTCTTGATCGCCCCGATCGGCGTGTCGAGCTTGTAGTTGCCGGCCATGAACTTGCCGCCGGGCTTGGTGTGGCAAGCCGTACAGTCGCCCGCCGTCACCAGATATTCACCGCGCTTGACGAGGTCGGCATCGGCCTCCTGCGCACGGGCCGTGCCGGCCGACAGGAGGGCGGCTACGGCGAGCCAACCGGAGCCCAGGGCAGTGAGGCGCGTCATGAACCCGATCTCCGATGTTGAAGAGCCCCGGTAAGAATTGTTCTAAGTCATCGGTGAGCGCGCACCGAAGGTTCGTCACTCTCGGTTGTTCCAAGCCGCTTTGTCACAGTCCGCCGTGGGGCCGGATCGTCTTGGCGGAAGCGGATCGCCAGTTCGGCGAGGTGCGCCGCGAGGGCGACGACCAGCCAAGCCGCGATGCCGGGCCATACCGTGCCGACGAGCGCCGCCCGAAGAGCCAGCATCAGCGCGGCGCCGGAGGCGAGATTGCTCAGGAGCGTCATCGGCGCCGGGCCGCGGCCCCAGCGCGCCCGCGCGCCGAGCAGCACCAGCGCCTCGATCGCGACCAGCAGGAGGATCCCATCGACGATGCGCCCGGAGACGAAGAGCGGGGCGAAGACCTCGGCCATCGCTCACGTGCTCCCGAAGCGCGGATTCAGCCGGACGATGGTGAGGTTGAGGCACGCGGCCACGCTCACCCAGGCGAGATAGGGAAGGTTGAGCATGGCCGCCGGCATCGAGACTTGGCCGACGGTGAACATCACGGCGAGGATTGAGAGCCAGAGCAGCAACACTTCGACTAAGGCCCAATCAGGCCGGCGCAGGCGGAAGAAGATCACGCTCCAGGCGATGTTGAGCACGCCGTTGACGGCGAAGACCGCGACGAACCGGGTTCGCGCTGCAGCGTCGGGATCGGCGTTCCAGGCGATGACCGCCGAGGCGGTGGTGAGGGCGAAGATCACGGTCCAGATCGGACCGAAGGCCCAGTCCGGCGGCTTCCAGCCGGGAACGCGCAGGCGGTGATACCAAGAATCGGTCCGGGTCGCGACGCCGCCGGCCACGGCGACGGCGAGCGCGATGAGGCCGGCGGCGACGGGCGGCCCCCAGCCGCCGGCCAGTAGACCGGTCACGGCGAGACCCAGCGGAACAGGTGCGCGAGATCCTTGAAGAAGATCCGCGCATGGGCCGCCGGCTTCGCGCGCACCAGCTCCTTGTTCATGTAGGCGTCCCAGGTGAGTTGCTGGACGTCCCGATCCTTGCACATCGCGACGAAGCGCTCGCGCAGGGCGTCGCTGCGGTACCAGACCCACTGCATCATCCCGAGGATCCAGAAGACGCGTCCGTGCAGCCGCATGAACCGCTTGCGCGCGCCGGCCAGCGCGCGGGCGTCGCCCGTGGCGAGGAAGACTTTGGCCGCTTCGGCCGCGAGGCGTCCGCCGAGCATCGCGTAGTAGATGCCCTCGCCGGAAGCCGGCGCGACGACACCCGCCGCGTCGCCCGCGAGCAGCACGTCGCGGCCGTTGTCCCAGCGCCGCAGCGGCTTGAGCGGGAGCGGTGCGCCCTCTCGGCGGATCGTTTCGCAGGCGTCGAGGCCGGTGCTGGCGCGCAGGTCGCGGATCGCACCGCGCAGGGAAAAGCCCTTGCGGGCGCTGCCGGTGCCGACGCTGACGGTCTCGCCGTGGGGAAAGATCCAGGCGTAGAAGTCCGGTGAGAGGCGGCCCTGGTAATAGACGTCGCAGCGCGCCCCATCATGCGCGGCATTGGCGGGGCGGCGGACGATCTCGTGATAGGCGAAGACCTGCCGCATCCGGGCGTGTCCCGGAATCTCGGCCCGTCCGACCGTGGAGGTCGCCCCGTCGGCGCCGATGACGAGGCGGGCCTGGGCGTGATGTTCCTCGCCGCCCTTGCCGGAGCGGTAATGCACCGTGGCGAGACCCGGCCGGTCGCGGGAGATGCGCTCGAACAGCCCGTCGCGCAGCTCGGCCCCGGCGCGTGCCGCCCGCTGGCGCAGGTAGGGATCGAAATGCTCGCGATCGACCATGCCGACGAAGCCATCGCCGACCGGCATGTCGACGTGGCGGGCGCTCGGCGCGACCATCCGGGCACTGCGGATGCGGGCAACGAGGAGCCCGTCGGGAATCGCGAAGTCGCGGATCAGCCGCGGCGGGATCGCACCGCCGCAGGGCTTGATCCGCCCGGCCTTGTCGAGGAGCAGCACCCGGTGGCCGGTGGCCGCGAGATCGGCGGCCGCCGTCGCTCCCGACGGGCCGCCGCCCACCACCACGACGTCGAAAGTCTCGGAACCGTCGTGGTCTGCCATGGCGCTACCTCGCCTCGAAGCCGGGATTAAGCTGAAAGGAGGCCGTCTCGGTCAGCGGGTTCTGCCGACGACCGACGGTGACGTGCTCGACGCTGAGGCTGATCAGCAGGGCGACGAGGAACAGGACGCCTTCGAGCGCGAACACCGCGGCGTAGGCGTAGACGGGTTCCGACGCGACGAGGCGAGCGAGGTCAACCGCCAGCGTGCCGAGGAAGCCGCCCACGCCGAAGGCGACGCCCTGTGCCGCGCCCCAGACGCCCATGCGGGTGCCGCGCTCGGCCTCGCCGCCGCGGCCGGCCAGCGCCATCATCGAGCCGATCGCCGCCACGGCATAGACGCCGTTGCCGAAGCCGAGCCCCGCCACCGCCGCCCGCAACGGGAAATCCGGCCCGACCGGTCCGCCGGCGGCAATCGTCCCGAGTGCCAGCGCCGAGAGCGCGCAGCCGATGGCCGTCCAGAGCTTGAGCGAACCCAGCACCGGCCCGCCGATGAACACGGTGATGCCCGCCACGAACAGCATGCCGGCGAGCACGCCGCCGTGCTGGAGACCCGCGAGCGTGGTCGTCGCTCCCGGCGTCATCGCGAAGACGAGGCCGGCATAGGGTTCGAGGATCAGCTCCTGCGCGCTGTAGGCGAGCATCGAGACGAAGATGAACAGGGTGAAGCGCCGCGCGGCGGGTTCCGCCAGCACCTGTGCCAGCACGGCCCTGAACGGCGGCTTCGTGTCGTTCCGGCCGGCATTAACTTCCGGGCGGCGCGGCTCGATGCCGGCAACCGCCAGCAGAGCCACGGTGAACGCGATGAGCGAGACGCTGCCCGAGACGGCGACGAGCCGGGTGCCGGAAAACGGGTCGAGGAAGTGACCCGCGAGCGGCGCGGTGACGGCGAAGCCGGCGATCATCATCACCCAGACGATGGTCGCCGCCGCACCCCGGCGCCCGGCTTCCACCCCGGTCGCCAGCAGGACGAGCAGCGAGGTGCCCGCCGCGCCCGCGCCCATGCCGACGAGCAGGAACGACAGGACAGCGAGCGCCAGCCCGGCGGCGACGTGGGTCGCGGCCAGCGCCGTCGCCGCAGCGGCGCCGAAACCCCCGAGGCAGAGCGCGGCCATACCGCCGATGATCCACGGCGTGCGCCGCCCGCCGACATCCGAGCCGTAGCCCCAGCGGGGCCGCAGCACCTGCGTGGCGTAGTGCAGGGCGACGAGGCCGCCGGGCACGATCGCAGGTAGGGCCAGCTCTACAACCATGACCCGGTTGATGGTGGAGGTCATGAGGACCACGACCGCGCCGAGCGCGGTCTGGACGAGACCGAGCCGGACGATCTGGAGCCAGGAGAAAGATTGAGGGAAGAGGTGAGGGGAGGCGAGCGCTGCGCGGGTCATGGCGCGAGCCCTTGCACGAGCGGGCGCAGGGCGAAAGCCGAGACCAGCATGCCGAGGACGTAGAGCGTCGTGCCGGTGCCGTTGTACCAGGCGGCGCGGGCGCGGGGCGCTTTCAGGAAGTGCATCATCAGGGCGAGTTGCCCGGCGAGCAGGGCGCCGACCAGGGCGGCGTGCCAGGGGCGCTCCCAACCGAGAAGGAGCGCCACCACCGCCACCTGCGGCAGGGCCATGACGAGGCAGGCGAAGCGCGCCGCGCGATCGGAGCCGAGCTGTACCGGCAGCGAGCGCAGGCCCATGGCTCGGTCCCCCTCCACCGACTTGAAGTCGTTGAGGGTCATGATGCCGTGGGCGCCGACGGAGTAGAGCAGGGCAACGAGCAGCACCCGCCGGTCGGGCATCGAAGCGGCCATCACTGCCGCACCGGTGAACCAGGGCAGCCCCTCGTAACAGAGGGCCACCGCGGAATTGCCCCACCAGCCGTTGCGTTTCAGCCGGAGCGGCGGCGCGGAGTAGATCCAGGCCAGCACGAGCCCGAACAGGGCGGCGCAGAGAATCCAGGGTCCGAGCATCGCGGCGACGATCAACGACAGGATCGTCCAAGCGGCGGCGAGATAGAGCCCCCACCGGCCGGGAATGCGTCCTGACGGAATCGGGCGGTTCGGCTCGTTGATGGCGTCGACGTGGCGGTCGAACCAATCGTTGGTGGCCTGACTCGTGGCGCAGACGAGCGGCCCGGCCAAGATTACGCCCGCGGCGATGACGGGCCATTGCCCGGACGGCGCCTGGCCGGAGGAGATCACCCCGCAGCCGAAGGCCCACATCGGCGCGAACCATGTGATCGGCTTCAGAAGCTCGACGACGGCACTCGGTGCGGGCGTTGCCATCCCCGGAAGCTACCGGCGCCGGGAGACATGTGTCAACCGAGCTTTACACCCGGCTTGAACGAAATCGGATTTATGACGCAATGTTCGAAAATCAGCATTATAATACCGATTCCCGAGATTTACCCTAAGACATCAACTCAGGGTCGTCGGCATCGAGGTCGCCGACGCCGTAGCGTCGCATCTTGGCGTAGAGGCCCTGCCGGCTCAGACCCAGCATCTCCGCGGCCGAAGCGCGGTTGTCGCGGGTGATTCGCAGCGCCGCCTCGATGCACAGCTTCTCGATGAGGTCGGTCGTCTCGCGCACGAGTGCCTTCATCGAGACGCGGCCCACCAATTCCGTCATCTGCTCGACCGAGCGGGGCAGGTCGTGCGCTCCGCCGCCCGCATGAACCGGGGCCGCCCGGCGCGGCGTCGCGCGGACGGTGAAGCCGAAGCACGGTTGCTCGGCGTGAGAGGTGGCCACGGCGGCGACCTCGACCTCCTCCGTCGAGCCGTACTGGCCGCGCATCACGGTCGGGAAATGGCGCACCGAGCCGTGATCGCGCAGCAGCGCGAACAGCGCGAGCGCCTCGGTCTCTTCGCGGCCGAGCCAAGTGTCCAGGGTTCGTCCGCGCACCTGTTCCTCGGTGGCATGCTGGCTGAGGTCGAGGAAGGCGGGGTTTGCGGTGAGGATGCGACGCGAGGAATCGGTGACGACGAAGCCTTCCGGCATCCGCTGGATCACGTCGAGCGCACCGCCTCCGGCGGCGACGCGCTCGGGCGTCACCGGAGTCAGGGGCGCAAGCCGCACCAGGACCGAGGTCGCGCCCTCTCCACGGAACAGGGAAGCGGAGACGCGCACGTCGCCCCGGCCGCCGGTCAATGGCAGGATAAGATCCGCCGCCTGCCCCGTGACGCGCAGGCCGGCGAACAGGGTCTGCAACTCCCTCAGGCTTCCCGCATCGAACAGATCGGCTGCGTCCTGGCCGATCACGCGTTTCTGCGGACGACCGAGCAGCCGCATCGCCGCCGGGTTGATCTCCGTCACGCGCCGCGTGCGCGCATCGACCACCAGCACGGGCTCGCCCGAGAGCTGGAACAGGAGCTTGTAGCGGGTCTCGGCCGTGCGCAGGCGATCGTAATCCCGCTCCAGCGCCTGCTGGGTCTCGGCCAGACGCCGCTGGAGCGCGGCCATCGCCCGAAGATCCTGGCCGATCACGATGATCGGTCCGTCCATCTGCGGCCGGAGCGTAGCGTAGCGGATCGGCAGGTCTGTGCCGGTTGGGGAAGGGTGGTTGACCTGCCGCCAGCGGGTCATGGTGCCGGGCGCCGCATCGCGCAGCAGCGCATCGATCTTCGGCCGGCTCTCGATGGTCACGGTGTCGATCCAGGGCCGTCCGAGCCAGGATTCGATGCCTTGGCCCTCGAAGTCGGCGCGGCCTGCAACGGTGTCGCGGATGATGCCGCGATCATCAACCACAAGGGAGAGATCGGAGGTCGCGGCAATCAGTAGCCCGGCCGCCTCGCCATCGAGGAGACCGGCTGCCTGTTGCAGCGCCGGGGAAGGGCGCCAGGGAGAAGGGCTCGCCAAGCTGCTCAAGGTCAACACTTCTTGATGGCGCGGAAAGCGCCCTTATCAACAGGCTCGCGTCCGCATTTCAAGCAAGCTTTCTGCGATCAGCGGTGCAAGCCGCCCATCTTCCGCAGTTCCGTCGGCGCCCACGAGGCTTACGTGATTCGGATTCCTAACAAAATAGGGGCCGCCGACCAGCACCTTGATCCTGGGATTGCGGGAGGCGCCGCGTAAGCTGTGGATCAGCTCCGGAAGGGTGGGCAGGAAGACGTCGCACGAAAGTGTCAGCCCGACGACATCGAACCACTCCGATCGGACCAACTCGTCGCGATCGCGATCCGATCGGACGCTCATCGTCGTCACGTCCCACCCTGATTCTCGGAAGATCGTTGCCACGAGCGAGAGGGAGAAGACGTGCGTCTCGCCCGGGCACGGCAGCAGAAGGATGCTGCGCTCGGGCGGACCGTCGGTCTCGCCCTCGAGCCTTGCACACAGCTCGTGTGCGGCCGCCTGAAGTCGGCCGAGCGCCACGGACACATCGACGAAATCACAGGCGTCCTCTTCCCAGAGTTGTCCCAGATGCCGGGCCATGGGGGCGAGAAGTTCGACGAGCACGCTCTCGAGCGACAGCCCCTCGTCGAGAAAGTTCAGGAGATGGTGGGCGAGATCGGCATCGGTGCGCGTGAGCAGCAATTCGCAGAGGCGCTGAACTTCCTCCGGCGTCGGCCGGCGATTCGAGACCGATATCCGAGGTCGCGTCTGGCTTTGGTGGGCCAACATGAGCCTGGGAAGTATCTCAGCCTCGACGAGGCTCGCCAGTTGACGGCGCATCCCCGAATCGTCCGGCTGATGCGCCGAGCTCGACCCTGCCCGTGATTCCACCAGGACGCTACAATCCGGCATCCCCGCAGGGAGTTCGAAGCGTTCGCCCAGATGCCTCCACTCACCCATAGGCGTCTCCCTGAGGAAGCGGCTCGGCGGGGCGATGCGCATTTTAGTGCACTTCGTGACGCCGGAAGCAACGGACGCGTGTAACCTAACGATACGCTTCCTCTCGCCCTTGGCAACCCCGCAGAGAACAAGGCGCGAACAACATGTAAGATATAACAACCGTCAACCTGGATTGACACTTTCGAGCGACGGAGCCTACGCTCATCCTCAATCGAGGCCCTGCGGAGTCGGGGTCGGGACAATGAGCGAGGGCGGACGCCATGCGTGAGCGCCAAGGCCAACAGAGAGCGCTCTACACGCCCGCCGAGCGTCAGCGGCGCGACGGCTCGCCCTGGACCCTGGTGCAGGGGGTGCTGGCTCCGCTGCAGTTCCTCGTCTTTCTGGCGAGTCTCGGCCTCGTGCTGCGCACGCTCGCGACGGGGGAGGGGGCGGAGATCGCCAGCGCCTCCGTCGTCGCCAAGACCCTCGTCCTCTACGCGATCATGGTGACGGGCTCGATCTGGGAGAAGGTCGTGTTCGGCCGCTACCTCTTCGCCCCAGCCTTCTTCTGGGAAGACGTGTTCAGCATGCTCGTGCTGGCACTGCACACGGCCTATCTCGCCGCGCTCGGCTTTGGCTGGCTCGACACGCCCGGATTGCTCGTCCTCGCGCTCGCCGCCTACGCCGCCTACCTCATCAATGCCGGCCAGTTCCTCCTGAAGCTCCGGGCGGCGCGGCTCGAAGCGCCGGCCTCCCTCGCACTCGCGGGAGGGATCGCCCGGTGAACGCGCACGCGCCCGTTTCCTCAGGAGAGTGCGGAGTCGCCGTCCGCGCCGAGCACGGCCAGCGGGCGGTGTTCTGCGGCCTGACCGGCATCGTCTGGCTTCACCGGAAGATCCAGGACGCGTTCTTCCTCGTCGTCGGCTCTCGCACCTGCGCCCACCTGATCCAGTCGGCGGCGGGCGTGATGATCTTCGCCGAGCCGCGCTTCGCCACCGCCATCATCGACGAGCGAGACCTTGCCGGCCTCGCCGACATGAACGAGGAACTCGACCGGGTGGTGACGCGGCTGATCGAGCGGCGGCCGGACATCCGGCTGCTGTTCCTCGTCGGCTCCTGTCCCTCCGAGGTGATCAAGCTCGACCTGTCGCGGGCGGCCCTGCGGCTGTCGCAGCGGTTGGCACCGGGCGTGCGGGTGCTGAACTATTCCGGCTCAGGCATCGAGACGACCTTCACGCAGGGCGAGGATGCCTGCCTCGCTTCCCTGGTGCCGGAACTGCCCGAGGCGGCGGCGACGGAGGAACTCCTCGTCGTCGGCGCGCTCGCCGACGTGGTCGAGGATCAGTTCAGCCGTCTGTTCTCCGATCTCGGCATCGCCGCACGCTTCCTGCCGGCACGGCGGGCCGGCCAGATGCCGGCGGTTGGGCGCGGCACGCGCTTTCTCCTCGCCCAGCCCTTCCTCGCCGACACCGCGCGGGCCTTGGAGGAGCGCGGGGCCCGGCGCATCGCCGCCCCGTTCCCGCTCGGCGCAGAGGGCACGACCGCGTGGCTTGGCGCGGCGTCCGAAGCGTTCGGCGTCGATCCCGGCCGCTTCGAGGCGGTGACGGCGCCGGGCCTGCGCCGTGCACGTCAGGCGCTGGCCGCGCACGCCGAACAGCTCGCCGGCAAGCGGGTGTTCTTCTTCCCCGATTCGCAGCTCGAAGTGCCGCTCGCCCGCTTCCTGTCGCGGGAGATGGGCGCCGAGCTGATCGAGGTCGGCACGCCCTACCTCCACCGTTCTCACCTCGCCGCCGAGATCGAGTGGCTCCCCGCCGGCACCCCCGTGGTCGAGGGACAGAGCCTCGATGACGGGCTCGACCGCTGCCGGGCGGCCCGGCCGGACCTGACGGTGTGCGGCCTCGGCCTCGCCAACCCCCTGGAGGCGGAGGGGCTGACCACGAAGTGGTCGATCGAGCTGCTGTTCACGCCGATCCAGGGTTACGAGCAGGCGGGCGACCTCGCCGAGTTGTTCACGCGCCCGCTCCTTCGGCGCGCCCGGCTGGAGGTGTAGCGGCGATGCAGCTCACCGTCTGGACCTACGAGGGACCGCCGCATATCGGCGCCATGCGGGTCGCCACCGCGATGGAGGAGCTGCACTACGTGCTGCACGCCCCCCAGGGCGACACCTACGCCGACCTGCTGTTCACGATGATCGAGCGGCGCGCCAAGCGCCCGCCGGTCACCTACACGACCTTCCAGGCCCAGGATCTCGGCCGCGACACCGCGGCGATCTTCAAGGACGCGGTCGCCGCCGCCTATGCGCGCTTCCGGCCGCAGGCGATGATCGTCGGCGCCTCCTGCACGGCCGAGCTGATCCAGGACGATCCGGGCGGACTCGCCAAGGCGCTCGACCTGCCGATCCCGGTCATTCCGCTGGAGCTGCCCGCCTACCAGAAGAAGGAGAACTGGGGCGCCTCCGAGACCTTCTACCGCTTGGTACGCGCCCTGGCCGGCGCCCCGAGCGAGCGCGACGCCCGCAACGGGCGGCGTCCCTCCTGCAACATCCTCGGGCCCACCGCGCTCGGCTTCCGCAACCGCGACGACCTGATCGAGGTCAAAACGATCCTGGAGCGGCTCGGGTTCGCGGTGAACGTCGTCGCACCCCTCGGCGCGACGCCCGCCGATCTCGGCCGTCTGGGCGAGGCCGACTTCAACGTCGTGCTCTATCCCGAGGTAGCGCGCAGTGCCGCGCAGTACCTCGAAAAGACGTTCCGCCAGCCCTTCGTCGATGTGGTGCCGATCGGCGTCGGGGCGACGACCCGCTTCGTGGAAGCCGTCGCGACGCTCGCCGGCGTCGATCCCGCTCCCGTCCTCGCCGACGCGTCCTCGCGCCTGCCCTGGTACAGCCGCTCGGTCGATTCGACCTATCTCACCGGGAAACGCGTCTTCGTGTTTGGAGACGCCACCCACGCCCTGGCGCTTGCCCGCGTCGCCGCGCACGAGCTCGGGTTCAAGCTCGTCGGGCTCGGCACCTATTCCCGCGAATTCGCCCGCGAGGTCCGGGCGGAGGCCGCCCTCCACGGCATCGAGGCGACGATCACCGACGACTACCTCGACGTCGAGGCGGCGATCCAGGCGGCGGCGCCCGAACTGGTGCTCGGCACGCAGATGGAGCGCCACGTCGCCAAGCGGATCGGCATTCCCTGCGCGGTGATCTCGGCGCCGATCCACGTGCAGGACTTTCCCGCCCGCCACTCGCCGCAGATGGGTTTCGAGGGCGCCAACGTTCTGTTCGATACCCTCGTGCACCCCCTGATGATGGGACTGGAAGAACATCTCCTCGGGATGTTCCGCGAAGATCCCGAATTTCACGATGGCGCCGCCCCGTCGCATCTCGGCCACGCGCCGAGCCGGATCGCGGACGCCGTGGAACGGGCGCCGAAGACTCCTCTCCTCGCGTCGGCGCCCGTTCCATCCCTCCATGTCCACGGCGCCGACGCGGTTCGAACCGCGCCGTGGGCGCCGGATGCCGAGAAGGAGCTGAAGAAGATCCCGTTCTTCGTGCGCGGGAAGGCCCGCGCCAACACCGAGCGTTTCGCCCGCGAGCGGCAGCTCCCGCTCATCACCCTCGAGACCCTCTACGATGCCAAGGCGCATTTCGGCCGATAGGCCCACCATCCGCGTCGCCATCGTCACGCTCGACAATCACTTGGCGAGCGCGGTGGAACGGGCACGCCTGCGGCTCGCCGCCGAGATGCCGGGGCTCGCCCTGAGCTTCCACGCCGCCGCCGAGTGGGAGACCGACAAGGCCGCGCTCCGGGCCTGCGAGGCGGAGATCGCGCGCGCCGACATCGTCGTCTCGGCGATGCTGTTCCTCGACGAGCACGTCCGGGCGATCCTGCCGGCGATCCTGGCCCGTCGCGAGGCTTGCGACGCGATGATCGGCTGCCTCTCGGCGTCTGAGATCGTGCGCACTACGCGACTCAATCGCTTCGACATGAGCGGGACCAAGCGCTCGGCCCTCGACTTCCTGAAGCGGCTGCGCGGCAAGCCGGGCGCCGAGGGCAATGCCGCCCGGCAGATGGCGCTGGTGCGCAAGCTGCCGAAGATCCTGCGCTTCATTCCCGGCTCGGCGCAGGACGTGCGGGCCTATTTCCTCACCCTGCAATACTGGCTCGCGGGCTCGGATGAGAACGTCGCGAGCCTCGTGCGCTTCCTGGTGCAGCGCTACGCCGCCGGGCCCCGCGCCGTATGGCGGGAGATCGCCGCCGCGCCCGCACCCCAGCACTATCCCGAAACCGGCCTCTACCATCCGCGCATGCCAAGACGGGTCGGTGAGAGCCTGTCCGCGATGCCGACGGTGCCGGGCGCACGGGGCCGCGTCGGCCTGCTGCTGATGCGCTCCTACGTTCTGGCCGGCAACACGGCGCATTACGACGGCGTCATCGCCGCCCTGGAAGCCAAGGGCCTCTCGGTGGTGCCCGCCTTCGCCGCCGGCCTCGACAACCGCCCGGCGGTGGACGCCTACTTCACGGCGAACGGCCGGCCGGCGATCGAGGCGCTGGTCTCGCTCACCGGGTTCTCGCTGGTCGGCGGCCCGGCCTACAACGATGCGGCAGCGGCCGAGGCGACGTTGGTGCGGCTCGACGTGCCTTATCTCGCCGCCCACGCCCTGGAATTCCAGACGATCGAGCAGTGGGAGGCGGGCAGCCGCGGCCTGTCGCCGGTCGAGGCGACCATGATGGTCGCGATCCCCGAACTCGACGGAGCGACAGCGCCGATGGTGTTCGGCGGCCGTTCCTCGGCCTCCGGCCCCGCCAACGCCCGCGACATGCGCGTGCATCCCGAGCGCGCCGAGCGGCTCGCCGCCCGGATCGATCGGCTCGTTGCCCTGCGGCGGCGTCCGAAGCGCGAGCGGCGCCTGGCCGTCATCCTGTTCAACTTCCCGCCGAATGCCGGCGCCACCGGCACGGCCGCCTTCCTCTCGGTCTACGCCTCGCTGCTGAACACCCTGCGCGGCCTCAAGGCCGACGGCTACGACGTCGCGGTGCCCGACAGCGTCGATGCGTTGCGGGAAAAGATTCTCGGCGGCAACGCCACCCGCTACGGCACGCAGGCCAACGTCCACGCCCGCGTTTCGGCCGAAGATCACGTCCGCCGCGAGACCTACCTGCCCGAGATCGAGGCGCAATGGGGCCCGGCGCCCGGCCGCCACCAGAGCAACGGGGCCGACATCCTCGTGCTCGGCGCGCAGTTCGGCAACGTCTTCGTTGGGGTGCAGCCCGCCTTCGGCTACGAGGGCGATCCGATGCGGCTGCTGTTCGAGCAGGGCTTCGCGCCGACCCACGCCTTCAGTGCCTTCTACCGCTGGCTTCGCGAGGACTTTTCCGCCGACGCCGTGCTGCATTTCGGCACCCACGGCGCGCTCGAATTCATGCCCGGCAAGCAGGCCGGTTTGTCGGAAGCCTGCTGGCCCGAGCGGCTGATCGGTGCGCTGCCGAACATCTACCTATACGCCGCCAACAACCCGTCCGAGGGCACGCTGGCCAAGCGCCGCTCCGCCGCAACGCTCGTGAGCTACCTCACGCCGAGCCTCGCCGCCGCCGGGCTCTACCGCGGCTTGAGCGACCTCAAGGCCTCGGTCGAGCGCTGGCGCGGTCTGGAACCGGAAGCGACGGTTGAGCGGACGGCGCTCGCCGCGATCATCCAGGCGCAGGGCGAAGCCGTCGATCTGGTCCCGGCAGAGCCAACCTGGGAGGGCAATCCCCACCCGCATGTCGCCGCACTCGCCGCCGCGCTGTTCGAACTCGAACAGACGCTGATCCCGCACGGCCTGCACGTGATCGGCCAGGGCATGGCCGGCGAAGAACGTTTCGATCTGCTGCTCGCCCTGGCGGAAGCCTCGCACGGGCTCAAGCCGGCCCGCGCCGGGATCGAGCATCTGATCGCGGGCGCGTCTCTCAACGAGGCGCTGGCCGCCGCGAACCTGCCCGCCGATGAGACGAATCGGGCCGCCTTCGCCGACCTCGCCCGAATCGATGCCGACCTCGCCCGCGACAGCGAGTTGCCCGCGCTGATGCGAGCGCTCGACGGGCGCTTCGTGGCCCCGGTCGCGGGCGGCGACCTGTTGCGCAATCCCGGCATCCTACCCACCGGGCGCAACCTGCACGGCTTCGACCCCTACCGCCTGCCCACGGCCTTCGCGCTGGCCGACGGCGCCCGCCAAGTGGCGCGGGTACTGGAGCGTCATATCGCCGAGGGCCGGGCCCTGCCGGAGAGCGTCGCGCTCGTTCTGTGGGGCACGGACAACTTGAAGAGCGAGGGCGGTCCCATCGCCCAGGCGCTGGCGCTGATCGGCGCGGCGCCCCGCTTCGACGGCTACGGACGCCTGGCGGGGGCAGAACTGATCCCGCTCGAACGGCTCGGCCGCCCGCGCATCGACGCGGTGGTCACGCTGTCGGGCATTTTTCGCGATCTTCTGCCCTTGCAGACCAAGCTGCTCGCGGAGGCGAGCTTCCTGGCGGCCAGCGCCGAGGAGCCGGCCGACAAAAACTTCGTGCGCAAGCACGCGCTGGCGATCCAGGCCGAGCAGGGCTGCGACTTCGAGACGGCGGCGTTGCGCGTCTTCTCCAATGCCGAGGGGGCCTACGGCGCCAACGTCAACCATCTCGTCGAATCCGGCCGCTGGGACGACGAGGACGAACTCTGCGAGACGTTTTCGCGGAGAAAGAGCTTCGCTTACGGCCGCACCGGCCGCCCGGCGCCTCAGCGCGACCTGATGAAAGCGGTGCTGTCGCGGGTCGATCTCGCCTACCAGAACCTCGATTCGGTCGAACTCGGCGTCACCTCCGTCGACCACTACTTCGACGGGCTCGGCGGCATGGGCCGGGCGGTGGCCCGCGCCAAGGGCGCGAGCGTGCCGATCTACATCAGCGACCAGACCCGCGGGGAGGGACGCGTCCGCTCGCTCGACGAGCAGGTGGCGCTGGAGACCCGCACCCGCATGCTCAACCCGAAATGGTACGAGGGCCTGCTCGGCCACGGCTACGAGGGCGTGCGCCAGATCGAGGCGACGCTGACCAACACGGTCGGCTGGTCCGCGACCGCCGGCGCGGTGCAGCCCTGGATCTACGAGCGCATCACCGAGACCTTCGTGCTCGACGAGGCCATGCGCGACCGCATGGCGACGCTCAACCCGACCGCCTGCGCCAAGGTGGCGAGCCGCCTGATCGAAGCCCACCGCCGCGGCTTCTGGACTCCCGACCCGGCGATGCGCGACGCGCTCGACCGCGCCGAGGAGGAACTGGAGGACCGGCTCGAAGGCGTCACGCCCGGAGCCATGCCCGGCATCACCGCAGGAGTCGCGGCATGAACATCGCCATCCGGAATCCGGTCCCGATCCGCCGCGAGGAGGGCAGCCTGCAGGTCGCGCTCGACCCCGCCGACCGGATCGAGACCGCCAAGGTCTTCGCAGTCTACGGCAAGGGCGGCATCGGCAAATCCACCACCTCCTCGAACCTCTCGGTCGCCTTCTCGAAGCTCGGCAAGCGCGTGCTCCAGATCGGCTGCGACCCGAAGCACGATTCGACCTTCACCCTGACCAAGCGCCTCGCACCGACGGTGATCGATGCGCTCGAATCCGTGAACTTCCACTCCGAGGAGCTGCGACCCGAGGATTTCGTCGTCGAGGGCTATAACGGCGTGAAATGCGTCGAGGCCGGCGGGCCGCCCGCCGGCACCGGCTGCGGCGGCTACGTCGTCGGGCAGACGGTGAAGCTCCTCAAGGAGCATCATCTCCTGGAGGATACCGACGTCGTCGTGTTCGACGTACTCGGCGACGTGGTCTGCGGCGGCTTCGCCTCGCCGCTCCAGCACGCCGATCGGGCGCTGATCGTCACCGCCAACGACTTCGACTCGATCTTCGCGATGAACCGGATCGTCGCGGCGATCCACTCCAAGTCGAAGAACTACGGCGTGCGGCTCGGCGGCGTCATCGCCAACCGCTCGGCGGGAACCGACGAGATCGACCGTTTCAACGCGGCGGTGGGCCTGCGCCGTCTCGCGCATTTCCCCGACCTCGACGTGGTGCGGCGCTCGCGCCTGAAGAAATCGACTTTGTTCGAGATGGACCCGTCGCCAGAGCTGAAGGCCGTCACCGACGAGTACATGCGGCTCGCCGAGACGCTGTGGGCCGGTGCCGACCCCTGCGAGGCCGCCCCGATGAAGGACCGCGACCTGTTCGAATTTCTCGGGTTCGACTGATGAGCACGCCCTACCTCACCCGCCGCTCCCAGCTCGAAACCTATTTCGACCGCACCGCGGTCGAGGCGTGGTCGCGCCTCACCTCCGACGCGCCGGTCTCGAAGATCCGCGCCACGGTGCGGGCAGGGCGCGATGCCATGCGCGCGAATCTCCTCGGCTGGCTGCCGGCGGATCTGACCGGCCGGCGCCTGCTGGATGCCGGCTGCGGCACCGGTGCGCTCGCGGTGGAGGCGGCGCGCCGGGGGGCCGAGGTGGTGGCGATCGACGTCTCGCCGACACTGATCGGGCTCGCCCGCGAGCGCCTGCCCGCGATCCCCGGCTCCGGCTCAATCACGTTTCGGGTCGGCGACATGCTCGACCCCTGGCTCGGCCGCTTCGACCATGTCGTCGCGATGGATTCACTGATCCATTATCAGGCGCCGGACATCGTGCGGGCGCTGGCCGAACTGTCGCTGCGCACGGATGGCAGCCTGCTGTTCACGGTCGCCCCGCGCACGGCGCTGCTGACGCTGATGCACGCGGCCGGCAAGCTGTTCCCGAAGGGCGACCGGGCGCCCGCCATCGTGCCGATCACGGACAGCGGCCTGCGGCAGCGCATTGCAGGGGAGCGGGCGCTGGCGCATTTCGCCGTGAGACGGACGCACCGCGTAAACAGCGGCTTCTACCTCTCGAGCGCCATCGAGCTACGCAAGAAGTCGTTGCCCGCGATCGAAACCGGGGCCGCTCGATGAAATCCGGCCTCGCCATCACCCAGGCGCTGCTTCGCCTCGGCCCGACGATCCTTCCCTTCGCTGACGTGGCAACGAAGGAGCTGCCGCTCGGACGCCTGATGCGGCTCTCGCTGTTCCAGGTCACGGTCGGCATGGCTGCCGTGCTTCTGATCGGCACGCTCAACCGGGTGATGATCGTGGAGCTGGCGGTGCCGGCCTGGATCGTGGCCGTGATGCTGTCGCTGCCGCTGCTGTTCGCCCCCTTGCGGGCGGTGGTCGGCTTCCGCTCCGACACGCACCGCTCGGTGCTCGGCTGGCGGCGCGTCCCCTACATCTGGTTCGGCACGCTGCTGCAGTTCGGTGGGCTGGCGATCATGCCATTCGCCCTGTTGATCCTGTCGGGCGACACCACCGGTCCGCTCTGGGTTGGCCATGCTGCGGCCGCGCTTGCCTTCCTGCTCGTCGGCGCCGGACTTCATACGACGCAGACCGTCGGGTTGGCGCTGGCCACCGATCTCGCCCCCGCTCACGCCCGCCCGAAGGTGGTGGCGCTCCTCTGCGCCATGCTGCTCGCCGGCATGATGGGCAGCGCCGTGCTGTTCGGGCTGGCGCTGGCGAATTTTTCGGCGGTCCGCCTGATCCAGGTGATCCAGGGCGCGGCGCTGATCACTATCGTGCTCAACGGCGTCGCGCTGTGGAAGCAGGAGCCGCGCGATCCCGGTCGCTCGGACCGGTCCAAGCTGCGGCCGAGTTTTTCCCAATCCTGGAGGGGTTACGCTCACGAAGGCACCGCACGGCGGCGCCTCGCGGCCATCGCGCTCGGCACCGCGGCCTTCTCGATGCAGGACATCCTGCTCGAACCCTATGGTGGCCAGATCCTCGGCCTCACGGTGGCGCAGACCACGGCGCTCACCGCGATGCTCGCCGCTGGGGGCGGGCTCGGCCTGATCGCCGCGGCGCGCTGGCTCAATCGCGGCGGCGATCCCTACAGAGTCTCGGCGGCGGGCGCGGTGATCGGCATCGCCGCCTTCTCGGCGGTGATCTTTGCCGCGCCGCTCGCGTCCGCCCGGCTGTTCGCCGCGGGCGTCACCCTGATCGGCATCGGCGGCGGGCTGTTCGCCCACGGCACGCTCACCGCCTCCATGGCCAAGGCCGGGCCGGAGGATACCGGCCTCGCGCTCGGCGCCTGGGGCGCGGTGCAGGCCACCGCCGCCGGTACGGCCATCGCCGCGAGCGGCATCCTGCGCGATCTCGGCGCGGCCGTCGCCCAATCGGGCGCCCTCGGCGAAGGCATGAACGAGCCGGCGATCGGCTACCTCATCGTCTACCACGTCGAGATCGCGCTGCTGTTCGCGACCCTGGTCGCGATCGGCCCGCTCGTGCGGGCGTCAGAGCCCGAAGTCGACCGCCCGGACGAGGGGCGGGCCGGCCGGTTCGATCCCCTCGTCAACCGTCCCACCTGATCGGGAGGCCCGTCATGCCCAGAGGCGAGATCACCGGTTACATCGACGTCGCGCAGGTCACGCTCTACGCGTTCTGGATCTTCTTCGCGGGTCTCGTCTTCTACCTGCGCCGCGAGGATCGGCGCGAGGGCTATCCGCTCGAGAACGAGGCCGCCGGCCGCCTCAGGAGCCCGGACCCGATCCTGATCCCGACGCCGAAGGCCTTCCACCTGTCGAGCGGCCACACGATGTACGCGCCGCAGACCAACATCGCCTACGACACCGATGTGCCGAGCGCCCGCCGCGAGGTCTTTCCCGGCGCCCCCTACTTCCGCACCAATACCTCGCTCCAGGCCGGCGTCGGTCCCGGTTCGTGGGTGCCGCGCCACGACGAGCACGACCGGACCTGGGACGCGCAGTACCGCATCGTTCCGTTACGCGTCGCCGAAGCCTTCGTGGTCCACGAGGACGGGCCGAACCCGATCGGCATGCCGGTCCTCGGCGCCGACCGGCAGG
Source organism: Methylobacterium sp. R2-1 (assembly GCF_014191355.1). Taxonomy (GTDB): domain Bacteria; phylum Pseudomonadota; class Alphaproteobacteria; order Rhizobiales; family Beijerinckiaceae; genus Methylobacterium. Next base: position 243,770 of record NZ_JACHWM010000004.1, read on the forward strand.
TCGCCGGCACCGTCGTCGATCTCTGGGTCGATCGCGGCGAGTCGTTCGTGCGCTACTACGAGGTCGAGCTCGGTGCGGGGGGGCGCCGGGTGCTGATGCCCGTCACCTTCTGCACCACCGGCCGCTTCTCGCGCACGGTGAAGACCGAGGCGCTGCTGGCGGCGCAGTTCGCCGACATCCCCGGAACCAAGGATCCGGACTCCGTCACCCTGCGGGAGGAGGAACGGATCATGGCGTATTTCGGCGCCGGCACCCTTTACGCCTCGCCGGCCCGCCAAGAACCCATTCTCTGAGGGCCGATCCTATGAGCGAGTCGGATTTCCTGCCCGAAGGAACGCTGCGGGGGCTGCCCGGTCCGCTGCCGCCAGGGGAGCGCATCCTATGGCGCGGCGCCCCGACCTTGCCCGGCGTGCTGCTGCGCGCCTTCCATGCCCGGCTCGTCATGCTGTGGTTCGCCGGCACCGCCACCTTGCTGTCCATCGGCGCCGCCGTAAGCGAGGGTCCGGCGCGGGCGCTCGCCATTGCCGGCTCGACGCTGCTGATCGGTCTCGGCGCTCTGGGGCTACTGACCTTCCTCGCCTGGCTCGTCCAGCGCACGACGGTCTACACCCTGACCAACCAGAGGGTGGTGATGCATGTCGGCATTGCCCTGCCGATCGCCCTCAACCTGCCGCTGACCCGGATCGAATCGGCGGACCTGCGCCTGTTTGCCGATGGAAGCGGCGATATTCCCCTGCGGCTGCCACCGGGTGAGCGGGTCGCCTACCTGCATCTGTGGCCGCATGCCCGCCCCTGGCGCGTGAGCCGCCCGGAGCCGATGCTGCGCTCGGTCCCCGAAGCCCGCAGCGTGGCGGCCCTGCTCACGCCGGCCCTTGCGGCGCGGGCCGATGGCCCCACCCGCATTGAGGAGCCGACCGCCGTCAGCGGACGCGCCAGCACCGTACCGGGCCGTCTCACGGCGGCCGGAGCCCGATAGCGGGGAGTGGAACCGATGCCCGTGGAGCTGAACTTCCGCCGTCCGCCGCAGAAGCCGCCGTCTCAGCGGCAGGCGCTGCTGGCCGTCGCGGCGCTGCTGGCGGTGTCGCTTCTCGCGGTCACCCTCGGCCGTGGCCAGGAGGCCGAGCCGGAGGAGCAGCCGGCCCGGCCGATCCAGACGCTGGCCTTCCACGCGGAGGATCAGCCGGACGGTGCCATCAATCTGCGGGCGGCGGAGAACGGAAGTCTCGTCGCTCGGATCGAGCCAGGGCAGGACGGCTTCATCCGCGGCACGTTGCGAGGGCTCGCCCAGGCGCGGCAGCGGGAGGGCCTGAGCCGCGAGCCGCCCTTCACCCTCACGCGATTCGACAACGGCACGTTGTCGTTGGACGATGAGGCCACCGGGCGGCAGGTGCCGCTGCTGGCCTTCGGCCCCTCCAACGCGAAGGCCTTCGCCCGCCTGCTACCCGGCACGGAGCTGCGGTGATGGCAGGAGCAGCAGACATGGCCTGGATCGGCAAGACGGTCGTCGAGGTGCCCTGCACCGTCGAGATCGAGCAGACGCCGGAGAGCCTGCACGCACACGTGACCCTCGATGCCGGATTCGAGATCGGGCCCGGCGACGAGGTCCAAGTCCATGATGCGCCGACAGAGGTGCCCTACGGCGAGCGCCTCACCGTGCGCCGAACCGCCACCGTGACCCGCGCCGGCCGGCTGGAGCGGGCCTGGACCAAGCTGATCGCCCATCTCGAGCTGACCGAGCTCTACGAGGTGAGCTTTTCCGAACGGAGGAAGCTGTGAACGCCACCGTCCAGCCCCAGCACCCATCCTCAGCGGGAACGCCGCTCCCCCGCAATCCGGTCAACGACTCGACCAAGAGCGCGCAACAGACGACGTTCCTGAGCCCGCGCTTCTACACAACCGATTTCGACGAGCTCGACCGCACCGATGTCGAGCCCGTGCGCCGCGAGTGGGACATCCTGATCGACGAGCTGCGCTCGGACCCGAACAAGCGCCACTTCGTGCGCAACGAGGAGTTCGACTGCGACCTCGCCGGCATGGACCCGGAACTACGAAAAGAATTCCTCGACTTCCTCGTCTCCTCGATCACCGCCGAGTTCTCGGGCTGCGTGCTCTATGCCGAGATGCGCAAGCGCGCCAAGAACAAGGACATCAAGGAGCTGTTCGGCTTCATGAGCCGCGACGAGGCCCGGCATGCCGGCTTCATCAACGACACGCTGAAGGATTTCGGCGTCGGCGTCGATCTCGGCTTCCTGACCAAGGCGAAGAAATACACCTTCTTCAAGCCGAAATTCATCTTCTACGCGACCTACCTCTCGGAGAAGATCGGCTATGCCCGCTACATCACCATCTACCGCGAGCTGGAGCGGCACCCCGAGCGGCGCATCCATCCGATCTTCAAGTGGTTCGAGAAGTGGTGCAACGACGAGTTCCGCCACGGCGAGGCGTTCGCGCTTCTGATGCGGGCCAACCCGAAGCTGACGGAAGGGGCGAACCGCTACTGGATTCGCTTCTTCCTGCTGGCGGTGTTCGCGACGATGTATGTCCGCGACCATTGCCGCCCGGCCTTCCACAAGGCGCTCGGGGTCGATCCGACCGACTACGACTTCAAGGTCTTCCGGATCACCTCCGAGATTTCGAAGCAGACGTTTCCGATCACGCTCGATCTCGACGATCCGCGCTTCAAGGCGGGTCTCGACCGGCTGCTGGTCTGCGCCGACAAGATCGCCGCCGCCAAGGCGGAAGGCGGCTTGTTGGGTCGGCTGAAGCACGGTGCCCAGACCTTGGTTGCGGCGGCAACCTTCGCCCGGCTCTACCTGCTGCCAGTCAAGCACAACACGATGCCCGCCGACATCCGCCTTCGGCCGGTCTGGTAGCATGGGCACCTACGCCGCCCCGGCGCTCTACGCCGTCCTGCTGTGGTGGTCGGCCACTGGGCTGGTGCTGGTGCTCCAGCACCTGCCGCGGCGGACGCATGCCCGGAGCATGGTGGCGGCGAGCGCCGTGCTGGCCGGGGCGCTTTGGGCGATCGGTGCGGTCGCGGACGACGACACGGAGACCGGCGCCTATATCGGCTTCACCGCCGCGGTGATCGTCTGGGGCTGGCAGGAGATGACCTACTATATGGGCTTCGTCTCCGGCCCGAAGCCCGCCGCCTGCGCGCCGAACCTGCGCGGGCTCGACCGCTTCTTCGCGGCGCTCGCCACCAGCCTCTGGCACGAATTCGCAATCCTGCTCGGCGGGCTCGCCATCCTCTGCCTCACTTGGGGAGCGGGGAACCGGGTGGCGCTGGGGACCTACGCGCTGCTCGCGCTGATGAACGCCTCGGCGCGGCTCAACCTGTTCCTCGGCGTGCGCAACCTCCACGCCGAGTTCCTGCCGCAGCATCTCGGCTACCTCGCCTGCTACCTGAGCCGGCGACGGATGAATCCGCTGTTTCCGGTCTCGGTGACGCTGGGTACCGCCGCGACCGTGCGGCTCGCCCGAGGCGCTCTCGGGGCGGAGGCCACCCCGCAGACGGTCACGGGCCTGAGCCTTCTCGCCGCGCTCGCGGCGCTCGCCACCCTGGAGCACTGGTTCCTGATGCTGCCTCTGCCTTCGGCGGCCTTGTGGAACTGGAGCCTGCCGGGTCGCAGCGCCCCGGTCGTTGCCGAGGCGCAGGACACGGCAGCAGGGCCACGCGAATGAGGTGAGGTGGACGCGAGATCCACCCGCCGTCGACAGTTTCATCGGGGAGGACGGTTATGGACTACGAGGCGTTCTTCGGCAGCGCGATCACCGGACTCCACCGGGAAGGGCGTTACCGCGTCTTCACCGATCTAGAGCGGCAGGCCGGGCGTTTTCCCTACGCGACGCATCACAGCCCCGGCGGCGAGCGGGAAGTCACCGTCTGGTGCTCCAACGACTATCTCGGCATGGGTCAGCACCCGTCGGTGCTGCGGGCGATGCACGAGGCGATCGACCGCTGCGGCGCCGGGGCGGGCGGCACCCGCAACATCTCCGGTACCAACCACTACCACGTGCTCCTGGAGCAGGAACTCGCCGACCTCCACGACAAGGAGGCGGCGCTGATATTCTCTTCCGGCTACGTCTCGAACTGGGCCGCGCTCGGCACGCTCGCCTCCAAGCTTCCGGGTTGCGTGGTGTTCTCCGACGAGGGCAATCACGCCTCGATGATCGAGGGCATCCGTTCGAGCCGGGCCGAGCGGCAGATCTTCCGCCACAACGATCCGGACGATCTGAACCGCAAGCTCGGCCTGATCGAGCCCGGCCGGGCCAAGCTCGTCGCCTTCGAGTCGGTCTATTCCATGGACGGCGACATCGCGCCGATCGACGAGATCTGCGACGTGGCCGAGGCCCACGGCGCGCTGACCTATCTCGACGAGGTGCACGCGGTCGGCCTCTACGGCGCGCGGGGCGGCGGCATCTCGGAGCGGATGGGGCTCGCCCACCGGCTCGACGTGATCGAGGGAACGCTCGGCAAGGCCTTTGCCGTCCACGGCGGCTACATCACCGGCTCGACGCAGCTCTGCGACTTCGTGCGCAGCTTCGCCTCGGGCTTCATCTTCACGACCTCGCTGCCGCCGGCGGTCGCCGCCGGCGCCGCCGCGAGCATCCGCCACCTCAAGACGAGCAGCGCCGAGCGGGCGCGCCACCAGGAGCGGGTGGCGCGGGTGCGGCAGGCGCTGGACGCAGCGGGCATTCCGACGCTGGCCAACCATAGCCACATCGTTCCGGTGATGGTCTGCGACCCCGTGCTGTGCAAGGCGATCAGCGATGCCCTGCTCGATGAGTTCGGCATCTACGTGCAGCCGATCAACTATCCCACCGTGCCGCGCGGCACGGAGCGCCTGCGCATCACGCCCTCGCCGCTGCATTCGAACGCCGACATCGACCACCTCGTGGATGCGCTGAGCACGATCTGGCGGCGAATCGGATTGAGCAAGGCGGCGGCCGAGTAGGTTCGGAGGCTCGCGCTATATCTTCTTTTCGAGCGCGGCCTTCACCTGCATGAGCTGATCCCACACCACGCCGGGGCTGGTGCCCATCGCCTCAAGGACGGCGTTCACACCCCAGAATAGGCCGAACAGAATCACCGGCACCAGGATCCAGCCCAGGATCTCCTCGCCGCGGTGGCGGGCCTTGCGGCGGCGGCGGCGTCTCTCGCGAGACGTCAGCGGCTTCGGCCGCCCCGAATCCGGTTGTGGCGCGACAGGCGTGAGGGGCTCCTCCTGCGTGTCGCTCGTCATGCTACCCTCATTGCTGGCCGATGCCGGGCCCTCTGGCAGAGCGCGGCGCCGCCCATATCCGGGAGCCGGCGCAGGAACGCAAGCCGCGCCAGCCTCGAACGCCACTCACTCTTGCGAGTGAGTGGCCTTGCGCGGTCACACCTTGAGCGGGACCTTCGGCACGGTGCGGACGGAACCGCCGCCGGAGGAGCCACCGCCGGACGGACCACCGTCACGCTTGACCGCCTTCTTGCGGGGCGCCGAGCGCGGCTTGGAGCGCTTGCGCTTGGCCGCGTTGGCGACGTCCGTCTCGGGCTTCGGCGTAACCGGGCCGGCGGGGAATTCGAAGCCGAGTTCGCCCTTGCCCTTGCCGTCCTCGCCCTCCGGCTTCTTCAGCACGACCTTGACGGCACCGCCGTCCTTGAGTCGGCCGAACAGCACCTCGTCGGCGAGCGGTGTCTTGATCGTGGACTGGATCAGGCGAGCCATGGGCCGGGCGCCCATCGCGTCGTCGTAGCCGTTCTCGACAAGCCAGTCGCGCGCCTCGTCCGAGAGTTCGATCGTGACGTTGCGGTCGGCGAGCTGCGCTTCGAGCTGGAGCACGAACTTGTCGACGACCTTGGCCACGACCTCCTTCGGCAGGTGGCCGAATGAGATGATTGCGTCGAGGCGGTTCCGGAATTCCGGTGCGAACAGCCGGTTGATCGCCTCCACGTCGTCGCCTGTGCGCTTCGACTGCGTGAAGCCATAGGCCGACTTCGCCAGATCGGACGCGCCCGCATTCGACGTCATGATGATGATGACGTTGCGGAAATCGACCTGCTTGCCGTTGTGGTCGGTCAGCTTGCCGTGGTCCATCACCTGCAAGAGGATGTTGAACAGGTCCGGATGCGCCTTCTCGATCTCGTCGAGCAGGAGCACGCAGTGTGGATGCTGATCGATCCCGTCGGTGAGCAGTCCGCCTTGGTCGAAGCCGACATAGCCAGGAGGGGCACCGATCAGCCGCGAGACCGTGTGGCGCTCCATGTATTCCGACATGTCGAACCGCAGCATCTCGACGCCGAGGCTGGCGGCAAGCTGCTTGGCCGCTTCCGTCTTACCGACGCCGGTCGGACCGGCGAACAGGTAGGAACCGATCGGCTTGTCCGGATCACGCAGGCCGGCGCGGGCGAGCTTGATGGCCGAGGTCAGCGCCTCGATGGCGTTGGTCTGGCCATAGACGACCCGCTTCAGGTTCTCGGTCAGGTTCTTGAGCACCACCGCGTCGTCCTTCGACACGGTTTTGGGCGGGATGCGCGCCATCGTGGCGATGGTGGTCTCGATCTCCTTGACGCCGATGGTGCGCTTGCGGCGCGCCTCCGGCACCAGCATCTGCGAAGCACCGGTCTCGTCGATCACGTCGATCGCCTTGTCCGGCAGCTTGCGATCGTTGATGTAGCGCGCCGACAGCTCCACTGCCGCCTTCACGGCGTCGGTGGTGTATTTGAGCTTGTGGAACTCCTCGAAGTACGGCTTCAGGCCCTTGAGGATCTCGATCGTGTCCGGGATCGACGGCTCGTTGACGTCGATCTTCTGGAAGCGCCGCACCAGGGCACGATCCTTCTCGAAGTACTGGCGGTACTCCTTGTAGGTGGTCGAGCCGATGCACCGCAGGGCGCCGGAGGCGAGGGCGGGCTTCAAGAGGTTAGAGGCATCCATCGCGCCGCCCGACGTGGCACCCGCACCGATGACGGTGTGGATCTCGTCGATGAACATGATGGCGTTGGGGTGCGCCTCGATTTCCTTCATCACCTGCTTGAGGCGCTCCTCGAAGTCGCCGCGATAGCGGGTGCCGGCGAGCAGCGTGCCCATGTCGAGGGAGAAGACCGTCGCATCGGCCAGCACCTCGGGCACTTCGTGCTGGATGATCTTGCGCGCGAGGCCTTCGGCGATCGCCGTTTTGCCGACGCCGGGGTCGCCCACCAGCAGCGGGTTGTTCTTCTGGCGGCGGCAGAGCACCTGGATCGTACGCTCCACCTCGGCGTGGCGGCCGATCAGCGGATCGATCTTGCCGTCGCGCGCCTTCTTGTTGAGGTTGACGCAGTAGGCGTCCAGCGCATCGCCCTTCTTCTTGGGCCGCGCCTCGCTGTCCTCAGGTCCGGGACGCTCGGAGGCGGCCTCTTCGTCGGCACCGCGCACGGGCTTGGCCTCGGAGGCCCCCGGCCGCTTGGCAATGCCGTGGCTGATGTAGTTCACCGCGTCGTAGCGGGTCATGTCCTGCTCTTGCAGGAAGTAGGCGGCGTGGCTCTCGCGCTCGGCGAAGATCGCGACGAGCACGTTGGCGCCGGTCACCTCCTCGCGGCCCGAAGACTGCACGTGGATCACAGCACGCTGGATCACGCGCTGGAAGCCGGCGGTCGGCTTGGCATCCTGACGGCCGTCGCCGGTCAGGTTCGAAAGTTCGGTGTCGACATACTCGACGAGATTGCGGCGCAGCACGTCGATCTCGACGTTGCAGGCCCGCATCACCGCGGCGGCATCCTGATCGTCGACGAGGGCGAGCAGGAGATGTTCAAGGGTCGCGTATTCGTGGCGGCGCTCTCCGGCCAAGGCCAGGGCGCGGTGGAGGGCTTGCTCGAGGCTGCGTGAGAAGCTTGGCAATGCTCTGGCCTTCGCTGGATGCCTATTTCTTTTCCATAACGCACTGAAGCGGATGTTGGTGCTTGCGGGCGAAATCCATCACCTGCGTCACTTTCGTTTCCGCGACTTCGTAGGTGAACACGCCGCACTCCCCCACACCATTGTGGTGGACGTGCATCATGATCTGGTAGGCGTCTTCGTGGCTCTTGTTGAAGAACCGCTCCACGACGTGCACGACGAATTCCATCGGCGTGTAGTCGTCGTTGAGCAGCAGCACGCGGTACAGGCTCGGTCGCTTCGCCCGCGGCTTGGTCCGGGTGATGATCACGGTGCCCGAACGATCGTCGTCGCCCGGGTTGCGCGGGGTTGAGGCCGCACGCACCGGAACCCGTCCCCGACCCGCCTCCTGCACTTCGTTCTGGATCAGCTTGGAAAACATCTGAATCGAAGCGACCTTGGTCTGGCAGCCTTCGGCACCAGCGTCCCGGTGAGGGACGTAGCGCTCAAGAGGCAATCTATAGGCCGATCGGCGCCTGCGCCAGTGAGGTGCGTGAAACTGTCCGGCCCAGCCACACTCATCGGCTCGCACGCGCACATACACGCGAAACGCGGGGTAGCGTTCGTCGGTGCCCGATGTCCACGCGCAGAACCATCGGCACGTGCCAGGCGCCGCCAGCGCGTCAAGATTGGCTTAACCCCTGTGGCAAAAGGACGATCTCGTACTCGCATCGGGCAGCATTAACGGCCGCGTAACCGCGTTCATCCTACCGTCCTCGCCAGAGATTGCGGACCCGGTGGCGGCGTCCGTGAAGGGTGCCAGCCGGGCTAGAACGTCCGACTGTCGAGGCGAAGGTTTCGAGATGCGTCGCGTAGAAGGCCGGCCCACCACGGGGTCCCGCGCTGTCGCCGTGCTGCTCCTGGCGACGAGCTTTCTCGTCGCGGTGGCCGATCCCGCCGAGGCCAAACGGCGAGGCCATGCCCGCAAGGCGGTGAGCGGCTACAATCCGCCCTATGCCGCCATGGTCGTCGACGTGAAGTCGGGTCGCACCCTGCATGCGGTCAACGAGGACGCGCTGCGCCACCCGGCCTCGATCACAAAGGTGATGACCCTCTACATGCTGTTCGAGCAGCTGGAGAAGGGCCGCTACGACCTCGACTCGCCGCTGAGCATCTCGGCCAATGCCGCCGCCCAGGCCCCGTCGAAGCTGGGCCTACGCCCCGGCTCGACCGTCACGGTCGAGGAGGCGATCAAGGCGCTCGTCACCAAGTCGGCCAACGACGTGGCCTGCGCCATCGGCGAGAACATCGCCGGCTCCGAGCCGCGCTTCGCCGAGATGATGACCCGCAAGGCCAAGGCGCTCGGCATGAGCCGCACCCACTACGCCAACGCCTCCGGCCTGCCCGATCCCGACCAGATCACCACCGCCCACGATCTCACCATCCTGGCCCGTGCCATCCAGGATCGCTTCCCGCGCTACTACCGCTACTTCCAGACCCGCTCCTTCGCCTTCCGCGGCCGGACCATCGGCAACCACAACCGCCTGCTCGGCAATGTCGAGGGCGTGGACGGTATCAAGACCGGCTATACACGCGATTCCGGCTTCAACCTGATGACCGCGGCCAAGCTCGGCGACCGCCAGATCGTGGCGATTGTGCTCGGCGGCAAGTCGGGCGCGAGCCGCGACCGGATCATGGCCGATCTCGTGCGCGCCAACCTACCCCGCGCCTATGCCGGCGCCCGCCAGACCTCGCCCGTGGTGGAGGTGGCCGAGCGCGGCCGCCCGGCCGTCGTCGCCGAGGCCGACACCCGCACCCGCACCGTGATCGCCTCGGCGGACGATGACGACGGTGTCGAGACGACGAGTTCCACGAGCACCGCTCCACTCGACATCCGCCCGGCCACCACGACGCCGGGATCGCGTCGCGCCGGCCTCCAGGCGCTGCCGAATGCCGCCCAGGCCTATGCCGGGCCGGCGAGCCAGGCACCCTTCCCGAGCGTCGGCGGCAAGTCGACCGCTCGCCTGCCTACCGTCGAGGGTGTCGCCTCCCGCGCCGAGGGTCCGCCGAAGGACGCCCGCAACGACAGCGCCAAGCCCGTCACCCCGAGCCCCTGGGTGATCCAGCTCGGCGCCATGGACGACGAGGACAAGGCGAAGTCGATCCTCGCCGACGCCCGCAGCCGCACCGGCATGCTCTCCAAGGCCGCCCCCTACACGGTGCGCGTGACCCATGGCGGCACCACGCTCTACCGCGCTCGCTTCTCGGGTTTCTCGGAGCAGAGCACCGCGCAGGATGCCTGCGCCGCGCTGAAGAAGAACGGCTTCAACTGCTTCGCCACCCGGAGCTGATCGTTTCCGACAAGCTTTCTCGGTGCGGCTGCCGGCGCGTTCGGCCGGCGGTCGCTCGATGACAAGAGCCGCAGCAACGCGGCCGCACTTCGTCCGTCACATCGACCCTGACAACGCGCGTGGAGTTTTAGCGATGTCGGTTCACCAGCCTGTCACGCGCCGCGTTCACGCGCGCCGCCCGTTCGACGCTGCCGCCCTGATCGGGATGCAGCCGCTTCATCAGCGTCCGGTGAGCCGTGCGGACGTCCTCCAGGGACGCCCCGCGCTCAAGCCCCAGGACCTGATAAGCCTCCTCCTCCGTCATCGTCCCTGGCTTCGCCGGGCCGCCCGGCCGCGGGTCTCCGTCGCCATCAGCGTCTACACGCCAGCCGGGCTGCCGGCGGTCGAGATACGCCTCTAACAGACCCGCGCCCTCGGGATCGTTGGCGCGCAGCAGCAGCACAAGCTCGATCAGCGCTTCCGGCGGCACTGCCGACAGGCGGCGCCCGGCGAAAGGGCCGACGAAAAGGGTCCCGTCCAACGGTACGCCATCCGAGCGGAGGTCGAGTTCGAGGGAGGCCGTGCGCACACACTGCGGCTCCCGATGCCCGCGCCACGCGCGGACGCGACGGATCACGCCCGCTTCGCCCTCGGCCAACCAGATCCCTCCCGCACCGAGCAGCAGGGCGGGGATGAAGCTGCCGCGCAGCGACAGCGCGAAGGCCGTCGCCAGGAGAGCGTACCCGGCCAATAGCCGAGGTGTCAGGCCGAAGGGCAGGCGCCCGTTGCGGCGTCCGAGCCACCAGAAACCGATGAGTGCCAGAAGGCCGAGGGCGAGGAGCATCCTGCGGTCATCGTCCGGTTCGGAGCGCGGGTAAAGCGCTCATCCGGTGCACGACTCCGGGGAGGAGGATTACAACCGCGTCTGCGCCACATCCGCCGTGTTGAGCCGAACGGTCCGCACCCGGCCGTCGCGCTCCACCAGCAGGGTGACCGGACGGTCGAGCCCAGCCTCCTCGACAACGGAGGTGAGGTCCGACAGGCGGTGGACCGGCCGGCCGTTGGCGCCGACGATGACGTCGCCGATATCCCCGGTGCGGGGATCGACACCGCGCAGGCCCGCCTGCGCCGCGGGCGAACCGGGAAGCACCCGCAGCACGACGACGCCGTCGATGCCGAGCCGGGCGGCGGTCGCCTCCTGTCCGGCGATGATGCCGATGCCCGGGTTGCGGACGCGTCCGTTCTTGATGAGGTCGGGCACCACCCGGTTCACCACATCGACCGGCACCGCAAAGCCGATGCCCGCACTGGCACCCGAGGGCGAGAAGATCGCCGTGTTGACGCCGATCAGGCGACCGGCGGAATCGAGAAGAGGTCCGCCGGAATTGCCCGGATTGATCGCGGCATCGGTCTGGATGACGCCCGACAATTCGCGGCCCTCCTGCGTCGGCAGGCGCCGCTGAAGCGCGCTGATGACGCCGGTGGTGAGAGTGTGATCGAGGCCGAATGGGTTGCCGATCGCGAAGGCCGATTGCCCCACCTTGAGATCGGCCGAGGTTCCGACGGCGAGGGGAGGGGGCATCTTGGCCACGCGGCCGAGTTGGAGCACGGCCAGATCGTAACTTGGCGCGATACCGACGACTCGCGCGCTGACCACTTCACCGGAGGCGAGCCGCACGGAGATCGAGCCGCCGCCCTTGGTCGCGGCCTCGACCACGTGGTTGTTGGTCACGACGTGACCGGCCGCGTCCCAGACGAAGCCGGTGCCGGTTTGCGTACCGGAGCCCTGCTGCTGCTCGCTTCCTCCCGGCCCTTGGCCCAACTCGTCGTCGGGCTCCATCAGCGCTCGCCCCTGCGCCGCAGCCTGGGCGAAGACGTGGACCACGGAAGGGGAGGCGCGGGCAAACAGATCGACGGTGGTCTTCTCCGCCGAAGACAGGTCACCGCGCGCAGTGACCGACCGGGGCGCGTCCGCCGAGTAGAGGAAGGCGAGGATGTAGGGCTGCGCCACGAAGGCGATCAGCAGACCCAGAGTCACGCCTAAGGCGATCCGCACAAAACGTTCCGGCACCGACAACCCCAACCACTGACTCAGTCTTAGCCCAAGCCCTCGCTCGAGCTTTCCTCGTCCAGCCCGCGTGCGACCATCGACCGCGCAACCCGCGCCGACGGAACGGGTCGCGTTCAGACTTGCTCGACCAAACTCCCAAATGAGCGGTCGGTGGCAACGGCGATCGTGGGACCTCGAAGAATGAGACTTAGCTGTGTCCGGTGTGGCTTCCGGTCAACAAATCCCCGCTTTTCCTCACAGGCGGGCTGGGTGCGACATCGCACGGTCAAGCCTGTCTACCGAGAGTAACCAATTGCATACTGTTTCATACGCAGTGTCTTCCTACTGATGAAAAGGCATCGGTGGGCGGGCCTGGACCAATTCTTGGCGAAACCAAGGCAAGGCTCAGGCGAGGAACTGCGACGGAACGGTGACCGATTGGCTATCGAACACTCGAATTGATCGCAAAGCTGCCCCAGAGATGCTTCGATCGCCCACAAAACTTTGAACATACCGTCCCGGCGGCATCAGTCGTCGCGGCGTCCTTTCACGGACGAATACGGTTCGCACAGGAAGAACCAGAGATGGAAACCGAAGCTCTCGAACGTCCTGCCGACCTCACGATCTGGCGCACGCTGCCGGCCTCTTCTCCGCTGGCCCAGCCCGAGCGCTACGACACCCTGCGCGAGGCGCTCGCCGCCGCGAAGGGGGCCCTGGGCGATCCCTCGAAGCAGCCCTGGATCATCACCGAAGAGGGCGAGATCCTCTCCCCGAACTGGATCCGCACCTACGTCAACTGATCGCGGCCTCAGCGCACGGCCTCCGGCTCGTTCGAAGCGGCGGGTTGCTCGGGTGCGGCGCCGGGCATCGGCTCCGGCCGGCTCACCAGTGTGACCAGCACGTAGGACACGATCATCAGCAGGAACCACGAGCCGAGCTTGGCCGCCGAGACCGGCGACCAGCCGGCCGCCTGGTTCGGGTAGAGCCAGACGCGGCTTGCCGTGCCGATGTTCTCGGCGAGCCAGATGAAAAGCGCGACGAGAACGAAGCCGAGCAGCAGCGGCATCTGGCGGTGAACCTGCCAGACCTTGAAGTGGACGACGGTGCCCGCGAACAGCAGGCCGGTCGCGATGAACAGCACGCCCCGCATGTCGGCCACGTAATGGTGGCTGAAGAAGTTGACGTAGATCGCGCCCGCCAACGGTAGCGTGAACCTGAGCGGCGGATGCCGCGTGAAGCGGAAGTCGAACAGACGCCAGACGCGGGCGATGTAGGAGCCGATGCTGGCATACATGAAGCCCGTGAACAGGGGCACGCCGGCAATGCGCAGCAGGCTCGCCTCCGGATAGATCCACGAGCCGACGCCTGTCTTGAAGATCTCCATCGTCGTCCCGACGACGTGATAGATCGCGATGACCTTGGCCTCCTCCCAGGTCTCCATGCCGAGCGCCAGCAACGCGACCTGAATCAGCACAGCCGCGAGCGTCAGGAAGTCGTAGCGGCTGAGCGGTGCGTCGACCGGATAGAACAGGTGCGTCCCGATCAACAGGGCGCAGATCAGGCCGCCGAACAGGCAGGCCCACCCCTGCTTCACCCCGAACCGCAGAAATTCGTAAGCGAAGGCCGGCAGGCGGCCCGCAGCGCGCGCATACTCGCCGAGCCGGCGCTCGGCCGCGACGAAGCCCGTCAGGAACGGCCAATTCCGTGCCGCGCTCGGCTCCGTTCGCCCTGTCGTCATCCTGATCCCCCGTCCCGCGCGACGTCCTTCGCGACACGAGAGGTCGAAAGCGGCAGTTTGACGGTCACGCTCGCCTCGCCGCACATTCAGCGCGGCAAGCGCGACGGGGAGGGGGCGTGCAGGCGAGCGAGGTAGAGGATCGGACGCACGCTCGGCGGCGGACGGAGCGCGAACTGCGCCGGCTCGAAGCGCTCGCGGCCCGCAAGCGCTTCCGCAGGCGAAGCCTGCCGGCCCTGCGCGGATCGGCCGGGGCGGCGGCAGCCTTCGCGGCTCTCCTGAAAGTCAAGGTGGTCGGGACGCTGGCGGGCAAGGCGGCCATCGCCGTCCTGGTCGGCCTCGGCCTTGCGTGGCCGGCCCTGGTGATCGGCGTGGTCGGCCTCGTCGGGATCGTGCTGGCTTTCGTCAGCCTGTTTTCCGGCGAGGGCGGCTCACACCACTTCGACTGCGATTGCCCTTGCGATTGTGCCGGCAAGGAGAAGCGGGCCGAGCGGCTCAAAGCTCTGATCGCGCAGCGCCGGGCATGGCTCGCTGCGCCGTCGGGTCCGGCTCCGAGCGTGCGGTGGGACGCGCGCGGGCGTCATCACCTGACAGGAAGCCGGCGCAAGCGCGGCCGGTGAGCCCCGCCTTATGGACAGTGGCCGCGTTTGGTGGCTTGCCTATAATGCTCAAAAAAAATCTTCGTCTCCGCCGACACCGAGACTGACGCCAGGAACAGTTGCACGATGAGCTCCCGGATTCCCGATTTCGCCTCGGTCGCCTACGCGGCGGACGGCTTCAAGGCGCCGCCTCCGCCGGTCTCGGAGCCGTGGATGACGCCCGAGGGCATTCCGGTGAAGGGGTTCTATGGCCCGGAGGACCGTGAGGGCTGCGAGGGGATCGATTCGTTCCCCGGCCTGCCGCCCTACCTGCGCGGCCCCTATCCGGCGATGTACGTCACCCAGCCCTGGACCATCCGGCAATATGCCGGGTTCTCGACCGCCGAGGACTCGAACGCCTTCTACCGGCGCAACCTCGCCGCGGGCCAGAAGGGTCTCTCGGTCGCCTTCGACCTCGCGACCCATCGCGGGTACGATTCCGACCACCCGCGCGTCTCGGGCGACGTCGGGATGGCGGGCGTCGCGATCGATTCGATCTACGACATGCGCACGCTGTTCTCAGGGATTCCCCTCGACCAGATGACCGTGTCGATGACGATGAACGGCGCGGTGCTGCCCGTGCTCGCCCTCTACATCGTCGCGGCCGAGGAGCAGGGCGTGCCACCGGAGAAGCTCGCCGGCACGATCCAGAATGACATTCTGAAAGAGTTCATGGTCCGCAACACCTACATCTATCCCCCCAAGGGATCGATGCGGATCATCTCGGACATCTTCGGCTACACCTCGAAGAACATGCCGAAGTTCAACTCGATCTCGATCTCCGGCTACCACATGCAGGAAGCCGGGGCGACGCAGGATCTCGAACTCGCCTACACACTCGCCGATGGTGTCGAGTACATCAAGGCGGGCCTCGCGGCGGGCCTGACCATCGACCAGTTCGCCCCGCGCCTGTCGTTCTTCTGGGCGATCGGGATGAACTTCTTCATGGAGATCGCCAAGATGCGGGCCGCGCGCCTGATCTGGGCGAAGCTCGTCAAGGAGTTCGAGCCGAAGAGCGACAAGTCGCTGCCGCTGCGCACCCACTCTCAGACGAGCGGTTGGTCGCTGACCGCGCAGGACGTGTTCAACAACGTCACCCGCACGTGCATCGAGGCGATGGCAGCGACCCAGGGCGGCACGCAGTCGCTCCACACCAACGCGCTCGATGAGGCGCTGGCCCTGCCGACCGACTTCTCGGCGCGCATCGCCCGCAACACCCAGCTCTTCCTGCAGCAGGAGAGCGGCACGACGCGGATCATCGATCCGTGGGGCGGCTCCTACTACGTCGAGCGGCTGACCCGGGACATCGCGGCGCGGGCCTGGGAGCATATCCGCGAGGTCGAGGCGCTCGGCGGCATGGCGAAAGCCATCGAGGCGGGCATCCCGAAGCTGCGCATCGAGGAGGCCGCCGCCCGCGCCCAGGCGCGGATCGATTCCGGACGCCAGACGATCGTGGGCATCAACAAGTACAAGCCCGACGACGAAATGAAGATCGACCTGCTGCGCGTCGACAACGCCGACGTGCGCGCCAAGCAGATCGACAAGCTCAAGCGCCTGCGCGCCGAACGCAACCAGTCGGACGTCGATGCGGCACTCGCCGCCCTGACGAAGGCCGCCGACGGCGAGGGCAACCTGCTCGAACTGGCGGTGAACGCGGCGCGGGCCAAGGCCACGGTCGGTGAGATCTCGGAGGCGCTGGAGAAGGCCTGGGGCCGTCACCGCGCCGAGATCCGCTCGATCTCGGGCGTCTACAAGCGGGAGGTGGGCGGCATGTCGCCGGTGGTGGAGAAGGTCCGCGGCCTCGTCGAGGCCTTCGAGGAGAATGACGGGCGCCGTCCGCGTATCCTGGTCGCCAAGATGGGCCAGGACGGGCACGACCGCGGCCAGAAGGTGATCGCCTCCGCCTTCGCCGACCTCGGCTTCGACGTGGATATCGGGCCGCTCTTCGCCACGCCCGACGAGGCGGCACGCCAAGCGGTGGAGAACGACGTGCACATCGTCGGCGTCTCCTCGCTGGCGGCGGGTCACCTGACGCTGGTTCCGGAACTGAAGGCCGCGCTGAAGCAGGAGGGCCGCGACGACGTAATGATCGTGGTCGGCGGCGTGATCCCGCCGGGCGATTACGACGCACTCTACGCCGCGGGCGCCTCAGCGATCTTCCCGCCGGGCACCGTGATCGCGGAAGCGGCGGTGAAGCTTCTGGGTGAACTCAACAGCCGCCTGGGCTACGGAGAGCGGCAAGCGGCCGAGTAGTCCGCCTTTCCAGTCTCGGCAGGGGCGAGGCACTCGCCTTTCATTTGAATTTACCTGAATTCCAAGCGGCATCGCGCCTCGCGTGGTGCCACCTCCGGGGATCGGGTAAAACGGCGGAGTTTGTTCGCGCCCGCCGGCTTTCGAAGATCGGCAGCGCTCCCGTTCTTCGAAGGTGTTGGGCGATGGCCGAGGCGGACCGGGAAAAGATCCTGCCCGTGATCCTGTGCGGCGGCTCGGGCACGCGGCTGTGGCCGGCCTCGCGCGAGAGCATGCCGAAGCAGTTCACGCCGCTGGTCGATCCTACGACCTCGACCTTCCAAGCCACCGTCCGCCGCGTCGCCGACGGCAACGTCTTCGCCAAGCCGACGGTCATCGCCTCGGCCGAGTCCCGCTTCATCGTCGCCGAGCAGCTCGCGCAGAGCCGCATCGCCGCCAACATTCTGCTCGAACCCGAGCGGCGCGACTCCGCCGCCGCCGTCGCGGTGGCCGCCCTTCACGGTGCGCGCCAGGGCCCGGAGACGGTGGTGCTGGTGATGGCCGCCGACCACGTGATCGAGGATACCGCTGCCTTCGCGAGCGCCGCGCAGGAGGCCGCCCTCGGTGCCCGGCTCGGCCAGATCATGACGCTGGGCATCACTCCGACCCGGCCCGCGACCGAGTACGGCTACATCCGCACCGGCGGTGCCCTTCCCGACGCACCGGGCCTGCACCGAGTCGAGCGCTTCGTCGAGAAGCCGGACGCGGCCGGTGCCGAGCGTCTGATCGGAGAGGGCGCCCTGTGGAACTCGGGCTACTTCCTGTTCCGTGCCGACGTGATGATCGCCGAGCTGGAAGCGCACGCACCGGAGGTGCTGGAAGCCGCCCGCGGCGCGCTTGCCAACGCCGCCACCGATCTCGACTTCGTCCGGCTCCAGGCCGAGTCCTTTGCCCAGGCGCCGAAAACCTCGATCGATTACGCGGTGATGGAGCGCACGACCCGCGCCGGGGTTCTCGCGGTCTCCTTCGCGTGGTCGGATGTCGGCACCTGGGATGCCGTCTGGCAGGTGCTGGAGCGCGACGCGCGGGGCAACGCCGTGCGAGGACGCGTCGAACTGGTCGAGACGACGGGGAGCCTCGTCCACAGCGAGGGCGACGGGCTCACCACCGTCGTCGGGCTCGACGACGTGGTGGTGGTCGCAACCCCCGATGCCGTGCTAGTCGCCTCCAAGGCGCAGTCGGGCAAGGTGAAGGATCTCGTGACGGTCCTGCGCGAGAAGGCGCATCCGGAAGCAGATGCCCATCGCCGGATGTACCGCCCCTGGGGCTGGTATCAGCGTATCGACATCGGCGAGCGCTTCCAGGTGAAGCGGATCATGGTGACGCCGGGCGGGCGGCTCTCGCTGCAGAAGCATTTCCACCGGGCCGAGCACTGGGTGGTGGTGAAGGGCACCGCCGAGGTGACGCTCAACGATCAGGTTATCCTCGTGCACGAGAACGAGGCGGTCTACCTGCCGATCGGCTCGATGCACCGGCTGACCAATCCCGGAAAGATCCCGCTCGAACTGATCGAGGTCCAGGTCGGCTCCTACACCGGCGAGGATGACATCATCCGCCTGGAGGACGTCTACGGGCGCTGAACTCCGGGCCCCGCAGACAGGTCGGACAAGTGGCGCCCGAGCCGGGCAACGCCTTCCCGATCCATGCGGAGGCCGAGCTTCGAGCGGCGCCAGAGGATGTCATCGGGCAGGCGGGCCCATTCGTACCGCACGAGGTAGTCGACCTCACGGGCACTGAGATCGCCCCCGAAGGCTTGGCCGAGATCGGACAGCGAGCGCGCATCCCCGAGCAAACGTGCGGCGCGGGTACCGTAGGCCCGAGCAAGGCGCCGGACCGTGGCATCCGGCAGAAAGGGGTAATCGGCCGCGAGCCTCTTCGCGAACCCCTCGAAATCGGCGCCCGCCATATCACCACCGGGCAGGGGCGCGGCGCCCGTCCAGGCCGGTTTCATGCCCGGCAGGTGCGGTCCGAGCTTCTCCAGCGCGTGCTCGGCGAGCCTCCGGTAGGTGGTGATCTTGCCCCCGAACACGGAGAGAACCGGCGGCCCCTCGTGATCGAGGTCCAAGACGTAGTCGCGGGTTACCGCCGAGGCGTTCGCGGCGGCATCGTCGTAGAGCGGACGTAGGCCGGAAAAGCTCCAGACCACGTCGTCCGGGCCGATCTGCCGCTCGAACGAGCGGTTGATGCAGGCACAGAGATAGCGCGTCTCCTCGCTTGAAATGCGGACAGGGCCGGGGCCGCCCTCGTGCGCCACATCGGTGGTGCCGATCAGGGTGAAGTCGCGCTCGTAGGGGATGGCGAAGACGATGCGCCGGTCGGGCTGCTGCAGGATGTAGGCGTGCTCCCCGTCGTAGAGCCGCCGTACGACGATGTGGCTGCCCTTGACGAGCCGGACTTTCGGCCGCGCCTCGATGGAAAGCGTGCGCAGCAGGGTCTCACCGACCCAGGGACCGGCGGCGTTGACGACGATCCGTGCCCGCACGCTCTCCCGTTGCCGCCGCTCGGCATTGTAGAGGGTGACGGTCCAGACGCCGGCCTCGCGCCGTGCGGATTCCACGGTGGTTCGGGTGCGAATCCACGCGCCCCGCTCGGCAGCGTCGAGCGCGTTCAGCACGACGAGGCGGCTGTCCTCGACCCAGCAATCGGAATACGCGAAGCCCCGGGTCAGCCGCTTCTGGAGCGGCGCGCCAGCCCCGTCTCGGCCAAGGCGCAGCGCCTGAGAGCCCGGCAGCGCCTTGAGTCGCGCGAGGTGGTCGTAGAGGAACAGTCCGAGCCGCAGCATCCAGACCGGGCGCAGGCCGGCATCGTGCGGCAGGACGAAGCGCAGCGGCCAGACGATGTGCGGCGCGAGCCGCATCAGCCGTTCACGCTCAGCCAGCGCCTCGCGCACGAGCCGGAACTCGTACTGTTCGAGGTAGCGCAGGCCACCATGGATCAGCTTGGTCGAGGCGGAGGAGGTGTGCTCGGCGAGATCGCCCCGCTCGCACAGCAGGACGCGCAAGCCCCGGCCGGCCGCGTCGCGGGCGATACCGGCGCCGTTGATGCCGCCGCCGATGACGAGGAGATCGAACGGTTCGCTCACCGCCCACCCGGACCGCTCAGGAGACTGACGACGATCCCGATCAGCACGGCGGCCCCGAGACAGCGCCGCCATGGATTGACCCCGCGGACGATCTCATCGAGCGCCCAGACGGTGAGGCTCAGGAGCGCGACGACGCCAAGGCCCGCGAAGACCGGAGCGGGCAGACCGGGCATCGTCGCCTCGAGCAGCCATTCCAGGGCCGAAGCCGCCGCGAAGATCCATAGGGGCCAGTTCGGCCACTGACCGATCACGACGGCGCCGCTGCGCCGGTCGCGGAAGAACCAATCGAAGGCCCGGCGCAAGCGGCGCCTCAGATCGCGTCCGTGCGCCTCGCGGCACGGATCGGCTCGCAGATCTTCGGGCTGATCTGGTCGAGATGCGGGCAGGCATTGGTCTCGTACCAGCCCCGCAGCTCGGGCTGCTTCGGCGCGACATACATGGCCGTCAGGACGAAGCCGCCGGCGATCATAATCAGAAGCAGAAGTAGGTTGCGCAAGGGAGATCTCCAATCCGGCGGGCCTGGACAGGAACGCCGGCATCATCGCGGCAGACGCGCGAAGGCCGGGAGAGTTCCCTGGCCGAGCCTCGCACCAGCCGCTCATCAACGGCGAAGGTCGTCGATGGTCTGCGGCCGGGTGTGGGTCAGCGGGCCTTGCGAGCCGGGCAACAACCCGAGATCCTGAAGCCAGAGCATCGCGAGCAGCGCCGCGATCAGGCTGCCCAGACTCATCAGGATCGTGAGATTTCGCCGCCGGACGATGATGAGGATCAGCACGACGAGCAGGGCGAGCGAGAGCGCGAGCGTCAACATGGAGGACCTCTTACGACGATACGGCCCGCGGCGTCCCGCCGGACGCGCATCCCTGCCGCAGGCGCGAGCGGCAGTTCATCTGCGAACCAGATCTGATCGGGACAGAGAGAATACATCGGAAAGCTGAGCCGAATTTTTCCCGAAGCTTTCGTCCGGCGGTGTCATCAAAAATTCACGGAACTGCACGTCCCACCGACCTTTGTAAGCTCGGCGGCGGATCCGTAGCGGTGGCAGGTGCTGCCCTGTCATTCGACACTGGCCGGTCGTCGAGCGTGGACCGGCATGGTCCGATGCCGAACTGTACCGATTGCAGCGGTCGAAGTTCTTCGGAGTTCCGATGTCAGACGCTCTCAGCCTGACCGGCAGCGGTTCGACGCCCGCTCCTGTCGGTGGATCGGCCCGCGGACCCAACCTCGATGGGCGCACGCATCCTGCCGGGATCGGCCTCTTCTTCCTCGTGCTCGCGGGTGGCGTCGGCTACGCGCTCTTCAACCTAATCACGGACATGCAGGCCGCCGGCCAACCGCCGCTCGCGATCGGTGCCTTCGCGCTGCTCGGCCTGGCGCTGCTCATCGCACTCGGCTTCGAATTCGTGAACGGGTTTCACGACACGGCCAACGCCGTGGCGACGGTGATCTATACGCACAGCCTGCCGCCCGTCGCTGCCGTGGTCTATTCGGGTGTCCTGAACTTCCTCGGCGTCGTCGTCTCGACGGGGGCCGTCGCCTACAGCGTGGTGACGCTGCTTCCCGTCGAACTGGTGCTCAAGGCCGGCTCCTCCGCGGGCTACGCGATGATCTTCGCGCTCCTCATCGCGGCCATCATCTGGAACTTGGGCACCTGGGCCCTCGGCTTGCCGAATTCGTCCTCGCACGCGCTGATCGGCTCGGTCCTCGGCGTCGGCTTCGCCAACCAGATCCTAGCGCCCGAGGGTTCGGAAACTTCCGGCGTGCAGTGGGATCAGGCGTGGAGCGTGCTGCGCGCCCTGCTGTTCAGCCCGGTTGTCGGCTTCGTCATGGCGGGCCTGCTGCTGCTGGCGATGCGGTTCGTGATCCGCAACCGCGCGCTCTACCGGGAGCCAGAGGCCGATGCACCGCCCCCGCTCTGGATCCGCGCGCTGCTGATCCTGACCTGCGGCGGCGTCTCGTTCGCCCATGGCGGCAATGACGGGCAGAAGGGCATGGGCCTGATCATGTTGATCCTGATCGGCGCCGCGCCCACGGCCTACGCGCTCAACCGCACCATGGCGGAATCGGCGACGCCCCACTTCGTCGACGTCTCGGAGCGCGCCCGGTCGGTGTTCCGGGACCGCGCGGAACAGGCCCCGGTGCCGAGCGCGGCCGATGCGCGCGCACAGATCACCAAGGCGCTGGGCAAAAAGGAACTCGACAGGCCGGAGATTTACGCGGCGCTCGCTGCCCTCTCGGACGACGTCGCCACGAAGGTGAAGGAGTACGGAGCGATCCGACACGTTCCGGCCGAAGCGACGCCGAACCTGCGCAATGACATGTTCCTCGCCTCGGACGCCATCCACAGCCTGGAGAAGCGCGAGGGCCTTTTCGTCGGTGAGGAGGCGAAGACGTTGAGGGCCTACGAGACGAGCCTGAACGATGGCACCCGTTACATCCCGACTTGGGTGAAGGTGTCGGTCGCCCTGGCGCTCGGCCTCGGCACCATGGTCGGCTGGAAGCGCATCGTCGTCACCGTCGGCAGCCGGATCGGCAAGAAGCACCTGACCTACGCACAGGGCGCCTCCGCCGAGATCACCGCGGCCGGCACCATCGGCTTGGCGGAGGCCTACGGTCTGCCGGTCTCGACCACCCACATCCTGTCGAGCGGCGTAGCCGGCACCATGGCCGCCAACGGTTCCGGCCTGCAATGGGCCACCGTGCGCAACCTCGCCGTTGCGTGGCTGCTCACCCTTCCGGCGGCGATCACCTTAGCCGGGCTGCTCTACGCCGGCCTGCGGGTCGTCCTCTGAAGCGACGCAGAGGTTACAGGCCGGCGTACATCCGGCCGGGGTTGAAGATGCCGGCCGGATCGTGCGCGGCCTTGATGCCGGCGGTGATCCGCATCAGCGGCTCGGACAGCGGCTCGAAGACGGGCACGGCCGCGCGCAGCGCCTCGGGCGCGCGCACCAGCGTCGCGTGTCCGCTGCCGGCGGCCTTGACCGCGGCGCGGATCACGGCAGCGCCGGCCTCGTCCGAAGGATCGGTGGCGAGCCAGATCAGGCCGCCGCCCCAATCGTAGAACCAGCGCGCGGCACGCTCGCCCCCGATCGCCGCGGTGACCGCCGGTCCGCGGGTCGGCGCGGTGGAGATGCGCCAGATCGCGGCCTCGTGCGGCTCGGCAAGCAGGGTCGCGTCGCGCACGGCGCGCCAGAGCGCGGCGCTCTCCTCGCCCTCGACGACGTGCGGCTCGCCATACCGGCGCAGGAGGCGGCGCAGCTCGCCGAGGCGATAGCTCACCGACTTCGAAAAGCCCTCGATGCGCAACAGGGTGCGCGGCTCCGGGCCACCGATGCTTGCGGGCAGGTGGGCGGCGCCGGTCAGCTCGAACGGCGAGCCGAGGGCGGCCGCGAGCGCCTCGACGGCCACCGCGTCGCCGAGACCCGGTAGAACGAGGGTCGCGACCTGCTCCTGCACCGGCAGGACCTTGAAGGTGACCTCCGTCAGCAGGCCGAGGGTGCCCCAGGAGCCGGCCATCAGCTTCACGAGATCGAGGCCGGTCACGTTCTTCATCACCCGCCCACCGGACTTGATCGGCTGGCCGCGGCCGTTGACGAAGCGCACGCCGATCAGGCTGTCGCGGGCCGCGCCCGCATTGATGCGGCGAGGCCCCGAATTGTTGGCCGCCGCCACGGCGCCGAAGGTCGGCTCGCCGGTCGAGCCGAGGAGCGGGCGGTGATCCATCGGCTCGAACGGCAGCATCTGGCCGCGCCCGGCCAGCAGCGCCTCGACTTCGGCGACCGGCGTCCCGGCGCGGGCGGCGACCACCATCTCGGCGGGCTCGTAGAGGGTGATGCCGGTGAGCCCGGTCGCGGAAAGCGTCGCCTCGTCCTGAGGCGGACGGCCGAACGCCGACTTGGTGCCGCCGCCGACGAGCCGCAGCGGTTCCGAGCGGCCGGCAGCCTGCGCGACGATGGCGGCCGCCTCCTGCTCGTCGGCCGGCGCGTATGAGGTCATCGTTTCCGTCCCGTCGGGTTTCTTATGGGCGTTTCGCAAGAACGTCCGGACTCAAACCCCGATTGGACGAAGCTGGCAAGCGGGCCTTGATGCACGTCTCAACGAGCCGGTGCGGGAAGCCGTTTCGGAAAACGCTCTCGCACGACGGTGCGCAGCCCCGCGATATCGAGGAACCAGACCAGCGCTCCGTAGACCACCAGCCCGGCCGCGACGCAGGCCGGCAGGGCGAGCGCCGGCTCCAGGCCGCGGAACGGCAGCACCGCCAGGATCATGGCGAAGCAGGCGCAGGCGGTCAGCGCAAGGTCGCGGCTCGGCAGACGCAGGCGTTCGCCCCCTGTCAGCGCCCGCACGCCGAGCACGACGACCGCCGCGACGAGACCCAGGGTCTGCGCGACAGCGACCCCTTGCGGTCCCATCAACCGCGGCAGGACGACGAGACCGATGCCGTTGACGGCCAAGCCGACCAGGGCGGCGGAGACGACCGGACTCGTCCGGCGGCGGATCTGGAAGATGGGATTGAGGGCGAAGTTCATGATCGAGAGGCAGAACAGGCCCGGGATCAAAAGGCCGGTGTAATCCGCGAACGGCCCGCGGAACGCCTCCGGGACGATCAGTGCCTGCAGGGCCGGTGTCACCGCCCAGTAGCCGGCGGCGCAGGGCAGGAGCAGCGCCACCACGACGGCGATGTTGCGCGAGACCTGGGTCTCGGCAGCCTCGCGACCGTGGTGCTCCTCCGCCTGCACGGCGATCTGGAACAGCAGCAGGTCGAGCGCCGCGCCGAGCGTCGAGAAAGCCCGCGAGCCGAGATCCGCGGCGAGCGCGAAGTAGCCGGCCTCGGCAAAGCCCGCGGTCCCGGCGATGGCGGCGCGGTTGAGGAAGGGCATGATCTGATAGACGGCGTTGGCCGCGATCAAGGGCAGGCCATAGGCCGCGAACAGGCGCAGGGTCGCGCGGACCCGGCCGGAGGGGAGGGCGGGCGCGTGCCCCAGGAGCCCGTCACCGAGCACCCGACGCATCGGCAGCACCGCCAGGAACTGGCTCAAGCCCCCCGCGATCAGCACCCAAACGGGCTGCGGAAACAGCCAGGCTGTACCCGCCATCAGCACGAAGGCCAGCGCGTTCTTCCACACCACGAGCCGGAGATAGGCGCCTCCGATGAAGCGGGCGCGGGCAAGCGCCGCGTGGTAGTCGAACAATCCGATGCCGATCGCCGCGACCATGGTGCCGGCGGTGATCACCAGCCGGCCCTCGGGGGTCGGGTCGATGGCGATCCCGAGGCCGGCGCAGAGGGCGGCCGCGGCGAACAATGCCAGTGCGACGGCACCGTAGGCCTGATCGAGTCCCCGGCGGATCCACGGCTCGGCCTCGCGCACCCGCGCCGAGTAGAACCGCGTCGCCGAGAGACGTAGCCACTCGAAAAGGAGGGTGTTGAGCACGACTGCGCCGGCGGTCGCCAGGGCGAAGCGACCGAAATCGGCCGGTCCCAGCATCCGGGCGATGGCGATGCCGAGGATGAAGTTCAGCCCGGCATTGAGAACGAAGGCGGCGATGACGGCCATGGGACGGGTTGCGTTGCTCGCTCAGCCTCGAGCCTGGAAGGACGAGCCTCGCAGCTACCCGCCAACAAAGCCTGAATTGTGGGGCAGCCGCGTCACCGCCGTTCCGGTACGTCTGGGAACCCAGGCTCGCCGCAGCCCGTCGGTGCCAGCGCGCCGGCGCCAGGTTGAGGCCCGAGCCGTGCTATGGAGCCCCGGGGCTCGAAACAGAGGCTCGCGATGTCTGTCGATCTGCCCTTCGTCACGAAAGTGTTCGCCGCCCTGTTCGCCATCATGAACCCGATCGCGAACGTGCCGGTGTTCCTTTCCCTCACCGACGGAGCTTCTGACGCCGTGCGGCGGCGGGTTGCCGTCACGGCCGCCTTCGGGACCACGATCGGTTGCCTCATTTCGATCGTGGGCGGACAGGCCGTCCTGGATGCTTTCGGGCTCAGCATCGACGACTTCCGTCTGGCGGGCGGGCTCATCGTGCTGACGATCGCGCTCTCCATGCTGCAGGGCTCATCGAGCCGAACGCACGGCCGCAGCCCCAAGGAGAAGGAAGACGAGATCGATGCGGCAAGCATCGCCATCTATCCGCTGACGATCCCCCTGCTCGTTGGTCCGGGAACGATCGCGACGCTCATCGTCTACGGCCACGCCGCCGAGGCGCAAGCCAAATGGCTGGAACTCGCGATCGGTGTCGGCGCCTTTCTCGTCCTTCTGACGGTCGCGCTGCTCTCCGCCCCTTGGTTGGGCCGCCACCTGTCCGTAACGGCAACCGCGATCGCACGCCGCCTGATGGGCATGATCCTGGCCGCCGTTGCGATGGAGATGATTGTGACGAGCCTGCGGAACCTGTTCCCCGGCCTCAGCCATTGAGCCGCCGGGAGCCCCCGGCACGCCGGCGCTTCTCGACGCGGCGTTACAGCCAACCCTTCGCCTTGAAGTAGAGCAGCGGCACGATTGCCGAGATCGCGATCAGGGCGAGGCCGTAGGGGTAGCCGTAGACCCATTCGAGTTCGGGCATGTGCTTGAAGTTCATGCCGTACATCGAGGCGACAAGGGTCGGCGGCACACCGACCACCGACACGACGGTGAGGACGCGGAAGGCGTTGTTCTGCTCGATGTTGATGAGCCCGAGCGTGGCATCGAGCAGGAACTGCACGGTTTCGGAGAGACGAGTCTCGAATTCGTCCAGCGAGGCGATATCCCCTGCCAAGGTGTCGAAGCGCGGCGCATCGCGCTCTTCGAGGATCTGGCCGCACTCGCTCTTGGCGAAGGCGACGATGCGCGCGAGGCCGAGCAGGCTGGCGCGGACCTTCGCCAGCGACTTGCCATGGCGCCCGACAGAGCGGAGGAGCCGGCGCAGCGCAAGGTCGCGCCGCCTCGGAGCGGTGGCGTCGCCCTTGCGGGCGCCGGGCCGGCCGCCGGCATCGAAGTCGAAGATGCGGGTCGAGAGACTGTCAAGGTCGCCCGACATCTCCTCCAGAAGGTCGGCGAGGTTGTCGACCAGCTCCTCGACCACCAGCAGGAACATCCCCGTGCTGGTGCTGCCGTCGCCGTCCCCCTCGTCCACACGTTTTCTGACGGCCGCGATCGCCCGCATGTCGTGGAAGCGCACCGTGACGAGGTGATCCGCGCTGAGCAGGAAGCCCAACGGCTTCAGGGTGAAGTCGGAGCGGTCGAACGTCACCATCGGCGTCGAGAGGGACAGGCCGTCGCGGTTGCGGCGCAGGCGGCTCGACGATTCCACCTCGCTAAGCGCGGCCCGCGAGGGCACGCGGATGCCTGTCTTGCGCTCGACCAGTGCCGCCTCTTCCGCGGTCGGATCGTTGAGATCGATCCACAACGCGTGATCGGGCAGGTTCGCGCTGCCCTCTGCACCGTCGTGTTGGACGGCGCCGTTTGCCCCATGCAGGCTCATCATCGGGAAGGATCGTCCGTGTCGTCGGGCTGCACGAGAAATTCGTGCAAAAACGCCGCAGCCGCGAGGAAGCTGCGCCTTGACTCAAAATCCGCCTGCGCCTATCTCGCAGCCGTCGTTAGCACTCACTTGCTTAGAGTGCTAACAAACAGGTGGAGCGCGGTCCATCCGGGCCGCATGAAGACCAACCGCCAATTCGAAGCAAGAGGGCAGCTCATGAAGTTCCGTCCGCTGCACGACCGCGTCGTCGTCCGTCGCATCGAGAGTGAAGAGAAGACGAAAGGCGGCATCATCATCCCGGATACCGCCAAGGAGAAGCCGCAAGAGGGTGAGATCGTCGCCGTCGGCCCTGGCGCCCGCGACGAGCAGGGCCGCGTCAACGCCCTCGACGTGAAGGTCGGTGACCGCGTGCTGTTCGGCAAGTGGTCCGGCACCGAGGTCAAGATCGACGGCCAGGATCTCCTCATCATGAAGGAATCCGACATCATGGGCGTCGTCGTCGCCTAAGGCAGACCCCTTTCCATCGCCCTTCGAGGCCGCTCTCGCAGGCTTCAGGGCTTTCCGACACTCTCATTTGAGGCAGGTACTCACATGGCAGCGAAAGACGTTCGTTTCTCCGCCGACGCTCGCGACAAGATGCTGCGCGGTGTCGACATCCTCGCGGATGCCGTCAAGGTCACCCTCGGCCCCAAGGGCCGCAACGTCGTCATCGAGAAGAGCTTTGGCGCTCCCCGCATCACCAAGGACGGTGTGACGGTCGCCAAGGAGATCGAGCTCTCCGATCGCTTCGAGAACATGGGCGCCCAGATGGTGCGCGAAGTGGCCTCGAAGACCAACGACATCGCCGGTGACGGCACCACCACCGCGACCGTGCTCGCCCAGGCGATCGTCCGCGAGGGCGCCAAGTTCGTCGCCGCCGGCATCAACCCGATGGACCTGAAGCGCGGCATCGATCTGGCCACCCAGGCCGCCGTGAAGGACATCACCGCCCGCGCCAAGAAGGTCGCCTCCTCCGAAGAGGTGGCCCAGGTCGGCACGATCTCCGCCAACGGCGACAAGGAGATCGGCGAGATGATCGCCCACGCCATGCAGAAGGTGGGCAACGAGGGCGTCATCACCGTCGAGGAAGCCAAGACCGCCGAGACCGAGCTCGACGTCGTCGAGGGCATGCAGTTCGACCGCGGCTATCTCTCCCCGTACTTCGTCACGAATGCGGAGAAGATGGTCGCCGAGCTCGAGGATCCCTACATCCTCATCCACGAGAAGAAGCTCTCCTCGCTCCAGCCGATGCTGCCGGTGCTCGAGGCCGTGGTGCAGACCGGCAAGCCGCTGCTCATCATCGCCGAAGACATCGAGGGCGAGGCGCTCGCCACGCTCGTCGTCAACAAGCTGCGCGGCGGCCTCAAGGTCGCGGCGGTGAAGGCCCCGGGCTTCGGCGATCGCCGCAAGGCGATGCTCGAGGACATCGCGATCCTCACCAAGGGCCAGACCATCTCCGAGGATCTCGGCATCAAGCTCGAGAACGTCGCCCTGCCGATGCTCGGCCGCGCCAAGCGCGTCCGCATCGAGAAGGAGAACACCACGATCATCGACGGTCTCGGCGAGAAGGCCGACATCGAAGCCCGCGTCGGCCAGATCAAGGCGCAGATCGAGGAAACCACCTCGGACTACGACCGTGAGAAGCTCCAGGAGCGTCTGGCCAAGCTCGCTGGCGGCGTCGCGGTGATCCGCGTCGGCGGCGCGACCGAGGTCGAGGTCAAGGAGAAGAAGGACCGCGTGGACGACGCGCTCAACGCCACCCGCGCTGCGGTGGAAGAGGGCATCGTCCCCGGTGGCGGCGTCGCGCTGCTCCTCGCCAAGAAGGCGGTGGCCGAGCTGAAGTCCGACATCCCGGACGTCCAGGCCGGCATCAAGATCGTCCTCAAGGCACTCGAAGCCCCGATCCGTCAGATCGCCGGCAACGCGGGCGTCGAGGGCTCCATCGTCGTCGGCAAGATCACCGACAACGGCGGCGAGACCTTCGGCTTCAACGCACAGACCGAAGAGTACGTCGACATGATCCAGGCCGGCATCGTCGACCCGGCCAAGGTCGTGCGCACCGCCCTGCAGGACGCGGCCTCGGTCGCCGGCCTGCTGGTGACCACGGAAGCCATGGTCGCCGACGCTCCCAAGAAGGACAGCGCCGCTCCCGCCATGCCGGGTGGCGGTGGCATGGGTGGCATGGACTTCTAAGTTCACGCCCATCATCGAGGAACGGAGGAGGGGTCGCCGCGAGGCGGCCCCTTTTTCGTCGCCAGGACCCGGATGCGGCCGATGATCGCCGGGGCGGCGCGCGGCTCACCGCAGGAAAACCACCGGGAGTATATCCAATGCAGTGGCCGCGGGCACCGGGTCTCGGCAGCTTCGACTCGGCAGCTCTCTGACGTTGTCGGCCTGATTTCCCCGAGCACCGTGACGGATCGTATCCCCGCTCCCTCGACGCCGCATGTGCGCATCCGCGAGGAGATGCTGGGCCTGATGCAGGCGCTGTCGGAGGGGATACGGATTGATCGCCTGATGGCCGATCAGCTCTCACAGATCTCCGATCGCGCCAGGCTCTGCGGTGAGGGAGAGATGGCCGACGGTCTCCTCGACGTGACCCGCAGGCACCGGGTCGCCGAGCTGGAGGGGCAGGGCCGGCTCGCCGCCCTCGAAGCGCGGTATGCGATCCTGTTCCCCGACGAGCCGTAGAACGCATGTCGGACGGCACGTGTCCGGACGGGCTCAGCCCTTCTTCTTCTTGCCCTTCCGCTCCTTCTGATCCTTTTCCTTGCCCTTCTTCTCCCGGCCTTCCTTCGCGGCCGGCGCGTCGTGGTCCTTGCCGTCCCACACCGCGGCGAAGGCGCGGCTGGCCAGCGCCCGCTCCGGCGGAGCCGCGATGGCACGGGCCTTGGTCGCTGCATCCTCGGCCCGGGTCTCGCCCTTGCCGAACGGCGCGTCACCGGCGGCCAGGGCGGCGAGGCGGTGGCGATGCCAGCCCGGCGTCGCGCTCTTCAGCGAGGGGTGGTGCGGGTCGAGACGGGTCACGAGTCCCTTCATCTCCGCCTCGGACATCCCGTCCGCGATCAGGGCAAAGCTCTCGCTGCCGAGAACCTCGCGGATCATGCGCAGTGACGCCACGCGCAGGGTCCGGGCCTTGAGCTGCTTCACGACGAGAGAGCGGGCGACCTTGGGGATTTCGGTCCGGATGTCGGGAAACGCTTCCGGCGCGGCGGCCATCGCCTGCAACACGGCGTACCCATCGACATCAAGGGCCATGGAGGAGTTCCTTCACTTCCGCGACGAGCGGAATCAGCACATTGGAGACGTGGGCGCCATACTTGGCGGAGAAGGTCGGCGGTGCACCATCGGCGGGAACCAGCGCGTCGGCCAGCGCCGCCGCCTGCGGGATGCGGGTTTGGAGCAGATGGAAGCCGGCATCCTCGGCCCTCGCCTCCGTCTGGAGTCGGGCCAGGGTCCGCTGATGCTGGCGGACCTGGGCCTGGAAGCGGGTGACGAGAACGTGCGGTGCACTCCTCGGGACGATGTGGCTCGCCTGCCGGCCGGAGCGCCGCCAGATCGTCTCGACGAAGGCATTGAGACCGTAGGTGGAAAGAAAATCGGGGATGGAAGTGACGAGCACGAGGTCGGCGGCACGCACTGCCACCTCGGTCATGGGTGAAATGCCCGGCGCGCAATCGAAGAAGATGTAATCGTAGTTTTCGGCCAGAGGCACGAAATCCTCTTGGAAGATCGACCACAGCTTCTCGTCGATGGCGTGCATCGAGAATTTCCGCTCGGTCAACTCGTAGAGGATCTCCCGCTCGACGAGCCGCAGGTGCGGGCCGGACGGCAGCAGCGAGAGCGACAGCGGCGCGTTCTTATGGATGGTCAGGCTGACACCGGGTTGGATCCGAGCGGAGAGGTCCGGCTTGTGGCGGGTGATGAGCTTGAGGGCGAGATAGGCCTCCAAGGTGCGCCCTCGGACGATCATCTCGCCGAGCAGCCTGTCACCCGCGAGGCAAACCGACACGCTCGCCTGCGGATCGAGATCGACCACCAGCACCCGCGCTCCGTCCGCGGCCAGCGCCTCGGCAAGCATGACCACGGTGGTGGTCTTGCCGACCCCGCCCTTCATGTTCGCCACCGCGATCAGCTTGCCGCCCACCGATATCCCCTCAGAAACGAACGCCGCGTCGAACCTGCTCCGCCCGCAAGTCGAGCTGCTTGAAGGCACTCTAGCGCATCGAGCGTTGCCGGTGTCCGACGACACCTTTCGGTAGAATGCTGACTGTCATTCTGTCGCTTGCCGATCGACGCTGGATCTCCAGCGCCGATCCGTGACCGTCGCGGAATGAAACGCCTTCGTGATCGCCAGCACGGGCGGACTACGGCGCCGATAATCCTATTTTGCGAAGCGCCAACGACAGCCGCCACTCCGGCGGGTCGCGCTCCCGATCCGAGGTTCTTCGCTGTGATTTTTCCGACCACCACGGCCTTCTATGCCGCGATCCTGGGCCTGATCTATGCTGGGCTGTCCGGCTGGGTGATCGGCGGCCGTCTCACCGGCAATGTCCTGTTCGGAGATGGCGGGCAGGATGTCCTCCAGCGCCGCATCCGCACGCACGGCAACTTCCAGGAATACGTGCCGCTGACCCTGCTGCTGCTCGCGCTCTACGAGGCGGGCGGCGGCTCCCATGCCTGGGTCCAGGGCCTGCTGATCGTGCTGGTGATCGCACGCATCCTCCACCCGATCGGAATGTTCGCGCCGACAAACTCGCCGCGCCAGTTCGCTTGCCGCGGCGGCGGCATCGTCGCGACGCTCGCCGTGATGACGGTTGCCGCGCTCCTGCTGCTTCTGCGCGCTGGTTGACCAGTCGGCTAACTCGATCCTACGGCGCGGCGGCGACTCGCGGCGCCGTCTCGTTCGACAGAGTCGCAGTCCCTCTGCGTTCGAGCGTCGCGACGGAGAGGGGTTGACCGCGCCCGCGCAGGGCATGCGTTCCGAGCGGTCTGACGACGACACCCTCGGGCAGCCGCGGCAGCCGCTTCAACAGATCCTCGGAGATCAGGGTGTCGACACCGAGTGGTCGGCATAGAGCCTCGACGCGGGCGACCACGTTCACAGCGTCGCCGAAATAGGCGATCTTGTGCCGATCCACCCCAACCTCGGCCGTGATGACCCGGCCGCCATGTAGGCCCGCCCGCAGCCGCGGAACCGTGCCGAAACGCGCCTCCCACGCTTCGGCCTCCGCCTCGATCCGCTCACGCACGGCGAACAGGCACTCGACGCAGCGCGCGTCCTTCAGGCCGCGCTCCATCGGCCATGTGATCATCGCGAGGTCGCCGATGTAATCGTCGGTCGAGCCGTAGAACCGGCGCACCGGCTCCGCCAGAGTCGCGAAGACGGCGCCGAGATATTCCTGGGCGCGCAGATCACCGTGCGTTTCGGCGAAGGCGGTGGACCCAACGACGTCGAGGAACAGGAAGATGCGCTCTTCCTCCACGGGGCGGTGGTAGCGCCCGACGAGGAAGTTGATGAAGACCTCGCCGCCGATCAGGTCGCGCATGCGGATCACGAAGACGAGCAGCGCCGAGACGGCGAGCGCGTAGGCCAGCACCCGCGGCGTGGTACGTACCGCCTCCTCCAGACTGTCCGCGGTCAGGCCGAGCAGCCAGACGACGAAGCCGCCGAGCGCGTTGCCGACGACGATCATCGCCACGTAGGAGAGTTCCGCCGCCACGACGTAGAGCCCGGCGGGCAGGCGGCGGATGCGCGACTGGACGCCGGCCAGGAGCACGCCCCGGTCGAAGGCCAACGCCGAGATGCCGACGCACAGGCCGTAGGTGAAGCCGGCCAGCGGCGTCGCGCCGCCGGCGAAGATGACATTGTAGAGCAGCCCCGCCCCACCCGAGGCGAGGAGGATGAGGAGCCAGAACCAGCGATGGTGCGGCAGCATCAGATCGGGCTCCGGCGGCCGTCGATGGAAGTGCCCGTCCCGCGCGCGGCAGCCCTCAGGCCATGCGGGCGACGGTCGGGCAGGCGGGTCGACACGGGGGCTCCTTCGGTCGCCGATCAGGAGGTGCGGGAGAAACCCTGATCCTCGCGAGGCTGTCGCAGGCTCATGCCCGCAACGTGGCGCGAATGTGGCGCGCCGCCGCGTGTAGGGCTCGAGCCGCGCCGAAAATTTTCTCACCCGTGACTCGGCGGGAGGGATTACCCGTTCCCGTCAGGAGGATTGCGCAGAACCTACTCGCCGACCCCGAACAGCTTCTCGAGGAAGTTGCGGTCGTCCCGGCTCGGGCTGCGCTCCCGGCCAACGGGACGCGGGGGCAGGGCGGAGGCCGTCTGCTCCGGCTCGCCGAGCAGGGCGCCGATCAGGCCGCCGGGGCCGGACTCGCGCTCGGGCTGCGCCTCGGGCCGCGGTGTGCGCCAACGGTTCATGCCCGGCAGGCCCACCGGCTTCTCGCCTTTGAGCGCCGTGGTCATGTAGGCCTTCCAGATGTCGACCGGCAGGCTGCCGCCCGAGGCTCGCTTGGTCGGTTCTCCGTCGTCGTTGCCGAGCCAGACACCCGTCACGAGCGTGGCGGAGTAGCCGACAAACCACGCATCGCGAAACTCCTGGCTGGTGCCGGTCTTGCCGGCCAGTTCCCAGCCGGGGATGTCGGCCTTTTTCGCCGTGCCCATGGTGAAGACGTCGTGCATCATGGCGTTCATCATGCCGACGGCGTTGGGGTCGATGACGCGGCCGAGCCCGCTCTCGCCACGCTTGTAGAGCACCTTGCCGGTGGCGCTCTTGATGCTGGCGATGACGTAGGGAATCACCCCGTTGCCGCCATTCGCGAAGGCGCAGTAGGCGCCCACCAGTTCGAGCGGCGTCACCTCGGAAGTGCCGAGCGCGATCGAGCCATTGGCCTGCAGCGAGGAGGAGATGCCGAGCCTCTGTGCGGTCTGCACCACCGCCTTCGGGCCCACCTCCTGGCCGAGCTTCACCGCCACCGTGTTGAGCGAGAGCGCCAGCGCCTCGCGTAAGGAAACCGGGCCGCGGTAGTTGTGCGAATAGTTCTCCGGCGCCCAGTTGCCGATGCGTACGGGCGCGTCGTCGCGGATCGTGTCGGGGGTCAGGCCACGCTCGAGCGCCGCGAGATAGACGAAGGGCTTGAAGGCCGAGCCCGGCTGGCGCTTGGCCGTGGTGGCACGGTTGAACTGACTCTGCGCGTAGTCGCGCCCGCCGACGAGCGCACGGATCGCCCCGTCCGGCCGCATCGAGACGAGCGCGCCCTGCGCGACGTTGTAGCGGCTGCCCTTGGCGTTGAGTTCGTCGGTGAGCGCCTTCTCGCCGGCCGTCTGCATGCCCGCATCGACGGTGGTGGCGACGACGATGTCCTCGTCGAATTTCGGCAGGAAGTCGTCGAGCACGTCCATCACGAGGTCAGCGACGTAGTTCGGCGAGCCACCACCTCGCGTCGAGGCCGGCCGCGCGGGCTGCGCCAGTGCCACCTTCACGTCCGGGGCCTTGGCGAAGCCGAGATCCTCCATGGCCGCGAGCACCTGGGCGGCGCGCGCCTGCGCCGCCTTCAGGTTGCGGTTGGGTGCCAGCCGCGAGGGGGCCTGAACGAGGCCGCCGAGCATGGCCGCCTCCGCCAGCGTCACGTTCTTGGCGGGCTTGCCGAAATAGCGCTGGGCCGCCGCCTCGACGCCGTAAGCGCCGGCGCCGAAATAGACCCTGTTGAGGTAGAGTTCGAGGATCTCATCCTTGGTGTATTTGTGCTCCAGCCACAGAGCCAGGATCGCCTCTTGGATCTTTCGCGAGGCGGAGCGCTCCGGCGTGAGGAACAGGTTCTTGGCGAGCTGCTGGGTCAGGGTCGAGCCGCCCTGCGCCACGCCGCGCCGGGTCAGGTTCTGCGTGATCGCGCGGGCGATCCCCACGGGATCGATGCCGAAATGGTCGTAGAAGCGCCGGTCCTCGATCGCGACGAAGGCGCGGGGCAGGTAGGGCGGCAATTCCTTGATCGAGACCACGCGTCCGCCGGTCTCGCCGCGATTGGCGAGCAGGCTACCGTCGCTCGCAAGGATTGCGATGTTTGGGGGCCGCTTCGGCACGGCGAGCTGGTCGATCGGCGGCAGCTGTGAGGCGTGGTAGGCGATGAGGCCGGCCAGCCCGATCACCGCCCAGATGCCGAGCACGATGCACGCATAGACCAGACGTCCGAGCCAGGAGCGCCGCCGCGGCGGCCGCCGGCCGCCACCGCCGGATGCCTTGCGCGCGCGTGCCTTCGGTGCAGATGGGGCGCGGCCGGCCGGCGCGCGCTGCGCGCCGGCGGACCGGTCGTTGCGCGACAGGCGCACGTCGAGGCGGCCCGGCTCGCTTCCCTCCGGGATGTCGAATGTGGGTTCGCTGCGTGGTTTGCGTCCGCGAGACTGCGCCATACGTTCCATGCGTCCGGGGCTCCCGATCCGTGAGGGATCTCGAGCCTTCCGCGACTGTGCTCCCCTGCTCGGAATCCGCGCGTCGATGTTCTGCCGGACCAATCCCGTCGAACGCGCGAGCTGGCCCGGCGGCACGGCGGTTCGACCCTTGCGTCAGAGACAGTAATTGCGGCGGGTTTAAGGGTTGTTAAACCAGCCGGAGCACGCCGCGCCGGCCTTTACCGGATCTTCACGCGTGATCGTTTCGCGTGGTTCTTAGAGCCGGCCGAGGGCTGGCGCATCGGCGCGACAGCCATTATCGAATCTCCCGCTCTCGCAGCGCCTGCGCGGGGAGCCGGACTGAACCGGACCGGGACACTTTCGTCCAAGGACCGGAGGCCTTTCCTTCTCCGACGGTGCCCGGCCGAGCCGTCCCGGAACGAGGCTCGAGGGTTTGATGGCACGCTCCGTTTTTGTTCTGCTGCATCGGTGGGCGGGTCTGGCAATCGCCGCCTTCCTGCTGGTGGCGGGGCTCACCGGCGCGGTGATCTCCTGGGACCATGAACTCGACGATTGGCTGAACCCGCATCTCCATACGGTCGAGAGCCGCGGTGAGGCGGTTCCCGCCCTCGACCTCGCGCGGCAGTTCGAAGCGCGGGAGCCGCAAGCGCGTGTCGCCTATATCCCGCTAGCGGCCGAGCCCGGCGAGTCGCTGTCCCTGTTCGTGGTGCCACGGGTCGATGCGTCGACCGGCCGTCTGCACAAGCTCGGCTACAACCAGGTCTTCCTCGACCCCGTGACGGGGGCCGAACTCGGCCGGCGGGAATGGGGGCAGGTCTGGCCGATCACCCGCGAGACGCTGATCTCGTTCCTGTACAAGCTGCACTACTCGCTGCACCTGCCGGAGATGTGGGGCGAGGAGCGCTGGGGCATCTGGCTGCTCGGGATCGTCGCCGTAGTCTGGACCCTCGATTCCTTCGTCGGCTTCTACCTGACGCTGCCGGCGCGCAAGCCTGCCAATCCGCGGCGCCCGGCGGCGGTCGAACGGCAGCTCGGCCGGGGCTGGTGGTCGCGCTGGAAGCCGGCCTGGAAGGTGAAGACCTCGGGCAGCGCCTACCGGGTCACCTTCGACCTGCACCGCGCCTTCAGCCTCTGGACCTTCGCACTCCTGTTCCTGCTCGCTTTCACGGCGTTCTCGCTCAATCTGTACCGGGAAGTGTTCCTGCCGCTGATGTCGAGCGTTTCGCAGGTGACACCCGACCCATCGAACACCCGCCCCTTCGTTTCGCCGCTCAAGCCAATCGAGCCGGGGGTTGATTACAACCGTATCCTTGAGGTGGCGCAGGCAGAGGGGCAGCGCCGCGGCTGGAAGGAGCCCGTCGGCGCGCTGGCCTATACGCCGATGCAGGGCTTCTACACCGCACGCTACTTCGAGCCCGGCGACGATCACGGCGCCGCGGGAGTCGGTCCGGCCGCGATCTATTTCGATGGACAGGACGGCAGGGTGATCGGCGACCGCCAGCCCTGGGTCGGCACCGCCGCCGACATCTTCGTGCAGGCGCAGTTCCCGGTCCATTCGGGCCGCATCCTCGGCCTCCCGGGGCGCATCCTGATCTCGTTCATGGGGCTCGTCGTCGCGATGCTCTCGGTCACCGGCGTCGTGATCTGGTGGCGCAAGCGCGCGGCGCGGCTTTCCGTGCGCCGCAAGGCCGTGGCGCTGCCCACCGGCCGGCCGGTGCCGGCGGAGTAGTCTCAGCGTCCGGCCGTCAGAACGCGACGGCCGGCCCGGCGCGTCGGAGCCAGCGTCGAGAGATCGTCGTGGTGCAGGAGCAGGACACCGGTTGTGCCGGCAAGCTTGCGGGCAGCGGGCGTGAAGCCCGCGTTCGAGACCACGGCCGCCATGTCGCCGGACCAGTGAAGGGCCGCCGCCGCGACCTCCTGCACCGCCGCGTTGCCGACCGGGCGACCGTAGCGCTTGCATTGCACCACGAGTCGCAGACCCGCCTTCTCGGCGATCACATCGCAACCCTGGTCGCCGCTCGCTCCCGTCGGGCGGGCATCCCAGCCCGCTTCGCCGAGAAGCTCGGCACAGTATCGCTCGTAGGCGACACCGTCCTCCGGCGTGTCGATCTCGTCGGGCAGTTCATGCGCACAGGTGACCCGCTCGACGATCGCCACCATCTCGTCAAAACGCGGTTCGACGTAGTCGGAGAAGCCGCGATCCTCCACGAGCGGCAGAACGGTGCGCTCTACGAAGTACACGCGCTCGCGTAGCCAGCCGTCCTCGATCGTGTTGCCGTAGGCGTCGAGGAAGCGTTCCTGCCGCCGTCTCAGAGCCAGCGTTGCGGCGTGACGTCGGGCGATGCGGCGCACGAGCGAGCGGAACCGGCGTGGGCGGTCGAGGCGGTGGAGGAGGATCGCGAGACAAGCCGCACCCGTGGCGGCGAAGGCCGGCGTCCCGTAGCGGAGACTGGCACATCCCCCGAGGACGACGGTCCAGAACAGGCGCGTGGCGGTGGGCGACCGTCCGGACATCAGATCTCCCGCGAGAGGCCGGACCTCGGCCCGGTTTCCTCGCGAACTCTTCCGGTCAACGCGTTGCGCGATTTCTAACGCCGCCGCCTCAACCCGCCGCCCCTACAAGCGGACGGCACATCGCGTGTGGATAAGGCGCTTACGTCAACTTCGGCACCGCGATGACGGCCACGTCCGTCTCGCGGGTTGCGAGCACGGTTGCGCTCAGGCTGCGTCCCCCGAACGGGTCCGGCCGCGGCGGCGCGGCGCCGACGTGCTGCTTTCATGGGCTGGCTCGGATACGGCCTCCGGAGCTGCCTTAGACGGCCACTTCCGGCGCTGCTGGCCGAGACCCATGGTCCGGGCGAGTTCCGATCGAGTGGCGGCGTAGCTCGGGGCAACCATAGGATAGTCGTCGGGAAGGTTCCAGCGCGCGCGATACTCGTCCGGCGAGAGGTTGTAGCGCGTCCGCAGGTGCCGCTTGAGCGACTTGAACTTCTTGCCATCCTCGAGGCAGATGAGGAAGTCATGTTGAATCGAGCGCCGAATCGGCACGGCCGGCGTCAAAGCCGGTTGTTCAGGCTCGGCCGGATTGTTTGACAGTTGCGCAAGGGCACCGTGAACCGCGGTGATCAGCCCGGGCAATTCGCCGACTGCCAGCGAGTTGTTCCCCACATAGGCTGACACGATGTCGACGGCTAAGGTCACGTAATCGCCAGCGGAGCCATCCTCGAGCGACATCATCAATATCCCTTCTGATATGTGCAAACGACGAGCGCCAATACGCGCCGCGCAAACGACGCCATCATTGCGGAGCACGCAGTGACTGCGCTGAATGACGCAGGACTTAACCTTTGATCGGTTCGGCCGCAAGATGGAATTTACGTACTTTAAAAAATCAACTGAACTTTTGCCCAGCTAGAAACCGGGCTCCGCGAAAAGTCGCATACAAGATTCCACAATACCGTCCAAAAATTTCGACGCAAATCCACAGTGCAAGACAGGAAAAGTGAGCAGATCCGCCGGACGAAGTGCCCAGGACCGGGAGGCCGCCTTCCGTCGAGGCTGCGGGAAGAAGGTGCGGACAGTTGCAGCAGGAATGCGATCGCATAGCGATCTTGCCGCGGTCGGGCGACCCGATCGGGTCTCTTTCGATCGGCGATTCAGTACATACTGACTAAATCGGAAATTTTTCCACAGATGAACTGTTTATTTTGCAGCAGCATGATCAATATATAACACAATCGATCTTGACCAAACAAGGGCGAGACAATTTACGAGAGACCTGACTGTACCGCGGCATCGATGTATTCCGATAATGATGGCACAAATATAAGATTGTCAATTCGATCAAATGTACAGATCGAGGGCTTCGAGGCCCACGCATGGCAGTGGTCTCACGGCGAGATTGCAACGAGATCGAGAAGCACCGCTATCGCCTGCATTCAGGCCAGTGCCCATAAGCGTCAGTGGCCGGACTTCTCCCGCGGGCCGTAGGACCGAAAGCGCTCAACAGTCTCAGCGACCTCGGCGTCGGACAGAATCACCGGCGTGCCGACCTGCAATGCAATCGCATACTGGCGGCACAGAGCCTCGACTTCGACGGCAAGCCACATCGCTTTCGACAGGTTGGGACCGGTGGCGATCATACCGTGGTTGGCGAGCAGGCAGGCGCTGCGGCCCTCGAGAGCGTCGAGGGCGAAATCCGAGAGCCGCTGCGTGCCGTAGGGCGCGTAGGGAGCACACCGAATGGTCGGCCCTCCTGCCATGGCGATCATGTAATGCACGGCCGGAATCTCACGACCGCAGATCGCGAAGCCGGTGGCGTAGGGCGGATGGGCATGGACCACGGCGCCGATCTCCGGCCGCGCCGCCAGGATGTCGCGATGAAAGCGCCACTCGGAGGAGGGCGCGAGCGGATGGTCCCAACGTCCGTCGAAATCCATCTCGACGAGGTCGTCGGGACTGAGCTGCTCGGCAGGGATTCCGGATGGAGTGACGAGAAAACCCACGCCGGATCGAACCGAGAGATTTCCCGAGGTCCCCTGGCTGAGGCCGAGATCGAGCATACGGCGCATCGACTCGACCATCGCTTGGCGGGTCGCGAAGGACGGCACGGGCAACTCCTCGGGCGAGAAACCGATCGTGTGACGCACGCCTGGAACGGGCGCGGTCGGGCGCGGTTGGACTGTTAACCAGCGGGACCGCGTCACGACACTAGCCGCAGGAGCCTGCCGGTGAAACAGGGATGGGTTACCCTTGCGGACATCGCCCGGATGCAGAGCCTGATCTGTGATGCGGCCTGTCGCCTCGCCGAGCGCGGGCATTGGCCGATGGCTTTCAAGCAGTACGAGACTTTTGTGCTGCCTCAGCGCAGGAATACCTGAGGGCCATCCGATCGCGCGGCCGGTTGAGGCCGTTTGACGCTCGGTCTCACGCCTCGGGATGCTATAGGCGGCCCATGAGCACCTATCGATTCGAGGCTCTGCTCGCGCCGCGCCGTATCGCCGTGGTGGGAGCGGGCGATCGGCCCGGCTCCGTCGGCCGGGCCATCATCGACGGCCTGCGCGCCGGCGGCTTCAGCGGCGACATCGTTCCGGTCCATCCGCGCGAGGCCAGCGTCGACGGTTTGGCGTGCAGCCCGCGGCTCGCCGACATGCCCCAGCCTCCCGATCTCGTCATGGTCGCGACGCCTCCAGCGGCGGTGCCGGCGATTGTCGAGGAGGCAGGCCGGATCGGCGCGGCCGCGGCGGTGATCCTGTCCGCCCATCTCGGTCACGGCGAAGCGGCCCCGGCCGGCGCCGCCCAGGCAGCGGCGCGGCAGCACGGCCTGCGGCTGATCGGACCCGACAGCATCGGATTGAGCGTGCCGGCGCGTGGCCTGAACGCGACCCTGCTCGCGCGCCCGCCGAAGCCGGGCGACCTCGCCCTCATCTCACAATCCGGAACCGTCGCCTCGGCCATCGCCGAGTGGGGGTGGCGGCACGGCGTCGGCTTCTCGGCGGTGATGACGCTGGGCCGCTCCACCGACATCGATATCGCGGATTGCCTCGATTACTTCGCCGAAGACTATCACACCCGCGCGATCATCCTGTCCCTGCACCACGTCGCGGATGCGCGAAAATTCCTGACAGCCGCGCGGGCGGCCGCCCGCGCCAAGCCGGTGGTGGTGCTTCGCACCGGCCGCCACGAGGCACCGGGCCGCCAGCCGGAGACCCATACCGGAGCGCTTGCCCGACCTGGCGCCGTCTACGAGGCCGCCTTCCGCCGCGCGGGACTGCTCGCGGTGGACGGGCTCGATGCCATGTTCTCCGCCGTGGAGACCCTGGGGCGCCAGCGGCCCTTTCCCGGCAACAGGCTGATGATCGTCTCCAACGGGCGCGGCATCGGGGCGCTCGCCGCCGACCATCTCACCGACCGCGGCGGCACGCTCGCGGCGCCGGCCGAGGCGACACTGGAAAGTCTCGCCCCCGTGCGGCACGGTCGGCACGCCAATCCCCTCGATCTCGGCATCGATGCAGTGCCGGGCGACTATGTCCGCGCGCTCGAACCGCTGCTCGCGGGCCGCGACAGCGACGCCATTGTCGCAGTCCATGTACCGACCGCGCGGGCAGGTAGCCGCGAAGTGGCCGAGACCGTGGCCGGCACCGTCGCCAAGGCCCGTACGGCCGGACGCCGCAAGCCCGTCTTCGCCGTATCGATCGGCGAGGACGAGGCGATCCGGGCAATCTACGCCGACGCAAAGATCCCACTCTTCGCCACCGATGCCGACGCGGTCGAGGGCTTCCTGCACCTCGTGCGCTACCGCGAGGCCCAGAACGACCTGATGCGCACGCCCGACGCCTTGCCGCGCGATTTCTCGCCGGACGTCGTGGCCGCCCGCCGGATCGTGAACCAGGCACTGGCCGAGGGGCGCAGCTGGCTCGACCCTTACGCCGTGACCGAATTGCTGACGGCCTACCGGATCGTCTCGGTGCCGGTGACGCTGGCCCCCGATCCCGACGGGGCGGCGGCGGCCGCTTGGCCGCTGATCGCCGGCGGCGGCACGGTGGTGCTCAAGCTCGTTTCGCCGGACGTGGTGCATAAGTCGGAAGTCGGCGGAGTGCGCCTCGGCCTCACCTCGGAGGCCGACGTGCGCGAGGCGGCGCGCGCGATGATCGCGCGGGTCAGGGAGCTGCGCCCCGACGCGCGGGTGGCGGGCTTCGCCGTGCAGCCGATGCTGCGAAGGCCGCAGGGGCGGGAGCTGATCGCCGGGCTGGCCGAGGATCCGGTCTTCGGGCCGGTGGTCGTGTTCGGCCGGGGCGGTACGGCGGTGGAGGTGATCGATGACCGGGCGCTGGCGCTGCCCCCCCTCGACCTCGCGCTGGCGAGCGAGCTGATTGGCCGCACCCGCGTCGCCCGGCGGCTCGAAGCCTATCGCGACGTCCCGGCAGCGGACCTGCCTGCCATCGCCTTGCTGCTGGTGAAGCTCGCCCAGCTCGCCGCCGACCTGCCGGCGGTGCGCGAACTCGACATCAATCCCCTGCTCGCCGATGCCGAGGGCGCCATCGCCCTCGACGCGCGCGTGCGCATCGCCCCGGAGCTGGGCCCCTCGGAGCGCCGCCGCGGCAACTGGCACCCGCGCTTCGCGATCCGACCCTATCCATCCGACTGGGAGCGGCGCCTCAATGTCGGGGAACGCTGCGTCCAAGTCCGGCCGGTGCGGCCCGATGACGAGGACATGTTCCGCACCTTCTTCGCACAGGTGGATCCGGAGGACGTGCGCCTGCGCTTCTTCGCGCCGGTGCGCGACTTCAGCCACACCTTCCTCGCGCGGCTGACTCAGCTCGACTATTCCCGGGCCATCGCCTTCGTCGCCATCGACGAGGCGGCGGAGGAGGACCGGCGCATGCTTGGTGCCGTGCGCCTGCATGCCGACGCGAATCACGACACGGGTGAGTTCGCCATCCTCGTACGCTCCGACATCAAGGGGACCGGTCTCGGCGTCGCCCTGATGCGCATGATGATCGATTGGGCGCGGGCTGAAGGCATCGGCTGCGTCGAAGGGAGCGTCCTCGCCGAGAATCGTCCAATGCGCGCCGTCTGCCGCCATCTCGGCTTCGAGGAGAAGCCGATGCCGGACGATGCGAGCCTCGTGAAGGCGATCTTGAAGGTTGGAAGATAGCTGGTGGTCTACCCCATCGGTCGACTGTCATCGCGCCCCGAAGCGAGGCGGCTTAG
This sequence comes from Methylobacterium sp. R2-1, assembly GCF_014191355.1. Taxonomy (GTDB): domain Bacteria; phylum Pseudomonadota; class Alphaproteobacteria; order Rhizobiales; family Beijerinckiaceae; genus Methylobacterium. Next base: position 287,355 of record NZ_JACHWM010000004.1, read on the forward strand.
GCCCGCACGAGACCACCCAAAAAAAGAACCGCCGACCCTTTCGGGCCGGCGGTTCCTCGGCACGCAGGCGCCGGGTGCGGATCAGTGGCCGCCGTCGGTGGCCTCGCGGGTCGCCTCGTAGAGGAACCAGGTCCGCTCCTCGGACTGGTCGATCCACTCCTCGAGAAGACTGGTGGTCGAGACGTCCTTGGCATCGTCGGTGATGCCGTGCAGCTCGCGCATGTTGGCGGTCAGCGCCTTGTTGTCGTCGCGCAGCTCCTTGAGCATCTCCAGCGGGCTCACGTAATCCGCATTGTTATCCCGGACGCGCTTGAGCTTCTCGGCCTGGCCGAGCGAGCGCAGCGTGGTGCCGCCGATCTTGCGGGCCCGCTCGCCCACCGCGTCGATGATGCCGAAGATCTGCTCGGACTGCTCGTCGAGCAGCAGGTGGTAGTCGCGGAAGTTCGGACCGCTGACATGCCAGTGGAAGTTCTTCGTCTTGATGTAGAGGGCGAAGAGATCCGACAGGAGGACGGTCAGGCCCTCGGAGATCTTCGCGACGTCGTTCGGATCGAGGTCGGTCGGGGTGTTGAGCCGATCGCTGGCGACGCGCAGCTTAGCGTTGGCCATGGTGCTGGTTCCTAACAATCTGCAACCGAATTTCAGCCGGCGACAACTGCGTCGGCACTCGATCGGCAGAATGAGGAAGCGGAAGGCTTTGTTCCGCCTCGCATGGCAGCGCTGCTGTGGATGGGAGGCGAGAGTTCGAGGCGCCGTCAGCCGCGTCCGCCGACGAGTCCGGGCGGCAGGAGTACCGGTTCGCCGTCCTGATTGCGTGCAGGCGGCAGGGCCTTGCGGGCCTGCGGCTTCTGCGGGGCAGGGCGCACGGTCGCAGGGGACGAGGCAGCGGGCGTGGGCATTGCAGAAACGTCCCTGGCCGCCGGTTTGGCCGGGTCGGGCTTGGCGGCCGCGGGCTTGGCGGACATGCCCTGCGCCGTGGAGGGTTGAGACCGCGGCGCCGCGCTCGAGGCCGGCGGGCGCGGCATCGGCGCGCGGGGCGTGATGGCGCCTGTGGTCGTGACGTCCGGCGCCGGCGGTGTGGCGGCGGCCGGCGCGGGCGGCGTGTCGAGGCCGTAGATGTCGTCGCGGAAATGCACACGGCCGTCCGAGGTCGCATAGCCGGTGAGATAGACGAAAGCGACGGGCGTCGGCTTCACGAGCTTCACGTCGCGCCGCTCGCCCGCGGCAATGGCGGTCTCGATCTCGATCGGGCCCCAGGCCGAGCCGGGACCGTTCGGTCCCTCTGTGCCCTGAAGCAGCCACGCGGCGAATTCCTTCACCTGCCCGACACGGACGCAGCCGTGGGAGTGGAAGCGCACCGAGCCCGCGAACAGCGACTTCGAAGGCGTGTCGTGCATGTAGATCGCGTGCCGGTTCGGCATGTCGATGCGGATCTGCCCGAGCGAGTTGTCGAGGCCGGAATCCTGGCGCAGGGTATAGTTGACTGCCTTCTGCGTGTTCCAGTCGATCGTGGTGGGATCGACCTCGACGCCACCGGGGCCGAGGATGCGGATACGGTTCTTGGACAGATAGCCTGGGTTCTTGCGCATCGTCGGGATGATCTCGTTCTTGATCACCGAAACGGGCACGGTCCAGGTCGGATTGAGGTTCACGTCGGTGATACGGGTCTCGACAGCGGGGGTCTGCTTGTCGGGTGAGCCGACCACCGCGACGTAGCGGCGCGTGACGGATCCGTTCTCCACCGCCTCGACGGTGGCGGAGGGGATGTTCACGGTGACGTAGCGCTCGCCGAACCCGAAATTCGAGCCCATCAGCCGCTGCGCCGAGGCGCGCAGCTGCCGCTGGCGCACATCGGCCGGCACGTTGAGGGCATTCAGCGTCAGGCGGCCGACGATGCCGGCATCCGGCAAGCCGTGCCGGGCCTGGAACGCCTTCACCGCAGACACCAGCGGCGGATCGTAGCGGTCGGAGGGCGGTGCGTCGGCGGGAAGGTCGCCGGTGAGCGTCAGGTGGTGGCGCAGCGAGGGAATGGCAGGGTGGCTGTCGCCGGGCTTCGGGGCGAAGTCGGCGGGCAGCATCTTCCAGCCACCGGCTTCGGCATAGACCTGATAGCGTTCGGCGGCGCGCATCGTTTCGACGAAGGTCTGCGCCGTGTAGGTCGGCACCGGATCCTCCGAGACGCGGGCGTAGACCACGGGCGGGAGCTCGCGCGAGGCCTTCTTCGCCAGCGGCGTCTCGGTCGGGACGGCCACGGTGTCGGCGGTCGGACGCTCCAGCTTCGGATCGGGCTTGGGGTCGGATTTGGCCTCCGCCTTCTCGCGGCGCGGCTCCGGCTTCGGGTCGGCCCGCAGTTCCCGCTTCGGTTCCGGCACGCCCTCGGCCTTCGGCTCGATCCGTAGATTGATGCGGGAATCGGGCTGCGGCTCGGGCGCGGGTGAAGGCTCGGCCCGGAGCGGGGTGGCAAGCAGGAGAGCCAGGGCCGCCCCTGTCCCGCCGAGGAGCCGGGCGCGGCGGGGCCCGCGCGGGGCGTTGAAAACGTTCGGCATCGCGGATCTCGTCGAGAGCACGTGCCGATCATCGGCGGTGTTGGTTACCAACTCGCTGAAGACCTCCCGCGCGGCGTGTGCCACGTCACGTCGCCCTCTTGGTTCGGGGCCGATTGGCCGCGGTGGCCCCGGCGCGCCGGATGTGCAAAACGCGAGGCCAGCCGACGCCCCGCGAGATCCCCGTGAGCGAAGACAAGACCCCTAAGCCCGGCAAGACCCTGCTGAGCCCCGAGCGCAAGGCGGACGATGTCGATCAGTCGATCCGCCCCTTAAGTCTGGCCGAGTTCATCGGGCAGCGCGCTGCGCGCGCCAACATGCAGATCTTCATCGAGGCGGCTAAGAAGACCGGCCAAGCCCTGGACCACGTCCTGTTCGTCGGCCCGCCGGGCTTGGGCAAGACGACGCTCGCTCAGATCGTCGCCCGCGAACTCGGCGTGAACTTCCGCTCGACCTCCGGCCCGGTCATCGCCAAGGCTGGGGATCTTGCCGCGCAGCTCACCAACCTGGAGGAGCGCGACGTTCTGTTCATCGACGAGATCCACCGCCTCAACCCGGCGGTGGAGGAGATCCTCTATCCGGCGATGGAGGATTACCAGCTCGACCTGATCATCGGCGAGGGCCCGGCCGCCCGCTCGGTGAAGATCGAGCTGCCGAAATTCACGCTCGTCGGTGCCACGACCCGGGCGGGCCTGCTCACCACGCCGCTGCGCGATCGCTTCGGCATCCCGATCCGGCTCGAATTCTACGAGATCGACGAGCTGGAACTCATCGTCCGTCGCGGCGCGCGCGTGCTCGGCCTCGGCATGTCCGAGGAGGGCGCCAACGAGATCGCCAAGCGGGCCCGCGGCACGCCGCGCATCGCCGGGCGCCTGCTGCGCCGGGTCCGCGACTTCGCCATCGTTGCGGACGCGCAGACCGTGAGCCGCGCCATCGCCGACAGCGCGCTGCAGATGCTCGACGTCGATCCCGTCGGCCTCGACGTGATGGACCGCAAATACCTGACACTGATCGCCACCTCCTTCGGCGGCGGCCCGGTCGGCATCGAGACCATCGCCGCCGCGCTCTCCGAGCCGCGCGACGCCATCGAGGACATCATCGAGCCCTACCTGATCCAGAAGGGCTTCGTGCAGCGCACCCCTCGCGGACGCGTGCTGACGCCGCACGCCTTCCGCCACATGGGCTTCGCCGAGCCTCGTCGCGATCCGAGCAGCCAGTTCGGTCTGTTCGGCGGCAGCGACGACCCGGATGCCTGAGGCGGACGACCGCGTTTGGGCGCGTGAAAGCAGGCCCGTTTCCGTCACACGCCGCACGGTCCTGATCGGCCTCGGCGCAACGGCACTGACCGGTGCCGGCACGGGCGCCTACGCGGTCGGCATCGAACCGATGCGCCTCACGGTCACCCGCTACAGGCTCAAGCCAAAAGGGCCGTGGCCGGATGGCCTGACGCTGCGGATCGTCGCGCTGGCCGACATTCATGCCTGCGAGCCGTGGATGTCGGCCGCGCGCATTGAGGGCATCGTCGCCGCCGCGAACGCCCTGAAGGGCGACGTGACGGTGCTGCTCGGCGACTACGTTTCCGGCATGAACCTCGTCACCCGGTATGTCGACGCCGCCGAGTGGGGACCGGTCCTGGGACGGCTCCAGGCGCCACTCGGCACCTACGCGATCCTCGGCAATCACGATTGGTGGGAGGATCGGTCGGCCCAGGCGCGCGGCAGCGGTCCGACGATCGCGGGCGAGGCCTTGCGGCGCAACGGCATCCGGGTGCTGCAGAACGAGGCGTTGCCGCTCGCGGTGCGGGGGCATGACGTCTGGCTCGCAGGCCTCGGCGACCAGATCGCCTTCGTCCCGAGCGCGAAGAAGCGCGGTCATCCCCGGATCGGCGTCGACGATCTGCCCGGTACGCTCGCCCAGATCCCGGAGGGCGCGCCGGCGATTCTTCTGGCGCATGAGCCCGATATCTTCCCCCAGGTGCCGCCGCGGATCACCCTCACGCTCTCGGGGCATACCCATGGCGGGCAGGTACGCCTGTTCGGCTACGCGCCGGTCGTGCCCTCCCGCTACAAGGATCGCTTCGCCTACGGCCATGTACGCGAGCAGGCGGACCTGATCGTCTCCGGCGGCCTCGGCATGAGCATCGCCCCGGTGCGGCTCGGCATACCGCCGGAGATTGTGGTGATCGATCTTGAGAATGCGGGGCGTCCGACCAGCTAAGCATGCGGCGAACGCATATCGGATAGCGCGGTCGTTCGATCGAAACGATCACCCGCCAGCAGATGTCCCCCGCCGCAGCCGCGACGATCAAGGGGCGCACCTCGCTTAAACCATTAATAAATCTGCGTCGCATGCGTCATTGCATTGCGCACACAGGTTCGGCCGTCGGAAGGATGATCCTGTGATCACAGACTTCCGCGTCCGTGGAACATGCATCCACCGCACAAGTTGAGGCTGCGACCCCGCTTGCCGGGAGCGCCGGCAACGGCACGCATCTCTACAAAACCTCCAAGGAAACAGCCGCCATGAAGTCGCCCGTCCTGGCCGCCCTCGGCCTGTCCGTCACCCTGACCGTACCCGCCCTGGCCCAGGACGCACTGCCGCTGCGCATCGGCGCCGACGCCCCGATCGGCGGCGCGGCCACCGACACGCGGGAGTTCCGCGCCGAGGCCCTGCGTTCGGACGCAGTCAGCATCGAGGCGAGCCGGATCGCGCTCGAGCGTTCCCGCAACCCGCACGTGCGCAACTACGCCAACCGCGTGCTGGTCGAGCGTGAGGCCACCACCAAGGCGCTGCTGCCCGAGGGCACCTCGCTCACCGCGAGCGGCCGCGTCGTCTCCGACCAGCAGGGCATCCCGACCCGCCTCGACAATCCGGTCGGCGTGGTGCTCGCCCCGGTGACGCTGGCCGCCAACATCGGCACCGGCATCGTCGGCGGCGTGCTCGGCGGGGTCGGCCTGATCGACAACAGCTCGGGCGATCCCGGTCGCCGCGTCGCGCTCGGACCGAACGGTCAGCAGCGTCTGGAGCGCCTACGCTCGGCCCGCTCCGCCCGCGAGTTCGACCGCACCTACATCAACGGGCAGGCCCGCTCGGACGCCCGGACGCTCGCCCTCTACAGCAGCTACGCCCGCAACGGCGACAGCGTCGCCGGCCGCACCTTCGCCAACGAGGCGCTGCCCTACATCGCCGACGAGCACGCCCACTCCGCAACGCTCGCCGACCGCATCGGCGGCTGAGCGATCCGAAGCTGACGCGTCGGCAGGGCCGCCTTCGAAAGGGGCGGCCCTGCCCGTTTGGGCGCCCGGCCGGACACGCCGTCGCGGAAAGCGGGCCTCTCGCCAGCGCGGACGGGAGCCGGTAAAGACCGGCTTCCTCTTCAAATCCGGATGCCCATGGATCCGATGACCGGCGCCGACGCGCACCGCCTTCCGCTGCGCGTCTACTACGAGGACACCGATTTCTCGGGCTTCGTCTATCACGCGAGCTATCTGCGCTTCATGGAGCGCGGGCGCACCGAGTTGCTGCGTAACCTCGCGGGCGACCAGTCTGATCTGCATGCCGAGGGCACGGGTCTCGTCTTCGTCGTGCGGAAGATGAATCTCGACTTCCTCAAGCCCGCCCGCATGGACGACCTGATCGAGGTGCACACCCGCTCGAGCGAGTTGCGCGGTGCCTCCATGCATCTGGCTCAGGAGGTGCGCCGCGGCGAGGAGGTGCTGGTTCGCGCGGAGGTCGTCGTCGCCTGCGTTCGGAACGGGCGGGCGATCCGCCTCCCCGACAGCCTGCGCCGTGTTCTGACGCCGCCGGATCCGAGAGCCACCTGACTTCGAACGCCCTTTAGGGTTGGCCGCCCGATCGGCCCTCATGGTCCGGGCTGAGGCCGACTCGGCCCTCCGGCGGTCGATCGCACGCGCCCAAGCAACGGTTTCTTAACCCTGTCCCAGGCTTAGACTCGTGTGCAGGAAGGCGTGAACTGCGGCGAGGCACGGGTCGCTCCGGATACGCTCCCGACCCTTACTTTCGACAGATTCGCGAGTGATCTCAGGTCTCATCGCTCAAAGGATCAGTCGGCAGTCCGGTGCGCTCTTGCGCGGCCCTGACGACGCGAGGATCGTTCGATGACTCCAGCCGATGCCATGCAGGCCGCGCCCGTCGCAGACATGAGCCTGTTCGGCCTGTTCTGGCAGGCCCACTTTGTCGTGAAGCTCGTGATGATGGGCCTGCTCGGCGCCTCGATCTGGTGCTGGTCGATCATCGTCGATAAGACGCTGCTGTTCCGCCGCACGGAAGCCGAGATGGATGCCTTCGAGGAGGCGTTCTGGTCCGGCCGTTCGCTGGAGGAGCTCTACCGCTCCTTCAACGACCGCCAGCCGACCGGCCTCGGCGCCCTGTTCGTCGCTGCCATGCGGGAGTGGAAGCGCTCCTTCGAGGGCTCCGGCCGGCAGATCCACTCGCTGTCGCAGCGCATCGACAAGGTGCTCGATGTCACCATTCAGCGCGAGGTCGAGCGGCTCGACTCGCGTCTGCTCTTCCTCGCCTCGATCGGCTCGGCCGGCCCTTACATCGGCCTGTTCGGCACGGTCTGGGGCATCATGACCGCCTTCACCTCGATCGCGGCCTCGAAGAACACCTCGCTCGCGGTCGTGGCGCCAGGCATCGCCGAGGCTCTGTTCGCCACCGCGATCGGCCTGTTCGCGGCGATCCCCGCCGTGCTCGCCTACAACAAGCTCCAGGCCTCGGTCGCCAAGTCGCAATCGCGGCTGGAGGGTTTTGCCGACGAGTTCTCGGCGATCCTGTCGCGCCAGATCGACGAGCGCCTCTCGGTCGCCGCCTGACCATCGCAGCAGACTTGAAGCGGGAGCCGGATCGATGGGCATGACGCACGGCGCGGCGCAGGGCGGCCGCAAGCGCCGCCGCCGCGGACGGCGCGGACACGGCGCCATCAACGAGATCAACATGACGCCGTTCATCGACGTCGTGCTGGTTCTGCTGATCGTCTTCATGGTGGCCGCACCGATGATGACGGTGGGCGTGCCTCTCGACCTGCCGCAATCGAAGGCGAGCCCGCTCAACTCCGACGTCAAGCCGATCACGCTCTCGATCCGCCGTACCGGCGAAGTCTATCTCGGTGAGGTCGAGCTGAAGGACGACGACATCGTGCCCCAGCTCATGCAGACCTCGAAGACCGGCACCGAGGAGCGCGTGTTCGTGCGCGGCGACAAGCGCGTCGATTACGGCCGCGTGGCGCACGTGATGGCGATCGTGACAGGGGGCGGCTTCAAGAAGGTCGCCCTCGTCACCGAGCCGGAATCGAACTAGCGGAGCGAGAAAAGTGGCTCTGCGCTGGCCCGAGTCTTTTCGAAATCGCGAACCGGGTGTCTGGATCTCCGCCGGGGCGCATGCCGCTGTGCTGGGCCTCGCGCTGTTCGCGGTGGCCGCCCCGGCGCTGCCCGACGCGCAGGAGGGCGTGCCGGTTGAGGTGCTGACGGAGCAGCAATTCTCGGAGCTGACCCGCGGCGAACGCAACGCCGAGAAGCCGGAGAACAATCCGAACCGCGCCGACCGCGTCTCCGAGAAGATGGAACAGCGCGAGCCCGAGAACGCGAAGACCGACGCACCAGCCGCGCCCACCCGCACCGCCGACACCAAGCTCGCCGCCGTCGACGCCATGCCCCTGCGCGCCGACACCGCCGACCCGGTGAAGGAGGAGGCGGAGGCTGCCGCAGCCAAGGCCGAGGCCGCGAAAGCCGAGGCCGAGAAGGCCGCTGCCGCCAAGGCCGCCGAGACAAAGGCCAAGGCGGAAGCCAAGGCGAAAGCGGATGCCGCGGCCAAAGCGGAAGCCGCAAAGGCCGAGGCCGCCAAGGCGGCCGAAGCCAAAGCTGCTGCCGCGAAGGCAGAGGCCGAGAAGCGCGAAGAACTGCAGAAGCTGGTCGAGCGCGAGCAGGCGGAGGCCGAAGCCGCCGCCAAGGCTGCAGAGGCGAAAGCCAAGGCGCGGGCAGAAGCCAAGGCGAAGGCTGACGCCAAAGCCAAAGCGGAGGCCAAAGCCGAGGCGGAGGCGCACGCCAAGGCGGAAGCCGAAGCGAAGGCCAAGGCTGAGGCTGCCGCGAAGGCCGAAGCGGAGGCCGAGCACCGCAAGCAGGTCGCCGAAGCCAAGGCGAAGGCGGAAGCCGAGGCGAAGGCCAAGGCCGAGGCCGCCGCGAAAGCCAAGGCGAAGGCGATGGCCGACGCCAAGGCGAAGGCCGATGCCGAGGCCAAGGCGCGCCACCAGGCGGAACTCGCCAACAAGTTCAGCCCCGGCGACATCCGCCAGGCACTCGCCTCGAAGGCCGCTTCACAATCGACCGGCGCCACCGGCCGCGAGGTCCAGCGCACGGCCTCGCTCGGCGCGGCGACCGGCAATGCCCAGCGCCTCTCACCTTCGCTGCGCGATGCCCTGGTTGGCATGCTGCAGCAGCAGATCGAGCGGTGCTACTCGGCGCCGCCCGGTGCGACGCAGGGCGTGGTGCTGCCGATGCTCGATATCCGCCTCAATCCGGACGGCTCGCTCACCGCCGAACCGCGCGTGATGCGCGCCGGAAACAACTCGGTCGATCAGTCGATCGCTCAAGCCGCGCTGCGGGCGGTGCGGCGTTGCGCGCCGTACAAGATTCCGGCCCAGTACGCGCCGTACTATAACGACTGGAAGGCCATCAACGCCGAGTTCGAGTTCTCGCCCGTGTGATCCGCCGGCTCGACCGGCCGATCCACCGCGTCATCGGCCTTTCTCCTTCGCACTCCCTGACCGACCTGGACTTGTCCCATGCCTGGAACAGCCTTCACCCGGCGCGGCCTCTTGCCGGCATTTACGGCCGCGCTCGGCGTCCTCGCGCTGGCGCTCCCCGCCGCCACTCCGGCGCAGGCGCAGTTGCAGCTCCGCATCGGCAGCGGCGCCTTCCAGCCGATGCCGATCGCCGTCGCCGACTTCGCGGGGGATGCCAGCCTCGGCACGCTGGTCTCCAGCGTCATCACCAACAACCTGCGCCGCTCCGGCTATTTCACGCCGCTCGAGAAGGGGCGCTTTCCCGAGAACCCGAGCTTCGACGCGGCGCCGAACTTCGAGGCGTGGAAGGGCGCGGGCGTCCAGGCCCTGGTGACGGGCCGGGTCGGGCGCGACGCCTCGGGCCGGCTCACCGTGGCCTTCCGCCTCTGGGACGTGGCTTCGGGCCAGCAAATCACAGGTCAGCAATACGGCACCGACGTCGCCAATGCGCGCCGCACCGGGCATCTTGTGTCGGATGCGGTTTACACCAAGGTGACCGGCCTCGGGCCTTGGTTCGACAGCCGCGTCGCCTTTGTCGACGAGTCCGGCCCGAAGGAGAACCGCCGCAAGCGGCTGATGGTGATGGATCAGGACGGCGCCAACGTCCGCGCACTGACCGGGGGCGGTGACGTCTCGGTGGTGGCGCCGCGCTACTCGCCGGCGGGGCAGGACATCGCCTTCATGACCCAGGCGCCGGGCCAGCAGCCCAAGGTCCAGATGATCGACCTCGAGACCGGCAAGCGCCAGACCGTGGGCAACTTTGCCTCGATGAGCGCGAGCCCGCGCTTCTCACCGGACGGTCGCCGCCTCGTGATGAGCGTGCAGCAGGGCGGCAACGCCGATATCGTCACCGTCGATCTCGCCTCGAAGGCGCAGACGCCGGTCACACAGGGGCTCGCGATCGACACCTCGCCGAGCTACTCGCCGGACGGCAGCCAGATCGTGTTCGAATCCGACCGTGGCGGCTCGCAGCAGATCTACGTGATGGGCGCCGACGGCTCGAACCCGCGCCGCCTCTCCTTCGGCGAAGGCTCGGCCTCGCAGCCGGCTTGGTCACCCCGCGGCGACCTCATCGCCTTTACCCGGCAGCGGAAAGGGGGCTTCGCCATCTGCGTGATGAAGCCTGACGGTTCGGGCGAGCGGGTGCTGACGGAGGGCTTTCACAACGAGAGCCCGACATTCGCGCCGAACGGCCAGTACGTGATGTTCTTCCGCGATCCCGGCGGGCAGGGCGGCGGCAAGCTCTACATGGTCGACATCACCGGCAAGGTGGAGCAGCCGGTGCCGACCCCGTCCTTCGCCTCGGACCCGACTTGGTCGCCGCTTCTGTCGGGAAAGTAGTCCGACCGCTTGCGACCGGCCTCGTCCCGCGAGGCCGGCGACGAACGCCTCTCGCAAGGTGGGCCATCGCCGGTGGCGCTACGTTCTCGGAGATCGATCCGACACGCGCCCGTCGACGGTCGCACGCCAACGACAAAAATCCGCGCGAGCCTCGATGGCCGGCACGGTGAAAGCTCTCTCGCGTGCGATAGAAACCGCGGCGGAAGCGGTCCAAAGGTGGGGCTAATGCGTGTTCGAAGTCGCGCCGTGTCGGCCGCTTCTGCGCCCCTAGGGATCCGCTTCCGTCCGGTGTTCGTGGCGGGCCGCTAAGTCCGAGACCGAACGGGTTCTCAGGCTATCGTTGCGGCTTTGCGCTGCGGTGGAGTCATCCCTGTCTCCTCCAGCTTTCGCCAACAAACCGTGCGCGGACGAGCGGTTTCTTGGCCGATGTGCTTGCGACTGCGAAGCACGCATAGAGACTGCGTCCGTATTGGCAGGTCGTCAAGCGGAAATCTGCTGCCAAGCCGACTGTTTTTTGCCAGGGCGAACTCTTTCTAGACAAAACCGTTCGCCGGCAACGGCTTACGGCAAGCTGCGGAAAGGTCCTGTGCGCACAAGTCAGGAACCCCGACGCACCCCATCCCGCGACCGGTCGGGACCCATCTCGGCACCGGTCCCGGAGGCGGTTCTTGCCGAGGTCGTGTATGGAGCAAGTCGGAGAAGTGCCGGAGGCACGGACACAAAGCAGCATCAATCGACTGGGAAACTGGGATGCCCGTTCGTGCTGCATCCCCCGGCAAACGGACGGGCTCGCGGGCCGGCACGACGTGCATCAACAGGCGTGCCGGCTCGCGGAGAACGTCGGCTACGGTCGTGACGAAGAGTCGCCCTCCACTGCCGTGCGCTCAGATCGCGCCGAGGCCGCGCTGCACTGCCGGGCGGGCGAGCAGCGTGTCGAGCCAGCGGCGCACGTTCGGGTGGCCGTCCAGCTCGATGCCCTGCTTGCCATGGAATTTTGCCCAGGTCAGCGCGGCGATGTCGGCGATCGAGTACGTGTCGGCGAGAAATTCATGGGCGGCGAGCCGCCGGTCGAGGACGCCGTAGAGGCGCTTGGCCTCCTCCGTGAATCGCTCGATGGCGTAGGGGATCTTTTCCTGCGCGTAGATGCGGAAATGGTGTGCCTGTCCCAACATCGGGCCGAGCCCCCCCACCTGCCAGAACAACCACTCGTCCACCGCCGTGCGAGCGCGCTCGTCGCTGGGATAGAGACAGCCGGTCTTCCGACCGAGATACTGCAGGATCGCACCCGACTCGAACACCGAAATCGGCGCGCCGCCCGGCCCGTCGGGATCGACGATGGCCGGGATCTTGTTGTTGGGTGAGATGGTGAGAAAGTCGGGCGCCATCTGCTCGCCCTTGCCGATATTCACCGGTACGATCCGGTAGGGTAACCCGCACTCTTCGAGCATGATCGGGATCTTCCACCCGTTCGGCGTGCTCCAGGTGTAGAGTTCGATCGGCTGCGCCGTCGTGACCGCCATGCTGGCTTCCCGGAAAAGCGGGCCCGCGCCCATCCTCGGCTAAGGAGGTAGCGCGGAACGGGTCGAAGGCTCAAGCCGAAGGCCAAGCTTGCCTCCAATCGTGCGCAAGTTGCAGGGGACGCTTGCTCTTTGATCGCCGATGCGGCTGAGATGCGGCGTACGGCGACGCTGCCGAATCCGTCCCACCGGAGTTGCCCGATGCTCTCTCGTCTCCTCGCCGCCGCGGCTCTTGCCGCGCCGCTTCTCCTGGCTCAGGCCGCGACGGCCAAGGAGGCCTGGAGCGCGCCGAGCGCCAAGGAAGCGGCGAAGGAGCAGACGGCGAAGGAGCCGAGCGTGGCCCAATCCGCTGCCCGCGAGCGGCAGAAGAAGTGCGGCGCCGAGTGGCGCGCGCTCTCGGCCACCGAGAAAGCCGCTCAAGGGCCGAAGTGGCCGCAATATTACAGCAAGTGCGTCAAGCGCCTGAAGGAGCAGAAGGCCTGACGAGTCCGAAGGATCGCTCACGCCGTTGACGGGATAGGTCGTACGAGACAGGTCGCTTGTGAACCGAATGGTGGCGCGCGAGTTGCCCGCCGCCCTGTTCGGAAACGCTCCCGGGCCGAAGCGGAGTTCGGTTCCGCGCGGGAGCGCATCGAAGCGAAGACGGGAAGCCTCACCGACATGGAGCGTGAACGCCGCATCCTGCAGCGCACGGTGGCGGTCGCCGCGGTCGTGCCTGTCCTGGCGGGCCTGTACGGCGTCCTGTTCGGCATCGATGGAATCGGCGGCGGCACGCCGGTCAACGTGTCGGCCGACAGCCATTTCCGGTACTTGTCCGGCCTGCTGACCGGCATCGGCATCCTGTTCCTCACCTGCGTACCGGGGATCGAGGACAAGTCGCGGCTGTTCCGCTTCCTGACCCTCGTTGTGGTGCTCGGCGGGCTGGCGCGGCTGCTCGGGCTCTCCCTCACGGGCGTGCCGTCGCTGACCATGCTCGCGGCGCTCGCCCTCGAACTCGTCGTCACGCCGCTGCTCTGCCTGTGGCAGATGCGGGTCGCGCGCCTCGCCCGGGATCGGAGGCAGGCTCTGGAGCCAGGTCTCGAGGTCGTACAGTGAGTGGGGCGGCGCGGCGGGCCGACCGGGCGGGTCCGGGCGAGCGCCTGCTCGACGCAATCGACCGCTGGGTGCCCAAACCCGCCGCCTGGGCCTTCGCCCTCCGGATCTGGCTCGCCATGATGCTGGCGCTCTACGCCGCATTCTGGCTCCAGCTCGACAGCGCCTCCTCGGCCGCCGTCTGCGTCGCGATCCTGGCCCAGCCGAAACGCGGTCAGGCCCTCTCGAAAGCCGGCTACCGCTTCCTCGGAACGGTGGTCGGTGGCCTTGTCGGCTTGGTGCTGATGGCGCTGTTCGGGCAGGATCGCGTGCTCCTGCTCGTCAGCTTCGCCTGCTGGTTGGGCCTGTGCGTCTTCGTCGCGCAGTTCCTGCAGGACACCCGCGCCTACGGGGCGATGCTCTCCGGCTACACCGTGGCGATCGTCGCGATCGCCCATATCGATGCACCCCAGACGGTGTTCGATGCCGCCATCGGTCGCGTCGCCGCAATCGCGGTCGGCATCGTCGCGATCACCTTCATCAACGACGCGCTCGCCTCACCGAGCACGTGGCAGGCCCTTCTCCCACGCCTCGCCGAGGCCCACGCAGCCGTCACGTCAGGGCCTTTGCCCGCGAGAGCCTGACCCGAAGCGATCCCGGACCGGAGCGCACGGCCGCTCTGATCCGGCAAGTCGCGCCGATGCGGGCGGATGCGAGCGCCATCGCCGGCGAACTCGATGACGGCATCCACCGGGCCGCGGGCGCCCGCAGCACCATCGCTGCGCTCTACGTCCTGGCCGCGGCCAGCCGAGCGCTGGCGGCGGCGATGGAGCGCATCGACAGGCCCGGCCCGCGGGTGCGCGAGGCACTTGCCCCCGCTCTGCGCTCGGTCGCGGAGGGCAAGGGGCGTCCGGCCGAAGCTCTCGCCCGCGGCCGCGACCCGCACTCAGGACCTGCCGAACGTCGATCCGGTCTATACCTGGGTGCGGCTCGCCCAGCGGGTGCCGGTGCGGATCCGTATCGATCATGTGCCGTCCGAGGTGACCCTGGTCGCGGGCATGACGGCCACCGTGGTCGTCGGCGATGGCCGCGAGGGGCAGCCGCAATGGGTCAAATCACTGCGCGATCGGCTTTTCGGCACTCCCAACCGGACGGAACCCGGTGCCGAGCGGAAGAACTGAAGCCGCCGCTGGGCACAGACGGTGCGATGCCTGCAAAAATTCGGTAGAGCGGCGCCATGGTCGCCTCTCCCCTCGTCCGCTTCGCCCCTTCGCCGACCGGCTTCCTGCATATCGGCAATGCCCGGCCGGCGCTGTTGAACGCTCTGTTCGCCCGGCGCGAGGGCGGCCGCTTCCTGCTGCGCCTCGATGACACCGACCGGGAGCGGTCGACGGAGGAGTTCGCCGCCGCCGTGGCCGAGGATCTCGGCTGGCTCGGCATCCAGCCGGACCTGTTCTTCCGCCAGAGCGATCGCACCGCGCTCTACGACGCGGCGGCCGAGCGGCTGAAGGCGGAGGGTCGGCTCTATCCCTGCTACGAGACGCCGGGGGAGTTGGAGCGGCGGCGCAAGCGCCAGCTCGGCCGCGGTCTGCCGCCGATCTACGATCGGGCGGCGCTCGCCCTGACCGAGGCCGAGCGCGCCGCGCTGGAGGCCGAGGGAAGGCGCCCGCACTGGCGTTTCAAGCTCGATCACCGGGTCGTCGCCTGGAACGACCTCGTCCGCGGCGAGAGCCACGTCGATTGTGCCTCGCTCTCCGACCCGGTGCTGGTGCGCGCTGACGGCAGCTACCTCTACACGCTGCCCTCGGTCGTGGACGACGCGGAGGTCGGCGTCACCCACGTGATCCGCGGCGAGGATCACGTGACGAATACCGGCGTTCAGGTGCAGCTCTTCGAAGCGCTCGGCGCGTCGGTCCCCGCCTTCGGCCATCACAACCTGCTGACAACCGCGGACGGGGAGGGGCTGTCGAAGCGCCTCGGCCACCTGTCCCTGCGCTCCCTGCGCGAGGCCGGCTACGAGCCCGCCGCCGTGCGCTCGCTCGCGGTGCTGACCGGCTCGGCCGAGGCCGTGCGTCCGATCGCCTCCCTCGACGAGCTGGCGAGCCTCGTTGATCTCGCCCACCTCTCGCGCGCTCCGGCCCGGTTCGACCCGGCCGAGCTCGACGGGATGAATGCGCGTCTCGTCCACGACATGCCGCTCGACGCGGCGCGCGAGCGGCTGGTCAACCTCGGCGTCCCGGAAGAACAGGCCGAGCCGTTCTGGCTCGCGGTGCGAGCCAATCTCGGCCGCGTCTCCGATGCCGCCGATTGGTGGCGGGTGGTGGAGGGGCCGGTCACGCCGGTGATCGCCGAGCCGGATTTCATCGCCAAGGCCGCCCGCCTGCTGCCGGAGGCGCCGTTCGACGCCGGCACGTGGAAGGTCTGGACCGACGCGGTGAAGGCCGAGACCGGCGCCAAGGGCCGCGCCCTGTTCATGCCGCTGCGCCTCGCGCTGACCGGTCTCGACCACGGGCCAGACCTCTCGGCGCTGCTTCCGCTGATCGGACGCGAGCGGGCTGCAAAGCGTCTGGCGGGGGCGGCGGCTTAGTCCGAAACCCCGTCGGGCTCGGCCTCGATCATCATCACGTCGAGGGTGAAGCTGCCGTCTTCCTCCAGCGCGAAATGGGACCGCACCGGTTCGGGTGCCGCCTGTTGCAGGGTGCGGATCGCCGCGACGCTCGCCTCCGGCGTGCCCATCCGAGCAATCCAGGACGGAAAATCCATGCGCACCCGCCAGCGCCGGACGGCACCGGGCACGAAGCCGGCCTCCGCCAGCATCCGGCGCCATTCCCCCTCGCCGTAATCCCGCACGTGGGACGGGTCGCGCAGCAGCTCCCAGGCCTGAAGATGGGTATCGAGGAGCGGCGGACCCGGATGCACGACATCGACGAGGCCGAGGCGTCCATCGGGCGTCAGCACGCGGTGCGCCTCCCGCAGGGCCGCGGGCACGTCGCCCCAGTGATGGGCGCTGTAGCGCGAGAGCACGCGACCGAAGCGTGCATCCGCGAAGGGCAGCGCCTCGACGCTGGCTTGCTGGGTGGCGACATTCGCCAATCCGCGGCGTCCCGCCTCGGCGGCGACCGCATCGAGCATTGCCTGCGACAGGTCGAGGGCGGTCACCGAGCGCACATGCGGCGCCACCGCATAGGTGACGTGGCCGCCGCCACAGCCGAGATCGAGCACGGCCGCATGGGGGAGGGCACCGAAGCGGGCCAGAGCCGCGAGATCCTCGCCAGCGGCGTGGACGGCACTTGCGACGTAGTCGGCGGCACGGCTGCCGAACTGGCTCTCCGTGTGGGCGTCGTGGCTCGGCGCTGGAGTCATGTCGTCGCTTCTCCGCCGGCCGCCGCCCGTTCAAGAGCGGCGACATCGAGCTTCACCATATCCTGCATCGCGGTGAAGACGCGGGCGGCCACATTCGGGCTGGGATCGGCGAGGAGGCGCGGCAGGATCTCGGGCACGATCTGCCACGGCACGCCCCATCGGTCGCGCAGCCAGCCGCAGGCGATCTCCGCGCCGCCCTCGGCGGTGAGCGAAGCCCACAGACGGTCGACCTCGGCCTGATCTCGGCAGGTGACCGAGATCGACGCGGCGGTTCCGTATTCGACCGGCGTGCCGCCGTTCAGCGCCTGGAAGCTCTGCCCACCGAGGGTGAAGACGATCAGGATCGGCTCGCCGGCCTCGCCGCCCGGCCAGGGACCCGGCGCGCGCTGAATGTGGTCGATGCGCGAATTGGCCACGAGCGAGACGTAGAGGCGGACGGCCGCCTCCGCGTCCTTACCGAACCAGAGGCAGGTGCTGACGCTGGACATGCTGTGCTCTCCCACTCTGTCGGCAGGATAACGGCCGCAGCCGCCGAAACTCAATCGTTGGCCCGGCGGTCGGACGTCAGGACGTTGGCCCGCCGGCCGGCGGAAGCGGCGCGAGCCGCGTCAGGCGCAGCGCGACGAGGAGGGCCGCCACGTAGAGGCTGCCGAAGAAGCCCGCGACCCCCGGCCAGCCGTAATGCAGGAAGAACCAGCCACCGGCCGTGCCGAGCAGGGACGAGCCGAGATAGTACATGCAGAGATAGATCGCCGAGGCCTGCGCCCGGTCGCTGGAGGCTCGGCGCCCGACCCAACTCGACGCGACCGAGTGCGCGCCGAAGAAGCTGACCGTGACGACGACGATGCCGCCGATGATGAGGACGAGGTTGTCGGCAAGCGTCAGGGCGATGCCGCCGATCCCGAGCAGGATCGCCAGCCACAGCACCTTGCGGCGCCCCAATACCCCGGCGACGTGGCCGGTGATGGCCGAACTCGCCGTGCCCGCGAGGTAGACGATGAAGATCAGCCCGATCACCGTCTGGCTCAGCGAGAAGGGCGGATCGAGCAGGCGGAAGCCGATGTAATTGTAGACGCAGACGAAGCCGCCCATCAGCAGGAACGGTTCGAGAAAGAGCCAGGGCAGGCCGGCATCGCGGAAATGGTGGGTGAAGGTGCCCGGCACCTCGCGCCAGCGCATGCGGTGTGCGAGAAAGTGGCGCGAGGCCGGCAGGGCGAACTGGAAGGCGAGGGCTGCGAACAGCGCCAGCACGCCGATGATCCCGAGCCCCCAGCGCCACGAGGCGTGGTCGGCGATGACGCCCGCGAGCAGCCGCCCGACCATGCCGCCAAGCGCGTTGCCGCCGATGAGGAGCCCCATCGACAGGCCGATGGCGCGCCCGTGCATTTCCTCGCTGAGATAGGCCATGGCGACGGCGGGCAGGCCGCTCGCGGCGATGCCGGTCAGAGCCCGCAGCATCAGGAAGCCGTGCCAGGTCGGCATCAGAACGGCACCGATGGTGAGCAGGGCCGAGGCGAACAATGAGGCCGCCATCACCCGCTTGCGTCCCCAGACCTCGGAGAGCGGGCTGACGATCAGCAGAGAGACGGCGAGCGTGGCGCAGGGCAGCGACAGCGCGAGGCTGCTTTCGGCCGGCGAGACTGCGAAGGTGTCGTGGAAGACCGGCAGCAGAGGCTGAACGCCGTAGAGCACCGCGAAGGTGGAAAAACCCGCCGCGAAGAGGGCGAGCGTCGCCCGGCGGAATGTCGGCGTCCCGGCCTCGATGAACCGGTCGCTGTCGTCCGCCATCGCTGTCCCGTGCTCTTAAGCCCACGCGTAACTTTCCCCCACCTGCGCCGCAGGCGGGGGAGGGTCAAGAGCCTCGATCAGCGCGGCGCGGCCGGCGGTTGCCCCTCCGCCTGCTGCTGGAGCAGCGGGGTGATGCGGCGAACGGTGACGCGGCGGTTCTCGCGGTTGGCCTCCTGCGTGTTCACCTTCAGGTACTGCTCGCCGTAGCCCTGTGTGGTGAGGTTCTCCGGCGGAACCTGGAAGTTCTGCGTCAGCACCGCCGCCACCGACTGCGCCCGGCGGTCGGAGAGCGAGAGGTTGTCGATGTCCGACCCGACGGCGTCGGTGTAGCCCTCGATCAGGAAGACCTCCTGCGGGTTGTCCTTGATCGTCCGGTTGATCGCCGCCGCGATGGTCGAGAGGCGCTTGGCCTGATCGGGTGTGACGGTGAAGGAGCCGGTGTCGAAGGTGATCGTGTTGATGTCCACCGAGGGCATCCGCGCGCGCAGCTGCGGGCTGTAGCGCACCTGATCCAGGGTGTAGCGCCGATCGAGCTTCTGGACCGGCGGAGCGGAGAGCGCCTCGAACACGGTGCGCTCGTCGGCCTGTTCGTAATCGACGACGTAGCGGTCGCGCGGAATGCGGATATCCGGCGGCGGCAGTTCGACCACGTCCTCGTAGATCGGCCGGGGTGCGCCGCCGTAGACGTTGTTGATGAGCACGACCTCACGCCCGTCGCGGTAACGACGGGACCGGCGCAGGAGCCGGCCATCGTCGTCGACGACGGTGATGATCTGGCCGCCCGCCGGGCTGTCGACGTAGCTGTAGATCTCGCCGCCGCGGCGCTCGCTGCGGTAGCCTCGCTCGCCGTAGAGGGTGCGGAACCGCTCGTTCTCGTCGTGGCGGATGAAGGTGGTGTCGCGGTCGCGAACGATGATGCGGCCGGGCTCACGGTAATAGGTCCGGCCATCGACGTCGTACTCGCGGCGATCGCGGCGAATCGTATCGTAGTCGCGCCCGCGATAATCGTCGTCGCGGAAGCCGCCGGGAACGTAGGCGGGCGTTCCGGGCACGTTGAAGCGGTCGCGACGGTCGTTGCGATCGCCCCGCCGGTCATCGTCACGCCGGTCATCGCGTCGGTCGTCGTCACGGCGGTCGAGCCGGTCACCGCGCCGTTCGCCATCGCGACGATCATCGAGACCGCGCTGATCCGAGCGGCCGTCGGGCTGGTTCGGCACCGTGGCATCGGGCGGCGTGCCCGGGGGTTGGACAGGGCGACCGGGAACGCCGGGCTGCTGGTTGGGAGCCACCGGTCGGCCGGGAACACCCGGCTGCTGGTTCGGCGGCGTGCGGCCGCTGGGAGCCTCTCGGGTCCCATCGGGCGGAATCGCCGTCGGCGGGGTCGGCTGATCGGGACGGGTGGGCTGCTGCGGATTCGGCGCGACGGGACGCCCCGGAACGCCAGGCCGCTGGGTCGGCTGACTCTCGGGCTGGGATGGACGCGGGGCAGCCGGCGGGGTCGGACGCTCCGGGCGCTCGGAAGCGGGCGGTGTCGGCGCATCCGGAGCCCGGCGCTGGCTCGGTGCGGCGTCCGGGCGTTCGGTGTCGCGGCCACCCGGACGCCCCGGACGGTCCTGGCCATCGCGGTCGGACCTGTCGGGGGCATCGCGGCGGGCCGGCGTTTCACGGTCCGGGTTCCGCTCACGGGCGGCCGGCGGGGTCGGACGCTCCTCCGATCGATCCGGCCTCTGGGCCGGGGCCGGCGCCCGCTCGGGCCTCTGCTGCTGCGGCGGCGCCCCGCGCTCGGGAGCGGTTGAGCGCTCGGGTCGCTCCGGACGCTCCTGGCGTTGTTCCTGCGACGCCGGCCTCTCGGGACGTGCCGGCCGCTCGGCAGGCTCAGGCCGTTCGCGGGCAGCAGGTGCCTGACGCGGCTCGGGCCGCTCCGGACGCTCGGATCTGTCCGGCCGCTCCCGTGCCGGCGGGCCGCCACGCTCGACCCCGCCGCGTTCGGCCGGACTAGCACCGCCGGGCGCACCTGGCCCGCGCCCGCCACCGCGCGGCCCCTCTTCGGCACCCTCGCGCTGTGCAAGTTCGATCCGCTCCCCGTCCCCGAGAGAACGGGCGGAGGACGAATCGGACAAGACGAGCGCCGGCAGAATCGTGCCGGCCAGAAGCAAGGAGCGGGTTATCCGCATGAAGTCAGCCTCGTGAAACGCAATCGGCGGTTCCGAACACAGTCGGGCCGGATTGGTTCCCCATCGCTCCGGGTCGAAGCTCGATTGGGCCTGGTCGAGGCGCAGCTTTTGTTTGCCGTCATCCGGCCGGCGGAGGGGCCGAAATCGCTCAGTGTGCCCTATGGCGCGGGCGTCAGCGCCGGCGGCGGAAGCAGGCTCGGAACGATGACGCGGATCGCGCTGCGGCTCTCAGCGGTCGCGCCGGTCAGCTCGCCGCCTTCCTTCGCGGTCTGCGCCGCTGCCGCGCCTTCGCGGTTGGCCGCGTCCGCCGCGAGACTCGCCGCCGTCCGGTCGGCACGTCCGACCAGAGTGAGGCGCACCTTCGGCGCTCGGGAGAGCCTCTCGGCCGTCATCGGCGTGACGAAGATATCGCCCTTGTGCCGTACCAGCATGCTCTCGGCCTTGGCGAGCGATTGCGCCCAGCTCTGGCCCTCCCGCTTGCAGGAGCAGTCCGGCGTGAAGCTCTTGCGGAACTTGAAGGCGGCCGGCAGCGCGGTGTAGGCGCGATTGCCTTTGATCGTCGCGGCGTATTTCAGCGCCTCGTCGCCGTGCGGCATCGAGTAGGCAACGGCTTCCGTGCCGGGGCAGAGCGCCTGGCACATCTCGTCGGCCCCGCCGCGCCCGTCGGGCAGGTTCGCCATCGGAAAATAGGACCCGTCGCAAGTCTTCACGCAGACCACCTGCGCGCCGCCACGGGCCGTCTGGTTGCCGGCCGTCTGCCCCTCCTGTCCCTCTCCGGCGATCAGGCCTGTGCAGGCGCTCGACACGGCGGCAACGAGTTGCCGTCGCCGGGCAGCGACCACCTCGCCGTCGCCCCCGCCATAGGTAGCGTTGAGCGAGCGGATCCGCGCTTCGACGGCACCGCATTGCGGAGGCCGCGTGTCGAAGAACAGGAACTTGCCGCCCTCACAGTTCAGGCTGCGATAGTAGGTTTCGAGACGCGCGACCTCGCTCTGGAGAGCCGACGCAGTCGAGGCGCTGGCGTTGAGGTTGGCGAGTTCCGTGCGGTAGCGCTGGCAGGCCCAGACATCCGGCGCGGCCGCAGCCGGCGACGCCCCGCCGAGGGCGAGCGCGGCAAGGACGGCGCCGAGTGCGCGGCGAAACTGCGGTCCGATCATCGGCATGGTGCGGATGCTGGGGATCTCGGGCAGGAGGTCGCGGGGGATACAGCGAGGATGCCGAGCCGCGCGAAGCGGCACCAGCGATCGTCCACATGTGTTAAAGCCCCTCGCCCTTTCGCGACAGAGACACCATGTCTCTGAAGCCAAGCTTTGAGGGGATTGCGTCGATGATGTGGCTCACGGGCACCAATGGGGACGGCGGCCGACGCGCAGCAGCCTGCCTCGCCGCCAGCGTCACCTTCTGCCTCGCTCTGGCCGGCCCGGCCCAGGCGCAGGAACCCGACCGGATCTTCGACAAGTCAACGGTCTGGCGCCCGCTGACGCCCAACGACAAACTCGTGGTCTACGGCATCGACGACCCGGCGGTGGCCGGCGTCGCCTGCTGGTACACTCAGCCCGAGAAGGGCGGAATCAAGGGCACGCTCGGGTTGGCGGAAGATGTCTCCGACATCTCGCTCGCCTGCCGGCAGGTTGGCCCGGTCCAGTTCAAGGACAAGGTCAAGCAGGGCGAGGTGGTGTTCAGCGAGCGCCGCTCATTGATCTTCAAGTCGATGCAAATCGTCCGCGGCTGCGACGCCAGGCGCAACACGCTGATTTACATGGTCTATTCCGACAGGGTGATCCAGGGTTCGCCCAAGAATTCCACCTCGGCCGTGCCGCTCGCCCCCTGGGGGACCGAGCCGCCGCCGAAATGCGCGGATTTCGTGAAGTAGGGCGGTTGCGGCTCCGATCCCGACAGGTCTCAATCCTGGCAGGTGATGCGCAGCGGGCGCGGCGCGCTCTTCACCGGAGCGGCATCGCCGATGGCGCCGGTGTATTCGTCCTGCGCGGCGATGCCGTAATTGCTCGCGCTGGCAAAGCCTTGCGACTCGCACCACGCGTTGGCCACGACCTGTCCGCACTCGCTCGGGCCACCGCTCAAGCACTCACCGACGCCGTAGCCGTCCTCGGCCGGGATCAGGAACGTCTTCTCGACATGCTTGATCGCCGTCGATTCATTGCCGGCGCTTGCCGGCAGGGCAGCGGTGGCGAGAACGAGAGCGAGAAGAACGGCGGCCGGTCGGCGCATGGTGAAGACCTTGTGAACGGGTTCGTTCGAGTGCGGAGTGTTCGGACGGCGCGGTAAACAAATCCTTGCCGGTCCGCTCACGGTCGGCTGAGAAGCGGCCGGTCCGCCGCCCTTCTCGAATTCATCACCGTTTTGGGGTAGCCCAAGCTCGTTGCGGCGGCCGTCGCGGCGGTGCAACAGCGGCAGGTGGCGGGTCGGGCGACACTGTGGCGGGGGCGGTACCAGCCCCACCGGTCGGCCCGTCGAAGGTGCTGTGCTGCAACGACAAACGACGAGGGCGGCACACGCCGCAAGGGAGGCCGGGCGAGCCCGGCAGGAACGCAGTCGATGACGCCGATGTTGCGCCTCTACAACACGCTGACCCGCGAGAAAGCGGCCTTCGCCCCGATCGATCCGACGAACGTGCGGATGTATGCCTGTGGGCCGACGGTCTACGACGCGGCGCATATCGGCAACGCCCGGCCAATCATCGTCTTCGACCTGCTGTTCCGGCTGCTGCGCCAACTCTACGGCGACACGCACGTCACCTATGCCCGCAACGTCACGGACGTGGACGACAAGATCAACGCCCGCGCGTTCGAACGCGGCATCACCATCCGCGAACTCACGGACGGCACGCTGGCGCAGTTCCACCGCGACATCCGCGACCTCGGCGTGCTGATGGCCGAAGACGTGAACCGAGAAGGTGAACCGGCGCGCTTCATCGAGCCGCGGGCAACCGACCACATCACGGAGATGCACCGGCTGATCGAGGGGCTGGTGGCTGCCGGCCACGCCTACGTTGCGGAAGGGCATGTTCTCTTCGACGTGCCGTCCATGCCCGATTACGGCGCGCTCTCGAAACGCCCGCTCGACGAGATGGAGGCTGGCGCCCGCGTCGAGGTCGCGCCCTACAAGCGCTCGCCACTCGACTTCGTGCTGTGGAAGCCCTCGAAAGCGGGCGAGCCCTCCTGGCCCTCACCCTCCGGAATCGACGCGCCCGGCCGGCCCGGCTGGCACATCGAGTGCTCCGCAATGTCGTGGAAACACTTGGGAAAAACCTTCGACATCCATGCCGGCGGCATCGACTTGATCTTCCCCCATCACGAGAACGAGGTGGCGCAGTCGCGCTGCTGCTTCGGCACCGACGTGATGGCCAACGTCTGGCTCCACAACGGCTTCCTGCAGGTCGAAG
This sequence comes from Methylobacterium sp. R2-1, assembly GCF_014191355.1. Lineage (GTDB taxonomy): Bacteria > Pseudomonadota > Alphaproteobacteria > Rhizobiales > Beijerinckiaceae > Methylobacterium. The sequence continues at coordinate 311,354 of NZ_JACHWM010000004.1, forward strand.
GGGAGAAGATGTCGAAATCGCTCGGCAACTTCATCACCATCCGCCAGGTACTGGATGACTGGCCGGGCGAGGTCGTGCGCCTCAACATGCTCAAGACACATTACCGTCAGCCAATCGACTGGACCCTGCGCGGCCTGGAGGAATCGAGCCGGATGCTCGACCGCTGGTACGAGGCGGCCGGCGAGGCGGCGCCCGACGCGTCGGCGCCTGCGGGCGTGGTCGAGGCGCTGAGCGACGACCTCAACACGCCGGCCGCCATCGGCGAGCTACACCGACTCGCCGGCGCCGACGCCGGAGCGCTCAAGGCCGGCGCGGGGCTGATGGGCTTCTTGCCCCGCACGGCGGCACAGCGCGAGGCGGAGCGGGTCGGCGCGGCGGGGATCGACGTGGCCCGGGTCGAGGCACTGATCGCCGAACGCAAGGCGGCCCGCGCCGCCAAGGACTGGGCCGCCTCCGACCGGGTCCGCGACGCGCTCACCGCCATCGGCGTGAGCGTGAAGGACAACAAGGACGGCACCACCACTTGGACGGTGGCGGGCTGAAGCGTCAGCCCGTCAACCGCTGCAGCCAACTGCTGCCGTTGGCGAAGGAGCGTCCACCGAGACGGCGTAGGGCGTCCTCCGTCGAGGTGAGCGGGTGCTCAGCATAGATCTGCGCGATCTCCGCCGCCGTGTTGGGCAGCCGCGAGAATTCCTCGACGATCGCGTCGTAATGGGTCTTGAGCGTGCGCGAGGAGGGATCGAGCCCTGTGACGATGACGAGGCCGGTCGGAGGCGCATCCACCAGCATCACGTCGAGATCGGGCCGGTAGCGCTTTAGGATCGGCACGATCTTCCAGACGTCCCCGGTCCACCAGCCCTCGAAGGGGGTACCCCGCGCGCGAATGTCGGCCTGCATCGGGTCGCGGTCGGCCATCGGTTCGGCCACCGGCAGGCAGTCGTGCATCACGATGATCGAATCCCGCCGGCAGATCGCCTCCGTGTTGAAGAAGTCCCGCAGCAGGAACTCGAACAGGTGCATGCCGTCGAGGAAGGCGAGGTCGATCCGGCCGCCGATGTCGCGGCGCAGATTCAGGTGGGCGAAGAACACGTCGCTCATCACCTGAAACAGCGAGACCTTCACCTTGTTGGCCGCGATGTTGGTCTTGAGCTGGAACTCCGGATCGACGGCGATGCCGTGCCGGCAGGCGACCCCGGAGAAGATGTCGCCGAACGCAACGCCGATCTCCAGGTAGCGCCGGACGGCGGCGTTACGGGAGAGCTTGGCCAGCACGTTCGCGTAGTGCTCGCCCCGGTGCTCGCCGGCGATGGTGTGGCCGGGTTCGGTCGAAGCCGTCATCAGAAGCGCTTCTCGATCAGTTCATCCGCCAGCGGCGCAGGCTCCGACCGGGCCAGAACCTCGCTCAGCGTCTCCACCACGCGGTCGGGGTCCTCGCCGACGAGGTAGTTCAAGTCGAGGCCCTCGCGGATGAAGCCGTGGGCGCGCATATGGTCGATCAGGGTGATCAGCGGGTCCCAGAATCCGTTCACCGAGAGCAGCAGGATCGGCTTGCGGTGCTGGCCGAGTTGCGCCCAGGTGAGCTGCTCGACCAGTTCCTCCAGCGTGCCGATGCCGCCGGGCAGCGCGACGAAGGCGTCGGCCCGGTCGAACATCAGCCGCTTGCGGGTGTGCATGTCGGACACGACGATGGTCTCCTGCACCGCATCGAGCATGCGCTCGCGCGACTTGAGGAAGTCCGGGATGATGCCGGTGACGTAGCCGCCTGCGTCGAGCGTCGCGCTCGCGACGGTGCCCATCAGGCCGACATTGCCGCCCCCGTAGACGAGCTTGACGCCAGCGCGGGCAAGCGAGGCGCCGAGCCGACACGCGGCCTCGGCGAAGGCCGGATCGCCGCCGAAGCCGGAGCCGCAATAGACGCAGACGGAGGTGAGCTGCGCCATCACGCGTCTCCTCGACGGAGGGGGCGGGACAGGTCAAGGCTCAGGTTCATGCAGGCGTCCAAGCGACAGAATGCTGAGTTCGCGCGGGAAAAGAGGATATGTGCGCGTTCGAGCTTTGGTGTTCTTCTCATGTTCGTTAATATGTCACCGGATTTAGACGGGTTGTCGACAATCGGCGGCGCATCGTGCTCGCCCGCGGCAGCCCGAGGGGTACGGGAGTGAGCGGCCATGACGGCTGAGGTGCGGCGAAGCATCGTCCTCGCGGTAGCGGGGCTGCTCGGCGGCTTCGCCATGGTGGTCGCGTTGTTCGGGACCGGGGAGCTTCTCAAGCGCAACGCGGCGGTCAATCCTTCTGCCGAAACGCCGGCTAAGCCGGGAGAACCTTCGGCCGGAACGGAGACCGGCGACCGTGCGAGCAAGGCACCCTCAACGGACTCCCCTCATGCCGCCCTCGGAGCCCTATCGCAAGGGGGCGCAGGGGAGGACCCAGCGAGCGACGCGCAGCCACGCGCGGAAGACGGAACGCCGAGCTTCGACATCGTTCGGGTCGAGCCGGACGGGGCGAGCGTCATTGCCGGGCGCGCGGCGCCCCACAGCCGCATCGAGCTGCTGCGCGACGGAAAGCCCTTCGCCACGGCTCAGGCCGACGCCGCCGGTCAGTTTGCGCTGACGCCGCCGGATCTACCGCCGGGCACGAGCGAGATCGCCCTACGCGGCACCGGCCCGGACGGCAAGCCGCTGCCGGGGCGCGAGAGCGTGACGATCGTGGTGGCCGAGAAGCGCGATGCCAAGCCGCTGATCGCCCTGAGCGCGCCCAACGCGCCGACGCGGGTGCTATCCCAGCCCGATGCGCCTGAGGCTGCCGGCAAGCACCCCGCGACTGGCTTTGCCGGAACGCCCGGCCAGGCCGCGCCGACGCCGGGCGAGGCCGAAGGATCGCGAGAGAGCGGAAGTGCAGCCGGCAAGGAAGCCGGAGAGAACCGCTCGATGGCAACCAAGCCGAGCCGCGAATCGAACAAGCCGGCCGGCAAGACGGCTACCGTACCGGGCGCCGTCCGCATCGTCAGCGTCGATGCGCAGGAGGGCGGACGACTTCACGTCACGGGTCAGGCGACGGCGTGGAGCAGCCTGCGCCTCTATCTCAACGATACCATGGTGGCCGCAGGGCAATCCGGGGCCGACGGGCGGGTCGCCTTCACAATCGGCCGGGGGGTGAAGCCCGGCGCCTACCGCATCCGCGTCGATTCCGTCGACCCGGCCGGCGGGAAGGTGAAGGCGCGCGCCGAGGTGGCCTTCGCATATCCCGACAGCACGCCGCCGACGCCGTATGCGGAGACAGGCGCGGCCGGCGCGACGAAGCCCGACGGGACACCCCTGGCGGTTCCAAGCCGGGAGCGGGCGGCGGCCGAGCCGCGTCCCGGCGCATCTGAGCAAGCCGGAGCGAACCGCGCAACGCCTTCGGCGGCGAAAGCCAAATCGGCCGACGTGAATTCTGCGCCGAGCCTCGCGGCCGCCCCGCCCATAGAGACCGGCGCTATGCGCGCCGAGCCGGATCGTCCCGCGGCAGCGGGTTCGCCGTCTCAGGCCGCGTCCTCGGGTGCCACGGCACCGACACCGGGCGCCGATCGCAGGGCCGCCACCGCGCTCGCGCCGAGCCTTCCGGCCGCTGCTCCCCCTGCAGCCGGTGCGGGCGCCGTGTTCGTACCGGAGGTCAGCACCGCCCGGATCACCCGTGGTGACAGCCTGTGGCAGATCAGCCGGCGCACCTACGGCCGCGGCAACCGTTACACCGTGATCTACGACGCCAACCAGGATCAGATCCGCGATCCGAACCGGATCTATCCAGGGCAGATGTTCGTGCTGCCGAAGGACGCACCCGCGCGTGAGACGCCGTCGGCGCGAAGCGGCCTGGATCGCCGGACCTGACCGGAAGGCCGGACAAGCCTGGGGCGGGGAGGGTGCGCGATCGGGCGCGAGCGCCTATATGCGCCTCGTGACGGCCGCATCGCGCCGAGAGATCCTTCCGAACCGCACGATGGCAAAAGCACCCGCGCCGGCGGGGGAGAGCGCGTCCGCGCCTCTCGAGCGCCCCGGCCTCCTGACGACCTATCGCCGGCTCTGGCCCTATCTCTGGCCCCACGGCCGCGCGGATCTCCAGCGCCGGGTGTTCATCGCCTTCGGGCTGCTCTTCGTCGCCAAGGGCGCGACGATGGTGATGCCTTTCACCTTCAAATGGGCCACTGACGCGCTGGTCGCCGCGGTGGGCGCTAAGGATGGGGCAGGGGACGCGGCCTCTGCGGTGCCGGCGGGCCTCGTCTCGGCGCCGTTCCTCCTGATTGCCCTCTACGGCCTGTCGCGCATCGCCATGGCCGGGCTGACGCAGGTGCGCGACGGGCTGTTCGCCAAGGTCGCGATGCACGCCGTGCGGCGGCTCGCGCTCCAGACCTTCGAGCACATGCACCGACTTTCCCTGCGCTTCCATCTCGAGCGCAAGACCGGCGGCCTGACCCGCGTGCTGGAGCGCGGTCGCTCGGGCATCGAGGAATTGTCGCGCCTGATGGTGCTGACGCTGGTGCCGACCATCGTCGAACTGGCCCTCGTGCTCGGCATCCTCGCCTACGAGTTCGACTGGCTCTACTCGGCAGTCGTCGCGACGATGATCGCCGCCTATCTCGGCTTCACATGGAAGGCGACCGAGTGGCGCATCGGCATCCGCCGCCGGATGAACAACTCGGACACCGAGGCCAACACCAAGGCGGTCGACTCGCTCCTGAACTTCGAAACGGTGAAGTATTTCGGCGCCGAGAAGCGCGAGACGGCCCGCTACGACGCCTCCATGGAGCGCTACGAGAAGGCGTCCACCCAAACCTACGTCTCGCTCGCGGTGCTGAACGCCGGCCAAGCTGTCATCTTCACCCTCGGCATGACGGCAGTGATGTGGCTCGCCGCTCGCGACATCATGGCGGGTCGCACGACGATCGGTGGCTTCGTGCTCGTCAACACGATGCTGGTGCAGCTCTCGATCCCGCTGAACTTCATGGGGATGATCTACCGCGAGATCAAACAGGCACTGATCGACATCGACGACATGTTCCTGATCCTGCAGCGCAACCCGGAGATCGCCGATCGCCTCGGCGCGCCGCCGCTCAAGATCGAGGCCGGGACCGTCCGTTTCGAGGACGTGCGATTCGCCTATATCCCGGAGCGGCCGATCCTGCGCGGCATCTCCTTCGAGGTGCCCGCGGGCCGAACGGTCGCTATCGTCGGCCCCTCGGGGGCGGGCAAGTCCACGCTCTCGCGCCTCTTGTTCCGCTTCTACGAGCCGAATGCGGGCCGTATCACCATCGACGGGCAGGACATCGCGGGCGTCCGCCAGGACAGCTTGCGCGCGGCGATCGGCATGGTGCCCCAGGACACGGTGCTGTTCAATGACACCATCGGCTACAACATCCGATACGGCCGCTGGGACGCCAGCGAAGCGGAGGTGCGCGAAGCGGCGCGCCTCGCCCAGATCGACCGCTTCATCGAGAGCCTGCCGGAGGGCTACGACACGCCGGTGGGTGAGCGCGGTCTGAAGCTCTCGGGCGGCGAGAAGCAGCGCGTGGCGATCGCACGCACCATCCTGAAGGGGCCGCCAATCCTCGTCCTCGACGAGGCGACCTCGGCCCTCGACTCCTTCACCGAGCGTGAGATCCAGGCGGCGCTGGACCGGGTCAGCCAGGGCCGCACGACGCTGGTAATCGCCCACCGCCTCTCGACCGTGATCAACGCCGACGAGATCCTGGTGCTCGATCACGGCCGCGTCGTCGAGCGCGGCGACCACACGAGCCTGCTGGCGCGGGGCGGCGTCTACGCCGCCTTGTGGAACCGCCAGCGCGAGGCGGATGCCGCCCGCGAGGCGCTGAAGCGTGCCGAGGACGAGCGCACGCTGGCCGAAGCCGCCACGCTGGAGCCTGTGCACTAACCCGCGGTTGACGGAACCGCGCCCCCCTGCCATCCGGCGGGGAAGATTCGCCCCGCCGGAGTCCAACGGGAGCCCATGACCGACCTCATCGAGACGATCCGCCGGACGCTCGTGCCGATCCACAAGGAGGGCTACCCCTTCATCCTGATCGGCATCGTGCTCACCGTGGTGCTCGGCTACTTCTCGCAGTTCTTCGGCTGGGTCTTCCTGATCCTGACGCTCTGGGTCTGCTACTTCTTCCGCGATCCCGAGCGGGTGGTGCCGGTCGGCGACGGTCTCGTCGTCTCCCCCGCCGACGGGCGCGTGAACCTGATCTCGACCGTGCTGCCGCCGCCGGAACTCGACCTCTCACATGAGCCAATGCTGCGGATCTCGGTGTTCATGAACGTGTTCGACTGCCACGTGAATCGCGTGCCGGTCTCCGGCAAGATCGGCCAGATCCATTACACGCCCGGCCTGTTCCTCAACGCCGAGCTCGACAAGGCGAGCGACGACAACGAGCGCAACGGCCTCGTCATGGAGACGACCCATCGCGGCCAGCCGGTGCGCATCGGTGTGGTGCAGATCGCCGGGCTCGTGGCGCGGCGCATCGTCGGCTTCGTTTCGGCTGGCGATACCAAGCAGGTCGGCGAGCGCTTCGGCCTCATCCGCTTCGGCTCGCGCGTCGACGTCTACCTGCCGGTCGGCACCCGCGTGATGGTGGGGCTCGGCCAGAAGGCCGTAGCCGGTGAAACGGTGCTGGCCGATCTCGGCGGCGGGGCCGAGCGGGCCTTCCGCCGCATCTGATCTCTTTGCAGAAGGGCGACATGCCGAGAAGCGACGAGCCGAGAGACGACATGGACGATCTCTTCCCGCCCTTCGCGCCGGACGCGAACGATCGGCCGCGCCGGTTCCGGCCGGTGCCGTTCCGGATGATCGCGCCGAACATGATCACCCTGCTCGCGCTCTGCCTCGGGCTGACCGCGATCCGGCTCGCCTTCGAAGGACGGTACGAGCCGGCCGTCATCGCGGTGATCGTCGCTGCCGTTCTCGACGGGATCGACGGCCGGGTGGCGCGCCTGCTGAAGGGCACCTCGCGCTTCGGCGCCGAGCTCGATTCCTTGGCCGACTTCGTGAATTTCGGCTGCGCCCCGGCGCTGATCCTCTACAGCTTCACCCTCCACAACCTGAAAGACGTCGGCTGGATCGTGGCGCTCGTCTTCGCCATCGCGATGTGCCTGCGGCTCGCGCGCTTCAACGCGATGCTCGACGATCCCAACCGCCCCGAATGGAAGAAGGACTACTTCGTCGGCATGCCGGCGCCGGCCGGCGCCATCACTGGGATGCTGCCGCTCTACCTGCACTTCCTGGGCGTGCATTTCGACCGCTGGGGCACGCCGGTCATCCTCGCCTACGTCGTGGCCATCGCCCTTCTCGTCGTCTCCACGGTGCCGACCTTCTCAGGCAAGACCTGGGGCAAGCGGGTGCCGCGCGACCTCGTGGTCCCGATCTTCCTCGTCGTGGTGGTCGGCTTCGGCCTCGTCATCAGCTTCCCGTTCGAGGCGATGGCGGCGGTCAGCCTGGCGTACCTGGCGGGCCTTCCCTTCGGCGCCGCGCAGTACCGCAAGCGGCTGAAGCAAGAGGCAGCGGCCGAGCGGCTTGCCGGGGCCAAGGACAGTCTGGACGCCCCGAAGGCGTAGCGCGTCCGCGATCGCTCTCCGCGGCCGATCCGAGGGTTGGCAGATGGACCGTGCGACGAGCCTGACGCCGCGTCCCTGGCGCACACCGGCAGGATCGAGGAGCCCGCCATGACAGGAGAGACGACAGGGCAGACGGACTTCGCCCGTCTGGTTGGGATCACCGTACCGATCGTTCAGGCACCGATGGTCGGGCCGAAGGCGCCTCTTGCCGCCGCCGTCAGCGCGGCGGGCGGCCTCGGCTCGCTCGCCTGCGCCGCGCTCACGCCCGATCAGATCCGCGCCGAAGTGGCCGAGATCCGCCGGCGAACGGACGCGCCGTTCAACCTCAACTTCTTCTGCCACGAGCCACCTGCGCCCGATGCCGGCCGGGAGGCCGCGTGGCGACGAGCGCTCACACCGTTCTACGAAGAACTCGGCCTCGCCCCGGAAACGCCGGTGACGATGGCCAACCGCATGCCCTTCGACGACGCGATGGCGGATTTGGTGGCGGAGCTGCGCCCGCGCGTCGTCAGCTTGCATTTCGGTCTGCCGACGGAGCCGCTGCTGCGGCGGGTGCGGGCGGCGGGCTGTCTGATCCTGTCCTCGGCCACCACCGTGCGCGAGGCGCGCTGGCTCGCCGAGCGCGGGGTCGACGCGGTGATCGCGCAGGGCGCGGAGGCCGGCGGCCATCGCGGCATGTTCCTCACAGACGCGGCCGCCTCACAGGTCGGCACCGTCGCCCTGGTGCCGCAGATCGCCGACGCGGTGGACGTTCCGGTGATCGCGGCCGGCGGCATCGCTGATCCCCGCGGCGTCGCGGCGGCCTTTGCTCTCGGCGCGAGCGCGGTACAGGTCGGCACCGCCTTTCTGCGCTGTCCGGAAGCGGGCATCTCCGCACCTTACCGTGCAGCCCTGAGCGCGGCGCGAGACGAAGACACGGTGCTGACCAACGTGCTCACCGGCCGCCCAGCCCGCAGCCTGCTCACCCGCGCCGTGCGGGAGTTGGGCCCCCTGAGCGCGCTCGCACCAGCCTTCCCCAGTGCCGCGCCCGCGCTCCAGCCCCTGCGCATTGCGGCCGAGGCGCAGGGCTCGGGCGATTTCTCGCCGCTCTGGTCGGGACAGGCCGTTGGCCTCTCGCGGGAACGTGCGGCGGCCGAACTGACCTGCCTGCTGGCGGGCGGTGTGCCGAAGTAAGCCACAACGAGAAAGGGCCGCCCCGAGGGGCGGCCCTTTCGTTCTCCGAGATGATCTCGGACGAAAATCAGCGCGAGTAGAACTCGATGACGAGGTTCGGTTCCATCTGCACCGGGTAGGGCACCTCGGTGAGGCCCGGGATCCGGGTGACGCGGGCGGTCATCTTCTGATGATCGACCTCGATGTAGTCCGGGACATCGCGCTCGGCGAGCTGCGAGGCCACGACCACGAACTCGAGCTGGCGGGAGGCTTCCTTCACCTCGATCACGTCGCCGGCCTTGACCTGGTAGCTCGGGATGTTGACCCGGCGGCCGTTGACCTTGATGTGCCCGTGGTTGACGAACTGGCGCGCCGCGAACGGGGTCGCCACGAACTTCGAGCGGTACACCACGGCATCGAGGCGGCGCTCGAGCAGGCCGATCAGGTTCTCGCCGGAGTCACCGCGCAGGCGGATCGCCTCGGCGTAGTAGCGGCGGAACTGCTTCTCTGTGATGTTGCCGTAGTAGCCCTTGAGCTTCTGCTTGGCGCGCAGCTGCGTGCCGAAGTCGCTCATCTTGCCCTTGCGGCGCTGGCCATGCTGGCCGGGGCCGTACTCGCGGCGGTTCACGGGGCTCTTCGGGCGGCCCCAGATGTTCTGGCCCATACGGCGATCGAGCTTGTGCTTCGCCTGGACGCGTTTTGACATCGCTGTTCCTCTGGAACAAATTTTTGAGGAACGCGCCCTCCTCTCCCTCTTCGCCGGAGCGGCGAGGGCGACAGGGCGGCTGTTACCGCCCACGGGTGCGTATGAAATGCGACGGGGCCCCAAACCGGAGCCCCGTACACGAGCGGGTGCCTAGACGAGAACGCCGGCACCGTCAATGCCGCGACCAAGATCGCGGCTCCGCCGCACGCCGATCCTCACCTTTCGTTAACCCTCGTATCGCCTGAATCGCGCGAGAGAATCCCCGAAATTCGACGGAGCGCCGACCCATGCCGACGCCGACCACCCGCGCCAGCCTCATCGGACTTGCACTGACCAGCAGCCTCATCGCTGGTTCAGCCCGCGCGGATTTCCAATCCTGCCTTTCGGGCATTCAGGCGCAGGCCGCGAGCGCAGGCGTCTCGGCGCAGACCTTCCGGGCGGCAACGTCCAACATCGCCTACGACGACAAGGTGATCGAGCTGTCCCAGGCACAGCCCGAGTTCAAGACGCCGATCTGGGACTACATGTCGGCGCTGGTGGACGAGGAGCGGGTCGAGGACGGGCGCGCGGCCATGCGCCAGCACGCCCAGGCACTGGCGAATGCCGAGGCGCGCTACGGCGTCGATCGCTACACCATCGCCGCCGTGTGGGGCGTCGAGTCGAATTTCGGCAAGAACCTCGGCAAGATGCCGCTGGTGCAGTCGCTGGCCACGCTCGCCTGTTCGAGCAACCGCCGCCGCGACTTCTTCCGCAGCGAACTGATCGCGACTCTGAAGATCATCGAACGCGGCGACATCGATGCGTCGCGACTCACCGGCTCCTGGGCCGGCGCCTTCGGCCAGACGCAGTTCATGCCGACCACCTACCAGCGCCTCGCCGTGGACGGTGATGGCGACGGGCGGCGCGACGTGGTCGATTCGGTGGCCGATGCGGTCGCCTCCACCGCCAACTTCCTGCGCGTCGCCAAGTGGTCGAACGGGCAGCCCTGGGGCTACGAGGTGCGGCTGCCGCGCGGCTTCAACGTGGCCGCCGCCGGGCGCAAGAACAAGCACGCGGTCGGCCACTGGGCCTCGCTCGGCGTCACCCGCGTCGATGGCAAACCGCTGACGGGGGAGGGGGCCGCCGGCATCCTGGCACCCGCCGGCATCAACGGCCCCGCCTTCCTCGTCACCAAGAACTTCGATGCGATCTACTCCTACAACGCAGCCGAATCCTACGGACTGGCCATCGCGGTACTGTCCGACCGCCTGCGGGGACGCCCCGGCGTCCAGGCCGATTGGCCGACCGACGACCCGCCGCTCTCGCGCGCCGAGCGCCGCGACCTCCAGAGCCGCCTGCTCGCCCGCGGCTACGATGTCGGCGAGCCGGACGGCAAGGTCGGTTCCAAGACCCGCGAGGCGATCAAGGATGTCGAGCGCCAGCTCGGCATGCCGGCCACGGGCCGGCCGGGCGGGAAGGTGCTGGAGGCGCTGCGGCGGGGGTGATCTCTTCGATCGGAGCGCGTCCGTCTTCGATCAGAGCTCCGGAAAACGGGCCTTCACCTCGTTGACGAAGGCATCCGCCTGCTCGACGGCCCAGAGGCCGTCGTCCGCTTCCAGGATATCGCCGAAACAGTCTGAAGAGAGGCGAAGCTTCTCGACGTGATTCAGAGAGCGTCCGAACGCGGGATCGATCCGGCTCGTCGGACGAGGTACTGGCAGAAAGCCGTGATCAAACCGCGATGCGTCTTGATGGCTACCGGCGGGCCGAGCAGTCCGGGAAGCGTCATCAACGCCGTGCGGGCCGAATCGAACATCGCGTAGTAGGCGCGATTGCAGGCCCCCTTGGCATCACCGTCATGGAGAAGCACGCGGGCGCTGGCCAAGGCCCGCTCAGCCTTCCACATGAAGGACGAGAGAGCGTCGGGCGTATCGCTCACACACGCACTCCATCACGCCAGATCGCGTCGATGAGCGCCGGGTTGCTGAACGCGACCCGGCCCGGCGCTCAAGTTCGTCCTCCCAAAGCGGAAGCGGATCGACGAGCACACCCGTTTCCATCAGCACATCGAATGCGATCCCGGCCATGTCTCTCGACGCGGAACGCCGATCGCCCGAAGTGCCGGCGAGTACGACGGCCAAGTCGGCATCACTGTCCGCGTTATGGCTGGCGCGTGCGCGGCTCCCGAACAAGATGCCGCCTCGCACCGGATAACGACCATCGAGCCGCTTGAGGAACAACTCGGCCGCATCCAAGGCCTCGCGATTGACCAATTTCTCGGATGCGCTGATCGTCCTCATCGCAGTGGTCGTCCGACGCCAAGTGTGCTTGGGCCGCACCGGCTTCCTATAGCACGGCACGAGGATCGAAGGGCGCCGCGAGTTCCGCTCACGCTGTTCAAGACGGAGCAACAAAAAACCCGCCCCGAGCATCTCGGGACGGGCGCGTCGGCGAAAGCGGCTCCGCTGAGCCGATCCTTCGAAAGATTACTCCGCGGCGGCGGGAGCCTTCTCGGCCTTGGCCGGGCGGTCGTTGCGCTCGACGATGCGGGCCGACTTACCGCGGCGATCGCGCAGGTAGTAGAGCTTGGCGCGACGGACCTTACCGCGGCGGGCCACCTTGATCGAATCGATCATCGGGGAGTGCACGGGGAACACGCGCTCCACGCCCTCGCCGTAGGAAATCTTGCGGACGGTGAAGCTCTCGTTGAGGCCGCCGCCGTTGCGGGCGATGCAGACGCCCTCATAGGCCTGGACGCGGGTGCGCTCGCCTTCCTTGACGCGGACGTTGACGATGACCGTGTCGCCCGGCTGGAAATCCGGAATGGTCTTGGCGAGGCGGGCGATCTCTTCGCGCTCGAGTTGCTCGATGATGTTCATTGGAAATGCTCCGGCCGTTAGCGCCCGTCCGGTGAGGTCCGGGCGTCAGGATTTCGGCATCCTGTTGTGAGTTGGCCGGGCCTTTACCCGATGCGCGCGGCTTTGTCGATGGGCCTCCCCGCAACGGTCAGGCTTCTGCCGTACTCAGTAGCGCGACGGAACGATCATCGCCTGTGAGATCGGTGCACGGATGTAGTCGGCATGGCGCACGCGATCCGGCAGCACGACGGACGGATGCTCGACAGGACCATAGGGGATCTGCTCCAGCAGGTGGCTGATGCAGTTGAGCCGGGCGCGCCGCTTGTTGTCCGCCTCGACCACCCACCAGGGTGCCTCGGGGATATGGGTGCGCGCCAACATGTCCTCCTTGGCGCGGGTATAGTCCTCCCAGCGTCGGCGCGATTCGACATCCATCGGCGAGAGCTTCCACTGCTTGAGCGGATCGGCGATGCGCATCTGGAAGCGCAGGGCCTGCTCGGCGTCGGTGATCGAGAACCAGTACTTCACCAGCCGGATGCCCGAGCGCACCAGCATGCGCTCGAACTCGGGCACGGAGCGGAAGAACTCCTCGACCTCCGCCTCGGTGCAGAAGCCCATGACGCGCTCGACGCCGGCGCGATTGTACCAAGAGCGGTCGAACAGCAGGATCTCTCCCGCAGCCGGCAGGTGGGCAACATAGCGCTGGAAGTACCATTGCGTGCGCTCGCGCTCGTTCGGCGCGGGCAGCGCCGCCACGCGGCAGATGCGCGGGTTGAGGCGCTGAGTGATGCGCTTGATGACGCCGCCCTTACCGGCCGAATCGCGCCCTTCGAAGATCACGACGACCCGCAGGCCCTCTGTCTTCACCCAATCCTGAAGGCGCACCAGTTCGTGCTGAAGCCGAAGCAGCTCGCGGAAGTAGGTGCGGCGCGACGGCGTTTGGCCGTCGTCGTGATCCTCATCGAAGCCGAGCTCCAGCTCCTCGTCGTAGCTGTCGGCGAACTCACGGCGGATCGCCTCGAAATCGATAGAAAGCGGGCGGCTGTCGTCGCGCATGGGGAGGAGGGTCCAGGCTCGGGTCGGGCCCGCCGCTTAGAGCACCCTCGTGTGACAGGCCGGCGAAATCCCACCGGCCAAACCACCCCTCAGTTCCGCACGGAGCCGGTCGTCGTCACGGCGGCGTGGGGCTTCACGGCCGCGGAGGAAGTCGTGTCCTTCACCGCCTCCTTCGCGGCCGGCTTCGGCTTGGCGGATGACGCCTCGGCGAACTTCTCGTCCTTGACCGGCTTTTTGCCCGAGACCTTGTTCCCCAGAACCTTGCTGAAGGCGCTCACATCGCCGTCGGCGTCCGCGACGGTGACGCGTTGCGGCTTGCCGTCGGTCTTGCCGACCTTACCCTCGCCCGCCTTGGCCGTCTCCTGCATGGCCACGACCGTCGTCGGCTTCTCCCGCTCCTTGCGGGCAGCCGCAGTCTTGGTCGGGCCGGGCGCGTCGGTCGGCGCCGCGGCGACGAGGATGGGCTTGCCCTTGGCGTCGACCTCGAACTCGTTCGGGCCCAGCGCGAGGCTCTCCGGGCGGCTGACCTCGCCGAGATTGTGCCGGACGTAGTCCTTGGCGGCGTAGGCCAGCTCCTTTTCCTTGTCCTTCTCGTTCTCGATCAGGCTCGCGAAGGTCGGGCCTTCGGGCTTCTGCGGGCGGAAGACCGGATTCTGGCCGCCGTCGTCATAGACGACGCGAGTCGCGGGCGTGCCCTTGGCGATCAGCTCGGCAACCTCGTGGCTGTCGCGGTCGCGCTTCTCGGCGACGAGCGGATCGACCCGCGGCGTGCAGTTGCCCGCCGCCACGTCGGCACCACCGAACACGTACTTGGTGCCGCAGGCCGCAACCCGCGGCTCCTCCTTGAGGGTCTCGAAATAGTCCGAGCCCTCCTTGAGGTTCTTCCAGAACGGCGCGTTGGGGTCGTTGCGGAACTTGGCGATGTTCGCCGCGGTCATCCGGAACGGGTAGGACTGAAATTGGAACGCGCGCTGCCCGCCGTTGAAGGCCTCGCGGGCGATCGCGTAGATCTCGGCCATCGAGGCGTCGGTCATGGCAAAGCAGCCCGACGACGAGCAGGTGCCGTGCACCATGATGTAGTTGCCGGTCCCACCCTTGGCCCGGTCGATGGCGTTCGGGTAGCCGACGTCGAAGGACAGGTAGTAGCTGGAGTTCGGGTTCATCTGACCCGGCGTGATCGTGTAGAACCCTTCCGGCGCCTGGCGGTCGCCCTGCTTCAGCTTGGGGCCGAGCTGGCCCGACCAGCGGCAGATCGGGAAGGTCTTCAGGAGCGCGTACTGGCCGTTGGAGCCGCGCTTCCACACCTCCATCTCCGCTTCCTTCTTGAAGGCACGGATCAGGATCGGGTCGGACTGGCTCATGCCCTTGGTCTGCATGAGTGCGACCGTCTCGGGCGGAATTGGCGTCAGGCTGCGGGACGAGGCGCCGCCGAGCATGGCGCTGTCCTGGCAGGCACCGAGGGTCATCGCCAGAGCAACGGCAGCAGCCGCCACAAACGGACGCACAGCCATGGGGAACCCGTCCTTACGTGTCCTCGCCCGCAGGGCACCTCTCGGCCCTTTTGCGGACGTCACTCCCCAAACCCAATAGACTCGCTAAGCTTACCCGAACCTTACCGCAATGCATGGATCCACTTTGTGGACAGGCGTTGCAGGACGGTCACGGTTCCGCGGAAACGCGCCCGTACTCCCGGACCCACTCCTTCAAGAAGGCATCATCGGCCGGGTCGGCGAAGCGGACTCCCACCGAAGCCGAGCGGACCTCGACCCTGAACCAATCGAGATGTGGTTCCTGCGTGAGCGGGCTGGCAGCCCGGTGCTCCCCCTGCTGAAGCTGGAGCACCGTGAGGTGATTGTCCGCACCCCGCGCTCGCGCCCGTACCACCAGCGCGTCGCGGATGGCCCGGACCGTCTCCGCGTCGGTGGGAAGAGCGGTCATCAGGTAGAAGTGATTTCGGGCACCGGGCCGGTCCAGAGCGGCGCGCAGCCGCCGGACGCCGGCCTCCAGGAAGCGGTAATCCTCGTCGCTGGACGCCGGGTCGTGGTGGTTGAACACGAACGGAATCGCGTACCGCTCGCGATAGAGGAGATGGCGGCAGCGGGTCTCATCGGGGGCGCGGCGCTCAGACAGCGGCGTGCTCTCGTAATGGCGCCGATCGAGCAGATCGGAGAAATCATCGGCCAGGCAATCGCGCACCATGCCCGGCGACGAGAAGATCCAGTCGAAAGGGGCCGACCATGTGCGCAGGCCGAGGCCCTTCAGGATCTGCGCCGTGTGGCAGTGGCTGCCGAGCGAGATGTGATTGACGGGGCCCGGCTCGCGGGTGTCGCGTCGGCCGAGGAGGCGCAAGCCTTGCAGTAGGCCCGCGCCCAGCCCCCGCTTCACAGCTTGCGGCCGATATCGAGGAACTTCTGGGCGCGCCGGTCACGGATCTCGTCGCGGCTCAAACCGTCGAATTCGCCGAGGGCTCGAGCGATGGCCTCGCCGGCGGCGGCGAGCGCCGCCCGACGGTCCCGGTGGGCCCCGCCGGTCGCCTCCGGCACGATCGCGTCGATGATGCCCAGCCGCAGCAGATCCTGCGCGGTGATCTTCATGGCGGTGGCGGCGTCGTGCGCGCGGCCCTGGTCGCGCCACAGGATCGAGGCGGCGCCCTCCGGCGAGATCACGCTGTAGATGGCGTGCTCCATCATCAGCACCGTGTTGGCGGTGGCGATGGCGATGGCGCCGCCCGAGCCGCCCTCGCCGATGATGATGGCGACGTTCGGCACGCCGAGCGCGAGGCAGGCTTCCGTCGAGCGGGCGATCGCCTCGGCCTGGCCGCGCTCCTCCGCCTCGATACCGGGGAAAGCGCCGGCGGTGTCGACGAAGGCGAGCACGGGTAGGCCGAACCGGTCGGCGGTTTCCATCAGGCGCACCGCCTTGCGGTAGCCCTCGGGCCGGGCCATCCCGAAATTGTGCCGCAGCCGCGCCTCGGTGGTCGCGCCCTTCTCCTGACCAAGGACGCAGACCGGGCGGCCGCGGAAGCGCCCGAAGCCGCCGAGAATCGCCTCGTCCTCGCCGAAGCTCCGGTCACCAGCCAGCGGCGTGAACTCCTCGATCAGCCCGGCGCAGTAATCGACGAAGTGGGGGCGCTGCGGATGGCGGGCGACCTGCGTCTTCTGCCAAGGCGTCAGGGCGGCGTAGATCTCGGCCAGCGCCTGGGCCGCCTTGCCTTCGAGCCGCCCGACCTCCTCGCTGATCGAGACGGCGCCGTCGCGCTGGCCCAGGGCCTTGAGTTCCTCGAGCTTCGCCTCGAGTTCCGCCACGGGCTTCTCGAAGTCGAGATAGGAGCGCATCACCGCCATCGATCGTCGATCCAACTCTTGTTCGGCAGCCGCGCATCCGCCCGGCGTCCTGCGGCCGACTGGCGCGAGGTGTTCGGGGAAGCGGGCATGGGTGTCAACCGCCGCTTAGCGTCAGGGCGTGCGGCGCAGCAAGATCGACTTCGCCGAGCCGTTGAGGCAAGTCGTGGGACGAGAGGGTCCGCGCGGCCCGCGAACCGGAGGGAATTCATGCCCCTTAAAGGGAAAGCCGCCGTCGTCACCGGCTCGACGAGCGGCATCGGCCTCGCCATCGCGCGGAGCTTCGCGAGAGAAGGCGCGAACGTGGTCCTCAACGGCTTCGGCAAGCCCGAGGAGATCGAGCGAACGCGCAGTGACATCGAGGGCGAGTTCGGGGTCAAGGCAGCCTATTCGCCCGCCGACCTCACCAAGGCCGACGCGATCGGCGGCCTGATCGGACTCTCGGTCGAGACGTTCGGCAGCATCGACATCCTCGTGAACAACGCGGGCATCCAGTACGTCTCGCCGATCGAGGACTTCCCGGTCGAGAAGTGGGACCAGATCATCGCACTCAACCTCTCCTCGGCCTTTCACACCCTGCGCGCGGCCGTACCGCACATGAAGGCGAAGGGCTGGGGCCGGGTCATCAACACGGCGTCGGCGCACTCGATGGTCGCCTCGCCCTACAAGTCGGCCTATGTCGCGGCCAAGCACGGCATCGTCGGCCTCACAAAGACGGCCGCGCTCGAACTCGCCACCCACGGCATTACCGTGAACTGCATCTCGCCGGGCTACGTCTGGACGCCGCTCGTCGAGAGCCAGATCCCGGACACGATGAAGGCGCGCGGACTGACCAAGGAGCAGGTGATCGAGGACGTTCTGCTCAAGGCGCAGCCGACCAAGGAGTTCGTCACCGTCGATCAGGTGGCGGCGCTCGCCGTGTTCCTGTGCTCGGACGGCGCCAGTCAGATCACCGGCGCGAACCTCGCCATGGATGGCGGCTGGACGGCGCAGTAGTGCCGAAGGTTGGAGCGCGGCGGCGCCGCCGCGCTCCGGTCATCCCGTTCAGCGACGCGTGTGCAGCAGCAGGGCGAGGCCGTAGCCCACCGCGCCGGCAATCAGCAGGGCGAGGAACGGATTCTCGCCGACCTGGGTCTCGACCCGCTCGCGCCCGTCGCGCAGATAGGTGCCACCGTGACGGCTGACACGGTCGTAAGCATCCTCCGCATAGCCCCCGACATCATCGGCGATGTCGCGTACCGTATCCTTCGCCTGACCGTAGATGCGCTGCGCCCGGCCCTCGGCTTCCCGATAGCGGCCCTCCAGCGAGTCCCGGTCCGAGCCGAGTGCGTCGCCCACCGCACCCTGCGCCCGACCGCCGAAATCCTTCGCAGCGCCGACGACGCGATCCGTGTCAACCATGGCGGAACTCCTCATTTTCTGCCGTGCCCGCCACCTTGAGAGTTTCGGGCGGGCGTCGGACAGAAGAACGTGTGAGGACGGAATCGGTCCCGCGCCGCAGCGAAAAAGCGATGCTCGCTGCGCCCGACGGCGGGCTGGCTATCCCGCCTCGGCCAGCACGACCGACCGCGGCGGCGGCAGGTTGGAGCGCAGCTCGCGGCTGACCGCCGAGGAGGTCGCGACCGTGCCGAGATTGACGTAGGTCTCGTGGTTCTTCTCGATCGCCGAGAGATCGTAGAGGTAGTTCACCATCAGCCCGTAGGACTGCTTCAGGCCCTTCTTCGAGGTGTCTCCGAGGAAGTTCATCCGCTCCAGGCGGGCGCCGTTGCCGAGATGGAAGCGGGCGACCGGATCGAGCGGGCGGCCCTTCTCGTTCTTGGCACGCAGGAAGTAGGCCGCTGCCGCCGGCAGCATGGCGCGCCGCACGGCCTCGCACTTCGCCTTGTCGGCCCGCCAATCGTCGGTATCGAGCAGGCGCAGCGCCTCTACGTCCTCTCGGGTCAGACCCTGCGGCGCGTCGGCGCCGCGCTCGCGGTCGAGCCAAGTACGGAAACCGGGCACCGGCGAGAGGGTGACGAAGGTTTTCAGCGACGGGATCTCGCGCGCCAGATCCTCGACCACCTGCTTGATCAGGAAGTTGCCGAAGGTGACCCCGGCCAAACCCTTCTGACAGTTCGAGATCGAGTAGAAGATCGCGGTCGTGGCAGCCCCCGCCGGGACCGGCTCGCGCCCGTCCGCGAGGATCGGCTGGATCGCCGGAGCGATCGCGTTGGTCAGCGCCACTTCGACGAAGATCAGCGGCTCGTCGAGCAGCGCCGGATGGAAGAAGGCGAAACAGCGTCGGTCCGTCGGCTGGATACGGCGGCGTAATTCGTCCCAGTCGGCGATCTCGTGGACCGCCTCATAGCGGATAATCTTTTCGAGGATGTGGGCCGGCGTCGACCAATCGATGCCCCGCAGCACCAGGAAGCCCCGGTTGAACCAGGACGCGAACAGGTGCTCGAAATCGCTGTCGAGGCTCACCACCGCGTCGATCGTCTCCGGAGCGGCGTCACGCTCCTTCAGGCGCTTGCGCAGGGTGAACAGATCCTCGCGCATACGCACCAGCGCCAGGGTGCCGCCGCGGGCGAGATTCAGGCGCCGGATCAGTTCCTGCGAGCGAGGCTCGGCGGCGTCATGCAGAAGGCCGAGGCGCGCCCGCGTCGGCTCGGCCCGGTAGGCAGCGATGGCAGAATCGACTGCGTCGTGGTCGGCACCGAACTCGGCCGCCACGAGTTCGAGGAAGGCGAGCCGCTCATCGAGGGGGAAAGCAGCGTAGCGATCGAGAATCAGGCGGGCCAGCGCCACTCCGGAGGCTTCGCCTCGGCGGGAGATCAGATCCTCGCACAGTCTGGCGAGGTCGGCCGCACTCGCGGTCCGCGCAAGGTCACTGCGCGCCAGGCCGATAAGGTCGCGGCCCCGGTCGCTGATGGTCTGGATGAGATCACCGAGAAACGAGATCGCCGCCATGACCGAAGAAGCCCTTGGATCTGTCGAGCCGACCCGTGGCAGGCTCGGCTGTTGCCGGAACCTAGGGCCTCCGCCGCGTCGACGCCAGACTTGCGAAGCGTGGCATCCGTGCTTCGCACGTTGTCGATGATGCGATCCCGCCGGGCCTCACGGAACGTTCCCCTGGCGGTGGGCCGAAGCCGACCATCCGGCGCGGCTCAGAGCTCCGCCTCCGCATGCGGCGCGAGATCCACCGTGTCGGCCCGCTCGCGCCAATCCGTCACGCCGCGCGAGCGAGCGAACCGGATCTCCGCCGCTTTGAGAGCGCGCTCCGGATCGCGAGCGCGCGCGATCTCCACGAAACCAACGGTGAAGGGGACTCCGAGGATCTGCTTCGCGAAGTGGACGCGGTAGTTCGGCATACACGACTCCTTCTGTTGAAGCGGCTGCCAGGCGCTTGGAGAAGATGTGCGCCATCGCGCATCCATCCGCAACTGCCTGCCCAGCCAAGCCGCTGCAAAGGCTGTGCCTTTTTCCGTGCCACCCACATATGGGTGTGCCGGTGGAGGTATGCTACCACCGGGCACCTGAACGGAAATGGTCACTGTGACGCGCGACCGTCACAGGGCTGTCCGCGCAGATGGGACTGGAATTCCGGTCCCGGCCTACCGTAAGGGGCAGCCCATGCTGCCTGCCCTTTCCCTCCGCGCCGTGCTGACCCGTTCCCCCGCGCTCGCAGCACTGCACCCATGAGCCGCGACGCGAGCGATCAACGCGCCCTCCCACCGACGACGCGAATCGGACTCACCCTGATCGCGGGCGGAGCGGTCGCCAACATCTACTACAACCAGCCGCTGCTCGCGGTCCTCGTCGCCGAGTTCGGCGAGCGGGCGGCTTTGCTCGTGCCGACCGCCAGCCTCGTCGGCTACGGGCTCGGCATCCTGTTTCTCGTGCCGCTGGGCGATGCGCTGCCGCGGCGTGACCTCATCGTGTGGCAGTTGCTCGGGCTGGCCGTCGCGCTGGTCGCCGCCGCGCTCAGCCCGAACCTCGCCGTGCTCGCGGCCGCGAGCCTCGTCATCGGAGTGCTCGCCTGCGCCGCGCAGCAGGCGGTGCCCTTCGCCGCAGAGCTGGCACCCGATGCGAGCCGGGGACGGATCGTCGGCGGCGTGATGACCGGCCTGCTCTCCGGCATCCTGCTCGCCCGCACCGCGAGCGGCTTCGTCGGCGCGCATTTCGGCTGGCGCGCGGTGTTCTTCGCCGCAGCCGGCCTCGCACTCGTCATGGCGGGGGTGGCGCTGCGCACCCTGCCGCGCAGCGCACCGACGCGGCGCCTACGCTACCGCGCGCTGATGACCTCGCTGCTGCATCTCGTGCGCAGCCAGCCGATCCTGCGCAATGCTAGCCTGTCGCAGGCGCTGCTGTTTGCCAGCTTCAACGCCTTCTGGGCGACGCTCGCGCTCCTCGTCGAGGCGCCGCCCTTCGACCTCACGGCGGCGGGTGCGGGCCTGTTCGGCGTCATCGGCGTCGCGGGAGCTCTGATCGCTCCGTATTCTGGCCGCTACAGCGACCGGCGCGGCGCCCGGCCTGTGGTGATCGCCGGCAGCGTCCTGGTCGCGGCGGCCTTCGCCGTGCTCGCGCTCGCCGGAGAGGTGTCGCTCCTCGCTATCGCCGCAGGCGTGCTGCTCCTCGACATCGGCATCAACGGCGCGCTGATCGCCAACCAGACCCGCGCCTATGCCCTCGCACCGGGCGCCCGCGGGCGCATCAACACCGTGCTGTTCACCGCCGTCTTCATCGGCGGGGCGGCGGGCGCCTTCCTCGGCTCGCGGGCCTTCCTCCTCGCGGGCTGGCCCGGTGTCTGCGCCGTCGGCGGCGCCTTCGCCCTCGCCGCGCTGGCCGTGTCCTGGCTCGGCGGCAGGTCCCGGCCTACCTGAGCACCCGCGAGAGGCGGCACCACGCCGTCTTGTCTGGGGGGAGGCCGAAGCGCAAACGTTCCGGCGCCTCCAAGAAGCGCCGCACGTAGATCCCGGCTTCCCCGAGCGCCCGGAACAGACCGGGCCCGTCAGGAAAATCGGCGGTGCGGAATAGGGCCGTCCCGCCGACGATCCGTCCGCCGGCCCGCCCGATCATCCGGTCGAGGCGGGCCACGTCCTGTGCCCGCGCCGCGGCAGCCTCGCGGCGCCACGCACCATCCGGCAGCGCCGCGAGGCCCGCGGCGATGGCCGGGCCCGAGACCGCCCAGGGACCCAGTGCGGCTTCGATGCGCTGCGCCAACGCCGGCTCGGCGAGCGCGAAGCCGAGCCGCAACCCGGCGAGCCCGTAGGTCTTGCCGAAGGAGCGCAGGATCACGAGGCCGGGCTGCGGCGATGCCGCCTCTACGGATTCCAGGTCGGCGAAGGCCTGATCGAGCACGACGAGGCCGCCCCCGGCGCGCATCAGCGCCTCGGCCGAGAAAACGCGCCCGTCAGGATTGTTGGGGCTCACGGCAACCAGAACCTCAGTGCCGTCGGCCTCGGCCGGATCGTCCACCATCCGCACCGTGTGACCGGAGCGGGTCCAGGCGGCGGCGTGCTCGGCATAGGTCGGGCCGACCACCGCGACGCGGGCGGGTGGCAGGAGCCGCGGCAGGGTCTCGATCAGGATCTGCGTGCCGGGCGCGGCGACGACATGGTCCGGCCCCGGCGCGCCGTAGGCCGCCGCCGCCGCGGCTTTGAGCCGGGCGAGGTCGCCGGGGGAGGGCAGGCGGTGCAGGGCACTGGCTTCAAAGGGCGGCAGCGGATAGGGCACCGGGTTGATGCCGGTCGAGAGGTCGAGCCACGGCTCGGGCGCGCCCGGAAACAGCCTTCGGGCCGCGTCGAGATCGCCGCCATGCGCGATCGCCTCGTTTGAGCCGTCCCCCTGCACCTCGCCTCCGTCCCCTCCGCCCCACACCGACCCTGCCAACGATGCCCTGGATCGCCCTGACCCATCCGCCCGACACCCTCGGCATCCTGGCGCTCGCCCTGCTGTTCGAGGCCATGATGGGCTATCCCAACCGCCTCTACAGGGCGCTCGGCCATCCTGTCACCTGGATCGGCCGGCTGATCGGCGCGCTGGAGCACGGGCTGAACCGGGGCAGCGCCGCCGCACGCCGGCTCGGCGGAATCCTGGCGCTCGTGCTGCTGCTCACGGTGACGGCCGCCATCTCCCTCGCGCTGACCGCGCTCGCCGCACGCGCGGGCCACGGGGCCGGCGTGGTGCTCCTTGCCCTGGTCGCTGCGAGCCTGCCGGCGCAGCGCAGCCTCTTCGTCCATGTCCGACGCGTCTCCGCCGCCCTGCGGACGGAGGGGCTCACCGGCGGTCGCGCGGCCGTCTCGATGATCGTCGGACGCAATCCCGAGAGCCTCGACGAGGCGGCGGTCTGCCGCGCCGCGATCGAGAGCCTCGCCGAGAACTTTTCGGACGGCATCGTCGCGCCGGCCTTCTGGATCGGCGCAGGCGGACTCACCGGCGGCGCTCTCTACAAGGCCATCAACACCGCCGACAGCATGGTCGGCCACCGCACCCCGCGCTACGAGGCGTATGGCTGGGCCTCCGCCCGCTTCGACGACCTCGTGAACCTGCCGGCCTCGCGGCTCACCGCGCTGTTGCTGATCGCGGCGGCGGCGCTGAGCCGGGACGTCTCGGCGGCGGGCGCATGGCGGGCAATCCGCCGCGACGCCGGCCGCCACCGCTCGCCCAATGCCGGCTGGCCCGAGGCGGCGATGGCGGGCGCATTGGGCCTGCGGCTCGCCGGCCCGCGCATCTACGGTGCCACCCGGGTCGAGGATGCCTGGATGGGCGACGGTCGGGCGGACGCCACCCCCGACGACATCGTGCGCGCGCTGAAACTTTATCGGACCGCCTGCGCGCTACAATTCACAATGGTCGTTGCCGGAACCGGGATTTGGCTCTACCTTTTTTGAAAAATATCCACCAGCATCCTCAATACCCCCGAATATCGATTTCACATCGATCGAAATAGACAGGAGATTGCGGCCATGCGCCTCGCCAGCAGCATCTGTCTTTATTTCCTCTTTGTACTTGGATCGACCGCAGCGGAGGCCGGGGACACGGTCCTGGAACCAGAGGGCAAGCCCTATACCTTCAAGGAAGATTTGAAGGGCTCGGGCAAGAAGGACGACGGGGCGGCCGCCTACGACGTCAGCGGCATCGCCTGCATCCTGCGCGCCTCGGGCAAGCGGCGGTGTCTCGTCGTCAACGACGAGGGGCGCAAGGCCCAGTTCCTGACGATCGATGACCGAGACATCGAGCCCAAGAAGACGATCGACCTGATCGGCAAGGCGCCGGACGCGGCGACGCGCGGAACGGTGTTCGCCGGCAAGCAATGCCCGGACAAGAGTCCCGCGAAGTTCAAGGAGTTCGACGGCGAGGGCGTCGCCTACGCCAAGCCGTACTTCTACGTCGTCGGCTCGCACGGCTGCGGCCGCAAGAAGGATACGCTCAACACCTCGGCGATGATCCTCGCCCGCATCCGCGTCGATGAGGAGGGCAAGCCGGATGTGGAGGACGACGACAAGCCGGAGGCCGCCGTCGAGACCACCTATCGCCTCGGCGAGGTCCTGGCGGGTGCGGACCGGGTGGGACCATCCTTCCTCGAGAGCCTGACCGAGTCGAACGGCCTCAATATCGAGGGCATCGCGGTGGTGAAGGACCGGCTCTACGCCGGACTCCGCGCGCCCTCGATCGAGGGAGAAGCCTTCCTCGTCGAGGCCGATGTCGATGCCCTGTTCGCGGACGGGCACGGCGCCTATCAGGGAAAGCGGCGGACGATCCCGATCAAGCTCGGCAAGGATGCCGGAATCCGCGATCTCGCGGCGCTCGACGACGGGCGCCTGCTGGTGCTCAGCGGGCCGGCCCAGGAGCAGCCGAAGGTCGCCTACAAGCTTTTCCTGTTCGATCCGGGAAAGGGCGGCGATCCGCAGCTTCTCGGGGCGCTGGACGAACTCGACGATGCCGATCGCTGCGGCAAGCCCGAGGCGGTGACGGCGATCGGATCGAACCGCGTTCTGGTCCTCTTCGACAGCCTCAGGAACGGCGGAGCGCGCGCCTACAAGGTGCCTGCCAAGCTGATGCCCGGCGAGTGAGGCGCGCCGCCTTCAGCGCAGGCGCAGCAGCCCGTCGCAATCGAGATGCGCTTCGAGATGGTCGGCGAAGCGGTCGAGCACCTCTTCGATGCCGGCCTCGTAGCGGGTGAGGCCCGGTGCGGCGCCGAGCCGGGCGAGCCATGCCGCGCGCTGGCGGTCGTCGGTGAACAGGCCGTGGACATAGGTGCCGGCCACCAGTCCATCGCGCGAGACCGCTCCGTCGGCCCGACCGTCGGCGAAGCGCAGCAGGGGCCGGGCGGTGTCCGGCCCGGTCGTGTCGCCGACATGCATCTCGTAGCCGGAGAACGGCTCGCCATCCGCCAGCGTCGTGCCGGTGACGGCGACGAGACGCTTCGCGCCCGTCATCACCGTCTCGACGTCGAGCAGGCCGAGTCCTGGCAGGTCGCGCGGCGCACCCTCGATTCCCTGAGGGTCGGCGATGGAGCGCCCGAGCATCTGGTAGCCGCCGCACAGCCCCAGCACCCGCCGGCTGCGGCGCAGATGCGCACGGATGTCGATGTCCCACCCCTGCGCGCGGAGACAATCGAGATCGTCGATCGTGGTCTTCGAACCAGGAAGGACGATCAAATCCGCCTCCGCCGGGATCGGCGCGCCGGGCGGCACGAACGTGACGGCGACGCCGGGCTCCTGCCGCAGCGGGTCGAGGTCGTCGAAATTGGCGATGTGGGGGAATTGCAGCACTGCGATCAGCGGTCCGGCGCCGTCGCGGCGGCTTTGCGGGGCATCGAGCGCCAGCGCGTCCTCCGGCGGCAGGCGGGCAGCGTCGGGAAAGAACGGCACGAGGCCGAACGGGGACCAGCCGGTGCGCGCGGCGATCAGGGCCATTCCGTCGGAGAACAGGGTCGGGTCACCGCGGAACCGGTTGACGATGAAGCCGCGGATCATCGCCGCGTCCTCGGGCTCCAGCACGGTCTGCGTGCCGACGAGGCTGGCGATGACGCCGCCCCGGTCGATGTCGCCGACGAGCACCACCGGCGTCTCCGTTGCGCGCGCAAAGCCCATATTGGCGATGTCGCCCTTGCGCAGGTTCACCTCGGCCGGTGAGCCCGCGCCCTCCACGAGCACGATGTCGGACTCGGCGCGCAGCCTTTCGAAGCTGTCGAGGACCGATGCCATCAGGCGCGGCTTCCACGCTTGATATTCGCGCGCCCTGGCGGTGCCGATCATCCGCCCCTGAACGACCACCTGCGCGCCGACCTCGCTCTGGGGTTTGAGCAGCACCGGGTTCATGTGAACGGACGGCGCGACCCGCGCGGCGCGGGCCTGGAGCGCCTGGGCGCGGCCGATCTCACCGCCATCCGCGGTGACGGCGGCGTTGTTCGACATGTTCTGCGGCTTGAACGGACGCACCGTCAGCCCACGCCGGGTGAAGGCGCGGGCCAAGCCCGCCACCAGCAGCGACTTGCCGACATCGGACCCGGTCCCCTGGATCATCAGGGCGCGGGTCATGGACGGCTTTTCGTTTCAAGTGCGGGCATGATCCTGCCATGGCACTGGTGCCGAGCATCGTCGAGCCGAATTCATGTAAACCCGCGTCGAACAAGTTCGGTCTTCAGCCAGCGCAGCGCGCCCGCGGCGTCGGTGACGGCAGGCACATCCGGCAGGGCAGGGCGGTCGACGATCACCACGGGAAGCCCGAGCCGGCGCGCCGCCTCGATCTTCGGATACGTTGCCGCACCGCCAGAATTCTTCGTCACCAGCACCTCGATCCGCGCCTCGCGCATGAAGCGAACTTCGTCCTCCAGCGTGAAGGGGCCGCGGGCACTGACGGTCACGAGGTTCGGCACCGGCAGCGCTTCGCCGACCGGCTCGATCGTGCGCACGACATAGGCGTGCTGCGGCGCGCGGGCGAAGGCGGAAAGCTCCTGCCGGCCGATGGTGAGGAACACCGTTCTCGATTCCGGTCCGAGCGCGTCGAGGCAGGCCGGAACGTTCTCGACCTCGATCCACGCGTCGCCGGACTGCCGCTCCCAGGCGGGACGCCGAACGGCGATCAGCGGCACGCCGCCGGCCCCGCACGCCGCGGCCGCATTGGCCGAGATCCGTGCGGCGAAGGGATGTGTCGCGTCGATCACCGCCTCGATGCCATTTCCGGCGAGCCACCGCGCCAGCCCCTCGACGCCGCCGAACCCGCCCACGCGCATCGGTACCGGTCCGGGCCGCGGCGCGGCCGTGCGGCCCGCCAGCGAGAGGGTCACCGACAGGTCGGTTTCGCGGGCCAGCAGGGCGACGAGCGCGCTCGACTCGGTCGTTCCGCCGAGCACGAGCACCTGCATCGGACGCCGATCTGGATTCGGTTTGGGATGGCGCGTGGGAGAACCCTGGTCGGCGGCCTCGGACATCCGTACAACCTGTCTCGCCCGCGAAAGCCCAGCAAAGCTCGGGCAAGGTTTTCGATGTGAGACCCTTCTGCCGCGATTGCCTGACGATGCAAGCCGAGGGTGCCCTGCGCTGCCGCGGCTGCGGCTCGCCGCGCCTGCTCACCCACCCCGCACGGGACGCCCTCAGCATCGCCCACGTCGATTGCGACGCCTTCTACGCGGCGATCGAGAAGCGGGACGATCCCTCCCTGCGGGACAAGCCGCTCATCATCGGCGGCGGCAAGCGCGGCGTCGTCGCCACCGCCTGCTACCTCGCGCGGATCTCCGGCGTGCGCTCGGCCATGCCGATGTTCGAGGCGCTCAAGCGCTGCCCCGACGCCACCGTGCTGCGCCCCGACATGGAGAAGTACGCCCGCGTCGGGCGCGAGGTGCGAGCGATGATGCTGGCGCTCACGCCGCTGGTCGAGCCCGTCTCCATCGATGAGGCGTTCCTCGATCTCGCCGGTACCGAGCGCCTGCACGGGGCGAGCCCGGCCCTGACGCTGGCCCGCTTCGCCGCACGGGTCGAGACGGAGATCGGCATCACCGTTTCCGTCGGATTGTCCGCCAACAAGTTCCTGGCCAAGATCGCCTCCGATCTCGACAAGCCCCGCGGCTTCTCGATCATCGCCGGCGAGGAGGCCGCCGCCTTCCTCGCCGACAAGCCGGTCGGCATTCTGCCCGGCATCGGGGAGAGCGCCCGCAATCGCCTCGCCGCGCTCAACATCCATCGGGTCGGCGATATCTCTCGCGCCGACCCTGTGCGGCTCCAGGCCTCGCTCGGCCGTGACGCGTCACGCCTCATCGATCTCGCGGCAGGGCGCGACCGGCGGCCGGTGCGTCCGACCCGCGAGGCCAAGAGCGTTTCGGCCGAGACGACCTTCGCGACCGATCTCGTCCGGTTCGAGGATCTGCGGCCGATCCTGTGGCGGTTGTGCGAGAAGGTCTCGGGACGGCTGAAGCGGGCGGAGCTCGCCGCCGGCAGCGTCACGCTGAAGCTGAAGGACGCCCGGTTCCGGCTGCGCACCCGCACCCGCGGCGGCCTGAAACCGACGCAGCTTGCCGACCGCCTCTTCCACGAGGGCGAACCGATGCTGCACGCCGCCTGCGACGGCACGCCGTTTCGCCTGATCGGCATCGGGGGCGGTGACCTGTGCGGCGCAATCCACGCCGACCGCGGCGACCTCGCTGATCAGTGCATCGAACGCGTCGCCCGCCGGGAGGCGGCGCTCGACCGGTTGCGCGAAAAATTCGGAAGCGCCGCGATCCAGCGCGGCCTCGTCTTCACCGGCGAGCCGGAGCGGCGCCGAACAGAGCCGGCAAAATCCGGGACTTGAGGCCAGTCACCTCAGACCAGTTCCCGGCGATCCTCCGGCCCGGGCGCGGTCTCCTTCCCGTCGCAGCGGATCACGCTGATGCTGCCGTCGCTCTCCAGCGAGGCGAGCCGCACGAGGGCCGGGTCGTCGATTCCCTGCAGGCGAAGCTGGGTCATCAGTTCCGAGTGAGTGATCATCTCGCGGCGCATGTTCCGCCAGCAGAGGCGGCCGTCGACGACGAGGGGCAACCGCTTCGGCGTGACGAAGCGCTGGAAGGCGGGAAAGCGGAAGGCGAGCCAGTCGGGCATCCGATCCTCCACCTCCCTCAGCCGGCTCGACGACCGCGCACTACCGGCACCGCGGAGGATGGACCGCCGTCCGACAGGGAACGCATCACGGCCTGGCGCCGATGCGGCTCAATCCGCGCCCTCGTCGGGAATGTTGAGCAGGGTACCGCAGGCCTTGCAGTGCACCGCGTCCGGCTCGTGCCGCTGCAAGCCGCAGTCGGGACACGAGAAGCGCACCTTGTAGGGCCGGAACAGGACCTGGGCGAGGCGCAGGAACAGCGTGACGCCGCAGATCATCACCACGACCGAAATCAGGCGCCCGCCTGTGCCCTGGAGGGTGACGTCGCCGTACCCCGTCGTCGTGAGCGATGTGACGGTGAAGTACAGTGCATCGACGTAGTTGCCGATATTTGGGTTCGAGCGGTGCTGGGTCGCGTAGACGAGGCTCGTCATGATGAAGATGAACACCGCGAGGTTCACCACCGCGATGATCACATCCTCGTTGCGGCGAAAGAACGGAAAGTCCGCTCGCAGCCGGTCGAGCAGCTGGTAGGTCCGCAGTAGCCGGAGCGTGCGCAGGATGCGCAGGAAGCCGGCGCCCTCGCCGACAATCGGGGCCAGGAAGGAGGCGATCGCCGCCACGTCCGCCCAGGTCGTGGGCCGCAGGAACTCGCGCGCCGGTCGCGGACAGATTGCCAGCCGCGAGAGAAAGTCGGCGGCGACGGCCGCACCGATCAGGACGTCGATTCCCTCCACCAGCGGATGGCGGGGCAGGAACGAGGAGACGATGATAATCAGGAGGGTGGCGAGATCGAAGGCGAGCAGGCCGTAGCGGAAGCGGTGTGCGCGGTCGCTGCTCCCTTCGTAGAGTTCCCGCAGACTCTGCCTCAGGCTCGCCATCTCGCAACCCGCTGCCGTCGCCGCTCGCGGCTCCGGGAGCATGAACGTTCCTCGGGCTCAGCCCGATCCGCCGCCGATTCGGCCTCAGCGACCGGAGGCTACTTCCGGCAGTCGGCCCCGGATTTGGGGTCCACCTTGGCAAGGTCGAGACGGCTCATGTTGCCGTCGATGGCGAAATCCCCATAGTCGAGGTGCAGCCGCCCACTGACGCCGTCTTCGTAGAGATCGAAGGTGAGGGTATAGATCGGCGTCCGCTCGCCCTCTCCGGGCGTGAAGTAGCTCAAGGTGACCGGCCAGCGCCGCATACCGGCATGGTCGCCCTCACGCAGCGGCTTGTCGCGTTCGGTGTCGGCCGCCGGCGCCGCGCTCGGGCGGCCGATGATGGCCAGCGTGTCGTACACCTTGCGCCCGTCGTCCGAGCCGTCGAAGACCTTGGCGGAGACGGTAGTCTGTCCCGCCTTGGCCGCCTCGATCAGGCGGATCATGTGGTGGATCGGGAACAGCACCGTCCCCTCGCTCTGGAACTGGTCTCGCTTGGGCTCCTTGAGCTTCACTTTGAGGGCGTCGGCCGCCTCCGCCGTTCCGTCCACGGCCGGTGACGGCGCGTTGTTGAGGATGGTCGTGGTGCGGAAGCGGAAGCTTTTTCCGTCACCGTTCTCGAAGGTGGTGCTGCGCAGATCCGAGGTGCGATCGCCGGACTCGCCGGAATCGATCATCGTCACCTGCCG
Source organism: Methylobacterium sp. R2-1 (assembly GCF_014191355.1). Lineage (GTDB taxonomy): Bacteria > Pseudomonadota > Alphaproteobacteria > Rhizobiales > Beijerinckiaceae > Methylobacterium. The sequence continues at coordinate 341,695 of NZ_JACHWM010000004.1, forward strand.
CGTCTGCATCGTGTAGCCCCGGCAGGCGTCGCCGGAGAAATCGATGACGATGCGACCGCGCACCCCCTCGACCGCGCGCGTGCCAGCGGAGCGCGCCAGCGACAGATCGTAGACCGCGCGGTGATTGGTCAGCCGGATCGCGGTCTCGTCTGGAACCGGCGCGGCTGGGCCGGCGGCCAGCGCAAAGCCGGTTGTCGCGGCGAGAAGGAACAGGGCCGGCGCGAGGCGCAGTCGCATGCGATCTCCCAAGATCCACTCAAGATGGGTTGTCCACAGGCGGCGGGCCGGCGGATGCCGCCCCGACACATAGTCATCGCGTCCGCTTGGACAATCTTTTTCAGAGACCGTCCGAGCATGGGCAACGGCACCGGTACGGCCGGTGCGAGCGCTTGAAGGGCCTGCCGCGTCAGGTGGCAAACGGCCGACAATTTCGGAAAAGAGCAATTTTGCGCAAGGCGTTAACAGATCCCAGCGAATTCGGTGGCAGCGACGTCGATACCGGTCCGAACCGTCGGCGACGGAGTCTGATTGGCGGTGGAAACCGGCTTATGGAACGCGCTAACGCTTGCTCCGCGGCCGAGCTGTCCTGTAGTCTCCACCGCGTCGCCAACGGCAGCTTTGGCGTCTGTTAACCGACATGTGCAGGGCCGGTTTGCCGGCTTTGGCGATGCTTGCTGTCGCCTCAAGCGGCAGAGATGCCGCACGGTCGGTCGGTTTCGCGTTCAAAGGACGTTTCGACGTGGAGGGGGCAATGACGGAAGCGGTCCCAAGCTGGACGGATGAGCGCGTCGAGCTGCTTCGTCGCCTGTGGGACGATGGTCTGAGCGCCAGCCAGATCGCCCTCCAGATCGGCGGCGTCTCCCGCAACGCCGTGATCGGCAAGGTGCACCGCCTCGGGCTCGCCGGTCGCGTCAAACCGATCGGCCCGGCCTCGGCTCAGGGTCGCCGCAAGGATGACCTGACCGCCGAGGTCGAGATGGAGACGGTGGTGGTCGTCGAGGAGCCGACGCTGCCGGAGCCGCCCGCGATCGTGGCGCATCGCCCCGCACCGAACTTTCCGCTGCCGCGGACGCCAGCCCCGGAGCCGGTGGCGCTGGCCGTCTCCGAGCGGGTCACCATCATGGACCTGCGCGACTCCATGTGCCGCTGGCCGATGGGCGACCCGACCTCGCCGGAATTCCGCTTCTGCGGCGCCCGCGCCATCACAGGCCTGCCCTACTGCACCCAGCACGCGCAGGTCGCCTATCAGCCCGCGGCCGAGCGCAAGCGCGATCGTCGCGTCGCCGGTTTTCGCTGATCGATGAGGCGGTACTGCGCGGCTGTTTCGGAGACCGCGCAGTGCGTCGATTTATCGGCGCCGCTCGCTGAGATGGGTCGAAGGCGTCCGCCTCCTTGAGCGAAGCTGTCAAGCGGCAGCGGCGATCAACGGCCTCGCATGCCAATTCCGCTCCTGGCTGGTTGCGCCGGTCGGGCATGAAATCCGCTCGGATGAGCCTGTCGGACCGACCGAGCAGCCGTCGAAAGACGGGCCCTCACTCGGCTCCTGCGAACATCTCGTCGAACGAGTAGCCGGAGCCGCGCACGGTGCGGATCGGGTCGCTCTGACGCGGGCGGTTGATCGCCTTGCGCAGGCGGCCGACATGGACGTCGACCGTGCGCTCGTCGATGTAGACGTCATGGCCCCACACGCCGTCGAGCAGTTGCTCCCGCGAGAAGACCCGGCCGGGGCTCTGCATCAGGTACTCGAGCAGCTTGAACTCCGTCGGCCCGAGATGGATCTCGCGGCCCTGACGGCGGATGCGGTGACTGACGCGGTCGAGTTCGATGTCGCCGGCCACCAGCATGTTGGCGACGTGGGCAGGCTTGGCACGGCGGAGGAGGGCGCGCACGCGGGCTAGCAGCTCCGGCACCGAAAACGGTTTCACAACATAGTCGTCGGCGCCCGTCGAGAGACCCCGCACGCGGTCGGCCTCTTCGCCCCGAGCGGTCAGCATGATGACGGGCAGCCGCTCGGTCTCGCGTCGCGCACGGATGCGGCGGCACAGCTCGATGCCAGAGAGCCCCGGCACCATCCAGTCGAGCAGGACGAGATCGGGTGTCATCTCGTGCAGGCGCAGATCCGCCTCCTCGCCACGGACCGCCACATCGACCGCGAAGCCTTCCGCTTCGAGGTTGTAGCGCAGCAGGGTCGTCAGCGATTCCTCGTCCTCGACGATCAGGATGCGCGCACTCGTCATCGTCCGTCTTTCCATCCGTCGCGCCCGGCCTCACCCATCCGAGAGCGGGCCGGTACGCTTCTTCGACGCTTCGCGTCCCCGAAGCCTTCCGGCGTCAGGCGCTCGGCGTCACCGTGGCGTAGTTCGAAGCGTCGTTCTTGGGCCGCTCTCCGACCGGCGTCTCACCGGTGACGAGGTACTCGATCGTCTCGGCCACGTTGGTGGTGTGATCGCCGATGCGCTCCACGTTCTTGGCGCAGAACAAAAGGTGGGTACAGAACGAGATGTTGCGCGGATCCTCCATCATGTAGGTCAGGAGTTCGCGGAACAGGGAATTGTACAGCGCGTCGATGGCGCTGTCCCGTTCCCACACCTCACGGGCGGCGGTCACGTCTCGGCTGGCGTAGGCGTCGAGCACATCTTTGAGCTGCTCCTGCACCAGGTCGCTCATGTGCTGGACGCCGAGAACGATCTTCTGCGGCTGCGCCTGATCGCTGATCGCGACCACGCGCTTGGCGATGTTCTTGGCGAGATCGCCGATCCGCTCCAAGTCACCCGAGACGCGGATGCCGGAGATCGTCTCCCGCAGGTCGATGGCAAGCGGCTGGCGCCGGGCGATGAGGAGAACCGAGCGCTCCTCGATCTCCCGCTGCAGCAGGTCGAGGCGCTTGTCGGCGACGATCACCGCCTGGGCGAGGGTGGTGTCACGGCGTACCAGGGCATCGGTGGCATCCGTCATCATCTTCTCGGCCACGCCCCCCATCTCGGCGATCGAGCGGCGCAGGTTCTCAAGATCGGTGTCGTAGGAGGAGACGATATGCTCGGCCATGTCGCGATTTTCCCGATCAGGCAGTCGGACGAGAGCGCTCTCAAGTTGAACGGGACATCGGTCCAGAGATTGAGAGCGCGCTAAAACGAGGGCGCAGGGTGGAGCACGACCGCATCGCGGTCGCGCCCGAGCTTAACCGAAGCGGCCGGTGATGTAGTCCTGGGTCTGCCGCTTGGCCGGGTTCATGAAGATCTTCGTGGTCGCATCGAACTCGATCAGTTCGCCGAGATACATGAACGCGGTGAACTGCGAGATGCGCGCGGCCTGCTGCATGTTGTGGGTCACGATGACGATCGTGAACTCGGCCCGCAACTGCTCGATCAGTTCCTCGATGCGGCCGGTCGAGATCGGATCGAGGGCCGAGGTCGGCTCGTCGAACAGGATGACCTCGGGACGCTGCGCCACGGTGCGGGCGATGCAGAGGCGCTGCTGCTGGCCGCCGGACAGGCCGGTGCCGGACTGCTTGAGCTTGTCCTTCACCTCATCCCACAGAGCCGCCTTGCGCAGGGATTCCTCCACGCGCCCGTCGAGCTCGGACTTCGGCAGCTTCTCGTAGAGACGCAGGCCGAAGGCGACGTTGTCGTAGATCGACATCGGGAAGGGCGTCGGCTTCTGGAACACCATGCCGACCCGCGAGCGCAGCTCGTTGAGGTCGATCTTGGAGTCGAGGACGTTCTGCCCGTCGAGCAGGATCTCACCCTCGGCGCGCTGCTCCGGATAGAGGCTGTAGATGCGGTTGAAGGTGCGCAGCAAAGTCGACTTCCCGCAGCCGGACGGTCCGATCAGTGCCGTGACCTGCCGATCGCGAAAGTCGAGGTTGATGTCCTTCAAGCCGTGAAAGCTGCCATAGTAGAAGTTCAGGTTTTTGACGGCGATGCGCACGGGCGCTTTGACGTCGGCCGGGCTGCGGCCCTCGAACTGGCTGCGGATCGCGGGGGAGGCGCTCATCGGATCTCTCGTCTGTAGGAGGTCTGTCCCGGGGCTTTCTCAGCGCGCCCGCTGGTCCTTGATCACGAAGCGGGCCACCACCGACAGGGCGAGGATGGTGACGGTGATGAGCAGCGCGCCCGACCATGCGAGGCTCTGCCAGTTCGGATAGGGCGAGAGAGCGAACTGGTAGATCATGACCGGCAGGTTCGGCACGCCGCCGAGAAGGTTGGCATTGAACCAGCTGTTGTTGTTGAGTGCCGTGAACAGCAGCGGCGCCGTCTCGCCGGCAATGCGGGCGAGCGCGAGAATAATGCCGGTGACGATGCCCGCGCTCGCCGCACGCCAAGTCACCGCGCGGATGACGAGAGAGCGGGGTGCGCCGAGAGCCGCGCCGGCTTCGCGCATCGGACCGGGCACGAGGCGCAGCATGTCCTCGGTGGTGCGCACGATCACCGGTGTCGCGATGATGGCGAGCGCCACCGCACCGGCCCAGCCTGAATAGGTGCCCATCGGCCGGACCATCAGAGTGTAGACGAACAGGCCGATCAGGATCGAAGGCGCCGAGAGCAGCACGTCGTTGAGGAAGCGGATGATGTCGGCGAGCTTCGAGGTCCGGCCGTACTCGGCGAGGAAGGTGCCGGCCATCAGCCCGACCGGTGTGGCGATGAGGATGCCGAGCAACGTCATGATGAGGCTGCCGAGGATGGCGTTGGCGATGCCGCCGCCCTCGGAGCCGGGCCCCGGCGTCGGCGCCGTGAACAGGGCGGGCGTGAAGCCCTTGACGCCCTCGACGATCAGCATGAGCAGGATCGAGCCGAGGACGATGATGCCGAGTAGGGTGGCGATTGTGCTCGCGAGGATCAGCACGCGGTCGGCGATCCGGCGGCCGGAGCGCACGCGGCTGGCCGTCGGCGCGCGCCCGGCCGTCGCGATGGGGTTGCTGGCATCCATGGATCGGCGTCCTTTCGACTCGGGCAGTCTCGGGCGGTCTTCTTTGGCAACCCTGCTCAGGCGACCTTGGTGCGCCGCACCAAGAGACGGGCGATGATCAGCACGACGAAGGTGATGATGAACAGCAGGCAGCCGAGCGCCATCAGCGACGAGAGCTGAAGCCCGTCGGCCTCGTTGAACTCGTTGGCGATGCGCGAAGCGATGGTCGAGCCCGGATCGAAGATCGAGGCGGAGAGACGGTTGGCGTTGCCGATCACGAAGGTGACCGCCATAGTCTCGCCGAGTGCGCGGCCGAGACCGAGCATGATCGCGCCGATGATCGACACCGAGGCCTGCGGCACGAGCACATGGCGCACGACCTCCCAGGTGGTGCATCCGATACCGTAGGCGCTCTCGCGCAGGACGGTTGGGATCTGGTCGAGCATGTCGCGAGTGATCGAGGCCACGAAGGGAACGATCATGATGGCGAGGATGATGCCGGCGGTGAGCACGCCGACGCCCGAGGGGATGCGGGCGTAGAGGATCGTCCCGACGATCGGCAGGCCCTCGACCAGGTTCGAGACCGGCACTTGCACGAAGCGGGCGAAGAGGGGGGCGAACACGAACAGGCCCCACATGCCGTAGATGATGCTGGGCACGGAGGCGAGCAGCTCGATGGTCATGGCCACGGGCTTGCGCGCCCAGCCGGGGCAGAGCTGCGTCAGGTAGACCGCAATGCCGAGCGAGATCGGCACGCCGATGAGCAGCGCGAGCATGGCGGCGGCGACCGTGCCGATGACCGCGGGCAGGGCGCCGAACTGCTCGGTACCGATGTTCCAGGCACTGGAGGTAAGGAAGCCGAAGCCGAACTCCGAGAAGGCCGGCCACGCACCGTAGATGATCGAGCCGAGAATGCCGGCGAGCACCATGAGCACGAACAAGGCCGAAGCATAGGCGGCGCCTTGGAACAGGCGGTCGCCGGTCTTGCTCGGGGCGATACGGGCCACGGCGCTCTCGCGGGCCACGGTGAGGGTCTGTGTCAAGGCGGTCATCCGCGAAGGCTCTTCGGCTGGTGAGCGTTTAGCGCGCCGTAGCACGCGAGGCGAGCGGACCACTTCGGAAAGGGCCCTCTTCCATTGAGGGAGAGGGCCCTTCTCTATGCTTAATTACCCGCGAAGACGGTCTTGCCGTCCTTGCCCTTTACGGACTTCCATTCCTCGTGGATGAGGCCGACGACGTTGTCGGGCAACGGCACGTAATCGAGCTCGGTCGCGAGCTTGTCGCCATTCTTGTAGGCCCAATCGAAGAACTTCAGCACGTCGGCGGCCTTGGCCGCGTCCGCCGGCTCCTTGTAGACGAGGATGAAGGTGGCGGCCGTGATCGGCCAAGCGTCCGCACCGGCCTGATTGGTCAGAGCGATGCCGAAGCCGGGGGTCGACTTCCAGTCGGCGCTGGCGGCGGCGGCCTGGAAGGCCTTGTCGTCCGGCTGCGGGAACTTGCCGGCCTTGTTCTCGATCAGGGCGTAGGCGAGCTTGTTCTGCTTGGCGTAGGCCGACTCGACGTATCCGATCGAGTTCGGGACCTGCTTGACGGTGGCGGTGACGCCCTCGTTGCCCTTTCCGCCCTGGCCGACCGGCCAGCTGACGGTCGTGGCGGCACCGAACTCCTTCTTCCAGGGCTCCGAGACCGAGGAGAGATAGGTGGTGAAGATGTTGGTCGTGCCGGAGGCATCCGAGCGGTAGACCGGGGTGATGTTCGCCTCGGGCAGCTTCAAACCGTCGTTGAGTTTGGCGATCTTCGGGTCCGACCACTTCAGGATCTTGCCGGCGTAGATCTCGGCGATGATCTCACCGGTCAGCTTGAGCTTGCCGGGCTCGAGTCCGGCGATGTTGACGACCGGAACGACGCCGCCCATCACCGTCGGGAACTGGATGAGGCCGTCCTTCTCGAGCTGAGCCGGCTTGAGGGGCGCGTCGGTCGCGCCGAAATCGACGGTCTTGGCCTGGATCTGCTTGATGCCGCCGCCCGATCCGATGGACTGGTAGTTGAGGCCCGTGCCGGTCTCCTTGCGGTAGGCTTCAGCCCATTTCGAGTAGACGGGGAAGGGGAAGGTGGCGCCGGCGCCGGTGATGTCGGCGGCCAGGGCCGAGGTCGCGAGCTGAGCGGCAGCGAGGCCGGCCGCCAAGGCGTAAGCGAAGGGTTTCACAAGCATCTCCGTGGGTGTCGGGCGCATTGTCGGGGCCGATCCTGATCACGGACCGGTCTCGCTGCGACACTGCTGCCATCTAGTGCGCCGACGCGCCGCCTCTATGACGAGCACATGACGGTGACATGACAGCCCACGGAGAGGCGGAATTTCGCTGAGGATGGGACCGCTTGAGGTTCTTGAGCGTTACTGAACCACGTCCCTGCTGACGTTGCTTCAGGGAGCCGCTGCCCGCGACATGTGGATTCGCAGCGGGTTCCTACAAAAAGTGTTCAAGGAGACCGTCAGCGTGGCGGAGCCGCATTCAACGCGCGAGGAGGAGACCCTGCTCGATCCGGCCGATCCCCAAGAGGCGGCGTACCTGGCGCTTCACGCCGAGCGGGCGGCCCTTGAGGAGGAATTGACACGGCAGCAGCAGCATCAGCGTTTCGGCAGCGACGAGCAGGAAATCGCTTTGGCGCGCGCGACGGAGTCCTCCCTTCTGAAGGACCTCGATCGGGTACTGACCTTGATTCGTGCCGCCGAGGTCCGGCGACAGCAGCCGATAGCCCGGCGCTGGCAGTAGTACCGGCTGAGTACCGCCTGACATGGCAACTTCGACGGGGGCCTTCCGGGATCAGCCGCTCACGGGCTCCGGCGGCGATCACGTTCCTTCTGCCGTAGACGCAGCAGCAACTCGACCTGTGCGTCGGTGATGGGCTGGGCGTCGCAGCGCTCGACATACACGTCGCGCAGCCCCTGTCCGATCCGGTCACGGCTCTCGCCATTCAGGACGGGCATGGCGGCTTCGACGATCGATCGAGCAGGGTAGTCCGTCGCGAGATGTGCCATGAACTGACGAGGCCAAATCTGAAGGAACCGTATCGCCACTGGCAAGGAGGAGCGATGGTGCCCCAGATTGCGCGAGGATGGTTAACAAAGACTTACTGCGAATGGATTAATTCCACCCTCCGGCAAATTCGGCTTCGCGACTCGCCCGCAGTGTCAAACGCAGCGGTCTTCGATCCTCAGCCGGGGCCCAAGCGCGAACGAAACCGCGGTAGCAGAGGCAGCAACCCTCTGTTTGGCTGAGAAAATTCCTCCCCCGGAATCGGCCTAATGGATTAGATTTTGTGCGTTTTCGCACATCGGCGACGTGACCGTTTCTCATTCTCGATCCCCAAAGATCGAAAAGATCGAGCTCCCAAAGGAGCTTAGCCATACATTCGAGCCCGCTTCCTCATTCGCGGCCAGCGGATGAGCGCAGGCGACGGCTCCGTTTGCTTCAATGTCGTTGGGCTGCCCGCCCCCAATGCGGTACGCAGGCGACAGGCGGACCGGTTTCTCCAGAGAAGCCGGTCCGTCACGCGCCGTGGTAGGAAACAGCGCGCCTCTCACGCCCCTCAGCCTGACCGCTGATCAGCGCTCCGGCTCGTCGCGCTCTCCCTCAGCCTTGTCTCCTTGGCCCTGTTTTGCCCCGCCCTGCGGATCGGTGCTGTCCTCCCCGGAAGGTGTGCCGCTGCTATGGCCCTGGGGCGTCAGGCGGGGTCGATCCGGAGCTTCGACGTCGTCCGGCTTTCTCGTATCGGCCATGAGGCACCTCCAGACGGACCAACCCGGCAAAGGTCGATAGGGTTCGCCGGTCGCCCCCGCTCCGGCAAAAGGCGCTGGACGGCGGCGCCCCGATCGGGCGAGATGCACGATGCCCGCGCCTTGCTCGCTCACGCGGCCCGGCAAACCAGCACCCCTCACGTTTGGAAGAGTCCTAGCGATACCGCGCCCCGATCATCTCGTCCGTCCGCCACAGGGTGCAACACACCTTGAGGGGGTCGAGAGGCGATGAGGTGAGCATGAACACGTCGGGGATGAGTGACGTGTCCAGAACGGTGATCTCGACGTGCTGCGCCGAGATGCCGTGCACCCAGCATTCAATCGAGGTGTGTTCATCAACCGCGATCAACCCGGCCTCGACGACTGTCGGTGCTTGTTCGAGCCGGCATCCTGCATGATTGGACATCGATGTCCTCGCGTGACCATCGAAGCGTGACGGCTGCAGAATAAGATGTCGTTGCGCGATTCCTTAAAACTGGAACAATCAGGCGCCTAAAGGTGAAGGTCGGTCGCTTTCGCCTGGATTAGGGATTTCCCGACTCGCTCGAAACGACACGATGTCCGTAGACCGTCGCTCAGCGCAGGAACCAAACGAGAAGCCCCACCGCGAGAGCCGCCGCCGCGATCACACCGTAATAGCCGGGCATGACCCACTGGTTGGCGCCATGCCCAGTCCGCATCTTGGCGGCTCTCAGGCGGCGAGGTCGGGTTTCCTGATCCCGCGCCAGCGCGACCTGGGACGCGGTCGAGGGTCTCCCGGCCGCCTCGTCATCGGTGCCGAGGGGCGACAGGCCGGGATCCTGGGCAGGGATCTTATCGCCGGTGCGCCCTGAGTCGATTTCGGCCTTCAGCTGCGCGGTGGTTGGTTGCGCCGAAGCAGGGGGCGCTTCCGGTACGTGGTCAGCGGGCGGAGGCGGGGTCTCGGAACGGAGTGCCATCGATCACCTGTCTCCTTCGCATCGCCCGCTCTCGTCGTCGCCTGACTGCACCGTCCATCGCGACGGCGTAGGCGTTCGTGATCGTCACTGAGCGCCGGCGCCGCCGCTTCCCCCGCCGCCGCTGCCCTGCGGAACCGCGCGCTCGGGCTGATTGGCGTTACCCCCAGCCGCAGAGTTTCTGTTGATGGTGCTGGCCCCGGTCGCACCGCGTGAGGTCGTTCGATCCCGACCGCGCCCGCCGGTCACGCTGCCGTCGTTCGTGACGATGCTGCGGCTCTTGTGACGCGAGCGAGCATCGGCAGGACTCGTCGTAAGCGGTATGAGGCTCGCAGCCGCGAACCCGACTGCACTTGCGAGGATGAGGAAGGTCTTCATGGCTGGTTCCGAGTTTCTTCTCCTATGGAACCCAACGCCTCGATTTTGTATCCATTCGATGGCGACGGCCGATAAGCGCCATCGTCTGCGGCAAACAGTGCACACCGCTCGCGGCTCGAGCGGGATACGGGCGGGCCGTCGGTGGCTTTACGCTCTAGCGTCATCGCAAATGCCGAGGACGCCCTCGGATGCCAGCCACCCCGGACGCGAACACAGGGGCGCGATGACCGAAAACCACCTGACTCTCGAATGTCTTCGGGAAACACCTCTCCCGGCGCCGGGGGAAGGCAGCAAGGAGCAGCGCGGAACGATCCTCGTGGTCGGCGGCTCCGTGCAGGTTCCGGGCGCCGCCCTGCTGGCCGGCGTCGCCGCGCTTCGGGCCGGCGCCGGCCGTCTCCGGATCGCAACAGTCAGGAGCGTCGCGTCGACCATGGCCCTCACGGTGCCCGAAGCCCGGATCATCGGGCTCGCCGAGACGAGCGAGGGCGAGATCGACCCGGCCGATGCCGAGAGGCGACTTCCCGCGTTGGCGGAGCGCTGCAAGGCCGTCCTGATCGGCCCGGGCCTGAGCGCCGGCAAGACCGCGGAGGCGCTTTCCCGCACGCTCCTGCCGGGTCCAGAGACGACGGCGCTCGTGCTCGATGCGGGCGTGCTCCCCGGTCTCGGCGCGCAGTCCGACGCTGTTCGATCCTGCCGCGGCCGCGCGGTGATCACACCGCATGCCGGCGAAATGGCCCGACTTCTCGACATCGACCGGAGCGAAGTCGAGACGGATCCGCTCGCGGCGGCCCGCCGGGCCGCAGACTTGGTCGGATGCGTCGTGATCATGAAGGGCGCAAAGAGCTGGATCGTGGATCCCTCCGGTCGGTCGTGGCTCTATGGCGGTGGTGGGGTCGGACTTGCCACTTCCGGCTCCGGGGATGTCCTGGCGGGTATCGTCGCGGGCCTTCTCGCAAGAGGCGCCGAAGCGGCAACAGCGGCGGCCTGGGGCGTTTACCTGCATGGCGAGGCCGGACGGCGGCTCTCCGAACGCGTGGGGCCGGTCGGCTTTCTGGCGCGCGAGATCCCCGATGAGGTACCTGCCATCCTGCGCGAGGCCGAAGCTGCATCCGGGTCATGAGTTTCGACGCCGGGAACACTGCCGGAAGCGCGAGGGTTCTGCCTTACCTCACATCAGGGAGGGCCATCATGACACCATCGGAGCCTGTCAAACCCGGCGATGAAGCGCCACCCGGAACGCCCGGCACGGGTGAAAATCTGTGTCCTCGATGCGGAGGAAGCGGCCAGGTGGAGGCCAAGAGCTGCCCGGACTGCAACGGTACCGGCAAGGTCATTTCCGGTATCGGTGGCGGCTGATCGCCTCGACCACCGCCGCTGACGATCGTCTGACGAGGCTGCCGCGCCGGCAGACGAAGTCCATGAGGGTGTCCGTCGTCACCACATTGGCCTTCCATGGCCAGAATGGCTTGCCTTCGGGCGTCAACGACGTCCGAAGCGTGGGCTGGTCGCTCCGGCCGAACCGTGCCCCGGCTTGTTTTTGGGTCAGGTGCTTTGAGCGCCGACGCGGACCATCAGTTCTCAGCGCGGCCTGAAGCCGTCGCCGCGCCAATCCGGAATGAAACATCGCCCCCGCCAAGGAGAAAGGGAGGCGGTCTGTCGCCGTCGAATCGTCACTTCGAAAGGGCTCACGCAGCGCCCCCATCCATGCTAGAACGAAAACAGAACGTGCGGGTGGCCTATCTCCCAACGGGGAAACGTGACCGCAACGTCCCGTCGGAAACGTGAATGACGGTCAGCCTGGCCTTGGTGTGGGAGAACGACGGTGACGATGCGGACGACTTACCTCGTGCAAACCTTCGTGCTGAAACGCAAACGCCTGTGCCCGGGCGATCAGCAAGCATCGCCGACGGTGAGCGGTGCGCTGAAGCGCGCCGAGGCCATGGCCACCCGGCTGCCAGGCACGGCCGCCATCCAGATCGTGGCCGACGACGAGACCGGCGAACTGGAAAGCGCGACGATCCTCGGCCGGTTCGGCGAGGTGCCCGAAGATTTTGCCGAGACGCTGCAGGCTGCCTGACGAGAGCATCGAGAGAAGAGGAATCCTATGGCCTTCAAGCCGAAATCAGCCGCAGAGACGAAGGCTCGCGATTTGGGTTTGGCACTGGCACGGATCGCCGAGAGCGAAGGTATGCCGGCCCATGTCGGCGTGGATGCCCTGCGCCGAGCGAGCCCACGCCTGACACCGCTGGCAATCGGGCAGATGGTGCGCAAGCACCGCGGCATCGTCGAAGAAGCGCTCACCGAGCGCGGGCTGACGCTCGTCGACTACGCCGACCAGGGACCGGGGCGGGGCATGGAATTCACGGTCGCCGACGCCTGAGATCGCGCTGGCTCGGAGGATCCCGTCATGGAAGCCGTGCGCCGGGTCGGCGCCTACCTGCAAGTTCAGGATGGTGATGGGTGCCGCCACCTGCTGCGCGTCTCCAGCGTGCAAGCGGTCAGCGACACCGATCTGATGCGGAACGAGACCTTCATCACCGCGGCCGGCCGCACAATCCGCGTGCCGCAGCCAATCGACGAAATCGTGCCGCTGATCTCGCCCGGTGAGCGACTCCTGGTCCAAGAGGAAGCGGAGCCCTGGCCGTTCTGAACCGACGGTTCGCGACCATCGCCCGAGCGAGCGCCTACGTAGGCCCCACAGCACTCCTTGTCGCCCCGGCCAAAGCAGGATCTTCATACGCCTGACGTCAGCGATCGGAAACGTCCGCCGCCGACACGGAAACGTTTCGTTCAGGAACGATCATCGAAGGCGCGTCTTGTCCCGGCACGTCGAGAGCCTGAGGAGAGTCGCGTGGACGATGACCGTGTTTGGTCGTTCGAGAAAAGTCTTTGGACCGGAGGAGCGGACCGCTACCGCGAAATGGTCGATGACGAGTGCCTGATGGCGCTTCCGCAACCGCCCTACGTTTTCAGCGGGACGCAAGCGATCGAAGCGGTGTCGGACACGCCACGCTGGTCCGACGTCGAGATCGACGACGGCCGGATCGCCCGCCCTCAGGAAGGCCTTATCGTCATCGCCTACACCGTGAAGGCCACGCGGGGCGAAGAGACCTACGAGGCGCATTGCACGTCGACGTACCGCCGCCTGTCACACGAGGAATGGCGGGTGGTGCAGCACCAGCAAACTCCTCGAATTCCCGCCCCGGTCGTCGACGAGGAGAGCTGACCGTTCTTCCGACTGCATGACAGAGACTGTTTGGGGGGAAGAGCACCGGCTTGCTCAAGGCAGTGATGGGTGCGCTGTGGCAATACCGTCATCACTGGCATGAAGCAAGGATAAGGACAGCGGCTGAACCGCCCGGAAGCTCCATCTCCACCGCAGGCCAAGTATTACAGAGAAAAATCGTCCATCTTGATTGCGTGATCACGCATAGTCGGATTCCATTAGTTAGGAGGATGTAACGGAGCAGCCGCCCGGCAGTACAGTTTACACAGGGACGAAATGAACACTGAATAAATCTCAGAATCTACATCAATCGTATTGCGATGTGGAAGATTCATCTCTCCAAGCAGATCGCGAATAAACCTGCAGTCGCAGCAGTTTAACCCTCGCGCCTCACCTAACACCATCACTTGACGCAAAAGGGAAATTGGCTTTCCCGCACCGATCGCGGGTCGGCTTTCAACGTCGGATGGGCGACAGCCCTGTTCCGACGACCAGCAAGCTCGAAGCAACTTGCCGGCCCTCTGCCGGGATGCCCCATTTATCAGCCGGCAGCGTCCATGCTCTCCGATCGCGCGATGTTTCAAAAATCCTGATCGGGCCGGCGACCTTCGCGGGCGAGGCGCAGCAGGTTCTGGCCGTACTTGGTCTTGGCGAACAACTCGCCTCGCGCCTGGAGCTGCTCGCGGCCGATGAAGCCCTGCAGGTAGGCGATCTCCTCCAGGCAGGCGACCTGTAGCCCCTGCCGGTGCTGCAGCACCCG
>NZ_JACHWM010000005.1 GCF_014191355.1 Methylobacterium sp. R2-1
GGCCAACGGCGCTGTCGGAAGGCCGGATACGTTTATGCAGACTGCACAGACCAGCGGATCCGAGCCACTTGCGGACGGGGCGGGCCATACGTTTTTGTTTGCCGAGCGTTCGCGGTGCCGCTTAACCCGACACCTTCTTGTGGGTCACGGCAACGGCGACTTCGTCCGGCCGCACCTCGTCTCCGGCCACGGCGCCGGAGAGCGCCGCAGCGTGAAGGGCCAGTACGGGTACGAAGACGAGCGCCATCATCAGCGCCACGACGAGCACGACGCTGTTGTTGCGGCCGGACTTCGCCGCACGGGAGCGGGCACGCCGGAAAATGACGTTGGAGTCAGTCATGGCTCACCTCTTGTCGGACCAGCCGCCAAAGGCCGGTCGCGGGTGAGCCGGATCAGACGATCAGGCGCAGATCACGCGGTTGGCCAAAGGCGGCGTGGTCGATCGACTACTGTCGTCGGGCATGGGGGTAGAAAGTTCCTGTGAAGCCGCACATCGAGCGCACGGCGACGATGGGCAGACAACGCGCGCATGCCGGAAGAGTTCGTTTCGGTCAAGTCCGAACGCCGCTGCACGCCGTGAATGGGCGTGTTCGTCACATCCCGGTATCACCGGCGACCGGCGCCGAACGCGCGCGGTGCCAATCGCGTTGTGATGCCATGTCAAACGATACGATCATCTGGACCCAGGGCGGAATTTCCGAAGTGCCCCTGCAGCGCTTCACCGGCCGGGTCGGCGCGATCGAGGTCGCCACTGTCGAGTACGATGGATCGAACCGCCTCTGGACGTGGTGGAGCCCGCTCTCCGAAGACATCTGGGGCCACGCGAAGGAGGCGGATGGTGCGAAGCAGGCGGCCGAGATCTGGCTGCGCGATTGGCTGGAGAACTTTCGGCCGTTCCTCGAAGCCGGCCGCTGACCGGATCAGGCCGCGATGGAGGCCGTATCCCGGCTGCGCCACATGTAGCGGGCCAGGATCGAGCGATAGGGCGCGAAGCACGCGGCCACTGCGACCGTATCGTCGACCCCGGTGAGACGCCGTAGAACGCCGACGGCGGCAACGTCGCCCACGGGCCATATGTCGGGATCGAGAAAGTGGAAGATGCCCGCCATATCGGCAGTCCAGGGGCCGACGCCTCGTATGCGGCACAGGACGGCCGAACGCTCGGCATGCGGAAGTGCGGTGAGTTCGGCGCCCAGCAGACCGGCCTCCTCCGCATCGCGGATAGCCTGGAGCGCGCGCACTTTGTTCGCCGAGACGCCGCAGCCGCGTAGCAAGGTCTCGTAGCCCGGGACGAAGAGATCGCGCGGCGCGCCCCCCTGCGCGGCTGCCGCGGCCTCGACGCGAGTCCAGATCGAGAGGGCCGCCTTCGTCGAGAGCTGCTGGTTCACGACCTCGATGAACAGACGCTCGGCGACGCTGGCATGAGACGGCGGCGCGATCTCGATCAGACCGACGGCGGCGATGGCAGCGCGCAGCGGCTCCGAGATCGTGGAGGCCGTGTCGAGCAGACGGTCGTAGATCACAGCGTCGAGCATCCGTCCTCCGATCATGATGACAGCGCGGTCAAAACGCCCGGACTCGTTCTCCGGTCCCTCAGTTCAACGACCGCCACACCGCGCTGCCCAAACACGCGACAACCTGCGTAGGCATTCGGCAATATGGTGCGGTGCGGCGGCGAATCTGGGTTGACGCACGTTTGAAACGGCAGGATATTTCTCGAAAGGAAGCCGGAATTCCTTGTAAGAACGGTTCTCCGGGAGGAGATGTGCCATGCAGGATGCGCGCGTCGCAGTCATGTTCGGCCGGGATCGAGCGGCTGCCATCTTCGCGGTCGGGATGGTCTGGCTCGTCTATGCTTTCACCTTCTGGACCATGCGACAGGCCTGCGACAATTGCGGCGTCACGCTGCTCGTGTTGGGAGTCGGCGCCTGCGTCGTGCTGCTCAACACGGCGGCGATCGCGGCCATGATCCGGCATTATCGTGAGGATCGCGACGCGATCTACGGGACGGACCTGTACTACCTCGATCGCCTTCGGGAGATGCGTCGGTCGGGGGAGGCCTAAGATGGCCGGACGCACGCCTTACGAACCGCCGGTCCAGTCTGTCGTCGGACAGATCGTCGACGCCGTTCTGATGCTGGTTCTCGTCTTCATCACCCTCTACCTGCCCCTGCTGCTCAAGCTCGCCGGTGGCGGTACCACCGCGACCGCCACGCCGAACCCTACCTGGGAATCCCTCGGTCAGAACCCCACGATGGCTGGGCAGTGGGAAAAGCTCGGCTTCACGCCGGAAAAGGCGGCCGGGATCATCGGCACGCGCTTTGATTACGCGTTCAACTGGAGCCTCGTGGCGCTCACCGCCGCGATCATCGTCGGCTACTTCATCTTCATGTTCCGCTACTCGGACCGAGAGTACCGCGAGGTCATCGCCGAG
The DNA here is from genome assembly GCF_014191355.1 of Methylobacterium sp. R2-1. Classification (GTDB taxonomy): domain Bacteria; phylum Pseudomonadota; class Alphaproteobacteria; order Rhizobiales; family Beijerinckiaceae; genus Methylobacterium. The sequence goes on from NZ_JACHWM010000005.1 coordinate 2,435, forward strand.
CATTTCGACGGCACGCCGAAGGCCTGAGCTCGAACGGTCAGCCGCTCGATCCGTCTTCCCTGCTCCCAAGGTCATCTGCCGAGACTTCCTGCCACTTCGGGGGAACACATCATGGTGTTCGTGATGAACTGGGGCGCCTGGGCGGCTGCGGCCGTCCTCGCCCTCTGGATGGGATACGACCTCCTGCGCACCAACCGAACCTACGACGAGAGCTACCTCCTCTCATCGGAGGAGGGCGAGATCGTCGATTCCGAGGTCGGCGAGACGGCGGCGAGGTCGTGATGACTACAATCCAACCGACCGCGGAGCGTGTGTCTGCTCAGCCGCCCGCCGAGGCGAGTGCCGCCGCGGCCCAGGCGCCGCCGACCGCGCACCGGAAGGTCGCGCTGCTGCGCGTCCTGGGACCCGGACATGTCTGGGCGCTCGGCGTCGGCATCGTCCTCGTCGGCGAGTTCATGGGCTGGAACTTCGCGGTCGGAAAGGGCGGCGCTGTGGCGGCGCTGGCCGCCTGCTGGCTCGCCGGCATCCTCTACACCTGCGTCGCGATGATCGATTCCGAGATCACCTCGACCGTAGCCGCGGCCGGCGGCCAGTACGCCCAGGCCAAGCACATCATCGGGCCACTCGCAGCGTTCAACGTCGGCCTCTACCTCGTCATGGCCTACACCATGCTGGAGGTGTCGAACGCCATCGTTGCCGGTGACCTGATCGAGGCCTTCGCCCAGAGTCTGGGGCTCGAAGGCACAGTCGATAAGCGCGCCTTCATGGTGCTCACCGTCGTGGCGCTCGCCTTCCTCAACTATCGCGGCGTGCTGGCCACGCTGACGCTGAACCTCGTCATCACCTCCGCCGCCTTCGCGGCGATCGTGGTGCTGTTCGTGGCTGCACAGCCCTGGGCGCCCGGCGCGGTGCTCAAGCACGAGGCGCTGCTGGGCGGTCTGCCCTACGGCTCCCTTGGCATCCTCGCGGCGATGCATTTCGGGCTGTGGTTCTATCTCGGCATCGAGGGGACGACCCAGGCCGCCGAAGAGGTGCGCTCACCCGCCCGCGCGCTGCCGCTCGGCACCATGACGGGAATGATGACCTTGCTGATCGCCGCCACGCTCACTTGGTACGTCTGCTCCGGACTGATGCCGTGGGAATATCTCGGCCAGGCGGTGACGCCGCTCTACGACGCGGCCCGGCTCACGGGCAGCCGCTGGCTGGAGCTGTTCCTGTTCCTCGGCACGCTGTTCGCCACGGTCGCCTCAGCCAATGGCTGCATCAACGACGCCTCGCGGGCGTGGTTCGCCATGGGCCGGGACCGCTACATGCCGGTCTGGTTCGGCGCGGTTCACCCGACCTATCGCACGCCCTACCGCGCCATCGTCTTCTTCGTGCCGATCGCGATCCTATTCGCCGTCTCGACACCGCTCGACCAGACCATCACCTTCTCGATCCTGTCGGGACTTCTCGGCTATACGCTGATGGCGCTGTCGATCGTTCTGTTCCGCCGCAAGTGGCCGCTCGGTTCGATCCAGCGCGGCTACGTGCATCCGCTCCATCCGCTGCCGGCCGCGCTGCTGCTCATCCTGTGCGTGGTCACCTATCTCGCGGTCTTCCTCGGCTACGGCACCCAGCTCGTGGCGATGATGACCTTCTACATCACCGCCTCGGCCTGGTTCGTCCTGCATCGCTACAAGTATGTCCGCCGCGGCGACCAGTTCACGATGCCCTGGCCGAAGCCCCGCGGTTATTGAGGTGCGGCGATGCTCGTTGGCCTGACGGTCCTGATCCTCCTGTGCAGCGCCGCATCCTGCGTGCTCCAGCACCGGTGGGAGGCGGCGTGGCGGGGCGGGCTTCTCGACGACTGCGCCGGCCAACTCGCGGCGCCACGCCTCGGACGCGACCGAGCCGGCTTCGCGACCCTGCGCGGTCGCGTCTCGCAAGCCGCCGTCGATGTCCGCTTCGTGCCGGACTCCCTAGTCCACCGGCGGCTGCCGCAGCTCTGGCTCCAAGTCACTCTGCGAACGCCGCTGGCAACGGGGGCGATCCTCGATGTCCTGCGCCGTCCGGCCGGGGCGGAATTCTACGCCCCCGATCAGCTTCCAATCCGCTTTCCCGCCCCCGAGACGTGGCCACCCGACACCCTCGTGCGGGGGACGGCAGGAGCCGAGGCGCTGCTCGCCCGCGCGGCGCCCGCGTTGAGCCGCATCCTCGCCGATCCGAGGGTGAAGGAGGTCCTGGTGATGCCCGACGGCCTGCGGCTGACGGTGCAGGCGAGCCAGGGCGCTCGGGGCACCTACCTGCTCCTCCGGGGCATCCGCTTTCCGCTTGCGCGCCTTGCGCCGGAGCTGCTCGATGGGGCTCTGCGCGACGGCCTGGACCTTGTTCAGACCCTGTCCGAACCATGCTCGGAGACGCGGCATGCGCACGCTGCCTGATCCCACCCGTGTCCTGCTGGCCGCGGCTCTCCTGCCTGGCATGGGCCATGTCTGGACGGGCCGCGCGACGCGGGGGCTCGGCTTCGCGCTCTTCGCTCTTCTGGGCGGATGGCTCACCGCCCGGTTCGCCGCGCCCGATGCGAGCCTCGTCGGGCGTCATGCCGGCGGCTTCTTCGTCTGGGCGCTGTCCATCCCGGATGCCTACCGCGCCGCCCGTCTCGACCGGGCTTGGGCGGAGCGGGCCTCGCACTGAGTCCGGCTCGTCGGGCCGAGACGCGCCGGCTGCCGTCTCAGCCGAGACGGAGCAGGAAGATCAGCCCCAGGCTGATCAACAGCAGTAGCACGGGCGACAGCGTCACGAACGATCACCGGCACCACGACGCTCACCGGATGATTCTCATCGCGTGGGCATCCATCCTCGAAGTGCACGAATCTCAAACGTGCTCCGGCTGGGCAGCGGAGGTCCGTGGGTCCGAACTTAACCCAGCAGATCGGGCTTTATTGGCACGGCCCATTCCGGCGTGTTCGTCCGGTACGGGGCACTGCTACGGTCAAACGGATGGCCTTCGGAGGATGAGGACGCGCTGCCGTCCTCGGCGTCCGCCCTGTCTCTGAAATCTGCACCGGTTTTCAGCGGAAGACGGCAGCGGCCCGAATAAATGCGCGGCAGCATCTCGCGGCGCTCAACGGAGGCTCATGGGCCCGACCGTCAGGCTCCGACGACGGCCCTGAGCTGATCGATCACCGTGGCAACACTACCGAACCGTTCCGCGAGATCCGGATGGAAGTAAGCGGCCCGCGCGGCGACAATGACGACCACCAGCGCCCAGAACAGGCCCACGCCGGTACGGAGCGCGATCCGCGAGGCAACGGGCTCGTCGCACAGCGGCTGAGCGATCGGCTCACCGAAAGAGTCGAATTGGACAGGACGCATCGCGGCACGCGGGGTTCGAAAAGCTAATCTAGAAGTCGTCATAAGTTAGCGCAGCGGCAATGGCCGGGTTTTCCAAATTGGCGCCGTCCGAGGGATGGTTTTTCTCTCCGGAGACCAAACTGAAGAAGTTTGATGTTTAGCCAGTGCGGACCGGCCGCTTCGCTGTCGGCGAGCTGCCCGTCATCATTCAGAAGCGGGTCGTCAGGGCCGTGAGCCACTCTGGCGAAGCATTCACCAGTGACGTTTCCAACGCCCGGTCGAAGCCGGAGAGGATCAGCCCGCTCGTCAGGACGAGAACAGCACCCAGCGCCGCTTTGAGCCCCCGACCGAGGCCGAGCATCCGCTCGCGCCAGCGCATCAGGAGCTCGCGCGACAGCATCCCGAGGGCGACGAGCGGCAGGCCGGCTCCGAGGCCGAACAGCAGCATGGTCAGTGCGACATGGCCGAGATCACGTCCCTGAGCGGCCAGGAGCGAGGCGGCCCCGAGGGTCGGACCGACGCAGGGGCTCCAGACGGCACCGAGCAGGAGGCCAACGGCGAACTGGCCCGTCAGCCCCGAAATCGAGAAACCGCTCAACCTCCGCTCCATCCAGTTGCTCACTGGCCCCCCTGCGACGGCGAGCCGGGTCTGGGCTGCCGGCACGATCAGGACGAGGCCGAGCACCAGGAGCAGCGCTGCCGCGGTTTTGCGAAACAGGTCGCTGTCGAGACCGATCGCGAAGCCGATCGTAGCGACGAACAGGCCGATTGCGACGAAGGAGAGCGCGAGGCCGGCGGCGAGCGCCACCGGTCCCAGTCGGTGCTCCGTGGCGGCCGCGCCGAGCACCAGCGGCAGCAGCGGCAGGACGCAGGGCGACAGGACCGAGAGGAGGCCGGCGAGGGCGGCGAGGCTGAGATAGATGGCCATGGGTCGCCCCCGAGCATCCTTCCCTTGCGCGGGCTCACCCGTGCCCGTGCGCCGGCTGGGCGGCGTTGCCGCGGATCAGCTCGCGACCGGCATAGACGCCGCCGACGACTTGGAGGTCGAGGCGTTCCGCATCGCGCCGGCGGACTTCTTCCATGATCTCCTCGGCCGCCTCCGGCTCCGAACCGATCGTCACGAGCGCCTTCTCGCCGAAGGCGAAGGCCGATTCGAGTGTCTCGCGCACTTGGTAGGCGACACCCGCCTCGATCAGCTCGACCGCGTGCTCGCGATCGCGGGCGCGGGCCAGAACCGGGACCAGTGGGAACTCCGCCTTCGCCAGCTCCGCGATGCGATTGGCCATCGCGCGGTCGTCGATGCAGATCAGGATCGCCCGCGCCGTAGCGGCGCCGGCCGCGCGCAGGATGTCGAGCCGGGCGCCGTCACCGTAATAGACCTTGAAGCCGAACCCCTCGGCGAGCCGGATGTTGTCGGCGCTCGTGTCGATGATCGAGACCGAGCATCCGCGCGAGATCAGTGGCTGGCTGACGATCTGCCCGAAGCGGCCGAACCCGATGATCAAGGCGCTGCCGACGAGATCCTCCGGAGCCTCGACGCCGTCCGTGGACGTGGCGGCCTTCGGCCCGAGGCGGTCGAAGGCGATGACGGTGAGCGGCGTGATCGCCATCGACAGGATGACGGTGGCCGTGAGGATCGCGTTGGTCGTGCCGTCGATGATCCCGGCACTCGCCGCCGCCGCGTAGAGCACGAAAGCGAATTCGCCACCCTGCGCCATCAGCGCCGTCCGCTCCAGCGCCTCGCTATGTTTGGTCCGCAGGGCCCGGGCGATACCGTAGATGACGAGGCTCTTCACCGCCATGTAGGCGGCCACGCTCATGAGGATCAGGCCCCAATTCGCGGCGATCACCGCCAGATCGAGCGACATCCCGACGCCGAGGAAGAACAAGCCGAGCAGGATGCCGCGGAACGGCTCGACATCGGCTTCCAACTGATGGCGGAAGCTCGATTCGGAGAGCAGGACGCCGGCGAGGAAGGCGCCCATCGCCATCGAGAGACCGCCGAGCTGCATCGCCAGCGCCGAGCCGAGCACGACCAGCAACGCGGCCGCCGTCATGACCTCCCGCGCCTTCGCCGCGGCGAGCAGGCGGAACAGCGGGTTGAGCAGCCAGCGGCCCGCAGCCACGAGCGCGGCGATGGAAACGAGAGCGATGGCGACAGCGATGGCGCGCTCGGTCCCGCTCGTCTCGGCGCCGCCCGGCGCCAGCAGGGCCACGGCGGCCAGCAGCGGCACGATCGCGAGATCTTCGAGAAGCAGGATGGCGACGATCCTCTGACCCTTCGGGGTCGAGAGAGCGCCGCGCTCTTCGAGGAGCTGCATGACGATGGCGGTCGAGGTGAGCACGAAGCCCGTGCCGGCCACGAAGGCCACGACGACCGGGAACCCCATGGCGACGCCGACGAGCGTGAGGGCAGCAATGCAGGCGCCGACCTGCGCGAGGCCGAGCCCGAAGATCTCGCGGCGCATGCCCCAGAGCCGCGAGGGCTCCATCTCCAGCCCGATGATGAAGAGGAACATGACGACGCCGAGTTCGGCCACGTGGAGAATCGCGTGCGCGTCGGTGAACAGGCCGAGGCCGAACGGCCCGATGGCGAGCCCCGCCACGAGGTAGCCGAGGACCGAGCCGAGCCCCATCCGCTTGAACAGGGGGACGGCGACGACGCCGGCAGCGAGAAGGGCGACGACCTGAACGAGCTCGCTCGCGGCCCCGGATGCTTCGATAGCCATGATTTGGACGAACCTCTTGGTCGAGCCTGTTGGTCCGACCTGTGGACGGGTAGCGCGGCGCCGTCGCTGGGGCGCCGGATGGTGGGTGCGGTCAGCGGGCGCGCGAGTCCCTCACTGGCCCGCGCGCATTCGTTCATGGATACCGGACGGGCTGAGGCTCTTCCGGCAGCGGGATGAACTCGGCATCGTTGGGCACCGTATCGAAGCGGCCCTGGCGCCAATCCTCCTTGGCCTGCGCGATCCGTTCGGGCCGCGACGACACGAAGTTCCACCAGAGGTGCCGCGGGCCATCCATCGGCTCGCCGCCCAGAACCATGAACCGGGCCGCTTCCGTCGCACGGACGCTGATGCGGTCACCCGGCCGGAACACCAGGAGCTGGCCGGGGCCGAAGCCGTCGCCAGCGATCTCGATCGCCCCCGCGACGGTGTAGATCGCGCGCTCGTCGTAGGTCGGGTCGAGCGGCAGGACGGCGCCGGCCTCCAGCAGCACGTCGGCGTAGACCATTGGGCTCGATGTGCGCACCGGTGAACGCGCCCCGAAGGCTTCACCGGCAATCAGACGAACGGTCTTGCCCTCGCCCGTGAGAACCGGAAGCGCCGAGGCGTCGTAATGCTCGAAGGCCGGGGTGTTCTCCTCGTCCTGCGCCGTCAGGGCGACCCAGCTCTGGATTCCGAAGAGTCGCGAACCGGTCTGCCGGAGGGTCGGGGCGGTGCGCTCGGAATGCGTGATGCCGCGTCCGGCCGTCATCCAGTTCAGTTCACCCGGCCGGATCGGCAGCTCGGTGCCGAGGCTGTCGCGGTGCATGATCTCGCCGTCGAACAGGTACGTGACCGTCGAGAGGCCGATGTGAGGGTGAGGGCGCACATCCATTCCTTGGCCGAGCAGGAACTCTGACGGCCCCATCTGGTCGAAGAAAATAAACGGGCCCACCATCCGGCACTCGGTGGAAGGAAGTGCGCGGCGTACCGCGAAGGAGCCGAGATCGCGCGAGCGGGGTACGATCAGGGTCTGGATCGCGTCGCAACTGAAATGGTCGCCCGGGACCGGGTCGTCGGCACTATGCCAGCTCATCGCTCTTCTCCCATTTTCGATCAGGTCCTGTGATGGCGCTTGAATCGAGAAGCGCGTCCGCTGCGGCCTGTGAAGACGTGCCGGAAAGGTACTCCGTCGAGAGCACAATGAGACAACCGATGTAGATAGAAAATGGAAACGAACGAAACGCATCGTTTCTGAAAAAGCGTTTCGTCGCACGTTGCTTCTAGTCCGGCCACGCCCAGCGAGGCCGGTCGCGTCCCGCGCTCTTCTCAGAGCTCCCCTGGGCGGACGCCTCGCGCCAGCATACTGCGCCGGCCCGGGCGACCTCGAGGGAGGTGCTGCTCTCCGGTCCGCCTTCGAACTCAGGTCGACCCGATCCGGTCGGACGCACTCTAGCGCCCGGTGCCGACCCGGCGTGCCGTGACGCGTTGTAGGATGCGCGAGAGCTGCTCGGCCGAGTAGGGCTTCTGCAGGAGCTCGAATCCGTGGCTGCCTTCCTGAGCGAGAACGTGGCTGTATCCCGAAGTCAGAACGACCGGCAGGTTCGGGAACCGCCGCCTGATCTCGCGCGCCAGTTCGACCCCGTTCATGCCGGGCATCACCACGTCCGAGAACACGGCGTCGAATCCGGCTCCGCCCGTGGCGAGATACGCCAACGCGGCGTCAGCATTCCCCGCCCAGGTCGTGACGTAGCCGAGATCCTCCAAGATTTGGGTGGCGAAGCGCCCGACCTCGACGTTGTCCTCGACCACCAGTACCTGCTGGCCGAAGCCGCCGGGCTCGACCGACCCCGCCCTGCCCTCTCCGTCGGCCGCTACGGCTTCGGGCTCGACCTCGGGCAGGTAGAGCGTGAAGGTCGTGCCGCGACCGGGGGCGCTGTCGACGGCCACGTCACCACCCGACTGTTTGGCGAAACCGAAGACCTGGGAGAGGCCGAGGCCGGTGCCCTTGCCGACCTCCTTTGTGGTGAAGAACGGCTCGAAGACGTGCGCCATAACGGTGGGCGCGATGCCGGAGCCGGTGTCGTGAAGCGAGACAGCCGCGAAGGGGCCCGGCGCACCCGCATGGCCCCGGATGCTCGGCAGCGCCACGCAGCAATCGAGGCGTAGCGTCAGCGTCCCCTCCCCTTCCATCGCGTCGCGGGCGTTGACTGCCATGTTGACGAGCGCCGTCTCGAACTGGCTCAAGTCCACCTTGACGAAGCACGGCTGCTTCGGGAGTTCGGTGACGACCCGAATGCGGGCGCCGGTCACCGTGTCGAGCAGGTCGGCCACGCCGCGCAGGCGGGCGCCGACATCGAGGGTTTCTGGCTTGAGCGCCTGTCGCCTCGCGAAGGCGAGGAGCTGACCGGTCAGCTTCGCCGCCCGATCCACCGTCTCCGAGACCGCGGTGAGATAGCGGTCCTTGCGCTCCTCGGGCAGGTCCGGTCGCCGGAGGAAGTCCACAGAAGAGCGGATGATGGTCAGTAGATTATTGAAGTCGTGGGCCACGCCCCCGGTCAATTGCCCGACGGCCTCCAGTTTCTGAGACTGGCGCAGCGCCTCCTCGGCTTGCCGGAGCGCCTCTCCTTGCGCCTTCTCGGCCGTGACGTCGCGCCCGTACGCATAGACGAGGTCGCCCTCGATGGACGTGCGCCAGGAGATCCAGCGCGAAGTCCCATCCTTATGCCGGTAGCGATTCTCGAAGTCGGTGAGCGGTCCGCTGGAGACGGCGCGTTCGAGGGCGGCCCGGGTCATCTCGACGTCATCCGGCGATATGAAGTCGCCGAAGTGGCGGCCCGTGACCTCCGCCGGGCTATAGCCGAGGATGGTCTCCCAGGCGGGGTTCACCGCTCGGAAGACGCCGTCGCCGCCGACTACCACCAGCAGGTCACGCGAGTTGCGCCACACCCGGTCGTGCTCCGCCGTGCGCTCGGCGACGCGCCGCTCCAGGGTCTCATTGAAGCGCACGAGCTCGGCCATCACTCGCTTCTGCTCGTCGATGTCGGTGCTGGTGCCGACCCAGCGCAGCACGGCGCCGTTGCTCCCCACAACAGGCTGTCCGCGGCCCAGGAACCAGCGGTAGGTGCCGTCAGCCCGCCTCAGCCTGTACTCGCACTGGTAGCTCGCGACGGCTGTCACCGCGACAACCCATTCACGGGCCACCCGCTCTTGATCATCGGGATGGACGATGGCGCGCCAGCTATCGGCATCGAGCTCCCCCGGGCTAAGGCCGGCATAGGCGTAGACGCGCTCATTGAACCAAGTGGCGCGGCCATCCGCCTCGGTCGCCCATACGAAGTTCGGCAACACCTGGGAGAGGACGCGGAACTGCTCCTCGCTCTCCCGGAGAGCAGCCTCGGCGCGGACACGATCGGTGATGTCGACGTTGACGGCCAGCATGGCTGCAATCGTGCCGTCGTCGGAGCGTACGGCGGAGACACTGTTGCGCACCCAGACGATCTCGCCATCGGGCCGGACGTATCGCTTCTCGATATCGAACGCCCTACCCTCGCGGACCGCTGCCTCGAACAAGGCACCATTACTTGCAAGATCGTCCGGATGGGTGATCTCTTGCATGTATGCCCCGAGCACTTGGTCACGTGGGCGTCCGACGATGGTGCAGTAGGTCTCGTTCACTTCCGTGAAGCGGCCATTGAAGTCCGTCAGGGCGAGGCCGGCACCGGCCTGAGCGAACACAGCCTTGAGGCGTGCCTCGCGATCCAGCAGCGCCGCCTCGGCCTGCTTGCGTGCCGTGATGTCGATGGCCGTGCCGAGCACGCGCAGGCAGCGATCGCCCTCGAAGATGCCGCGGCCCTTGGCGGCGACCCAGCGGACGACGCCGTCCTCCTTGCCGACCGTGCGGTACTCGACATCGTAGACGGCGCGTCGGTCCGGATCTGCGGCGGCCGCATAGGCGGCGCTCGTGGCCTCGCGATCGTCCGGGTGCAGGCCGGCATAGTAGTCGGCCATGGTCACCGGCACTTCCGGCGAGATCCCGAACATCGCCTTCACCCGCGCCGGCCAGAACAGGGTCCCGTTCACCTCGTCGACGTCCCAGAGCCCAACCTCGGCCGCCTCGGTCGCCAGCCGCAAGCGCCGCTCGCTCTCGCGCAGTCGCTCTTCGACCTGCCTGCGGGCTGTGTCGTCGAGGTGCAGCCCGTCCCAGACCAGGTCGTCGCCGAGAGCGCGCGGCGCCGAGACGATACGCGTCCAGATGATGCGGCCGTCGGGCCGGCGCATCGGTGCCTCGACGTCGAAGGGTGCGAGGTCACGGATAGCCGCCGCCTCGGCCTCCGCCAGGCGACTCCGATCCTCCGGCAAAAACAGGTCGTAGGCGGCGGCTGGATCCGCGAGCACGGCCTGCGCCGGCAAGCCGGTCATGCGCTCGAAGCCCTGCGACACGTAGAGGAAGCGGCGACCTGATCCATCGCGGGGCGTGGCAATCTGGTAGACGTAGCCGCCCGGCAGGTGATCGGCGAGCGCCCTGACCCGCGCCTCCGCCTCGCGCAGCTCAGCCTCGGCACGGATGCGTCGGGTCGTCTCGCTGCAGGCGCAGAACATGCCGGCGACCCGGCCCTGCTCGTCGCGCACGGGCGAGTAGGAAAAGGTGAACCAGGTCTGTTCGTCGTGGCCGCGCCGGTTCATGGTCAGCGGCATGTCCTCGGACCAAGTCGGCTCGCCGGACAACGCCCTCTCGATCAGCGGGGCGATGTCGGGCCAGATCTCCGACCAGATGTCGTGGAAGCGACGTCCGAGCGCCCCAGGGTGCTTGTCGCCCAGGATCTCGGCATAGGCGTCGTTGTAGAGAAAGTTGAGCTCGGATCCGAACGCCACGAACATCGGGAAGCGCGAGCCCAGCATCAGGCTGACGGTCGAGCGCAGGCAAGGAGGCCAAATGTCGGGATGCCCGAGCGGAGAGCCGGACCAGTCATGGACGCGCATGATCGCGCCCATCCGCCCGCCTCCGGCGAGGAAGAGCGGGAACTCGGTCACGGCATTCTCAAGCATGGGACCAAGGCATAGGAGAGGACAATCTCGGTGGCTCGTGCGCGGGGACGGCTCTCGCGAGGATTTCCGCTCGGGCGCATGGTTGCATCCAGGGCCTGCGGCTTGTCCACGGCAGCGCCCTGTTCCCCACTAGCATCTCGCTGAAGCACGCCGCTCAAGCGCTTCGATTACGGTCCGAGACGAGGCGCAAGTGCGGCATCGGCCTCGCCGCAAGGGTCGCGGCCACCTTGCGTTCGAGCTCACCGTCCTGAAACGGCTTCTGCACGATGGCGTCCGCACCGACCGCGCCGGCTTGGGTCAGCGCGTCCTTGTCGGCGTAGCCGGTGACGAACAGGACCGGCACCTCCGGCCATCGCTTGCGGATCTCGGTCGCGGCCTCCGCCCCGTTCATTCCGGGCATTGCGAAGTCGATGACGACGAGGTCGACGCAGGAATCGGCCTCGAGAGCCACGAGCGCCTGCAGGCCCGAGGCCGCCTCTCGCACTTGGTAGCCCGCTTCGCTGAGCCGAGTCGCGGTCACCTCGCGCACCCAGCCGTCATCGTCGACCACGAGGAGCATCGGCTGCGTTCCCGGTGGGCGGGAGCGGGCCCAATCGGCGTTGGAGACCGTGACCGGCACCGTCACGCCCTCGCTCTCGGCGCGCGGCAGGTACACCTTGAACGAGGTGCCCTCCCCGGGAACCGTGTCGACCCTGAGGCCGCCACCGGACTGCTTGACGAAGCCGAAGACCTGCGCAAGGCCGAGGCCGGAGCCCTTCCCCACCGCCTTGGTCGTGAAGAATGGCTCGAACACCCGGGCCAGCACCTCCGGCGTCATACCCGTCCCGGTGTTGCTGACCGAGATCATCACGTATTCTCCCGGGCTCGGCTGCTCCGGCCGGGTCGGCGCCTCCGTGACGGCGACGTTGCCCGTCTCGATAGTCAGCCGGCCCCCGACCGCCATCGCGTCCCGGGCATTGATGGCGAGGTTGAGGATCACAAGCTCGATCTGAGTGGCGTCGACAAGGGCCGGCCACAGGTCGGCCTGAAGGGCGGTCTCGATCCGCACCGCACCGCCGATCGAGCTCTGCAGCAGGTCGCGCATCGAGGCGACCGTCCGGTTCAGGTCCACCGGCTTCGGCTCCAGCCGCTGGCGGCGCGAGAAGGCCAGGAGCTGCGCGGTCAAGCTGGCGCCGCGCGCGGCCGCGCCTCGCATCATCGCGAGGCGCCGCTTCGAGCGCTCGCTCGACACGTCCCGTTCCAGGAACTCGATGTTGCCCGCGATGACCGTCAGCAGATTGTTGAAGTCGTGGGCCACGCCGCTGGTCAGCTGCCCCACAGCCTCCAGCCGCTGCATCAGGCGCAAGGCCTCCTCGGCGCGCTCGCGCTCGACGATCTGCTGCTGGAGCGCGGCGTTGGCCTCGGCGAGTTCGCGAGTGCGCTCGGCGACATGGACCTCAAGCGACTGGTTCAGTGCCTGTAGGGCGGCTTCTGCCACGCGCTTCTCGGCTCTGGTTCGAGCCTCGGCAAGGGCGCGCACCACGATGTGCGGCAAACGGTCGATCCGCTGCTTGGTCACGTAGTCCGTGGCACCGTCCTTCAGCGCCTCGACCGCGATGTCCTCGCCCAGCGTACCGGAGCAGAATACGAACGGGATGTCGGGGCACTGTGCCTGCGCGATGCGGAACGCGCTGATGCCGTCGAAGGTCGGCAGCACGTAGTCCGCGAGGATGAGGTCATGCCGGTCCGGCCGAGCCTCGGCGGCGAACGCGTCGCGTGTGATGACCCGCTCGATCCGCACGGGATGTCCGAGGCGTTCGAGTTCGGCCTCGATGAGTTCTGCGTCGAGGTCGCTGTCCTCCAGGTGGAGGATGCGCAGCGGGCTCGCCCGGCGTCCGATTACGCGTTCGATGGCCATCCTCCTCTGCGGGTTGGCGGCTCGTTGAGGAGCGCCCAGAAAACGCCGATCTCGCGGATCGCGGCGAAGAACTCATCGAAGGCGACGGGCTTCACCACGAAGGCGTTCACGCCGAGATTGTAGGACCGGACGACGTCGGTTTCCTCGCGCGAGGATGTCAGCATCACCACCGGGATGCCGCGGGTGTCCGGGTCGCCCTTCACCTTTGCCAGCACCTCAAGACCATCGACCTTGGGCAGCTTCAGGTCGAGCAGCACCACGGCCGGATCCTGCTGCCGACGCCGCTCGTGGGTGCCTCGGCGGTAGATAAAATCGAGCGCCTCGGCACCGTCGCGGCAGATGACGATCTCGTTGGCGAGCTGACTCGATTCAAGCGCGGCAAGCGTGAGCTCGATATCGTTGGGATTATCCTCGACGAGAAGGATCGGCTTCAGGGCCGCCATTTCAGTTCGCCTCCTCGCGGACCGGCAGGGTGAAGTAGAAGGTCGCGCCTTCGCCGAGCCGGCTCTCCGCCCAGGTCCGACCGCCGTGGCGCTCGACGATGCGCCGCACGTTGGCGAGGCCGATGCCGGTCCCCTCGAATTCCTCGACTCGGTGGAGGCGCTGGAACACGCCGAACAGCTTGTCGACGTAGGCCATGTCGAAGCCGACGCCGTTGTCGCGCACGAAGAAGACCGCCTCGCCGTCGTGCGGCGGCAGCCGGCCGACCTCGATGACCGCCGCCGCCTCGTCACGGCTGTACTTCACCGCGTTCGAGAGCAGGTTCTCGATGACGAGCCGCAACATCGCCGGATCGGCGTAGACGCGACCGAGCGGGCCCACCTCCCATCGCACGGTCCGGTCCGGCGCGACGTCACGGATCACCCTGCGGCGAACCTCCTCGACGAGCGCGTTCAGGTCGCCGGAGACCTTGTTCAGGGCGTGCCGCCCCATCTGCGAGAAGGTCAGCAGGTTGTCGACGAGAGTCCCCGCCGAGAGAGCGGCCTCGATGATGGTGTCGACGTAGTGCCGCCCCTTCTCCGTGAGGTTGGGGCTCTCGCGATTCTTCAGCAGATTGGCGTAGCCCACGATGTGCCGGAAGGGCGCGCGGAGATCGTGGCTCACCGAGTAGGAGAAGGCTTCGAGCTCCTTGTTCGAGCGCTGCAGTTCCTCGCTCATGGCGGCCAGTTCCTCGGCCCGGCGCAGCACGATGCCCAGGACCGAGGCGCGCAGGTCTTTCGCCGCTTCGACCTCCGGCAGCGACCAGGGCAGCGAACGGCCCTTCAGCGTTTCCTTCCAGGTCTCGAACGACTTGCGCGGGTGCAGGCGGTCAGGGCCGCCCTCCGGGCCGGGACGGGCCGCCTTCACGGGATTGCCGCCCCACTTCACGGTCCGCACCACCTCCGGCCGGAACCAGAGGATGTAGCTGGCGTAGCGCTTCGAGACCGAGATCGCGAGGAGGCCACTTGCCCGGTCGGCGATGCCTTGCGCCCGCGGAAACTCCTCCGCCAGCGCCTCGGTCACGAAGACGTCCTCGGCCTCGCCGCGCGCCGACAACCACTCGTAGAGGGCACGCACTTCGCGCTCTGGAGGAGCCGAGCCCAAGAGCCGGCAGCGGTCGGCAGTGACGACGGCGGCGCCCGAGGCATTCACGAGCGCGAGGACGTCGTTCGGATGGTTGAACAGGCCGTCGACGAAGCTGTCCTCCTCGGCCATGAAACCGAGGAGGCGCGCCTGGACCGCGCTGAGCGCAAGGCGTTGCTCGGCCTGCTCGCCGCGAACCTTGGCAGAGAGCTGCAGGGCGAAGACCTGGGTGAGGAAATCGCAGGCGTTGCGCGCCTGCAGCGGCACGCGCTTCGGCAGGCCGTTGTGGCACGAGACCAAGCCCCACAGCGCCCCGTCCACCAGGATGGAGACCGACATGGACGCCATCGTGCCCATGTTGCGCATGTACTCGACATGGACCGGCGAGACCGACCGCAGCACCGATTGGCTGAGATCGAGCGGCTTGCCGGAGGGCGTCGTCGCCGGCCGGATCGGAACCGGCGCGTAGCCGGCGTCCGGGATGATGCGCAGGCGGTTGCGCCGGTAAAGTTCGCGCGCCTGGGCAGGAATGTCCGAGGCGGGGAAGCGCAGGTCGAGATAGGAGGGCAGCACGCCGTTGCCGTCCTCGGCGAGCACCGTGCCGTGCCAGTCCCGGTCGAACCGGTAGACCAGCGCGCGGTCGAAGCCGGTGATGTGACGGATGTCCGCGGCGAGGAGTTGGCAGAGATCCTCGACGCTCGGGGCGGTGTGAAGCCTCTGCACGAAGGCGCGCAGGCGAGGGTTCAGCGCGTCAAAGCCGGCCTCCCCGGAGGCGTCGTCGGTCTCCTCCAGTTCGAGAACCAGGAGGTCGCCGACCCGGTGCGCGGCGATTTCGTAAGCCTGCCGCGTGGCCCCGGAGCCCAGCGTGACGGTGCGCAGATACTGGGCACCGTCGAGCTCGCCGCCGGTGTCGAGGTAGCGGCGTGCGAGCGCGGCCAGCTCGGGAAAGGCGTTCTCCAGGGCTGCGCCGGCCGACGCAGCGACGGGAGCATTGGCGCTCGCCTGGGCGACCACGAGAGTCCGTGCGTCTAGGGCAAGGAGGAAGCCGTGGGGTTGGACGCTGCCGACGATGTGGATCGGTTCCCGGTCGCAGGCAGTGAGATCGATATGCTGGGTGGTGTCACTCGCTCGGTTCAAATCTGACTTTCCCCCGAGCGGCGGCCTGCTGGGCTCGACTTCTTCCGTAGCAGGCCGGCCGTGCCGCTCAAAGGGCGACAGAGGGTCACGATAAGACCCGCCCCGATCACGTTTCTTCGGCGAAGGTCAGAACAGGCTTGCCTGGTTCAAGCATCGCCGTCGCGGAGGCTTGCCCGGATACAGGCGCCTCCGGGCGCTACGGCCTTGCCCCGACTGGAAGACGCCGCGCGATTAGTGACGTTCGTCAGCGCGGCGCAAAACATCTCCGATCAATGTGACGGGACTTGGCAGGCCCCTGTCACGCCGTCCCGACGCGATACTCGCGCGGCGGCGGGGTGCCGTTGATCGCGAATGCGCCGACGCTGCGCTCGCGGTAGATCCGTGGGTTGTGCGAGGTCAGCGTGCGGGCATTGCGCCAGTAGCGGTCGAGCCCGTGCTCGGCCTTCACGGCGGAGGCGCCGAGCGCGTCGAACAGCACGGTCGTTGCCTCCAGCACGAGGTTCGTCACCACGGTCACGGCTTGGTTGACCTCGACATCGGCGAGCGCCGAGGCCGGCTCGGCGGCCTCCCGCCCCTGCGCCTGCGCTACCTCGGAGGCGCGCTGGACGCTCTCGGCCGCCTTCAGCACGATGGCGCCCGCGGCATAGGCATTTCCCCGCACCCGGCCCACCACCGCCTGAACCTGCGGATCGTCGGCGGTTCGCGCGGCATTGCCGTGGCTGTAGACCCTGGCGCGGGCCGCGACCAACCGGGCCGCATCCTCGGCCGCCGCACGGCCGATCCCGGCGAGCGTGGCCAGATGCACGAGCTGGAAGAAGGCCATGGCATAAGGAAAGCGCGCCGTCTCCGGCTTGATCATCTCCGGCGCCAGTACGACTCCGTCGAAGCGGGCGGTGCCGCTCGCGGTCAGCGCCTGCCCGAAGCCGTCCCAGTCGTCCTCGATCGTGACGCCGGGCGCGCGAGTCGGAACTGCGGCCACCACGGGCGCGCCCGCCTCGTCCTGCGCCGAGAGGTGGATCCAGTCGGCGAACAGAGCGCCCGTCGTGTAGAATTTTCGGCCGTCCACTACCCGCTCGCCACCGTGTTGGCGCACCACCGTGTCGAACTGCCCGACCTTGGCCGACCCCGTCTCGGACACGCCGCTGCCGACGGTCTCGCCCGCGGCGAGCCGGGCGATCCATCGGGCACGCCATTCCGGCGAGGCAGCGGTCAGCACATCCTCTGTGAAGCCGAAATGCGCGCGCAGCGCGTTGGTGACATTGGAATCGGCCGCCGACAGCTCGATCAGCAGGTTGAACAGTTCGGGCAGGCTCGCGCCGTGCCCGCCCACCTCAGCGGGCAGGCGCAAGGTGGTGAAGCCCCCTTCCTTCAGCCAGGCAAGTTCGGCATGGGGCAACCGACGCTCGACGTCCCGCGCGACGGCAGTGGCGCGGATCTCGGCGAAGACCGGTCTGAAGCGCGTAGCGAGTACCTCGTAGCGTTCACTCGGGCCGGCCCCCCAGCCTGCATCAACCTGCGACATCGTCCGGTCACCCTTCGCTACCCGCCGCCAGCCCGGCCCGCGAAAGCGACTCCCGACTGCGTCCCGTTCCCGAAATCGGCTATTCTTGCTCCAAGCTCAAGCAGAACTGCGCGATTACGCTTGCGAGCCAGCAATTTCGCAAACATCAACTCTATATATGACGTTCTATAGACGGTCGTTCCTGCTGTTCGACATGAGCGAGAACAACATTTTCGTCGTTTCAGCGACGCATCTTCAGGCTCAGATTCCGGGCGGGCGTTTCATCGAGGACGACACGCTGACCGTCGCCCTCGTCTCGCCGTCAAACGGAGATCGACGATCATCCTGCCGCGTCTTCCTTCGCATCGCGCCCGTTCTCGAAGGTGATGAACTGCGCCGATGACCAGACGCGGCCGCCATCGCGCTGGCGACCCGAAAAATAGACGGGCCGGAAGCCGAAGGCCGCGTTGTCCGGCTCCAAGTCGATGTGGCCGGCGACATCCCGCGGCAGCGGCTGTTCCGTCAGGCGCTCAAGAGCCAGGAACAACCCCGCGCCGCCGAGATCGCGCCGCAGGGCGCCTGCCTCGATCAACTCGCGGCCGCTGCATTCGAAGCGGAAGTCCGGCGCGTGGACGAAGGGCGCGGGCCGGCGTGGATCGCCGACCTTCACGAAGCCGCCGATCGTCCCCCCGACCAGGATGCGACATTCGCCAAGACCGCAGACGTCGATCTCGATGGCGTCGCTGTCACCGTAGGTCTCCGAGCGGAAGGCGATTTCGGTCGGGCCGGAGCGCCACGCCGCCTCCTCGGCATGTTCGAAGCCCTGCGCGCTCACCCGGCGGATGGTACCGTTGAGGATGCGGATGCGACCCTCCCAAGATGCCCAGCGATAGCGGTCCCGGATGCGCGCGCCGCCGAAGCGCAGGCGCACCAAGCGCTCGGACAAGCCGAGCTCGGCGTGGAGATCTCGCCGCCAGATCTCGCCGGTGTGGTCATGCGCGCTGAGCTCCTCCCAACCCGCCTCGCCGAGGAACCGGTAATCGAGCCGTGCGGGGCCCACGTTCGTGAAGGCGTCGCCCTGACGGTGCGGACCGCTCCGGACGAGGACCGCGCTGCGCTCGCCGGTCGTCGCGAAGGTGTGGCGCGCCCGCAGTGCCCGGCCGACGGCGCGACGGTCGAGGCGGTCGGAGAGAATACCGGTGAGCCCGCCGCGCACGCCGAAGACCTGCACGCCCGGCGCGCCGCCGCCGGGCCGGCCGCGATGCTCGTCGCCGTTAGCGCAGACGCCGAGCCGGTAGCCCCGCGCGATCACGTCCTGATAGAGCCAATCGAACTGGCCCCAGGCGGAGGCGATCTCGACCAGCCGCTCGAGTTCGGGATGGTGCCAGTCGGGAATGTAGCGGCGCCCGCCGACATGCGGGATGACGAGGTGATGTTCCGGGTCATGCCCGTAGGCCGCCCAGAGATCCTCGACCGGCCAGCGACCGACCTCGACGCCCTTGCCGCCCATGCTCTCGTTCCACAGGAAGGTCCGGTTGTGCTCACCCCGCTCGTTGTGCGGAAAGCCCGGTGGATCATCACCGAGGAACAGCACCTGATGGTCGCCGCCGGCAGTCGAGCTGCCGCACCATTCCTGCACCGCGTAGGCCACGAACCGCCCGGGGGCATCGAAGGTGGCGGTCACCGCCACGCCCTCGCGCCACGCTTCGTCGGTGATCTGGAAGTCGTTGGCCGTGTAGCCGTAGACATCGAGCCCGGCCACGTCGCGGGCATAGGCAGCGTTGTAGGCCGGGCTGTTGGTGCCGACCGTGTCGTGGGCGTGGACGTGGAGATCACCGTAGAGCGCGCGCACCACCGGCGCGTCAGGAAGCCCCGTGACGAAGGCTATGCCCTCCGAACCATCGCGGGCGCCGGGACGCGCGGCAGCGATGCGCAATTCTCCCGAGGCGCCCGGCAGATCCTCGACCCGCAGCACCGCCCAGCCCTCATCCGGCACCGCGTGCTGGCGCCGATACACCTCGGCCCCGCCCTGTGACGCCGCGATTTCAACGGACCCGCCAAGGTCGCGGACGACGTTGCCCCAGCGGTCGAGCAACGCCACGGTCAGGGGCGGTGCGATACCCTCGGCCACAAAGCGGGGAGCGCCGAGTTGGATCCGCGCCGGGGGTCCCGCAACGATCGCGATGACCGGATCGCCCGGCACCGCCACGTAGCGTGAGGTGCCGAGCGGATCGACGTAGCAGCGGAAGCGAAAGCCGTCCTCGACGAAGGTCTGGACGCGGGTGCCCGGCCCGCCGGCCCGTCGATCGCCCAGCCGGATGACGATGCGGTCGCCCGCATTCAGATAGCCGTCGACGACGTCAATGATCACCGCCTTCTGGAACGGCCGTTCGTGACCCTTCTGGTCGAAGCGGACGCTGAGCGATTGCACGGAGGCGGGCGACTGGCCCGGCACGAGCGGGCCGGCCTCGTACTCGGCGCTGACGTAGTTGGCGGACGACGGGTCGGCGGTCTGGAACAGCGCCCAGTCGGAGTAGAACTTGAAGGTGGCCTTGAAAGTCGCCCCGTCTGCGATGCCGCAAGCGCCGACCTCGTAGGTCAGCTCAATCTCGTGCCAGCTTCCCGCAACCAGCGTGTCGACGTTGCAGCGGACCGAGCCGAGGAAGGGGCGGTCCTTGAGCGCCTCGTAGAGCCCGGACGGCGCCACGTGCTCGCCCAGCCGCGCCCGACGCGCGCTCTCGTCCTGGATCATCAATCGGCCCTTCATCTCGCACTGTTGTGCGATCGGGCTATAGCCTCAGCACAGTCAGAAGTCTTGCGTAATCGGGTCAATTGTTCATAATGCAGACGGGTCTAGACAGATCTTATCTTTATCTCCCAAATAAAAGAACGATCATGTTGTCTCAAGTCATCCGGTGGGCGATTCTTCTCCTCGTCACTTCAGGGACCTGCGCCGCGCAGACGCAGCCGCTTGCCGTGCGAATCGGGGCGATACCAGTGCTCGGCGCCGCACCGTTGTTCGTCGCGGAGCGGGAGGGCTGGCTCAGCGCGGGTGGACTGAAGCCTGCGGTGACGCTGTTCGATTCCGGGCCGAACGCCGTGCAGGCGGCGGCGAGCGGAACGCTCGATGTCTACGTTGCCGGTATCACGCCGGTGGCGATTGGCCGGACCCGGAGCGTCGACCTGCGGGTGGTGGCCGCCACCGCGGTCGGCGAGAGCGTGCTCGTGGCTGGCGCCAAGCTCGCTGGTCCGCTCGCCGACGGCGCGGCGCCGGCAGCAGCCTTCCGTCGCTTCCGGGAGGAGACGGGCCGCCCGGCCAAAATCGCGACACAGCCGCTCGGCTCGATTCCCTACACCAACCTGTCCTACTGGCTGCGCGAGATCCACCGGGTCGATCCGGCCGACGTGCAGATCGTGACCCTGGGTATTGACGCGGCCCAGCAGGCGATCCTCGCCGGCGCTGTCGATGCCGCGACGGTGCGGGAGCCGGGTCTCAGCATCATTCGCGAGCGCAACCCGCAGATCCGCTTGGTCGCGGGCGGCAACGACCTGTTCCCCGGGCAGCCAGGGACGGTGGTGGCGGTCCGCGGCGCCTTCCTGGAGCAGAACCCGGCCGCGGTGCGCACCCTGGTCTCGGCGATCGTGCGGGCCGTCGACCTTCTCAAGCGGGAGCCCGAGCGGGCGCTGCCTGCGGTCGAGGTCGCGCTGGGCAAGGGCATCGTCACGGCCGCCACGTTGCGCAAGGCGCTCGCGTCGCCGGCGACTCAGTACGTCGCCGATCCACGCTCCATCGTGGCGGCGACGGGCGCGATGCTGGCCTTCCAGACCACGCTCGGCATCAGTGAGAAGACCCCGCCCACGGACGGACTTTTCGACACCCGCTTCTTCGAGGCGGCCCAGGCCGAGGCGAGCGCGAAGTAGGATGCGCAAGCGAATGGAGAACCGGCGCAGCTTCCTCCGCATGGCCGGCTCACTCGCCGGAGCAGGCGTCGCCACGGGCGCGCTGGCGGAGGCAAACCCCCTCGACGTGCCGCCCTGGACACGCGAGCAGGGCGCCACCGCCCCCGGCTACGGCCGGCCGAGCCCGAGCGAGACGCTCGCGCGCTACCCCCGGCTGCCGCCGCGCTTTCCCGGAGCGTCGTCCACGGTGACGCCGCTCCAGGGCCTGCACGGTATCCTGACGCCGAACGGCCTGCATTTCGAGCGCCACCATGCAGGCATCCCAGCCATCGATCCGGACCGACACCGTCTCGTCGTGCACGGCCTCGTCGAGCGCCCGCTGGCCCTCACCATGGACGACATCGTCCGCTTTCCCGCCGTCTCGCGGCTGCACTTCCTCGAATGCTCGGGCAACACGCCCTGGCTCGGGGCCAAGCCCGACTGGACGGTGCAGGACAGCCACGGCCTGATCTCCTGTGCCGAGTGGACCGGCGTCGAGCTCTCAATTTTGCTCGCCGAAGTCGGCGTAAAGCCGGGCGCGGCCTGGATCTTGGCGGAGGGAGCCGATGCCTGCGCCATGACCCGCTCGATCCCCTTCGATGCGCTCGATGGGGCGATCCTCGCCTATGCGCAGAACGGTGAGCGGCTGCGCCCGGAGCAGGGCTATCCCCTGCGGCTGTTCCTGCCGGGACTGGAGGGCAACCTGAGCATCAAGTGGCTGCGCCGCATCAAGGTCGGCGACCAGCCGTTTCAGACCCGGGAAGAGACCTCGAAATACACCGACTTGATGCCGGATGGCACGGTGCGTCAGTTCACCTTCGTGATGGAGGCCAAATCCATCATCACCGCGCCGTCGGGCGGCCAGCATCTGCACGAGCCCGGTTTCCACGAGATCCGCGGATTGGCCTGGACCGGGCGCGGGCGGATCGCAGGCGTCGAGGTCTCGACGGACAACGGTATCTCCTGGCGGGAGGCGCATCTGGAGGGGCCGGTGCTGCCGCGCTGCCTCACCCGCTTCCGCCTGCCGTGGCGCTGGGAGGGCGGGCCCGCGCGCCTCCTGAGCCGGGCGCGGGACGAGACCGGCTACGTGCAGCCGAGCCGCGAAGCCTTGGTCGCGGTGCGCGGCACCCGCTCCTTCTACCACAACAACGCGGTGTTCGGCTGGAGCATCGAGCCGAACGGGTCGGTGACCTATGCGGTATGAGGCGTTCCTGCCGCTCATCCTGAGCCTGGGTCTCGCGGGTCCCCTCGCGGCCGAGCCCCTCGGCATCGGCAGGCCGGCAAGCTCTGAGACCATCGCCGCCTGGGACATCGACGTGCGCCCCGACGGCCAGGGCCTGCCACCCGGCCGTGGCAGCGTGCGCGACGGAGCGGGCCTCTACGCAGCGCGCTGCGCCGCCTGCCACGGCGCCCGCGGCGAGGGGGCTGCCGCCGAGGCGCTGGCCGGCGGACTGGGCAGCCTCGCGAGTGCCAAACCGCTGCGCACCGTCGGTAGCTTCTGGCCCTACGCCACGACGTTGTTCGACTACGTGCGCCGGGCCATGCCGTTCGATGCGCCGCAATCACTCACGCCCGACGAGACCTACGCGGTCAGTGCCTACGTGCTGCACCTCAACGGCCTGCTGCCCGAAGAGGCGAGCCTCGATGCCACCTCCCTGCCGAGGGTCGCCATGCCGAACCGCGACGGCTTCACCGCCGATCCGCGGCCCGACGTCCCGCCGCCGAGCCCCCCTGCCCGGCCCACCGAGCACACGGAATCCCGATGAGCCTGACCCGCCGCCAGTTCGCCGGCACCCTCGCCGCCGGCCTCACCCTCGGTCGATCCGGCCCGGCCCGTGCGGGCCGGACAGTGAAGTTGAGCTACCAGCGCTCCTCGACACTCCTCACCGTCCTGAAAGCGCGGGGCATCCTGGAGGAGCGGCTCGGCCGGCAGGGATTTGGCGTGAGCTGGCATCTCTTCACCAAGGTGCTCGAACCGATGAACACGGGCGCCGTCGATCTTCACGCGGACGTGGCGGACGCGGTGCCGGTCTTCACGCAGTCGGCTGGTGCCGCACTGACCTTCTACGCCATGGAGGGGGCTTCGCCGCGGGCCGAGGCGATCATCGTGCCCGACGAGTCACCGATCCGGACAGTCGCGGACCTCAAGGGCCGCACGGTCGGCGTCTCGAAGGGCTCGGGCTGCCACTTCATCCTCGCGGGCGCGCTGAAGCGGGCGGGACTTCGCTTCTCCGATATCCGCCCGGCCTATCTGGAGGCGGCCGACGGCCTCGCCGCGTTCGAGCAGGGCGGCATCGAGGCTTGGTCGATCTGGGACCCGTTCCTCGCCATCGTGCAAGCCAAGCGCCCGATCCGAGTACTCGCCGACGCCACCGGCCTCTCGAGCTACAACCGCTACTACACGGTCAATGACAGCTTCGCCGCCGAGCAGCCGGAGGTCGTTGCCACGGTATTCGCCGCGCTGGTCGAGGCGGGCCTCTGGGTCAAAAAGAACCCCAAGGAGGCCGCTGCCCTCCTCGCCCCGATCTGGGGCGACCTCCCGCCGGAAGTCGTCAGCACGGTCAACGAGCGGCGCTCCTACGCGGTCAGGGCGGTCGACAGGGCAGCGCTCTCCGATCAGCAGGCCATCGCCGACACCTTTCACGAAGCCGGGCTGATCCCGCGCCGGCTCGACGCCACGGCCGTGCGGATCTGGCAGCCTTCGGCCGGGCAAGGGACGGGAAGAGGCTGAGCCATGACGCACCCGCTCCGCTTCGGCGTCTGGGCCCCGGTCCACGGCTCCCGCGCCGCTCGCCACGATCCGGACGAGCCACACGACGCCTCGTGGGCACGCAACCGCGCCGTCGTGCTTGAGGCCGAACACCTCGGCTACGATTCCGTCCTCGTCGCCCAGCACACGGTGAACCCCTACGACGAGACCAGGGACCAGTTGGAGGCCTGGACTGCCTCCGCCGCCCTGGCGGCGCTGACGGATCGGATCGAGATCATCGCGGCGATCAAGCCGGGGCTCTATCACCCCGTCGTGCTCGCCAAGATGGCGCTTCAAATCGAGCACGTCAGCCAGGGGCGCTTCGCCCTCAACCTCGTCAATGCCTGGAACCGCGCCGAATTCGAACAGGCCGGCCTTCCGTTTCCGGCCCATGACGAGCGCTACGCCTACGGTCGCGAGTGGATCGCCCTCGTCGATCGGTTGCTGCGGGGCGAGCGGGTCGGCTTCGAAGGCCGGCATTTCCGCGTCGAAGACTATCAACTCAAGCCGGCTGGTACGTATCGGCCGCGGCCGACACTCTACGTCGGCGGCGAATCCGAGCCGGCCCGCGCGCTGGTCGCCGACCACGGCGACGTCTGGTTCATCAACGGTCAGCCCTTGGAAGCGGTCGCCGATCTCATCGCTGACGTCGCCCGTCGCCCGGCCGCTGCGGGCCGCTTGCGCTACGGCCTCTCAGCCTTCGTGATCGCCCGAGAGACGGACGCGGAAGCAAAGGAAGAATTCGCCCGGCTGCTCGACTTGAGCCGCCGCGACGAGGCCCTCCGCGCCGACACTCGGGCACGCACGGACGCCGCGAGTGTGATGTTCGCCAAGACCGACGCAGCCGCCTCGCACCATGTCGGCACCAACGGCGGCACGGCTGCCGGGCTCGTGGGCAGCTACGACGCCGTGGCGGAGCGCATTCGCGCCTTCCACGCCGCTGGGATCGAACTGTTCATGCTGCAGTTCCAGCCGTTCGAGGCGGAGATGCGCCGCTTCGCCGAGCAGGTGTTTCCGCGCGTGCGGGTGTGAGACCGGCCGATCTGATGCCATCGGCCCCGCCGCGCGATGGGGCCGGTGCGGTTCCACCCGGAGTGGTTCGGTTCACACCCCAATCGGGCTCAGCCGCGCGAGCGGCACCCCGCCGGGCGCACTCTGGAGGAGGGTCAGGCAGCGCTGTTTAACCGCTGTGAAGTGTGGGTGGGTGATCAGGCCGCGCTCCCGAGGGCGACCGAACGCAAGGGGGATATCATCGAGGATGCGCCCAGGCCGCGGCGTCATGACGATGAGCCGGTCGGCGAGGAACAGGGCCTCGTCGATGTCGTGCGTGACGAACAGGATCGTGGTCTGGTGCTGGGTCCAGATGTCGAGGAGCAGCTCCTGCATCGTCAGCCGCGTCTGCGCGTCCAGCGCCCCGAAAGGCTCGTCCATCAGCAGGACGCGGGGCTGATTGATGAGCGCGCGGGCGATCTCCACCCGCTGCTGCATGCCCCCCGACAGTTCGGCGGGATAGCGCTCGCCGAAGTCGGACAGGCCGACCTGTGCGAGGAGCACTCGGGCACGCTCCAGGCGCTCGC
The DNA here is from genome assembly GCF_014191355.1 of Methylobacterium sp. R2-1. Classification (GTDB taxonomy): domain Bacteria; phylum Pseudomonadota; class Alphaproteobacteria; order Rhizobiales; family Beijerinckiaceae; genus Methylobacterium. Next base: position 27,888 of record NZ_JACHWM010000005.1, read on the forward strand.
GACGGCCGATGCCCTTCATCTTCAGGCCGAAGGCGACGTTGTCGATCACGCTGAGCCAAGGAAACAGCGTGTGCTGCTGGAAGACGATGCCGCGGTCGGGATGCGGTCCCGCGACCGCCGACCCGTCGAGGCTGACGCTGCCGCGCGACAGGGCGAGGTGACCGGCCACCGCCCCGAGCAGGGTCGACTTCCCGCAACCCGAAGGTCCGAGGATGCAGACGAACTGACGGCCTGAGATGTCGAGATCGATGTCCTCCACGACATCGAAGGCCGCCTCGCCCCGTCCGAGCCGGATCGCGCCGTCGCGAACGGAGACGTGACCGGCGGCCCGACCCTCGTTGCCGGCGTGGGGGCCGGCCGGTGCCGTCCCCGCGCTCATCGCTGGACTCCCGCACCGATCCACGGCGTCGCCAGGGCGCCGAGCCAGCGCACGATAAGGCTCGATCCCATCCCGAGCAGGCCGATCAGCAGCATGCCGACGACGATGTCGTCGTAGTTCTGCAATGTGTAGGATTCCCAGGTAAAGTAGCCGATCCCGTACTGGCCAGAGATCATTTCGGCAGTCACGAGGCAGAACCACGCGGTGCCCATGCCGATCGCTGCGCCGGTGACGATGCTGGGCGCGGCGCCGGGCAGGATCACCTCCCGTAGGATCGCGGCATCGCCTGCCCCCAGGCTGCGGCCGGCGGCCACCAGTCGCGAATGCACCGATTCCACCCCGTGCACGGTGTTGAGAAGGATCGGGAACAGCGCACCGGTGAAGGTGATGAAGGCCATCGACATCTCGGAGGACGGGAACATCAGGATCGCGAGTGGAATCCAGGCGACCGCCGGGATCGGGCGCAGCACTTCGAGCGGCGGCAGCAACAGGTCGCGCGCCAGTTGCGATCGGCCGATGGCGAGGCCGAGGGCGACGCCCACGCCCAGCGCGGCGAGGAAGCCGGACAGCACCCGGACGAGGCTGGATCCCAGATGAAGCGGCAGCGCAGGCGCGTGGAGCAGCGCCCAGGCCGCCTGCGCTGCCGCTGCCGGAGTCGGCACGTTGCGGAAGGTGACGAGGCCGAGATCGAGCCGGCTGCTCGCCGCGAGGTGCCACGCAAGCAGGCTGAGAGCCAGGGCGAGCCCGCGCCGCGCCGAGTGCCCGAGCGAGATCCTGCGCGGGAGGGCTCCCAGGATCTTCACCCGGCGCGCCCGCCGGTGCGGCGCGCGGAGTGAGCGAGGCGCCTCGATCGTCGAAGCGCTCAGCGTCGGGACCATCGGCACGCTCATCGCGCGGAGAGCCGGGCCTGACCGGCCCGTGCGGCGGCGAAGTCAATCACGTCGCCGCCCTGCGCCGCGGCGTAGGCCTGAGCGTCGCCCTTGAGCAGGAAGGCGCTCAGGCCGCCCTTCGCATCGCGCACGAACCAGGCTTGGTTGGCGAACAGCTTGATCCCGGTTCCGCGATCCTGCGCGTAGAACGCACGGGCTTCACTTCCCTGACTTTCGAGCTTGGCAAGCGCCGCGAGAGCCCCCTCGGGTGAGGCGTAATGGCGAACCTTCCCTTCCCCGCGGATCCAGAGCTGCGCAACGCGGGATGGATCGGTGATCGGCTGGCCGGTGGCGGCGTCGTTGGCCGCGAGCGGCAATGGAGCATAGTCCTTGAGCCGCACCTCATAGTCGAGACCGGCTTGAGCCGAAGCCGCACGGATGAAACGGTCCTCGACGAATCGATCGAGGTCGATGTCGGAATCAGCCTTCTTCAGGAACTTGAGCGTCTCGAACGAGGTCTTCACCGCCTGCCGGTACTCCGGCTTCCAAGTCACGTCGCGGGTCTGAAGGCCGAGCGGACCGTGGAAAAGGTAGGCGACCTCCGCCTCGATCCCTGTCACCCGTTCGATCAGTTCGGAATACTTTTCCGGTTCGGCGGCGATTAGCCGATCCGCCTCGATCGCCGCACGCAGATAGGCCGTGACGATTTCCGGGTACTTCTCCGCGTAGTCACCGTCGGCCAGCGCGCCGTGGAAGGTCGGGGCATTGGCTTGCGCGCCGTCGTAGATCTTGCGAGCGAAGCCGCGCCAGGGGAACAGCTCGGCGAAGGGGACGAAGTCGGCGTGCGCCTCGATCTTGTTAGCGAGAAGCGCCGCCCCTGCCACCTCAGGCGCCTGGGTGATGATGGTGACGTCGCGGCCCGGCTCCCAGCCTTGCGCCTTTACCGCCCGCAGCAGCAATCCGTGTGAGGTCGAGGCAAAGGGCACCGAGATCGTCTTGCCCTTGAGTTCGGCGAACGACTGCACCGGCGACTCCTTGGGCACGACGATGCCATTGCCGCTGCCGCGCACGCTGCCCGAGAGCACCGAGATGAACAGGGAGCGGCGCCCAGCCTTGGCGAAGGCGTAGCCGTTGAGCGAACCGGGAAAATCGGCCATCGCCCCGAGGTCGAGTTTGCCCGCCACCATCTCGTTGGTGAGCGGCGCCCCGCTCGTGAAGTTGCGCCACTGGATGTCGTAGGTCGCGTCCTTGTACTTGCCGTCCCGCGGCAGGAACTTTTCGAGGAGCTTCAGTTCGCGGATCAGCAGGCCGCCGGTGGCGCAGTTGATCGTCGTGTCCTGCGTGCCGACGGCGACCCGGATGGTCTCGGCTCGGGCCGCACCGGGGATCGCCCCGCCGAGCGCCGTGGCCGTCAGGAGCAGGGTGGCGAGGCGGCGGGTGAGCGGGAAGCGATGTGTCACCGTCAGGCTCCGTGGGGTAAATGAATCGACCGCTCAAGAGGGCGGTGACTCCATGGATGTGCCGTCTAGAGAGCCGCGGCCGCGAGCAATTAATTTCATCGGCAAGCTCAGTTTTCGACCGCTTGACAACTATTCATGGGACTTCGGAAATCTCTTCTCGCGAAATCGTCGACGGGAGAAGAATGTGTTCTAACCACATTCTGATTTGGAATTGCTCTCAAGCGGGCCGTACCGATAATCGGAACGGGAGACGGGGCGCGGCTGTGTCCGCGCATCCTGGGTCCCGAGCCCTTATGTTCTCCCGAGGTCCCCATGTCGTCGGCATCGCTCGCCCTCTCCGAACCCCGTCGTCCGGCGCCCCTGATCGCCAGCGCGCTCTTCCTCAGCGAGACGGTCGAGGGGCTCGATGACGGTGCCGGCTTCCTCGACGGCCTCACTCCGTCCGAGATCGCCCGGGTGCGCGCCGCCGGCCGCACGCTGAGCCTTGCGCCCGGCGAGAGCGTCTTCACCCAGGGCCAGCCGCACGAGGGCATCTTCCTGATCGAGGAGGGACGCGTGCGCGTGTACTACTCGGGGCCTTCGGGCCGACAGGTGACGCTGGCTTACTGGACGCCGGGCCACTTCATCGGCGGCCCCAGCATCTATGGCGGCGGCTGCCACCAGTGGTCGGGCGAGGCGATCGAGCCTGTGCGGGTGACCGTTCTGTCGAGTGCGACCCTGCGCGGGCTGATCCGCCAGATGCCGGGCTTCGCGCTCTGCCTCATCGCCGCGCTGGAAGCGAAGGGCCGCTGCTACACAGCGATGGCGCAGATGCTCGGAACGCGCTCGGTCATCGAGCGGCTGGCGCAACTGCTTCTCAACCTCGGCGACCTCTATGGCACGCCCGAGAACGGCACAATCATCATCCGCCGCCGCATCACCCACGACGAACTCGCCGCGCTGGTCGGATCGACCCGTCAGTGGGTGACGATGATGCTCAAGCGCTTCCAGCGCGACGGCGTCGTCGCAATCGACCGGGCGCATATCCGCCTGATGCGGCCCGGCCGGTTGCAGGAGATCGTTCTGACGGAGGGATAAGCGGCAACCGTATCGCGGAGCCCGCGCGGCGCTTGAGGAGGGGTCCCATCGTACAAGCACGATGGAACCCCGCCGAAGCCAAATCCGCCATCCCGAGGGGACTACCCGAATTTGGTATGCGGCTAAGCGCTACGCCGCTAGCCGTCCCAGTGCCCAGCGAGCCGTCTTGCGCACGTCCGGGTCGGGATCGTTCACGATCCCCTCCAGCCCCGCCCGCGCTGTCGGATCGGCAATTTCCCCAAGCGCCGCGGCGGCCTCCTTGCGCAAGCCTGCCATCTCCTCGGAAAGGGCGAGGACCACCGACGTTACCGCGCGGCGGACCTTCAGGCGGCCGAGGCTGCGCAGCGCCTTCTGGCGGACCTGCCAAGCGGCATCATCGAGCACCGCGATCAGCACCTCGGCGCTCTCCGCCGCTCCGGCACGGCCGAGCGCCTCGGCAGCGGTCTCGCGCACGCTCCACTCGGAATCGTGCAGCGCGCCCGCGATGGCATCGACCGCGCTGGCGTGGCGGGCGAATGCAAGCCCGCCGAGAGCGGCGCGGCGCACCTCGGCATCCGCGTCGCGGGTCGCGGCGATGAGCGAGGGTAAAGCCGCCTCCTGCTTCAGGTAGGCGATGACGCCGACACCTTGCGCCCGAACTGCCGGCTCGGGATCGCCGAGCGCCGCGACCGCGGGACCGAGCGCTTCCGGGAGCCTCAAACCGCGCAGGGCGCGCAGCGCCGCGGCGCGCACGAAGGGGTCGGCATGACCGGTCAGCGGCAGCAGCGGCGCACCGGCGCGCTGATCCTTCAATTCGGTCAGGCTCTCGGCGGCAGCGACGGCGACTGCTTTGTCAGGATCAGTGAGCGCACCTGCAAGCGCCTCGGCCGTCTGAGGGCCATCGAAGCCGCCGAGCGAGAGCGCTGCCTGTCGCCGCACGTCCAGGTTCCGATCGGCAACGGCGCGGGCGAGATGAGGTACCGCATCCGGGTCAGCGGTCTCGGCCAGCGCCAGGACAGCGACCCGGCGCACCGCCGGGTCAGCATCGTCGAGGCCCAAAGCGATCTCGGCGACGTCGCCGAAATTCTCGAACGGATCGGTCACGGGCATCTGGCTCACCGCAGCAGGTAGGGGATCTGGACGGTGACGGCGCCGGTCGGGCAGTCCGTCTCGCAGGGCATGCAGTACCAGCACTCGTCGTACTTCATGTGGGCCTTGCCGGTGAGGTCGCTGATCCGCAGCACGTCGAGCGGGCAGACATCGACGCAGACCGTGCAGCCCTTGTCGGCGATGCACTTGGCCTCGTCGACGGTGACGGGCACGGCACTGGGCGAATGGGCGAGAGGCATCGGGTTCTCCTTGGCTCAAGCCTGCCGGCGGACGCGTTGGCGATCGTAGGCACCGCGCTCCTCCGCCTCGATCGGCACGATGTACGGGGTGACCGGCCGCTTCTCGCTAACCATTCGGCCGTCGGCCTTCCGCAGGATCGCGTGGCAGAACCAATCCGCATCGTTCTTTTCGGGGAAGTCGGTGCGGTTGTGGTAAAGACCCCAGCGGCTCTCCGTGCGGTAGAGCGAGGCGTGGGCAGCCATCTCGGCGCAGTCGAGGATCGAGGCGGCCTCCAGCGCCCGCAGCAATTCGTGGCTGTCTCGGGCGACCATCCGCGTCTCGAGGTCCTCGCGGATCTCGGAAAAGCGCCGCTGCCCGATCTCCATCTTCGCCGTGACCTTCGGCGGCTGCAGGTAATCGTTCACGAAGCGGCGCGTCTTGTACTCGATCTGGTTGGGCGGGATGCCGTCCTCCCGTCGAGTCGGTGCCAGCACCCGCTCCCGCTCGCGAGCGATCGCCTCGACATCGATTGCCGGAAGGTCGATCTCCCCCGCATGGTCGATCGCGTGCTCGCCTGCCACCGCCCCGTTGGTGAAGGCCCCGAGCATGTAGTTGTGGGGGACATTCGCCATATCGCCGGCCGAATACAATCCCGACACGGTGGTGCGGGCGAATTCATCGACGAACACGCCTGACGCGCTGTGGCCCGAGCAGAAGCCCACCTCCGAGATGTGCATCTCGACCATGCGATGGCGATAGTCGGTGCCACGGTTCTCATGGAAGCGTCCCCGCGAGGGCCGCTCGACCTTGTGCAGGATCGACTCGATCTCCGACACGGTGTCCGCGTGAAGATGGTCGAGTTTGAGAAAGACCGGACCGTTGCCGCTCTGAAGCTCGTTGTAGAATTCCTGCATCATCTGGCCCGACCAGTAGTCGCACTCGATGAAGCGGTTGCCTTGGCTGTTGGCGGTGTAAGCGCCGAACGGGCCGGCGACGTAGGCGCAAGCCGGGCCGTTGTAATCCTTGATCAGCGGGTTGATCTGGAAGCATTCGAGGTTCGCGAGCCCGGCGCCCGCATGGTAGGCCATCGAATAGCCGTCGCCGGAATTGGCCGCGTTCTCGTACGTGCCCCACAGGTAGCCCGAATGCGGCAGGCCAAGCCGTCCGGCCGCCCCGAGACACAGGATCACCGCCTTGGCGCGGATCACCAGGAACTCGGCGGTGCGGGTGTTGACCGCCACCGCGCCTGCCACCGCGCCGTCGGGCGCGTTCAGAAGCCTCGTTGCCATGAAGCGGTTCGAGATCAGCACCTGCGCCTTGCGTAATTGCCGGTAGAGCGCCTTCTTGACGGTGTCGCCGTTCGGCATCGGCAGCACGTAGGTGCCGAGATGGTGCACCTTCTTGACGTCGTAGTCGCCATTCCCGTCGCGCTGGAAGCGGATGCCGAAACGATCGAGTTCTTGGATGATCTCGAAGCAGCGTTCGGCGTATTTGTAGACGGGCGCCTGATCGCAGATGCCGTCATTCGCGATCGTGATTTCCTTGGTGTACTGCTCCGGTGTCGCGTAGCCTGGGATGACGGCGTTGTTCAGCCCGTCCATACCCATGCTGATCGCGCCAGAGCGTTTGACGTTGGCCTTCTCCAACAGGATCACGCGGGCGGCCGGGTTGCGCAGCTTGGCCTTCAGTGCCGCCATCGGCCCGGCCGTGCCGCCGCCGATCACCAGCACATCGCAGGCCACTTCATTGGTCGCCTCTTGAATGGCATCCTGACCCGCGCTCATCGCCACTCTCCCGAGGCAGCCGCTTCGTCAGCGAGCGCGCGAAGGTACGGCCAGGGGAAGATCCCGCGGTCATGCCCATCGGAAAAGACGAGATTCACCGCGTAGGCACCGACCGGCACGACGTCCTCGATCGCGATATCGTGCGGCAATGCGGGCGGGCCTTCGTCGATCTCGACCCGCACGGCTTGAGCACTGCGGCTGTGTGCCCGCAGAATGGCAGCCGTCAAACGCGAAGCCGTACCATCCTCCCACAACACGTCAAGGCGTTGGCGATCGCCCGTAAGCCTGATCTCGCGCGGGATCGCCGTCATCTTCATCCTCCTGGACCCTGCCTGGGCCCAGGGAGGCGAGCCCAACGTTCACGGTTAAACCGCGAAGTCGGGGACGGATGAAGAAAGTAATTGCCTCCTGCTCGGGGCAACGATCGCTGTAGGCGCTACTTCGGCTGTTGAGGGAAGGAGAAAACGGATTACCGGATTCACAGGGTAGGATTAGCGCATGCTGCGCAAGGAACGTCGCAGGGCGGCCTTGCTGGAGCCTGGACGTTCCACACGTCGACCCAGAGGGCAGTGACGATGCATGCCGGATCTCGAACCCCCTACTGCGATTCGCCGACGTGCATCGAAGGAGACGGCCGGGCGACGACGCGACGCCGCTCAAGCGCGGTTGAGTTGGAGAATTAGGCAGACTCGCATGAACTGCGAGGCTTTACGTTACGAGAGATGTCCGCCCGTTCCGAGAGCATCTGCTCACCTCGCAAGAGCAGATCTTCCGTCCATCACGCAATAAGGTCGGCTCATGCCACACAAGCGGCGTGCGAACTGCTGTGCCCTTCCGGTCCGTCTACGCTGCCGGTGAGATGCCCACTCCGTCTTCGCTGCACATACTTCCTACAGCTACGACATCAAAATGTTGTGGTCCATAGGTCCAGCTAGAGTTTGCGGGCATGAACGAGCTCGGCGTTTCAGGCTGGCTGCGTAACCGTGTCCACGGCTGTCATCGCCTTGCACGGGGTGCTGTAATACCATCATGCGACGGCAGCCCACCCCTTAGTCCCGTCGTGTCGCGGGAGGCCGCCTGGACCCGTCGGTTGCCAAGATCCGCGCTGCCAGGATGCCGAGGCTCAGGATGGCACCCGAGATCACCACCTTCCTCATCAGCCCGGATTGGTTGTGCTCCAGCTCGGAACGGATGCCCATCTCGCCCGGAATATTCGGGATGCGACCGCGACCAACGTCCTCAACAAGGCCCTCGACGACGTTCACGCGATCGGCGGCCATTAGCATGAGCCAGTGCGCCCATTCCGACTCGCTGTACCTGAATGCCTGACGGCGTATCATCCCGCTGACGCCGCTCGGTGGTGTCGACGTCCCAAAAACGGCGGTGAGGTTGTTCCGCTCGATGGACTGTAGGATCTCGACCGTCTCCCGCTGTTGAGGCGGCCGCCTCCAATTCATGCCCCGCTTATCCTCCTGCGACCGGTCGCGCATGGGGTAGGTCGGGTCGTTCTCAGGGTTCGCATCAACGCCCCAGCCGGGGACCTTCGACGGGTCAATGGGTAGGTTCTTCATGCCTGTCATCCTCAACCGTGTGCCGAAGGGGGGACCAGCACCGGCTTGATGCAGCCGTCGAGCTTAGCCGAGAAGATGTGGTAGGCGTCCGCAATCTCCTCGAGCGGCACCTTGTGCGTGATGAGCGCCTTCGGGTTGAGCCGCCCGGCTTCGATGTGCTCGATCAGCCGTGGCAGGAGACGTTTGACTGAGGCTTGGTTGGCTCGGATGGTGATCCCCTTGTTCACGACATTGCCGATGGGGATCAGGTTGCCGGTAGGTCCGTACACGCCGACGATCGAGACAACGCCCCCTTTCTTTACCGAGTTGATGGCCCAGTGCAGCGCTGTTGCGGAGCCGCCCTCAAGCTTCAACTTCGTGCCAAGCAGCGTGTGCAGGGCGCTACCGGCGGCATCCCCGCCAACAGCGTCAATGCAGACATCCGCTCCGAGCGAGTCGGTCGTCTTCTTCAGGAAGACCACAGGATCCTCCAACGAACGGAAGTTGTACACCTCGGCCGGGCAGTAGGTACGGGCGAAGTCGAGGCGGTAATCGATGTGGTCAATGACGATCACACGACCGGCGCCGAAGAGCCATGCGCATCGCGCCGCCATGATTCCGACAGGGCCGGCCCCGAACACGACGACCGTGTCGCCTGGTTGGATGCCTGCCATCTCGGCGGCCTGATAGCCGGTTGGCACGACATCGGTGAGGAGTACCGCATCGTCGAGGTCCATATTCGACGGGATCTTGCACGGACCGACGTCTGCGTAAGGAACGCGCACGTACTCGGCTTGGCCGCCGTCATAACCGCCGGCCGTATGAGAGTAGCCGTAGATCGCGCCGACTGCGCTGGCTTGGGAGTTGGACTCGTGGCAGTTGCCGAACAGGCCCTGCTTGCAAAAATGGCACTGGCCGCAGGCGATGTTGAACGGCACGAGCACGTGGTCACCGACTGACAGGTTCTTCACCGCCGGTCCGACTTCTTCCACGACACCGATAAACTCGTGACCGAAGGTCATCCCAACTCGGGTATCCGGCACGAGGCCGTGGTAGAGGTGCAGGTCGGAGCCGCAGATGCAGGTTCGAGTGACCCGCACGACGGCATCCTGGACGTGCTCGCATACCGGCACAGGCTTACGGTCAACCCGGACCCTGTATGGGCCGCGGTAATTCATCGCCAGCATTCCAGGAATCTCCAGCTTCGGCTTCTGCCAACCTTGGCGAGGGACCCAAGTTCCCCGACAGTGCGAATGGTTCACACCGGCAGCGGGAAGCACGGTCTGCCGGGATCCAGAGCCGCTTGTCCCGGTTTACCGCCGCGAATTCGCGGTCTCCCGCGATTATGCATGTCGTAAGGCGCGCGAACACCTGACCCGAAGCACGCTTTGACTGGCCTGCTGCCGGATCTACGAACACCCGGTTTCGGTGTGACGATGAAGCCGGAGATGCTCCCTGCAGCGTCGCAGGTGTCGGCGTGAGTTCTAGGTCGATGCGGATCGAGTGGTTACGGCACAGCGGAACTCGACCTCGGGCTCCTCAGTCCTTTTGGATCCGACGACCGAGCTCCAATAGCTTAGGGGGTGTCCAACAAGCCGGTCATAGGCCACCCGGCAAGAAAGGGCTCGACTATCGCGCCTCGAAGATCTCGCTCGGCAACGCGATCGATGCCGTGATCCTCGGCTGGACGGCCGGGCACCGAACGCTGCACCTACTGTAGCGCCGAGCGTATGATCGGCGCGCTCACGCCATGGCGGCTGAACTGCAGTCAAAGACGCAGATGTGGGCAAGCACCGGCCGACAGACCGCCTTCGAGCCAATCAGACTCCAAGCGGCCTCAGAGGCCGAGGGCCAAGCCGTCGCTGCGCGGGTCGTGAGCGCCGACAAAGCCACCGTCATCGTCGATACGGATCGCGCCAGGATGACCGGCCAGTGGACTCTGCGCGGGGATGGGGCTGATCTCGTGTCCACGCGCCCTGAGTTCGTCGAACACGGCCTGTCCTGCATCGAGTTCGAGCTTGAGACTGTCGCGGCTGTCCGAGAACGTCTTTCCGAGAAGGAACCTGGGCCGTGCAAGGGCTGTGAGCGGGTCCATGCGATAGTCGATCAGCCGCGTCAGCACTGCCGAGAGCGTCTGCGGCTGACCATCCGCGCCCTGCGTTCCGTACAACAGATGCGGACGGCCGTTCTTGAGATACATCCCGGGATTGAGGGTGTGGAACGGCCGTTTGCCGGGGCGCAGCACGTTGATGCTCCCGGCATCAACGCTGAACGCTGCGCCGCGATTGTGCCAGAGGATGCCGGTATCGCCCGCGACGACACCGCTTCCCCAATCGAAATAGACCGTCTGCAACAGGCTGACACAATTACCGTCTCGGTCGGCCGCTCCGATGAAGACGGTATCGCCGGTCTTAAAGACATGCGGCCAGGGCGCTGCCCTGCGCGGATCGATGCTGCGAGCCAGCGCATCGAAGTGGGAGGCCGACAGCAGCGTCTCGACGGGAACGTCAAAGAAATCGGGATCGGCAATAAAGCGGTTGCGGTCGATGAACGCCAGCTTCACCGCCTCGACGAGGAGGTGGTAGTAATCCGCGCTGCCCTCACGCAGTGAGGCCACGTCGAAGCGATCGAGAACGCCCATGATCTCGAGGGTGGTCAGCCCCTGTGTCGGCGGGCGCAGGCTGATGAGCTCTCCGCCCCGGTAGGGCACGCGCAGCGCGCTCTCGTTCCGAGCCCGGCAGCGGGCGAGGTCGTCCGCCGTCAGGGGCGAGCCCGCCTGTTGCAAGCCACGCGCAATCCGGTGGGCCAACTCGCCCTCGTAGAAGTCACGGCCGCCATTCTCCGCAAGCGTCGTGAACGTGCGAGCGAGGTCGGGCTGCCGGAAGGTCTCCCCGACGTCCGGGACGCGACCCTCGGCAGTGAACACGCGCACGACATCGGGCCAGTTGCCGATCTCCTTCGCGCGGAAGTTCGCCCAGAAGCGTTGCGACGGTGTCAGGGGAAAGCCGTCCGATGCATAGGCGATGGCGCGCTGGAACAGCCCCTTCCAAGATTGCCGACCGCCCCACGCCCGCTGGCTGAAGGCGAAGGCCTGCTCCCAGGTATCGACGGCCGCCGCCGCCGTGATCGCCGATCCGGATCCGCGCAGCGGAATCGGCCGACCGTCATCCGGCAGCTTCGCGGCCGCCTGCCCGATGCCGGAGAGGGTCAAGGTGGCGCCCTTGCGATCGCTGACGATCATGAAGGCATCGCCGCCCAGGCCGCAGAAATGCGGATAGGTCACGCAGAGGGTCGCGTTGATCGCGATCGCCGCCTCAATGGCGTTGCCGCCCGCCCGCAGCACCTCCCGTCCGGCCTCGCTGGCGAGTTCGTGCGGGCTCGTCACCATGCCCTGGCTGGATCGGGCGAGGACCCCGCGGGGCGCGCTCGCTTCGGCGAAGAGACGGCTCGGCATGGTCGTCGCCCCCAGGGCAGCCGCAGAGGTTAGGAGAAGCGCGCGCCGCGTGGCGGTTGGCGCGGGATGGTGAGGGTCTGCGCTACGATCCATGACGGCGTCCCTGCCGCTTCCATTTGGGCCGAGCGACAGACGGTCGCCCGGGGATGCCTGAGGCCGGCCGCGCCACGGTGCCGCTACTCCGCCAACTCGGCGGCGTGCGCCGCGATCGCGCCGGCCGTGGTGAGCCAGACCGTGTCGCGATGCCCGGCGATCCGTTCGAGCGCCTGCCGCAGGGGGCGCAGTCGATGCGGCTGGCCGACGATGTAGGGGTGCAGGGCGATGCCCATGACGAGCGGCGCGCGGCGCGACTGGTCGAGCATCTCCTCGAAGGCGTCGGTGATGGCCTCGGCGAAGGCCCGACCCGTGTCCTTGCGGGCGACGATGGCAGGGATGTCGTTGAGTTCCTGCGGATAGGGCACCGAGAGGATGCGCCCGCCGTCGCGCGTCGCGAACCAAGTCGGCTGGTCGTCGTGGCACCAGTCGAGCAGGTAGCGGTAGCCTGCCTCCGCCAGCAGGTCCGGCGTGACCCGCGACTGCGAGATCCAAGGCCCGAGCCAGCCCGCCGGCGCTCTGCCCTCCTCCCGCCTCAGTACCGCGGTCGCCTCGGCAATGAGGGCCCGCTCCTCGGCCTCCGAGAGAGTGCCCTGCCGCTCGGCATTGCTGCGCCCGTGCCCGACGATCTCGTCGCCGCGAACACGAAAGGCTTCGATCAGACCCGGACAATCCCGGTAGATCCGGCTGTTGACGAGAATGCTCGCCGGCATCTGCAGGTCATCGAGCATGTCGCGGATGCGCCACGCGCCGACCCGGTTGCCCCAGTCGCGCCAAGCAAAATTCAGCACGTCCGGCTGCGGCCCGCCCGGCGCCAGTTCGGCGCCGAGGCCATCACCGAAATCGAAGGTTTCGAGGTTCAGCGCGATATAGACCGCGAGGCGCTTCCCCCCCGGCCAATCGTAGACCGGGCGGTCCGGCAGGGCGGAATAGGCGTAGCGGCCATGGCTCGACACTGTCGGCTCCGATGTCGTCACGGGAAGGGTCTCGCTCCTGTCGGTGAGGGAAAGTGCGGCCTCACGCGGCGCCGAGATAGGCCGCCTCGAGGGCCGCGTCCGCCTTGAGCTCCGCCGCCGTGCCGGATGCGGCGACGCGTCCCTGCTCTAGGACGTAGCCCCGATCCGCCACGGTCAGCGCGAGCGCGGCCATCTGATCGACGATCAGGATCGTCGTGCCCGCATCGCGCAGCTCGGCCACGGTCGCGTAGAGGCTGTTGATGATCGCGGGGGCGAGCCCGAGGGAGGGCTCGTCGAGCAGAAGGATGCGCGGATGCGCCATCATCCCGCGGGCGATCGCGAGCATCTGCTGCTCCCCGCCCGAGAGCAGGCCGGCGCGGCTGCCCGCTCGCTCGCGCAGGCGCGGGAACCGGTCGAGCAGCGCCTCGACCTCCGCCGAATCGACCCGGCCGCCCCGGCTCCATGCGCCGAGGCGGATGTTCTCGACGACGGTGAGTTCGGGAAAGACCTGGCGCCCTTCCGGGACGAGGGCGAGGCCGAGCCGCGCGATGGCGTGGGCAGGCAAGGCCGCGACCGGCGCATCCGCGAGCACCACCGATCCCTCGACCGGGCGCAGCAGGCCGGCGAGCGCCCGCATCGCCGTCGACTTGCCGGCGCCGTTGGAGCCCAGCAGCGCCACGGTCTCGCCCGGCCGCACCGCGAGGGCGATGCCGTCGAGAACGGGCGCGGCTCCGTAGCCAGCGCGCAGGCCGTGGGCCGCGAGGACCGCGTCGGCGGGACCGATCCAAGGCGCGGCCCGCGGCCGGGCCGGGGTCTCGGCGGCCCCGAGATAGGCTCGCAGAACGGCAGGGTCCCGGCGCACCTCGGCCGGCGTGCCGCGGGCGATCGGGCGGCCGGCATCCATGACGAGGATACGGTCGGACACGCCCATCACCAGGGGCATGTCGTGCTCGACGAGGATCACCGCGATACCGCAGGCCGCGATCCGGCGCAGCAGCGCGCCGAGGCGGTCGGTCTCGGCGCGGGCGAGGCCGGCGGCCGGCTCGTCGAGGAGCAGCACGCGCGGGGCTCCGGCGAGCGCGCGGGCGATCTCCACCAGCCGCCGGTCGACATGTGGCAGTTCGCTGGCCGGCCGGTCGAGGGCGCCGGCATAGCCGACGAAGGCCAGCAATGCCGCCGCCTCGTGCCGGTCAGACGACCGCGACCGGCGCAGCAGCCGTCCGGGTGTCCGAGCGAGGATGACGTTCTCAATGACGCTGAGCGAGCCGAACAGCCGCGTCGTCTGGTAGGTGCGGGCGATGCCGGCACGGGCGATCACGTGGGCCGGCCGTCCGGCGAGCTCACGCCCTCCGAGGCGGATCGTGCCGGTGCTCGGCCGATAGAAGCCCGAGATCATGTTGAGGACGGTGGTCTTGCCCGCGCCGTTCGGACCGATGACGCTGGTGATCGCGCCGGGCAGCGCCTCGAAGGCGACCCCGTCCGCCGCCCGGATACCGCCGAAGGCGATGCCGAGTTCCTCGACGGCGAGCGGTTCGCCCTCGGTCCGTTTCAGGAAATCCGGCGCGTCCGCTCCCGGCTCCGAGCGCACTCCGCCGCCCCGCGGCAGCATGCGGCTGAGGCTGCCAACGATGCCTGCCGGCACCAGCCAGAGCACCACCAGAGTCGTCACGCCGAAGAACAGCAGCCGGTACTCGGCAAGACCCGCCAGCGCCTCGGGCAGGAGCACCGTCACCAGCGCGCCGAACAGGGGGCCGAGCACGGTGCCGGCCCCGCCGACCACCACCGCGAGGACGAACAGGATCGACTGCGTGAACGGGAACGAACTCGGCGCGATGAACAGCATCAGGGGCGGCAGCACCGCGCCCGCCAGCCCGGTCAGCGCCGCCGAGATCGCGAAGGCGGCGGTCTTCACTCGGACGGGATCGAAGCCCAGCGAGGCGGCGGCAACGTCCGCGTCGCGCACCGCGCGCAAAGCCTGGCCGAGACGGGCATGGCGGAGCCGGTGAAAGCCGTAAAGGCTGAGGCCCGCGGCGATTACCGCGATGATCGCGAGGTCGCGCTCCCCGAGGGGAAGGCCAAACAGGCTCGGGCCGGTGGCGACTACGAGGCCGTTCTGCCCGCCGGTGAATTCGCCGCCCTCGATCAGCGCGTGCTCGACGAGGAAGCCGAACGCGATCGTCACCATGGCGAGATAGGGCCCGCGCACCCGCATCGCGGGCACGGCGAGCGCGGCACCGACGAGGGCTGCGATCCCGGCTGCGGCGGGAAGCGCCAGCCAGAAGCTCACGCCCTTGAGCGTCAGGATCGCGCTCGCATAGGCGCCGAGCGCGTAGAACCCGGCATGGCCGAAGGAGATCAGCCCCGAGAGCCCGAGCAGGACGTTCAGGCCGGTGCCGGCCAGCACCGTCAGTGCCACTAGGGCGATGACGAAGTGGCTGTAGCCGCTCGTTGCGGCGACGAGGCCGAGGCCCGCGAGCATCAGGGCCAGAATGGCGAGCGGCATCGCGGCCGGCGCCCGGAGAGGCGAGCGCATGGTCAAACCTTATTGACAGCGGCGCGGCCGAGCAGGCCGTTCGGGCGAAGCGCAAGGGCGAGGATGATGACCGAGAAGACGACGATCTGGGTCGCGCCGGATCCGAGCGTCGCGGTGACGCCGGCCTCCACGAGGCCGTAGAGGAGGCCGGCTAGCACCACGCCGGTGGCCGAGCCGATCCCTCCGAGGATCGCTACCGCGAAGGCCTTGATCCCAAACAGGGCGCCCATCTCGGCCGAGACGGAGAAGAGCGGCGCGATCAGCAAGCCCGCCGCACCCGCGAGCACGGCGGAGAGCGCGAAGGCGCAGGCCACGGTGCGGGCGACGTCGATACCCATCAGCCGCGCAGCTTCAGAATTCTGCGCCACCGCCAGCAGCACGCGGCCAAGTTCGGTCCCGCGGAACACGGCGCGGATCGCTAGAGCCGCCGCGACGCCGACCACGGGGATCAGGAGCTGAAGCGGGTAGACGCCCGCGCCCAGGATCTGCACGGGCGCCGCGACCAGCGTCGAGGGCAGGCTGCGCGGTTCCTTGCCGAAGGTGAACAGCAGGACGTTGTCGAGGATGATTCCGCCGGCCACCGTCGCCAGGAGCCACGCATCGGAGCCGCGCACCACGAAGGGGCGCACCAGCAGCCGCTCGACGGCGAGCCCGAGCAGCGCGCAGCCGGCCAAAGCCGCGGCGACGGCCAGTGGCATCGGCCAGCCGAGCTGAACCGCGAAGGTGTAGCCCAGCACCGCCCCGAGCGTGACGGCGCTCCCTTGCGCGAAGTTCACGGTGCCGGAGACCGCGAAGGTGATGTGGAAGCCGAGCGCCACCAGCCCGTACATGCTGCCGAGGCCGAGCCCACTGACGAGGGTGCTGGTCAGCATCGTGACGTCTCCTGCCCTACCTCGGGAAGGCTGCTCACTTGGCCACCGCGACGATCTCGCCGTTGCGGAAGCTTGCGAAGATGTAGTCGTCCGGCCTCAACGCGTCGTGCCGATCGGGGGCGAAGGGCGCTTCGTAGGTCTTGATCAGGCCGGCATAGGCTGGGACCTTGTAAAAGCCGTCGCGGACCTTCGGCCCCTCTGTGGCGCCGGCGGCCTGGATCGCCAGTGCGATCAGGTGCGTAGCGTCGTAGGCATTGGCGATGCCGACGGCGGGCGTGACGTCGGCCATGGACTTGATCGCCGGGTACTTCGCCTTCAGGGCATCGAGCACCGCCTTCGCCTTCGGGCTGTCATTGCCCGCGAAGGTGAAGGTCTGGACGAAGTGCACCCGTGCCGCGCCAGGGCCCGCGAGTTCGTCGAAGCGCCCGCCGGCCGGACCCCAGTGGGAGATCACTGGGACGTTCCAGCCCATCCGGTCGAGGGACTTCACCACCTGGGCCGAAGGGCCGACATTGCCGACGAGGAACAGCGCGTCGGCCCCCGCCTCCCGCAAGCGGGACAATTGCGGAACCATGTCGATGTCGTTGGCTTCGTACTTCTCAATACCGGCGCTGGGCAGGTTCGCGGCCTTCAGCGCCGCGACGATCCCCTGCTGATTCGACTCACCCCAGGCATTGTTGACGAGGATCGCACCGGGCTTCTTGGCGCCGTAGGTCCTTACCGCGTAGGCGACGAGGGCCTCGTCCACGAGCGCGTCCACCGCCGAGACCCGGAACACATAATTGTCCGCCGCCCCGTTGCGGGTGATGCCGGTTCCGGCCGCCCAGGGCCCGACGAAGGGCACCTTCATCTGGTTGGCGATCGGTACGATCGCCATCGAGACCGGCGTGTCGAGACCGCCGATCAGCGCGACCACGCCGGCCCGTTGGATCAGTTCGCGGGCGGCGAGTACACCCTTCGACGGATTGGCCTCGTCGTCGCGGGCGACGAGTTCCAGGGGGCGGCCGAGGACGCCGCCGCTGCGGTTGATCTCCTCGATCGCGAGTCCGATTCCGCGGGAGATCGCCTCGCCCGACTTCGCCGACTGACCGCTGAGGGCCGTGACCAGCCCGATTCGCACCGGTTCGGCAGCCCGAACCGGGCCGAGGCTCGAGAACCCTATCAGGAGGGCGCCGAGGGCAAGGCGCCGCATGAGGGATTGAGCGGTGGTGGGGCGATGAGGCATGGCGTCCAATCCCGTATGTGGTCGACCGACGTCCGCAACAGCCGTGCCAGCCAAGGCATCGTTGATTTCGTTCGTTTTTTTCGAATCGGCCGAGGCGTGCCCGTAAAGTGTGCACAAAGCGCCAGCAAAGTGCATACACTTTCTGCATGCATGCGTTGGTCGGCTCCGCCATGCTCGGTTCGCGAGGCCGAGCGCGATGGACGCTCGGCACCACGGAGATCCGGGCATGAACACGAAGGTAGCGGAGGCCGCGCACGATGCGGCGGTTGTGACGGCATATCTGGAAGCCTCGATGGTGCCCGATCCCGAGACCGCCGCGCGCTACATGGCGCCCGGCATCGAAATCGTCTTCACCGGCGGCCGGGTGTTCAGGCATCCGCGCGAGGTGACGGCCTTCAACGCCGGCCGCTACGCCTGGGTCAAGAAGCGTATGGAGCGGCTCGACGTCGTGCCAGGTGAGGGCATTACCACAGTCTACAGCCTCGGCACGCTCTACGGCGCGTGGCCGGACGGCACCGCGTTCGAGGGCAACCGCTACGTCGACCGGTTCACCGTGCAGGACGGTCTGATTGTCTCGATGGAAGTGTGGAACGATAGCGCCGAGCGGCTTCTCGAGCGGCAGAGCATGACGGCCTGATCCTTTAGCCGTCGACGTAGGGGGCGAGCAGGCGGATGAGGTCGTGCTCGCGCTGGGGCTCGGTGAGGATGCGCGCCCGCTCGGCCACCGCGTCGAGATGGTGGTCCATGAGCGTGACCGCGTGCCCGGCATTGCCTGCAACGAGCGCCGCCACGATCTCCCTGTGCTCGCTCACCGCGCAGTCCGATGAGTGCGGCCGGCTGTAAAGCGACAAGATCAGGGCGCAGCGGTAGCCTAGTTCAGCCACGTAGCGGCGGAGCACCGGACTCCCTGTCATTTCGGCGAGCAGCAGGTGAAACTCTGTGGCGAGCCGGATCGAGGCCGGCTCCGGACCGCCGCTCGCCCGCTCCTCGCCCGCGATGTGCGCTTCTAGCGTGGCCTGCTGCTCGGCGCTCAAACGGCCAGCCAGCCGCTGGACCACAATGCGTTCCAGGCTGATGCGTACGTCGAAGGTATCGCGTGCCTCCTCCCAGCTCGGACTCGCGACCACGGCAATGCGGTTCCGGCGCAATTCGACCAATCCCTCCCCCGCGAGCTGGCCGAGCGCTTGGCGCGCAATGGTGCGGCTGACGTTGAATCGCTCGCCGAGCGCGTCTTCAGGCAATCGGTCTCCCGGGGTAAGGGCCCGCTCCATGATGGCTCGCCGCAGGGACCGGCAGATCGTTCCGACACGGTCTGTCGGGGGGCTCCTCTCGCCCTGTCTCATCGCTGACGTGCATCCTGTTGTAGAGCGAAAGTGCTCTCCACCGAAGCAGCACGCCCGTCCGGTGAAGCTCGCTCTCGCTTCGAACGGGTCTGTTGCCGGTTCGCGGCAGATGCACAATCGGCGCCGACGCGCCTCGGTGTCGTCCGCCGCACCTCAGAACTCCTGCGAAGGGAAGCCGGGTGGCCTAGGTGGCTGTCATTCTCTCGTCGGTGAGAACCGGGCAGACTTTCCGATGCTTTGGCGTGCCCCGAGACGGCTGTCGACGCACTGCATCCCTGTATGAGCTACACTCTTACGCGGCTGAGCTCTGGAGATGCTGGTCGAGGAAGCGTACCACGCGTGCCGCCGCATCGAACTGGGCGGCTCCCGAAAGTCCGTGGCCCTGTCCTTCGTAGATCTTGATCTCGTACGCGGTGCTCTGCTCAAGGAGCAGCTGTTCGAGCGCTCGTGCATGGCACACCGGCACGATGGGATCAGCGCTGCCGTGCAGGATGAGCGTTGGAGGCAGACGCGGGCGCTCGCGCGCAAGCTCGTCCGGCAGGGGACCGAAATAGTCGACGATCGCGCGCACCCGCGGCTCGGTCGCGGCTGTCGCGAAGGCCAGCGCTGCGCCCAGCGAGATCCCGACGATGCCGAGCCGTCGCGCGTTGATCTCCGGCTGCTCCGCCAGCCAAGCGACGGCATCGCGCACCGTTTCCGTCCAAACCGGAAAATCCTGCCGCAGGCGTGCATATGCAACGCGCTGATCAGCCGTCCGATCGAGATAGTGAACAAACGCGACATGGTAGCCCGAAGCGGCGATGGTGCGAGCGGCCAGCCGATAGCCCTCGGCAAAGGTCAGCCCGTCTGCACCGTGCAGCAGCAGGACGGCGGGCATCGTGGCCCCGCTCCCCATCGTCCCTGCGGCGTCGCTGCAGGCGGCGAACCGCTCCACGCCGATCCGCCGTCCGCCGCTCGTGAAGGTTTGCATGGTGGCATTTGAGGTCCAGTTCGCGGTCGAGCGCCGGTCATGAGGCGATTACCGCTCTGGGCATTAGCTGCGATTGCAATGCGGCCGGATCGAGCCAGGCGTCTGCCACCGGAGCAAGGGGCCCTAGCGCGGCAGCACCTTCGCCGCCTGTAGTCGCCGAATTGCGGATACCAGGGCCTCGACACTGTCGACGCTCTCTCCGAACCTAGCGCGGCGAATCTTGCCCATATCGGAGACGAGGTCGAAGTCACTGTGGAACACGAAGTCGCCAAAGCTCCAGCCGACCGCACGCTCGTAGGGCATGTCGCTCAAGCCCTGTTCGGCCACCAGCTGCTCCCAGACCGACTTCTTGTCCGCCATGTGGGTAGCCAGGCGCATTGGAACCGGCGGCCCGACGGGCAGATCGAGCGCGGCGGCGAGCTTCTCCCAAACCCGCCGCCACCGGAATGGCTCGTGCACGTAGTTGAAGGCCTCCCCAAGGGCGGCGTCGGACGTCGCCGCCCAGAGGCTCGCCCGAGCGAGGGCGCGGGCATCCGTTACCTGGGCGAACACTTGCTCGTAAACGTGGGCCGGTCCCGGGAAGCGGAAGGCTGCCCCTTCCGCTCTGCACAGGGCGGCGTATGCGCCGATCACCATGGCAATGTTCATAGCGTTGCCGGCCGCGTCGCCGACCACCACGTCAGGGCGCAGGATCGACCAAGCCGCGCCGCCGCGCTCCGCGCGGCTCCGCAACAGGTCCTCCTGCGTGAAGTAGAAGTTCGGCCCGATGTGGCGCGGGTTCTCGTCCTCATAGAACGGTGCCGGAACAGGCCCGAGATGAACACCATAGACCTTCGCGCCCTGATACAGCACCACGCGCTTCAACGGCGCGCCGTGGGCATCCAACCCATCGAGGAGGTTGCGCAGCATCGCCCCGTTCACCCGGTCCTCATCTGCGAGGCTCGGCTGCGGCGCGAGCGCAGCGTAGAATAGATGCGTGGTGTCGCGGGCTTGTGCGAGTGCGGCGCGGGTCGCCTCCGGATCGGTCAGATCCGCCGCGATGGCCTCGCACGATCCGTGCGATCCACGGGAGACGGCACGCGCGTGCCAACCTTCCGCTGTCGCGAGCTCCTGCATCACCGCCTTGCCGATGATGCCGTTTGCGCCCGCGACCAGGGCTGTTCGGAACTCTGCCATTATCGCTCGCGTGGGTGCCGGGAATCGATGTGCGCCGTTGCGCCGCTTCGGCCTGCAGGCGCGCAGCCAACGAGCGATCAACACACGAGAGCTGGATCTGTTCGACAGTCGGCATTTCCGCGCGCATACATAACCGCGCTCCACGTGACCGGCGCTTGCCTATGGCTCCGTCATGATGAACTTGAGCCGTTGCAGGCTCGACGAGGCGCCTCATGCATCAGGACGAGGCGGAAGGCGAAGATTGGCGATCCATCAGCACGCGACCACCTGACGAGCGGAGCATCGGGATCGCGATCGCCCGATCGCACGAGCGCAACCGCGGCCGCACAGCTGATCAACCCACCGACATTCCAGCTCTTGGTTGGCGAGACATCCTCTGGCGGATCGTCCTCTCCTTGCCCCGCGATCGGGTTCTGGCGACGGCGGGGAGTGTCGCGTTCTTCGCCCTGCTTGCGATCTTTCCGGCGCTTGCCACCATCGTCTCGCTCTACGGCTTGTTCTCGGATCCGACAGCGATCGGACAACACCTGAGCCTGCTTACAGGCGTTCTGCCGAACGGCGTTCTCGACCTGCTGTCAGAGCAACTCGTCCGCATCGCCCGGCAGAGTACGGGTGCCCTCGGCACCGCTTCGCTCCTCAGCCTGCTCATTGCCTTCTGGAGCGCGAACTCGGGGGTAAGTGCGCTCTTCGACGCGCTCAACGTGATCTACCGAGAGCGCGAGAAGCGATCGCTGGTGCGCTTCTACGCGACCACCTTTCTCTTCACCTTGACCGGCATTGTCTTTGTTGTCGCGGCGACCGGCATGGTGGTGGTCCTGCCGATCGTACTGGGCCGCATGGGCTTGGGCGGGCTCACCGATACCGCGCTTCGCGTGATGCGTTGGCCGGCCCTCTTGCTGCTCGTCAGCCTGAGCCTGTCGCTGACCTATCGCTATGGCCCGAGCCGACGAGAGGCGAAATGGCGCTGGGTGAGCTGGGGCAGCGTCGCCGCCGCCCTCTCCTGGGTCGGCGGATCCGTCCTGTTCTCCTGGTATGTGGCCAGTTTCGACAGCTACAATCGTGTCTACGGATCACTCGGTGCCGGCGTGGGGTTCATGACTTGGATTTGGCTGTCCGTCGTCATCGCTCTCCTCGGGGCGGAACTGAATGCCGAGATGGAGCGACAGACTGCCCGCGACAGCACCACGGGGCGGCCGAAGCCGCTTGGATCCCGGCAGGCCTTTGCCGCCGACACTGTCGGTCCTCCCCAGGATTGAAGCCGAAGGCCGGGCAGCTCAGTGCGCTTGTCAGTCGGGTCGCGCGGACCTTCTACGCAAATCTGCATAGAGTCGACGCGAATTCCCGATTCTGGCTGTGTGAGAACGCTGTGACCTGCAAGACTGAATGTCGATCTAGGAACGATGGGGCGAGGCGCCGCATCACAGGCAAAAATCGTCAACAGATCACACTCGTTCGTGACTAGGTGGACGACTGCATCTATGATCATCTTGGATGACGACGTAGCGGCTGCCTTTTCCTTACTGGCCGGGCTTCTTCTCCCGAGCGACGATCAACGCCGTTGGCTGTTGATCCTAAGCACCACATGTCCGCCCAACCCCCGGCGTTCGGCCCAGCAAGTGAGACGGTAGTAGTGGGAAAAGCGCAGTTGGATCAACGGTGGGGCGGGTGAAACCATCTAAAACAGGTGAGTGGCAGAGTGGGAGGATTTCGCAGCCGCTCGGCTGCATCTCCGCAGCAGACTTCGGCTAAGGCCTGACCATAGGTTTCAGTTGCGCCGACAGCTGGCCGATGGTCAGGCGGCCGCCTGACGGTTCAAGCGCGCGGCGAGCTGATCAGCGAACTTGGTGGCCGCGACCGGCAGCAGGCGCCCGCGCAGCTGCGCCAGCACGACGCTCATCGGTTCGAGGTCGCGGGTATCGATCGGGCGGCTGTGCAGGTGCGGGTCGTCGGGGATCCCGCTCGGAACCTGGAAGCTGATGACATCCTCCCGCAGGACGACGTTGCGCAGGAATTCCAGCGATCCGGATTCCACGGTCGCCCGGATCTCGACGCCGCGGCGGGCGAGCGCCTGCTCGATGTGGTGGCGGATGGCGAGCGAGCGGTCGGGCAGCGCCAGCGCGTGGGCGAGGCAGTCGCGCAGCCGGATCGGCCCGTCCTCGGTGGCCAGGGGATGGCTTGCGCGCATCAGCACGCACAGGGGCTGGCGGCCGGCATAGAGCGCGTGCAGCTCCGCCGAGGGCGGCGGCTGAAGGACGAGCGCGAGGTCCGCCTCGAAGGAGACGAGGGCGGCCACCGCCTGGACATGGTCGCGCACCTGCACGGTGAAGGCGACTTGGGGAAACTGTGCCCGATAGGTCTCGACTTCCTCCGGGATCATCCGGGTGACGAAGGCTTGACTGCAGGCAAGCGCCACGTGACCCCGGCGTACGCCGGAGAGGTCGGCGATCTGCGAGCGGACCCGATCGAGGTCCGCTGCCTGGTCGCGGATGTGCCGGGCCAACAATTCCCCCGCCGCATTGAGGCGCATCCCCTGCGTCAGGCGCTCGAAGATCGGGGTTCCGAGCTCGTACTCGATGTCCTGGATTTGTCTGGTGAGGGCCGAGGGCGTGATGTTGAGGCGCTCGGCCGCCCGCCGGATCGAGCCGCAGCGGGCGACCTCGGCCACAGCGGTGAGGCTGCGCAGATGCTTCATCACCATACTCCCGCCGCAGGTGTTGCCTGAATCGCAACAGGGTCGTCAAGAAATAGCACTCGTCGGCAACAGGCGCGCTTCATACGCTCAAGACGTTGCCACATACAGGAGCCGTCCGATGATCGACCGCCGCAGCCTACTCGCCGGTCTCGGAACCGGCCTCGTCGTGAGTTCCCTTCCCGGTCGCGCCGCCCGGGCGCAGGCCGCCCCCACGGTCATCCGGATGGGCTCGCTCAAGCTCATCCACTCGATTGCGCCGCACTTCTACGAGCGCTTCACGCCCGAAGGCGTGCGGGTCGAGGTCATTCCGTTCGAGAGCCCGACCGAGGGCAAGAACGCCGTCGTTACCAAGTCGGTCGATTTCGGCACCTTCGGCCTCGCGGCGGCGACTTTGGGGGCTGCGGCCGGCGAGCCGATCGTGGTGATCGCTTCCACCTGCAACCGCGGCATGGGGGTGATCGCCCGCAAGGATTCCGACATCAGGGCGATCAAGGACCTGCGCGGCAAGCGCGTGGCAATCTGGCCCGGCAGCACGCAGGAGGTGTTCGCCCTGGAGCGGATGCGCATGGAAGGACTGTCCGTGAAGGACATCACCCCAGTGCGCGTCTCCTTCTCAGAGATGCACCTCGCGCTCGCCCGCGGCGACGTCGACGCCTATGTCGGCGCCGAGCCCGCCCCCGGCGTCAGCCTCGCCTCGGGAGTCGGTCAACTCGTTGAGTATCCCTACGGCACCGAGATGGGGTCGCTCAACATGGTGTTCGGCGCCCACCGGGACACGCTTGCCGAGCGGCCCGCCCTGGTGCGCACCATGCTGGAGATTCACCGCAAGGCTACCGAGTTCGCCGCCAAGGATCGGGACGCGATGATCGCCATGGCCGTGAGCAAGCTCGGCCAGAAGCGTGAGGCCTTGGTGCTCTCGGCCCCGAACGTGGAACTCACCTGGAAGCTCGGGCCGGACGAGGTGCGTCAGGCCAAGGTCTACGCCGAACGCATGCTGGCGCTCAAGCAGATCAAGCGGCTCCCCGACGCCGGCTTCATCGACACACGCTTCGTCGACGCGATGAGGGACGCATGAGCGCCGCGATCGAGGGAGCTGCCGTCCCAGCCACCTTGCCGACCGCCCTGCCGGCTCAGAGCCAGAGCCCGATGCCGACCGCCCCCCCGCTCCGTGTCCTCCTCAAGCGCCTGCGCGGCCCTGCCCTTGCCCTGGTAGTGCCGCTGGCGACGCTCGCGATCTGGCACTTCGCCACCGCGGACCGGCCCTACAGCCTTGTCCCGCCCCCCGCCGAGGTCTGGCTGGCGTTGCGCGACATGGCGTTCGGCGGCATCAACGACGACGCGTTCAGCGCCACCCTGTGGACTCACCTCTGGGCTTCGCTGTCGCGGGTCTATGGCGGCTTCGCGCTGGCCGCTGCGGCGGCACTGCCGCTCGGCCTGATGATCGGGCGCGTGCCCGTGGTCCGCGCATTGCTCGATCCCGTGCTGCAGATCCTGCGGCCGATCCCGGTCACCGCGTGGCTGCCGCTGGCCATGATCCTGTTCGGGCTTGGAGCCAGCTCAGCGTTCTTCCTCGTGTTCCTGGGCGCCTTCTACCCGATCCTCGTCAACACCGTGTTCGGCGTGCGCTCGGTGGAGCCGCGCCTGTTCGAGGCGGCAGCGATGCTGGGCTGCACGGGTCCCGCCCAGTTTCTCCGGGTGGTGCTGCCTGCCGCCCTCCCATCGATCTTCACCGGTCTGCGGCTCGGCCTCGGCTTCGCCTGGGTGGTGATCGTGGTGGGCGAGATGACTGGCGTCCAGACCGGTCTTGGGGCCGTCATCATGGAGGCGCGCCAGCTCTCCCGCACCGAGATCGTGATCTGCGGCATGGGCGTGATCGGCGTCGCCGGCTTCGTCTCGGACTGGGTCGTCATGCGTATCGGCCGCCGCCTCCTCTCTTGGAGTCCCTCCCATGGCTGAGCCCACCGTTCCCATCCTGACGATCCGGGACGTCTCGAAGACCTACATCGCGCGGGGAGGCCGGACCGAGGCCCTGCGAGGCGCCGGCCTCACCGTCCAGCGGGGAGAGTTCGTCTGCCTGCTCGGCGCCTCCGGCTGCGGAAAGTCGACCCTCCTGCGCATCGCCGCCGGCTTCGAGGCACCGAGCGCGGGCCAGGCCCTGATGTGGGACAAGCCGATCGCCGGTCCGGCGCCGAGCCGCGGCATGGTCTTCCAGGATTACGGCCTGTTCCCGTGGCTCTCAGTGCGCGACAACATCGGCTTCGGACCGAAATCGCGGGGCCGGCCGGCGGCGGAGGTCCGCGACACCGCCCGCCGCTACATCGATCTGGTCGGGCTCGGCCGCTTCGCCGACGCCTATCCGCACCAGCTCTCGGGCGGCATGAAGCAGCGCGTGGCCATCGCCCGGGTGCTCGCCAACGAGGCCGAGATGGTCCTCATGGACGAGCCGTTCGGGGCGCTCGACGCCATGACCCGCGAGCGCCTTCAGGATGAGCTCCTCGATCTGTGGGCGCGGACCGGCCTCACCGTGCTGTTCGTCACCCACGCCATCGAGGAGGCGATCTTCCTCGCCGATCGGATCGTCATGATGTCGCCAGGTCCGGGACGGATCGAGACCGTGCACACCGTCGACTTGCCGCGGCGCCGGGATGTGTCGAGTCCCGCCTTCAACGACCTTCGCCGAATGCTGTCGGCCCAGCTTCACAGCCATCACGCGCCGAAGGCTGCCTGATGGCGGCGCTCGATACCGTGGACTGGCGCGGCCTCGATCGGGCAGCGCTAACCCGAGCCTACGACAATTCGGGGGCGGTCCGGGATAGCGCCGACCTCCTGGCGGGCTGGCGCGCCCGCAGCGCCGCCTTCCGGGAAAGCAAGGCGGGGAGCACCCTCGCCTACGGACCTGCCCAACGGCAGGCCGTTGATCTCTACCGCTGCGGCACGGCGGGGGCGCCCTGTCTCGCCTTCGTCCACGGCGGCTACTGGCAGCGCAATGCCCGCGAGGATTTCAGCTGCATGGCCGAGGGGCCGCTCGCCCTCGGCCTCGATGTGGCTCTGGTCGGCTACACCCTCGCGCCGGAGGCGAGCCTCACCCGGATCGCCGAGGAGATCGCGACCGGGCTGCGCCTTCTGCGCCGGGAGACCGGAACGGGCGGCCTCGTCGTCGCGGGCTGGTCGGCCGGTGGCCATCTCGCGTCGCTCATGACGACGCTTGCGGCCGACACAGTCGACGCCGCTCTGGCGGTGAGCGGGATCTTCGATCTCGAACCGATCGCTGGGACTGCGCTCGACGACGCGTTGCGCCTCTCCGAGGCGGAGGTGGCCGAGTTCTCGCCGATCCGCCGCCTCGCGCCGGGTGGGCCGCCCGTCTCTGTGATCTACGGCGGGGCCGAGCTGCCCGAGCTGTGCCGTCAGTCCAAGGATTACCACGCGGCACGCCGGGCGCTGGGCCTCGCCGGCGAGCTCCACGCCGTGCCCGGGGCCGACCACTTCCGGGTGCTCGACGCCCTGATCGCGCCGGACGGGCGCATCGCCCGAGAAGCCGCCCGCCTCGCGGGCCTGTGATACGCACACACGAGGACGGACCGTGCCTCCCTTCCCGACGATCTCCGCCCTGCACGCGGCCTACGCGACCGGCCTTCACCCGAGGGCGGTCCTGGCCGAGACCTACCGGCGTCTTGCCGCGATCGACGATCCCGGCATCTTCCTCACCCTGCTGCCCGAGACCGAGACCGTCGCCGCGACCGAGGCGCTCGGCCCCTTCGACCCTGTCGCCCAACCGCTCTGGGGCGTGCCCTTCGCGGTGAAGGACAATCTCGACGTGGCCGGCCTGCCCACCACCGCGGCCTGCCCGGACTTCGTATATCTCGCGTCCGAGACCGCGCCGTCCGTCGCGCGCCTCCTTGCCGCGGGCGCGATCCTGATCGGCAAGACCAATCTCGACCAGTTCGCCACCGGGCTCGTCGGCCTGCGCACGCCGCATC
The DNA here is from genome assembly GCF_014191355.1 of Methylobacterium sp. R2-1. GTDB lineage: Bacteria > Pseudomonadota > Alphaproteobacteria > Rhizobiales > Beijerinckiaceae > Methylobacterium. The sequence goes on from NZ_JACHWM010000005.1 coordinate 55,606, forward strand.
CGGCCCCGCGCAATGCCCTGAACGCGGACATCGTGCCCGGCGGGTCGAGCAGCGGCTCAGCAGTGGCGGTGGCGCATGGTCTCGTCGCCTTCGCGCTCGGGACCGATACGGCGGGCTCCGGGCGGGTGCCGGCGGGTCTCAACAATGTGGTTGGGCTGAAGCCCTCGCTCGGGTCCGTGTCGGGCCGGGGCCTGCTGCCGGCCTGCCGCACGCTCGACACCGTCTCGGTCTTTGCCGGCACGGTCGCGGACGCCGATCGGGTCTTTCGGATCATGGCTGGCTACGACGCCGCCGACCCCTATTCCCGCGACCTGCCGATCCCGGCCCAGCCACCCGGGCTGCCGCCCGGATTACGCGTCGGGGTGCCGGATGCCGCAAGCCGCCGCTTCGGCAGCGACCCGCTGTCGGAAGCGGCCTTCGCAGCGGGGCTCGCTGACCTCGCTACCGTCGCAGGCTCGGCCCAGGCGGTCGATCTCGCGCCGCTGTTCGCCGCCGCCGCGCTCCTCTACGACGGCCCCTGGGTCGCCGAGCGCTATCAGGCGATCCGTCCGCTCATCGAGACTCAGCCCGAGGCGCTGCACCCGACGACCCGCGCGGTGATCGGCCGGGCCGCCGGCTTCAGTGCCGCCGACGCTTTCGCGGGCCTCTACCGGCTGGCCGAGCTGCGCCGGGCCGCGGACGTCCTGTGGGAGCGCATCGACGTGCTGGTGGTGCCGACCTACCCTAGGCCCGTCACTTGCGCCGAACTCGAAGCCGATCCGATCGGACCCAACAGCGAACTCGGGACCTACACGAACTTCGTCAACCTGCTCGACCTGTGCGCGCTGGCGGTGCCGGGCCGCTTCCGGGCCGACGGCCTGCCGGCTGGTCTCACTCTGATTGCCCCGCGGGGCCGCGACGGACTTCTCGCGGCGCTCGGCGCCCGTCTCCATGCGGCTTCCGGCGTCCCGATCGGCACGAGCGTGGAGCCGGTGCCGGCGCCGGTGGCCGGGCCGGCGAGTGCGGGACCGGACGAGATCGAGCTCGCGGTGATCGGCGCGCATCTCTCGGGACTGCCGCTCAACGGCGAGTTGACCGGCCTCGGGGCGCGCTTCCTCCGGGCGGGTGAGACGCGGCCGGAGTACCGGCTCTACGCGCTGCCCGGCGGTCCGCCCCGGCGACCGGGCTTGCTGCGGGTCGCGGCCGATGCCGGCGCGACCATCGCCGCCGAAGTCTGGGCCCTGTCGCCAGCCGCCTTCGGCCGCTTCGTGGCCGCCATCCCGGCCCCGCTCGGCATCGGCACCCTTCACCTCGCCGATGGTACCAACCCCAAGGGGTTTCTGGTCGAGGCCGAGGGGATCGGCTCGGGCACGGACATCACCGGATACGGCGGCTGGCGGCGTTACCTCACCGCGCAGTCCCTCCACGTCGCATAGCGTCCGTCGGCTCCGCCCGAACCGGTGCGCCTGCGCTGGCACTCGTTGAAATGACGAGGCAATCTACTCAAAACGCAAAAGTTTCGCACCCGCCCGCGAACCGCAGAGGAACCGCTTTCGCGCCTCATCCGAACCGAAAGCGGCAGCGGCTCAAATCTCTGGCCGGGGTGGGAAGCTCGGACTAACGAGAACAGGCTGAAGGTCCGGGGTGGGTCGAGGGCCGCGGTACAGGCGCTGTGAGCCCAGTGCTGCCGCCCCCACGCGGTGGTCCAGGTTCCAAGTTAGTGCAAGGTCGGCCTCTGCTCCACGGGTAGCTTGGCCGGCGAAGCCGGTTGGGCACGTGCAGCCGGCCAAGCGGTCAGGGGTGGCACGAACACCTCCGGAGCTGGTGGCTTGTAGCCGAGCGCGCCATGCGGGCGGATCGTGTTGTAGTGCCGGCGCCAGCTCTCGATTATGATCTGCGCCTCCTTCAGTGTGTAGAAGATCTTGCCGTTCAGAAGCTCGTCCCGCAGTCGTGCGTTGAAGCTCTCGACATAGCCGTTCGCCCACGGCGAACCCGGTGCGATGTAAGCCGTCTGACTGCCGACTGCCGCTATCCAGGACTGCACCGACCGGGCGATGAACTCGGGCCCGTTGTCCGACCGAAAGTGCCCCGGCACGCCACGCAGGATGAACAGGTCGGAGAGCACGTCGATCACGTCAGCAGCCGTCAGCTTGCGAGACACGCGGATCGCCAAGCACTCCCGCGTGAACTCGTCGACCACGTTCAGCATCCGGAACTTGCGGCCCTCGTGCGTGCGGGCTTCGACGAAGTCGTAGGACCAGACGTGATCACGCCGTTCAGGTTTGAGCCGGATGCAGGACCCATACCGGTCCCACAACCGGCCCTTCTTCGGCTGGCGCGCGGGCACCTTCAGCCCCTCGCGCCGCCAGATCCGCTCGACCCGCTTGTCGTTGACGAACCAGCCCGCCGCCTTCAGCAGTGCACCGATCTTCCGGTAGCCGTAGCGCCCGTGCCGGCGAGCCAATTCCACGAGGCCGGCTTTCAGCGCGGCCTCATCCTCTCTTCCCTACGGCACCTTGCGGCTCTCGTCGAGCGATGCTGCCCGAGCGCCCGAAAGGCGCGGCGCTCGGAACGTCTAGGACGTCCATGACATGCGCGATGCAGGCGCGTCGGCGCGCGGGGCTGGTCAGTTTCCCCGAGCGGCCTCCTGCAGGATCAGCTTGTCGAGGGTGAGATCCGCAATCGCCTTGCGAAGCCGCTGGTTCTCAACCTCCAAGTCCTTCATCCGCCGAACCTGATCGCTCATCAGGCCGCCGTACTCCTTGCGCCAGCGGTAGTAGGTCACTTCCGTCACGCCGAGGGCTCGGATCGCCTCCGCCACGCTCTGGCCCTGCGAGACCAGAACATCGGCCTGCCGCAGCTTGACGACTACGTCCTCCTGCTTGTGCCGCTTCGTTCCCATCTATCCGTCCTCATCCTGGCTCGGAAGCCATACCGCAGGGCGGACCACTTCCCTGGGGGCGGATCAGGGCGGATCAGGAAGAGCTGCCGGTTGCATATGTCGGATGGGTCGACTTTCGGCTCACACCTGGGCCTTCGGCACGGGCATCCCTATCGCTTAATCCCCTCCAGGCAGAAGTTTCTGTCGGAGTGGCATTTTAGCAGCAGGCAGATCAGCCGGCATCGTCTCTAAGCAGACGTGCTGAAGCACTGCCTATTGAGGCCCTCGCAGGATCATGACCGGAAACAATAAGCCGATGCGACGCATGTTGGCAGCGGCAGGCATACCGCTCGCCCTCACCGTTCTGCCGTCTGCTCAGGCTGAATCAAGTGGCACGCCTCGGACGGAACAGAATGGTTCGCCTGGAGGCAGCAAAGACAAGGATCAGAAGGCAGAGAAGTCCAACAAGAAGAACGACAATAAGGAGGTCGATACCGAGCACCTGTTCGGCTTCACGGAGGGCGCTGATGCCGGAGAGAAGGGTGAGCAGGAAGTCGTGATTGATACCGTCACACGCATCAGCAAGCGCAGAGACGGTCCTGGCTCATCGACTTATCGTGTGCTCGATACGCGGTTCGCCTACCAGTTCAACCCCATCGACAAGCTGAGCATCGAATTTAGCGCTTTCGGCACGCTGCGGCGGCAACGCAATATCGTGGATCTGGACGATAAGTCCTACGGCACCTTCGACGGTGTCTCCATGGAGGTGAAGTACCAGTTCCTGAAAGGCACGAAGGAGCAGCCGCTTGGGCTTGCCCTGGAGGTGCGCCCTCGATTTACGCGCATCCTGCCAGTTGAAGGCAACGGCGCCAACATCTTCGACATCGAGAGCCTGCTCCAGCTCGACGCTCAGGTGGTGCCGGATAGGCTCTGGTACGGAAGCAACATCAGTTTTGAGCCCGCCGCTGGCCGCCAGCGGGGTGGTGGTCCTGGCTACCGCTCCTCGACATTTTTATGGTCGAACGTCCTCGTCGGACGGATCGGAGAGAGCACGTATTTCGGACCGGAAGTGCGCTATCTACGCGGCTACGAAGGGATCTTCCTGAACCATATGGAGAGCGAAGCGCTCACCGTAGGACCTGCCCTGCATCATAGATTTACAGAGAAGATCTGGCTGACAACGGCGTATGCAGGGCAGGTTTGGGGCCGCGACACCGATCCGGCACTGGCCGGTCGCGCCTTCGGGCTGAACCAGTTCGAGCGGCACCACGTCCGAGTCAAATTCGGCATGGAGTTTTAACGCGCAACTGCCGCGGGATTGGCGGACGCCGGGAGCGCTTTCCTGTGAGTTGCCGCAACCATCCCGGAAACCGGTCCTCATTTTTTGGGGAGTTCCGATGCCGACCGGTGCCATCTGCGCGTGAGGAGCGGCGCTTGAGGTTGGCGCCTGGGACGGCTGAGGTTGCGATCGGCGACGTCGATGAAGTGGATGGAACCTTGCTCTGACCGGCGCGGGCGACGGAGCCATCCATCTAGCTGTAGAAGGCAGGCGCGTCGCTGCCGTTACGGCAGCCGACAACAATCCGTGCGTGCTCACCTACAAGGCCCAGCATGCAACGCCGAAATCGATCATTCGGGTACGCGAAAGGCCATTTGTCCGACTGCCTCAGCTCCGGAATCCTTGGGTGGAACGAAACATTCGAGCTTCGGGTTGAGCGCCCCGTGATCAGGAGCGTTCTGTGAGATTGTCTATCCTTGCCTTCCTTGGGCTGATGCTCATGTCCAGCGCACACGGCGTTCTGGCACAGGCCGCGATAGAGCAAGTCCCGGCCACAGACGTTGGGAAGATCCGGCCCGGGCCGCCTCCGCCGCTTCCAGACCTGACAGATCCGAATGCCCGCGGAGGCGAAGCCCTGAATGAGCCCGGCCAACAATCCGGTATCCCGAAGGCGCTGCGCGCGTCGGGGAGCAAGGCAGGGGGACCGGCTAACGATCTCAATCCGGGAGGCCGTATCGAAGCTCCGGCACCGCCGCGGGGCGATCTCGGTAACGTCATAGCGGGCAAGGAGCTGTTCCACGGGAACTATTGCGGGAAGGGGCAGCGGGGTGAAGGACTAGCGCCGACTGATACCCTCGACGCCGCGTGCATGCGGCACGACGCCTGCTACGATACAGCCGGCTACAGTTCCTGCGCCTGCGACGCGGCACTCAGGGAGGAGGCCACGATCATCTCCGACAGGCCGGAGACTCCACTTGAAGTCCGACGCCGAGCGCTGAGCGTCATCGAAGCGACCGCCGCGATGGAGTGCCGTTCGCCCTAACGGTACGCAACAGGGACAATAGTGGAAGTCGAGCGGAGGCCAGCGGACCGACACTGCAGCTCGTCAATCCGCTTAGAATACGATGTTCTAGGTGTGGTGATATAGGTCGTGAACGACGTGAACCTGATCCGACATTCCGATTAAACCTACCGCGTGATGTGTCCCTGTGTCCTCAGGCCTGGGCGGGAGAGCTGGCGGGATCGGTTCTTGTTGGCTATCGGTGTGAAACACAAGGTTGCCATCCGCGTCGATCGCCGCTGGTGGAGGGCTCGGCCGGCCGGACGCCGTCGCGATATGACCGGACGCGCCACTGGACACCACCGCTGAGCCGGGTTGACCGAGGGGCGAGTGATCATCTGTCTGATCGGCTGCACCCTTATCGGACGACAGGGGAGGCTGGTTGACCGTGACCGGATAAGTCGGACTGTCGGCGCGGCCGTTGATCGGAGCGCCGTCGTCGACCTGTCCGCGATCGAGATCGGTCGGTGTGTTCTCAGCCTGCGGTGGCGAGGCAGCCTGCGAAGCCGCCGTGAGGCTCGGACTGCGAGACGGCACGGACAGGTCACTATCGTCCAGTCTGTGAGCGGCTGCTTGCGAATGCACCGGAGGTGTCGCACCGACGTCGGCCTTGCCGTCACCGTCGTAGGACAGGGCAGGAGTTTCTTGGACGTGCTCACTCCCCGGTGAAGCATTTGGAGACCCCGCAGCGGGTGGGGTGCCACGTCCGAAGTGGTTCTCCGCCTCTGCGGAGCCGCTCGCTCGATCTTGTCCCCTCATGATGTCTAGGAGTGGGTCATGGTCCGCGGTAGCGGGAGCGACAGGCTGCGCGTCGGGCGTTTGCTCCTGCAGTGGCGTCCCTTCTCGAGGATGCGCCGCTTGAGATCCAGCGCCTTCGGCATGGACGTTGGATGACGATGCCGCAGCGGCGTTTTTCGGCGTGAGTCCGTGCTCCTTCGACCCGTACAAGTCTCCGTTCGGCTGTGCAGAGAGATTCGACGGCATCGCGTCGTGGCTGGAGTCATGTTCGGACGGGTCGCCCCGCACCTGTTCCGGGAACGGTCTTACACCCTGAGCACGCCCGTTCGCCGAAGCGGATACGTGATCCGCCGTGGCGTCATGCCCTGAAGCTCCTCGGTCGGTCGGATCGTGCTTGCCGCTCGGCACCTGGGCCGCGGTAAGCTGATTCGAAGCGTCGGTGACGGGCTCCCGATCAATCGACGCATGTGCCTGCGTAGCTGGTGCGGCGTCCCATCGCGCTTCGCCGGAGCTTCCGGGCTTACCTTGGCCTGGAGCCGTGTCGATCTCACCGGAACCATGTACATCTGGCCCGCGATGGTCGCTCGTCTCGGCAGGGGCTGAACCGTGACCGTTGGCGCGATTGGCCTGTCGGTCATTCTCGGAATGAGATTCGGTCTCGGCCTGCACGGCGGCCCCAAGATCGACGTTACTGCTCGGGCTCCGGCCGTGGCCCGTGGCGGACGTGTCTGAACCCGTCTCACGTTGCGCGACAGCCTCAGCCTGCGAGTGGCTGCCATGGCTTTGGCCGTTGCCGCCGGCCGCCTGCACGATCGGTAGACCGTTTCCTGCGGCCGCCTCATTCTGTGGGCGGGAACTGAGATTGTTGGCATTCTCCTGACCCTTGGCGCGCCCTGCCTGATCGATCTCGGATCGGTCGGCGGTTGCAGCCTCAGGCGATGGCCCTGGGTTCTGGCCGACAACTCCGGCGTGGCCTCTTTCGGAGCCGGCTTGCTCAAGCGGTAAGTCGTTCGCGGCTGCAGCTTTTCCCTGCGAGCCTCGCTCCCGATCATCTCCATTGACGTGGCCGTTGTCATGGCCGGTCTGCTGGACCTGTGCGCTGTTTTCAGAGAGAGCCTCAGTTGGCGAGCCCTGGTCTCGAGCAACTGCGCTAGCGTTGCCACTGCCGCGGCTGGTCGGCTCGACCTGCGAAGCGTTCTCGGCTGAAGCTTCCGCCCGCGAGCTTCGCTCATGGCCGTTGGTCTCGGCGGCGCCACCCGCCCGCTCGATTTGCCGGTTGTTCTCGGCCGCAGCCTCGCCCTGTGCGCCTCGACCCTGACTAACACGGCTGGCGTGGCCGTCGCCGTGCCCGCCTTGATCGACCTTCGGGTTGTTTTCGGCAGCGGCATCAGCCTGCGAGCCTCGGTCTTGAGCAGTGCCGTTGGCGCGACCGTTGCCAGGGTCTGTCTGATCGACCTTCGGGTTGTTCCCGACCGCGTCTTCAGCCTGTCTGCTATGGCCCCGCTCGTCGACATCACGCGGGGCTGCGGCGGCCGGCAGCTGGCTCGCCACGGTGTGGCTCGCAGCACGAACCCAGGTCGGTTGGCCTACTCCGGTCCCGACGTCAAATGGATCGGGAGAAGCGGCATGGGCAGATCGTGCGTGGGAAGCTGGCTCGACCGTTGATGCCGAAGCGGGACCTCCACGTTGATCGATGGGGTCCGGCCCTGGTCCATCCACTGCCGCCGCTAAGTTCTCGCTGCGTTCTGACGGCGATGCCTGTCGGCCGCTGAGTTTAGCGGCGGCTGACGACTCGGCAGACGTTCCGGTCACGGCGACATCGCTACCAAAGCCTTGCGACAGGTGCTGGTTTTCCGAAGCCGGAGACCTCGACAAATCCCCTGGAAAGGAGGTGCGGGCCGCTGGAACCAGGTCGATACGGCTCGTCGCTGCAATGCTGTCAGGACTGCCATGAGAGATCGCGTTGGGACTTGTGCCGCTGCCCTGCGCGGTCAGGACGACCGGTTGAACCGCTGACATGGTAGCGCCGCCTGAGCCGAGCAATGCGCTGGACGCCGCCGTCGCATCGCTCTGTGTGGTGTGGCTCACAGCACCGCGTGCCTGATCTGCGAACTCGAAGCCCAGCTCGGCGCCCGAAGCTTCGTGATCGGCTGCCATCGCCTCAGCGGCGAAGATCATCGCAGAGAGAACGATGGCTTCAATCTGCTTGCGATCGGTCCCCCGGTCGCTGCCCCCCCCACCTTCCGTTGCCTTCGTCGTTCGCGGTTGGCCATGTGCGGAACCAGCTCCATCGGAAGCCGGGAGCCCCGATTGGTCGTCCGGCCAGGCCGCGAGCGGGCTGGCATGAGCATCTTCGGACGACAGGCTCAAGGCCGCCGCTGCCACCAGAGCCGCGAGCAGAGCGGCAGGATGAACCACGAGCGTCGTACCCGCCCCGACTGCCGGGATGGGGAGGAGGTGCGGATGCAGCCGAGCGATCTGGTCGATCAGTGTGCGGAAATCCGCGCCGCGCACGGGCCGATCCAGCACCTCCGAAGCGATAAGATAGCTGCCGTCGATCTTGGCGAAATGGATGATCGCGTCGCCGTCCGGCCGGCAGAAGACGAACCATGGTTCCCCCTCATCGCTGAGGCCGTGCTCGCTTGCGATGCTGAGCCCGGCGCGGAGAAGGGCTGCTTCGACGCGATAGAACTCGGCAAGCTCCTGCTGCGACCAGCTACCTTGGCGTGCCGATGCCGGACGACAGAAGGGAATGACTGTGCTCATCGTCATCTCACCGTATCGGCTCGCTGTGTCCCTTGCGCGATGGTGCCGCATGCCATGGCAGCGCGACCGGGAGCGGCGCTAGCGTTCATGGAAGGCGCGTCCCATCGCGTCGAAGAAGGGAGTGAACAGATATTCCAACGTCGTGCGCTCACCGGCCGAGACCACGACCTCCGCCGGCAGGCCCGCGAGAAGGCGGTGTCTGACGTCGCCCGGAAGCTGACGCTCGTCGATCTCCACTGTGCCGGCGAAGTAGGCCTGCTTCGTGCCTTCATCGACCAGACGGTCGCGTGAAACCACAGTGAGCGTTCCGAAGACCGCAGGCGTCCGGCGCGCCTGAAAGGTCGGAAACTTGATCTCCGCCCGCATGCCGGCATGGACGGCTTCGAGATCGTGGGGTGAAAATTGCACGTTGATCACGAGCCTGTCCGCTGTCGGGACGATCTCCATCAGCGGCTCGCCCGAGCGTACGACCTGCCCAACTGCGAAGACTTTGAGTGCCTGGATGACGCCGTCGTGGGAGGCACGGATCTCGTGCCGCCGGAACACGTCCTGCGCGACGACGAGCTTTTCGCGAAGCTCGCCGATTTTCTGCCGCGTCTCGAGAAGCTGGCCCGTGACCGCCTCCTGAAGCTTCTGCTTCAACTGTGTAATCTGCAGCCCGGCTTCACTGATGGCGTTCTCGGCTTTCGCTCTCTCTGCCACGGAGCGCCCGATCACCCCCTCCAGCCGCGTGCGCTCCCGCTCCATCACGAGCAGGCGCGACAGCGGAATCAGATTGCGCTCGTGCAGGCTGCGCAAGCCATCCAACTCCTGTCGGATGAACCCGACTTGCTGCTCGACCGAGGACTTCTCGACGGCAAGACCGGCAATCTCCGTCCTAAGCTGAGTGACTTTCGCTTCGATGAGGGCGAGTTGGCCTTGGAGCGTCGTCCTCCGTTCCACCAACTGACCGCGCTGATCGCTGATCATGCGTGCGAGGGCCGGCTCGTCCCGTCGCGCGGCGATGTCGTCGGGCAGTCGCAAGTCGCTCGCCTGCTCCTGCTCCGCCCGCAGCCGCGCCTCCAGGACGAGAGCCGCGTCGAGCTGGTTTCGAAACAGGTCCGCGCTTGCCTGCGACTGTATGGGATCGATCCGCAGGAGGACATCGCCGGTGCGGACCGTCTGCCCGTCCTTCACGAGCACGGCCTGAACCATGCCGCCCTCGAAGTGCTGGACGACCTTGCGGCTGCTCTCCGCGACGATGACGCCGGTGCTGATGACAGCGCGATCCATGCGCACGGTCGCCGCCCAGAGTCCGGCGACACCGAAGGCGGCGACGATGAGCGCATAGCCGGCGATCGCGTAGCGCCGCCATTCGATCGGCGCGACGGCGCTGCCCTCGCCGTCCGCCACGCCCCGCACGGGTGACGACGCGGGGGCGGCAGGAGACTCAATCGGAATCTGGGCAAGTGGCATCGTCATGGCTCAGCCCGCGTTGCGTTGGACTTCGGGCACCCTTTCGTTCTCGGGCAGGGCCCGGCCGCCGGTTGCGACCAGCGCCGGGACCGGGCGGGGACCGGAGACCTGGGCGAGGATCTGATCCGCCGGGCCCGAAGCGCGCAGCATTCCCCCGTCGAGCATCAAGATCTGATCGGCCCCCGTCAGCAGGCTCACCTTGTGCGTGACGACGACAACCGTAGTTCCACGCTCCCGAAGGTCTGCCACCGCCCGCATCAGCGCGGCCTCGCCGGCTTGGTCGAGACTGGCATTCGGCTCGTCGAGGACGACCAAGCTCGGTTGCCCGTACATCGCGCGCGCCAGAGCGATGCGCTGGCGCTGGCCACCGGAGAGGCCGTGCCCGCCCGTCCCGATCCGGGTGTTGTACCCGTCCGGCAGCGCCTGAATCAGGTCGTGGCAGCCCGCACGCTGCGCGACCGAGACGATGGCGGCGTCATCCTGAGCGTCGAAGCGCGCGATGTTCTGTGCCACCGTGCCATCGAACAGTTCAACATCCTGCGGCAGGTATCCGAGGTGCCGCCCGAGCGCCTGTGGGTCCCAGTGCCGGAGGTCGGCTCCGTCGATGCGCACCGCGCCGGAGACCACGGGCCAAACGCCCGTGATCGCCCGAACCAGGGTCGATTTACCGGCCGCGCTCGGACCGATGATCCCGACAATGCTGCCGGGCTCCAGCCGCACGCTGACATCGTGGAGTATGGCCGCCGACGAGCCCGGCGGCGCGACAACCAAGCTCTCGATCTCGATCAGACCGCGCGGACGCGGCAGCATCACGCGCTGCGGTTCGACTCCGATGCGCGTGATGATGTCCGCCAGCCGCGCATAGCTGCTCCGGGCCGCCGTGAAGCTCTTCCAGTGTCCAACGACGGCCTCGATCGGGGTCAGTGTTCGGCCCATGATGATCGAGGCTGCGATCATCGAGCCGGCAGAGATCTCGCCATGGATGGCGAGGTAGGCGCCGACACCGAGGACCATCGTCTGCAGAAACATGCGCGTGAACTTCGTCGCCGCGGCGATGAGGCCGGCGCGGTCGCTCGCACGTGCCTGCAGCAGAAGCGCCTCATCGTGACGCTGGCGCCACCGGGACCGCAGGGCACCGAGCATGCCCATGGCTCGCAGAACCTCGCCGCCTCGGACGGTCGCCCGGGCCTGCTCGCCCGCCTCTCGGGCGGCGTGGCTCGCCATGTCGAGAGGCCGACGGGTCGCGAGGTCGGTGAGGAGTGTCAAACCCAGGAGCGTGCCGCCGCCGAGCAATGCCATCCAGCCAAACCACGGATGGAGGATGAAGCAAGCGATCAAGAACAGCGAAGCCCAGGGCAGGTCGCAGAACGCCAAAATCGCGCCGCCGGTGAGGAACTCACGCAGGACGTCAACATCACGAAGGATCGTTTCCTGGCCAGCTCGGGGCCTGAGCAACGTGGCCCTATGCACGATCTCGAAGACCGGTCCGGCGACCTTCCGGTCGAAGATTACCCCGCCCCGCACCAGCAGGCGCGAACGAAGCATCTCGAGGACGGCATAGACGGCGAGAGCAAACGCCGCGATCGCGGTGATACCGAGAAGTGTCGCCTCGTTCCGGCTCAATAAAACGCGATCATAGACCTGCAACATGTACAGGGGGCCGGCGAACAGGAGAAGGTTCGTGAAGAATGCGAAGATGAAAACCGTGACCAGAACAGGGCGGATCTCTCGCAACCCATCCCTCAAAACGGACGCGGCCACACGGTCGCTCATGGCACTTCCCTGCGCATGAGTCCGACTGTTCCGGATTGCTCCGCCGAGCAGCCCACTCGCAGGTGCCAGCCGCACAGGGCAGGCCGTTGAGAGAGGCGTGAAAAGAGGCGCATGGCTGCCCGGGACCTTCGCTGCGAAAGGTATGATCGGTGCTGCCTCATCGCGCTTGGCCCCCCGTCCGCCCCAACGGGCTTGCCCATGAATCTTAGCGCGGGCTTATTGTATTCCAAGAAGCGCCACCACGGCTCTCGAAAATTGTGCGCCTCGTGAACTGGACGCCTGCTCCCGTAGCCCTATATTGGGATTGCTGTACCACTCGGTGGTGTCGACCGGTCACGCGCCGGCGGGAGCCTCTCATTTGTATGTCCACCAACAACGTCTCGGCTCGGAGGAGGTGCAGGAACTGCGCCGCGAAGGTGGCCGGTTCCTGAAGGAACTCCGTGAGAAGCGAGGCCTGTCTCAGAGGCAGCTGGCCGCCGAGGTGGGCGCGGAATACTACACCTTCATCTCACAATTGGAGACCGGGCGCGGACGTGTGCCGCCGGACCGTTACCGGATCTGGGCCGATGCCCTCGGGATGGATGCGAAAGACTTCGTGAAGAGCCTAATGCGCTTCTACGATCCATTGACCTTCGAGATTCTCTTCGGCGACTGACCGGGCGCGGATACGACTTCGGCCGGCGCAACGAACGGCGCAGAAAGCACGCCCTCTGCATCTATTCCGCAGCGAGGCTGAGCGCCGACGCTTCGACGAGGACGGCGCCGCAGGCCGCCATCAAGTCGCGGAGCGTCGCCAGAGCGGTTTCCACTTCCATCGGACCCGTCAGGCCTTCGCGGAAATGCGTGCCGCCGCCGGCCAAGGTCACGGCTATGTCGAACCGGCCGTCAGGGCGTTCGATGATTCGATACGACGCGCGGCGGGGGCGGCGAGACATAGGCACGAGGAAGAGCAATGGCTGTGAGAGGAGAGACCGCTCCTGTCATGCGTCGCCCATCCTTGAAGTTCAAGCTATGAACTTCACTGTATCCAAACGCTCCGCACGAGGCGCAGCTGGAACTAACCGGAGGTATACTCAGAACGGGTCTTGATTGCGGGCGACCGCATATGGCGCTCCAAGTAGACGTGCTGCGCTGCCATGCCCCCGCCTGATTTATTGTCCTCAAAGCAAAAAACAAATTCAGGCCGGTGCCTTGGTGGAAAGTGCGCTCAGCCGCTCGACCAAGTAGGAGCGGGCGCGGCTCACTCGGCTCTTCACCGTGCCGGTCTGGCAACCCATGACCTCCGCGGCCGCTTCGTAAGTCATGCCCTGCGCACCGACGAGGAGCAGTGCTTCGCGTTGAGGGGCCGGTAGCTGCGCGATGTGGGACATGACCACCTGAAGGTCCGAGCCGTGCTCCTGTGCCGCCAATGCGACAAGTCGGCCTGCCATGACGCCATCCACGTCCTCAACCTCACGCCTATGCTTGCGTCGCTCGCTGTAAAAGTGATTGCGGAGGATGGTCACAAGCCACGCTTTCAGATTCGTGCCTGGAACGAACCGATCTTGGTTGGCCCACGCTTTCAGCACCGTCTCCTGCACGAGATCGTCGGCACGTGCAGCACTTCCGGCTAGCGACTGCGCGTACACCTGTAGGGATGGAAGCGCCGCCGTTAACCCCTCGCGGAAGGCGGCGTTACGCTTACCTGACAGGAACGCGAGAGTGCCCTCAAGGGCTTGGGTGAGATCAAGCAAATGCTGCGGCGGATCGGAGGCGGCGAGCGTGAGAAAGGTCGCCTGCAACTGCCGTCCGATGTGCTTCTGCACGGCTAGGGGCAGTCTGGCAGTTCGTGCCTCCATTTTCCGGTCCGGGCAAACCGGACCAAGTCCGCCTGCGATCAACATGTCGATCAACCCATGTCCTTTCTCGGAGCGAGCGGCAGAGGAGCCCCAGACCGGCCCTGTCCGCCGTACAGTGAACATCTAACTCGCGGACCTGCGGGATCGATCCATTCCGCAGCTGCGTTTGAGGCCGTTCTGAGGGAATGCACGGTCGAGGTGATGACACGCCCGGTGACTTGCAGAATCGTCGACTGCCCGGACGGTCGGTTCGCGATTGTCGCTGTGGCCAATTCCGGTGCCACTTACTGGCGTAGCGGCCTGCTTACGCTGGCCGAGGCAGAGGCTTGCGTCGAGGATCTCCGCACGGTGCTCGCGCTCTGCGGGACTGCACTCGCATGCTACAATGACGGGCCCGACAGCCGGACACGAAGCCGGCCGCGGCCGCCGGGGTGAGTGGCCCGATGCCGGCTTGGTGGATACCGTCCCAAGCTAACGGGGCTCGGTTCTCGAACTCAACGGGACTGCGGAGTTCAAGGTCGAGTGCCGCCGTGCCGTATCCACTCGAACGGCAGCGATCTTGAACTCACGCCGAACCTGCAGCGCTGCAGGGAGCATCTCCGGCTTCATCATCATACCGAAACCGTGCGTCCGTGAAACCGGCAGCAGGCTAGTTCGGCAATCTCTAGCAAGACTGGCCCGCCTGTCTTCTGCTGGCAGACCGCCGTTAGGACGCGCACGGCGTTGCTTCGGTTAGCGATGCGAACGTTCATCCTGCAATCATCGGACATCCGCCTCCTACCTCTCTCGGACCTCCGAGCTCTCAAGGGCAAATGACCGGAGTGGGCGCGACGTCGAAGGATGCTGCTTCGGGGCCGACTGCGACGAACAGCAGCCGCCGCTTCAAGCCGCCTCAAGCCTCCGCAGGCGCGCAAATCCGACCATCTTTCGCGCATCCTCATCCCAGAGCGCCAGCTTCAGGCAGGCCAGGCTGTCGTGCAGCGTCAACCGACCCACCCGGCCGAGGATCTCATGACCGTCCAGGCATTCCTGCAAGCGGTAATTGGGGATGCGGCTGTTCAGATGGTGGACGTGGTGCAGGCCGACATTGCCCGTGAACCACTGCAGGACGCGCGGCAGGACGTAGTACGAGCTGCCTCCGAGCGCTGCGAGATGGAAGTCCCACGCGTCGGCCTCCTCCCAAACGGTTTCCTCATACTGATGCTGGACGTAGAACAGCCAACCCCCGATCCAGGCGGCGACGCTGACCACCGGCAGGAGCACCCAGAGCACTGGCCCGAGGCCTCCGGTCGTGAACGCGAGTGCCCCCAGGACGACAAGGAGGACGGCATCAAGTGCGAGGACGTTGCGCCAAGCCGTTCGCCAGGGCAGTCCCACGCCGTTGGGAAATCGCTGCATGACGAGGAAATTGATCGGCGAACCGAGCCCGATCAGGATAAGTGGGTTGCGGTAGAGGCGGTACCGGACTCGACCCCAGCGCGGCAGGTTTAGGTACTCGCGCACGGTCAAGGTACAGACATCCCCGGTTCCGCGGCGACTGAGATCGCCGGTCGACGCATGATGCAGGGCGTGCGCCCGCTTCCAGCTGTCGTAAGGCGTCACCGTCAGAAGGCTCAAGGCGCGGCCAAGCCAGTCGTTGCCACGGCGCGAGGGCAAGAACGAGCCGTGCCCGCAATCGTGCTGGATGATGAAAAGCCTGACCAGGAGCCCGCCCGCCGGCAAAGCGAGCGGCAGGGTAAGAAGCTCGTAGCCGTTCGCCGCTAAGCTGAGCATCAGGGCGCAGAGGATCAGATACGGCAGCAGCGTGTCGGCTACTTGCCGAAAGGCCAGCCGGGGGATCGGCTCGCGGAATGCAGCGCAGTGCCGAGCCACCTCTTGCGCGAGCTTCGCCTCATCGGTTCGAGATGCTTCGTCCGCGAGCCTGTACGTCGCGGGCGAGTTCAGGGAGGCTATGGTCACGATGGTCGGCAATCCTGTGTGTTGAACGCCTCGAGAGGCAGAACATGCGTGGGGCGGAGCCGATTCTGAACGTGACCGTCTGAGTGAAAAGCAGCGAGTTTGCGACCGGTCATGGCTTCTCCCCTATCAGGTCCACCCATGCCTCGGTGAGGATCCTCCCACGGCGCTCGGCGCGGTCAGGCGCTGCGTCACAGACTTGGCGCAGCACATCCTCCAGAACCTCGCTCCCACCCGCGGCGGCAGCTTCCTCGCCTTTGCGACGGATCGCGGCCCGGTATGCTTTGGTGGCTGGGCCCGCGGGCTGCGTCTCGACGGCTGCGATGAGTGAGAGAAGAGCCATCACGGCTGAATCGACCGCGTCGCCATGCCTGGGCTGGGGAGCAGGGACGACGCTGGCGGGCGCCGGTGCGGCAAGGTGGCCGGTGGTGCGGGGACGCTTCATGGCGGGTTCTCCGGCCGGCATCATGACGTCAATGCCAGTGCTTCGCCCGACGACAGGGGTTGGTATCGAGGCGCACAGCGACACTGCCCACACGGGGCTGCGCGCATATCATGGGGCGCTTGCCGCGGTCGGTACCGCCATGTGGATGCTGCCGAGGCTAGCTGATCCATGGCCGTCACCGAGCGCAGCATCACGTTGATGAGCTTCCGCCGCTCTCCGGGTCAGAGAGCGAGCAGCCGGTTACTCATTCTCCGCTTCGCCATCCGGCTTGGCAGCAACCGGCGGCTTATTCGGTCGCGGTGCATTGCGTCGCTTCGTAGGTGGCTTCTCGATCGTCGGCATGTTGGCCGCCGTGCGCTTCGCACGCTCGTTGAAGTCGGCCATCGACATGGTCGCCGAGCGACCGGTCGGATTGGATCCTGCCATGATGGGCCTCTGTTCCGCTGCCCAAGCACAGAATGATGCAGTGGGATCGTCCGTCGTGTGAGAGTGCCGGCAGCGTCGTTAGCCGCCGGAACGAGCTCTCTTCTAGTCGGCCTTCAGGTTCTCCGCAGAGGCTTTGCCGCGGCGTTGGTCGACCACCACCTCGTAGGAGATTTTCTGACCCTCCGCGAGGTCGCGAAGGCCAGCCTTCTCGACCGCGGAGATATGCACGAACACGTCCTGACCGCCGTCGTCAGGTTGGATGAAGCCGAAGCCCTTGGTTCCGTTGAACCACTTCACCGTACCCGTTGCCATATGCGCTCCTCCTTCGATGGAAATGCTCTTTAACCGATCCGGTGGCTCGCCGTCTCCTGAACAATTCGCCACCCGAGCTGGTAGCCGACTCTCCGCCTCCCGGCTGCGGCTTCTTGCTAGCGGAACTGGCCTCTCAGCGCGTGCGCTCCCGCTTCCATGTTGGTGCTCCGAAGATGGTCCGCCTGCACCGCGACCTCGGCATCAAGGCCGCGTACATCTACCATCACTCCGCCAGCAAGGCGGACCTGGGAGCGGCGGTGGCCGGGCGCTACTTGGAGAACAGGACGGCCGAGCCGGTGGCGATGAGTGCCGAGACCTTCGGCCCGATCCGCTGCCTGCAGCTTTACCCTGACACCATCCGCAGATCGCCTGAGGACGGGAACAGGCACTGCCTCTGCAGCGTCATGTCGGCGGAGTACGCCGCGCTGCCGAAGGTCGTGCAGAAGGCCCACGGCCTCGCCGACGCGAACATCGCCCCGGTCGGCAAGGTCCCGGTCCGCACAGGGTCGGTCCACCCCAACGGAAGCGCGGCTGGTCAAGCCGACTTCCCCGGCAACCCTTCACTCGCCCTCTGACCGCGGAGAACTACGATGAAGATCCTGATGGTGCTGACCTCACACGACCAGCTCGGCGACACCGGCCGGAAAACTGGATTCTGGCTGGAGGAGCTGGCCGCCCCCTACTACGTGTTCAAGGATGCGGGCGCCGAGGTCGTTCTTGCATCGCCCTTGGGTGGCCCGTCCGCCGCTCGACCCGAAGAGCAACGAGCCGGGTTTCCAGACGGACCTGACTCGCCGCTTCGAGGCCGACAGCGCGGCTAACTCGGTTCTGGCGGACACAATCCGCCTCGAGAGTGTGACCCACGACGGCTTCGATGCCGTGTTCTATCCCGGTGGCCATGGGCCGCTGTGGGACCTTGCCGAGGATCCCACCTCGGTGAGCCTGATCGAGACCACGCTCGCGGCCGGCAAGCCTGTCACTCTCGTCTGCCACGCACCCGGCGTGCTGCGGCATGCCAAGGCGCCCGATGGCAGGCCGCTCGTCGAAGGTAGAGACGTAACCGGCTTCACCAACACCGAGGAGGACGCGGTCGGCCTCACCGAGGTAGTCCCGTTCCTCGTCGAGGACGAGCTCAAGCGGAACGGCGGCAACTTCAGCAAGGCCGGTGACTGGCAGCCATACGTGGTCGCGGACGGCCTGCTGATCACCGGTCAGAACCCGGCCTCATCCGGACCTGCGGCCGAGCGTCTGCTGCAGCGGCTCTCCGGCGGCTGACGCCGACGAACCACGCGCCGTAAAGAGGAACCCGGGGCGTGTTCGGCCTCCCTGCCGAACGTGCCTCGAATCCGACGCCGGCAGCAAGTTCGAAGCGCAGCAACTCTCGCTCAGGCTGTCGAACTGCAAGATGTCCGACCAGCTCCTGGCAAAGAGCGGACCCCGGACAATGCGGAGGATCGTCCTGTTGCGGGAACGGCACCGACGTTGGTCGACTTCGGCCATTCAGATAGGTCCCGCCGTGGGAGGAGCCTGGGTCACACGCTTAGAAGGCCGTTCGGGAAGGCAAACGAGGCAACGCGTAGGCCGGGTCAGACCGCGAACTTCAAGGCGAACCGCTCGGCACCGAGGCGCTTCTGGATCACTTGCACGATGTACTCGGCGTCGCGCCCGACCGCCCCGAACCGGCCCGAGCCCCAGGTGTTCAGCCAGGGCAGACCGATGAAGTAGACGCCGTCCTCGTTCGTGACACCTCGCTTGTGCTTCGGGTTGCCAGCGCCATTGAACACCGACGCGTCGAGCCAGCGGAAGTCCGGCGTGAAGCCGATGCACCAGACGACGCTGGTGATGCCGGAATCGTCGAGGGCGAGACTGGTAATCGGTTCGCCCGGCTCCCAGACCGGGGTGTAGTGCTCCTGCGCCGGGGCATCGATGCCCTTCTCGGCAATGTACTTGTCGATGGCCGCGTTGATGCCGTTGTAGGTCCGGTCGGCTTGGTCGAGCGAGCGCTTGAGGTCATCTCGGAAGAACAAGCTGCCGTCTTGGTAGTCCGCCATCAGACCGTAAAGTCTCATGCCCTCCGTCGCGAAGCGGCGAAGGTCGATGTCGCGGCCGCCGTCGCGGCCCGTCACGTAGTGGTTAGTGTTGTCGCGGACGCCGTCGCGCAACGGGTGATTGTCGACGGTCATCTCGTAGTAGCCCATGTCCGCCAGCCACGTCACGACGTCGCGCCCCCGGTAAAACCGAGCGCAACGCGGCGCGTCCCCCACCGCCAGGTGTACCTTGCGTCCGGCGAGGTGCAGGTCCTCGGCGATCTGCGCGCCAGACTGCCCCGACCCGACGACCAGCACCTCGCCCGCGGGCAGTTGGACAGGGTTGCGGTACTGGTTCGAGTGGATTTGCGTGATCGAGCCCGGCAGTTTCTCGGCCATGCGCGGGATGATCGGCGTGTGGTAGCCGCCGGAGGCGACGACGACCTCGTCGGCGGTGTAGTCGCCCTCCGAGGTCTGGACCGAGAAGATGCCGTCCTCGCGCCGCTCGACGCGGGTGACTGCGACACCTTCGCGGATCGGTGGGTTCACTTTGGCGACGAAAGCCTTGAGGTAGGCGACGATCTCCTCCTTCTTCATGAATCCGTCCGTGTCCGGCCCGTCGTAGCGGTGCCCCGGCAGGTCGCATTGC
The DNA here is from genome assembly GCF_014191355.1 of Methylobacterium sp. R2-1. Lineage (GTDB taxonomy): Bacteria > Pseudomonadota > Alphaproteobacteria > Rhizobiales > Beijerinckiaceae > Methylobacterium. Next base: position 75,190 of record NZ_JACHWM010000005.1, read on the forward strand.
CAGTTCGGGGTGACGAGGCAGAACGTGTCCCAGCGCTGCGTCTCCCAGGTGTGCGCGGCGGTCTTCTTCTCAAACACGAGATGCTCGATACCGCGCTGCTTGAGGTGATAGCTGACCGAGAGGCCGGCTTGGCCGCCGCCGACGATAACGACGGGGACGTGACGGGTGTTGGAGGACATAGCTCTGGCTCCGTGTGAGTCCGAGAGGAGGCGTCGACTTAGGGTTCGAACGACTCGACGGTGACTTGGCCACCAGGCACCTGCCGCTTCGCGGCGGCCTCGATCCGGGCGAGTTGGTCCAAGGCGGACGAGCACGCGAAACCGTATTTCTCGCGCACCCGCTCGCTCGCGATGTTGAGCGCCGCGCGAGTCTTCTCGACGAAGTCGTCGACGGCGTAGCTCTCGCCTGGCGCCAGGAACTCTTTCACGACGAGGGAAGGCGAGTAGCAGGCCTCGCGCCGGCCATCGGGCCAGCGGACGTGGAAGCGCATCTCAGGCATGGATCGGCTCCTGTCGGGCGCGGGCACAAGCCGCGTAGGCATCGAGGTGGCGCTCCGCGCATGTGCGCCAGGAATGGGCTGCGGCCCGCGCCGGGTCGGCGGCCCGCAGCCGCGCGCGGGTGTCCGGCAGCAAGGCTTCTGCCATCGCGCCGGCGATGGCTTCGGGGTCGGCCGGATCGACGAAGAGGGCTTCCGTCGCCGCGAGGTACTCGGTGAAGGGCGGCTGCCGGGATACGATGGCGGGGGTGCCGCAGGCCATCGCCTCCAGCACGCAGAGCCCGAAGCCCTCCTTCCAAGAGGGAAAGGCCAGGACGTCCGCAACCCGGTAGAGCGCCGGCATGTCGCCTTGCGGGACAGGACCCGTCTCGATCACGGGCAGGCCTCGGCCGAGAGCGAGGCCGGCGGCGGACAGAACCGCGCGGCAGCGAGCGCGGTAGGCCGCGTGGTCCAGCAGCGTTGCCCCACCGGCGACCACGAGCTGCGCCTGGGGGTGACATTCGCGTAGGCGCGCGAAGGCCGCGATGATGCCGGCCGTGTTCTTGCGCTCCTCGAAGCCGCCGACGCTGAGGATCACCGGTCCGAGGCCGAGACCCAGGCGCTCACGCACGGCGGCGTCTGCTTCGGTCGGCTCGCGACGGAAGGTCGACAGGTCCACCCCGTTCCCGACGATGTCAGCCTGCCTGCCGAGGTCGTCCCTTACCCACTCGGCCCAGGTGCGGCTGACGCAGAGCAGGCGGGTGGCCTCGCAGATCGAGCGATCCTGCCACTCGGCGAGCTGTGGGTCGGAGAAGCTGTCGACATGATGGACCGTGCGCGCGAAGCCCGGGATCAGCCGCCGGTGCTTCAGGGTCGCGAGCGCGTTGCCGCCGATCCCGTCATGAGCGTGGAAAACGTCGAAGTCGCAAGCGGCGGGCGTCGCGAAGTGGCGCAGATAGTCGTTGATGCGAGCCCGCACGAGGTCGACCGTCGTGCCGCTGACCGCCTGGGCGGCAACCGTCACTGTGGAGCAGGCCGCGTCCCGGAAGAAGCCGCGGCCGGATGGGTCCGGCGCATGGACCACTGGCTCGTGCCCGAGGGCGCTCAAGGCCTCAGCCAAGGCGAGGCAGTGGGCGACGCCGCCGCGCGGGTTGGTCGAGTGAGTCAGGATGGCGATGCGCAGGCCCCTCACCTTCCAGCTCCCGTGCCATCCTGGCTGCAGCCGATGAGCGGGCTGGCCATAAAGTCCCAAACCACTGCCTCATCGCCCGCGGAGCCGCGGACCCGGGCGATCCGGCTCGCATCGAGGTGCCCAATCCGTGCGCTCGCGATGCCGCGTTCGGCGAAGCGCTCGAGCACGGCCGGTGTGCGGTCGGGGCGAACGCTGAGGAGATAGCCGAAGCTCGGGAAGGCGATCAGCCAGCGCGCGAGGGGAACGTGCTCCGGTCTCGGGATCGGGCCGAGGTCGATGACGCCGCCCACGTTCGAGCATTCGAGCAACATCAGTGCCGTGCCGACGACGCCGGCCATGCTGATGTCCTTGGCAGCCCGACAAAGGCCGTCCTCGGCGAGCCCCGGCAGGAGAGCTAGGTCGCCGCGTAAGCGCTCTCCCGGTGCACTGGTCGAGGCGTCCCAGTAAGGGTGCGGATCGCGGAAGCGTCCGCGCAGATCGATGGCGGCGACGAGGTCGTCGCCCGGCGCCGCGTCGAAGCTGGTGAGTAGGCGCGGGCCGGCCCGACCGAGCACGGCGACCGCGAGGTTGCCGGCTTCGGCGCGCGTGTTGGTATGGCCACCGACCACAGGCACACCGTAGAGCGCGGCCGCATCGGACAGGCCGGCCAGGACTGGGTCCGCAGCTGCGGCATCCCGGCTCCAGAGGGCATCGACCACGGCCAGCGGACGCCCGCCCATGGCGGCGACGTCGCTGAGGTTGACCATGATTCCGCAGTAGCCAGCGAAATACGGGTCGGCGGCGACGAAGCTGTCGAGGAAGCCTTCGATGGCGAAGAGCAGGTGGCCCTCGCCGTCGGGAATGGCAGCGCAGTCGTCGCCGACCGGCACCGCGGCGTGCCGGCTGGTCAGTCCGAGCCGCGCGACCACGGCGTCGATGTCGCGCTTGTGGCGCAGGCCGCGCGCGGCTCGGATCTGCCGGGCTAGAGCCTGGATGTCGAGGGCTGCGGTCATCACGCGGCCCTGCGAAACGTCACGAGGCCGTGCTCGGGGTTGTGCATTGGCGGATAGGCGCCGAGATCGGCCTGCATCAGGTGATGGGGCCGCCCGTGCAGGTCCACCTCGTTGAGGCTTGACCAGTGCAGGGTCTGGAACAGCGGCACGTTCCGTTCCTGCACGTGGGCGAGGAAGCGTGTGCAGCCGCGGGCATGAGCCGAGGAGACCGCGACCTGGATGAGCCCGGCACCCAGGGCCGCCGTGCCGCGTAAGGCCATCGCGACGGCGAGGCGTGAGCCCCACCACTCGCCCGGCTGCTCCGCCGCTTCATGAATGCGCACCGTGCCGACGACGGCGTCGGCCTCGGCGCCGAGCGTCGAGAGGGCGCAGATCGGGAAGGCATGCGCGTCGATGGCGTCCCGGTCGTCGTCCGCGAAGATGCCCTGCTCCGTGCAGAAGACTTGGCGGCGAAGCGCCGCGCAGGCGCGCCGCTCCCACGGCGCGACTGCGAACTTCACCCGGAAGTGGCTCGGCCGGAACGGCGGGACCGGTTCGATGATCATGCCGCCGTCCCCGCGCGCTCGTAGGTGGAGAGGGCCGAGCAGGCGCCGCAGCGTCCGCAGCCGGCCTTGATGTCGGTCGAGCGCAGATCCGCGCCGGCCAGCATGTCAGCCAGCGGCTCGAGGATGCCGTGCATGAAGTCGGGGCCGGGCGCGGGGTGGCTTTCTAGCGGCGTCCCGGAAATCGGCACGAAGGGCACGACGAACGGGTAGACGCCCATCCCGATGAGGCGCTCGGCCATTTCCAGGATGGCCTCCGGCGTGTCGCCGAGGCCGGCCAGGATGTAGGTCGAGACCTGTCCCCGCCCAAAGACCGGCACGGCAGCCTCGAAGGCCTCGTAGTAGCGCTCAAGCGACACGCTCGCCTTTCCCGGCATGATGCGGGCACGGACCTCGGGGGTGACGGCTTCGAGATGCATGCCGAGCGCGTCGACGCCCGAGAGCTTCATCCGCTCGAACCAGCGGTCGTCATCCGGCGGCTCGCATTGGGCCTGGATCGGCAGGTCGACGGCCGCCTTCACCGCGAAGGCACTCTCGCATAGGACCGCCGCGCCCCGGTCGGTGGCGTTCGGCGTCCCCGTCGTCATCACCATGTGCTTCACGCCGTCGAGCAACACGGCGGCGCGGGCGACCTCTGCGAGCTGCTCCGGGCTCTTGTGCGCGACGGTGCGGCCGGCGGCGAGCGACTGGCCGATTGAGCAGAATTGGCAGGTCTTGGCGCGGCTCTGGTAGCGGATGCAGGTCTGCAACACAGTGGTGGCGAGCACGTCTCGCCCATGCAAGACGGCAATCTTGGAGTATGGCACGCCGTCGAAGGTCGAGAGGGCGTAGAAGCGGGGCTTGCCCGGGAACGTGGCGCGCCCGATCACAATGCCGTCGTGCTCGATCATGGATACCCCGTCGGCGTCCGGGCGGCGCACGAGAAAGGGCGAGTCGAAGGCGCTCTCGGTGTGGACAGGCACCATCACCGTGCGGCCCGCGATGGTCATGGCCTTGTGGTCGGAGGGGCCAGCCCCGCCGCGGCGGCTCGGCGCCCCGGCGCGGCTGTCGGCGAGCCTAACGCCGTAGGATTGCAAGGCGTTGATCAGGCGCTCCGTCGGCATCCCGACCGGGCCCGCCACGACCGGAGGGCACGGTGGAAGGCTCGTCGGAAGCGGGCTGCTGCTCATGGTCGAGGCTCCGGGAGATGGTCTGGGAACGGATCGGCTGGTGCATGAACGAGGCCGGACGGTCGTCGTGGAGGAGGCTGAGGAGTTCGGGGCGCGCGTAGTGTCCGACCGAGTCCATCATCCGCTTGCGCTTGGTCACCAGCGCGAGGTCCATGTCGGCGATCAGGATGCCCTCACCGGGCCCGAGGGGATCGACGAGGTGCTTGCCCTCGGGCGAGACGATGGCGGTGCAGTTGCCGCCGCGGCAGGCGCCGCGCAGGCGCTCGTCGGGGCAGACCTGCGCCACCTGCTCATCGCTGAGCCAGCCGGTGGCGTTGACCACGAAGCAGGCCGCCTCCAGAGCATGGTGGCGGATCGTCACCTCCATCTGGTCGGCGAAGATCTGGCCGACGAGGGAACCCGGGAACTGGGCTGCGTGGATCTCCTCGTGGCGCGCCATCAGGGCGTAGCGGGCAAGCGGGTTGTAGTGCTCCCAGCAGGCCAGCGCGCCGACTCGTCCCACGGCGGTCTCGACCACGTCGAGGCCGGAGCCATCGCCCTGACCCCAGATCATGCGCTCGTGGTAGGTCGGCGTGATCTTGCGGCGCTTGAGCTTCAGCGTGCCGTCCGCGTCGAAGATCAGCTGCGTGTTGTAGAGCGAGCCGTGGTCGCGCTCGTTGACGCCAAGCACGATGACGGTGCCGTGCCGGCGCGCCGCGGCAGCGACCGCCTGTGTCAGCGGGCCCGGGACGATGGGCGCGCGTTCATAGAGCTTCAGGTGCTCCGCGCCCTGCAGCGCCGGTGGCAGCACGAACGAGAAGTAGGGGTAGTAGGGCACGAAGGTCTCGGGGAAGACCATGAACCGCGCGCCCTTGGCCGCGGCCTCGTCGATGGCGTTGAGGACGCGCTCCAGCGTGCCGTCCGCCCGGTCGAGGTCCGGCGCGATCTGGACGGCGGCAGCCCGCACAATCCGGTTCTCTGACATGGAAGATCCTCCGGCTGTGACGGCGGCCGCGTTGTGCGCGACCGCCGGATGCGACGTCCCGATGGACTGGCTCGAGAGCCGCTCAGACGGTCCAGGTGTCGATGATCACCGCGTTGTCGCGCTTGTGCAGGAGGATGCAGTCGAGGACATCGAGGGGGTTGATCATGCGGATACCCTCGATGAAGGCGGCCTCGCCGTGCCCGTAGAGGGCCTGGGTCGAGAAGCGGCAGGCATAGACCTTGCCACCCTCGGCCATGAACTTCTCAAGCTGGTTGTTGAAGTTCAGATGGCCCGGGAAGGCCTCGTCGCCGAGGCGCGGGAAGCCGCGCTGGACGCCGAGCGTGATGCCGGGCCCGTAGAGCAGGATGGAGGTATCGAAGCCCTTGCGCTGCAGGCGGGTAGCCTGAAGCAGGTTCACGAGGCCGATGGAGCCCTCGAAGGCGACGGTGTGAAAGGTGACGAGAGCCTTCTGGCCCGGCTCCGCCTTTACGTCCTCGAAGACCTTCTCCTCGTAGTCGACCAGGAAGTCGCCCTTCTTGTGGGGTTCGCGATTTACGGCAGGCATTGCTCTCGCTCCTTGAAGGATGGGACCACCACAGACTGAATTGCGAACGGTCACTGGCCAACCATGGCAAGCAATGTGCCAAAGCACCGCCGATCAATATGCCGATCAATCATTCGAAGTGCGATACATACAATAATGCAATCAGAAACGTTGATGCAGTTCTCCTCAAAATTGTACGATCCGCGTAGTTCGGAAGCAGTCTCTGCGCAACGAGTGATCATTCAATGCGCGTTCTGAGGTCAATGATTGCCAGTATTGTATGGATATCGCGCGCCTTCCTGCGAGCGGGGTCGCGGCACGCGGCTTGCTAGCCATACAATACAGCATTGATTGGATGTTGATGGCATAGGTGCGAAACGGATGACGGCGGCGGAACGAGGTGGGCGAGCCAGCCCCCAAAATGCTATGAGCGGAGCTTGGGCGCCGGACCTGAAGCGGTGGGGCAAGCCCCATTATCTCGCCATCGCGGAGGCCTTGACGGCCGACATCCGAACGGGCCGTTTGACACCGGGCACGCGCCTGCCAACGCAACGCGCCCTTGCCGAGGCGCTCGACCTGAACTTCACGACAGTGTCCCGCGGCTATGTCGAGGCGCACAAGCGCGGACTCATCGAGGGACGTGTCGGCCAGGGCACCTTCGTGCTCGACCCGGCCCGCTCTGCACGTTCGGGCGTCGCCGCCGGCGCCCCGCGAGTTGGGCCAGTCGACTTCACCATGAACCTGCCGCCCGAGCCCGACGATCCAATCCTCCAGGCGCGTATGCAGGCCTCGTTCGCCGAACTCTCCGGCGACCTCGCCAACCTTCTGCGTTACCAGGGCTTCGGCGGGACCGGTGCTGACAAGGAGGCGGCGCTACGGTGGCTAAAGGGCCGCGGGGTCGACACGACGCAGGAGCGCCTTCTGATCTGCCCCGGCGCGCACAGCGCCCTTTGCAGCGTGTTAGGTCAGGTCGCCCAACCGGGGGACACCATCTGCGTCGAGCGCATCACCTACCCGGGCATCCGTGCGCTCGCGGCACATCTAGGGCTGCGCTTGGTCGGACTGCCGATGGACCGGCACGGGGTCGACCCCGATGCATTCGCGGCCGCCTGTACTAAGGTCGCACCGAAGGCCATCTACCTGAATCCGCTTCTGCAGAACCCGACCACCGCGACGCTGTCCCGCGCGCGGCGGGAAGCCATCATCGCGGTGGCACGGCGCTATGCCGTCAGCATCATCGAGGATGACGCCTACGCCCGCATCTGCCCGGCACCACCGCCGAGCTTCGCGGAACTCGCGCCCGAGATCACCTACTACGTGGCAGGCGTGGCCAAGTGCTTGGGCGCCGGCCTTCGTCTTGCCTTCCTGGTCGCCCCGAGCGCCCGGTCCGCCCTGCCGCTTTCGGGTGCGTTACGGGCCGCGACCGTCATGGCCTCGCCGATCTCGACCGCACTGACGACGCGCTGGATCATGGACGGCACGGCCGACACCATCGTGCAATTCGTCCGCGACGAATCGGCCGCGCGCCAGCGCATCGTGGCCTCGCTGCTTCCAGCCGAAACCTACACCGCCGATCCGCATGGCTTTCACGTCTGGATTACGCTGCCGAGCGGCTGGACGCGCTCGGCCTTTGCCAGCCAGGGCCGGTCGGCGGGGCTGGGGGTAGTCGGCAGCGACCCCTTCTGCGTGGCTGGGACGCCACCGGAAGCGGTGCGCCTCTGCCTCGGCGGCCCCTCGACCCGGCAGCAGATCACGCGCGGCTTGGAAGTGCTCGCACACGCGCTCGAAGGTTCGCCAGCGCTCGCCTCGACCTACATCTGAGCTACGCTCTAGATACCAGGGTAGTCAGGCCGGTCCCGCCTCATGTTCGTGGCTTTTCTCTTGGTCTTAGCCCAGGGCCTGCCTCCAAGTCGTTCCACTGTGCATCCGACAGCACCCCACTTCCTTGATCGAACACAGGAAAACGGCAGGAGTCGTGATTCGCTCAGGCGACGGCACACCCTAAAGCGGCTGGGTCGTGCCTATACCAGCCAGCTAAGCGGCCGATCGCAGATCGGGAGCAGCCGCAGTCTCGGCCGATCGCACGCAGTTGCGCCCGCCGGATTTCGCCGCGTAGAGAGCGCGGTCAGCGCGTTCGATCGTGTGGTCGATGTCATCGTCCGCCACGTCGGCGCCAGCCATGCCGACGCTGATCGTCGCTCTGAGGCACTGCCCCTCCGGCTCAAACACGGTGCCGGCGACGGTCTGGCGAATGCGCTCAGCGAAGAGCGTCGCACCCTGCAGGTCGGTCTCCCGGAGAAGGACCACGAATTCCTCGCCGCCGAACCGTGCCACCTTGTCGGTAGTCCGAATCGCGTCCCTGATGATCCGGCCGACCTGGCGGATGACCTCATCGCCCGCCGCGTGGCCGTACAGATCGTTGACGCGCTTGAAGTGATCGATGTCGATCATCAAGACGCAGATGCCGCGCCGGTAGCGCTTGAAGTAGCTCATCGCATCGTTGGCAAGGGGCAGGAACGCGCGCCGGTTGAGCAAGCCCGTGAGACCGTCCGTGTCGGCCAGGACCTGCATGGCGCGGAGATCGGCGCCGAGCCGTCGGACGCGGTCCTCCGCGGCGTGCACGGCGTCCGTGGCCTCGACCCGGCTCAGCCGCGCATCCTCCTCGGCCGTGCCGATGCGCCTCAGGAGCGACCGGATCGCGGTGGACAGGCGCAGAACCTCGGGAGAGCCATGCACGCGGTCCGTCATCCGCGCGTTCGGCTGCCGTCCGATGCGGTCGACCGCCTCCGTCAGCCGCGTCAGAGGCCGGCTCAGCCGCCCGGCAATGAGCCCGATCCCGACCATGCCGAGCACAGCGGCTATGAGGCCGACGAGCAGGATCAGGCCGGTCAGGCGGTTGGCGCCCGCGAGCGCCGTGTCGACCGGCTGCAGGGCGACGACGATCCAGCCGAGGCCCGCGTAATCGCCCCGTCCGTGGGTCGCGGCAGCGGTCGCCAGCCGATCCCCGCCCGCTCGGCGATCGATGAAGCGACCGGCGGCAAGCTCTGCCGCCGTGTAGGGCGCGGCTCCGAGGTCTGGACCTAGGAGGACGCGCCCCGATCGATCGAGGACGATGATGTCCTCCTTCAGTTCAGGCCTGCGCGATGACAGCACCTCTCGCCGGACCACGTCGGCCCAGCGCCAACTAAGGTGGGTTCCAAGCACGCCGATGATCCGGCCTGAGCCGTCGCTGACCGGGGCGGCCACGTCGACGAAGCGGAACGGTGTGCCATCAGCATGAGGCTTGAGCAGGGACTGCAGCAAGGACGCCGGGTGAACGTCTTCGACGGCGGCCTGCTTGATACCGTTGCTGAACCAGGGGCGCTGAGCAACGCTCGCGCCTTCGAGGATGCCGCCTGTGGCCGCGCGCACCCGACCGTCCTGATCCGCGAACCCGATCCACGCGTAGTCTGGCAGTGTCGACTGCATCGTATCGAGGACCTTGCGCAGGCTGCCGGTGTTCTCCAGCCAGTGGGGTTGCAAGGCCTCGAGTGCCGCGACATTGCGGATCTCGCGCTGACGTTCGGCTAGGTCTTGATCGAGACGGTCGGCGACCGATCGGGCGACCTGCAGGAGGGCGTCCTGGGCCATATCGGTGGCCTGCACGCGCGCGAGCAGGGCGGACCCGGCCGTCGTCCCGCCCACGACCGCGAGGCCAATGGCTCCCGCCAGCAGGCTGATCTGACGCCTGAGGGAAATTCTGTCGGCGAGCCGCTTCAGCATCCTGATCCATCCTCAATTGATGAGGATCATGCCGTAGACAGGATGAAGGTCCGTAAATCTTATGAGTTAATACCCGCTAAAAGACATGCTTTACATTTTTGAAATGTGCTCCTTCAGCTTTACCTCACATCATTATCAGGCTTTGCCGTCGCTCAAGCCAGTCAAGGCTAGCGGCGAGGCAGAGGACGTCGGCGAAGCTGAGGGTGGACTTCTCGTCGCGGCTGGCGACCGCGTGCCGCTCCTTGAGGCGCACCCACAGCCGCTTGACGATGGTGCGGTTCAGGCATCCTGATCAGGTCGATCCTCGACGCACCCGCGGGCGCCGCGCAGGCATGGGCGTCGAGACCCTGACCGACAGCTGGCATGTCGCGTTCGAGCTTCTGCGAACATTTCACCGCGCTCGTCGGACGTTCGCCACCGCGCTACGAGAACGAATGGTGGCTCAGTCTCGCCCGGGACATGCTGGTAGCCCGCGAGGCACGCGTCGGCGAAATAGCCCTGCGCATCGGATACGCGGCGGAGGCAGCCTTCAGCCGTGCCTACGAGGCGATTTTCTGACATCCACTGAGGGACGAACCAGCGCCGTCGAGCGAGAGGGATCTCACGGTTAGAGCGTCCGCTTGCGACGTCAGGCGCTCGATGAACCCCAACATGGTGATACCGGGACCGCCGCTTAAAGGTCCATTTCATCCTCAGTAGCGGACGTTTCGAGCGACCCTGAAGAGAGTCTGCTTGAGGTCAGGAGTCCGTGCTCTTCACGTTTCGTATGCTGGGAACGGAGGCCGCCCGGGCGGAGACCGAGCGGAGGGTGCGATCGTTACGGGTGCGTCAGGTCGCCTGAAGGGCTGCCTTCACCTTGGCTGGCGTGAACGGCACCGAGCGGAGACGCACGCCCGTGGCGTCGTACAGCGCGTTCGAGATTGCAGAGGGCACGATCGCCGCAGATGGCTCGCCCGCTCCCCAGGGCTTCTCGCTCGGTCGGTCGATCAGGTCGGTCACCACCTCGGGCACGTCGGGGAAGGTGATGATCGGGTAGCTCGCCCAGTCGAGGCTCGTGACGGCGCCCCGGTCGAACATCACCTCCTCCATCAGCACGCGGCTCACCGTCTGGATCACGTTGCCGTCGATCTGGTTGCGCACGCCGTCCGGGTTGATGATTTGTCCGCAATCTTGGACGACGAAGAAGCGCGGCACGCGCACCCGCCCCGTGCCGCGCTCCACCTCGATCTCGGCGACACCCGCCACATAGGTGCGGTTCAGCTCGTACTTCACGTAAGAGATGCCACGCCCGCGCAACACGTCGCCCGAGACGTCCCTGACAGGCGAAGGCCGGGCCTGCCATTTCGCGATCTCGGCCACGCGCTTGAGCACTTCGATGCCGCGCGGGTCCTTGAGCGCGCGCAGGCGGTATTCCAGTGGGTCGGCGCCCGCCGCCGCTGCGCATTCGTCGAGGAAGGCCTCGTTGGCGTACGTGTTCTGCATCCGGCCCGGCGTGCGGATCCAGGACGGCCGGAAAGGCGTCGAGGCGAGACGGTGACAGACCGTACGGACGTTCGGGATCGCATAGGGTAGCGCCGAATTCTGGATGATATTTCCCGGCGACATCGTCGTCTCGTGCGGCAATCCGGCTAGATCAGCGGCCACCAGCGGAACATTGCCGGCCGCGCCCTCGGGCACATGGAACTGCGAGGACCACGCGGCGACCCTGCCCTCCTCGTCGAGCCCGGCCTTCAGGTCGATCAGCGTCGGCGGGCCTTTCGGGTCCCAGCCATGCTCGTCGGCGCGCGACCACTGCACCCGTACGGGGCGGCCCACAGCGCGGGCGAGCAACACCGCATCGCCCGCTGCGTCCTCATGGCCGTTGCGCCCATAGCAACCCGACCCCTCGATGTAGATGCAGCGCACCGCCTCCGGCTCGAGCCCGGTCATCGCCGCGAGCTGCTTGCGCAGCGCATGCGTCATCTGCGAGGCGGTCCAGCAGGTCAGCCGGCCGTCCTTGAACTCCGCGATCGCGCAAGAGGGGCCGATCGAGCCGTGCGTGTGGATGGCGAAGTCATAGCTCGCCTCAAGGGTCCGCGCAGCTTGGCCAAGGGCTGCCCTGGCATCGCCCGTGCTGCTCGTGACGTCGTCCTTGGTGACCTTGGTGGCCCGCACATGCTGCCAGAGCTTATCTCGCTCGGGCAGGCCCTCCCACTTGGACCACGTCGCCTTGAGCCGCTCGGCGGCCTTGACTGCAGCCCACTCCTTCTCGGTGACGACAGCCAAAAAGTTGCCCTGGCGCACGACCTTGATGAGGCTTGGCACATCGGCGACCGAAGCCTCGTCCACGCTCTCCAGGCTCGCGCCGATGGCCGGCGGGCGGACCACGCGAGCATGCACCATGCCGGGCACGCGGTGGTCCTGCATGTAGGTGAAGCGGCCAGTCACCTTCTCGGGGATGTCGATGCGCGCCACCGACTTGCCGACGAGCGTGAAGGCCGTCGAGTCCTTGGTCTTGGCGGCAGGGTCAACCTTCAGGTCGAGGCGGCCGTCCTTGACGAGATCGGCATAGTCGATGCCCTGCCCGCCAGCCCTTGGCCGCACGACGCCATTCTCGCTCAACAGCGCGTCGGCGGGCAGGCCGAGCCGTTCGCTGGCGAGCTGCAGGAGCCGAGCCCGAGCGGTTGCGGCCGCTTGCCGGATCTCCATGCCGCCCTTCTGGATCGAGAGGCTTCCGTAGGTGGGGCCCTGGTCAGGAGTGAGCGCCGTATCGCCCTGCACGACCGCGACGCGATCGAGGGGCAGGTCGAGCTCCTCGGCCGCGATCTGGGCCATGGCAGTCTGTACGCCGGTGCCGAGATCGACCTTGCCTGAGAAGATCGTGACGCGGCCGTCGGCGCCAAGCGCCAAGAAGCTATCGACCTGATCGGTGGCGATCGGCTTCGAGAAGCCAATGGTCGCAACCGGCGCGAAGGTCTGCTGCGCCAGCGCGTCACGGGCGGACAGCGAGAATCCGACCACAAGGGCGCCGCCTTGGAGGAGCAGGCTGCGGCGGGAGAGTGCGGGCGCGTTCATGGCTGCAGCCTCCCTCAAAGTGTGCCGGCGGCGCGCTGGACGGCGCGGACGATCCGCTGATGCGTGCCGCAGCGGCAGAGATTTTGAGCCAGCGCCTGACGGATCGTCGCCTCATCGGGCTTGGGCGTCTCGTTGAGAAGGGCGGCCGACTGCATGATCATGCCGTTGATGCAGTAGCCACACTGCGCGGCCTGCTCCTTGATAAAGGCCGCTTGCACAGGGTGGAGCTTGTCCGGCCCGCCGAGGCCTTCGAGGGTCACGATCTTCGCCCCCGGCTTCAGGCCGGAGACCGGCATGATGCATGACCGTACTGCCCGCCCGTCGATATGCACCGTGCAGGAACCGCACTGGCCGAGGCCGCAACCGAAGCGCGGACCATGCAGGCCGAGATCGTCGCGCAGCACGTAGAGGAGCGGTGTCTCGGGGTCGTCCACGGCTACGCGCGCCGCGTGTCCGTTTACGTCCAGCGACATCTCCTGCGCCATGGGGCGTCTCCCTGGAACTATTCTCGTATACAGGACCTATACCCGACTCAAAGCTGGGGCAACGCGACCGAGTAACGTCAAGCCTTTCGTCGCAGCTTGCGATCCCGACTCGCCTCGGCGTCATTCGAGAGGTCCCATGTCCTCGCTCAGCTCCCGCCGTTTCGCACTCGGCGTTGCGCTCGTTCTGGCCATTGGCCAAGCTGATGCCGGCGAACCGATCGCACAGGACTGGCCAGAGCCCGCACGCGCAGCCGCGGCAGCGATCTTGGACAAGTATGGCCCTCCGCAGGAGCAGACGGCGACCCTGCTGATCTGGTATCGCAACGGGCCCTGGATCCGAACCGTGGTGCACAAGGTGGGGGCTGAGCACGACTTCCCAGCCAAGCACAGCGACGTGGTAGAACAGAGTCTGCCCTACAAGGTACCGCTCAACCTCTTCAGCGCAGTCGCAACCTTCAACGGCAGCGTCATTCCAGACCGTACGCGGGGCACTCTCACTGCTTACGGCGCGAGTGAAGCTGAGAACGTGCTGAGCCTGAATCTCGCCCGCGCGGTGGTGCGTGGCGAGTTGACGCCTGAACAGGCGCGCGAGAAGCAGGTCGCGGCGGCCCAGGAAATGATCGACGGCAGGAGCCCTGAGATGGCTGCGAAGCTGACGGTCGAGCAGCAGCAGGAAGGTGACGTTTCTGATCCGGACACCGCGATGATCCTGCCACCCGGCCGTACTCCGTAGGTGAGGCCGCTGGTCTCCATCCGCTTCTGCCAGGTGTTTGCATGCCGCCTGGTCGGCTATGCGTCGGTTTCTGACCTTCGATAACATGCAGCTAGGAGCGAGCTTTTGGAGCGAAGCTGGCATCCTCGCAGCGGAATTCGGCGACCTGCTGACCTGGCCAATAGGTTGAATGCATTTGCGGGCAAAGGCTGCAACGACGTCACAGTCGATGCTGCTCTCTATTGCCACTGACAACGAAGATTGTGAGCGATCCGTCGAACAGGTTGAGCCCAGCCAGGGCCACATCGCCGCGCTCCTCATCGACCCTGAGGCATTCAAGGCAAAGGGCCGCCGCTCGAGCTTGGCCTCAAGAGCGTATATGACGGCAGCCGCCGGCAGGATTGCTCGGCCACCTCCATTGCAGCGGTGATGGTCCGCTTGCCCGGGTAGAGCCCAGTGCCCCCAGCAGCGCATGCAGTTGCCGCGGCCGCCTCAGACGACGTTCGGCGGTCGCCTGATCGGCATTACCGCCGGCTTCATCCTAGGCAGATGTCCGCCACAGGTGTTCCAACGACTTGATGCCAGCCCAGGATCAGGGCTCAGATGACCTCAGGCGCTGGGTCAGGCTTAGCTGGAACGCACTCGGCTCCGGCCGGGTCTTGACCGGCGAGCGGGGGTCGGACGCCGATGCATCGCCGCGCCACGCATCGGAACCCGCAGTGGCAAACAGGCCAGCACACTGACATCAGAGAAGAGTAACGAGGCGGCGCGTCGCAGCGGCATCGAGCTGTAAACAATCGTCGCACCACGCACCTCGTCCAACAATGTTTTGGACAAATGTGACTGCATTTGTGCCACATTTCGGTGAATCGCGTGCACTGCAACCGTGAATTGGACTTTCATTTGCGCTGTTTGATGCTGACTATATTCTCACATGGCCGCACTCAACTCGAATTTAACGAAAAATTTCGCAACCTTTTCGGCACCGCAGCAATTCACAGGGCGTCCCACCTGCCGGCGATCCGAACAGATGCCGGTCGCGGAGCGACGCAATCCACGCGCCTGGAGTTGGCCTCGTGTCCCAGCCTACCCTCACGTCTGCGGCCGAGCATCGCCATGGCCGGCTCATCCGCGTGTCGAGCGTCAGTCTTGCCTCGGTTCTGGCGATCCTGATCGGCACCTCAGTGCTTCCGCCTCTGGTGGCGGACCAGTCCGATCGAGCGGTGGTCAACGCCCCGGTCACACTGCTAACCGCCCCGATCGCGGGCGATATCGGGGACATCCCGGTTGCCGCTGGAGACAGTGTCGAGCGCGGTTCGCTGGTGGCCCAGATCACCAACGATCGCCTGGACCGCGCCACGGCGATCCAGCTTGCGGGGCGGGTCTCGGAACTGCGGGAGCGCGCGCTCGCCGCCGAGAACAAGCGAACCTCGAACGAGGCCTATCTCGCTGCCCTCGACCGGGCGATCCGAGATCAGTCCGCACAGATGACGCAGGTTCTTCGCGCACAGGTCGAGGAACTCAAGGCCAAGATTGCCTCGGCCAGCGCGTCGGGCGAGGAGAAGCGGGTGCTGATGGAGCGTCAGGTCGGCATGGTCGCTCGCGACGTAGCGAGCCCAGACATGGTGAAGTCAACGACGCAGGCCTTCAATGCCGCGACCCAGGAGAAGAAGGCTGCGGAAGCCAAGCTCAACCAGAAGACAGTCCAGCTCGATGGACTGGCTCGTGGGCTGTTCCTGGGTGATGAATTGCGCAGCCTTGCCGACCTCTCACAGAAGCAGCTCTCCATTACTTACGACACACAGCGCCTCGCAATCGAGGAGAAAGAGCTGAAGGCCGCGATGGTCGATCAGCAGGCACTGCTGACGCGGGAGAATCAGCGCCTCGACAGATTGACGACCTCGGAGATCAAGGCTTCGGCCAAGGGCGTGGTCTACAACGTCAACGCGACGACCGGGCGGCACGTCGGAGCCGGCGACAGACTCGTTTCCGTCGTCGATTGCGAGCGCAGCTTCGTCGTCGCCATCTTCTCCTACCGCCAAGGCCAGAATCTGCAGGTGGGAAGCGTGGTCACGATCTCCGGCGGATCCGTTAGGGATCGCCGAGGCGTCGTCACGGAAATCCTGCCCAAGACCAGCGACACGGTGGACGCGACCTACGCGGTGCCATTTCCGCAGACGGAGCGGCGCGAGCTCTACGTCCTCGTCAAGCCCGAGCCGCTCCCGGCCAGCGCTGCGGCATCCGAGAGTCCGGTGGAGGCGGCTTGTGGCGTCGGGCGCTGGGTGACGGTCACGCGAGCTTCGGGATGGGTGCCGTCGACCTCCGTCGTCTGGCGCGATCTTGGTGACGGCGCGAGCGGGCTCATAACGAAGGTCGCTGCCGCCGCGCCCGATTTTGCGCAAACCGTGGCCGGCCAAGCCCGGGCCATGGTCTCCTCCGCAAGCAACGTTCTGAAACAGGTTGTCTCCGCTGGGACAGATGTCGCTGTCCCGGCGCAGGCCGGTCACGAAGTCCAGGTGCGTCCGGATACCGGAAACCCACCGGCCAGCGCAGCTTTTGGTAGAGACCGATCCGAGACCCAATCGGTAGCCAACGCGCCTGATCTATCCGTGGAGGGGCCGGCGGACGCGTCCTCGGCGTCCGGCGAGAAGGCCGCGACGGATCGCATGGCCCCGATCCCGACCCAGCCCTTGAGCGCAGGGAAGCAGCCTGCCGAGTTCACATCCGACCGCCGCATTTCGATGCCGCCGCTCCCGCCGGCAAGGCCGAATTCTTTCCAAAGCGAGGCTCCGAGACAAACGGGTCGCACGGCACAGGAGGCACGCAGCTGAGGGCCGTCGCCGCCGCGCTCGCTCTCACGTTGGGGATGTCGGGTCCTGTCAGGGCAGATGATCTCGGGCGAGAGCTGTGCCGCGCTTTGTCCGGCGCCGTCGAGAGGACAGCGCCCGATGGAGACCCCGCTTTCCTCGCGAGCTACGAGCCCGGGCCGGACGAGAAGGAGGTTCCGCTACCGCTCCGCGGCACGGCCTTCTCCTATGACAACGCCCTGGCTGCCACGGTGCTCCTGGCCTGCGGCGACCTGCGTCGCGCCCGTCAGATCGGCGAGGCATTCCTGATTGCGATCGAGAGCGACCGCTCCTTCGAGGACGGTCGGGTCCGCAACGCCTATCGCTCCGGCCCTGTGCGCGAGCGTCCGGTCCTTCTCCCGGGCTGGTGGGATGCCGCGAACAAGCGCTGGTCCGAGGACCGCTATCAGGACGGCACGGCGACGGGCAACGTCGCATGGGTTGGCCTGGCGCTGCTAAATCTGCGCGACGCGACGCAGGACTCGCGCTTCGAGAAAGGAGCCAGCCGTCTCGCGGCCTGGATCCGCGCGCGTACTTCCCGCCACAACGCGCCCGGCTTCACCGGCGGGCTCGACGGCTACGATCCGGGGCAAGCTTCGCTCACCTGGGCCTCCACTGAGCACAACCTCGACATCGTCGCCCTGGGGACGCGGCTCAGCAAGCCCGACGACCGGGCCATGGCAGCCTCTGCGCGGACGTTCCTCGACGCCGCCTTCGATGGGCAGGCCGGCTGCTTCCGGATGGGAACCGATACCAAGGGCCATATGCGCGGTGTCGAGGCGGTCGCCCTCGACACGCAGCTCTGGCCGCTGCTCGGCGTCGCCGACCCACCGGCAGCTTGGCGGCGCGCCCTAGCTTGTGCGACCGCGCGGTTGAGCGTGCCCGGCGGGTTCGATTTCAATGACGACCGCGATGGTCTCTGGGTCGAAGGGACCGCGCAGGCGGCGCTGACTTACCACTCTGTCCAGGACGAGGCCGCGGCGGGCGTCCTTCTGCAGACCCTTGCGGGCCAGCGCGCGCCGTCGGGCTGGGTCTACGCGAGCCGCGAGGCCCGGTTGACCACCGGTCTGCGTATCGGGCCGGCAAGCACTGAGGACGACTTCTTCTACTTCCGCCGTCCGCATCTCGGCGCGACGGCATGGGCCGCGCTGGCGGCGCTGGGCTACAATCCCTTTACAGGACGACGCGTCCGATGATGTTTCCCTCTCCCGGCGACACAGCCTCCGTGCTCGCGCTCTCCTTCGGCATCGCACTTGGGCTCTTCGCTCTCGCTGGCCTGCTGCGGCCCGAGCGCCCGTTTGATCGCCTTCTGTTCGGGGCGCTGACGGCCGCGCTCATCGCCACCTACGCGCGCTGGCGCTGGAGCGACACGCTGCCGCCGCTGACCCTCGAGGCCGGTGCCGTCTGGTCCTACCTTTTCTTCGGCGCCGAGATGGTGGCGGTGGTCTACACCCTGCTCTCGGTGGTCATCCTGCTGCGCTTCAAGGATCGCTCCGCGGAGGCCGATGCGGCCCAAGTGCGCCGCGAGGCGAGTGGCGATTGGCCGGCCGTCGACGTCTTCATCTGCACCTACAACGAGCCGCGCGAGGTCGTGGAGAAGTCGATCCTGCCATCGCTGGCGATCGACTACGGACCCAAGACCGTCTGGGTCTGCGACGACACCCGCCGCGACTGGCTGCGCGACTATTGCGAGGAGGTCGGCGCCTGCTACATCACGCGCCCTGACAACAAGGGCGCTAAGGCCGGCAACCTCAACAACGCCTTGCGCCACACCGCTGAGCGGACCAACGCGCCTCTGATTCTCGTACTCGACGCGGATTTCGCGCCGCAGCCGGACATCCTCAAGCGCATGGTCGGCCTGTTCGATGATCCGAAGGCGGGGGTGGTGCAATCGCCGCAATTCTTCTTCAACGCCGATCCGATCCAGCACAATCTCGCCGCCTCCGACAGCTGGGTCGACGACCAGCGCATCTTTTTCGACGTATTCCAGCCGGCAAAGGACGCGTGGAACGCGGCCTTCTGCGTCGGCACCTCATTCATCGTGCGCCGCGACCGGCTCGGGGAGATCGGCGGCTTCCCCGATGCGGCGATCTGCGAAGATCTCAACCTGTCGCTCGGCATGTCACGCCGAGGCTACGAGACCCATTGGCTGAACGAGCGGCTGAGCATGGGCCTGTCGGCTGAGGGCCTCCCGGAGTACATCACACAGCGGACCCGCTGGTGCCTCGGAACGATTCAGATCGCGCTGCTCGCCGACGGGCCGCTTCGCGGGCCGGGCTATACGCTGATCCAGCGGATCCACTTCCTGCACGGTGTGCTGAATTGGGCCTGCAAGCCCTACATCGTGCTGATGCTGCTGGCCCCGGCGGTGTACTGGATCGCCGGTCTGCCGGCCTTCGAGGCCGACGTGCTGTCCTTCCTGCGCTACGGCGTGCCCCCGCTCTTCGCCCTGTGGGCCTACAGCGGATGGGTCTCGCGCTCGCGCACACTGCCGATCTTCATGGAAGTGACCCACGCGATCAGTGCGCTCGCCGTGACCATGACGCTCATCCAAGCGGCCGTCCGGCCTTTCGGCCGTCCGTTCAAAGTCACTGAGAAGGGCGGTGACCGCACCGAGATGCGCGTCCGCTGGCGCATGGCCTCTGCGTTCGGCGGCCTCTCCCTGCTTTCAGCCTTCAGCATCATCTGGGCCTTCATCGCCCCGACCGCGCCGGCTGAGATCTCGGATATCGATTACTTCAATCTCGTTTGGGCCGGAGTGGCGATGGTGCTGACCTTCATCTGCTTCCTCGTCTGCTTCGAACACCCGCGTGCCGATCCTGCATTCCGCTACGACGCCGACGCCTGGATCGAAGCTGGCGGGATCACCCGCCCCTGCCGCATCGCGACCCTATCGCCCGGCTTGGCGACGCTCGCCGGCGACGGCGAGACGGTCTCTGCACCGCGTGCGCCGCTCATCCTGCACATTCCGGGCATCGGCGCGATCGACGCGGTCTCGAACACCGCAGGTCTTTCCCTTGATCCGACGCCTGAGCAGTACCGGGCTCTGGTCGTGGCCCTCTACTCCACCCCACGCGACACCATCGCCCGCGCCGCCCGGTTCGCACCGGCCGTAGGCGGGCTGATCCGCCGGAGCCTCGGTCTCGGCTGAGCGGCTCCGCGAGCGGAACGTGTCGAAGCTTGCTGTAGGTGTGACGACACAATCAGCAATGGAACGCGCCTGATCCGAGATCCCAATTCCTATTGTGTGATGGGTGGATACCTCCTCCGGGCTGCGAGAATGGGCCGGTGGCATCGGGTACTGATGCGCGCCTGTCTGGAACACGAGGTTGCCCTTCGCGTCGATCGCCGCAGGCGGTGGGCTCAGCCCACTCAGCTTCGCATGACTGAGTGCGTCATTGGAGGCTGGCGCGGAGCCGCGTTGGCCGGAAGGCGAGAGCACATCCGCCTGATCGGCTCCAACCTGAGCAGACGAATGGCTAGGATGATTGACCTTAGCCAGTGGGTCAGACTCTCGGCTGCCCGTCGTTCGACGCGACCACTGATCGAGGACTGAAATTGACCTGTCCTCGACCGAGAACTGCCTCTGGATCGGTTTCGCGGCCTTCGACGTTGCAGGGCCCGTACACGGGCCCTGCCCACCGAAGCCGATGTCGCAGGAGGCGAAGCCGCTATGTCCGAAACGCTTTTCCGGGTGACGTTGGAGACCCGGGACGGGCGGCGTGCGCTTACCGCACCCACGGAGCGTGAGGCTGCGCTGATGGCCGAGTCGGTCATGCGCCGGTACGAGAGGGAGTCCCTCACCGTCGGCTTCAGCGTCGATTGCGCCGACCGCGAAGCAGGACGCCGCGTAGCCTTCTACCTGACCGACCTTGCACTTGAACTCGTACTTGCCTGAGACTGGAACGGCAGTACCGCCGCCGGCCAAGCGGTCTCCCTCAGAACCCTGGGCAGCGGACTCGGCATGCGAGAGATATGCATTCCTGCCGGGTAACCATCTTGATGCCGTCACGCAGCCTATCTCAACGCTGCTCAGGGTGTTTGTGCAGAGTTCCCTCTATCGCGTCTACATTTCACAGCTTCCACCCATTGCGGACCAACGGCTCGCTGGCAGGATGGTGTTTTCCGTTCAGGAGTCGCGCGATGCCGGTCCTGCAGATACACGACCGACAGCCGTCAAGGTTCATCGTCGTGGACCCCGTCACGTGCTTACAATACTCGGTGAGCGGGCGCTTCGCGCTTCATGGCAGGTTGCTGGGGTCCCACGCTACAATGAAACCATCTTCGGCACAGGTGACGAAGCGGGTGGTCGGCTCGAAGCGCTCGCCCAGTCGCAGACGCATGTACCAGGCACGCTCCTGAGCAAGCTGGTTCATCAGACCACGCCGGTGATCTGGGGTGCATTCGCAGCCTACGAAATGGGGAAGGACGCACCATGGATCATAGTACGGGCAATCGATAGTTCGTGGTGTGAAGTAGAGACGGACGACGAGGAAGTTCTGGACCTTGTGAGTCGGAATGTCGCAGACGTCCGAGTGGACAGCTGAGGAGCGGCTTTCGGCCCATAACGGACGTCGTTGGTCGAACAGGATGGGGCCGTGCACGCGCGACGAGGCTTCTCTCGCGAAACCTCGTCGGCTGAACGACCCGCCCGCGCGTTCGTAGCAGACGAAAGGTCTGGCGTAAGACGTTGAACATGGCTGGCCCATCTTGCTCGGTCACGCTGGCGATGGCTTTTCGGAGACGATGCGCCGGCCCGGCGCAGCGGATGCCTCTTCCAGTTGGCCGAGCTGGCTCCTGTGGTCCGGGTCGAGGATGCGACGCACCTCAGCTCTAGGTCCGGTCAATCTGGTTGCCCAGCGCAACTTGCTCGGTAGACCGGCAATGCTATCCGGCCAACCCTTGCCGCCGGTAGCTGGCCCTTCAATGCTGGTTCGCCGCGAGTCTCGATCGGTGATGCCAGCGAACGACCGCGAGCCGGACGATAGGAGCATCGGCCAGCGTCACCTCGTCGGCGGAGTCCGTGCGGTGAGCTTATTTCCGTCCGGATCGCGTAGGTAGGCAACGAAAGCCCCATTCGGACGCTCGGCGGGCGGGCTTTCGATCGCAGTGCCACCGTGCGTCGTGCCGGCCTTGTGCCAAGCGAGAACATGGTCGCGGCTCGCGGCGGCGATGCCGATGGTCCCGCCGTTGGCCGCACTTGCTGGTTTGCCGTCGATCGGTTTCGTGATCATCAGCCGACCGCCTTCGTGCGAGTAGATCAACCTACCTCTCGCATCCATCTCGCCGGGCTCGCCACCCAACGCGACGAATGTGGCGTCGTAGAAGCTCCTGGCCCGCTCAAGGTCGTTGCTGCCGATCATGACGTGGGTGAACATGCTTCCTCTCCGAAAAGGGGTACAATGGGATAGCCGCAGCCGAGCACGGAGACGGGCGGACGGTTGCCGATGCCGGCAAGCTCGACAAGCTTGGCGCAGGATGGGCGCGAAGAATATGGTTGCGGCTTCGAGATTGGCTCGGCCGCGGGCGCCGTTGGCTGCGGCTACGACGGCTTCTAAGCTGCGCTGCCATCGCGCCAGCCAACTGCGCCCATAATTTTGCAGCCTCCGGGATGCCTTCAGCGTGAGTAGGATTCGGCTTCCGATCCAAACCATCGGGCGAATCGCACCGGAGGCTGCCACGGCAACGTCGCCAGTCTGGATATCTTCGACCAACACCTCACCGCGGCTGGTACGAGTCAACGTCCCCGCGACGGATCACAACGCGAGCGGGGCCAATCCGAGGTCGATCAGCGCGCCTTTTGAATAGACGTTGTTGCTGCAGAATACGTCGCCGGGAGCGAGGCTGGTTCCCTCTAAGTTAAGATCTATAATTATCGACCTGCATGAGCGTGTGAGGCGTCACCTCTTTCTCGGCTGCAAAACCGTAAGATCATCGCTGGCGCCATCGGCAACGTCGGAAATCAAGCGCGGGTTAACCCCGCCGCTCCGAACACCGACCTTCGGCCCTGACCCAGGTGGCACCTCGGCGAACGATAACGCGGCCGTGTGCAATCTCAATGTTGCGACCGGGGGTGACGTACCTGACAACCGTGGCCCGGCAGCGCCACGCCACCAGAAATCGTTGACCTGCAAACCTTCAGTGACGTTCACCGCTGGGCTGACATCAAGATGGGCAACTACATCGCCCGGCCCCGCGATGATCATGCCGCCAGTCCGGGCCGCTGGAACGTGCTGGAAACGCTGCTGCCCGAACATGCCTTCTGGTTGCCGGCCAACAACGCCGAGGCCCGCATCGCTTTCGCTGAGATCGCTGTCGAGCACGTGCTGGCGCACGAGGACATCCGGCTTGGACCCGTTTGCTTCGTCACCATCACCCCCGCCAACTGTGCCTTTCCCGTTGGCGACGAAGGGCCGGACTCCCGTAAGATCAAAGCCTTTCACCGGTGTATTGGATTGGCAGCGCGTTTCAATATCCATGTGCTTCAGCAGATCGCCCGACAGGGCATGGGCGACGTGCCCTTCGTCGGGATGATCGAAGCCGCCCTCTATCACCGCTGGAGCCCGAGTGGCCGCACGCGGGAATACTGGGTCAGTTGGCACTGCCACCTGCTCGCCTGGGGGCGCATCAAGCGGAGCTGTCGGCGGCGCTCGCGCCTCTGCGCCGCCGCTGTCGCAGCATGCGGGAAGATGTCGCAGCGGTGCATGTGCAGGCGGTGCCTGAGGACGACTTCGCCCGCCAATTTCCCTACGCGCTAAAGGCCCCGCAAAAGCTTAATCGCGTTGAGTATTTCAAGAAGCTCTGGACCCATCCTGTGACTCGCGCGGTGAAGCAGCCGGGCTGGCACACCCAAAAGGATTGGCTGCGCACCGGACAGCGCATTCGCATGCTCGACGTGATCGGCGACCGGCTGCTTGGCGACCTTCTCTTCGGCAATCGGGAGGGCACTGCCCTCGCGCGTGCGATCAGCGATGAGGCGCTCGGGCCGTTTCGTGCGTGGGAGCGGCAGCAGCCGTACGCGCAGCGCCGGTAGCGCGGCACTCGTTTTCGCGGGACGCGCAAACGAAAGTTAAAGTTAGGCGTGCCGCCTGTGGCCGGCTTGAATCAGTCAGGCGAGGACCGTCCAGCAGACTTAGCCGGTCGCCGAGCAAGATCGGGCGGTGCATGCATGGCGTGCGCCCGCGCGGCCGATTTTCATGCGGTCCATCATTTCTCATCGGCGCGAAGGAGGTAAGCCGGATCGCGACGCCTCTTCCGTTTCGATCTGCGCTCGGCAGGCGCGACCGGACTGGTTCGGCCGCCGCGCTCCATCCTCGTGCTGGTAGCGACAGGTCTGGGTCAGGCGCACGTACACGTCGACGAGACACTCTCAGGGTGCGCCTAGGCTGCCTGCCCCATCTGTCGCGCCATTGGCGACGCTTGGCAGCTCGGAACTCAGCCACACGGCTGCCCGCGATAGCGGCGCTACGTGCATCGCCGGATCTATGAGATCTCGTTGGCACGTAGATCCATTCGCACCGGTCAGCCTTGAAGGATCACGGGCCGGATCGGTCCACGTTGCCGCTGTCGGTGACGAACATGATCGCGAGGCCGAGCTTGCCCAGCCCACCTCGCGTCTGATCGTAGAGTGTTCGGTATCGAGGGAAGTCAGGGAACGCCAGGGCAATTTCCGCTTCCAAGTGAGCATGTTGCAGCCGCATGCCCTTGAGGATCGCGTGCGAGTACCATTGTTGAGCTTGGCTGGCGGAGTCCGTTTCGGTTCGGTCGCTCTCAACGGGTCGCGATAGGTCGAGGCAGGATAACCCTTCACCTCGACCAGAAGCGACCTTCCAGGCTTTAATGCCTTCAGATCAACACCGCGCGCCTTGCTGAGGTGTCGGCCTTTCCGACGATTTCCCAACCGTCGCTTCGAAGATGGCGTTCGACGGCATCAACGACATTGCCCTCCCGGTACCAAGCCGAGGTTACGTCCACCGAGATCACCTCTTGAGCGAAAGTCGGCGGCATAGTCTCTCAGCCGTCGAAGGACGGATCGGTGTCACTTTTCGATCCTCCGAAACGTGACCCGCTTCCCTCGCAGGTTCGGCTCGGCCACGTAGCCCGCGTCCTGCCATGCCTTGGACTGAGCGTGGATCGTAGTTTTCACGTCGTCGTTCGCCCACCAGAAGTCGAAGCGCTTGGCCGAGGCCGGCAGCTTCACAAGCGAGTCCAGCTCGACAAACGACATCGTCACGGTGTCCGCGGCCTGCCGTTGGAGATGATCCCGAAGCGGATCGTATCTGCTCATAGCCCTCCTCCTGCGCCACAGTGCTCAGTCGTCAACCCTTTCGATAGACGAGCGGAAGGTCGTTGTCCGGCATGGCGATACGGGCCTCCCGGTGCAACCCTTCGCGCGGAGCCGCAGCATCGACGTCGCTCAGCGCCCGCAGGCCCCAGTTCAGTTCACGAGACCGAGGGTCGAGGTCGAACGCGCGACTGCTCGGTGCCGTCTCCCGATGGTCCTCGAAAAATGGGCCGTAGAGGACCAGAACGCCGTCAGGGACAGAATGCGGTGAGCGCCGGTCATCTTGCCCTCAGCAGGGCGGCTCAGGAAGCCGTTCGGCTCGGTCCGTAAATGTTTGGGGCTGCCGCGAGCAGCCTCAGCCACAAAGGACCAAATCCCATGTCGAATAAGCTCCTTGCCGAGATCGAGGCCATCGAGCGCGCCGTTGCGGCTGGTGAGGGCAGCGGACCCAGCGCGCCTAACCTTTGGCGTGCGGGCCTTCACAACCGCGCCAGAAACCCTGGCCCATCCCTAGCCTTGCACAAGCTCGTCGGCCATCAGAGTCTCCTCGCACGGTACCTCAGTGAGGAGCTGCCCGGGGCTCTCGCTCAGCGCGGCGGTCGCCGCCTCACCGGGTGCAACGGTTCAGCGCCCTGCACCTCGGCTGCTTGCCCCGTCTGCCGCACCCTCGGCGACGCTTGGCTGGCTGGGACCTGCCGACAGCTCCTCGCAACGAAGCGTCACGGCTGGATCGCCTTCGGCGGAATCATCTTGGACCAGGACCCGATTGCGGCGCTCAACGGCTACACCCCGAGCCGACTCGCCGATGAGTTCACACGGTAGCCCTTCGAACTGCGGGCATGAGTAGCCCAGCGAATGGAGGCAGCTATGCGCCATGAGCCGACCTTCAACCTCACGCGCCTGAAGGTCAGCTTCTGACGCGGCAACAGACGTATAGGGGAAAGCAGCGCTCCGGCAGCCAGATGGAAGCTGGTCGTTCGTGAGCTTAGCTAATTGGATCTACCGCTTCACGAACCCGATGTTGGAAGCGACGGCCTTGAGCCGGTCCGGCTCGCGCTCCTTCCGCTCGGAGTAGCGGTCGACGAGGTAGTCGGCCTGCGGACCGCGGCTGGTTCAGGTCCGTGGCCAGCGGGCGATGATCTTCACCGCCCACAGCCTGGGGTTAAGAACGGGCGGTGACGTCGCCGCGTCCAGCATCAAGGGCAGGTGCGTCTTGCTGCGCCTGCCGGTCCCCATTTTGCTTTGGAGATTCAAACCAATTGTCATTTGAGACGGTGCACGCCTAGAGCGTCCTCGTTCGCCCTCAGGGCGCGATCGTACTCGATCAGCGTCGCCACCTCGTCCCGCGCTGCGAAACCGTAGAAGCGGCCGATCAGGTAGAGCGTTGCATCGATGGCCAGTGAGACGCCGCCTCCCGTCACCACCCCATCGTCCACCACGACCGCAGTTCGGGCATCCACGCCGCCGGAGCGAAGCACTTCAAGGGGGGCAGCCGTCTCGGCGCCGGCTGAGGCACGCCGGGTCGTCGCTGCCCGCCCGTTGAGGCAGCCCGCTTCAGCAAGGATCATGGCGCCTGTACAGACAGAGGCGAGGCGATCCGGCGCCCGATCCTGCAGGAAGCGCAGCATCGCCGCGTCAGCCGCCGCCTGCGGCCAGCCCGGGCCGCCACAGACGACATACACGTCGCATGGCGGGGCGTCCTCGAAGCCGTAGGGAACCTCCACCGCGAGACCACCCGCCATCCTCACGCTACCTGCCTCTCGCGCGATCACCGCGTCCTGGAGGTTCGGCAGCAGGCGCTTGGCCATCGAGAGGACGCCGACCGTACCGCCGAGGTCGATTGGTTCGACGCCCTCGTAGAGCACGATCCCGAAGCAGATGGCGGCTGTGCGGTCCGGCATGTGGTAGTCTCCATCTGGAATGCGATCACCCGGCCGGTGGGCACGGACGGGAAGAGGGTTTTGCGACGCGATGACGGTGAGGACGATTGTGGGCCGTGAGCAAGCCGCGGCCGGGGGGCGCTCGCAGATCGAGATCCTGGCGGAAGAGGTACGCCGACGCCGCAAGGAGCGCGGGCTCTCGCTGGAGCAGCTCGGGACGCTTGCCGGCGTCAGCCGATCGATGATCTCCAAGATCGAGCGTGCAGAGGCGGTGCCCTCAACCACCGTCCTGTCGCGGCTGGCCGAGGCGCTGGGCGTGACGTTCTCTAGGCTGATGACCCCGGCGGTCGAGCGGGAGGTGCTGCTGATCCCGGCGAGCCGGCAGCCGGTCCTGCGCGACGAAGCATCCGGCTTCCTGCGACGCTGCCTCTCACCGGTGCTGCCGGGACGCGGCATCGACTGGGTGCTGAACACTCTGCCCCCGAATGGCAGCACCGGCGAGTTCGTTGCCCACCGTCGCGGAGTCAGCGAATACATTTTCGTGCTCAAGGGCCGCCTGCGCGCGACTGTCGGCGAGCGCAGCATCGTCGTAGAGGAAGGGGACAGCTTATATTTCGAGGCCGACGCCGGACACGCGTTCGCCAATCTCGGCTCAGAATCCTGCCAATACTTCCTCGTCATTGACGCCTCGCGCGCCCGGTAATTCAGCCCTCGATCACGTCGAGATCGTCGGCGGAGCTTCTCGCCTCTCCAATGCATCGACCGAAGCGGCATAGCTTCGATGCATGTGGCACGGCCGTTGCGTCCCTCATAGTGGATCGATATCCACTCAGGAAGAGGAAATCGCGATGTCCGTTCAAAGTGCCGAGGCGCTGGTAGCGTCGCCGTCCGCGCCGCTCCCTCTGGAGGCAGTGGACACCGGAGCCTCAGGCGTCGAGATGCGGCGCGTCCTCTGGGCGAGCGTCATCGGGACGGTCGTCGAGTGGTACGACTTCCTGATCTACGGCACCGCCGCTGCTCTGGTGTTCAATAAGATCTTCTTCCCCACCCTCGACCCCATGGCCGGGACGCTTGCTGCCTTCGGCTCCTACGCTGTCGGCTTCGTCGCCAGGCCTCTCGGTGGCGTGATCTTCGGCCATTTCGGCGACCGGATCGGGCGCAAGTCGATGCTCACGCTGACCATGCTCATCATGGGGGTCGGCACCTTTCTGATCGGCTGCCTGCCGACCTATGCCGAGATCGGCCTTTGGGCGCCGGCGCTCCTCGTGCTGCTGCGTATCTTCCAATGCATCGGCGTGGGCGGTGAGTGGGGAGGTGCCGTGCTGATGGTTATCGAGCACGTGCCGGAGCATCGCCGGGGCCTCTACGGAAGCCTCGTCCAGGTCGGCTTCCCCGCGGGCGTTGCGGCCTCGACTGCGACTTTGCTCGCCCTCTCGACCCTGCCCGAGGCAGACTTCCTGAGTTGGGGCTGGCGCATCCCCTTCCTCCTGAGTGCGATCCTGGTGGGAGTCGCCCTATTCATTCGGCTGCGCCTCGTCGAAACGCCCGCCTTCGCGAGGGTCAAGGCTGAACGCACCGTGGCGCGGATGCCGTTCCTTGAGGTGATCCTCGGTCAGCCACGCACCTTCCTGATCGCGGTTGGGCTCAAGGTTTCCGAGGTGGCCTGGGTCTACCTGCTCACGGTGTTCTCGATCGTTTACGCCACCGGCACGCTTGGGCTCCCCAAGCGCCTGATCCTCGATGCGATACTTTGCGCCGCGGTTCTGGAGTTCGCCACGATGCCGTTCTTCGGATGGCTCTCCGACAAGGTCGGCCGCCGGCCGATCTACATCTTCGGGGCGCTGGTGAGCATTGTCTGCGCCCTCGTCGTCTTCCGCCTCCTCGACACCCGCGACCCGCTCATCATCACCGCTACGATCGCCGTGATCATGAGTTTGACTCATGCCTCGATGTTCGGCCCCCAGGGGGCATTCATGCCGGAACTGTTCGGCACGCGGGTGCGCTACAGCGGCGCCTCGCTCGGCTGTCAGGTCGCGGCGGCGATCTCCGGCGGTTTCTCGCCGATTGTCGCCTCCTCCCTGCTTGCCTGGACCGGCGCCACTTGGCCGATCTCGCTGTTCATGATCGCTCTCGCCGTCGTCTCGCTGGTGGCAACGCTCGCAGCGACCGAGACCCGCGATCTCGACATCGCCCGGCAGTGAGGCGGGTCTCACGGCACGACGCTGGCAGCGCCGTGCAAATTCCATTATCATGGATGTACGTCTACTAGGCAGATCAGGACGGGTAGAGGCAGCACAATGGATCGGACCATCATCAAGACTGACGCGGCCGCCCCCGCAGCCGGCCCCTACGCCCAGGCGGTGCGGGCAGGTGACCTCGTTTTCGCCTCGGGGCAGTTGCCAATCGACCTCAGCACCGGCGATTTCCCTGAGGGCGTCGAGGCACAGACCCGGCGCTCACTGGCAAACCTCTCCGCGGTGCTCGAAGCCGGCGGCGCGAGCCTCGCCAGTGTCGTGAAGACCACCGTCTTCCTCAAGGACATGAACGACTTCTCGGCCATGAACGCGGTCTACGCCGAGCACTTCCCCGGCGCGGCGCCGGCGCGCTCCACAATCGAGGTCGCCCGCCTGCCCAAGGACGCGCTCGTTGAGATCGAGGCCGTCGCAATCGCGACAGGACCGGTCGCGTCGTGAGTAAGATGCTAGCGCCCCGCATGGTCGAGGCCTTCGAGCACGCCGCCGGAGCGGTCGCCCGTGGGGTTCCCGGAGGCGCCACCGGATGGCGGGGCGCGCTCCTGCACATCCACATCGCCCCAGCGGCGAGTTACGAGATGGAGGCGCTCGCCGAGGCGCAGTGCGTCGTCGGACGCGGGATCGTCGGCGACCGCTACTTCGACGGGACGGGGACCTACTCCCCGAAGCCTGACACCCGTGAGGTGACACTGATCGAGCAGGAGGTGCTCGATGCCCTGGAGCGCAACGACCCGCCGCTCCAGGGCGGCCCTATCCGGCTTGCTCCCGCCGACCATAGGCGCAATCTCACGGTGCGGGGGGTGCCCCTCAACCATCTCGTCGGCCGCCGCTTCCGGGTCGGCACCGTGATCCTGCGAGGCGGACGGCTGAACTTCCCCTGCAAGTACCTAGAGGAGCTGCTCGGCCTTCCCGTCTACCTGCCCCTCTACAACCGGTCGGGGCTCAACTGCGGGATCGAGGTCGGCGGTACCATCCGCCCCGGCGACGCCATCGAGCTGCTCGACACGCCATGACCGCGCGCCTCATCATGAAGCTTCAGGTTGTCTCGGCGGTGCCGACGACGCCCGACGTGCTGCGGGTAGTGTTCCGGCACCCGCTCCGGCCCGAGTTGCCGGAGTGGACGCCTGGCGCCCATGTCGATCTGCGGCTCCCCGACGGGAAGGTGCGCCAGTACTCGCTCTGCGGCGACCCGGACGACCGTGCCCACTACGCGATGGCGATCAAGCGCGAGGCGGACGGGCGCGGCGGCTCGCTCTGGGCTCATGCGAACCTCACCGAGGGTGGCCTTGCTCACGTCTCGTCACCGCGCAACAACTTCCCCTTGGCGGACGGCACGCGCCACGTCTTCGTGGCCGGCGGCATCGGCATTACGCCGTTCGTCGCGATGGCCCGCGCGCTCGCGGCGGTGGGTGGCGACTTCATCCTGCATTTCTGCGCCCGCTCTGCGGCCGAGGCGCCGCTCCTCGACGAGCTGCGCATCGTATGCGGCGATCGCTTGCAGCTCTGGTTCTCCGGGGCGGGCCGCCGGTTCGAGCCAGCTCTGATCGGTCCGCCGACCCCCGGCACGCATCTCTACGCCTGCGGGCCGCAGCGCCTCGTCGACGCCGTGCAGGCGGCGGCCGATGCAGGCGGCTGGGCGCCCGATCGGGTCCATATCGAGCGGTTCGCAGCAACGCTCGACGAGAACTACAAGCCCGAGCCCTTCGACGCGCGCATCGCCTCTACCGGCGAAGTTCTGCACGTGCCCGCCGACCGCTCCCTGCTCGATGTCCTGCGGGAGAACGGGTTTCCAGTCGCTTCCTCCTGCGAGATCGGCACTTGCGGCTCGTGCGAGTGCGGGTATCGGGACGGGACCGTGATCCACCGGGATCAGGTCTTGCCCCTGGGTCGGCGACAGGACCGCATGATGCCTTGTGTCTCACGCGCGCGCGTTGGCGTGACGCTCGATCTGTGAGCCCTTCCCAGCGGCCTCAAGGAGGCTTGCCACCAGGGCTCGTCGCGTCCCACCACTGCTGCCGACGGCGTAGGGGGCGTGAAGGCGTTGGCGGCATCGACCTGGCGGCCCCACCTAGACTATCTCGGTTGGCGAGACGTGTTCGGCCCTGCATCTCTAGCTGCAGATCGCCGGCAAATACCAGTTGACGCATGGCACGGGTAAGCCGACCGACAAGGTCATCGAGGAGGTCGCGGACCTCCGGGCCTTCGCCGCTCGCTGGACGGGATTGGTGGAGCCAGTGACCGAAGGAGTGTGAGCACCGCCCGCGGAATATCGCGGACTGTCGCCGACACAGCTGCGGCGTCCCCGTCGCTCAGAACATTCCGTTCGGGTTGGCGGAGGTCTCGGGCAGGACCTGGAGCACGTCCCAGTGCTCGACGATCCGGCCGTCGGCGTCGAGGCGGAAGATGTCGATGGCCGCGTAATCGTGGCTGCCTGGCCAGTGTTGGAGACAGTGAAGAACTACGAGATCGCCTTCGGCCACGGCTCGCTTCATCTCGACCCGCTTGCCCGGCCACTCCCGCGCCATACGTTCGAAGTAGGCGACGAAGCCGTCCTTGCCGGTCGCCACGTGCGGGTTGTGCTGGATGTAGTCGGCGCCGGCGTAGCACTCAACGGCCTCGCGCGGCCGACAGTCGCTGAACATCAGCTCGTAGAAGGCGATCACGTTCGCCTTGTTCTGCGCGAGATCGGTTATGCTATCCCTCTGAGTGTGGGCTTAGTCGCCGCAAGACGCTGTCATAGGCTCGATTTCGGTCGCCTGCATCAGCTAAGCATACTACTCAATGCCGTCCGGCTCTTGCCAAGGTGGACCGGACGACTAGCACGCATCCAGGCGGGATGGCTGCGAGGTGGGTTTGCCCAAGCAGGTTGCGGCATCGTACGACCGTGGGGGCAATGAGATCCTCTCCTCCGTCCGAGCGCCGGCTAGGAGGAGGAAGAGGCGGAATTGTAGTTGTCGTCTTCGACCTGCAGGACATTGCGACCTATCAGGTCAGGGGCTCCGGCAGAGATCCGGTGGCATCACGATCTGACCCGGAGCACGATCTTGCCCTTGAGCCGGCCCTCCTCCAGGCGCGCGTGAGCGCGTGCGACTGCGTCGAGGGGAAACTCAAAGGCGACTTGCGGCACCACCAGGCCTCGCTCGAGGAGGCGCGAGAGGGCGTCGAGCTTGCTGCCATTCTGGCGAGAGAAGACGAAGTGGTAGGTCGCGTTCCGGCCCCAGGCGTCGATGAGGTTCTGGGGCGTCGCGGTGTCCACTAGGGTGACGACTCGCCCATCCTCGCGGAGGATGCGTGGGGAACGCGAAAGCGTGTCGCGCCCGATCGTATCCAGGACGACGTCGACGCCCCTGCCTTCGGTCAGGCGATTGACGGCGTCCACGTAGTCCTCGCGCTCGAAGTCGATGACGGCCGAGGCGCCGAGCCGTTCGACGAGCGCCGCGTCGCTGCCCCGCGCCGTCGCAAGGACCCGCGCGCCGATGGCCTTGGCTACCTGGACGGCGATGGCTCCGACGCCGCCGGCGCCGCCGTGGATCAGGACGGTCTCGGTCACCTGCAATCGGGCCCGCTCGACCAGCCCTTCCCAAACGGTCACGCCGACGAGGCTGACGCTTGCAGCCTCGGAATGGGTCAGGTTGACTGGCTTTCGCGCCACGATGTCGGCGTCCGCCACGTGGTATTCCGCGTACGATCCCGGCCCGCTGAAGATCCGCGGCGTGTAATAGACCTCATCCCCGACGCGGAACTTCGTCACGTGGGATCCGACTTGGTCGACGACCCCGGAGACGTCGTGCCCAATGACGGCCGGCAGTTCCACTTGGTCGGCGTAGTCACCGCGGCGGATCTGTCCGTCGAGCGGGTTGATCGACGTCGCGTGCACAGCCACTCGGACCTGCCGGGGTCCCGGCCGCGGGTCGGGCAGGTCCCGAAGCTCGAAGCTGTCCGGCCCCCCGAACTTCGTCAACACCATCGCTTTCAAGTGAGCCTCCTGTCCTTGGCAGGCGCTCTTGTGTCAGCCGGGATGCGGGATGACGAACGCGTTCTCCTCACGGGACGGATGAGCTACGTTCAGCCATGACGATGCGGAGATCACTTCCCCCTCTCGCGGCGCTGCGGGCTTTCGAAGCGGCAGGGCGCCGCCTGAGCTTCCGCGGCGCCGCCGAGGAGCTGGGCGTCACGGCGACCGCCATCAGCCATCAGATCCGGCTCCTCGAACAGACCTTGGGGCTTCGCCTCTTCCACCGCGAGACGCGCCGCGTCCGGCTGACCGCCGAGGGAGCCGTGCTGCTGCCCGTGCTTCGCGATGGCTTCGACGCGTTCGCCCAAGCCATCGATCAGATCCGCGGCCGGCACGCGGCCGGTGTTCTCACGCTCTCAGCTCCCACCGCCTTCGTCGCAAAGTGGCTCGTGCCACGGCTGGCCGACTTCCGTGCCGCGCATCCCGGTTGCGACCTGCGCCTGCACGCATCCGACAGCCTGACCGACTTTGCTCGCGACGGAGTGGACGTTGCCGTCCGATACGGGCCCGGTCCCTACCCCAACCTCGACGCTCACAGGCTAATGGTCGACCGGGTCACACCCGCTTGCAGTCCTCGCCTCGCGGTTCGATCCGAGAGAGATTTGGCGCGCTACCCATTGCTGCACTTCGAGTGGCCCCACCTAACCGACGCGACGCCGACATGGCCGGCCTGGCTGCGGAAGGCCGGGATCACCAACGTCGATGGCAGCGCGGGCATTCACTTCAGCGACGAAGGGCACGTCATTCAAGCCGCGATTGCGGCTCAGGGGGTCGCGCTTCTGTCGGTTGTGCTTGCCGCCGACGACCTGGCAAGCGGCGCACTGGTTCAACCCTTCGGGTTGGTCCTCGACGCCCACCCCTACTGGGTCGTCCACCCACGACATCCGGCCCGGGCGGGGGATGTCGGGAAGCTGGCCGACTGGCTAGGCTCCGCGGCCGTGTGATCAAGCGACCCTTACACGCATCCCCAAGTCCATCACTTGTGCTTTCCTCACCGAAACGGGGCCTAACCCTCACGCCTACGGCAAGGGGCATTGGCAGCGCTGGCCTGCCCTCTGAAAAGTGGTCCTCTCTGATGTATGGCTTTGAGCCATGTGGAGGATGTTTTCATGGAACGGAAGAAGCATACGGCTGAAGAGATCGTCGCCAAGCTGCGCCAAGTCGATGTCTTGGTCTCGCAAGGTCGCAATATACGGTCGGTGAACGCGTTGGACCTAGGTGTTCGCGCAGCCGCGCTAGGACTAGACGTGGAACGGCGTAGCTTCGAGGTAAAAATCTCATTCTGCGGAAGCCATAATGGCCCGTCATGTTCTGGGCATCGAAGAGACTTGCAGGTGGGAGCAGTGACCCTGACCCGCCAAACTGCTCCACGCAGGGAGAATTTTCTGGGCATCCTGACGCCTGAAGGAGGGGGAATGCCATGCCTCGCAAACGCTTCGCGAACGAATAGATCGCCTTTGTCCCCCGGCAGGCGGAAAATGGTGCAACGGCGGACCTCGTCCGCCTAAAGATGAGCGAATCCGGGCTCACCTTCTGCCAGCGGTAGAAGGGATTCGTCGGCATGAGCGTGCCGGAGATCCGCCGGCTGAAGCTGCTAGAGGACAAGAACAGCATGCTCAAGCGGCTGGTCGCCGACCTGAGGCTGAATTGCTCCCTGCTTCAGGACCTGCTCAAATGAAAGTGGTGAGGCACGCCGTTCGTCGTCAGGTCGCCGGTCACCTGCAGGTGGCCTACAGCATCAGCGAGCGCTCGGTCTGTGAGGCCACCGGGTTCGGCCGCTCGTCCAGCGCTACATGAAGCGCTCGGATCCGCAGGTGGCGCTGCGCATGCAGTTGAAAGAGCTCGCTGCCGCACGGGTCCGCTACGGCTACCGGCGGAAGCACATCCTGCTGCGTCGATAGCGCTGGGAGGTGAACCTCACCTCACTCATGCGCACCGCTGAGGCGAGCGAGCAGGCTGTTAGGGTGCCGGGCAGCGGCCCGTCACGGCGCGACGGCTCGTCGGTAAAGATGCCAAGTGGCATGGCCGAGGATCGGCAGAGCCAGAGCAAGACCCACGAACAGGGGCAGCATTCCCAGAACGAGGAGACCCGCGACGATGAGCCCCCAGATCACCATCGTGCCCGAGTTCTCCTGAACGAGAGCGACGGAGGTCGCGATGGCCGTACCGGCATCGGTGCCGCGGTCGATGATCAGCGGGAAGGAGACGGCGCTGATGGCCAGCGCGATCAGCGAGAAGGCTGCGCCGACGAGATTCCCGACCACGATGAGCGCCCAGCCCCTCGGCGTCGTCAATACCTCCTGCAGAAACCCGAGCACCGAATCCTGACGCGCTTCACCGTAGAGAGCCCAGTACAGGGCCATTGCAGCCGTCAGCCAAGCGACGAAGAGCAGCGTGAGGGCGAGGGCGACGCCGCCGACCGCCTTCGCGGACCGGCCGGTCAGTGGCGCGTAGGCGTTGATCCAACCGATGTCGCGGCCTTGTTCCCGTCGGCGGCTCATCTCGTAGAGCCCGATCGCCGTGAAAGGGCCGAGCAGGGCGAAGCCTGACGCCAGCGGAAAGAGCAGCGGCACGAGGCCGTTCTCGAACGTTGCGGCCGCGATGAGCACGCCCGCGACGGGATAGATAGCGATGAGAAACAGGGCATGCGTCGGCATAGCAACGAAATCGTCCCAGCCCTTCCAAAGGGCGAACCGAAGATCGTCAAGGCCGATGCGACGCACATGCGCGCGCGCCAAAGTCGACGGGTGAGAAACGGTGTGGAGACCGGCCATCGCATAGCCCCCCGCTGGGAAGACCCGCCCGCAACTTACGCCAGACATCCGATCGGACGCCTATCGCTAAGCTTCCAGGCGCAATCGACAGATTACATAGCAGAAGTAGGTTCGATTGTCGCGAAAAATCTTGTTTCCGGACGCCGCTACGGGGCCTCATCAATCGGTGCCCGGGAATGCTCCTGAGCCACGTTCATTTCTATACAGCGAGTATGCTTCGCCAGAGGAGGAGGTTCCAATGGCCGGTGGCCGTTCAACCGACTTGAGGCAAAACGCGCGCGGAGCCCTCCGTCGAGGATGAGGTCACCAACCACAGGCAAGCGGTGTATTTCGAGACCACCGCGGCCTGCTTGTCGCGCACCCGATGGGTTCGGCATCGTCTACGACGTGCTCAGGCAATTGGAGCGCGAGGATCCCTCCTTGAGGATTGAGCACCTTGTCACGGCGGGCTCTCCCCTGGGGCTCGCCAAGGTAAAGCTGAAGTTCGAGGCCGAGCACGGGACCCTGCGAGTGCCGAACAACGTCTCGGCCTAGACGAAACTTGCCGAAGGCGATGACGTCGTCGCCATCATTAGCACCTTGGAGGCGAATTACGGGCCCACCGATACTGGCGCAAGTGTCGATGACCGGCGCGTTGTGAACGCCTACCGGAGGTCTAACGGCGAGCCGACCCCTCACAAGTCCTACCTTGACCGACATGCCGAAAAATCTGCAGGCTGAAATCTGGCAATTTTGATGATGTTCTGCTAAGGTTCTGGCTCCTCAGTGTCTCGCACCGGCTCGCCCATGTCTTTGATCATGAGCGGCAAGTCGACAAGTTCATGCATCTTGTCTCTATCAAGCGAGGTGGCAGCGCATGAGCACGCATCCGAGCCGGACGCCCGAGGAATGGGCACGGGTGATCGCCAACGCTTACGCGGCAAAGACGCGCCCTCCTCTAACCCGTAAGATCCTGGATGAGGTTCAGGCTGTCATCGCTGAGGCCCTGAGCGAAGTTGAAGGCTGCGACGTCGCGGACGCCGAATGGTGCGAGTGCGTGAACCTCGTCCTGGACCGTAGTGAGATGTCACTACATGCGGCTGTGGGACCTCGGTTGGCCGCCATTGATGATACGACCGGCAGTGCCTTGATGGTGCATCGCTCGGAAGCTGGACGGCCACTGCGGGCCTTCGGGGGACAATAGCCGAGATGCGGGCACGACGGGCAAACGTCGATGTTGGAAGGCGCTATGATCATCTAGCTGGGACTGTAGGGTGGGGCCATGAGTGAAGCGACTGTTACATCAGGCGGCTCCGACCGAGGCCCAACTACACCGGCAACGAACGCCGACTGGGCAACAATCCGCGATTGGCGCAAAGCCACACGCGACAAGTTAATTGCGCAGCGCAGCGCGCTCAGCGCCGAGGAGCGCGCGGCGCAGAGCAGCAGGATCGGTCAGTCACTACGTGACGCTCTCGAACCATACGCCGGCGGCTTGGTAGGGTTCTACTGGCCTTTCCGGGGCGAGTTTGACCCCCGAGGAGTTGTTGGAGCCCTACGCGAGAGAGGCACGCGCTTGGCGTTGCCGGTCATCGTGGAGCGCGGGCAGCCGCTTGTCTTCCGCGAATGGACGCCCGGGAGCCTGATGGTGCAGGGCACCTGGAAGATCCCGATGCCTGAGTCGGGAGAGGGTGTCTTTCCCGATCTCCTAATCGTGCCGTTGGTCGGGTTTGACCGTGAAGGTTATCGGCTCGGTTATGGGGGCGGCTTTTATGACCGGACGATTGCCGCAATGCCTGAGCGGCCGCGAACCATAGGGGTCGGGTTCGAGCTTGGCCGTCTCGAGACGATCTACCCCCAGCCGCACGATATTGCACTCGAGATGATCGTCACCGAGAGTGTAAGCTCAAAAGGCTGACCGCCTTGATGGAGCAGCATCTAATCGAAGTTGGGCCATAGGCATTGTAGCCGCTGGCGGAGCGCAACAAGCGCCAGATTTGGTCTGTTAGCAACGGGTCGATGGGCCCTGACTGCGACGCGCGAGGCGTTACACGACGTGATCCAGGTGGCCTTCAGGTGGGAGGACTACCACCTTTACGACTTCGGGCGAGGCGCCCGTGTAGGTCGACCAGCGCACGCAGCACAGCCTCGAGCCCGTCCTGATCAGCCCTCCGCGGGGCTGCGATGCTGGCGAGCTCGTCTATCAGGACGTGGGCGCCGTTCTGAACCACTCCGCTGAAGAGGCAGGAGCCCGCCACTTGGACCTCTCTCGAGTGGTTTTCGTGGGCCATTCGGCGGGCGGCCATCTCGCCCTCTGGGCGGCCTCGCGCGGCTCGCTTCCCGCAGCGAGCCCTCTTCACGCAGTAACCAAGTTTGCCCGCAGGCGGTGATCAGCCTGGGCGGCGTGGGGATCTTGCGACGTTCGCGCCGTTCGTCCCTGTGCTCCGCGGCAAGGGCATTGTCGAGCGGCTCGCCCCAGCAGACAAGCTGTCTGAAGTCTCACCCGCAGCTCTCTCGCCTGCGGGGGTGCCGATCTTTCTGGTCAGGGCGTACTGAACCGGCTCGCGCCGCCATGGGTCGCCTACGACTATGCCCGCGCTGTGCGAGGGAGATCCGGACGTGCGCCGCAGTTCATCAACGTCCCGGATGCAGGACACTTCGACTTGTCGCGCCGCCGAAGCCGGCTTGGCGGGAGGTGCGTGGTCTCATCGAAGCATCTTTGGAACCCCAGTAGGTTGCCGTAGGACCGCTCTGCGTGTGGTCCCGCTCACTCTCACCGATTTACATCCCACTTGCTCAGCTACGCGGCATTTGCCGCCTCTGGGCTGACGCAGCTTGAACCGCTGCTTCTGGCCCCGTTCGGACCTTCGACGGCAGCGCCTCGAATGTCCGGACGGGGCCAAGAGTTCGCCTCAGGCTTGTTCGGCTAAGGCGCCGCTTCCGTACCTTCGGCCCACGCCGCCGGAGGGGCCGCTATTCCGCTGGCAGATGCCAATGGTGGAAGCGCTGTGGACACGGCCGCACGCGGTGTGTGCCTCCTCACCGCGTTTAGGCCGGCAAGTGCTTTACCCGGCAGTGTGCATCGATGTGACCGCCGTCTCGAAGAGGCAGGACCCTGTGGGGGATGAAGTATGCTCGCGCCCCGGCTGCAGCCGGCGTCGCTTCGGGGCCATGCTCGTCGGCGGCTTCGCGGCAGGCATGGTAACGCGTGCGATCCGTCCGGCCGAGGCGACTACCGAGGACGTCCGCATCGCCGATCTGGACTGGGTCGATGCCCGTCGCGACCGCCGCGTGCCGGCGCGCTTGTACTGGCCGTCCCCCGGGGCACCGATGGGGCCTGTTCCCCTGATCGTCTTCTCTCACGGCCTTGGTCAGTCGCGGACGGGCTACAGCTATCTCGGGCGCCACTGGGCGGCCAATGGTTACGCGAGCCTTCACGTGCAGCACGTCAGGAGCGACGGCACCGTCTGGGCCGGCAATCCGTTCGAGGTTCTCGATCGCGTGAACATTGCAGCCGACGAACGCGAGGCCATCGCTCGGGCCGCCGACGTAAGCTTCGCCCTGGACCGTATCCTCGACAAAAACAGTTTCTTCGCCGCGTTCATCGACCCGGCGCGCATCGTCGCCGCCGGCCATTCCTATGGCGCGAACACGACCTTGCTCGTCGGCGGGGCGCGCGTTGTTCGCGAAGGAAGGACGATTGACCGCAGGGACATGCGATTCAAGGCCGGCATCGTCATCTCGGCGCCGCCCTTCTACGGCGAGCGCGACCTTCGCGCCGTGCTCGCAGCCATCAGCATGCCAACCTTCCACGTGACCGCGACCGCGGACGTAATCGAGTTGCCCGGTCGACGGTCACCGGTGCAGGACCGTCTCGACGTCTACGACGCGGTCGGGACGACAAGGAAGGCGCTAGCCGTCTTCGAGGGCGGGTCGCACAGCATCTTCACCGACCGGCCGCTCACAGGCGGGGCGACGCTCAACCCACAAGTGAAGCAGGCGACCGCGGAAGGCTCGCTAGCCTTCCTCGACCTGGCATTCAGAGGCGACCCCTTACCCTTAGGGTTATGGAGCGAAACCTGGCGACCGCTCCTCGCCGTGGCGCCCACAGCTTACGCCGTCACCGAACCGTCGCGGCTTCCATCGCGCCGATACCGTCCCCGCTCATAGCGGTTGCGCCAACCCTCGCCCCGCTCGGATGGTACATGTTCCACCTGATCTTCGGTCTGCCCTGCCTGTACGTCATCTATCGAGTGCTGTGGCCTTTGCCTTGGCCCCCCGCATTGAAGATCTGCGCCGCGGTTCTCCTGCTCGTTGCGTCTCAGTACCACCTATGGAGCCGCCTCTCCTCAGGCTCGGTATTCTCGCCCGAGTTTCCACGTGCGCTGGTCATTCTGTTCAACTGGGCCTTCGGCGCCATCTTCCTGTTGGCGGCGATGCAGTTGGCGCTCGATGTCGCGGCGTTGGCCAGCAAGCTCGTGCCTGGAGCCGGCTGGTCGCTGCCTGCGGCGTGGCGATACGCCGAGGCAGCACTGGCCATGGTTCTGTCGGCGGTCGCGGTGCAGCAGGCCGTGCGGGTGCCCCCGCTGAAGGATGTCACCGTCGAGATCGAGAACCTCCCGGCGGGCTTCGACGGCTATACCATTCTACAGCTGACAGACCTGCATATCAGCCGCCTGTTCCCGGCGCCCTGGACGCGCGAGGTCGTGGCGCGATCCAACGCACTCGGCGTCGATCTCATCGTAATCACCGGTGACCTGATCGACGGGTCTCTTGCCAATCGTAGTGCCGACGTCGAACCGCTACGTGATCTCCGGGCCTCCGATGGGGTCTGGCTGATCCCCGGCAACCACGAATACTTCTTCGAGTACACGGCGTGGATGCGCCACTATGCCGAGTTGGGCATGGCCGTGCTTTCGAACCGGCACACGGTCCTGAGGCGCGGTGACGATGCCGTCGTCCTGGCCGGCGTGACCGACCTTTCGGCCTCGCATGTTGGCCAGCTGGCCCACGACCTCGATGCGGCGTTGGGCGGTGCTCCGGCAGGTGCCCCAATCATCCTCCTAGATCATCAGCCAAGGGATGCGGCCAAGGCGGCCTCGAAGGGCGTGGGCCTGCAACTGTCCGGTCATACGCACGGCGGGATGATCGTGGGGCTCGACAGGCTGGTCGCACGGGCGAACGGCGGCTTCGTCTCAGGCGCGTATGCAGTCGGGGGCATGACGCTCTATGTCAACAATGGCGCAGGCTTGTGGCCGGGATTTGCGCTACGACTCGGCCGCCCGTCCGAACTGACGCGGATCACGCTGCGACGTGCGGGCTCTGCCGCCCCTTCCATTCCGGGCAGCAGCGCCGGTCACGAGCGGGATACGCATGGCTATCAGGCCCCTGCCTCGCTCGCGGATGCGCCCTCATGAAGGCTCACCGCGTAAGGACGAGGCCCCGGCGCTGGTAAGGCAGGCCGAACCCGAAGAGATGATGTTACCCCGACATGCTGATGTGGTCGGCACCCCGCTGACCTCCGCTTTTCCGTTCTGATCGGACGTTCCATCCGAGCAGCCTCTAGAGGCTGTTACGGACTGCTGCGAAGTCTGCAGCCCTTCGGAGGAGCAGGACACTGAAGGCGACGAGGTGCAGTCCTGCGAGGGTGGTAGGCAGGCGTTCGTAGTCGCGGGCCAGGCGGCGGAAGCGGGCCATCCAGGCGAAGGCACGTTCGACCACCCATCGGCGTGGCAGCAGGACGAAGCCGCGCTTGGCCTCAGGCAGCTTCACCACCTCCAAGGCAATGCCGTGGTCTGCCGCCGCCTTGGCCGCGCGCTCGCCGGTGCAGCCCTGATCGACATAGGCGAGGTCCACGCTGTCACCGGTCGCCTTCTGCACGGTGTCAGCCAGTGCAGCGACGGCAGAGCGGTCATCGGCCTCGCCTGCGAGTTGTCGCTGGCCGGCTGCTCCGTGCTGGTCCTCGAACAGGCGAGTGATCCATCCTCACCCTTGAAGCGCGCCCCGTTCAGGCTGCGCGGCCTCTCGGTCCCGACGATCGAGAGCCTCGACCGACGCGGTCTGCTGGATGAGATCAAGGCCCACGCGGCCAGCCGCGCCACGCCGGGGACGGCGCATTGGATGAGGCAGCCGCGCCGTCCAGCTGGGCGGGGGAGTCGAGGGCTTCGCCCAGACAGGTGAGTCTGTCGTCGTCCAGGCGGGCGGTCACGCGTTCCGGGGTCGCTGGCTCATCGGCTGCAACGGCGCCCGCAGCGCGGTGCGCAAGGCAGCAGGCATCAGCTTTTCCGGCACCGAGCCTGAGTTCACAGGCTACTCCGTCCAGGCCGAGTTGGCCTGCGCGGACGCGCTCCAGCCCGGCCGCCACTACACCGCGGAGGGCATGTACCTGTTCACGCCGCCCGGCACGATCGCGATGACCGACTTCGACGGGGGTGCCTTCCATCGCTCCGCGCCGATCACGCGCGAACACATTGAGGCCGTCATGCGCAAGATCTCGGGCGCCGATGTCACGGTGACCAAGCTCGAACTCGCCACCACCTGGACCGACCGCGCCTGTCAGGCGAGCGCGTATCGCAACGATCGCGTGCTGCTGGCCGGCGATGCTGCGCACATCCATTCGCCGCTGGGCGGACAGGGCCTCAACCTCGGGATCGGCGACGCGATAAACCTGGGCTGGAAGCTGGCAGCCACGATCCGCGGAGATGCGCCGGCTGGCCTCCTCGACAGCTATGAGCGCGAACGGCATCCGGTCGGGGCGCGCGTCCTCGACTGGTCGCGGGCTCGGGTCGCGCTGATGCGGCCGAGCCGAAGCTCCCGCGCCCTCGAAGCCATCATCCGCGACCTCATCGGGACGCCAGACGGCGCGACATACTTCGCCGAGCGGGTGTGGGGCGTCTCGATCCGCTACGATCTCGGTGGCAGCCATCCGCTGGTGGGGTGCAGCGTTCCCGATTTCGTGCTGAGCGACGGAAGGAGGGTCGGCAGCCTCTTGCGCGACGGCAGCGGCTTGCTCTTGGACTTCGATCCTAGCCAGTCGATTCAGGCCCTCGCAAGCCGATGGTCAGGGAGGATTAGCTATGTCGCGGCGCACGCGCGGGATCGGCTAGGATTGCAGGCCGTGCTCGTGCGGCCCGACGGGATTGTCGCCTGGGCAAGCGACACCGCCTCCGACGAGGTGGCTGTCGGCCGAGCCATGACGCTATGGTTCGGCGAATGACCGGGGGCCGTGAACCTGCTTCAGCGATGTTGGCTTTGAGGCCGTCTCCACTCCGAAGCCGCCGGGCGGGAAACCACCCACCTCGGTCGTAGGTCATCATCCACCAGACAACCGGAAAGCGGACCTTCCGAGGGTCTTATAAGGCTGGGAAGCGGCCCCTGACTTTTCGCTTCGAACCGGACGTTTCACCTTCAGTCCATTGGCCACCGATGTCCCGAACGGCCTCTGGAAATGGCCGGATCCCGGCTCCTATCGCTCCAACCTGCGCTCGGCGTTGAAGCGTGCTCGATAGGTTGCCGGACTGACCCCAGTCAGCTTGCGGAAGCTCGTCCTGAAGGTGACCGGTGATGCGAAGCCGCTGGC
This sequence comes from Methylobacterium sp. R2-1, assembly GCF_014191355.1. Classification (GTDB taxonomy): domain Bacteria; phylum Pseudomonadota; class Alphaproteobacteria; order Rhizobiales; family Beijerinckiaceae; genus Methylobacterium. The sequence goes on from NZ_JACHWM010000005.1 coordinate 118,690, forward strand.
CATTGCCACTTGATCAATCGACGCACTGCCGCTTTCAAGCAATTCCTGGCCACGCCTGACCCGAGCCAATAGGAACCACTGCATCGGTGTTGTGCCGGTCTGTTCCTGGAAACGCCGCGCGAAGGTGCGCTCGCTCATGCCTGCGCGGGTCGCCATGGCCGCGATGCCCAGAGGCCGGTCGATATTCTCGAGCATCCATTCGAGCACCGGCGCGAGGCTGGCACTCGTGCGCGGCGGCTCATGACGGATGAATTGGGTCTGTCCCCCATCCCGGTCGAGCGGGGCGACGGCGAGCCGGGCCGCCTGTGCGGCCGCCGTCTGCCCAAGATCGCGCCGCACGAGATGCAGGCACATATCCAGGCCTGCCGAGGCACCGGCCGACGTGACGACGCGTCCCTCGTCGACGAAGAGGGCGTTAGGATCCACATCGATGGCAGGGTGCCTCTCCGCGAGCTGGTCTGCACCGAGCCAGTGCGTGGTGGCACGTCGGCCGTCCAGGAGGCCCGTCGCGGCGAGCACGAAGGCTCCGGAGCAGATCGAGGCGATCCGCGCACCAGCCGCCCAGGCCTCCCGGATGGCGGTTAGCACGCTCTGCGAGACCGGCGCGGTCGGATCCTCGATGCCGGGGATGACGAGCGTGTCGGCTGAAACGAGCGCCTCGAGCCCGTAGGGAACCCGCAACCCGAAGGATCGCGCCCGGACGTCCAGCGCTTCGCCGCAGACCCGAACCTCGTAGAAGGGCGCGCCATCGGCGCCTTCGACGCGCTCGAACACCGCGCAGGGGATCGACAGGTCGACCGGGACGACCCCGTCCAATGCCAGCACGCCGATGACGTGAGCCATAGCGTTTCTTCCCTCTGCTCCCTGTTCGCCTCTACCAGACCGAGCGATTGGCAGAAAGCGATCGGTCACTGTCCTTCCCGCCACTCACGCCGATCCGATGGTGTCCGTTACGGCGATCCGGCATCGAAACCGGAGACATATCTTGGGTAGGAATCGTTGGCAGGATGGCTGGCTTCACAGGCCTGATCAGACCGAGCCGGCCGTCCCGGCATTGGAGAACGTCCACGGCGAGACGAAGCTTTTGCAGGGGCTCGGGATCGCCGCTGCGGCGGAGGCGACGACGCTCCTCCTCCTCGTCGGCGTCGCAGTTCCCCTGAAGCACCTCGGCGACTGGCCGGCGGCCGTCCAGGTCCTCGGCCCGATCCACGGCTTGGCCTTCGTCGCCTATCTCTGGCTGGTTCTCCAGTCGCTCGGCGCCGGCCTCCTGTCGCGCGGCGAGGCGGCCCGGTTGGCTCTCTCCGCGTTCGTTCCCGTGGCTGGCTACCTCGCGGCCCGCTCTCTCGGTCGCCGCACCGCGGGGCAGCCCAGCCGACGACAGCGGCGATGACCGTGGCGGACGCCTACCCATGGCTCAAGGCGGCGCATGTCGCATGCGCGCTGCTGTTCGTTGGCGGGATCGTTGCCGGCGGTCTGCTCCTCGCCGGCGGCCGCGCGATGGCCGATCAAGGCGCGCCCCTCGCGACGGTCCTGAGACGTTGGGACCGGGTGGTCACGACACCGGCGATGTTGGGCGTCTGGGCCTTCGGCATCGGCCTCGCCAGCGCGGGCGGCTGGTTAACCTCCGGATGGCTCCAGGCGAAGCTGGTTCTCGTCGTGCTTCTGTCCGCCATCCACGGCCTGCAATCGGGACAGATCCGGAGGCTCGCGGTGGGGATGGACGTCAAGCCCCTGCGGGCCGCAGCCCTCGTCGTCCCCTCCGTGATCGCGATAGCCGTTCTCGCGGTGATCAAGCCGTGAGAGAAGTCGGACAGGCGGCATCGGCCTCTACATTCCGCTCGTCCGAGAGCGAGTCGTCGCACATCCACCCCGACCACGAGGTTCCTGCCCCGCCGAGCACCGGAATGTGGACATCTCCGACAGCCGCAGCGGGTCGTAAGCGGGCACGATGGAGAAGTCTGCCTCTCCCAATGCTTGCCCTAAAGCGAATGGTCGCGACACCACCCATCCCGGCCGTGCGCGACGTGCAGTTTTCAACTCTCGTGAAGCACCCGGTAGACTTGCATGCGCGAGCAGCCGACCGCTCGCGCAATGGCTGCCGCGCCAGTGCCCTGAGCGTGCAGGGACCTGATGTGCTCACGGTCGACCCTACGTTTTCCGCCCGCGTAGACGCCCTCAGCCTTCGCCCTCTCAATGCCGTCGCGCTGCCGCTCTTTGATAAATCGGCGCTCCATCTGCGCGACCATGCCCAGTGCACAGCCAGCGACTGGGGGCAATCTCAGGTCGTCAGCATATTGGCGGCTGATACCGATTGAGTGGTCGAGATGTTTTTCTGCTACGAATTATCTGCCTACCGTCGCCCCGAGTGGAAGCGGTGACGCCAGCCCTCATCCAGCCTGCGCTCCTTTGCGCTCTCCTCCGGAACGGGCTCCAGCCGCAGCAGGATCATCGCAAAGCCGTTCTGCTGAAGGTACACCTGCTCGCATAGGTCCGGCGCGCGGAGATCGCGCTTCACATCGATCCAGAGATCCGGACTGCACGCGGCGATGTCGCTCGCTGTGCTCGGCCGATGTGGACTGCTGTGATAGAGCGAGCCCGTCGGAACGGGGCTGCCGTCCGCGCAGGTGATGGCCGGAAAGGAAAGGCTGCGGTAGCACCGCTGCACCCGGCCGTTGCCCGCCACGACAATGGCGATCCGCTCAGGATGGTATTGCACGTAGGCCCGAGCCGCCACCTCCTTGCCAACCGCGAAGTCGCGTGCGAGCGCGAGAACGTGCTGCAGATCGGGCTCGCGAAAGGCCGCCATGGCCTCCCGCAGCAGGTGCGGGGGCATCAGCATCAGTGCGGCAAAGCGGTTGGCCTCAACCTCTCTGCGCTGCCGCTGGTCGCCCGCCTTAGCCGTGAGGCGGAGTAGGTCAGAACTCTTGCACAGGAACCGGCCCGCCTGATCCGGGACGTGGTGCGCCATCAGGAAGTGGCCGAGTTCGTGCGCGATGGTGAAGCGGCGACGCGATTCGCCCCCGCGCTTGACGAGGATGGTGCCTGCGGACCGCTTCGCGTCGGTCACAAGGCCACCCTCGAACTCGTCGGTATTCAGGTCCTCGATCCTGCTGATGCCGAGTCGCGCGCACAGCTCCTGGATCGGCACGGGCAACGGAAGGTTCGGCTCGGCCCGTAGGATGCATTTGACGAGCGCCTCCGGCGAGCCCGCGTCCGCGAGGTCCATCCTGCTAATCGGCATTCGCGCAGCCCCATCCCGCCTCTGAGCCGACCCGTCAGGCCGCCCCGCACCCGCGATCCCACCGACGGGGAGAACGGCAGCGTCGAGCGCCGGCAGGTTCGGTGCGTTCATTTCAAACCCCACTCCACGGCGGCTGCTCCTATCGAGGTGGGGCGTCAGCCCTCGCGCGCGCCTACATTGTCCGTCTACGTCCAGAACGAGCCGGTACAAGCCGCTTAAAAATGTGGGTTATAAAGTGGGTTTACGGCTGCGGTCAGGCCGTTTTTTCGAACGAAAACAATGGCTTATGATGGTTGGATGGCGGAGAGGGGGGGATTCGAACCCCCGATGGGCTTGCACCCATGCCGCATTTCGAGTGCGGTGCATTCAACCGCTCTGCCACCTCTCCGCAGAGGTGTCGCATCGACGGCATGCGCCCTAGCATGCGGCGGTCGGACCCACAAGCCGGCTTTGCGGGGGAAGTGCGCATCCGACCTTCAAGGCTCTTGCGGACGGAGGGGGCTGCGGTGTTCATGCCACGCATGTCCGACCTGTTCGCTTCCGCTGGCCTCGACACCGGCACTCCCCGGCCGCTGGCGGATCGTCTGCGCCCGCGCCGGCTCACCGAGGTCGTGGGGCAAGAGCATCTGACCGGGCCGGATGGGGCGCTGACGCGGCTGCTCGCGTCGCGCTCGCTCGGATCACTGGTATTCTGGGGGCCTCCCGGTACCGGCAAGACCACCGTGGCGCGGCTGCTGGCGCACGAGACCGCGCTGCATTTCGAGCAGATCTCCGCGATCTTCTCCGGCATCGCCGATCTCCGGAAGGTCTTCGAGGCGGCGCGAAAGCGCCGCGCGACGGGGCAAGGCACCCTGCTCTTCGTCGATGAGATCCATCGCTTCAATCGCGCCCAGCTCGATGCCTTCCTGCCGGTCATGGAGGATGGGACCGTTACGCTCGTCGGCGCGACGACGGAGAATCCTTCCTTCGAACTGAACGCCGCCCTGCTCTCGCGCGCCCGCGTGCTGCTGTTTCGTGCGCTGGACCCGGCTGCGCTCGCCCGGTTGCTGGCCCGGGCCGAGGAGATGGACGGCCAGCCGCTGCCCCTCGACGAGGAGGCGCGCGCCGCGCTGATCCGCATGGCCGACGGTGACGGACGCGCGGCGCTGACGCTCGCGGAGGAGGTCTGGCGCTCGGCCCGCCCCGGCGAGATCCTCGACGCGGAGACACTGCAGACCCTCGTGCAGCGCCGGGCGCCGATCTACGACAAGGCGCAGGAAGGGCACTACAACCTCATCTCCGCCCTGCATAAGACCGTGCGCGGCTCGGACCCCGACGCGGCGCTGTACTACCTCTGCCGGATGCTCGATGCGGGCGAGGACCGGCTGTTCATCGCCCGGCGGCTCGTGCGGATGGCGGTGGAGGATATCGGGCTTGCCGATCCGCAGGCCCTCGTGGTGGCGACCGCGGCCAAGGACGCCTTCGACTTCCTCGGTTCACCCGAGGGCGAACTCGCGCTGGCGCAGGTCGCCGTCTATCTCGCCTGCGCCCCGAAATCGAATGCGGTCTACACGGCCTACAAGTCGGCGACGCGGGTGGCGAAGGCCGCCGGCTCGCTCGCGCCGCCGCGCACCATCCTGAACGCCCCCACGGGGCTGATGAAGCGGATCGGCTACGGCGAGGGTTACCGCTACGACCACGACGAGCCCGATGCCTTCTCGGGTCAGGATTACTGGCCGGAAGCCCTCGGGCGACAGCATTTCTACGAGCCGACTGACCGGGGCATGGAGACCCGCTACCGGGAGCGGCTCGCCTACTGGGAACGGCTGCGGCAGGAGCGCCGCGGCGAGGACTGACCCCCACTGCCCCCCTTGGAGCATCGTCATTTTCCGAAAGCCGGCAACCACCTTTCGGGACGAGGCTCTCAGCGCGAACACCGAGGGATCTCGACCGATCATGCAGGCTTACGCGACGCTCACCGCCACCTTCGCCCGCCTCGGCGCTCTGGAGGATGCGAGCGGCATCCTCGGCTGGGACACGCAAACCCAGATGCCGGACGGCGCCTCCGACACCCGCGGCGAGCAACTGGCCGTGCTGTGCGTACTCGCCCACGAGATCCTCACCGACCCGCGCAATGCCGAGCGGTTCGATGCGGCGGAGGCGGAAGGTCGCCTCGGCGAATGGGAGCAGGCGAATCTGCGCGAGATGCGCCGGGCCTATGCCCACGCGGCGGCGGTACCGGGCGATCTCGTCGCCGCGGCATCGAGAGCGACGACGCGCTGCGAGATGATCTGGCGCGAGGCGCGGCGCGACTCGGACTTCGCGCGGCTGCGTCCGCATCTCGAGGAGGTGCTGCGGCTGCGGCGTCTGGTCGGCGAGGCCAAGGGAGCGGCGCTCGGGCTCGAACCCTACGATGCGCTGCTGGACGGTTACGATCCCGGCATGCGGCGCGCGCGCATCGATCCGATCTTCGCCGAATTGCGTGCCGTCCTGCCGGATCTCGTCGTCGCGGTGCGCGAGCGGCAGGCGGCTGCCGCCCCTCCCCTGCCGCTGCCGGGTCCGTTTCCGGTGGCGACCCAGCGGGAGGTCGGCCTGCGGCTGATGCGGGCCGTCGGGTTCGATTTCTCGCGCGGGCGGCTCGATGTCAGCCTGCACCCCTTCTGCGGCGGTGCCACCGACGACGTGCGCATCACCACCCGCTACGACGAGGCGAGCGCCACCGGGGCGCTGATGGGCGTGCTGCACGAGACCGGCCACGCGCTCTACGAGCAGGGCCGTCCGGCTGCGTGGCGCCACCAGCCGGTGGGTCAGGCACGCGGCATGAGCCTGCACGAGAGCCAATCGCTTCTGGTGGAGATGCAGGCCTGCCGCTCGGCCGAATTCTGCGCCTACCTCGCGCCGACCCTGCGCGAGGCATTCGGCGGCGAAGGTCCGGCCTGGGAGGCGGAGAACCTGCACCGCCTCTACACCCGCGTCGAGCCGGGCTTCATCCGGGTGGACGCCGACGAGGTGACCTACCCGGCCCACATCCTGCTGCGCTACCGCCTGGAGACGGCGATGATCGCGGGCGACCTCCCTGTGGCCGACCTGCCCGGCGCCTTCAACGACGGCATGAAGGAGTTGCTGGGGCTCACCGTGCCCGATGACCGGCATGGCTGCCTGCAGGACATCCACTGGCCCGGCGGCAGCTTCGGCTACTTCCCGACCTACACCCTCGGGGCACTGGCCGCCGCGCAACTCTTCAAGGCCGCCTGCGCCGCGCATCCCGGCCTCCGCCCCGCCCTGGCCGAGGGCGATTTTTCGCAGTTGCGCAGCTGGCTGCGGGAGCACGTCCATGCCCGCGCGAGCCTGATGGAAACTGACGAGTTGCTGACCGCCGCGACCGGCAAGCCGCTCGGCGCAGACGATTTCCTGGCCCATCTGCGCCGTCGCTATCTCGGCGCCGAGGCATGAGAGTCGGGCCGCCCATGTTACGGATCGGGGATTGCGCTCGGAGGCCGGGAGCCGTAACGGGGCCGCCCTCCCCTTCGAATATCCAAGCGATCCGGTCCCCATGGCGGCCTGCGGCCTCGATTTCGGCACGTCCAACACCACCCTCGGGATCGGCACGGGAGACCGCCCGGTTCTAGTACCGCTGGAGGGCACGCATCGCACCCTGCCGAGCGCCATCTTCTTCGCGCCCGGCCGCGAGGCGCAGATCGGGCGGGCGGCGATCGAGGCCTATGTCGAGGGCACGCCGGGCCGGCTGATGCGGGCGCTCAAATCCGTCCTCGGTTCGCCCCTGATCGAGGAGACCACCCCGGTCGGCCGCGAGCGCATCCGCTTCCGTGACGTCATCGCCCGCTACCTCACCCTGGTAAAGGCGCGCGGCGAGGCGGAAGCCGGCGTCGAACTCGACACCGTGGTCCATGGCCGCCCGGTGCATTTCGTCGACAACGACCCGGCGGCCGACCGCAAAGCGGAGGACACGCTGCGGCAGATCGCCGAGGGCATCGGCTTCCGCCACGTCCGCTTCCAGTACGAGCCGATCGCCGCAGCCCTCGATTACGAGCGCACGGTGATGACGGAGGAGATCGCGCTGATCGCCGATATCGGCGGCGGCACCTCGGATTTCTCCATCGTCCGGCTCTCGCCGCAGCGGCATCGGCGCGACGAGCGGGCCGACGACATCCTAGCCAACGACGGCATTCGCATCGGCGGGACCGATTTCGACCGCAACCTGAGCCTCGGCGCGGTGATGCCACTCCTCGGCCTCGGGAGCCCGATGAAGCGGGCCGACCTTGCCGTGCCGAACGCCTATTTCCACGATCTCGCCACCTGGTCGAGCATCAACCGGCTCTACAATCCCAAGACTTTGCGCGAGATCGACGAGGTGGTGCGCGACGCCGCTCGGCCGGAACTTGTCGCTCGTCTCCGCACGGTTGTGGAGGCGGAGCGCGGGCACTCGCTCGCCATGGCGGTGGAGGGGGCCAAGATCGCCACTTCCGACGCGGGCGCGAGTACGGTCGATCTCGGATGGGTCGAGTCGGGCCTCTCGGCGGACGTGGATCGCAAACGGCTCGCCGGGCACACCGACGACCTCGCGCGCCGCCTGGCGCAGCGGATCGAGCGCTGCCTCCATCAGGCAGAACTATCGGCCGACCGGATCGACGCGCTGTTCCTCACCGGGGGTTCGACCGGTTTGCCGCATGTGCGCGCGGCCCTGACGGCCTGTGTTCCGGCGGCGCGGGTGGTCGACGGCGACACGTTCGGCTCCGTCGGGCTCGGGCTCACCCTGGAGGCGGCACGGCTCGCGGCCTGACGCGATCGTCGCACGGCCCGGAAGCTCTCCGGTGGCGATAGCCCACCGTCCAAGGTTGGATTCCGCATGGTCGCGAGACCGACAATGACCCACTCATCCCGCGGCGGACGCGGCAAGGGGCGTTGAGGCCCTTCGCCATGCACTGCACGCGGTCGCAGACAGGGATTCAACCCTCCCGTCAGTCGCAGCGCTTTGCGCCGTCATCTCAGGATGATAGCAGCGGCGCATGAAGGGACGTCCTCCACATCGCGGGTCCGGCACCAAGCACGGACCCGGCGGCTTCGCGCCGCGCGCCGGCACGGGACCGCGCACCTCCGCCAAGGACGCCGCGCAACGCGCAGCGCGCAATCGCGGCGACGATGCCGGCGAACGCTCACCCTGGGATGACGGCACGGGGAGCGAGAGCGCACCGCGCCCGCAGGGTGCGCCGAGAGCCGCCGCACCGAAGCCGGACGCCTCGCGCATCCGTGCGAAGGCGCCGGCTGCCCAATCACCTGTCAGCAGGGCCCCTCGAGCCGAGGCCCCTGCCACGCCCACCGGCCCGACGCGACGCGAGCAACGCGCCGCGGCCTCGGCAACACTGGCGAGCGGTGTGCAGACCCTGACGGTCGCTCCCGACGAGGCCGGGATGCGCATCGACCGCTTCCTCGGAGCGCGCTTTCCCCAGCTTCCCTTCACCCGCGTGCAGAGCATCGTCCGCAAGGGCGAGCTACGGGTCGACGGCAAGCGCGCGAAGCCGAACGACCGCCTGGAGCCAGGATCGAGCGTGCGGGTGCCCCCGCTCAAGCTCGAGCAACCGTCCGACCGGCCGCGCAACGTCGCGAAGATCGAAGGGGATGCCGAGTTCCTGCGCTCGCTGATCCTCTACGAGGACGCGGACATGATGATCCTCAACAAGCCGTTCGGCCTCGCGGTGCAGGGCGGCTCGGGTACAGTGCGCCACGTCGACGGCCTCTTGGAGGCGCTGACCGGGCCAGACGGGCAGCGCCCACGCCTTGTCCACCGGCTCGACAAGGACACGGCTGGCTGCCTGATCGTCGCCAAGACGCGGCTCGCCGCCGCGACTTTGGCCAAGAGCTTCCGCTCCCGCGCCGCCCGAAAGATCTACTGGGCGCTGGTGGCGGGCGTGCCCCGCACCCGCCAGGGCCGGGTCTCGACCTATCTCGTCAAGGACGAGCCGACCGATGCCGATGCGCGCATGCGTGTGGCCAAGCACGGCGACGAGGGGGCGAGCCATGCCCTTACCTACTACGCCACCGTCGATCAGGCGGCGCAGAAGCTCGCCTGGCTCTCGCTGAAGCCGGTCACCGGTCGGACGCACCAACTGCGTGCCCACGCTGCGCATATCGGCCACCCGATCGTCGGCGACCCGAAATATTTCGACGTGGAGAATTGGGAGTTGCCCGGCGGCATTCAGAACCGCCTGCATCTCCTCGCCCGCCGCATCGTGATCCCGCATCCGCGCACCGGCCGGCCGGTCGACGTCAGTGCGCCGCTTCCCCCGCACATGGCCCAGAGCTGGAACCTACTCGGATTCGATGCCGCCCGCTACGACCCGATCGTCGAAGCGCCCGAAGCCTGACCTCAGCTCGGGCCCTTCACAAAAGCGCGGGCCGCCTTGGATGACGGGGCTCCCGCCATAGGTCCTGCCTCGAATGCCTTCCGCGTGGACGGGAACACGGCGAGGTGCTTCTATCCAGACTGCGTCCGATCCGGCGAAGCCGCTGTCGGCGCTTGGATTGATCAGCCGTGAGAGCGCTTGCCGTCGGGCCTCTCGGACGTCTCTCTCCCGCCGACGGCCGGTGCAACGAGGTTCAGGATCGTATGAGGGCCGTCACGCTGTTCTCGGTCGCGCTTGCCGGCCTGCTCTGCGCCCTTGCGCCGGCCGGCGCGGCACCAGCCGGAGACGTGGCGCAGGGTCAGTCTCAGACGCAGCCCCAAGGGCAGTCTCAAGGCCAGCCTCAAGCGCTGCCTCAAGGACAACCCCAAACGGCTTCCCCCCCGTCTCAAGCGGCGCCCGCGCCACGAGCCCAGAGTCAGGGAGCCCGTGCATCCGAGCGCCGCCGCCGAATCTCATACGCCGCCTGCAACCGCGAATCGCATCGCCGCAAGCTCTCCGGTGGCGCCCGCCGCCGCTTCCTCGTTCGCTGCCATCTCGGTTACGAGCGGCGTACGGCCTCACAGCCGGCGCCTGCCCGTCGGCCTTGAGCCTTCGAGGCCCTGCCGCCGTGCTCAAACTGATCGTCTTCGATGTCGATGGCACTCTCGTCGACAGCCAGCACCTGATCGTGGAGGCACAGCGGCGTGCCTTCTCCGAGCATGGTCTGGAGGCGCCCGCGCGCAAGGAAGCCCTGTCCGTCGTCGGGCTGTCCCTGCCCGACGCTTTCCGCCGTCTCGTCGGCGAGGCCGGGCCGATCGAGTCGCTCTCGCACAGCTATCGCAAAGCGTTCCAGGCGCTGCGCGTCGATCCCGACTATGAGGAGCCGCTCTTTCCGGGCATGGCCGCGTTGGTCGAGCGGCTGCATCGGCGCGAAGACATCCAGCTCGGCATTGCCACGGGCAAGTCGCGCCGCGGCGTCGATCATCTCGTGGACAAGCACGGCTGGGAGCGCTGGTTCGCCACGATTCAGACCGCCGACGACGCTCCGTCCAAGCCGGATCCGGCTATGCTGCTGCAGGCGATGGGCGAGGCCGGCGCCGAACCGTCGATGACGGTGATGATCGGCGACACGACCTATGACATGATGATGGCCAAGAGCGCTGGCGTCGCGGCCATCGGCGTCGGCTGGGGCTACCACTCGCCCGGCGCCCTGTTCAGCGCGGGAGCGGTCACGGTCGTCGATACGGCCACCTCCTTGAGCGACCTTTTTTCGGGCCCTCTGGACGGCTCTCACGGCGGCCCGGTCAGGCCTCGCCTCGCCACCTCGTAAGCGTATCGGGTTTCGCCGATAGGCCAGTCTCCGTCATTCGGGATAACACATACGAGCCTGCCGCGGCGCAGACTCGCACGAGGCCTCGAGAAATCCTATCTGCGAGCCATGAGCACTTCAGGCGACGACGTGACCCGTGATTGGCTGGGCGAGCCCGGCGGCGACGGAAAACCAGATCCCATCCGAGCCGCCCGTGCAAGCACGGCGCCGACGTTGCCGAAGCGCTTCTACGCGCAGGCCGGCATCGCGGCAGTCGAGGGCGGCTTCCGCCTGGTGCTCGACGGTCGCGGCGCCAACACGCCCGGCCGCCGGCCGCTCGTCGTCCCCGACGTCGGGCTCGGCGAAGCGCTCGCGGCGGAATGGGCGGCGCAGGAGACGGTGATCGATCCGCGCACGATGCCGCTGACCCGCCTCGTCAACACGACGATCGACGGCGTCGTCGAGCGCCGCGCCGCGGTGGCCGAGGATCTCGGCGCCTTCGCCGTCACCGATCTCGTCGCCTATCGCGCCGGAACTCCCGAACGCCTCGTCGCCGAGCAGGCCGCTGCCTGGGATCCGTTGGTGGACTGGGCCGCCGTGGCGTTGGGTGCGCGGCTGTTCCTCGCCGAGGGGGTAATGCATGTCGAGCAGCCGGAGGGCTCAGTGGCGGCGCTCCGCGCGGCGATCGACGCGGTCGAAGATCCGTTCCGGCTGGCGGCGCTTCACGCCCTGACGACGCTCACCGGCTCTCTCGTGATCGCGCTGGCGGTGCTGCACAGGCGCTTGAGCGCGGACGAGGCCTGGGCGGCCGCCCACGTCGATGAGAGCTATCAGGCAAGCATCTGGGGCCGCGATGCGGAGGCCGAGGCTCGCCTCGCCCATCGCCGGGCAGAGTTCGAGGCGGCGGCAATCATCGCGCAGCGCCGCACCTGAGCGTCGGACTGCACGTCTTCTAGACCGAGGCGTTCACTTGCTGAGCAGTGCGCTTCTTCTTGGAGCAATTAAATTGTAGTTGTCTCTTTCAATCCTGGTATCGCTTCTCTGCACTATCGGGCCGGACCGCTCACGCGTCATTGTCGTCCTCGTCTGACTTTGGAGACGAACGTGCCGAACCTTTGTATCAACGCCCGGCAGGTCATCCTTGCCACCATCGCCGCCGTGCTCGCACTGAGCGCCGCCGCCTGCGCCACCAAGCCCCCGCCCGCACCGGTCGAGCCGACGCCGCTCGTCAAGAAGGGCTGAGCACGCGGGCTCTTCCACGAAAAGCTCTCGAATGCAGGTGGTCCCGGTCCGCGGACCGGGACCACCGCGCCGCGAGAATTGACTTCGATCGGCCCTGCCCCGGCCGTTTCCGAGTGCGAGAACGCGTGCTAAGGGCGATCGATCGATGCAAGGTCAAGCTCTTACGCTTTGATCTGCATTCAAAAAACGATTTCGGTCGCCAGGGAGTCTCGCCAGACCATGAAGGACATTCTCGAGAAGCTTGAGGAGCGGCGCGCGCAGGCCCGTCTCGGCGGCGGGGAAAAGCGGCTCGAGGCGCAGCACAAGCGCGGCAAGCTGACGGCGCGCGAGCGCATCGAACTCCTGCTCGACCACGGGTCGTTCGAGGAATTCGACATGTTCGTCCAACACCGTTCCACCGATTTCGGCATGGAGAAGCAGAAGATCTCCGGCGACGGCGTCGTCACGGGCTGGGGCACCGTGAATGGACGCACCGTCTTCCTGTTCTCGAAAGATTTTACCGTTTTCGGCGGTTCGTTGTCGGAAGCGCATGCGCAAAAAATCGTCAAGGTCCAGGACATGGCGCTGAAGATGCGCGCGCCGATCATCGGCATCTTCGATGCCGGCGGTGCCCGTATCCAGGAGGGCGTGGCGGCGCTCGGCGGCTACGGCGAGGTGTTCCGGCGCAACGTCGCGGCCTCCGGCGTGATCCCGCAGATCTCGGTCATCATGGGGCCCTGTGCCGGCGGCGACGTCTACTCGCCGGCCATGACCGATTTCATCTTCATGGTGCGCGACACGAGCTACATGTTCGTGACCGGCCCCGACGTGGTGAAGACCGTCACCAACGAGGTCGTCACGGCGGAGGAACTCGGCGGCGCCAAGGTTCACACCTCGAAGTCTTCGATCGCCGACGGTTCGTTCGAGAACGACGTCGAGGCGATCCTGCAGATCCGCCGCCTGCTCGATTTCCTGCCCGCCAACAACATCGAGGGCGTGCCCGAGATCGAGAGCTTCGACGACGTCAACCGCCTCGACAAGTCGCTCGACACGCTGATCCCCGACAACCCGAACAAGCCCTACGACATGGGCGAGCTGATCCGCCGTGTCGTCGATGAAGGCGACTTCTTCGAAATCCAGGCCGCTTACGCCCGCAACATCATCACTGGCTTCGGCCGCATCGAGGGCCGCACCGTCGGCTTCGTGGCCAATCAGCCGCTGGTGCTGGCCGGCGTGCTCGATTCGGATGCCTCGCGGAAGGCGGCCCGCTTCGTGCGCTTCTGCAACGCCTTCTCGATCCCGATCGTCACCTTCGTGGACGTGCCGGGCTTCCTGCCCGGCACGGCGCAGGAATATGGCGGCCTGATCAAGCACGGCGCCAAACTGCTCTTCGCCTACAGCCAGGCGACCGTGCCACTCGTCACCATCATCACGCGAAAGGCCTTCGGCGGCGCCTACGACGTCATGGCCTCGAAGCATGTCGGCGCCGACCTCAACTACGCCTGGCCGACCGCCCAGATCGCCGTGATGGGCGCCAAGGGCGCTGTCGAGATCATCTTCCGCGCCGAGATCGGCGACGAGGCGAAGATCGCGGAGCGGACCAAGGAGTACGAGGATCGGTTCCTCTCGCCGTTCGTGGCGGCCGAGCGCGGCTACATCGACGAGGTGATCATGCCCCACTCTACCCGCAAGCGGATCGCGCGGGCGCTCGGCATGCTGCGCACCAAGGAGATGGAGCAGCCTTGGAAGAAGCACGACAACATTCCGCTCTGATGCGGGCATGCGAAAAGGTCGCCTCGAAGGCGGCCTTTTCTTTTTGTTGCGGTAGATGACGCGTCAGCCGTGGTTGCCGGAGCGGCTCGTCACCAGTTCCGGCTTTCCGGCGCTCAGTCGTCGCTTGAGCCGAGCCAGCGCCTCCCGCTGCAATTCGCTCGGTGCCGAGTGAGCCGAAGCAACCTTGGTCAGCATGTCGATAAGCTGCATCCGCTCCTCGCCGGTCAGCTTCTCGCGGAACAGCGGCAGCAGCGGATCGGCAACGAGGGAGAAGGGACGGCGCTCCTGCGTGTAGCGCCACGCCCGCTCGAACGTCGCGGAGATCGTCGGGATCTCCAGCGGGTTCTCCATCAGTTCGAAGATGCGGGTCTTCTCGGACGCCGTGATCGGGCTGCCGGTGCGCACGATCTGAATCATCAGGATCACGGCGGCGAGCCGCACGTCGTTCACCCGCTGGAGCGGCGTTCCGACGATGCTCTCGAAGACGGACTTCGCCTGCCGCTGCAGCCCCTTGGTGTCCCGGTCGACTTCCTTGATCTGCTTGACGGTGTAATGTGCCCGCAAGAGCCAGAACAGCACGCCGGCGATGACGGTGGCGACGAGGATAAGAACCGGCAAAAGGCGTCTCCGCACGAGCGCGAGGAATGCGAATCGCGGCGAAGATCACCATGCAGCCGACGATGGGTCAAACCCGTGCAGCCGGCCAAGTCGACAATCTTAAAGGGAAGAAACGGTGGAGGGCGTGGTGGGCGCGACAGGGATCGAACCTGTGACCCTTCGCGTGTGAAGCGAATGCTCTCCCGCTGAGCTACGCACCCGAGCCCCACGATGCCGCCTGCGGAGGACGGCACGGGTGTCGCCGTGGCGACGGAGGGCCGTATACGCCGAGGCCGGCCGCTGGGCAAGCGGGTTCCGCAACCCGCCACGACAGAATCGTGACGGCAACGATGATCGCGGGAGATCCTCCGCCCCCGGCTTGCGGCGTGAGAGGGGATGGACTAGGAGTGCGTACCGTACCGTACGGTACTGTTGACCAGCCGGATCATGCAGGCGAGCCCTCTGAGAAACGAAGAGACTCCGACCGAGGCGCCCTCCCCGCGTCAGCAGGCCGTGCTGGATGCAGCCCTGACGCTGATGGTCGAGGGCAACGATCCGCTGACCATGGATGCGGTGGCGCGCCGGGCGAGCTGCTCGAAGGAGACGCTCTACAAGTGGTTCGGCGACCGCGACGGCCTGCTCACCGCGACGGTGCGCTGGCAGGCTTCGCGGGTTCATGCCGGCCGCTACGAGGTCAGCGGCCTCGACGCGGCGACCTTGCGCGAAAACCTCCTCGATTTCGCTGAGAGTTGGCTCGCGGTCATTGCCAGCCGCACCTCGGTGGCGCTCAACCGCATCGCCATCGCCGAGGCCGGTTCGCGCAAGAGTAATCTCGGCGGCATCGTGCTGGCCAACGGGCGCTTCGCCATCGGCGAGCGGGTGAAGCCCGTGCTGGAGGCCGGCCGTGCGGCGGGCCTGCTCGCTTTCGAGGACAGTGAAACGGCGTTTCGGACCTTCTTCGGTCTGGTCGGCCGCGATATCCAGATCCGACTTCTCCTCGGCGACGCGCTCGACCTCGACGCCGCCGGGATCCGGAGCGACGCGGCTCGTGCCGTCGAGCAGTTCCTGGCCCTCTACGGCCAGGCGAACCCCTGAACGAAAACCCATTCAACCAGAGAGGACACCACCATGCGCGTCTATTACGATCTTGACGCCGACCTGAACCTGATCAAGGGCAAGAAGGTCGTCATCGTCGGCTACGGCAGCCAGGGTCATGCGCACGCGCTCAACCTGCGCGATTCGGGCGTGAAGGACATCGTCATCGCGTTGCGCGAGGGCTCGGCCACCGCCAAGAAGGCGGAGCATGAGGGCTTCAAGGTGATGAACGTCGCCGACGCCGCCAAGTGGGGCGACGTGGTGATGATGCTCACGCCCGACGAGCTTCAGGGCGACATCTACAAGGAGTCGCTGGAGAAGAACATGAAGGAGGGCGCCGCTCTTCTGTTCGCCCACGGCCTCAACGTGCACTTCAACCTGATCGAGCCGCGCAAGGATCTCGACGTGCTGATGGTCGCCCCGAAGGGCCCCGGACACACCGTGCGCGGCGAGTACCTCAAGGGCGGCGGCGTGCCGACCCTGATCGCCATCGCCCAGGACGCCTCCGGCAACGCCCATGATCTCGGCCTCTCCTACGCCTCGGCCAATGGCGGCGGTCGCGCCGGCATCATCGAGACGACCTTCAAGGAAGAGTGCGAGACCGATCTGTTCGGCGAGCAGGCCGTGCTCTGTGGCGGCCTCGTCGAGTTGATCAAGGCCGGCTTCGAGACCCTGGTCGAGGCGGGCTATGCCCCCGAGATGGCCTATTTCGAGTGCCTGCACGAGGTGAAGCTGATCGTCGACCTCATCTACGAGGGCGGCATCGCCAACATGAACTACTCGATCTCGAACACTGCCGAGTACGGCGAGTACGTCACTGGCCCGCGTATCGTTACGCCGGAGACCAAGGCCGAGATGAAGCGCGTTCTCAACGACATCCAGTCGGGCATCTTCACCCGCAACTGGATGCTGGAGAACAAGGTCGGTCAGACCTCGTTCAAGGCCACTCGCGCCAAGCTCGCCGCACACCCGATCGAGGAGGTCGGCGCCAAGCTCCGCGGCATGATGCCGTGGATCTCGGAGAAGGCCTTGGTCGACAAGACCAAGAACTGATTTTTCGGAGTTGGAGGCCGGGCTTGGCTCGGCCTCCGCCGACTTGCATGAGGCCGGTCTGCGCGCGTGACTGGCCTTTATTTATGCCCGAACCTTGGCTTACAAGTGCGTCCCAGGAGGCCCGGGAAAAGAGGCCCCGGAGGAGACGTACATGACATCGCTCTACTCGGAGGCGCACCGCGCCCTCCAAGAAGAATTCGGCACCACCAAGCTCGCCGTGCGCCTGGACGAGGATTGGGTGCACGAGACGATCCAGCCGGACGAGGCCGCCTTCATCGGCTCGCGCGACATGTTCTTCCTGTCCACCGTCGACCCCGACGGCATGCCGACCGTCTCCTACAAGGGCGGGCCGACCGGCTTCGTGAAGGTGCTCGACGGCTCGACGCTGGTGTTTCCCGGCTTCGACGGCAACGGGATGTTCTACTCGGTCGGCAATATCGCGGGCCAAGCCAAGGTCGGCCTCCTGTTCATCGACTTCGAGACGCCGCACCGCATCCGCGTCCAGGGCCACGCTTCGCTGTTGCGCGACGATCCGCTCATGGCCGAGTACACGGAAGCGAAGTATCTCGTGAAGGTCGACGTCACCAAGATCTGGGTCAACTGCCCACGCTACATTCACAAGTACAAGAAGCTCGAGCAGAACAAGTACGTCCCTCGCCCGAACCGCGAGACGCCGCTGGCCGCGTGGAAGCGGCTCGACCTCGCCGGCGACGTGATCAGCGACGACGACAAGGCGCGCGTGGCCAAGGAAGGCCGTCTCGAAGTCGCCGAGTACGAGGCGCTCGTCGCCCGCGGCGAGGCCTGAAGCGGACGGCCGGGCTCTCGCAATCGTTCGGCCCGGCCAGCTTTACGAGCCGCGCTGGGCCGCCTCTCGGCACGATGTTCCTCAGACGAACTCCGCGAACTCGTCCGCAGATCAAGCGGGCGATCAAGTCCGTCGCCAAGACCGCCGGTCTGTTTCGCGCCAGCCCAGCCAGCGGCTTCTACCGCGATCTGGCCGACGTGAGGACGCGTTCTCGAAGCTGTTTTACGGCGAAGACGGCGGCAACCTGATCAACATGTGGAACCACTTCCTGCCGACCGACAGCCGGCAGTTCGCGTCGTTCCGGAATGGCAGCCGGATCGGTGCACGCTGCGCTTCCTCGATAGCGTCCTCGACGACAGCAGCCATGTCGCGAGCCACCAGCGCGTGACCGTAGAGACGCTGTTCCCGCTGTTGGCGGAGGACGGCCTGTACGTCGCCGAGGACCTGCACACCTCGAACCGGCGCGACGACCAGAGCGGCTACCGCCCCAACGGCACATTTCTGAAGATGACGAAGGCGTTCGTCGACGACATGCACGCCTAGTATCACGACCGCGGCGTGCCGAAGACGGGGCGCGGCATCGGCGCGATTCAGGTCTTCGACAGCATCGGCGCCTTCGAGAGCGGCGGTGAGTGGCCGTTCCATTCCACGATCGGCACACCGCAGCACGTGATCGACCGGGTGCGCTGAGGGTTTGAAAAAGAAAGCGCCCGCGCCTCCGTCGGGATGCGCGGGCGCTTATCCGTCACGTCGGCCGGCTTACATTGCCTTGAGCGGCCCGGCCTCGATCACGTCCTCGACCGTGCGCAGGCCCGCGCGGGTGGAATTCACGAGCACGGCCATGTTGCCCGGCGGGTGCTGGTTCTTCCACATCTTGGTATGGGCGGCCGGGATCTTGTCCCAGGGGAACACCTCGCTCATGCAGGGATCGACGCGCCGGTCCATCACGAACTGGTTGGCGGCCGAGGCCTGCTTGAGGTGGGCGAAGTGCGAACCCTGAATGCGCTTCTGGCGCATCCAGACGTAGCGGGCGTCGAAGGTGATGTTGAATCCGGTCGTGCCGGCGCAGAACACCACCATGCCGCCGCGCTTCACCACCAGCGACGAGACCGGGAAGGTCGCCTCGCCGGGATGCTCGAACACGATATCGACGTCGTTGCCCTTGCCGGTGATGTCCCAGATCGCCTTGCCGAACTTCCGGGCTTCCTTGAGCCAAGTGTTGTACTCGGGCGAGTTCACCTTCGGCAGCTGGCCCCAGCAGTCGAAGTCCTTGCGGTTGATGACACCCTTGGCGCCGAGGCTCATGACGTAGTCGCGCTTCGACTCGTCCGAGATCACCGCGATGGCGTTAGCGCCCGACGCCGCACAGAGCTGCACGCCGAACACCCCGAGGCCGCCGGAGGCGCCCCAGATCAGCACGTTCTGGCCCGGACGCACGGTATGCGGCGCGTGACCGAAGAGCATGCGGTAGGCGGTGGCGAGCGTCAGCGTGTAGCAGGCCGCCTCTTCCCAGGTGAGGTGCTTCGGACGGACCATGAGCTGGCGCGACTGCACCCGGCAGAACTGAGCGAAGGAGCCGTCGCCGGTCTCATAGCCCCAGATCCGCTGCGTCGGCGAGAACATCGGATCGCCGCCGTTGCACTCCTCGTCATCGCCATCGTCCTGATTGCAGTGGACGATGACCTCGTCGCCGACCTTCCAGCGCTTCACCTTGGCGCCGACCTTCCAGACGATGCCCGACGCGTCCGAACCGGCGATGTGGTACTCGCCCTTGTGCACGTCGAAGGGCGAGATCGGCTCGCCGAGGCCGGCCCAGACACCATTGTAGTTCACGCCCGCTGCCATGACGTAGACGAGCACCTCGTCGTCGCCGATTTCCCAAACGGGAAGCACTTCGAGCTGGTGCGACTGCTCCGGCGGCCCGTGGCGCTCGCGACGGATCGCCCAGGCATACATCTTGGCGGGCACGTGGCCGAGCGGAGGAATCTCGCCGAGTTCATAAAGGTCCTTGGCTTCTGCCGTCTGCCCGGTCCAGGCCGGCGCTGCGCTTGCAGCCATCGTGGCACTCCCTGTTTTCCTGGCTCGCGCGTGAGGAACGGCGCGACCTTGGCCGACGCTATAAGCACGATGTTTCAAGCCTTCCAAGTGGCCTAAAAGGCAAGGCTTTGTCCGATCCGCACAAAAAAGAGGCACCAGCCTGAGCTGGTACCCCTGTATTCAAAATAACGTTGAAACCATTCCATTCGCTCGGTCGAGAACTCACGGATCGGCGTGCCCGAGTCTGGTGTCTCACCGTAGAGGGAGCGGCTGGGTCTTCGACGGGTCGGCGATGTCCCCGACGTGTTGATGTCAATTTTCACGCCTCGTTCGACAAGCTGAGCAGCACGCCTCGGTGCGCGCTTCAGGTTCGAGGACGGAGCAGGCGGACATGGCAGATCTTACGGCAGCTCAGAAGGACAAGCTGACGTTTCTGACCGGCATCGACGAGAACGGAGCCGTCGCTGCGGATACCTACTTCTCCTGGAGCGTGGGAGAGAATCTCGGCAAGGCTTGGCTTTCCAAGTGGAACAACGATGCGAATGGCGCAGTCCGTTCCCCAACGAGTGCGGCGGGCACGCCGGGCGGCACCGTCACCTACGCATTCGGAGTCGGCCTCGCAGATGAGGAGAAGGCAGGGTACGAAGCTGCGCTGACCCTCTGGTCCGATATCGCGAATATCCAGTTTCGACAGACAGATGACGTCAAATCCGCCAACATCCGTCTCGACCCGACAGACGAGGCGGGGGGAAGCGGAGTCACGTTCGTACCCGCCAACGGCCCTTCCTCGACGCGAGGCGGCATCACTGCCATTCCATCACAGAATTCTCCGAATACGCGAGGCGGACAACTCAACATCAGCATCGCTGCGCCGGATCAGCAATTCAACAGTTTCTCTCCCGACGCCGCCCACACCCTGACCGCGGTCACCCACGAACTCGGTCATGCCCTGGGTCTCGGCCATGCCGGTCAATACAACGGCGACGAATTCGCGGGGCAGTCCGACGTCTACGACAGCCAACTCTGGTCGGTCATGTCTTACGTGAAGCCGGACGACCCGAGGGGGGCGTTCAACGCGTCGAGCCCAGTGAAGGGTGCGAACTGGACAGTCAACAATTCCGGGGTGAGTTACGGACTCTACGCCCAAACACCGATGATGCTGGACATTCCTGCTATACAGCGAATCTACGGCGCCTCGACAAGCAGCACCTTCGCAGGTGGTCAGACATACGGATTCAACACGAACATCTCGGGACAGTCTCGGCAGTTTTACGATTTTACGAACAATACTGATCCCGTTTTGACGATTTACAATCGCGGCGTCGGTAACACCCTCGACGTCTCCGGATTCACCACGAACAGCACCATCAATCTCAACCCCGGAACCTTCAGCAGCGCCAGCACGAGCGGAACGCTCGTCAATAATATCGGCGTCGCTTACGGAACCAAGATCGACAAGGCGATCGGTGGCGGCGGCAACGATGTATTCTACACGAATGCCGATGGAGACGTCATCGATGGCGGAACAGGCACCGATACGGTCCGTTTCGCCGGAGCCCGCAACGACTACACTGTCACCAAGGCCTCCGACGGGGAGACCTTCGTCGTCAACAAGTCGACAGGTGCCGCCGATCGGCTGACCAACGTGGAAAATCTCGAGTTCGATGCGCAACCGGTCTGCTTCACCACCGGCACACGGATCGCCATCCTGCGGAGCGGGAGGATGACCGAGCTTCCGGTCGAGGCGCTGGCGGTCGGCGATGTCGCTGTCACGGCGCAAGGACAGGCCTGTACGATCCGCTGGATCGGCCATCGCACCATCGGAGCGGAAAAGGGGTGCATTGCAGCCCACCAATGGCCGGTGCGCATCCGGGCCGGCGCCTTCGGACGCAACGACGAGGGGCGTGCCGTGCCCGCACGTGACCTGTCTCTCTCCCCGGGCCATCCCGTGCTGATCGACGGAGGCCCGGCCCGTCCCGACGGTGTGCTCGTGCCGATCTCCTGCCTGATCAACGGCACCTCGGTCGCGCGCCAGCCGGTCTCGACGGTCACCTACTGGCACGTCGAACTCGACAGGCACGACATCCTGCTCGCCGAAGGGCTGCCGGCGGAAAGCTACCTTGACGGTGGCGATCGCGCCTTCTTCGGGCAAGCGTCCGATCATGCCCTCCACAATCCCGACTTCGTAGCGCCAGGATGGTCGGCACGATGCCGCCCGGTTGCCACCGAAGGGGCCCTCGTGGAAGCGGAGCGCAGCCGCCTCGACATGCTCTTTGCCGCCACGCTGGAGGGCGACTGCGTCTGGTCTCCGGCCGAAACGATGTGGGCGAGCGCCTGAAGGCGGCCCTCCGATGTCGCAGTCTCGCCGGAAGATGCGGCGAGCCGTCTTCTGTCGTGACCAAAACGGTTTAGGCCGACGTCAAATTTATCCAACGGAGAAGAGGGCGATCCTCGACCTTCCTCCCAGATGACGCGACGCGGCGGCTTCGCTACGGTGCCGGCCAACAGCCGCGCCTCGAGGCGCGCGGTCGCATCGGATGAGGGAGAGAGGGATGAGCGCGACGGCGAGCGTGGCGGAGGTCAAGCGCGACAAACCGTGGATCATCCGCACCTATGCGGGCCACTCCACGGCGGCGGAATCGAACAAGCTCTATCGCGGCAACCTCGCCAAGGGCCAGACCGGTCTCTCGGTTGCCTTCGATCTGCCGACGCAGACCGGCTACGACCCCGACCACGAACTCGCCCGCGGCGAGGTCGGCAAGGTCGGCGTCTCGATCGCGCATCTCGGCGACATGCGGGCCCTGTTCGACCAGATTCCGCTGGCGCAGATGAACACCTCGATGACGATCAACGCCACGGCGCCGTGGCTGTTGTCGCTTTATCTCGCGGTGGCCGAGGAACAGGGCGCGCCGCTCGCGGCGCTGCAGGGCACCACGCAGAACGACATCATTAAGGAATATCTCTCGCGCGGCACCTACGTGTTCCCGCCCGCGCCCTCGCTTCGGCTCACCAAGGACGTGATCCTGTTCACGACCAAGAACGTGCCGAAGTGGAACCCGATGAACGTCTGCTCCTACCACTTGCAGGAGGCGGGGGCGACGCCGGTACAGGAACTCTCCTACGCCTTGGCCATTGCCATCGCCGTGCTCGACACGGTGCGCGACGATCCTGATTTCGACGAAGCCAGTTTCTCGGACGTGTTCAGCCGCATCTCGTTCTTCGTGAACGCCGGCATGCGGTTCGTCACCGAGATCTGCAAGATGCGGGCCTTCGCCGAGCTGTGGGATGAGATCGCCCAGCAGCGCTACGGCATTACCGACGCCAAGAAACGGATTTTTCGCTACGGCGTGCAGGTCAACTCTCTCGGACTGACGGAACAGCAGCCGGAAAATAACGTCCACCGCATCCTGATCGAGATGCTGGCGGTGACGCTCTCGAAGCGCGCACGCGCCCGCGCCGTGCAGCTCCCGGCCTGGAACGAGGCGCTCGGCCTGCCCCGGCCCTGGGATCAGCAATGGTCCATGCGGATGCAGCAGATCCTGGCCTTCGAAACCGATCTGCTCGAGTACGACGATATCTTCGACGGCTCGACGGTCATCGAGTCCCGCGTCGAGGCACTGAAGGAACAGACCCGGGCCGAGCTGAAGCGGATCGCCGAGATCGGCGGCGCGGTCACGGCGGTCGAGGCGGGCGAGTTGAAGCGGGCGCTGGTGGAAGCGAACGCCAAGCGCATCGCGGCCATCGAGAAGGGCGAGCAGATCGTCGTCGGCGTCAACAAATGGCAGCAGGGCGAGCCCTCTCCCCTCACCGCCGGGGATGGCGCGATCTTCACCGTCTCCGAGACGGTGGAGATGGAGGCCGAGGCGCGCATCCGCGAATGGCGCTCCAAGCGCGACGACCGTGCCGTCGGACAAGCGCTGGACGATCTGGAGCAGGCAGCGCGCTCGGGCGCCAACATCATGCCGCCCTCCATCGCCGCGGCGAAGGCGGGCGTGACCACCGGCGAGTGGGGCCAGCGCCTGCGCGAGGTCTTCGGCGAGTACCGCGCACCGACCGGCGTGACACTGGAGACCGTCACCTCCGGAGCGGCGGAGGAAGCGCGCCTGCTCATTGCGGATCTCGGGGAGCGGCTCGGCGAGACGCCGAAGCTCGTCGTCGGCAAACCGGGTCTCGACGGCCATTCCAACGGCGCCGAGCAGATCGCACTGCGCGCCCGCGATGTCGGCTTCGACGTGACCTACGACGGCATCCGCCAGACTCCGACGGAGATCGTCGCCAAGGCGAAGGAGCGCGGTGCCCACGTCATCGGCCTGTCGGTGCTGTCCGGCAGCCATGTGCCGCTGGTGCGCGAGGTGAAGGCCAAGCTGCGTGAAGCCGGTCTCGATCATGTTCCGGTCGTCGTCGGCGGCATCATCTCGACCGAAGACGAACTCGTGCTCAAGAACATGGGCGTCACCGCTGTCTACACGCCGAAGGACTACGAGCTCGACAAGATCATGGTCGGGCTCGCCAAGGTCGTAGATCGGGCGATCGACAAACGCGCAGCGGACCGAGCCGATACGGAAGCTGGGGTGCCGGGCGCGCCGAAGCGCAACGAGGACGCGGCTCAAGTCTTCTGAGGGCAAACAGCGCCGCAGACGAGACCCGTAAGGACGCACCCTCCTCCTCTACCCGCACGGTGAGGAGAAGGGGCGTGAAGTTCGGCCCGTTTGCGGCCGACCGACGGCGGCACGTGAAACGCTCGCGCTTCCAACCAGCCGCAGCGGACGCCTAGGGGAGCGCGGGTGCGGACCCTGAGCCTCAGCGAACGCCGCCGCTGGCGTTGATGACCTCACCAGTTACCCAGCGGGCATCGTCGGAAGCGAGGAATGCGACGACCCCGGCGATGTCGTCCGGCTGGCCGGATCGGCCGAGGGGTGTCTGTGCGACGAAGCCGGCCTCCATCTCCGAGCCAGCGATGCCGGCGGTGTGGGTGCCCTCGGTCACGACGTAGCCGGGGCTGACCACGTTGACCCGGATCTTGCGCGGGGCCAGCTCGTTGGCAAGGACGCCCGAGATCGCGTTCAAGGCCCCCTTGGTCCCGGTATAGACCGCAGTCGTCGGCGTCAGAGCATCGGTGACGGCGGACGAGATGTTGATGATGCTCCCGCCCTCTCCCAGGTGTTTCGCTGCCGCTTGAGTCGCGAGCAGCACACCCAGCACGTTGACGTCGAAGATGCGGCGATAATGCTCTTCGGTCACCTCTTCGATCGCAGCGAATTCATACACGCCGGAATTGTTCACCAGCACGTCGAGCCGGCCGAACTGCTGCACCGCGGCCTCGACCAAGTCTCGTGCCTGCGCGGCCTGCGAGACATCGGCCCGTACCGCGACGGCCCTGCCGCCAGCTGCCGTGATGGTATCGACGACGGCATCCGCGCCGGCCTTGCTCGACGCGTAGTTGACGACGACGGCCGCGCCGTTCTTCGCCAATGCCTTCGCGATTGCGGCGCCGATACCCTTCGACGCGCCGGTCACGACCGCGACCTTGCCCTCAAGCTTTGACATCTGTGCTAACCCTTCGACATGGGCCGGCGCCGATACGGTCGCCACAGTCCCATAGTTCGGGATTTCGGAACTACTGAAGCGGGGTTCAAGCCCCCATATGGATAAATCATGAGGCCCCTGTTTCACCCCGCGATCGAGGACGTCCAGCCGGAGGCGATCCTCCACGCCCTGTCCGATCCACGCCGGGCGGCGATTTTCGCCCGGATCACGAAGGCGGGTTGCGTAGAGGCTTGCTCAGCCGTCTCGGCAGTGGGCGATCAGGTCATCCCGAAATCGTCCCTGTCCAGCCACTTCAAGATTCTGCGCGAGGCCGGCTTGATCCGCTGCGAGCGTCACGGTGTCGAGATGCGCAACCATTCGCGCTGTGCCGAGGTCGAGGCTCGTTTTCCAGGCTTGCTGTCCGCGATCATGAACGCCTACGCGGCGTCATGACCGTCGTGACGTGCTGATCGACGAGACCGCCATTTCCTCGACTACAAGTCTCGAAGCGCGGGCTCGATGCCGATGACGCGGGCAGAGTGGAGGATCACCGAAGATCTTCGACCCGTTGCCGACGAACAGCGTTCGGGCACCGCATTCGTAATGTGAGGATTCGGGTGCGGACAGGAGGCACACGAGAGACCTATCCTGCTTGACCCGCCGCCGCTGGCGGTGCCAGAAACCGCCGCTTCAAGCGGGATGCGAGATCGCCTCGGCCCGGACCTTCTTTCCAGGGACCCGCGCCGATGGCCGCGTTCACCGAACTCGTCTTCTCCGGCGTCCAGCCGACCGGCAACCTGCATCTCGGCAACTATCTCGGCGCCATCAAGCGCTTCGTCGAGATGCAGGAGCGCGACGCGCAGTGCCTCTATTGCGTGGTCGACCTCCACGCCATCACGCTGTGGCAGGACCCGCAGGCGCTCAAGGGCCAGATCCGCGAGGTGACTGCCGCCTTCCTCGCCGCCGGCATCGATCCGCAGCGCTCCATCGTCTTCAACCAGTCCCAGGTGCCGCAGCACGCGGAACTCGCCTGGATCTTCAACTGCGTCGCCCGCCTCGGCTGGCTCAACCGCATGACACAGTTCAAGGACAAGGCCGGCAAGGACCGGGAGAACGCCTCGATCGGTCTCTACGACTACCCCGTGCTGATGGCCGCCGATATCCTGGCCTACCGGGCCACGCACGTCCCCGTCGGCGAGGACCAGAAGCAGCATCTCGAATTGACGCGCGACATCGCCCAGAAATTCAACAACGATTTCGCGGGGTCGATCCTGGCGCATGGCCATGGCGAGCAGTTCTTTCCGCAGACCGAGCCGCTGATCGGCGGGCCAGCGGCGCGCGTGATGTCGTTGCGCGACGGCACCAAGAAGATGTCGAAGTCGGATCCGTCCGAGTACTCACGCATCAACCTCACGGACGACGCCGATGCCATCGCGCAGAAGGTGCGTAAGGCCAAGACCGATCCGGAGCCTCTCCCCTCGGAGACCGCCGGGCTCAGTGGACGGCCGGAGGCCGACAACCTCGTCGGCATCTTCGCGGCCCTACGCGGCATCACCCGCGACGAGGTCCTGAAGGATTTCGGCGGAGCGCAGTTCTCCAGCTTCAAGCCGGCCCTGGTCGAACTCGCCGTCGAGACGCTGGCGCCAATCGGCGCCGAGATGAAGCGGCTTGTCGCCGATCCGGCCTATATCGACAGCGTGCTCGCCGACGGCGCGAGCCGGGCTGAGACGATCGCTGCCCCGACCCTCGACGCGGTCAAGGACATCGTCGGCTTCGTCCGCCGGGGGCCGGCGCTCAGGGCGGTGTGACGCGCCGTCACCGGCGTGGCTCGTCCTTGCGCAGGTGGCGGCCATAGGCCTGCTCCTTATCCTCGCGCTCCTTGATCAGATCGGCGTAGGCCTGCCGCATCTCGGGGGAGACGGTGACGCTCTTGCCCTTGGCAGGCTTGCGTTTGGGCGCCTTCTTGAAGGTGTCTGACGTGTTGGCCATCGTTCTCGCAATCCCCTTGCGCGAATGATCTTATCATAGAGCAAGCGCGATGCCGCCCCTGGATCGGGCGGCTACCGACGAGGCGATTCGACTGCTAGATACCGGCGGACCGAGGCCGGGGATACGTCTATCCGGCAGCCGACGACGATTTCGAGAAGAGCGATGGAAAAGTTTACGACCCTGGATGGCGTTGCCGCGCCCATGCGGATCATCAACATCGACACCGACCGCATCATCCCCAAGCAGTATCTCAAGACGATCAAGCGCACCGGGCTCGGCCAGGGCCTGTTCTCGGAGATGCGCTATAACGACGACGGATCGGAGAACCCCGATTTCGTCCTCAACCAGCCGGCCTATCGAAACGCCAAGATCCTCGTGGTCGGCGACAATTTCGGCTGCGGCTCCTCGCGCGAGCATGCCCCATGGGCGCTCGCCGATTTCGGCATCCGCTGCGTGATCTCCACGAGCTTCGCCGACATCTTCTTCAACAACTGCGCCAAGAACGGCATCCTCGCGATCGTCGTCTCACCGGAGGATCTGGAGAAGCTGTTCGAGGATGCGGAGCGCGGCGCCAACGCGACGCTGACGATCGATCTCGCGGCGCAGACCATCAAGGGGCCGGACGGCGGTACCCTTCATTTCGACATCGACGAGGGACGCAAGCACAACCTGCTCAACGGTCTCGACGAGATCGGCCTGACTCTCGACCAGAAGGCTCCGGCGATCGACGCCTACGAGGCGAAACTCGCGCAACGCGAATGGGCCTAAGCGACGGCTAAAGCTGGACCCTGCCCCGCAGGGCCAGCACCCGCGCCGCCTCGGCAAACGCCTCGGCCCATCGATCGAGCGGGGGCCGGCTGTGCCCTCCCCCGGGCTTCGGCCGCCGCGTGCGCGGCGGCATCGGGATATGCAGGAACACCGCCGGGCAGCCCTGCTCCAGGACCCGATAGTAGGAGGCGTTGCACAGGTAGCGCCCGGCATCGCGCGAGATTGCGGTGTCGAGCCCGGCGCGCTTCAGGGCCACCCTTACCGCGGCCGCGGCCGGGCTGCGCCTTTGCGCCGGGCCGTCGGGCTGGAAGGCGAGAGTTCGCCTCACTGTCCCACCCGCATCGGGAAACAGCCGGCTGACTCGATTGACGGCGCGGGTCTCGACGCAGACGCGGCGCCGGCGCGCGGCGACACCGAGCATCAGGACGGCGCTCGGATGTCGTGCCAGCGCGGGGTCGAGTTGCGTGTCGAGGGCGTCATACCGGGTGTCGAGCACGAGGCAGTCCGGCGCCTGCCCGAGGATGCGGTGCAGGTGCGGGGACGCCGCCAACCGCCGCGCGAGGCGCCCGGTCGGGTTGTCGGGCACGGTCGGGAAGGGGCCGAAGCCCGTGACGAGCAGGCGGCTCACAACCCAATCAGCGTCGCGATCGTGTCGGCGCCGGCGGCGGGCGAGTGCTCGCCCGCCGCAACCGCCCGCTCGGCATCGGCGGTTGCCTGGCGCACCTCGGCGCTGCCGACGAGGCGCTGATGCAGGCGCTCATGGATGAGAGCCCACATCCATTTCACATCCTGCTCCCGCCGCTTCTTCGCGATCTCGCCGGTGGCGGTGAGCTTGGCGCGGTGGTCCTCGATGCGGGACCACAGACTGTCGAGCCCCTTGCCGTGCAGGCCGGAGATCGTGACCACTGGTGGCGTCCAGGTGGCCGACGGCGGCGTCAGGATATGGAGCGCGGCACGGTACTCGGAAGCAGCGGCGTTGGCCCGGCGCTCACCCTCGCCGTCATCGGCCTTGTTGACCGCAATCATGTCGGCGAGTTCCAAAATGCCCTTCTTGATGCCCTGAAGCTCGTCACCTGCTCCCGGCAGCATCAGCACGAGGAAGAAGTCGGTGAGGTCGGCCACCGCCGTCTCCGACTGGCCGACGCCGACGGTCTCGACGAGGATCACGTCGAAGCCCGCGGCCTCGCACAGCAGCATGGTCTCGCGGGTCTTAGCCGCGACGCCGCCGAGCGTGCCCGAAGAGGGCGAGGGCCGGATGAAGGCGTTGCGATCGATGGCGAGCCGCGCCATCCGCGTCTTGTCGCCGAGAATCGAGCCGCCGGTGCGGGTCGAGGACGGATCGACCGCGAGCACCGCCACCTTATGCCCGGCCTCCGTCAGCAGCGAGCCGAGCGCGTCGATCGTGGTGGATTTGCCGACGCCCGGCACGCCGGTGATGCCGACCCGGATCGCCCGTCCCGTCTGCGGCAGCACCGCGTCGATGAGGTCGCGCACCGCGGCCCGGTGATCGGCCCGGCGCGATTCGGCGAGTGTGATGGCGCGCGCGAGCGCCGCCCGGTCGCCGGCCAGAAGTCGCTCGCGGATGTGATCCATGTCGGGAAGGGTCGCGCTCATGGCTCCTTCATGCCGGGGCGGTAGGCGGGCGTCGAGTGCCCAAAATCCCAATCGTGCCCCGCCACGGTCAAGATCGTGCGCGAAGGAGAGGCATCCAGCGCCGGCTTGCCACCGGAGCGGGCTTTTTCGGGGACCCGAACCGGTCATGCAGCCCTCCGACGCGACCCGCCGCTCTCTCCTGCGCCTCCTGGGGCTGGCTGGAGCGGCCGGCCTCTCCCCTGCCCTGTCCGCCTGCGTCATGGACGGACTCGCCACCGGCACCGTCGGCGAGACGCAGTCGGCGCTTGACGTGAGCCCGGTGCTCCTCGTCGCCACCACCCGCCGCCCGGCCGCCGGCAATCCGCCGAAGGCGCCGTACTTCGGATCCGAGCGCGGCCGGGGACTGAGCTTCGCCGAGGCGCGCATGTCCGCGCCGGACCGCTCGCTGATCGGCAAGGTCTCGGCGGTGGTGGGCGGCGATTGGGGAGTCCGCTCCGTCGGCGACGTCACGACGGGGCCGGGGGCGGCGGCCGCCTTCGCCCAATCCGCTTTCGGCCGCGACGTGCTGATCTACGTCCACGGTTATCGCGAGAGCTTCGAATCCGCCGCGGTCAGCGCCGCCCGTCTCTCCGACGGGATCCGCTTCAACGGCGCATCGGCGCTGTTCACCTGGCCGTCGGCCGCAGCGACCTTCGATTACGGCTACGACCGCGAGAGCGCGCTATGGTCCCGCGACGCGTTCGAGGACCTCCTGAAGACCGTGGCCACCACTCCGAGCGGCGGCCGCATCCACATCGTCGCCCACTCGATGGGAACCCTCCTCACCCTGGAAACCCTGCGCATGCTGCGGGTCGAGGCCGGCGAGGCGGCAGTGGCTCGCATCGGCGCGGTGGTGCTCGCCGCGCCCGACATCGACATCGACCTGTTCGCCAACGGCGTCGAGCGCCTGGGCCCGGACGCAAAGCGCATCACCGTCATCTCGGCCACGAACGATCGTGCGCTCGAACTCTCCGGCGCCATCGCCGGCGGCGTCGTCCGCGCGGGCGCCGCCGACCGGGAGCGCCTGGAGGCGCTCGGCGTTCGCGTGGCCGACGCCTCGGACTACGGTGGGGGCATCTTCAATCACGACCTGTTCCTGTCGAACCCGGAGGTGCAGGCGGTGGTCAAGCGGGCCGTTGCCCGTGGCAGCAGCGGCGTCTGAAACCAGGCGGCGCACCGGCGCGCGTTTCTCCCATCGACGAATCCGGCATAGGCGTCCTACAAGCGCGCCGAACCCGGCCGATCCGGTCTAGGTTTCCCGCGCGGACCGTTCAGCGGCCCGCGGAGCTTTCCCCTCTTCCGAGGATGTTCCCGATGTTCACGCTCGAGATCGACGGCACGGCGATCGCGGTCATCAACGGCGACGAGGCGACCGCCCGCGACCTGTTCACCTGCGACGGCTTTAAGGAAGACATCCGCACCATGACGATCGACGGCCGTCCGATCTGGAACGGCACGTCGGAGTTGACCGTACGCAAATCCACCGAGGACGAGACCGAGGAGTTCGAGGACGCGCTGGCCGCCGATGACGGCGAGGGCGACTTCGAGCCCGACGCGCAGCACGCCGCGGAAGGCGACGGCTCGGACGACGAGGATGAGGCCGATATCGTGTTCCTCGTCGACATCGACGACGGGGACGAGGATCAGCCGCTCGACGCCTAACCGACCGAGTGCGGACCTCCGCATCAGGACAGACCATGCCGGCGAAGTCGCCGGCATGGCATGCATGTCCGGAAGGGTGGCGCTGGCCGATCATCGGGCTGCGCCGGACTATCCCTCTCGCACCACCTGCATCGACGTCCCCGTCGACTCGGACTCGCGGATCGGCTCGCAGCGTCCGCCGAGATGGCGTGCCAGGAACGTTTCCGCACGCGCGAAGAAGGCCAGCCGGTTGGCCGGGCGTACGAGTCCGTGGCCCTCGTCCGGGAAGAGCAGATAGGTCACCGGGATGCCACCCCGCTCCATCGCGGCGACCATCTGATCGGATTCCGCTTGGCGGACCCGGGGGTCGTTGGCGCCCTGGACGATCAGTAGCGGCGCCTTGATCCGGTCGGCGAAGTAGACCGGCGAGCGCTCGCGGATCAGCGCCATGCCCTCCTCGGTATCCGGATCGCCGATGGCGCGGTGAAGCTGCGCTCGCATCGCTTCCCAGTAGGGCGGGATCGTCCGCACGAGGGTTTCGAGGTTGGCCGGGCCAACGAGATCGATGCCGCAGGCGTAAGCCTCCGGATTGCGGGTCAGCGCCATCAGGGTGGCGTAGCCACCGTAGCTGCCGCCCATGATCGCGACACGGGCGGGGTCGGCCGCGCCCTGCGACACCGCCCAGGCGACGGCGTCGCTGAGGTCGTCATCCATCCGCCGGCCCCATTCGCGGTCCCCCGCGTTGAGGAAGGCCTTCCCGAAGCCGGTCGAGGAGCGGAAGTTGACGCTGAGCGCGGCGTATCCGCGATTGGCCAGCCACTGGTGAATGCCGTCGAAGCCGAAGCTGTCGCGCGCCCACGGGCCGCCATGGACGGGCAGCACCAGCGGGCCGGGGCCGTCGGCATCGAGCGGACGGGTCAAATACGAGACGAGGTCGAGGCCGTCGCGGGAACGGATGATCACCGGGCTCATCGGTGCGAGCGGCGCGCCCTCCAGTTCCGGTCGGGCACTGCCGAGCGAGCGCAGCGTCTTCGCCCGCCGATCGTAGATCGCGGCCTCGCCGACGCGGGTGTCGGCGCGGGCGACGACGATCCAGCGGGAATCGTCCTCGGTTCGGCTCGCCGGATACCAGTCGCCCAGTCCCTGGGTTTCGAGGAACGCGAAGTCGTCGGCAAAGCGCGGGTCGAGCACGTGCCAGGACTTGCGGGCGTGCGTCACCGAGTAGGCCACCGGCTCGTGCGTCTCGACGTCCTGCAGCACCGCGCCGATATCCGCCTCCTCGTGCGAAGCGAGCACACGCGTCTCGCCGCTCGCGAGATCGATCCGGGTCAGCGCGGCGGTGTCGCGCCCACGGCTGTCGCGGCAGAACAGGGCCGTGCCGGCAGCGTCGAGGTTTTCCGCGCCGGAGACGCGGGCATCCTCGGGCGGGAAGGTGAGCCACGGCTTCCAGTTCGCGCCGTCGGGGGCGATCAACTGGCTCGAACCGTCCGGAAGATTGCGGAAGGCGAAGCGCACGGCGTAACGCTCGTCGATCAGGAAGCCGGCGAAACCCGGATTCTCGGCGACCAAGCTGCGCTCGCCGGTGGCGAGATCGACGCTGTGCAGGTCGTGGAAGCGCGGATCGCGGTCGTTGATCGCGACGAGCACACGGTCGCGGACGACGCGGCTGAGGCCCACGATCGCCGCGGCGATGCCGGGGATCGGCGTCAGGTCGCGCCGCTCGCCCGTGGTGAGATCGACGGCGTAGAGGTGGTGGTTCTCGTCGCCGTCCGCATCCTGCACGTAGAGCAGGTGTCGTCCGTCATAGGCGAAGGCGTAGGCGTCGATGCCGCGCCGCCGATCCGCGGTGACGGGCGCGGCCGCGTCGAGATCATCGATCGGCGCCGTCCAGATGTTGAGCACGCCCTCATGAGGCGCCACCCAGCCGAGACGGCGCCCGTCGGGGCTGATCTGATGGCCGTAGCGCGTCGGGTTACCGAACAGATGCTCGCGCGGGATCAGATCGACCATGGTGTCTCCTCGAAATCCGGCGCTTGTCTCGTGGGGGTGCGCTCGGCTTTCGAGGAAACTATCGCGGGATCAGCCGAGCACCACCACCTTGGCGCCGACCTCGACGCGGTTGAACAGGTCGATGGCGTCCTGATTGATCATGCGGATGCAGCCCGAGGACACGCTCTTGCCGATGGAGTGCGGCTCCAGCGTGCCGTGGATGCGGAACAGCGTGTCCTTGTTGTTCTGCCAGAGATACATGGCCCGCGCCCCGAGCGGGTTGCGGGTGCCCCCGGGGACGCCGAGGCCACTTTGCAGCTTGTCGACCTCGCGGGCGAGGTCGGGCCGGCGGGCGATCATCTCCTTGGGCGGATACCAGTCCGGCCAAGCCTGCTTGGAGTTGATGGTGGCGCTGCCCGACCACGAGAAGCCCTGCTTGCCGACACCCACGCCGTAGCGCCGTGCCCGGCCGTTGGGCAGGACGAGGTAGAGGAAATGCGCCTTGGGATCGACGACGATCGTGCCCGGCGGCTCGTTCGTGCGGAAATCGACCTCCTGGCGTAGGTAGATCGGGTTGAACTTCTTGTAGGGAATAGCCTGGACCGGGAACGGCTCGTTGGCGATCGCCGCGTAGGCCCGCGTGTAGTCGATCGGGCCATTATCGGGCTCCTGCGGCGGCACCGGATAGCCGGCCTGCTGCTGACGGGGCGTCTGGTTCGGCGCCTCTGCGGCGGGCGGCGGCTCGCCGTAGCGCTCAGCCCGGCGGCGGGCATAGGCCTCGGCGTCCAGATCCGTCTGCGAATCGGGCACCGGACGCCCGTTGCTGACGCGGCCGTTATAGGGGACGTACTGCCCGCCGCGGCGGCGGAAGAGACTGCCGTTGCTGTCCTGATAGAGGCGGTCGTCGTCGAAGCCATCGAAGGTTTGGGCGAGGACGTGCGTCGGCAGGATCGCGAGCCCGAGGCTCGTCGCGGCTCCGAAAAGAAGCTTACGGCGGTTCTGAAGTGACATGGATCGCTCGATCGAATGGGCCGGGCCGGAAAACGTCTCCGGAATACGGAAGAACGGTCACGATCATCCGGGCCGGCTGAACTGCCCCGCTTGTTCCCTAGCAAGGAAGCGCGCGGGCGTCAGGACCGGACGCGACCGTGACGGCTCCTGCACCCGCAAGTGTGCGAACATTGTGTCCGAAAGGTTACACGCGTGACCGCCATGCGCCCCGCGGGCGGCTTTAACGATTTCGCAAAAAATGTGCGGATTGCGGGGCAGATTGTGGCGGGCGGCGATTGCATTGGCGGGGCACATCCCTAGATCAAGCGTAGCCGTTCGGCCCCGACCACGGACCTCCTCCCTTGCGCGCCTCGCTCCTCCGCTTTTCGCTCGGATTGCTCTGCCTCGGCCTGATGCTTCCCGATGAGGCCATGGCCGCCCGTAAGGCGGCCCCCTCGCGCCCGGCCAAAACGACGGTCAAGACGAAGGTCGCGCAGGTGGACACGAAGACCCCGCCAACCGCACCGCAGACGGCGTGGACCGCGGCCGAGCCGGCCAATTGCGGCCGCGTCCGGCGCAAGCTCTGGCAGGGGGACGAGGGCTGGATCGTGAAGACGGTTACCGTCTGCCACTGAGGCGCTCGGCGCTAAGTCACAGGAGATCCCGGCCCGCCGCCGGGATGCACTCGAAGCCGGCGACGCAACCCGCTACAAGCCGCCTGGGGCGGCGACGGTCGTTGCCCCGGTCTCGATGAGTGGCGTCCTAAGTGATCCGCGTCCTCCATACGGGCGACTGGCATATCGGCCAGACCCTGCGCGGCTTCTCCCGCGAGCGCGAGCACGACGCGGTGTTCGGCTGCCTTGAAGGCATTGTCGTCGAGCGCGAGGTCGATGCTCTCGTCGTCGCCGGCGACGTGTTCGACAGCCAGAACCCGTCCGGCGAATCCCAGGCGCGGTTCTACGCGCTGATGGCGCGCCTCCACGCGGCGCGGCCTGCGATGACCATCGTCATCACGGCCGGCAATCACGACGCCGCCGGGCGTCTGGAAGCACCGCGCCCGCTGCTCGAGGCCATCGGCGTCCATGTCGTCGGCAATGTCCGCCGCCGCGACGGCGCGATCGACCTCGAACGCCACCTCGTGCCGGTCCGCTCCGCCGGCGGCGAGGTGGCGGCGCAGGTGCTCGCCGTATCCTACCCCACCGCCGCCTGCCTGCCGCCGCTCTCCTCGCTCGGCAGCGAACGGCGGATCGGCGAAACCTCACCGATCGTGCGGGCGGTGCGCGACCTCTACGGACAGCTCTTCGAGGCGGCCCGGCCGCGGCTCGCCGGCCTGCCGCTTCTCGTGACCGGCCATCTCCACGTCGCGGGCGGCCTCGAATCGGAGGGGGCGGAGCGGCGCATCCTCGTCGGCGGCGAGCACGCGGTGCCGGCCGACGTGTTCCCGGAGGAAGCGCGCTACGTGGCGCTCGGCCATCTGCATCGGGCGCAGGGTCTGGGCGGCGGGCAGGTGCGCTATTGCGGCTCGCTGATCCCGCTTTCGGCCGCCGAGCAGCCCTACCGCCACGGGGTCACCCTGGTGACGCTCGGCACGGGCGCGGCGGAGATCGAGCATATCGAGATACCGCGTCCCGTCCCGTTCCTGCGCCTCCCCGCCTCCGGCGACATGGCGCTCGCCTATCTCGGCGACCACCTCGCGGCCCTGGCGCTCGACCCCGACCTGCCGATGGAGGCGCGGCCCTACATCCAGGTTCGGCTCGCGCGCGAGGGCCTCCTTCCCGGCTACCGGGCCGAGGTGGACCGCATCGCCGAGGGTTTTCCGGTGCGCGTCGTCGATGTGCGGGTCACCGTGCCGCCGCGGGCCGCAATCGAGATCGTGGAATCCGAGGCGCCGCCGCCGCGCCTTTCGGAGCGCGACCCGGAGGAGCTGTTCCGCCTCGCCTACCATGCGAAGTGGGACGAGGAGCCCGAGCCCGCCCATCTCGACGTGTTCCACCGCGCGCGAGCGGAGGCTTAAGCCGCCCCCCATGCGCATCCTCGCGATCCGCGGCGAGAACCTCGCGAGCCTCGCCGCGCCGTTCGTAGTCGATCTCGCCGCCGAGCCGCTCGGCGCCACCGGCCTGTTCGCCATCACCGGCGAGACCGGCGCCGGCAAGTCCACGATCCTCGACGCGCTCTGCCTCGCGCTGTACGGCCGCTATCCCCGCGTCGCCGTGAGCCGCCGGGAGGACGTGCCCGATCCGGGCGGCGAGGCGCTGAGCGCCAGCGACGGACGTGCGATTCTGCGTCGAGGCGCCGGGGCGGGCTATGCCGAGGTCGATTTCATCGGCCAGGACGGCGTGGCCTACCGCGTCGGCTGGGAGGCCTATCGCGCCCGCAACAAGGCGACCGGTAAGCTCCAGGCGGAAAAGCGGCGCCTGCACCGCCTCGACGACGGCAGTGCCGTCGCTGCGGGCAAGACGCAGGTGCTCGATAAGGTCGTCGCGCTCACCGACCTGACTTTCGACCAGTTCCGCCGCACGGTGCTGCTGGCGCAGGGCGAGTTCGATGCCTTCCTCCTCGCGGCGGAGGGGGAGCGGGCCGAGCTTCTGGAGAAGATCACCGGCACCGCGATCTATTCGGAGATCTCGAAGCGGGTGCATCTCGGCTACGAGGAGCACCGTCGCGCGGTCGAGGCACTGGAGGTGCGGCAAGGCGAGATCGGCCTGCTCGACGAGACCGGATTGCAGGCCCGCAAATCGGAGCGCGGGGAACGCCTCGCCGAGGCGGCGGCCTGGCGTGCGGAGCAAGAGGCGGTGGGCCGCACCCTTGAGACCGCGCGCCGGATCGAGGCCGCCCGGTTGGCGCTCGCGCGGGCCGAGGAGCGTGCCGCCTCGGCACGATCGGCGTCGGAAGCGGCGGCCCCCGACCGGGAACGATGGGCCGAACTCGACGCGGTCGAGCCGCTGCGCGGGCGCGCGGAAACCCTCGAAGAGGCCGCTCGCGAGCGAATGGCGGCGCAGGCTCAGATCGAAGCGGTGGCGGACCGTGTCGCCGCGGCGCGCACGACCGCCGAGACGGCTGACACGAGGCGGGCGGAAGCGAGCGCGGCGGATGAGGTCGTGGAAGCCGTGTTCAAGAGCTTTGGTCCCCTCTGGGACCGCGCGGCCGAACTTGATGCCGCGATCGCCCATGCGGAGCGCGAAGCCGAGAGCGCCGCGCAGGCGGCCGTCCGGTCAGCCGAAGCGGCCGAGGCGGCGGGTGCCGTGCTCAGCGCACTCGATCGACGTCTCGCGGAGTCTCAGGACGCGCGAGCCGCCGCAGCCAGCCGCCTCGAGGCCGACCGCGCCCACGCCCTTCTGGCCGAACGGGGAGACGAGTTCGCCCGGCGCATCCACGAGCGGGCGCGGCTGCGTAGGCAGGCGGAGACCGCCGCGCAGGACGGGGCCGCGCGCCGGGCCGAGATCGCTGCCTGCGACGGGGAGGCCGCGGACGGCGCCGCCCGCCTCGCCGAGCTTCACGCCCGCCGATGGGCCCTGGCCGCCGCCCGCGCCGAGCGGGAGGCGGCGCTCAATGCCCTCGCCGAGCCTGCCGCGCAGGACCGCGCCATCGCCCTGGAAGGCCTGCTCGACGCCCTGCGCGACGCCTATGCCCTGGCGCAACGCCACGGCACGGCGCTGGCCGACCGAGCGGTCGCCGCGGAAGTGGAGACGGAAGCCGGCGCGGCGTTCGCCGAAGCCGCGGCCCGCTTCGCGGTGGAGGAGCGCGCGCTGCACGAGGCCGGCATCCGGCGCTCGGAGATCGCTCCGCTCGCCGAACTCGCGCAGGAAAGCGCGTCGCGCGAAGCGGCGCGGCTGCGCAGCCTGCTGGTGATTGGCGCGCCCTGCCCCGTCTGCGGCGGTCTCGACCATCCGCATTCCCACGGATCCGACGATGCCCTCGGACGGCTTGCCGAGGAGATGCGCGCCCGACGCGCCGCACTCGATACCGAGATCGCCGCGCATCAGGCGGCCCGCGACCGCGCCCGGGGCGATGCCGCGGCGGCGGAGGGCCGCCACGACGACGCGCAGGAGCGGGGCGCCGCCGCGGCGGAGGCGGCGGCCTCGACCGCCGCCCACTACCGCGCCGGCTTGCCCGATCTCGTGGCCGCGCTCGGCGCCTCCGGGCTCACCGTCGCCCTGCCGGAGGAGCCGGATCTGTCCCGGCTCGGCGCCGCCGGAGCCGCGGCGCGGGCCGAGCGCGATGCCACCCAGCGGACGCTCGCGGCGGCGCGGGCCCTGCGCGGCGAGATCGATGGTCTGATCCGGGATCGCGATGCGGTCGAGACGCAGATCGAGGCGCAGACCCACACCCTCGATACACTGACGCGCCGTCGGACCGAGGCGGGTCTCGCGGCCGAACGGGCGGAGAGCCACCACGCCGCCCTTCGCCAGCGGATAACGGACCTGTCGGGGGAGATCGCTCCGGCACTCACCGCCGCCGATCTCGGCCTTGCCGATCTCGACCGTGCTCCGGAGGCGTGCGCCGACCGGATCGTCGCGCTCGGGCAAGGCTACGCGGCCCTGCGCATGCAGCATGCCGGTTACGAGGCGCAACTCGCTGCGCTGGCGCTGGAACGGGCGGCCGCCGCCTCCTTGAGCGACACCGAGGCGCGCGCAGCCGCGAAGGCCCGTGCGGAGGCGGGAGAACGGCAATCCCGCCTCGTCGACGCGCGCGTGGGAAGGGCCGGCTTGCTCGGAGGGGAGGCGACCGGTCCGCACCGCACGAGATGCAACAACGAACGCCGCGCGGCCCGCGACGCGCTCCAAGCAGCGCAGGCTGCCAGCGCCGAAGCCGCCCGCGCGCTCACGGGAGCCGTCACCGAAGCCTCCGCGGCCGATGCGGCCCTGGAGCGCGCCGCCACCCGCCATGAAGCGGCCGAGGCCGCCTTCGCGCAGGCCTGCGGCGAGCGCGGGCGCGAGGCCGTGGCCGCCCTGCTCGCCGTCCCGGCCGAGACGCGGGAGGCACTGCGCGCGCGGCTCGACCGGCTCGGTCGCGAGGAAGCCGAGGCGATGACCGCGCTCGCCACCCGCCGCGCCGATGTTGAGACCCTGAGCACCGACGTCGAGATCGACGTATCCGCCGCGCAGGCCGAGGCGGCACGTCTCACGGAGGCTATGGCGCAGGCGCAGCAGCGCCTCGGCGCCCTCGACGCGGAGCTGCGCCGGGACGAGGCCGCCCGCGCCAAGGCGGCCGATCTCGCGCGGGAGATCGAGGCAGCGAAGGCCGAGTTCGCAACGTGGCACCGGGTCGAAGAGGCGATCGGTTCGGCCGGCGGCGATCGCTTCCGCCGCTTCGCGCAGGGGGTGACGCTCGACCACCTCGTGCATCTCGCCAACGATCAGCTCAAGGTGCTGAGCCCCCGCTACCGCCTCGCGCGAAGCGCGGGCGCCGATCTCGCTCTCCACGTCGTGGATCGAGACATGGGCGACGAGCGCCGGGCGACCCGCAGCTTGTCGGGCGGCGAGCGCTTCCTCGTCTCACTGGCGCTGGCGCTCGCCCTCTCGGGGCTGGAGGGTCGGCAATCCTTCGTCGACACGCTGTTCATCGACGAGGGGTTCGGCTCGCTCGACGCCGAGACCCTGGACCTGGCGGTGGATGCCCTCGAAACGCTTCAGGGCCGCGGTCGAAAGGTCGGCGTCATCACCCACGTGGCGGGGATGATGGAGCGCATCGCCGTGCAGATCCGTGTGGAGAAGCGCGACTCGGGGCGCAGCGTGGTCCGTGTGGTCGACCGAGGTGCTGCCGTCGTTTGAGGCGGTGCAGCCGCTGCTTCCTTCATAGGCGGAGCTGCATCCGTTAGCGGCACATGCGGGCGCGCGGCGCCCTGCACACCGCCACCTCGCCGGCATCAGAACTGGCACGCGCTCTGCATAACCCCGAGCGCTGCCCCTGGGCAGCAGGCGGGGCAACGGCGCCTCGCGCTCGGACGGCGCGTGTCCGGACACACTCTCCCGCATGAAAGGCCCCGCCCGGCTTGAGCCGCGCGGCGCGTCTTCGAGCCGAACGAGCACGCCGATGGCTTCCTTCAAGACCGTGATGAAGTCGGGCCACCCCCCGACCCTGTTCGCCGCGTTCCTCTACTTCGATTTCTGCTTCG
Organism: Methylobacterium sp. R2-1; assembly: GCF_014191355.1. Taxonomy (GTDB): domain Bacteria; phylum Pseudomonadota; class Alphaproteobacteria; order Rhizobiales; family Beijerinckiaceae; genus Methylobacterium. Next base: position 158,851 of record NZ_JACHWM010000005.1, read on the forward strand.
CGATCTGGGTGCTCAACGGCGCCATGGGCCCGTTCATCACCGAGACCTACGGGCTCACCCCGGCCCAGACCGGCTTCATGATCTCGCTGCCGATCCTGGCCGGCGCGATCATGCGATTCCCGCTCGGCGTGCTGGCCCAGTATATCGGCCGCAAGAACGCGGCGCTGACGGAGATGGGCGTCATCGTGCTGGCGATGGCCTACGGCTTCTTCTTCGTCTCTTCCTACAACGAGGTGCTCGCCATGGGCGTGCTGCTCGGCATAGCCGGCGCCTCCTTCGGGGTGGCGCTGTCGCTCGGCTCGGGCTGGTTTCCGCCGGAGCACAAGGGGCTCGCCATGGGCATCGCGGGTGCCGGCAATTCCGGCACCGTGCTGGCCGTGCTGTTCGCGCCTCCGCTGGCCCAGGCCTACGGCTGGCAGGCGGTCTACGGCTTCGCCGGTATTGTCATGATCGTGCCGATCCTCGCGATGATTGTCCTCGCGAAGGAACCGCCGGACTGCCACGGCCGGAGCTTCAAGGAGCACGTCTCCTGCCTGTTCACCAAGGATGGCTGGTCCTTCTCGCTGATCTACGTCATCACCTTCGGCGGCTTCATCGGCCTCTCGAACTTCCTGCCGACCTTCTTCTACGAGCAGTTCGCGGTGACGAAGGTCGAGGCCGGGCGCCTGACGATGCTCGCCGCCCTGATGGGCTCCGGCATCCGCATCCTCGGCGGCTACTTCGCCGATCGGATGGGTGGAATCCTCGTTCTCTCCCTGGTGCTGCTGGCCGCGATCGGCTCGTTCCTGGCGCTGACCGCCACGCCCTCGCTCGCCGTGACGACGCTGCTGTTCATGCTCTGCTTCGCCGCGCTCGGTGCCGGTAACGGCGCGCTGTTCCAGCTCGTGCCCCTGCGCTGGCCGACCAACACCGCGGTCGCCGGCTCGATGATCGGCGAGGTCGGGGCGCTCGGCGGCGCGATCCTGCCCAACGTGATGGGCTTCTCGAAGCAGTATACCGGCGGTTTCGCCTCCGGCTTCGTGGTCTACGCCCTGTTCACCGGCCTCGTGCTCGGCTGCCTGTTCCTGTGGCAGCGCAAGTGGGTGGGCGCCTGGGTCGGGCCCCGCGGCAAGGTGCTCGACCCCTCCACCGAGGCACAGGCACAGGCTTCCGGCCGGATGGAACCTGCCGGCGCCTGACGCGGACGCGGCAGTGAAGCGTTATCGGACGGGGGCCCTTGCGACCCCCGTTCTCGTTCGGGACGGCAGCCGCGATCGTCGGCAGCAGGGTCACAGCCCGTCCCGCGTCACCGTCGCGAAGGTCAGCAGATCGACGCTCGCCGCACCGGCGCGCAGCAGCACGCGGGCGGCGGCGTTGCCCGTCGCGCCCGTCGTCGTCACATCGTCGATGAGGAGAAGGCGTCGGCCTGCGACCCGTATGCGACCGGTATCGGTGACTCGGAAGGCGCCCTGAAGATTGTCGGCGCGCTGGTGGCGCGTCAGGCCGACCTGCGGCCGGGTCGCCTTCACGCGAGCCAGCGCTCGCAGGTCGCAACGCTTGCCGCTCCGCCGTCCGATCTCGCGGGCGAGAAGCGCCGATTGATTGAAGCGCCGCCGCCAGAGGCGCAGGCCGTGCAGCGGCACCGGCACGATCAGGTCGGCCTCCTCCAGTAACTCGCTCCCGGCAGCGGCCATCATGCGAGCCATGGCCCGAGCGAGGTCAAGTCGGTCGCCGTACTTGAGGCGGTGAACGAGGTCGCGTGCCGTTCCGTCGTAGATGGCGACCGCCCGGGCACGCCCGAAGACCGGTGGTTCGGAGATCGCGCCAGGGGAGATTAGGCTGCCGATCCCAAGGTCGAGGGCGAAGGGCGTGCCGAGCCGCTCGCAATAGGGACGCTCGATCAGGCGGAGTCCGCTCCAGCAGGCGGCGCAGAGAGCGTGGGGCTGTCCGGTGGCCGCCCCGCAGGCGACGCAGGTCGGCGGATAGATGAGGCTGATAGCCGACGAGGCGAGGCGACGCAGACCCTCCCGAAGGACCGGAAGTCCGGACGCCGTCATCGGCCGTCGATCGCCCGCGCCGTCAGCGAGCGCTGCTGCCCTGGTCGCCTTGCCGGGCCGCCTTGTCCTTCTTGTTCGCCTCATGCCGTCCGATGGCGCAACCCGCCGCGGCGCCGATGACGCCGTGTCCGGCCATGTGCCCGGCGATTCCGCCCATCGCGGCGCCCTTCAGGCAACCCTTCGCTTCCGCCGTGCCTGCCAACGCGACGGCGGCAAGGATCAGAGCGGCGCGGATCACAATCCGTGTCATCTTCAACCTCCTCGATCGACGAGCAAAAACGGGGCGACAATGATTCCGTTCCAGGTCATTTCGCCGCCGAACAATGGCGTGACTGCGGTTCACGGAAACCGATCTACCCCTGCCTCAGGGGCCCGCCACTGCGCAACCCGGACCAAGTGTTTGACCTGGCCGCAGCGCACTCGAAGCCCCATCTGCCTATGCGATGAACGAGTCCGCTCCCCTGTTTGATCCCGCCCTGATCCGCAGACGCATCGCGCGCGCGAAAAGGGCGGGCTATGCTAGCTTCCTCGTCGAACGGATCATCGAGGATCTGGAGGATCGCCTCGCGGCGGTGACACGCTCCTTTGCGCTCGGCCTCGATCTCGGCACGCCCGTGCCGACGCTGTCGGAGCGGTTGCGGACGAGCGGACGGGTTGGGCGGATGATCCGCCTCAGCCCGACCACCGAACCCGGTGGGCCGTTGGTCGGTGATCCCGAATTTCTGCCGTTCGGCGCCGGTGCCGGGTTCGACCTCGCCGTGTCGGCGCTCTCGCTTCAGCACGTCAACGATCTGCCCGGCGCCCTGCTGCAACTGCGCCGGGCGCTCAAGCCCGACGGTCTGCTGCTGGCCGGACTCCTCGGCGGCGCGACACTCACCGAGTTGCGCCAAGCCTTCCTTCAGGCGGAGAGCGAGACCGAAGGGGGGGTAAGTCCGCGCGTCGCCCCCTTCGCCGAGTTGCGCGACCTCGGCGGCCTGTTGCAGCGGGCGGGGTTCGCCCTCCCGGTGGTGGACGCGGAGACGGTCACCGTGCGCTACGGCGATCCGTTCTCGCTGATGCGCGACCTGCGCGCCATGGGCCTGACCAATGCCCTTCACGAGCGCCGCCGGACACCGCTGCGCCGGGCCACGCTGATGCGGGCCGCCGCGATTTACGCCGGACGCTTCTCCGATCCCGACGGACGGCTGCGGGCCACCTTCGAAATCCTGTGGCTGTCCGGCTGGGCGCCCCACGAGAGCCAGCAGAAACCGCTACGACCCGGCAGTGCGAAGACGCGGCTCGCCGACGCCCTCGGCGCCGCCGAGCATCGGCTGCCGGCAAACGGGGAGCCGTCATGAAGGAACCGGGACCCGCTCATCCGATCACCATCACGCCCCATCCGGGCCTCGTGCGGGTTCGGCTCGACGGGCGCGTCGTCGCCGAGACGCGGCGGGCGCTGGACCTGAGCGAGGCGGGCTACGACGCCGTCCTGTACATCCCGCGCGAGGATGTCGCCGCGGGCGTGCTCGTCCCCAACCCGCGACGGACCTACTGCCCTTACAAGGGTGAGGCCGCCTCGTTCGACCTCTTGGCCGACGGTGCGCCACGTGCGGCTGCGGCGTGGTCCTACGAGAATCCGTATCCGGCGGTGGCCCGGATCCGCGGCCACGTCGCCTTTTACCCGGATCGGGTGGATGCCATCGAGGCGTAAGGCCGCAACTCAAACGATGTCCGCTTGTCGCTTCGGTCCTTCTTCTGTCATTGCGAGGCGGAGCCGAAGCAATCCAGGACGTGACTTGCCCGGAAATGTCGGGTTCTGGATCGCTTCGCTGACGCTCGCGATGACGGGATGCGATAAAGCCCGAAGTGATCAACCGGAAACGGTATCACCCCTCCACCTGAGACCAGAACCCACTCTTGCGTCCATGCGCTTTTCGATGCTTCGCCACGTAATCCGCGTGGCTCGGCGTGAGGTCGCCCGGCGCCAGGTCCCGCGCGAGTTCGCCGAGACGGGTCAGGTGGCGGGCGCCGTGGCCGTAGGCGGGCGAGCGGGCACGCTCAAGGATGTCGTCGATGAGCGCACGGTAGAGCACGCTCGCCGCCAGCGGGTGGTCCGGCTCCAGCGCCTCGGCGGCGGGGGCCAGCAACTCCCAGATACGGCCTGACCACTCTTCGCGCCGGTCGAGCACGAGCCGCGCGGCGCGGTCCAGGTTCGGCCAGCGCACCAGGAAGTAGAGGCCGCCATGCGGGTCCTTGCGGCTCGCGGCATGGGCAAAGGCGCGCTCCAGCGCCTCCTCGTCCTCGAAATCCGGCAGGCGGGCAAGGTAATCGCGCAAGGCCTGCGGATCGAGACTTTTCTCGAACCGCGACCAGCGCAGGCCCTGCGCCTCATCCGTGCGGCCGAGCGCGTCGAGGATGCGGATCTCGACGGCTTCCCGCTCACGCTCCGGCCCCTGAGAATCGAAGCTGCCGGCCACCAAATCCTCTCGGGTCACCAAAGTGGGTCCGCGCTTCTGCTCCTGGCGGATCCACTCGAGGGCTTCCGCGGCGCGTCCGGCCGCCAGCAGGCGCTCGGCCACGGCAACGCGGTCGGGCCGCTCGGGCGACATCTCCAATTCGAGGGCGACGAACGCGTCGGCGTCACCGCGGGCATCGGCGATGGCTTGACGCAGACGGTTCAGGCTCAGGCGGCGATACCGGCGCTCCCAATCCTGGCCCGCCGTCTCGAATGCAGCCGTGCCGGACGACTTTCGAACGGAGGCGGGAAGCGCCGCGAGGGCTTCGACAAGGCGCGCGTCGAGCGGTTCGAGCGCCTCCTTCGGCAGGTTCGGCAGCAGATCGACCAGCAGCGCGCCGATGAGGCCGAAACCGTCGCGGTCGAGACCGTCGAGAGCGCGGGTCGCGAAGCCGAGTGCGGCCTCTGCCGAGAGCCCCGCCGCGAGCCCCGCGGCGGCTTCGGCGGCGGCCTCGTAGATGCCGTGCACCTGCCCGCTGGAATCGTCCACCCGCTCCAGCGTCACGTCCGCACTCCGCAGGAAGCGCAGCAGCCGCTCGAGGGCCATCTCGGTGTCGAGCGGCTTCAGATCGGAGAGGATGGTGGCCAGCGTGGCGTCGAGGTCGGCGGTGAAGGCCCTGCGCTTCTGCCAGTCGATGTAGCCGCGGGCTTTTTCGAGCGCCGAGAGGCGACGGTCGATCAGGGCCGCCACCCTGTCCGGACCTTGGAGCGCGGCAAGCGCGGCGCTCACCCGCTTCTTGAAAGGAGCGCTCTGGCCCACCTCTTCGAGGATCAGGGCAATGAGCCGCTCCTGACTGAGCGCCGCGAGGCTTTCCGCCGTCGGCGTGGTGCTGCGGGACTTTTTTCTCGGGTTCGATTCAGTCGACGATTTTGCTGACGCCGCGCTCTCGACCGCCGCCTTCGCCCGTCGCGCCATCGCTCCCGCCCCTCTTCACGCTCGGGTCCGGTCAGGGTCCGAGCAGATCGATCAGGAAGGGGATCAGCGGCAGGTCGGCCGGCGGCATCGGCAGGTCGCGCAGGCCGCCCGGGCGTACCCAACGGAGCGCCTGCGACTCGCGTGACTGCGGAAACCCTTCCCAGCGCCGGCAGATGTAGAGCGGCATCAGCAGGTGGAAATCCGGATAGGCGTGGCTGGCGAAGGTGAGCGGTGCGAGGCACGGCTCCTTCACCGTGATGCCGAGTTCCTCGGCGAGTTCGCGGATCAGCGTCTCCTCAGGCCGCTCGCCGGGCTCGACCTTGCCGCCGGGAAACTCCCACAGACCGGCCAGCGTCTTGCCCTCAGGACGCTGGGCCATCAGCACCCGGCCGTCGGCATCGACCAGGGCCGCCGCGACGACGAGAACAAGCTTCACGGGAACGCTCATCGGCCGATCGCGAACACGGCTTCGACTTCCGCCGAGGTCTCGATCGAACCCGCTTCCACCGGTACGGCGGTTCGGCCGCGGGGGGCCGCCGCCTTCATCGCCAGGCCGTAGGGCACGGGCCGAGGCGCTTCGGCCCGCGGCGGCGATTCGATCGAGAGAACGGTCCCGAGCCTCACACCGGTCGCCTCGGCGATGCGCTCGGCCTGGGCACGGGCATCCTTGACGGCGGCCACCTGCACGGCGGCATCCGCAGCCGCCGGGTCTCGCAGGCCGAAGCTGATCCCCTGAATCCGGTTGGCGCCGGAGTCGAGGGTCCTCCGCATCAATTCGCCGAGCTTGCCCATCGCGGCCAAGCGCACCCGCACGCGGTTGCTCGCGGTGTAGCCGTCGTCGCGCTCGCCCATCGTTCCATCGGGCAGGCGGACAGTCTTCGTCCGCGGCTGCAGGGTGATCGAGGAGGTGCCGATATCGGCGTCCGCCACGCCCATCTCCTTCGCCGTCGCCACGATGCCCTTCGCGGCTTGGCTCGCGGCATCAAGGGCGGCGGCCGGCGTCGCGCCGGGGCTCTCGACGCCGATCTCCACCGACGCGAAGTCCGGCGCGACCTCCTGCGAGGCCCGGCCGATCACCCGGATGCGGCCGGCCTCGTCATCGGCCGCGGCGGGTGCCACCGCTACGGTGAGAAGCAGGAGAGAAGCTGCAAGCGCATAGAGCTTCACGAGCGATAGTCTCCGTTGATGGCTACGTAGGCTTTGGTGAGGTCGCACGTCCAGACGCGGGCGCGGCCCTGGCCGAGGCCGAGATCGATCCGTACGGTGATCTCGGGCCGCCGCATCACCGCGCTCGCCGCCTCCTCGCTGTAATCGGGATCGCGGGCGCCCTGCACCGCGACGCGCACGTCGCCGAACCAGATCGCGAGGCGGTCGCGGTCGGCGGGCTCGCCGGCCTTGCCGACCGCCATCACCACCCGGCCCCAATTGGCATCTTCGCCGGCCACCGCCGTCTTCACCAGGGGCGAGTTGGCGATCGACATCGCGATACGGTGGGCGGAGGGATCGCTCTCGGCGCCCTCGACCTCGACGGTCACGAGCTTGTTGGCGCCCTCCCCGTCGCGGGCGACGAGCTGCGCCAGTTCGATCAGCAGATCGTCAAGAGCGGCGCGGAAGCCGGCGAGCCGGGGATCATCGGCACGGGTGACAGCCGCGTTGCCCGCCGCACCGGTGGCGAAGAGCAGCAGCGTGTCGGAGGTGGAGGTGTCGCCGTCCACCGTCACGCAATTGAACGAGGTCTTGGTGCCCTCACTCAACAGCGCCTGCAGCACGTCCTGCGGGAGCGCCGCATCGGTGAAGGCGAAAGAGAGCATCGTCGCCATGTCGGGAGCGATCATGCCGGCCCCCTTGGCAATGCCATTGATCGTCACCGGCACACCGTCGATTTCGACCCGGCGCGTGGCGAGCTTCGGGAACGTGTCGGTCGTCATGATGGCCTTGGCCGCCTGCGTCCAGGCCTCGGCCCCACCCTCGGCGCGGGCAGCACAATCGGCCAGAACGCCCTCGAACTTGCGCGCGTCGAGCGGCTCGCCGATCACACCGGTGGAGGCGATCATCACCGCCTCCGGGGCACAAGCGGCGGCACGCCCGGCGATGCCGGCGGTCAGCGCCACGGCCTCACGACCCTTCAGCCCGGTGAAGGCGTTGGCATTGCCCGAATTGACGACGAGCGCCCGCGCGCCCTTGCGAGCCTTCAGCGCGTCTCGGCACCAATCCACCGGAGCCGAGGGGCAGCGCGACCGGGTGAACACACCCGCCACTTCCGTACCTTCGGCCAGAGCCACGTAGAGCACGTCCGTACGGTCCTTGTAGCGGATACCGGCCTGGGCCGTGGCGAGGCGCACACCCGCGATCTCCGGCAGCAACGGCGACGTGGCGGGTGCCAGGGGGGAGATTTCGGTGGATGACATCGGTCGTCGGCTCCGTCTCGTACCCGTTCTCGCCCATTTGGCCGCGTCGGGAGGCGCGGCCTCGCACGCGAAGGCGACACGGGCATGAAGCTTGAGGTCGCGGGCCGCTGTCTTGCGCCCGCCGAGCCTCGCGTCAACACGTGGCGCGCGCGGCCCACCATGGCGAGAGCCTCTGCCGCCCTGCCGCGCTGCCCGCACGCCCTCAACTAAAGGTAGTCAACGGCGTTGGACAGGTCCGAGGGCGAGAGAGCCAGCCGCACAACTTTTGATTGGCAAGACGAGAGAGCGTGTCGTCGAGTCTTGCCGAGTGTACCTGGAGGGTGCACCGGCGGTGTCACCGGTCCGTGACGCTTGAATGCACTGTGCGATCTGCGTAACCTAGAATGATGCAGCGCACCCTAGACCGTGAGGACGCGAAGATCGACCGGGCTCCCGTGCGCACGGCCGGCCCGATCGCCGGAGCCGGCGCACCGCGCAGTTGCTACGGTGTGCAAGTGCTGATCGCGGGGCGCCGCAAGCAGTGGCGCGACGAGGTCGGCGGTCAGATCCGCCGGGCGGGCTACAGCGCGATCAGCGTCGATTCGGCCGTCGATGCCCTCACGGTGCTCGTGCTCGGACTGCCGGTCGACGTTCTCGTGACCGATGCCGAATTGCACGGCTCTCTCGGGCTCAGCGAACTCGCGGCGGAGGCACGGGCGCTGCGCCCGACACTGGGCATCGTCGTCGCGTGCGACTCGGCCGTCCGCGATTGTGCCGACCTCGTGCCTGCGGATGCGCTTCTGGTGTCCCGCCCCTGCGAGGAGGAGGCGGTCGCCTCGTCGGTGCGCGAGATGCTGGCCGCCCGCGCCGTCTCCTAATCCCTCCGGCCTCTCGCATGCGCGACGATCGGGCTCGTACCCGGCGGCCAGCCGTGTGTGGCAGCCTCGGCCCCGGAGGACCAAAGCCATGACGATTCGCCGCCGGGACTGCCTTGCGATGTTTGCCGTTCTCGCGGCGGGCCGCGCCCCGATCGCCGCCCAGGCCGCTGAGGCCGGGCCGGCTGCCGCCTTCGCCTTCGACAAGCCGGACGGCGGCCGCCTTCCGCTCTCGGCCTATGCGGGCAAACCCGTCCTCGTCGTCAACACCGCCACCGCCTGCGGCTACGCTCCGCAATTTACCGGCCTCCAGGGTCTCTGGACCCGGTTCGGCGAACGCGGTCTGACGGTGATTGCGGTGCCCTCCCCCGATTTCGGCAATCAGGAGCCCCTCGACGGCGCCGCCATCGCTGAGGCCGCCCGGAAAAACCACGGCGTCACCTTCCCGGTCGCGGACAAGACCCATGTCCGCGGGCCTGCGGCGCATCCATTCTACCGCTGGGCGGCAGAGCAGAAGCCGGGGCAGAGCCCGCAATGGAACTTCCACAAATATCTGATCGGCCGCGACGGCACCTTGCGCGCTGCCTTCGCGACTCAGGTCGATCCGAGCGACCCGCGCATCGTCAGTGCGATCGTCGCGGAGTTGGTACAGGCCTGAGGCGTGGCCCCTCGATCCCTAACTCCCTCATCGACTCGGAACGTCGGCCGGCGGCAGCAATCCCCGTTCGACCCGTTTCGGTGGCAGCGGCCGCTTGGCGCGCGGGGCGTGAAGATGCCGGTCCTGCTCTGTGACGCGCGGCGGCGCGGAGGAATAGTTCGAGGCGAAGGGATTCGGCGGCACGCCCTGGGCAAGAGCAGGCGAGGCCGCGAGGCAGAGGCTCGCAACGGCGAAGACGGTGCTCGAACGCATCGGCGGTGAAATTCCGGTCGGTTGAGACTCGCGCCCTGACGGGGCTCGTCCCCACATCCCACCGGGCCGCGTCATCATTGCGGCCGGAGAGACCGGACCATGGAACCGCACAGTTTCGAACAGGACGGCATCGTCTACGAGGTCCACTTCGAGCGAACACCGGACGGCTGGATCGCCCGCGTCCAGCCCGAGGACAGTGCGCAGGCGCATGTCTTCGCCTTTCCCAACGGCGTCGGCTTCGATCCGGACGACGTGCGCGGCTCCCTGATCGCGGGCTGCGAAGCCGCCGTGGCGCGCATCCCGCGCCGTGCGCCGACGCGGCATTGAGGCGGGGAAGCGGAACCTCCGGCATTTCGACTGGTTCGGGCTCCAGCACGCGCGACAAAAGCGCGCCGGAAACCAACGGGATGTTCCGATGACCGAAGTGACCTATCACATCGTCGAGCACGACGGCGGCTTCGCCTACAAGGTCGGCGACGTCTTTTCCGAGACCTTCCCGAGCCGGCAGGAGGCGCTTCAGGCGGCGCAGGCGGCGGCCGCCGAACAGCAGGTGCCGGGCTCGACCGAGGGCATCCGCTACCAGGACGGGAGCGGGCAGTGGCACGACGAGACCGCGCAGGGCAACGACCGCCCGGTGGCCAAGGTCGCGGACGACTGACGCCCCTCACCCGTCCAGCGTGATGAGCCCGACGCTGCCGCCCGCCGCCGCCGTGTTGACGGTCAGCGTCCGCTCGGTGGCGAAGCGGGCGAGGTAATGCGGGCCGCCGGCCTTCGGGCCGGTGCCCGACAGGCCGGTTCCGCCGAAGGGCTGGCTCCCGACCACGGCGCCGATCATATTGCGGTTCACGTAGACGTTGCCGTGCGGCAGGGTCTCGGTAATCCGCTCCGCCGCCTCTTCGATGCGCGAGTGGATGCCGAGGGTGAGCCCGTAACCGCTGGCCCGGATCTCTTCGACAACCCGCGCCAGGCCGTTCGCCGGATAGCGGACGACGTGAAGGACCGGCCCGAACACTTCTTTTCGCAGATCCGAGACGCGGCCGATCTCGAACATGTGGGGCGCCACGTATAGCCCGTTTGGTGCCACCCCGGAGAAGTGCGGGCGCGCCGAGGCGGTCATGGACGTGATATGCGCGTCGAGCCTCTCCTTGGCCCCCGCGTCGATTACCGGGCCGAGATCGGTGGCGAGATCGCGCGGATCACCGACCTTCAGTTCCCGCGCCGCCCCGGCCACCGCCGCGATCATCCGGTCGGCCACGTCCTCCTGCACGAGGAGAAGCCGCAGGGCCGAGCAGCGCTGGCCGGCGGAACGGAAGGCCGAGACCACCACGTCGTCGGCCACCTGCTCGGGCAGCGCCGTGGCGTCGACGATCATCGCGTTGATGCCGCCAGTCTCGGCGACCAGCGGCAGGATTGCGCCGTCGCGGGCGGCGAGCGTCCGATTGATCTGCTGTGCGGTCGCCGTCGAGCCGGTGAAGACGACGCCGGAGAGCGCCGGATGCCCGATCAGTGCGGCGCCGGTCTCGGGGCCACCGGGGACGAGATTCAGGGCACTGCCCGGAATGCCGGACCCGTGCAGCAGGCGCACGGCGAGGTCGGCCACCAGCGGCGTCTGCGGCGCGGGCTTCGCGACCACGGCATTCCCCGCCATCAGCGCCGCGGCGACCTGCCCCGTGAAGATGGCGAGCGGGAAGTTCCATGGCGAGACCGCGACGAACACGCCCCGCCCGACGAGGCGCAGGCTGTTGGCCTCGCCCGCCGGGCCGGGCAGGTCCTGCGGCTCGGAGAACAGGTGCCGGCCCTGCGCCGCGTAGTAGCGCAGGAAGTCGATCGCCTCGCGCCACTCGGCCAGGGCATCGTCGAGGGTCTTGCCGGCCTCGGCTTGCAGCAGGTGAAGGAGCCGGCCCTGCTCCCGCAGGAATGCGTCGGCAGCCCGCTCCAGGCAGGCGGAGCGTTCGCGGGCGGGCGTCCTCGTCCAGGCGGGAAAGCCGCGCGCGGCCGCCTCCATGGCGAGCGCCGCCGTCGCGGGATCCGACTCGATGACGCTGCCGATCATCGTCGCGTCGATCGGGCTGACCACCGGCCGGGCGCGGCCGGTCCCGGCGGTCCCGTCGATGATCGGCGCGGCCTCGGCCGGTCCGGCAGCCCGTGCAACGGCGTCGGTCAGCCGCCGGAGCGCCGCGCCATCGCCGAAGGCAAGTCCTGGGGAGTTGCGCCGCTCGGGCCCGAACAGGTCGCGCGGCAGCGGGATCCTGGGATGCCGGGCCTGCGAGGGCGTCTCGACCAGGTTTTGGGGACGGGCGAGGAGTTCGGCCACCGGCACCGCCGGATCGGCGGCGCGGGCGACGAAGGAGGAATTCGCCCCGTTCTCCAGCAACCGGCGGACGAGATAGGCGAGCAATTCGCGGTGGCCCCCGACCGGCGCGTAGACGCGCTGGCCGATGCCGGGGGCCCGCTCGGCGAGCCGCTGATAGAGCCCCTCGCCCATGCCGTGCAGGCGCTGGAACTCGAAGCCGGCCTCTTCCGTCGCCGGCCGGTCGAGGAGCCCGGCGAGTCCGAGCACGCTCGCGACCGTCAGCGCGTTGTGGGTGGCGAATTGCGGGTAGAGGCGGGGGCGGTGGGCAAGCAGCCGCCGGGCGGCGGCCAGATAGTTCAGGTCCGTCATCGCCTTGCGGGTGAAGACGGGATAGTCGGGCGCGCCTTGCGTCTGGGCGAGCTTCACCTCGGTGTCCCAGTACGCACCCTTGACGAGGCGCACCATCAGCCGGCGGTCGTGCCTCTCGGCGAGCGCGGCGACATGATCGATCACCGGAAGGCATCGCTTCGAATAGGCCTGGATCGCCAGCCCGAACCCGTCCCAGCCGGCGAGCGCCGGATCGGCCAGCACCGCGGCGAACACGTCGAGGGAGAGTTCGAGCCGCTCCGCCTCCTCGGCATCAAGGGTGAAGGCGAGATCGTGGGCAAAGGCCGCACGGGCGAGGTCGCGCACCACCGGCACCAGTTCGGCCATCACCCGCGCCTCTTGCGTCGGGGCGTAGCGCGGATGCAGCGCGGACAGCTTGACCGAGATGCCCGGCCGGGCCGGCAGGGGCGCATTGCCGGCCTCGCGGCCGATCCGCGCGATGGCGCGGGCATAGGCTTGGCGGTAGCTCTCGGCGTCCTCGGCCGTGCGGGCGCCCTCGCCCAGCATGTCGAAGGAGTAGCGCGAGCGCCGGGCGCTGCCGGAGCCGGCGCGCTTGAGCGCCGCATCAATCTCCTCCGCCAGCACGAACTGCCCACCCATCACCCGCATCGCCCGGTGAGCCGCCCCGCGCACGGCAGGGCGGCCCAGGCGGCGGACCATGCTGCCGAGCGTCGCCTCGGGGGTGTCCTGCGGGCCGACGAGGCGGGCGCCGAGGCCGAGCGCCCAGGAGGCGGCGTGGGCAAGGCCGCTCTCCGAGCGCACGGCGTGATGGGCGAAATCACCCTCGCGCAGCTTGTCGGCGATCAGCCGATCGGCGGTGGCCGCATCGGGCACCCGCAGCAGCGCCTCGGCGAGGCTCATCAGGGCCAGCCCCTCGCGGGTCGTCAGGGCGTATTCCCGCAGCAACGCCTCCACGGCGCCGTGGCCGGCATCCGCGCGGATCGCGCCGATCAGGTCCGAGGCGAGCCGATCGACCGCCGCCTCCGTCCCGACCGGCAGAGGCGCCTCGCGCAGCAGGGTTTCGGCGAGGGCCGCGTCGTCCGGAGCGTAGGGAGCCTGAAAGCGGAAAGCGGGCATGGGGCCGTGGACCATGGGAGAGAGTAGCACTCTCACTGTCGTGAGACAGGCCAATTCCGTCCCTTACAGCGCCCGCGACCCGTAACCTTTTCTGCCGGTTCGGCCGGACGAAGCTCCCCCCGTGCCGCCCCCTCAGGGCCTCGCACCGGGCGGGCTGATGTCGAGCGGCTGCGTCTCCGACAGAGGCGGTGCCGGCTCGGCCTCCATGCGGGCGCGGCGGGCCGCTTCCTCCGCCTCTCGCTGACGGGCTTGGCGCGCCGCCTCCTCGGTGGCCTGCTGCGCCTTGATCCGGGCCTGCCGTGCCGCTTCTTCGGCCGCCGCGCGGGCGCGGTCCATCTCGATCCGGGCGCGGCGACGCTGGCGCTCGCTCTGGTCGGCGTCGAACAGCTCGATCTTCTCGAGCTCGCGCTGAAGCACGAGGGCAGCGAGGCCGGTGGTCAGCGGCGCCGTGTCGAGCCGCCGCTCGGGCGCGACGAGCGGGCCGTTGAAGCCGAGCTGGATTGCGGGCGCCGCCCCGGACCAGCCCTTCGGCCCAGTCGCCGCGGTCAGGGCGCCGCGGGCGTCGAGGGTCCGGCCGCGCAGATCGACCTGCAGCGTGCCGTTCCAGCGCGCTGGGCCGAGATCGATCCCGAACGGCGCCGTGCGCAAGGTGCCGCCCGAGAGGGTGAAGGCCGCCGAGACCGGCCCATTGGCTCGAAGCGGCCCGGCCGAGAGTTCTTCCGACACCAACGCTTGAAGTCGTCCCTCGCGCAGCGGATCGTCCTCGACCAAAGCCTTACCGAGCGCCCGGTCGAGAGCGCCCGCATCGGCGGCGGGGAGCACGAGATCAGCGAGCCGGATCTCGCCGTTGCCCGAGAGGTCATTGGCCAGTGCGGAGAGACTCACGCCCGTGGCACCGAAGCGCAGGGCCGCGGAGAGCCGGCCGCCGATCGGGCCGGCGCCGATCAGGCCTGCGAGATCCGCGCCGTCCAGGCTCCCTTCGCCCGAAAGCGCAGCGGCGCCCGCCGGCCGCGACAGTGTCATGCTGCCGGTCAGCCGACCGCCGGCGAGCCCGGCCGAGAGGTCGCGCAGGCTCAGCGCGTCGCCCTCGCGAAACAGCGTCAAGCTCGCGGTGTCGGCGATGAGGCCCCGGCCGAGATCGAGCTGAGCGACCTTGAGTCCCACGGTGACCTGCGACTGGGTCGGCGCGGCGGTGAAGCGCCCGCTGTTATCGGTCGGAAATACCGTTGCGGCGGCCAGTGCCGGTAGGGACAGACGGGCGAGGGTCGCGGTGCCGATGAGCGCGCCGTCCGGTGTCCGGTCAAGGGCGGCGGTCAGATCGTTTCCCGCCACCTGTCCCGTGACGTCGGCATGCAGCGCCGCGTTCCGGCGCGACAGGCCGAGGGTGAGAGACGCGGGCATCGGCCCGGCCCCTGGCGCGGCACTTCCAGCCAGGAGCAGGAAGGGGGTGAGGTCGGATGCCTGCAGCTGGATCGCGCCGCCGGTCGGAGGACGGTCGAGAGCGTCGAACAGGATCGGGTGCGCGGTCGAGAGGGCGAGCCCAGCGAGGTCACCCTCGACATCGAGCGCGAGCGGCGCGCCGTCAGGCCCGGTCGCGGCGGCCGGGCGGGCTCCGGTCAGCCGCAGGCGGCCGGGCTGGCGGAGCGCAGCGATGTCGTCGCGGCCGAACCAGCGGCCGGTCTTCGGCGTCGTCAGCGTCGCGTCGAGGCGGTCGATCCGGCCGGAACGGGTCAGGAGCGCAAGCTCGAGATCGCCCTCGCCCGCCCGGCCCTTGGCGCGCGCGCGCAGCGCATCCGCCTCGCCCGATTCCCGCTCCAGGGTCAGGTCGAGGGCCAATCCGCTCTGGCGGAAGCTCTGCGGCACGAGGCGGGCCTCGGGCAGGACACCGCGCTCCAGCAGGGCGAGCAGCGGCGCCGCCTTGCCCGCAGTGACGCGGCCCTCGATCCGGCCCGAACCGTCCGGCGCAATCCGACCGGCGAGCTGGGCGCTCGCGCCCGCGAGGTCAGCAATGTCGAGGGTGTCGACGACGAGGCTCGCGCCGTCCGATTGCAGGCTGACCGCGATGGTGCCGTTGCCGGAATGCGCGCCGGAGGGTCCATAGCGCACGTCGCGCGCCCGCAAAGTCAGGCCGAGATCGTGCCGATGCAGGCCGGACATCAGATCGCCCAGGGGCGGCAATTCGGCGATGTCGATGCCGCTGGCGGAGAGCTGCGCGTCGAAGCGCCCGCGCCCGTTCGCGTCGGCCCGAACGTAGCGGGCATTGCCGGTGACGCGGGCTTCGCCCAGGGCGAGACGCAGGTTGCGAAGCGAGAGGTCGCCGCCGGCCGCCGAGAGATCGGTGCCGAGCTCGAAAGCGCGCCCATCGAGGATCGCCGCGACGCTCTCCTCCGCGCCGATCCGGCCGAGATAGCGCCCTAGCACCTCCGAATTGCGCGCGGCGACGTCGACATGGCCGGTGAAGCGAGGCGAACCCGACAGCTCGGCCTCGCCCGTCGCCGCGACGCTCGCCCCCCCCGGCGCCATGCCCTCGAAGCGCCGCAGCACGAGGCCGCCGGTGCGGTCGAAGGTGCCGCGAAACGCGACCCCGGCCCAATCGTCCAGACCGAGCGCGACGCTCTCGGCGGCGAGGTCGAGATCGAGGAGGATCGGCGGGGTCAGGGCGCCCGAAGACAGCCCCTGCGAGAGCCCCTGCGCCAGCAGCCCGCGCGCGCCGCCGGAGAGCAGCAGCCCATCGAGGTCGAGACGGCGGGTACGAAGCGTCAGGCCGAGACGGGCCTCGCGCAGGTCGAGACGGCCGCTACCCGACAGCCGCGCCGCCTTGCCGCCGGGGTCGAGTTCGATCTCGACCGTCTTGGCCTGCGCCAGGGGACCGCGCGACTCGAATTTAGCGGCCAGGGTCAGCGGCAGGACGGCCCCGGCCGGCTGGACCGGCGGCCCGACCGTCAGCCTCACAGTGCCTTCCGCCTCCGGCACGAGGCCGCGATGGGTGCGATCGCCGCCCGGTGCGTCCTCGGGTTGGAAGGCGAAGCGGGCATCGAGCTCCAGGCGGGGCAGGGTATCGCCGCCGCCCGTAAGCTTCAGCGAGAAGCTGCCATCGTTGCCGGTGGTGCTGGTCGCGAGATGGAAGGGGCTCCCTTTCGCCGTCCCTTCGGCCAGCCAGGGCCCGGCCAACGCCGGAGCTCGGAGACGCAGGTTCTCTGCGACAAGCTGCTCCTGAGCGCGTGCGCCGGTCCGCGCAGTGGCAATACTGAGGCGCTGGATGCGCAGATCTTCGATGACGATGTCGCGTCGCAGTGCCTGCGGCTCGCGCGGCAGCAGCAGTGCCTCGTCCGAAACCGGCAGGGTGAGCCCCGCGCGCTCGATCGACGTCCGGACGAAGCGCACCTCGCCCTTGAGCAGCGGCGCCAGAGCGATCTCCGCGTCGACCGTCCGCGCATCGAGGGCCGGCCCGTCCTCTGCACCGAGTTGCAGCCGGGCGAGGCGGAGATGCGGCGAGGGCAGGAGGCGCAGATCGATCGCGCCCTCGCTGCGGGCGCCGGCACCGAGGGAGTCGGTCAGCGTGCGGTCGATCAGCGCGCGATGGCTCGACCAGTCGATGAAGGGCGGCACGGCCAGGGCCGCCACGAGAACCAGCACGACGGCGCCCGCGAGCGCGGTCAGGAAATCACGCACCGTTATCGCTTCCGCCTGGCCTGCGGGCCGCAGGGCTTCGTTCGCGGATCACGCGCTCGAAGGGCCGAAGCCTCTTGGCGGCGCGTAAAAACCCGTTCCTGCGGCCATAGCACAGGCCACGGTCCGCCCGCACCTCACGCTTAAGCTCGAGCGATCGTCAGCGCCGAATGCCGAAGGACGGTCCGGCCGGGGGCGGAACGTTGAGCGGCGCCCGCTGGATCTGGTTGCGGATTGCGCTGTTCTCCAAGGTCTGGCGCTGTTCAAAATTGCGGTTCTGGTTCCGGTACTCGAACGCCTCGTTCTGCCGGCTCGTGGCGCCCCGGTTTCCGGGACTCTGCGCGAGAGCCGGCGTCAGTACCGGCGTCAGAGCGGTGAGCAGGGTCAAGAGGGCGAGAGACGGGGCGCGCATGGCCTCGCATCCTTCATCGTTGTTGGTTTCGGGTTTCCCGGGTGACGCGTGAGAAGGGCTGCCGGTTCCGGATCGGGTCTCGACGGCGTTCGCCTTTTGGTCCAGGGAAGCGCGTATGATGCAAGAGCCCAACGACGCGCCTGGCGCGTTCCGGCCGCGCCCGTCCGACAACGAAGCGCCGTCGGCTCCGACCTCCATCGCCGCCCGCGCCATAGCCGCCCTGCGGCCCGAGGGCGCCTCCTACCTCTCCGGCCTCAACCCGGAGCAGCGCCGCGCCGTGGAGGCGACGGAGGGCCCTGTGCTCGTGCTCGCAGGCGCCGGCACCGGCAAGACGCGGGTGCTGACGACGCGCATCGCCCACCTGATCGCGACCGGCAAGGCTCGGCCCTACGACATCCTCTCGGTGACCTTCACCAACAAGGCCGCGCGGGAGATGAAGCACCGGATCGGTCAGCTCATCGGGCCGGCCGGCGAGGGAATGCCCTGGCTCGGTACTTTCCACGCCATCGGCACCAAGATCCTGCGCCGCCACGCCGAACTGGTCGGGCTGAAATCCGACTTCACCATCCTCGGCACCGACGACCAGCTCCGCTTGATGAAGCAGGTCATCGCCGACCAGAACATCGACGAGAAGCGCTGGCCGGCCCGCTCGCTCGCCCATACCATCGACGGCTGGAAGAACCGGGGCCTGGGCCCCGAGCAGGTGCCGCCGGGCGAGGCGCAGGCCTTCGCCTTCGGCAAGGGGGGGCAGCTCTACGCCGCCTATCAGTCCCGGCTCGCGACCCTCAACGCCGTCGATTTCGGCGACCTGCTGCTGCTCTGCCTCAAGCTGTGGCGCGAGAACCCGGACATCTTGGCCAACTACCAGGACCGCTTCCGCTACATCCTCGTGGACGAGTACCAAGACACCAACGTCGCGCAGTATCTCTGGCTGAGGCTCCTCGCCCAGGCGCGGAAGAACGTCGCCTGCGTCGGTGACGACGACCAGTCGATCTACGGCTGGCGCGGCGCCGAGGTTGACAACATCCTGCGCTTCGAGCACGACTTTCCGGGTGCGACCGTGGTGCGGCTGGAGCGCAACTACCGCTCGACCGGCCACATCCTCGCCGCCGCCTCCGGCCTCATCGCCAAGAACGAGGGCCGGCTCGGCAAGACGCTCCGGACGGAAGACGAGGCAGGCGAGCCGGTCACCGTGACCGGCGCCTGGGACTCCGAGGAAGAGGCGCGACAGGTCGCCGAATCGATCGAGTCGCTTCAGCGCAAGGGCCATCCGCTCTCAGAGATCGCGGTGCTTGTGCGCATCTCGGCGCAAATGCGCGAGATCGAGGACCGCTTCGTGCAGGTCGGCCTGCCCTACCGCGTCATCGGCGGCCCACGCTTCTACGAGCGGGCCGAGATCCGCGACGCGCTGGCCTATCTGCGCGTCACGATGAACGGTGCCGACGACCTCGCCTTCGAGCGCATCTTCAACACGCCCAAGCGGGGCTTAGGCGACGCAACCCTGCAGACTCTGCACGCCTACGCCCGTGCCGACCGAATTCCCCTCCTGGCGGCCGCGAGAAAGCTGATCGAGACCGACGAGCTGAAGCCCCGCGCCCGCTCGATGCTGCGCGGCCTCGTCGAGAGCTTTACGCGATGGGTTCGGCTGGTGGAGACCAGGCCGCATCCGGAGGTCGCCCAGACCATTCTGGAGGAATCCGGCTACACCGAGATGTGGCAGAAGGACCGTTCGGCCGATGCCGCCGGGCGGCTCGAAAATCTCAAGGAATTCGTCCGCTCGATGGAGGAATTCCCCGACATGGCCGCCTTCCTCGAACACGTCTCCCTGGTAATGGAAGCCTCGGAAGCGGAGGGCGTCGACCGCGTCTCGCTGATGACGCTGCATGCCGCCAAAGGACTGGAATTCGACACGGTGTTCCTGCCCGGCTGGGAGGACGGCTTGTTCCCGAACCAGCGCGCCATCGACGAGAGCGGGCGGGCGGGCCTTGAGGAGGAGCGGCGGCTCGCCCATGTCGGCCTCACCCGCGCCCGCAAGCGCGCCAAGCTGTCCTTCGCGGTCAACCGGCGCATCCACGGCCTGTGGTCTTCGACCATCCCCTCCCGGTTCATCGACGAGTTGCCGCCTCAGGCGGTGGACGTGGTCGAGGCCCCCGCGCATTTCTCGGCCGGCGCCTCGCGTTTCGACCGCAACCCGGCCCCGTTCGGCTCATCCTATGGCACGCCGGGGTGGCAGCGTGCGCAGGCCAACACCTCGGGCGGATTCGGCGGAGGATTCGGTGGGGGCCAGGGCCGCAGCGGCCGCTCGGGCGGGCCGCGAGAGATCGAGGGCGAGTTGATCGCCAAATCGACGGGCGCGCCCTCCGCTTTCGAGTACGGCCAACGGGTCTTCCACACCAAGTTTGGCCCTGGCACGGTGGCCGATATCGACGGCAACAAGCTCACCGTTGACTTCGACAAGGCCGGCCGGAAGATGGTGCTCGACAGCTTCCTCCAGCCCGGTTGAAGCGTCCCGCCGGCGGCCTCCGCCGGCTGCGCCGCCGCCCCAGGAGGGCGACGCCCGCGATGGCTTTGGTATGGATCGTCCCGATCCGCCGGCAGCGCCGAGAGGCGCCAGGGTCATCGCTTCTTCGTCGTCCCGTCACGCTCCCGTCGCCCGCGCTTGCAACCCTCGCGAGGCCGGCGAAGCGTTGCCGTAAAGCCGCGTTCCACAGCCTTCGCGTCGAGCCGTGGAACCGAGTCATGGGGTTTGGCTTTGCTCTTGCGTAGAGATGAACGAAGATCGGTAATGTCTTCGCCGAATCGGGAGAGGTATCGAAAAGTCGAGACTGGTTGAAAAAGCGAGTTTGCGAGAGTCACGCCCGAGTCAAGGTGGAGTGTTGATCCATGAAGAGACGACGCGCACGGCTTGAACTGGTTGAGGACCGACCGATCCGGATGCATCGGACCCGCTTCGACGAGGAACGTAATCCCGCACCGATCCAACCCCTGACGGATAAGCAAGGTCAGTATCTCGACGCCCTCGCGTCATCTTCACAAGTCATCGTTCTCGGACCCGCCGGCACGGGCAAGACTTTCATCGCCGGCACCCGCGCCGCGGATCTTCTTCGCCAGCGCCGGATCGCGAAGGTCGTGATCACCCGACCCAACGTTCCATCGGGCCGCTCGCTCGGCTTCTTCCCCGGTACGCTGGAAGAGAAGATCGCGCCCTGGGTCGCTCCGCTCACCGAGACCATGAAGGAACGCATGGGCGCCGCCGCCTTCGACATCGCGGTAAAGGCCGGCGACATCGAGGTGGTGCCGTTCGAAGTGATGCGCGGGCGCACCTTCAAGAATTGCCTCGTCATCCTCGACGAGGCGCAGAACACCACCACGGCCGAGATCAAGATGTTCCTGACCCGCATCGGCGACGATTGTCAGGTCATCATCAACGGGGACGTCTCCCAGACCGATCTGCGCGAGACGTCGGGGCTCCGCACCGTCATCCACCTCGTGAAGAGCCGGATGATGACGATCCCGATCGTGGAGTTCACCCTCGACGACATCGTTCGCTCCGGCATCTGCGCCGAATGGGTGCGGGCGTTCGAGGAAGAGCGGCTGTAGGAGACGCGGCGGCCCGGTAACGCGCGATGACGGGGCTCGGACGGGCCTCGTCATCGTTCGTGCTTCGCCTTCAGATTTCAGCGCCTCTCTCAACGACGGCTGTATCGACGATGTCGGCGGGCTCGTAGAGCCATCGCGCCACGATTCCGGCCGCGATCGCGCCGACGATCGGAGCCAGCCAGAACAACCAGAGTTGCGCGACGTACTCCGCGCCGGCGAACAGTGCCGGACCTGTACTGCGAGCCGGGTTGACCGATGTATTGGTCACGGGGATCGAGATCAGGTGAATGAGCACGAGGGCAAACCCGATGGGAATGCCGGCAAAGCCCGTAGCGGCTCCCTTCGACGTCGTCCCGGCGATGATGAAGATGAAGATGAACGTCGTCAGGACTTCGGTGATCAGACAGGCGGCAAGGCCGTATTTGCCCGGGCTGAGTTCACCGTAGCCGTTCGAGGCGAACCCGTTCGGGACCCAGCCCGCCTTGCCGGATGCGATGGTGTAGAGGGTGAAGGCCGCAACCGTGGCGCCGATGACCTGGGCGACGATGTAGGGCAAGACGTGCCGGCTCGCACAACGTCGGGCCGACCACAAGCCGAGCGTGACGGCCGGATTGAAGTGGCCGCCCGAGATGTGGCCGACCGCGTAGGCCATCGTGAGCACGGTGAATCCGAAGGCGAACGCAACGCCCAGGAAGCCGATCCCGAGTTCCGGATAGGCGGCGGAGAGTACAGCGGCACCGCAGCCGCCAAAGGTCAACCAGAAGGTGCCGAAGAATTCGGCCGTCGTCCGACGCATCGTCTCGTGATCCATGGCGACACCTCTTGCTACGGAGGTCGCGGGGCGCACACCAAGCGGCCGTGTCGGAAGTCTGATTGGCGCACCGCGAGACCAAGTCGTCTGCGTCGGCACCCGCCGAGACGCATCGAGGGAGCATCCCATACCAGCATCATGCCAACAATGATCGACGTCATAAGTCTAGCGGCTTCAGAAATCTGTAGCGCTTCAGTTTCGAACCCATCGTGAGCAGCGATCTAGCTCCGTCGAATCGCTGATGGCGCCAATACCTTGCAGAGAATCGTCGGCATCGCCGGTCCGTCATCTATCGCTTACGCGGTGAGCCCGAGCCGGCATCACGCCCCCGGGGAGCCGCGCTCCGCCGCAGGTTTCAAGCCGCCGCGACGCCCTTCGCCCGCACCGGTCCGACGCACTTGCCGTCCAGCAACTGGCGCAGCCGGTCGACATCATCGAAGTTGTTCGAGGTGAGGTCGGTGACGTCGCCCTCGACCAGCGCGTCGACGTGGCGGCAGCGGCGGCGGTGCGTGCCCGCCGGGCAGGAGCAGCGCAGATAGGGCCCGTCCGTCCGCTCCTCGAACTCGAGCACGTAACGGTTGCCGGTGCTGCCGCGCATGGCGAAGCGCAGTTCACCCTTCGGCCGCAGGTCGACAATGCCGGATGCCCGCAGGGCGTGGGCGGAGGTGGAGCGGTTGAAATCGCGCCGCGGTCCGGCCACCGCGCGGATCGGCGTCAGGCCGAGGCCGCGAGCGAGGTCGGCAATGTCCGCCGCACCGGTCTCGTGCAGGGCCGCCAGCGCGATCTCGGCGCAGGCATAGGCGTCCTCGCCCGCATCGTGGTGCTCGAAGCGGATGCCGAGGCGTCCCGCCACCTTGGCGAGACCGTGGCCGGCCGGATCGGGGAAGATGCGTCGGGCGATCTGGAGGGTGCAGTGCCCGGCCATATCCGGCACCGACTCGCCCCAGGCGGCCAGCGAGGCGGCCAGTACCCCCATGTCGAAGCCGGCATTGTGAGCGAGCATCAGCCCGCCGCTCAGATCCGGCAGGAACTCGGCCATGACGTCGGGGAAGCTCGGCGCGTCGCGCACATCCGCAGGCAGGATGCCGTGGACGCGGATATTGCCGGGCGAGAACCGCATCTGCGGCGGGCGGATCAACCGGGATTCGCGCCGCACGACGCGTCCCCCCTCAATCCAGGCGAGCCCGACCGCGCAGGCGCTGTCGCGCCGCTCGTTGGCGGTCTCGAAATCGATCGCGACGACGCTCATGCCGCCGAGATTAGGGGGTAGCGGGCCGATCCCGCAAGGCGCGGAGGGCGGCGCAGGATTGCCGGAGGGCGCCTTCGACGCGATCCCCGAGAAGCAGCTCTACATCTTTCCCGGTCCGAAGCCGGGCGCGCCGGCCGACGATCAACTCGGCGGGGCTGGACCCGTGCCAAAGCGCTTCAGCCGCTATCAGGCCGGCGATGTCGGCTACGTGCCCTTCGCCATGGGCCACTACATCGAGAATACCGGCGACACGCCGCCGACCTTTCTCGAAATGTTCCGCAGCCCGCGCTACGCCGACATCTCCCTCCGCCAGTGGATGGCCCTGACCCCGCACGCCCTCGTGCGAGCCCATACCAAGCTCGACCGCGCAGCGATCGATGCCCTGCCGAAGACCAAATCGCCGGTCGTGCCGGGCTGAGCGCGTCAGTCTGGCCGGCCGAGCCGCCGGTCGAAGATCGTCCGCACCGTCCGCCGCTCCTCGTCGAGCCGAGCGCTGAGTGCCCGGGCATCGGGCAGGTTGGCGGCGCGGGCAAGGCGGGCGAGCGCGACGTCGGAGGCCTGCGTCGGATCACCCTCGACCATCAGGCGCTGCCAGTGGTGCACGTCATCGAGAAGACGGTAGGCGCCGTCAAGTTGCTCCGCCTCCTCGGCGGCGATGAGCCCTCCTCGCGCCGCCCGCGCAATCACCTCGGGCGCATCGAGGCCGATCAGTTCGGGATGGGTATGGGCGTGGCCGAGCACCAGGGCCTGCGCGAGGAAGTCGAGATCGAGCAGCCCGCCGGGGCTGAGTTTGAGGTCGAGCGGGCCATGATCACCCTTCTCATCCTCGACCGTGGCGCGCATGGCCCGCACGGAGCGGTTCACCGCCTCCGGGTCGCGGGGCTGCATCAACGCCTCGCGGATCACGAATTGCGCGTCTCTAGCGAGGCTCTCGTCGCCCGCGATGACACGGGCACGGGTGAGAGCCATGTGCTCCCAAAGCTCAGCCTCCTCCCGCTGGTAGGCGCAGAAACTGCGGAACTGCGCCGCCACCGCGCCCTGGCCACCGCCGGGACGCAGGCGCAGATCCACCTCATAGAGCAGGCCGCGCCGGGTCGGGGCCGTGAGCGCCGCGACGAGACGCTGGGTCAGCCGATTGTAGGCCACTGCCGCGTCGAGAGGTTTCGGGCCGGTGCTGGTGCGGTTCTCCGGGTCGAAGTCGTAGAGCACGACGAGATCGAGATCGGATTCCGCCGTGAGCTGGCGCGAGCCGAGGCGGCCGTAGCCGAGCACGACGACGCGGCCCTTCGGGATCGGGCCGTGGTCGGAGAAGAAGGTTGTCGCGACGGCCTCCAGAGCCGTCGCGACGGCGGCGTCCGCGATCGCCGAAAAGGCGCAGCCCGCTGCCTGTGGCGTCAGAATACCGGAGAGCAGCCGTGCGCCGGTGAGGAAGCGGAGCTGACGAGCCGCGTCGCGGCTGCGGTCGAGGAACAACTCGTGGCTGTCGGGTCGGCCGAGAAGCGCGCGGTAATGCGTGGCGATGGCCGCTGCATCGACCGTCGGATCGCCGAAATCGGGGTCGATCACCGCATCGAGCACGTGCGGCGAGAAGGCGACCGTGCCGGCGAGGCGCGGGGCGCTGCCGAGCAGATCGGCGAAGAGCAGCCGCAGCCGCTCGTGCTCGCGCAGGATGGTCAGCAGCTCCACGGCCGCCGGCATCCGGCCGAAGGCGCGGTCGAGGTTGGCGAGCGCCGCATCCGGATCGGGGGTGCCGGAGAGTGACTTGAGCAGGGCTGGGACCAGTTCGGTCAGCACCTCGCGGGCGCGGGGACTCCGCACCGCCGCGCGCCGGCCGAAATGCCAGCCGCGCACGGTATCCGTCACCCGCTCAGGATCGCGGAAGCCAAGACTGCGCAGGGTGGCGAGTGTCGCGGGATCGTCGGCGGCGCCGCTGAAGACGAGATCCCCCACGTCCGACGAGAGGTCGGGCCCGGCCTCGAACAGCAAGGCGTAGTGCGCCTGCACCCGGCGGGCGTGAGCAAGCAGCGCCTCCTCGAAGCCGGCAAGATCGGGATATCCGGCAAACCGCGCAAAATTCTCCAGCTCGGCCCGGTCGGTGGGCAGGCGCTGGGTTTGCTCGTCGCGCACCATCTGCAGGCGATGCTCGATCGTGCGCAGGAAGGCGTAGGCTTGCGCCAGTTCGTCCCGTGCCTCGGCCGAGATCCAGCCGTCCTCGTGCAGGCTGGCCAGCATCGGAACGGTGGAGCGCCCGCGCAGCATGGGACGTCGGCCGCCGAAGACGAGCTGCTGGGTCTGAACGAAGAACTCGATCTCGCGGATGCCGCCGCGGCCGAGTTTGATATCGTGACCGGCGACCGCCAGCGCCTCGTGCCCGCGTACGGCGTGAATCTGCCGCTTCATGGCGTGCACGTCGGCGATCGCCGCGAAGTCGAAGTACT
Organism: Methylobacterium sp. R2-1; assembly: GCF_014191355.1. Lineage (GTDB taxonomy): Bacteria > Pseudomonadota > Alphaproteobacteria > Rhizobiales > Beijerinckiaceae > Methylobacterium. The sequence goes on from NZ_JACHWM010000005.1 coordinate 184,405, forward strand.
TGCGCCAGACGAAGGGGGTGAGGTCGGCGAGGAACCGCTCGCCCACGGGGATGTCGCCGGCGATGGCGCGGGCCTTGATGAAGGCGGCCCGCTCCCAGTTCTGCCCCATGGTCTCGTAATAGACGTAGGCCGAGGCGAGGCTCATCGCGGTCGGCGTCGAGCCGGGATCGGGGCGCAGGCGGTAATCGACCCGGTGGACATAGCCGTCGCGGGTGCGCTCCTGCAGCAGCTTGGCGACGCCCTGGGCGAGTTTGGTGAAGAACGGCGTCGGCTCCAACCCCTCCTTCAGCCGCACGGCCTCGGGATCGAAGAAGACGATCAGGTCGATGTCGCTCGAATAGTTCAGCTCGCGCCCGCCGAGCTTGCCCAGCCCGAGCACCACCAGGCCCGAGCCGGCCTGGGGTTCGTCCCGATCCTTCGCCAGGAAGCGCCCGGAGGCGGCGGCCTGGAGAAGCATCGCATCGACGGCCGCTGAGACCGAAGCATCGGCGAAGTCGGAGAGCGCGGCGGTCACCCGTTCCAGCGGCCAGACTCCGCCGATATCGGCGAGCGCGACCAGGAGGGCGTGCTCGGCCCGGTTCCGGCGCAGGATCTTCCCGACCGCGTCGAGATCGGGCGAACCGCCCTCGACCGTCCGGCCGGCGGCGCGCTGCGCGGCGATGATGCGGGCGTCGGCGGCCTCCGGCGATTCTTCGAAGAGGCGGGCGAGGCGAGCCGGATCGCGCGAAGCCAGGGACCAGAGGAAGGTCGAATGGTCGGCGAGCGCTGCGAGAAGGTCTCGCGCCATCCCCTCACGCAGAGGAGCGGGAAGCGCTTCGGCGATCTCGTCGAGGCGCGCCCGCGCCGCCTCGGGGTTCGTGAGCGGCGGGGCCTGCCGCAACCGCGCGAACAGGGAGGCTGTGCCATCGTCGCGGGCAGAGGGCCCGCCGTTTCGCCTGCCCATGCCGTCCCTTCTTCACTTCGAAACGTCCGCGTCGCGAGGAAAACGCGGGTTTTGCCCATCAAACGCGCAATTTGAGTTCTGCCAAGGGATTTTCGACGGGCCTCTTGCAGGGACCTAGCACGGAGCCGGCAGACCGAAACCGTCACCAAGGAGTGGCACGCGGCGCACCGACCATCGCGGCGCCAAGGCTGCAGGGAGGATCCTGCGTCCTCGATCGAGGTCCGGTCCGGTCCGGAAACTATCGCAGACGGGCGGTCTTTCAGCGATCTGCGATACGGCATCAAGCCGAGCATCGGGTGAATGCGTCCGAACGCCCGATCAGCGCGGTGCCGCTGACACGAGCATTTTCAGGCTCGCTCACCGTCCTGTCATGGGAGCCTGGGGAGCGGTCCAGCCGCTCGCCGGTTGATCACGGACGTCAAGAGGCGGCACACTGCCAAGGTATCTCGGCGAGGTACCTCCGACGGACGGCGCGGCAACCGAGGACGGAAACGAATTGATGAGCAGCACCAACCTGGTTCCCTTCGCCGAGGCTGCGGTCTTCACGCTCGGTTGCGCGCTGATCGCGAGCCGCCGGTTCGACCCGCAGCGCCTCGGAGCGATGCTGGGCCTGGCCACGATCACGCTCGCGGTCCTGCTGGTGCTCTTCGCTCTGCCCGGCAGTCCGCTGATGACGCTGGCCGATCCTGACGGGGTGCGCAACTTCCTCAACTGAGCGCGTCTAGACCGCACCGGCCGGCAGACTCAGCGTGACGGCGAGCCCCGGCCCATTGTCAGCAAGATCGAGGCTGCCGCCGTGAAGCCGGGCGACGGCGCTGACGAGGCTGAGCCCGAGGCCGAAGCCGGGGCGTGAGCGGGCGGCGTCGAGACGTACGAACCGGTCGAGCACCCGCCCGCGCTCCTCTTCCGGGATGCCGGGGCCGCGATCCGCCACGGTAAGCCGGATGACACCGTCGGCGCGCACGGCGCTGACCGCGACCGGCTGCGGACTGGCTTCGGGCGATCGGACGCCGTACTTGATGGCATTGTCGATGAGGTTGGCCATCGCTTGGCCCACCAGTTCGCGATTGCCGTCGAGGATCAGATTCGGCTCGGTGCGGACGGTCAGGCTCATACCCTTGTCTTCGGCGAGCGGCTCGTAGAGTTCGGCCACCTCCCGTGCCACCTCCCCGACGTCGAAACGGCGGATGCTCTCCGGCGCGTTGCCGGCTTCCAGGCGAGCGATGGTGAGCAGCGCGTTGAACACCCGGATCAGCCCGTCGCTATCCTCGATCACGCCCTCGATCGCCTCACGGAGGGCCTCCGGCGTTTCGGCAGTGCGCAGGGCCTCGTCTGCACGGTTGCGCAGACGGGTCAGGGGCGTCTTGAGGTCGTGGGCGATATTGTCGGAGACCTCCTTCATGCCGCGCATCAACTCGCCGATGCGCTCCAGCATTAGGTTCAGGTTCTGGGCGAGGCGGTCCAGTTCGTCCCCGGTGCCGGCGACCCGCAGGCGCCCGTCGAGATCGCCCGCCATGATGGTGCGGGTCGTCTCGGTCATGTCGTCCACGCGCTTCAGCACGCGGCTCGCCACGAACCAGCCGCCGAGCACGCCGAGTACTACGACCAGCGCGAGCGAGGAACCGAAGGTGTTTCCGATTGCCGCGCGCAGGCGATCGCGCTCCTCGGTGTCGCGGCCGACGAGAAGGCGAAAGCCGCCGGCCAGAGTGAAGACCCGCATGATCGCGCGGTGGTCGCTCTGGTCCGGCTCGGAGCCGCGTCCGTAGTAGCCCTCGTACTGGCCCGGCCGGGCGAGGATGTCGGCCGAGACGCGGCTGACATTGCCGACGATGTGCTCGCCTGCGGGCGTGGTGACGAGGTAGAGCGAGGCGCCCGGCTCCTTGGCGCGCCGCTCCACCACGGCGATGAGTCGGCGCAGACCGCCCGCCGTGTACTGCTCGGACAGACCGTTGATCTCGGCGTCGATGGTCGAGACGATCTGATCGTCCAGAACCCGCCGCGCGTTCCAGGCGACGTAACCGAGCCCGAGTGAGGCCAGCACCGCGAACAGGACGAGGTAGGCGAGCGACAGCTTGAACGCCGTCGTTCGGAAGATCTTCCCGAGACGCGCGAGGAGTCCGTCCTGCGGCGGCGATGCAGCGGGATTCACGAGGGCTGAGGCTCGTCGGCCCGGATGACGTAGCCTGCACCGCGGACCGTGTGGATCATCGGGTGCTCGAAGCCGCGATCGATCTTCGAGCGCAGGCGCGAGACGTGGACGTCGATGACGTTGGTCTGCGGATCGAAGTGGTAGTCCCAGACATGCTCCAGCAGCATCGTCCGGGTCACGACCTGTCCGGCATGGCGCATGAGGTATTCGAGCAACCGGAACTCGCGCGGCTGCAGTACGATCTCGCGGCCCGCCCGCGTCACCCGGTGCGAGAGCCGGTCGAGTTCGAGACCGCCGACCCGGTAGGCGGTGGCCTCGCCGGAGCCGGTCGCGGCGGTGCGACGGCGGGCCAGCACCTCGCTACGGGCGAGAAGCTCGGAGAAGGCATAGGGCTTGGGAAGGTAGTCGTCGCCCCCCGCCCGCAGCCCCTTCACCCGGTCGTCCACTTGACCGAGCGCGGAGAGGATGAGGACGGGCGTGGCGATCTCCTGCTCACGCAAGGAGCGCACAAGCGAGAGCCCGTCGAGCTTCGGCAGCATGCGATCGACGATCAGCACGTCGTAATCGCCCTCGCGGGCAAGCGCGTATCCATCGAGGCCGTCGCCCGCATGGTCCACGGCGTGCCCGGCTTCCCGGAACGCTTTGACCAGATAGGCAGCGGCCTCGCGGTCGTCCTCGATGATGAGCAGGCGCATGACGCCCGTTCAATACGCTTCGCCTCTCAGGAGCGCGAGGCGTTCACAGACAATTCCGGCTTGTGGTTGAGGGTCTGGAACACGACGCAGTAGCGTTCCGTGAGCTTCAGGAGCTGGTCGAGCTTCTCCTGCGGGGCGTCGGTGTCGAGATCGAATTTGAGGCGGATCGAGCGGAAGCCGACCGGTGCCTCCTTGTCGACACCGAGCGTGCCGCGGAAGTCGAGGTCGCCCTCGGCGCTGACCGTGCCGGCCTTGAGCGGAATCTCGAGCGCGGTCGCCACCGCCTTCACCGTTACCCCCGCACAGGCGACGAGCGCTTCGAGCAGCATGTCGCCGGAGCAGAGTTCGGCGCCGGAGCCGCCGGTGGCGGGGTGCAGGCCGGCAACCGCCAGGGCGCGGCCGGTCTCGACCTTGCAGGCGATGCTGGTGTCGTCCAGCGAGCCCTTCGCCTTGAGCGTGATAACGGCAGCGTCCGGTGCCTCGCGGTACTTGTTCTTGAGCGGGGCCTGGAGAGCGCGCAGGGCGTTGGCGTCCATGGATTTCCTCCGGTTTTCTTGGCGGGTTTTCTTGGTGGGCCGGACTTAGCGGTTTTCGCGCGCGGACAACACCTCAGAACGAGCTGCCGCCGGCGAGTTGCGGTGCACGGGAAGCATCGCGCGGCCGCAGTGAATGATCGAGGGCGGACAGGATCGTGCGGGTCGCCGCCTCGCTGGCCGGCGCCGCCGGGTCGCGCGGCCGGCGCATCGGCAGGACCACCGTGTCGTCGAGGTGGCCGGGGTGCGGGCGCATGACGATGGCGCGGTCGGCGAGCGCCACCGCCTCCGCCACGTCATGGGTGACGATCAGCACGGTCGGCCGCACCTCCTCCCACAGGGCGAGGAGGTGGCGGTGGAGATCCTTGCGGGTGAAGGCATCGAGCGCCGAGAATGGTTCGTCGAGGAGCAGCACCCGCGGGCTGGCGACGAAAGCGCGCGCGATCGAGACGCGCTGCTGCTGTCCGCCCGACAATTCGCGGGGCCAGCGCCCGGCATGCCCAACGAGGCCCACGCGCTCGAGAGCGTGGGCGATCCGCTCCCGCCGCTCGCGCTTCGGCTGATGTTCGATGCCGAAGCCGACATTGTCGGCGACAGTGAGCCAAGGCAGCAGGCGCGGCTCTTGGAATACGAGGCCGACGCCGGGATGGGGCCCGGTGATCGGCTCGCCGTCGAGCGCGATCCGGCCGGCACTAGGGTGGTCGAGGCCGGCGATGAGGCGCAGCAGCGTGGTCTTCCCGCAGCCGGAACCGCCGATCAGCGCGACGATCTCGGCATTCGGTACGTCGAGGTCGATGCCTTCCAGCGCGCGCGTGCCGTCGGCATAGGTCTTGGAAAGGCTCTGGATGCTCAGCATGGCGGCCTCACAGCGTATCCCGCGCGGTGTCCTGCCAGCGCACCAGCGGGCCGGTGAGCGCGACGAGCACGGCATCGGCCGCCTTGCCCACGACGGCGAAGCTGATGATCGCGGCCAGGATCTGATCGGGTTTGCTGAATTGCTGGCCGTCGAGGAGCAGGTAGCCGAGGCCTTCGGAGGCGCCCATCAGCTCGGCGGCGACCACGAACAGGAAGCCGAGGCCAAGACCGGTGCGAAGCGCCGTCAGGGTCGCCGGCAGCACGGCCGGCAGGAGGATGCGCCGGGCAAGCGCCAGCTTCGAGAGGCGGAAGATGCGGCCGACCTCCACCAGCTTGCGATCGACCGAAGCGATGGCGCCGGCCACGCCGACGTAGACGGGAAAGAACACGCCGACCGCGATCAGGGCAACCTTCGGCGTCTCGAGGATCCCGAACCAGAGGATGAACAGCGGCACCCAGGCGAGGGAGGGTACGGCGCGCAGCGCCTGGAGGCTGGGATCGACCAGCCAGCGCAAGGCGGGCAGCGTCGCGGTGAGCGCGCCCGCGAGGATGCCGGCGCTCGCCCCAAAGGCGAAGCCGAGCCCGACCCTGATCAGGGTCGCCTCGACATGGGTCCAGATTTCGCCCGAGGCCGCGAGCGTCCAGAGCGCGGCACCGACCCGACTCGGCGGCGGGAGCAGGCGTCCGGAGGCGACTCCTGCCGCGACGGCGACCTCCCAGCCGAGTGCCAGAGCGAGCGGCACCAGCAAGCCGAGCGCCAACCGCGCGCCGGTGCCGAGGACAGCGACGCGCCCCGGACGGGCGGACGGAGCAGACTGCTCCTCGTCAGAGGACAGGATTGCCGGAGCACTCATACCAGTCTCGTACAGCTCTCTCGGCTCACCGCAACAGCATCCGGGCGGCGCCGAGCGCCCACGCTGCGTTCAGCGGGCCGGGGCCGGGTTGAACTGCGGATCGATCAGGCCGTCGACCGCTGCCGCCACATCGGTGGAAGCCGGAATGACGCCGGCCTGCTGCAGCGCCAGGCCGGCGGCGCGAATGCTCTCGGCCTGGGCCGGGCCGACGGCGGGCTGGCTCAGGTCCGTGCGCTCGAGCTGCTTGGCGATGACGGCCTCAGGAAGTTTGGTCGCCGAGACGAGGGCGTTCTTCAGGGCTTCCGGATTGGCGAGCGCGTAGGCGCGAGCCTGCTCATAAGCCGCGATGACGACCTTCACGAGGTCGGGGTGCGCCTTGGCGAAGTCCTCGCGCACATCGAGCACGCCCCAAGTGTTGGCGCTCGGATCGCGGTAGAACAGAACGTCGTCATTCTCGATCTCGGCGGCGGCCATCATCGGGTCGAGGCCGGCCCAGGCATCGACGTCGCCACGGTCGAGCGCCGTCCGGCCGTCCGCGTGCTGGAGCAGGACGAGCTTGGCGTCCTTCTCGGTCAGCCCGGCGCTCTGGAGCGCGCGGATCAGGAAGATGTGCGGATCAGTGCCGCGGGTGACCGCGATACGCTTGCCCTTGAGATCGGCAGGCTTGGCGATCCCCGTGTCCTTGCGGGTGACGAGGGCGGTCCATTCCGGTCGGGAGAAGGCGTAGACGACCTTGACCGGATTGCCGTTGATCCGGGCCAGCAGCGCCGCGGCCCCGGCCGAGGAGCCGAAGTCGATCGCGCTGCCGTTGAGGAATTCCAGCGCCTTGTTGGAGCCGAGCGACTGGACCCAGCGCACCTTGATGCCGCGGGCCTTCAGCGCCTCCTCCAGAAAGCCCTTTTCCTTCAGGACGAGGCTGACCGGATTGTAAGTGGCCCAGTCCAGACGGATCTCGCTCACATCTGCCGCGCGCAGGTCCGAACCCGCCGCAAGGAGGCCGAGCAATCCGGCGAATGCGGACAGGACGGTGCGGCGTCGGATCATGCGGCTGTCTCCCTCGTCGGCCCGGATCGATGTCCGGATCCACCCGATGGCTAAAACAGTCACGTTCGTTTCGTCAAACGGAAAATTCGCCGAACAGAACGGCTGGGTTGCGTGCAACCGGCCGGTGCCGCCGCCGGCTTTACATGCTAACGGAACGGCCATGTTCGACCCCGTTCCCGTCCTGGAAAAGATCGTCGCGTCCCTCGATCGGGACGCGCGTGAGCCCACCAAGTTGCGGGGGCTTCTGGTACCCGAGTTGCGCAAGGTGATCGAGACCGGGCACCGGGAGGCCGAACGTCTCCTCATGAAGGAACGGGACGGAATCGCCTGTGCGCAACGGCTGAGCCGTCTCACCGACGCAGTGGTGCGGGCGATCTACGATGCCGTGGTCTGGCGCCTCTATCCCAACGACAATCCCTCTACCGGCGAGCAACTCGCGATCGTCGCCACCGGCGGCTACGGGCGCGGAACGATGGCGCCGGGCTCGGACATCGATCTCCTGTTCCTGCTGCCCTACAAGCAGACCGCGTGGTCCGAGAGCGTCGTCGAAGCGATGCTCTACGTACTCTGGGACCTGAAGTTGAAGGTTGGCCACGCGACGCGCTCGGTCGAGGAATGTCTGCGCGAGGGCCGTGCCGACATGACGATCCGCACCGCTTTGCTCGAATCCCGCTTCCTGTTCGGCTCGCGCGCGCTGTTCGAGGAGATGGTCACCCGCTTCGATACCGAGCTGGTGATCGGCACGGCCACGGAGTTCGTGGAAGCCAAGCTCCGCGAGCGCGACGCTCGCGTCGCCAAGGCGGGCGCGTCGCGCTACCTCGTCGAGCCCAACGTCAAGGACGGCAAGGGGGGGCTGCGCGACCTCAACACCCTGTTCTGGATCGCCAAGTACACCTACCGGGTGCGGGATCAAGTCGAGCTGGTTCATGCCGGCCTGTTCACGCCGGACGAGTACAAGCTGTTCGAGCGCTGCGAGGAGTTCCTGTGGCGGGTGCGTTGCCACATCCACTTCGTGACCGGCCGAGCGGAGGAGCGGCTTTCCTTCGGGCTCCAGCCCAAGATCGCCGAGCGGCTCGGCTTCGGCGCCCGCGGCGGCCTCTCGGGCGTCGAGCGCTTCATGAAGGCCTACTTCCTGATCGCCAAGGATGTCGGCGACCTCACCGCCATCGTCTGTGCGGAACTCGAAGCGCGTCACGCCAAGCGTACACCGGTGCTCGACCGCTGGATCGGCCGCTTCCGCGATCGGTTCCGCGCGACCTCGATCGAGGCGGAAGATTTCTGGATCGACAATGGCCGGGTCAACATCCGCGGCGAGGACGCCTTCGAGCGGGATCCGATCAACCTGATCCGCCTGTTCTGGCTTGCCGACCGGCATAACCTGCCGATCCACCCCGATGCGGCGCGGCTGGCCAACCGCTCGCTCCGGCTCATCACCCACACGGTGCGCGTCGATGCGGAGGCCAACCGGCTCTTCCTCGACATCCTCATCTCGAAGAACGCGCCGGAGACGATCCTGCGGTCGATGAACGAGGCCGGCGTGCTCGGCCGTTTCATCCCGGAATTCGGCCGCATCGTCGCGATGATGCAGTTCAACATGTACCACCACTACACGGTGGACGAGCACCTGCTGCGCTCGATCGGCGTCCTGGCAGCGATCGATTCCGGCCGGGTGCGCGAGGAGCACCCGCTCGCCTCGCGCCTCATCGACACGATTCACAACCGCCGCGCCCTCTACGTCGCGATCCTGCTGCACGACATCGCCAAGGGGCGGCCGGAGGATCACTCGACCGCCGGTGCCGCCATTGCCCGCAAGCTCGGGCCGCGCTTCGGGCTCAGCCAAGCGGAGACCGAGACGGTGTCCTGGCTCGTCGAGCACCACCTGCTCATGTCGATGACGGCGCAGAGCCGCGACCTGTCCGACCACAAGACCATCGAGAAGTTTGCGAGCGAGGTGCAGAGCCTGGAACGCCTGAAGCTCCTCGCAATTCTCACCGTCGCCGACATCAAGGCGGTGGGACCCGGCGTGTGGACGGCCTGGAAGGGCACGCTGCTTCGCACCCTCTACGACGAGACCGAGGTTGTCCTGTCCGGCGGCCACTCGGAAATCGCCCGAACCGACCGCGTGCGGTTGATCCAGATGGCACTGCGCGAGCAACTCTCGGACTGGCACAGCGACACCTTCGACGCCTACGCCGCGCGTCACAATCAAGCCTACTGGCTCAAGGTGGACAGTACGCGCCACTTCAAGAACGCCCGATTCCTGCGCACGGTGATGGAGGAGGGCCGTACCAGCGCCACGACCTACGAGACCGATCCGGTGCGCGGCGTGACCGAGTTGACGGTCTACTCGCCCGACCATCCGCGCCTGCTCGCCATCATCACCGGCGCCTGTGCGACGATGGGCGGCAACATCGTCGATGCGCAGATCTTCACGACGACCGACGGCTTCGCGCTCGATTCGATCTTCATCTCCCGTGCCTTCGAACGGGACGAGGACGAGTTGCGCCGCGCCGGCCGCATCGCCACGGCGATCGAGCGGGCGCTCAAGGGCGAGATCAAGATCGCCGAACTCGTCGCCGACAAGCACCCGAAGCAGCCGCCCAAGACCTTCCTCGTGCCGCCGGACGTGTCGATCGACAACGCCCTGTCGAGCCGCGAAACCGTGGTGGAGATCACCGGCCTCGACCGGCCGGGCCTGCTCTACGAGCTGACGACGGCGCTGAACCGCCTGAGCCTCAACATCACCTCGGCGCATGTGGCGACCTTCGGCGAGCGGGCGGTGGACGTGTTCTACGTGACCGACCTGACCGGCACCCGCGTGGTGCAGCCCGACCGACTCGCGATGATCCGCGCCGCGGTGATGGAGGTGTTCGCCAGCGACGTCGCCGCACTGCGCGCCGAAGGCCTCGACGCGTTGGTCGATTCGCCGCCTCCGCGTGAGTTGTAGGAGGCGATGGCGAAGCGCTCGCTTGATTTCGCGGTTTGCCCGAATGATATCAGCCCCATCCCGGAACACTTCGAGATCTGATCGATCGCACGATGATGGCTGACGACATGGAGAAGCAGGAGCGGCACAACGGCGCTGAGGCGGAGGTTCCGCCGCAGCCCGCCACCGCGGGCGCGGATGCGGAAGGCCTCGCGGCCGCCATCGCGGAGCGCGACGAGTTCAAGGATCGCCTGCTGCGCACGCTGGCCGAGATGGAGAACCTGCGCCGCCGCACCGAGCGCGAGGTTGCCGATGCCCGCACCTATGCGGTGACGAACTTCGCCCGCGACATGCTCAACACCGCCGACAACATCCGCCGCGCCCTCGACAGCGTGCCGGCCGATGCGCGGGCGGGCGCCGAAGGAGCCTTCAAGGGACTGATCGAGGGCATCGACCTGACGGAGCGGGATCTGACCAAGACGCTGGAGCGCCACGGCGTGAAAGTGGTCGATCCGCAAGGTCAGCGCTTCGACCCGAACCGGCATCAGGCCATGTTCGAGGTACCGAATGCCGAGGTGCCGAACGGGACCGTGGTCCAGGTGGTTCAGACCGGATACGTCATCGGCGACCGGACTCTGCGCCCGGCCCTCGTCGGCGTCTCCAAGGGGGGTCCGAAGCCCGAGGCCAACAAGGACAAGCCCGCCGACGCGGCATAACGCGCCGCTGTCGTCGAGAACGAAAAAGGCCGGCACCGCTGCGCCGGCCTTTTTCATGTCCGCCTTCGCTACTCCGCCGCCTGCCGCGTCGTCTCGCGGAACGGATGGGCCGGGTATGTGCCGATGATGCGCAGCTCCTTCGAGAAGTAGCGCAGCTCTTCGAGGGCCCGGCGCAGGCCGTCGTCCTCAGGATGTCCGTCGACCTCGGCGTAGAACTGGGTCGCGGTGAACTGGCCTTCGACCATGTAGCTCTCGAGCTTCGACATGTTGACGCCGTTCGTGGCGAAGCCGCCGAGCGCCTTGTAGAGCGCCGCCGGGATGTTGCGGACCCGGAAGATGAAGCTCGTCACCGTCGGGCCGTTGCCCGGTTCGATCTCGGCGGGCTCGGGCGAGAACACCACGAAGCGCGTGGTGTTGTGCGCCTCGTCCTCGACGTCGCGCTCCAGGATGTCGAGACCGTAGACCTCGGCCGCCATGGCCGGGGCGAGCGCCGCGCGGCAGGGGTCGCGCGCCTCAGCCACCTCGCGGGCGGCGCCGGCCGTGTCGCCGGCCACGACCGCCTTGAGGCCGAGGCGACGGATGATCCGGCGGCACTGGCCAAGCGCGTGGATATGGCTGTGCACGCTCGTCAGCCGCTCCGCGCTCCCGCCCGGCAAGGCCATGAGCTGGAAGTGAATCGGCAGGAAGTGCTCGGCGATGATGTGCAGCCGCGAGGTCGGGATCAGGTGGTGGATGTCGGCGACCCGGCCGGCGATCGAATTCTCGATCGGGATCATCGCGAGGCCTGCCTTCCCCTCGTTCACCGCGGCGAAAGCATCCTCGAAGGTGGCGCAGGGCAGCGCGGTCCAGCCGGGATAGGCCTGCGAGCAGATGATGTGCGAGTTGGCGCCGGGCTCGCCCTGATAGGCAATGGTACGATCGGTCATCGGTGTTTCAGCGGGTTCAGTTGAGGCGGCGGACGGCGAGGAGCGTGCGGGCGCGCTCCAGATCGGCGGGGGTGTCGACGCCGAGCGGCAGATCCTCGACGATCATGGCGTCGATGCGCATGCCGGCCTCCAGCGCGCGCAGTTGCTCCAGCTTCTCCCGCCGTTCCAGTTCGCCCTGCGGCAGGGCGACGAACCGCGCGAGCGCCTTCCGGCGATAGGCGTAGAGGCCGATATGGTGGAGCAGCGGCCCTTCCCCCCAGGGGGCGCGGGCGCGGGTGAAGGCGAGCGCCCGCAGACGGTTCGGTCCCACCGTGTGGCCGATGATCTTGACCACGTTCGGATCGTCCATATCCTCGGGCCGGTGGATCACCGCGCAGAGGGTGGCGATGTCGACCTGCGGGTCGGCCAGTGGCGTCACGGCCGCGGCGATGATCGCCGGGTCGATGGTCGGCAGATCGCCCTGCAGGTTGACGACGACATCGTGGTTGCCGTCCGGATCGACGATCTCCAGCGCCTCCGCGAGGCGATCGGAGCCAGAGGGGTGATCGGCCCGGGTCATTACGGCCAATCCGCCCTGCGCCTCGATCGCGTCGGCGATCGCGTCGGTATCGGTGGCCACCACGACAGGTCCGATGCCCGCCTCCACGGCGCGGCGCCAGACATGCACGATCATTGGTGCGCCTGCGATGTCGGCGAGCGGCTTCGACGGAAGCCGGGTCGCGGCGAGGCGTGCTGGAATCAGGATCAGGGGATCGGACATGGCCTGGGGCAGTGAGACGAGCGTCGGGCTAGCGGACAGGGGCGGCTCTAGCAGCGGCGATCCGGCTTGTCATGGCCGTCCCCGGCGTCCCTCCGGTGCGGCAGGGCTGCAACGGGCGAGGCCCGCACGCTCGAAGCTTGTGACGAATAACGGTGTGCGACAGCGCGCAGCGTGCCTGGCCCATTGTCAAGATCGGGCCCAAGCGGCTAATCACCCTTGAAATCCTCCAAAGTCCGGCGTCTGCCCGTCGGGCCCTCATCCGCCGGGTCCTGATCCCGTGCGCCGGAGCTGTCGAGCATGGATTCCTTCGAGCTGAACAAGGTTGCGGGCGCTGTCCTGGGTGCCCTCCTGTTCGCGGTCGGGTCGGGCTTCGTGGCGGAGCTGATCTATCATCCAAAGCCCGCCGGAAGCGCCGGCTACCCCCTGCCCGAACCGGAGCCGAAGAGCGCCGGCGGCGCCGCCGAGGCGCCGAAGGCCGAGCCTATCGCCGTGCGGCTCGCCACCGCCGATGCCGACAAGGGCAAGGGTGGCACCAAGGCCTGCCAAGCCTGCCACAGCTTCGAGAAGGGTGGCCCCAACAAGGTCGGCCCCGATCTTTGGGACGTCGTGGAGCGCCAGAAGGCCCACCATGAGGGCTTCGACTACTCCGCCGGCCTGAAGGAGAAGGGCGGCACCTGGACCTACGAGGATCTCGACCACTTCCTCGAGAACCCGAAGGGCTACGTGAAGGGTACCAAGATGGCGTTTGCCGGCATCAGCTCGCCGACCGAACGCGCCAACGTCATCGCCTATCTCCGGACCCTCTCCGAAAGCCCGAAGCCGCTGCCGGCCGCCGAGAAGAAGGCTGAGACGGCGCCGGCGGATGACAAGAAGGCCGAGGCCGCCAAGCCGGCGGAGGGCAAGGCCGAGGACAAGGCCTCCGGCAAGTCCGAGGAGAGGCCGGTCGAGAGCGCGACCGGCAACAAGGACAAGGCGCCCGAGACCAACGCGCCGAAGGGCGACACTCAGTCCGGTGACGGCAAGGACACCACCCGTCCGGTCCCGGCGCCGCAGGTCCAGCCGCAGCGCAACGAGGTCGCCCCGACCCAGGCCCCGGAGGCCAAGCCGTCGGGCGATATTCCGACCAAGGCGGCCCCCGGCTCCGAAAGCACCCCGGCCACTGAGCCGCCGGCCAAGGCCGATCCCGAGGCACCTAAGCCGTAAGGCGGGGTGGCGAACTGAATTCTCGAAGGCCGGGCCCTGCAAAGCCCGGCCTTTTTCATGTCCTGGCGCCCGGCCCTGGCGCCTGCGCGCTCGCGGCGGGTTGGCGCCGGACCCGGGCTCGTCCTAGAACGGCGCCCGACTGACCTCTCACAGGACCGGGAGACCGCGCCAACGTGACGGAAAACGCCGTGATCGCTCGCCGCAGCTTCCTCGCCGGAGCGCTCGTTCTCCTCGGCCTGCGGGGCTCCGCCTCGGCCCAGGAGCCCGCCGAATCGGCCTCGAAGGTCTCTGCGCGGGAGGCATCCGGCGTGGGTTCGGGTCCTTGGCGCCACGCCCTGACCCTGCTCGGCGAGCCGAAATACGGCCCGGACTTCCAGCACTTCGAGTATGCCGACCCGAAGGCGCCGGTCGGCGGCATGGTGCGGCTCGGGGCCCAGGGCGGCTTCGACAACCTCAATTTCATCGTCAACGGCCTGAAGGGCGATCTCGAGGGCGGGATCACCCAGATCTACGACACGCTGATGGAAGATTCCGGCGACGAGCCGTTCTCCTCCTACGGGCTCCTCGCCGAGGGCGTGCGGATCGCCGAGGACGCTCAGTGTGTCACCTATCGCCTGCGGCCGAATGCGCGCTGGCACGACGGCAAACCGGTCACCGTCGAGGACGTGATCTGGTCCTTCGACACACTGAAGGCCAACAGCCCGTTCTACGCCGCCTATTACCACACCGTGGTCAAGGCCGAGCTGGGTGGCGAACGTGAGGTCGTCTTCCGCTTCAGCGAGGCCGGCAACCGCGAGCTGCCGCAGGTGTTGGGCCAGATGCCGGTACTGCCCAAGCACTGGTGGACCGGTACGGACAAGAACGGCAAGCCGCGCAACGCCACCGAAACGACGCTGGAGATTCCGTTGGGGTCCGGACCCTACCGGCTCGCCAGGATCGATGCCGGCCGCTCGGCCGTCTACGAGCGCGTGGCCGATTACTGGGGCAAGGACCTGCCGGTGAATCGCGGTCGCAACAATTTCGGCACGGTCCGCTACGAGTATTTTCGCGATGGATCGGTGCTGCTGGAGGCGTTGAAGGGCGACCTCTACGACTTCCGCACCGAGAACATCGCCCGCAACTGGGCCACCGCCTACGACGACTTCCCGGCGGTGAAGGAAGGACGCCTGATCAAGGAGGAGTTCCCCGGCCGCGGTACCGGCATCATGCAGGCCTTTGTGTTCAACCTGCGCCGGGACAAGTTCAAGGACGAGCGCGTGCGCCGTGCCTTCAACCTCGCCCTGAACTTCGAGGAGATGAACCGGCAGCTGTTCTACAGCCTCTACAGCCGGATCGATTCCTACTTCTACGGCTCGGAACTGGCCTCGTCCGGCCTGCCCGATGGCTTGGAGAAGGTGATCCTGGAGAGCGTGCGTGACAAGCTGCCCGAGCGCGTCTTCACCGAGACCTACACCAACCCCGTCAACGACACGCCCGAGGCCGTGCGCGCCAACTTGCGCAAGGCGGTCGGCCTCCTGCGCGAGGCCGGCTACGAGCTGAAGGGCGGTCGTATGGTCGCCAAGGCGACCGGCGAGCCGCTGACCGTCGAATTTCTCGAATTTCAGAACGTGTTCGAGCGGGTAATCCTGCCCTACGCCGCGCAGCTCAAGCTGATCGGCATCGAGAGTTCGATCCGGGTGATCGATCAGGCACAATACCAGAACCGCCTGCGCAGCTTCGACTTCGACATCACGACCTCGAGTTGGCCGGAATCGCTCTCGCCCGGCAACGAGCAGCGTGAGTTCTGGGGCTCGGCCGCCGCAGACAAGCCGGGCTCGCGTAACATCGCCGGGATCAAGGATGCGGGTATCGATGCGCTGATCGAGAAGGTGATCTTCGCTCAGGACCGTGAGACGCTGGTTGCCGCGACGCACGCTCTCGACCGGGCCCTTCTGGCCCACAACTTCGTGGTGCCGCAATGGTCCTCAGCCGTCACGCGCACCCTCCGCTGGAACCGCTTCGGCCGTCCGGCGGTGCTGCCGAAATACGGCGCCTCGGGCTTCCCGACCACGTGGTGGTACGACGAGGCTCTCGCAGCGAAGACGGGGGCACCGCGATGAGCGCGGGCCCGACCCGTCGGGGCGTCGTCCTCGGGACGGGTGCGCTGGCTCTCGCGAGCGCCCTGCCTCGGCCCCCCCGCGCCGAGGGCACACGTCCCGCCCACGGGCTGTCGAGCTTCGGTGAGCTGAAATATGGGCCCGACTTTCCGAACTTCGACTACGTGAACCCGATGGCCCCGCGCGGCGGGCGCTTCTCGACACAGATCGTCCAGACCTTCGGCAATCAGGCGTTCGACACCTTCGACACGCTCAACCCTTACGTCTTTCGCGGCAACGGCGCGGCCGGCATCAACCTCACCTTCGACAGTCTGATGGTGCGCGCGCTCGACGAGCCGGACGCGCTCTACGGCCTCGTCGCCCGCTCGGTCGAGATCAGCCCCGACGGCCTGACCTACCGCTTCACGCTTCGTCCGCAGGCGCGCTTCCACGACGGCTCGACCCTGACCGCGAAGGACGCGGCCTTCTCCCTCACCATCCTCAAGGAGAAGGGCCATCCAACGATTTCGCAGGTGATCCGTGACGTCGAAGCGGCGACGGCGGAGGGCAACGACACCCTGGTCGTACGCTTCGCCCCCGGCCGCAGCCGCGACCTGCCGCTGATCGTTGCCGGGCTTCCGATCTTCTCGGCAAAGTTCTTCGAAGGGCGCGACTTCGAGGCTCAGACCCTCACGCCGATGCTCGGCTCCGGTCCTTATCAGATCGGGCGGATCGATATCGGCCGCTTCATCGAACTGGAGCGCGTGACCGATTACTGGGCCGCGGATCTGCCCGTCATGGTCGGGCAGAACAACTTCGATCAGCTCCGCTACGAGTATTTCCGCGACCGGCAGGTGGCGTTCGAGGCGTTCAAGGGCGGCGCCTACACCTACCGCCAGGAATTTACCTCGCGGATCTGGGCCACGGGCTACGATTTTCCCGCCGTGCGCGAGGGCCGCGTCAAGCGCGAGACCCTGCCCGACACCTCGCCCGCGGCCATCCAGGGCTGGTTCTTCAACACCCGCCGCGAAGTGTTCAAGGACGCCCGCGTGCGCGAGGCGATCGGCCTCTGCTTCGACTTTCCCTGGACCAACCGCACGGCGATGTTCGGCTCCTACGAGCGCACCGTCTCGTTCTTCCAGAAGACCGACCTGATGGCGACGGGCAAGCCCACGGCGGAAGAGCTGGCCCTGCTCGACCCCTTCAGCGGCCAAGTGCCGGCCGAGGTCTTCGGCGAGGCATGGACGCCGCCGGTTCCGGACGGCTCGGGCCAGGACCGGGCGCTGCTGGCCCGCGCGGTGGCTTTGCTCAAGGAGGCGGGCTGCACCCGCGAGGGCGGTAGCCTCCGGCTGCCGAGCGGCAAGCCGATCGAGCTCGAGTTCCTCGATTCGGACTCCGTCTGGGAGCCCATCGTCCAGCCCTTCATCCGCAATCTCGGGTTGATCGGCATCAAGGCGCGCCAGCGGGCGGTGGATGCCGCGCAGTACCAAGCGCGGGTGCGCGATTTCGACTTCGACATCATCTCCCGCGCCGCCTCGGGCGACGCGACGCCGGGGCCGGAACTGCGCGAGGCCTACGGTTCGCGCGCGGCGGCGATCCCCGGCTCCAACAACCTCGCCGGCATCAGCGATCCGGTGGTCGACGCCCTGCTCGACCGCATCGCCAATGCCGATTCGCGCGCGGGCCTCACGGTGGCCTGCCGCGCCCTCGACCGGGTGCTGCGGGCCGGCCGCTACTGGATTCCGATGTGGTACTCGCCCGAGTACCGCCTCGCCCTGTGGGACATGTTCGGCCGCCCGGCGAAGCTGCCGACCTACGGGCTCGGCGTACCGGCCCTGTGGTGGTACGACGAAGAGAAGGCGCGCCGGATCGGCCGGGGCTGAGGATCATCCATGCTCGCCTACATCCTGCGCCGCGTCGCGCTGATGATTCCGACCATCCTTGGAATCATGCTCATTACCTTCGCCATCATCCAGTTCGCCCCCGGCGGCCCGGTGGAGCGAGTGCTCGCCCAGCTTCAGGGGCAGCAGGAGGGCTCACTCTCGCGGATCACCGGTGGGCAGGGTGACCTCGGAGGCGGGGTGGCCCGCGGCGGCGGTGAATCTTCGAAGTATCGCGGCGCGCAGGGGCTCGATCCGGCCTTCATCAAGAAGCTCGAAGCGCAATTCGGCTTCGACAAGCCCGCCTATGAGCGCTTCGGCAAGATGCTGTGGGACTACCTCCGCTTCGATTTCGGTCGCAGCTATTTCCGCGATGTCTCGGTGCTGGAGCTGATCAAGGAGAAGCTTCCGGTCTCGATCTCGCTCGGCCTGTGGATGACACTGATCTCCTACGCGATCTCGATCCCGCTCGGCATCCGCAAGGCGGTCGCCGACGGCTCCCGCTTCGACGTCTGGACCTCGGCGGTCGTCATCGTCGGCTACGCGATCCCGAGCTTCCTGTTCGGCATCCTCTTGGTGATTCTGTTCGCGGGCGGCTCGTTTCTGCAGATCTTCCCCTTGCGCGGCCTCACCTCGGAGAACTTCGAGTCGCTGAGCGTCTGGGGCAAAGCGGTAGACTACGCCTGGCACCTGGTTCTGCCGCTCTCCGCGCTCGTGCTCGGCGCTTTCGCCACCTCGACCCTGCTGACCAAGAACTCGTTCCTGGACGAGATCCGCAAGCAGTACGTCGTGACTGCCCGCATGAAGGGCCTCACCGAGCGGCGGGTCCTCTACGGCCACGTCTTCCGCAACGCGATGCTGATCGTGATCGCGGGCTTTCCCGGCGCCTTCATCACCGCCTTCTTCACCGGCTCGCTGCTGATCGAGACGATCTTCTCCCTCGACGGTCTCGGGCTCCTGTCCTTCAACTCCATCGTCGGCCGCGACTATCCGGTGGTGTTCGCTACGCTCTACATCTTCTCTCTGCTCGGCCTGGCCGTGAATCTCTTGTCCGACCTCACCTACACCTGGATCGATCCGCGCATCGACTTCTCGGCCCGAGGCGCCTGACACGCGCGCCCTGTTTGCCGGCTGCGCGGCCGACTGCTATCGGCGCGCACCCGCCGCCGGACGCCACCCGTGACCGCCCTCCCCCTCGTGATCCGTCCCGAACATCCGGACGACGCCCCGGCAATCGAGCGGCTGCACGCGCGCGCCTTCGGCCCTGGCCGCTTCGCCCGCACCGCGTACCGCTTGCGCGAGGGCGCCGCGCCCCTGCCCGATCTCTGCCTGACGGCACTCGTCGGCACCTATCTCGTCGGCTCGGTACGGATCGGCCCGGCCGAGGCTGAGGGCGGGTCGCTCCTTGTCCTCGGACCGCTGACCGTCGATCCGAGCTTTTCGGACCGTGGCATCGGCACCAGCCTGATGCAGGCGAGCCTCGATGCCGCCCGCGCCGCCGGACACGGCCTCGTCGTCCTCGTCGGTGACGCACCCTACTACCGCCGTTTCGGCTTCCAGCCCGTGCCCACCGGCCGGCTGGCCCTTCCGGGGCCGGTCGATCCCGCGCGCTTCCTCTGGCTCGAACTGACGGAAGGTGCGAGCGCCGGACTCTCCGGAGTGATCCGGCCGCCGCGCGGCGCGCACGGCACGTCACAACACGGCCCCGCTTGACCCTCAGGGGTGGGGATCGGACACCGGGGCAAACGCAAAGATCACGGGAAACGCCTGCCGTGCCGCCCCTAGACGACCGCCAGCCACCGCCCCGCTTCAACGCGGCCCGTTACTGCCTCGCAGAGAATGCCCGGCTGCGCGGCGACAAGACCGCGCTGATCATGGTCGGTGAGGGCAGCACGGTCAGTCGCCTCACCTATGCCGAGGCCGACCGGGCGGTGCGCGGCATCGCGGCGGGGCTGCTCGGCCTCGGGCTGAAGGCCGGCGACCGGGTGATGATCCGCATGGGCAACGAGGCCGACTACGTGCTGGTCTATTTCGGTGCACTCGCCGCCGGACTTGTCGCCCTGCCCTCCTCGCCGCAACTGACGGTCGATGAGGCCGCCTTCCTGATAGAGAATGCCGGCGTCGCCGCCATGGTGACCGGTGAGGGCTTTTCGGATTCCAGCGGTGCTGCGGACTGCATCCAACTCAACTCCGAAACAATCGCGGGGATGAAGGCGGGCGAGCCACTCGCCGACTACGCCGACACCGCCGCCGACGACCCGGCGACTCTCGTCTACACCTCCGGCACCACGAGCCGCCCGAAAGGCGTGCTCCACGCCCACCGCGCCATCTGGGGCCGCCGGCCCATGCACGCGCACTGGCTCGGGCTGACCGAGTCCGACGTCATGCTGCATGCCGGCACCATGAACTGGACTTACACGCTGGGCGTCGGCATCACCGACCCCTGGGCCTGCGGCGCAACCACGGTGCTCTACAACGGTCCGCGCGACCGCGCGATCTGGCCCCGCCTGATCGCCGAGCAGGGCGCGACGGTCTTCGCGGCGGTGCCGAGCGTCTACCGCCAGATCCTCAAATACGCCGATCTCTCCGAGCACGACCTCTCGCGTCTGCGCCACGGCGTGACCGCGGGTGAGGCACTCTCGCCCGACCTTCTCGAGGCCTGGACGAAAGCAACGGGGAAGCCGCTCTACGAGGCGCTCGGCATGAGCGAGATCTCGACTTACGTGTCGAGCGGTCCGACCATCCCCGTGCGGCCCGGCTCGCCCGGCCGGCAACAACCGGGACGCCGCGTCGCGATCCTGCCCGTCGAGGGCCCGCCCGAGCCGCTGCCGACGGGCGAGTCAGGCCTGCTGGCGATCCACCGCACCGATCCCGGCCTGATGCTCGGCTACTGGCAGCGGCCGGAGGAAGAGGCGGCGGTGATGCACGGCGCGTGGTTCGCCGGCGGCGATCTCGCGAGCCTCGACGCCGACGGCTACGTCTGGTTCCACGGTCGCAACGACGACCTGATGAATGCCATGGGCTACCGCGTTTCGCCCGTCGAAGTGGAAGGCGTACTGGCCGGTCATCCCGACGTCGCCGAGGTCGGCGTGACGGAGTTGGCCGTGCGTGCCGATCTACGGGTCATCGCCGCCTTCGTGGTTCTCCGCTCCGGCGCCGACCCTGACGAGGAGGCGCTGATAGCGTGGTGCGGCGAGCGGCTGGCCGCCTACAAGGCGCCCCGCACCATCCGTTTCCTCGACGCGCTGCCGCGCACCGCCAATGGCAAGGTTCAACGCAAGCGCCTCGCGGAAGCCGCCGGGTAACCGTGCTTGTTCGCACAGAATCCGGCCGCTAGAGCAATGGCGCCGCGCGTAACGAGACCCATGGCCCCGCTCCCGATCTCCGTCTTCATCATCGTCAAGAACGAGGCCGATCGCATCGGTGCCACCATCGCCGCGGTGCGTGAGCTTGCCGACGACATCGTTGTGGTCGATTCCGGCTCGACCGACGGGACGCAGGCGCTCGCGGCCTCCCTCGGCGCCCGGGTGATCCACAACGACTGGCCGGGTTACGGCCGGCAGAAGCGCTTCGCGGAAGGGCAGTGCCGCCACGACTGGGTGTTCAACCTCGACGCCGACGAGGTGGTGCCCGCCGACCTCGCCGAGCAGATCCGTTCCGTCTTCGCGAACGGCGAACCGGCCCACGCCGCGTGGTCCATCCCCATCGCCGAAATCTTCCCCGGCGAGACGCGCCCCCATCCCTGGGCCTACGTCCTGACCCCGGTCCGGCTCTACCGGCGGGACTTGAGCACCTACTCCACCTCGCCGGTCCATGACCGAGTGGTACTGGGGCCGGGCGTCACCACGGGGCGGATCAAGGGACGCATCCACCATTTCTCGGTGCGCTCGCTCGGCGACCAACTCGACAAGCTCAACCGGTACTCCGACCAGCAAGCGGACGACCTGGATGCTCGCGGCGTGACGATCTCATCTTGGCGCCTCTATGTGGAATTGCCGGGCAACTTCCTGAAAGCCTATTTCGGCCGCCGCCACTTCGTGCGCGGCGCCTACGGTTTCCTCACGGCGATGAACTACGCGATCTCCCGCCACCTGCGCGTGGCCAAGCATTACGAGCGCCGCGTCACAACCCCGCGCCGACCGGGTTGACCCGCCGCCCCGGAGCTTCTACAGCCGAGCGGCGGGGAGACGTGGCCGAGAGGCTGAAGGCACTCGTTTGCTAAATGAGCATACCCCTAATAAGGGTATCGAGGGTTCGAATCCCTCCGTCTCCGCCACTCACTTTTCGTTATATTGTAATGAGCTAGCAAAGCATCGGCGAGGTGCTTCGTTGCAGCTTCATGGCTCCGGACTTGTAGCAGCTCCCTGCCCTTCCACCCCAAGCTGTCGATGCCCGCATTTGCCTGTTGAGCATTGTCGGCGTGCTGAGCGCACCAGCCGCCACCTGACTTTCCAGATGCAGCGATCAGCAACCGGCCTTCCATCCAACGCTTAGTGATCGTCGTTCAGCCGATGCAGCCGCTCGGGAGTGGTACGGACGCTTTCGGCCGATTGTAATCTCAAGCGTACGGGCCGAGACCCAGGCACGCGGGTCACATTTCAGGTTCAACCCGCGCCGGACCGGCAAGCCGTCAGGTCGCGAGCGTGGCAAGGCTCATGCAGATCAAGGCAGGCGGTTCGAGACCGCGGCGGTCGGCACCGCGACATGCCGGAAGGTGGCGGCGAACAAACAGCCGGGCGCCGGGTTAGCCGGCCAGTGGCCCGGAACGCTCCGATCCGGCAGTACGTCGAGGACTTTCATGACCAGTGACAGGGCTCGATCGGAGCCGATCCGGCGCGGAGCGGATCTCGGTGCCACGCTGACGCGAGGTCTGCTCGCGGGTGCCGCCGGTGTCGCCGCAATGACGCTTGCCGAGAAGGTCGAGCAGCACGTGACGGGACGGCCGAACTCCTTCGTTCCGGCTCATACGCTTCGCCGCATCCTCGGCTTACCGGCAAGGCCGGACCGAGAGCGGATCGGCCTCAACTGGACCATGCACTGGGGCCAGGGCATCGCCCTTGGCCCGCTCAGGATGCTCATGGCCGAGCGCGGCATGCGCGGTTCGGTGGCCTCGTTCCTGTTCCTGAACATCCGCCTGATCAACGATCAGGCGCTCGAGAACCTGACCGGCGCCGGCGCGCCGCCCTGGACTTGGCCGCGCGACGAGCAGCGGATCGATCTGCTGCACAAGGCGATCTATGCCTTTGTGGCAGGGTACGTGGCCGATCAGCTCGCGCAGAACGCGGATCGCGAACGGCGACACGGCCATGCCGATGACGGACGGACTTCGACGACCGATGACGGGAGGGGCCTTCTCCGGAACACGCGTCCGCGCCGTCCGCGATCCGACGGCCGCTTGAGAAGGCCGCCGGAACCAGGACAAGCGGCGAGCAACGCAGCAAACCGAGCGTTCGGCGTACGGGTGGATGTGCCCGGGCGCTCCGACCGCGACAGCATCCCAGTGCTCGTGATCGCGAGGGACGAACAAGAGGCCGAACTCGTTGCCGCCGAAGCAGCCGGCTCGAACGCTCAGGCCGAAGTGTTTCGGGAGCTGACCGCGGCGGAGATCAGGGAGCATCGCCTCGATCTGAACAGACGCGGCAG
Organism: Methylobacterium sp. R2-1; assembly: GCF_014191355.1. GTDB lineage: Bacteria > Pseudomonadota > Alphaproteobacteria > Rhizobiales > Beijerinckiaceae > Methylobacterium. The sequence continues at coordinate 207,607 of NZ_JACHWM010000005.1, forward strand.
CGTCACGACCCTGGCCGTGCTCAACCTCTAGCACCAACGATCTGCAGGCACCCGGCCCTCGCGGAAAGCCGATGCGCCTGACGCGCGCCTGACGTCGCCAGGACAGGTTCGGTGGCTCGCTCATGCCGCTCGACTGTGCACGGCGGCGGATGTCCCGAGATGCGCGTCGAAGAGTGCCGCCACGTTTCGGACGAAGGGCCTCGCATCCTCCGGAACGCGCAGCACGGCGCCCTCGCGCCTGACCAGGCCGTGCGCCGTGAGCGTGGGCAATCGAGGAAGGGACGCGAGCAGAGCATCCGGATCCCGGCCGTAGGATCGCGAGACGTCCGCGACATCGACGGCGAAATCGCACATGATCCGCTCGATGAGCGCCGCCCGCAGCCGGTCTTCCGACGTCAGGACATAGCCCTTGAGCGTCGCGAACTCGCCCCGCTCGATGCGTTCGGCGTAGGTGCGAAGCACCAGATCGTTCTGCACGTAACCCTGCGGAAGGCGCCCGATCGCCGAGGCACCGAAGCCGATCAGCGCATCGCTAGAGTCCGTGGTGTAGCCCTGAAAGTTGCGGCGAAGCTCACCTTTCGCACGCGCGGCCGCCATCGAATCCTCCGGCCGGGCATAGTGGTCGAGTCCGATCCGCCGGTAGCCGGCCCGCATGAGTGTTTCCGCGATGGCCTCCGCCTGTGCCCGCCGGGCGGCGCCATCCGGCAGCATCGCCTCGTCGATCCGGCGCTGATGCTTCTTGAAGCTGGGCACATGCGCATAGCCGAACACCGCCAGTCGGTCGGGCCGGAGCGCCAAGCATTGCCGCACCGTCTCGATACAGGACTGCACGCTCTGATGCGGCAGGCCGTAGATCAGGTCGAGATTGATCCCGTGAATGCCGGCCGCTCGCAGCCCGGTGACAGCCGCTTCGGTGACGGCGTAGTCCTGGCGGCGGCGGATTGCGTCCTGCACCAACGGGTCGAAGCTCTGAACACCGAGGCTCGCCCGCGTGACGCCCGCCTCGCCGAGCGCGCGCATCATTGCGGGCGCGAGTGTGCGCGGATCGACCTCGACGGCGATTTCGGCGTTCGGGGCGAACGGGAACTTGTCACGCAGAAACGCGGTGAGGTCGCGGAAGGCCTCGGGCTCCATGATGGTCGGCGTGCCACCTCCGAAATGGACGTGACGCACCAATGGCGGGTGTTCCAGATGCCCGACCACCAAGCCCACCTCACGCTTGAGCGTCGCGAGGTAATCGGCAACGGGCGCGTCATGTTGGGTGATGTGCGTGTGGCAACCGCAGTACCAGCACATCGACCGGCAGAACGGGACGTGCAGATAGAGAGAAGCCGTCGCGCCCGCCGGGAGCGCGCGCAGCCACGCGGCATAGGCCGCCGGATCGATCTCGCCGGTGAAGTGCGGGCTGGCCGGATAGCTCGTGTAGCGGGGAAGCCGCTCGTCTCCGTAGAGTGTCTTCAACTCCTCCCGCATGCGCGCCGCTCCCTGGTGACTGCCGGCGGCTCCCGCCGCCTCGTCTCGGGCGCAGGGTTAAGGGATCGCTTCCCGCACGGGCTTTGATGTGGCTCAATCCTGCGGCTGCCATCGCGTGGGGCAGGCCGATCCGCACGCCGAGGCCTTGCCACGTGCCGGTTCAGGACCTCGACGCGCCTCACGGCACCGTTAGCGGGCGGCTCATTGCGCTCGACTCAGACCGCCGGAAGCGGCTCCGGCTCGTTGGCGAAATGCTTTGAGAGCTTGAGTCCCTGTGCCTGATAGTTCGAGCCGGCGCCCGCGCCGTAGAGGGTCGCCGGCCGCGCCAGCATGCGCTCGTAGACAAGGCGCCCGACGATCTGGCCGTCCTCCAGCAGGAACGGGACGTCGCGGGAGCGCACCTCCAGGACAGCGCGGGCACCGGCGCCCCCTGCCTCACTGAGGCCGAAGCCGGGATCGAAGAAGCCGGCATAGTGAACGCGGAACTCGCCGACGAGGGGATCGAACGGGACCATCTCTGCCGCGTGGTCGGCGGGCACCCGCACCGCCTCTTTCGAGGCCAGGATGTAGAATTGGCCGGGATCGAGGATCAGCGTGCGGCTGCCGTCCGCGGACAGCGGTTCCCAGAAGTCCCGCGTGCGGTGACCGCGCGGCCGGTCCACATCGATCAGGCCGGTGTGACGCTTCGCCCGGTAGCCGATCAGGCCGTCGAAGCCCGCGAGATCGACCGAGACCGGCACGCCGCCCTGGAGCGAGGGCGTCACCGCATCGATCAGCGGATCGCTGGCGTGGAGCGCGGCGAGTTCGGCCTCGCGCAGCCGCGGATCGCCCTGTCGGAAGCGGATCTGCGACAGGCGCGAGCCGGTTCGAACCCGAACCGGAAAGGTTCGCGGCGAGATCTCGGCATAGAGCTGGCCGGCATAGCCCGCCTCGATCTGGTCGAAGGCGCTGGCCCGATCGGTGATGACGCGGGTGAACACGTCGATGCGCCCTGTCGAGCTTTTCGGGTTGGCGCTGGCGCTGAGTTCGCGGGGCAGCGCCAGAGCCTCCTGAAGCTCTGCGATGTAGACGCAGCCCGTCTCCAGCACGGCGCCCCTGGTCAGGTCGATCTCGTGCAGCGCGAACGCCTCGACGCAGGCCGCCACCGAGCGTTCGCCGCCGGGCAGGAAGCTGGTGCGCACTCGGTAGGCGCGGGTGCCGAGCCGAAGGTCGAGGCTCGCGGGCTGAATCTGGTCGGCGGCGTAGACGGTCGCGGGGCGGATCGCCCCGGCCTCCGTCAGCGCCGTGATGGCCTGCGCCGGCAGGATGCCGGATGCGGCCGGCACGTCTCCGCTCATCGTCCCGTCCCCTCGCCTCTTTTTTTGGCCTCGGCCGCCGCGCGCTCCGCCGCCTCGATTACGACCACCATCCTCGCAAGCGCCAGCCGGGCACAGGCCCCCATTGCCACGAGGCCGGCCAGCGCGCTCGCGAGCAGCGGGAACAGGTCGGGCCGCAGCCCCGACGCGACGGCCACCACCGCAGCACCGATCCACGTCGCATTCCCGAGCGCGAGCATCGGCGAAGGCAAGGCGTGGAACTCAGTCTCTACGCCCGTCCGCTGCCGGACCGCCCGAGCCACGATCCGCGCCGCGGCGTCGAGGCCGAGCGCCAGAACCAGCGCGAGCGCCGGCCAGCGGTTCTGGGCCGGATTGCCGTACGCGAAGACGAGAGCCAGACCGAGCGTCAGGACGATCCCGAGGACGGTGCCGGCCGTGATGGGCGCGCGGTCAGGCCGCGCGGTCTCCACGGCCCCCTCCAAGCCTTCCCGGTGCGAAGCGTTCGGCACGTGGTCTCCGGCCTCCGCCCACCGTAGGATACCGTGATTGACGAGGTTTCTGGCGCCACGTACCACGGCGCGTCGCAGATGTCGCGATGCGGCCTGCGTGCCGTCCACGGAGATGCTTTCACGCGATGTACAAGGCCGAGACGCGCGGCATCACGGTGACGGTGGAGCCCCGATTTGTCGAGGAGGAGTCCTCGCCGGGGGAGAGCCGCTACTTCTTCGCCTACACCGTCGAAATCGTGAATAACGGGAGCGAGCAGGTGCAGCTCCGCTCGCGCCACTGGCGGATCATCGACGGGCGCGGTGCCTGCCAAGAGGTGCGCGGCGCCGGCGTCGTCGGCAAGCAGCCGGTGCTCGAGCCGGGCGAGTCGTTCAGCTACACCAGCGGCTGCCCCCTCACCACACCGGACGGCCTGATGGCCGGCAGCTACACGATGTCCACGATCGGCGGCGAGAGCTTCGAGGCGGAGATCCCGGCCTTCTCGCTGGACTCGCCCCATATGCGCCGCGTCGTCCATTGACGGCGCCGGCAAGCGGCACCCGCTTCACGCCGCTGGAGCTTCTCGAGCGGCTCGTCGCGTTCGACACCGAAAGTTCGAAGTCGAACCTCGCGCTGATCGACTTCGTGGCCGGTTACCTCGACGGCTGGGGGGTGCCGCATGTCCGAGTGCCGAACGCGGACGGTGACAAGGCCGCGCTATTCGCCACCCTGGGGCCGGTGACCGACGGCGGCATCGTGCTCTCCGGCCATACAGACGTGGTTCCGGTGACGGGACAGGCCTGGACCAGCGACCCGTTCCGCCTGCGCGTCGTCGACGGCCGCGCCTACGGTCGGGGCGCCGTCGATATGAAGGGGTTCGATGCCCTCGCGCTTGCCCTCGTGCCTGCGGCGCTGGAAGCCGGGCTGACGCGGCCGATCCATATCCTGCTCTCCTACGACGAGGAGACGACCTGCCTCGGCGTCACCGACACCATCGCCCGCTTCGGCACGAACTTGCCGCGGCCCGGCGCGGTGATCGTCGGCGAGCCGACCGGAATGCAGGTGGCGGACGCGCACAAGAGCGTCGTGACCTACAGCACCACCGTGCATGGCCACGCGGCGCATTCGGCAAAACCGGGACTCGGCGCCAATGCGGTGATGGCGGCGGCCGACCTGATCGCGGAGCTGAACCGTATCGCTGACGCGATGATCGCCCGCGGCGACGCCTCCGGCCGGTTCGACCCGCCGAACACCACGGTCCATGTCGGCATGATCGAGGGCGGCACCGCGCGCAACATCCTGCCGAAGCTCTGCACCTTCCTGTGGGAGTTCCGCGCCTTGCCTGACCTCGATATGGCCGAGATCCCCGCCCTCTTCGCGGCGGCCTGCGAGCGGGTCACGCGGGACCGTCTCAACCGCTACGGCGATTACGGGCGCATCGAGACGATCGAGGAGGTGTCGGTGCCAGGGCTCGCGCCCGATCCCGGCTCGGAGGCCGAGCGGCTGGCCCTGCGGCTCGCCGGCCGCAACGCCACCATCACCGTTCCCTATGCCACCGAGGCCGGGCGCTTCCAGCGTGCCGGTATCCCGACCGTAGTGTGCGGTCCCGGTTCGATCGATCAGGCGCATCAGCCGGACGAGTTCATCACCCTCGAAGAACTCGGCCGCGGCGAGGCCTTCATGCGCCGGCTGGTCGAGGCCTGCGCCCACTGATGCCGATGCGATGATCGTCCGTCCCCGTCCCGGCCTTCTGACGATCCTGTTCGCGCTGCGCGGCTCGGTCCTGCCGAAGGTCGCACCGCAGGTCATCGCAATCGCCGCGCTCTCCTTCCTCGTCGTCGCGGTCGAGCAGCGGCACGCCGAGTGGTTTCCCGTCACCGCCGGCATCGGCCCCTTCACCCTGGTCGGCCTCGCTCTCTCGATCTTCTTGAGCTTCCGCAACGGCGCCTGCTACGACCGCTGGTGGGAGGCGCGGCGGGCCTGGGGCAGCCTCATTGTGGAGATGCGCGGCCTCGCCCGATTGCTGCCGGCCCTGTTGCCGCAGCCCGAGCACGACGCCCTGCGCCGCCGCTCCCTGCGCCACGCGGCCGGCTTTACCCACGCCCTGCACGCCCGCCTGCGCGGGCTCGACGAGGCTGAGGCGCTCGCGCCCTGGCTGCCGCCGGAGGAACTCGCCGCCCTCGGACAGAGGCCGAGCGGGGCCGACGCGGCGCTGACGGGCCTGACGCGGGATCTTGCGGCGGCCACGAAAGCCGGTGCGCTGAGCGACGTCCTGTTCACGAGCCTGGAGCACAAGATCGCCAGCCTGTCCGCGATTCAGGCAACCTGCGAGCGCATCCACGGGACGCCACTGCCCTTCGCCTACACGCTGCTGCTCTACCGCACGGCCTGGCTCTACTGCCTGCTGCTGCCGTTCGGGCTCGCTGGTTCGCTCGGCTGGTCGACGCCGATCATCGCCGCGCTCGTCGCCTACGCCTTCTTCGGCCTCGACGCGCTCGGCGATGAACTGGAGGAGCCGTTCGGCACCGACGCCAACGACCTGCCCCTCGACGCCCTGCTGCACGCGGCGGACGCGGCGATCCTCGACGCGCTCGGCGAGACCGGACGCGAACCGCCGAAGGCCGACCGGTTCATGCTTCGATAGGGCCAGCCCGCCCGACTCGACCGCATGACGGTTGGCAGAGCGTGAAGCGGCAGATTCCACATGAACCCGCACTCAACCCGCGTCTGATCCAGTGGAGCGGTAGCCGGAAGTGCGCGCTGCGCGCGCCCTCACGATGGCGATCAAGGTGTCGAAGGCCGGGGCTGTGAGCGAGCGGCTCGCGGCAAGATAATAGGTCTCCCAGCCGACCGACACGAAGTCGAGGCCGAGCCGGTCGGCGGCAGCCCGCACGCCGAGTCCGGCGTCGGCCTCTCCACAGGCAATCACCGCGGCGACCGCCTGGTGCGTGAACTCCTCTAACGCGTAGCCGTGGATCGCGGTGGACGAGAGTCCAGCCTCCGCTAACATGCGGTCGAACCAGCGTCGCGTGCCCGATCCCCGCTGGCGGTTGACGTAGCGCACTCCTTCCGCGGTCAGGTCGGCAAGGGTGCGGATGCCAAGCGGATTGCCGGGCGCGAGCAGCAGACCCTGCTCGCGCTCGAACAGGGGATACGACACGAACTCGGTGCTCGTCTTGACGCCGGCGAAGGGGCCATCCGGCTCTCCCGCGTCCTGCATTCCGCAATGGAAACCGGCCGCGTCGACGCCTCCGTCGAGGAGGAGCTTCACTGCCGCACTGCTGCCCATCACCGACAGCTCGATTGTGTCGTGCTCGGCCGGGATCTCGCGCAGAACCTCGATCAGAAGAGGATCGTGGCTCGCCGCGAGCGTCAGTGCTCCCCCCTGGCCCGTGAGCAGGCGGCGCAGGCGATGCTCAATGGCGCGGGTCTCACGCCCGAGACTTGCATCCAATCCCGTGAGTGCCGCGGTGAACGCCTCCGCCAGAGCGGATCCGAACTCCGTGAGTTCCGAGCCTTGGCCGCGGGTCTTCCGCACGAGCGACTGACCCAGCGCGCGCTCGTAGGCCTGAAGGCGCGCCCAGGCCGCGCGGTAGGATAGGCCGAGCGTCTCGGCGAAGCCCTTGATCGATCCGGTCCGTCCGATGGCTTCGAACAGCACCAGCAGGTCGATCACCTCGAGCGCGTTCGAACCGATCTGCACCGTACCACCGAGCTTGAGATCGACGGCCACGGGCACCTTATCGGCAGCCGTAATCATATTGATGCCTCTCCAGTTGTCGGAGACAACCAGATACTTCGAAACACGGAGACGTGTCGTGGCTCGGCGAACGACGTCCCCATGCTTCGCGAGGCAGAGACCGCCCGGCAGACCTCAGATGTCCTCAAACGAATTCATTTCCTATCTCTACGCCGGGCCTTCCGCATCGGGCCGTTCCAGCGCGCAGCTGGCAAGCCAAAGAGCCGCGGTCGATCAGCATGTCCGCGGACGTGGGCGCCTCGTCGCGGAGATCGCTGCGGTCGAGCAGGAACGGCAGGGCGTGGCGGGCGCGCGCTTGCAGGACGCTCTGGCCCGGTGCCGCCGCTGTGGCGCAACGCTGCTGATGGCCGACTTCCGCGCCGTCAGTGACGACTGCGTCTTCCTACGCGACTTGAGCAACGCGCTGCGCCGGTTGGATCTGCGCTTCGCTGCCGTGGACAGCCCGCAGGTGAGCGAACTGATGCTCGGCATCATGGCGGCATTGGCGGAGGCCGAAGACAGATCGGGCGTGACATGCACCCCGGAAACGATGGCCCGCCGAGGCGAGTTCTACGCCCGCTTCACCGCCGAAGGGCGGGCGCGAACGGCGGCTGGCAGGACTAGTCTGCCGGCTTTCGGATACGAGCGGCCTCACCTTCCGGCGGAGAGTCGGCTCCGTGGGACGAGTGCGCAGCGCAGCCAGGAGAGGGCGGAGGGCGTCGCACCGATCCTGAGCGAGATCCGCGCAGCGGGTGCGCTGACGCTGGAACAGGTCGCCAACGCGCTCAACGCCTTAGGCGTCCCTTCGGCCCGGGGGAACCGCTGGTACCCGATGCAGGTGACCCGGGTCGAAACGCGTCTGGCCACCGAATACGCCGCCGTGGGGCAGAAGAGCCGCTCGTTCGCACACCCCCTTCACGCCTGATTTCACGCGAGAAATCGAGACCGGTCCGGATCTTCGAGGGATGGCTGCTTCTCTGACCGTCGGCGATCTGTTCAAGGCCAAGGCCGTCACCGACGAGCAGGTGAACGCGGCGGTCGAACAATATCTCGCGGAGCCCAGGACATCGGCGCATCCGATCGCGGAGGGCTACACCGTCGATCTCGCAGCCGCCGTCGCGGGGCACGGCTGGGCGAGCCAGCTCACGGCCAATCCCGATTCCCATCCCGTGCTGAAGCGGGCAGCGGTTCAGACAGCGATTCTGCTGGCGCGCGCGCGGAAGGCAAGAAGGTTGGTCAAAAAGGGCCGGGCCAACCAACCGGCCGAGCGATGAATCCGTCGGCTCTTCCAACACCGCTGACTTCGTCGGCGGGCTTCGGCATGCACCTGCATACGTCCATGCCGGCGAGGCTCCGAATCGAACGCTGAGGTTCAGGCCTTGGGTCCGGTACGGTCCTGATCCTCCATGTCGGGCGCGACCTGCCCGAAATTGAGCACCGAGACCAGCGTGACGCCGCCGACCACGTTGCCGAGCAGCGTCGGCACGAAGAAGCTGGTGACGTATCTCGTGAAGTTTATCTCGCCGGTGGCAACGAGGTAGAAGGCGTCGACCGAGCCGGCGACGATATGGGCGAGGCCGCACATCGAGACCAGCCACGTCATCAGGATAACGATGAAGGGCGCCGCCGAGCCCGTGGCCGGCAGGATCCACACCATCAGCGCGATCAGCCAGCCTGCGAACACCGCCTTGATCACCGTGGTCCAGAACGGGTCCTCAATGGTGTGGCGGCTGATCTCGGCGAACGCCTCTCGCACTTCCGGTTTGAACGCATCGGTATGGGCCAGCACCGAGGCGATGACGATGGTCGCCAGAATGTTGGCGACGAGCACGATGCTCCAAAGCCGCAGGACCCGCAGCAACGCGCCGAACGTGCGTTCGGTCAGGAGCGGCAGGATCGGCGTGACGGTGTTCTCCGTGAAGAGTTGCTGGCGCCCGAGAACGACGATGAGGAAGCCGATCGAGTAGCCCATGCTCACGACGAGCTCGGCCCAGGGCTCGTGCGGTAGATGCCCCTTCAGCACGCCGGGAACGATCAGCGAGAAGCCCATGGTGAGCCCGGCGGAGAAGCCCGACAGAGAGAGCGCCAGCGCCGTGCGGCGCATCTCGTCCTCACCCTCACGGCGGATGATCTCGTGCAGGATCAGCGCGTCCGGGCGATGCGCCTTCTCGACCTGGGCATCGTCCCTCTCGCGGGTATGGGCGCCGTGTGTCCTGGTTTCTCCCTGGGAGCCAGAGTCTTGGGACATGCGGCCCTCGCTGGTCGTCTCGTCGCAGCCTAACGTACGGCAGCGCTTGCGCGCTCCCCGCGTCTGGAGATCTATTTCATGGGACGTGGAGCCGTGTCGGCAACAAGAGGCCTATGCCCGGAGCCCGGCCAGCAAGGCCTCGACCGCCGCCCGCGCCGCCGCCACCGCGTCCGCGTCGCGCCCGCGCACGACGATGCGGTTGCGGAAACCATCCGGCGTCATCGAGGGGTAGGAACCGATCGACACGCTTCCGTGAGCCGCAGCGATCTCTCGGAGACCGTCGGCGAAGTTGCCCTCGGGAATCGCGCCCGCCTCGATCGTCTCGGACATCACCGGCGCGTTGCCCGTCAGCGTCGGGCGGATCTCATCGAGCATCGCTTGCATGATCTGCGGCACGCCCGCCATGACGAAGACGTTGCCGAGCCGAAAGCCCGGCGCCTTCGACACCGGATTGGCGATCAAGTCGGCCCCGTCGGGAATGCGGGCCATGCGTAGGCGGGCCTCGTTCAGGTCCTCCGGCCGGTGCCGCTCCAGCAGCATGGCGCGGGCCCGCGGATCGACGTCGATTCCGACGCCGAAGGCCTCCGCCACGCTGTCGGCGGTGATGTCGTCGTGGGTCGGTCCGATGCCGCCGGAGGTGAATACATAGGTGTAGCGCGCCCGCAGCGCGTTCACCGCAGCGATGATCTCGTCCTTCACGTCCGGCACGATGCGCACCTCGCGCAGGTCCACGCCGATTTCGGTCAGCATGTCGGCGATGGTGCCGATATTCTTGTCCTTGGTGCGGCCCGAGAGGATCTCGTCGCCGATGACGAGGATCGCGGCGGTGATGTCGGAACTCTGCGAGTTGGAACTCTGGGACATGAAGCCTCGGGGGCGATGATCGGGGTGGAAGCTAGGGCGCGGATGCGCGAAAGCGAAAGCCCATCCCGCCTCGCCCAGCCTCAATGCGTTTTCCCGCTCCCCTGATCGAAGGGCGCCTCGTGCGGCGCTACAAGCGCTTCCTTGCCGACGTGACGCTCGCCGACGGCACGATGGTGACGGCGCATTGCGCCAATCCCGGCGCGATGTTGGGGCTCAACACGGAAGGGTTCCGCGTGCTTCTCTCGCCGTCGACCAACCCGGCCCGAAAGCTCGGGTTCTCGTGGGAACTGGTGGAGGCGGACCTGCCCGGCGGCCCGCAATGGGTCGGCATCAACACGGCGCGGCCCAATGCCCTCGTCGCCGAGGCGTTTCGCGAAAACAAGCTCGCGCCGCTCGTTGGCTACGAGACATTCCGGCCGGAGGTCGCTTACGGAAAGGCGAGCCGCGTCGATTTCCTGGCGAGCGGCGACGGCCTGCCGCCCTGCCATGTCGAGGTGAAGAACTGCCACCTGATGCGGCGGACGGGGCTCGCCGAGTTCCCCGATTGCAAGGCGGCCCGCTCGGCCCGCCACATGGAGGAACTGGCCGGGGTCGTGGCCGCGGGCGGCCGGGCGATGCTGATCGTGGTGATCCAGATGCGGGCGGAGGCCTTCGACGTCGCCCGCGACATCGACCCGGCTTTCGATCGCGCAATGCGGGCGGCCCTGACGGCAGGGGTCGAGGCTTCCGCCTATACCTGCGCGGTCGGGCCGGAGGGCGTTGCGATCGACGCGCCGGTCCCGATCCTCACGCCGGGCGCACCCCGTCCGTCCGCTCGAACATCAGGTTGAGCCGGGTACGGGCGATCTGGCGGTAGCCGTATTGGTGAAGCAGGCTCTGCAGGTCGGTCTGCCACTGGTCGGCGCCGTTCTCGATGATGAGCAGCGACGGAAGCAGGGAAGCCGGCGCATCGCGCAGGAACGGCTCCAGGATCAGATCCTCGGCGCCCTCGACATCGAGCTTGATCGCGTCGATGCGCTCGATCCGTTCCGAACGGCAGAGGTCCACCAGCGTCACGGCCGGCACGCGCACGGTCGCGTTCTTGTGGGTACCGACGATCTTCACGCTCGATTCGCCGCGGTTGCGCGGATCGATGAACAGGGTCAGCTCGCCCCCCTTGTCCGCGACCGCGCAGGCGATGGCCTTGACCGTGCCGAACGGATTCTGCCCGATATTGAAGGTCAGCCGATCGAACACGTCTGGCTGCGGCTCCACCGCGAGGATGCGGGCGCGGGGCCCGGTGAAAGCCGCCACGAACAGCGCATAGGCGCCGATATTGGCACCGATATCGAGGAACACCGCGTCGTCGGCGAGGCGCTGTTTCAGGAGAGCGCGCTCCTGCGGGTCGAAGAACTGCGGGGTGAAGAGCACCTTCTTCTCGCAGTTGTTGTTGTAGGGATGTAGCCGCATCCGCGCGCCGTAACGCTCGACGTCGAGCGGCCGGCCGCGCAGCATCGAGATGGCGAGCCGGCGCAGGAACATCGCCATCCGGCGGGCGCGCCAGGACTGCTCGGGAAGCTTCTGAGTACGCTCCGCGATCCGCGCGACGAGGCCGGTGGGGGCGTAGGTGCCGTAGGGCGAGGTATCCGTCATCGTCTCGGGGTGATGCCAGCCCGGCGGGGCCGCGGCAAGTCGGGTGCCATCGAGCGGGCTCGGCGCCAAATGCCGCCGGTTGTCGCAAGAAGCCTTCGCGCGGCCTTTGACATCGGTGCTTCGGCACCCGAAGACACGGATCATGCAGAGCTTCGACTCCGACGGCGTACAGATCGCCTATATCGACGTGCCGGCCAAGGAAGGGGCTTCGGGCGGCGGCGACCCGATTCTCCTGATCCACGGCTTCGCCTCGAATCATGCGGTAAACTGGGTCAATACGCTGTGGGTTCGGTATCTGTCGGAGGCGGGCTACCGGGTCATCGCCCTCGACAACCGTGGCCACGGGCAGAGCGAGAAGCTCTACGACCCTGCCGCCTACACCTCAGACCAAATGGCGGGCGACGCGGTGCGGCTCCTGCGCCATCTCGGCATCGGGCGCGCGGACGTGATGGGCTATTCCATGGGCGCGCGCATCGCCGCGCATATGGCGCTCGATCACCCGGCGGAGGTCCGCTCGCTGCTGATCGGCGGCCTCGGCTTCAACCTCGTGGATGGACGCGGCCTGCCGCAGGGCATCGCCGAGGCGCTGGAAGCGCCGCCCGGTGTGCCCGCGCCGAACCCGACAGCCGCCTCTTTCCGCACCTTCGCCGAGCAGACCAAGAGCGACCTGAGGGCGCTCGCCGCCTGCATCCGCGCCTCGCGCCAGACGCTGTCGCGCGCCGAACTCTCGGCCATCGACACGCCGGCCCTGATCTCGGTCGGCACGCTCGACACGGTGGCGGGCTCTGGCCCGGAACTGGCCAAGCTGATGCCGAACGCCCGCGCCCTCGACCTGCCGAATCGCGACCACTCAACAGCGGTCGGCGACCGTCTGCACCGCAAGGGCGTTCTGGAGTTCCTGGAGCAGCGGCCGTAGCTTCACAGCTCGACGGTCGAGCGTGCCCGTATCGGCGCCGGCCGATCCGGACGACCTATCGGTGGTAGATCGTTTGACTGACTGCCCCCGAAGTCGGGTCCGCATCTAAGTTGCGGACACGCTTCAGGATGGGGCCATGCCGAGTCAGACGTCAGGGATCGCCGGAGACCGCATCCTTCGCTCGGTCGTGGCGGATGCGTTCGCCACCGCACTCATCGTCCTCGCGATCCTCCTGCTGGTGCTCGGCGGCGCGGCGCTGGCGAGGCCGAAGCTCACCTATGCCGCGGGCAAGGTCGTCGGCATGAGCAACCTGTCAACGGACGAGGGCTGCCTGCCGGCTACGATGACGGGCCGGGTCGTGAAGCGGGAGTTCGGCCGCGACGGCCTCTACCTTCAGTCGGTCGTCGTCGAGGAGAAGTCCGGCCAGCGCAGCTTCATCAACGTCGAGGACGGCTATCGCAACCTCGACGCCGCCACCAACGGTGCCGTGAAGCACGCCCTCGAAACGATCCTGACGGCCGGCCGGAAGGTGTCGCTTCGCGTGCTCGGATGCGGGGCAGCGGCGCGGCAACTGACACTCGACGCCGTGCGGCCGATCTGAGCGGAGCGGCGGTGCTCCGCGGCGTTTTCGTCAGCTCTTCAGCCGGTACCCCGTGCGGAAGATGTAGGTCACGAGCCCGAGGCACAGTGCCAGGAAGGCCAACGTCGCGGCGATGCTGACGCCGACCGCCACGTCACCCTTGCCGAAGAAGGCCCAGCGGAAGCCGCTCACGAGGTAGACGACCGGATTGAACAGGCTCACCGCGCGCCAGAACGGCGGCAGCATCTCGATGGAGTAGAAGCTTCCGCCGAGAAACGTCAGCGGCGTGACGATGAGGAGCGGCACGAGCTGCAGCTTCTCGAATCCGTCCGCCCACAGGCCGATCACGAAGCCGAACAGGCTGAAGGTGAGCGCCGTCAGCAGCAGGAAGAACACCATCCAGACCGGGTGCTCGATGTGCAGCGGCACGAACAGCGAGGCCGTGGCGAGGATGATGAGGCCGATGACGATCGACTTCGTCGCCGCCGCGCCGACATAGCCGAGCACGACCTCGAACGGCGAGATCGGCGCCGAGAGCAGCTCGTAGATCGTGCCGGCAAAGCGCGGAAAGTAGATGCCGAAGGCGGCGTTCGAGACGCTCTGCGTCAACAGCGAGAGCATGATCAGCCCCGGTACGATGAAGGCGCCGTAGGGAACGCCATCGACCGTCTGCATCCGCGAGCCGATGGCAGCGCCGAACACCACGAAATAGAGCGAGGTGGAGATCACCGGCGCGACGATGCTCTGCAGGGCCGTGCGCCAGAACCGGGCCATCTCAAAGCGGTAGATGGCGAGGACCGCCGGGACGTTCAGCATGGATACGCCCTTCATGCGCGCTCGCGGACGAGATCGACGAAGATGTCTTCGAGCGAACTCTGGCTGGTATCGAGATCGGTGAAAGCGATGCCGGCCTTGGCCAGTTCGCTGAGCAAGCCGGTGATGCCGGTGCGCTCGCGCCGGGTCTCGTAGGTGTAGACGAGGGTGCGCCCGCCCTCGCCGATCTGAAGATCGTGCCGGGCGAGGTTGTCGGGCAGAGCGGCGACCGGCTCGCGCAGATGCAAGATGAGTTGCTTCTTGCCGAGCTTGCGCATCAGCTCGACCTTGTCCTCGACGAGGATGATCTCGCCCTTGCGGATCACGCCCACCCGGTCAGCCATCTCCTCGGCCTCCTCGATGTAGTGGGTGGTGAGAATCACCGTGACGCCCTGCTCGCGCAGGCGACGCACGAGGCGCCACATGTCCTGGCGCAGCTCCACATCGACGCCCGCCGTCGGCTCGTCGAGGAACAGCACCTGCGGCTCGTGAGCGAGCGCCTTGGCGATCAGGACCCGGCGCTTCATGCCCCCGGAGAGCTGCATGATGCGGCTCTCGCGCTTGTCGTAGAGGGAGAGATCCTTGAGCACCCGCTCGATATGGGCCGGGTCCTTGGCAAGCCCGAACAGGCCGCGGCTGAAGCTCACCGTGTCCCAAACCTTCTCGAAGGCGTCGGTGGTGAGTTCCTGCGGCACCAGCCCGATCATCCGGCGCGCCGCACGGTACGCGCTGAGAATGTCGTGGCCGCCGACGCGGATCTGGCCCGTGCTCGGCGTGACGATCCCGCAGACGACATTGATGAGGGTCGATTTGCCGGCGCCGTTCGGCCCCAGCAATGCGAAGATCTCGCCCTTGGCGATGTCGAGGCTCACGTCGCGGAGGGCGTGAAGGCCCGAGGCGTAGACCTTCGACAGGTTCGCGATCGAGACGATCGGTGGCATCGGGGCTCGGGGCTGGCGAGTGGGCCGCGCGCTATAGCACGGGGAGCGGAGCCGCGAACCCCGCGATAGCCGGTTACATTTCCCGCCGTTTCCCCGCCCTCGGCGCCCGATCCGCGGAACCAGCCAGCGCTCCAGGGTTTGACGGATTGTTCTCCTGCGACAAAACATCTCCTATCCGACCTGCCCTCGATGCGATGGCGGGTCGTTTTTTGTGCTCAGCCCGGCAGTCGTCCGGCGGCCTCGCGCTCGCGCAGGTAGTCCTCGGTCGTGCGCGGCTTGGCCGGCGGCGCCGCGTGCGGGTCGAACCCCTGGGTCAGCGCCGCCTCGACGCGGCAATCGTCGCACATCATCAGCGAGCGGATGCGCTGCTCCCCGGCTTCTCCTGAGAACATCCAGTGCCGCTCGCGCAGCTTGCCGATCACCCGCTCGATGGTGGCGCGGGTGCCGAACGGCTTGGCGCAGGTGATGCAGCAGAACGGCTCCTCCTCCTTCACGATCCGGCGGGGGGCTGCCCAAGCCTCGAAGTCGATCTGCGGCTTCAGGCTGATCACGTCCTCCGGGCAGGTGGCTGCGCACAGGCCGCACTGCACGCACAGGCTCTCCTCGAAGGCGAGCAGCGGCCGGTCGGCGCTGTCCGATAGTGCATGGGTCGGGCAGGCACCGACGCAGGAGAGGCAGAGCGTGCAGTCCTCCGTGCGGAATGCGAGCCCGCCGAACGGTGCCCCGGCCGCCAGCGGCACCGCGGCGACCGGCGTCGGTGCGGCGGCGTGCATCTCGCGGAATGCCAGGCGCAGCATCTCGCGCTTGCCACCGGCGGGCACGAAGCCGGCGGGAGCCGCGGTCGCGCGACCGGGAAGCTGCGAGCGGAGCGCCGCGCCGAGCGCGTCCGGGTCATCGGTCTCGATCAGGGCGACGGTCGGCGCCTCCGTGCCGGTGCCGTAGCCGAGGGCGTCGGCGAGCGTCCGGCTCAGGCTGACGGTGCGGTGCAGGCTGTCGAGGTCGTGCTTCGAGCGCCCCCGGACGAGCACGCGCACCCCGGCCGCGCCGTAGGCGAACAGGGCGGCCAGAACCTCGGGGCCGAGTTGCGTCACCTCGTTGACGCGCACCGGCAGGACGTGCGCCGGCAGGCCGTCACCGTAGCGGCCGAGCGCGTCGATCAGCGGCTCACCATGGTCGCCATCGTGGAACAGCACCACCGCGTCGGCGCCGCCCGCCGCCCGGTAGGCGCGCATCAGGCTGCGCAGGCGGCGCATCAGCGCGTCGGCCGGCGGCAGGGCGTAGTTGGCCGCGCCGGTGGGACAGACGGCGGCGCAGCTTCCGCAGCCGGCACAGACGTAGGGATCGATCGCCACCGTATCGCCGGCGGATGCAATCGCCCCGGTCGGGCAGACGTCGAGGCAGCGCGTGCAGCCGGTGATGCGCGAGCGGGAATGCGCGCAGAGCTCGCCGCGGAAATCGATGAAGCGGGTCTTGTCGAACTCGCCGACGAGATGGGAGGCCGCCATCACCGCGCGCTCGACCGCCGCCGGGTCGCGCGGGTCGGCGCGCAGATAGCCGCTGCGCAGCTCGTGCGCGGGGAAGAGTGGCGTGCCACCGGTCAGATCGAGGATGAGGTCGCAGGTCGAGTTCGCGCCATCGCGCCCCGGGCCGAACGTGAGATGCGTGCGCGAGGACGGTGCCGGCAGGGCGTAGTCGTCGATGCGAAGCTCGAACGCGCCGAGATGGCCGGTCGCGCCGCGCACCGTGCCGCGGATCACCGGGAACTCGTTGCGGCGGAGCGGCGCGATCTCGCCCGGCCGGCTCAAGAGCACTGTGACGTCGAGATGATCGGCCAATCGCCGCCCGGCGTCGATCGCGACCTCGTCGCGGCCGTAGATCAGGGCGACGCCGCGGCTCTCCAGCGGCACCGTGCCAGCGACGGGAACCGCCTCCGCGGCCGCAGCCAGAAGAGCTGCCATTTTCGGGCCCGCTCGATCAGCCTGCGACGACCAGCCGGCCGTCTCGCGGATCTTGGCGAAGGTGATGCGCTCCTCCGCTTCCAGTTCGGCCGCGAACTCCTCGAAGAGCGGTGCCTGAAGCGTGCAAGAGACGGTGATCGGGACACCCGTCGCCACGGCTTCACGGTAGCGGTCGAGTTCACGACCGCAGAGCTGGTCGGCGGTGCGCACGCGACCGCCGCAGCCCTTTTCCAGAGCCGCGACATCGAGCGGCATCGTCTTCTCGCAAGAACAGGCGAACACGAGACGATCGGACACGATTGAACCTGAGACGAGCGGGAGAGCGGGAGACCCCTTCGCGCCGGGGTCTGCCTTCCATATACTCGCATCATTCTAAAACGACGAACGGACATGCGGGCGCAGGCGGCCCGCCCGATACGGCTCATGACCTCCCAACTCGACACTGGCTCATTGGACTTGCGCCCCGCACCGCTCATCCTGCCGCCGGCCTTCACTGGACTCGTCACGGCAGGCTTTCCGGGCGCGGCCGGGCAGGCCCGCCGGTTGGCGGAGGCAGGCGAGGCGGAGGCCGGCACACTCCTCATGGAGGAGCACGACGACGTCATCGCGCTCGCCGTAGTGCTGGCGCCAACCGAGCCGCTCGCCACGGCGCGGCGGGCCTTCTTTGTCGGGATGCAGGCGTTGGCCGATGCGGTCGGCACCTTCGGACCGCCCGAAATCCCGGTGACCTTCCTGTGGCCCGACACCCTGACCTTCAATGGTGCCCGTCTCGGCGGCGGCGCGCTGCACTGGCCCGAGAGCTGCAGCGAGATGGAGACGCCGGATTGGCTCGTCTTCTCGGCGATGCTGATCGCCTCCAAGCCAAATGCGGGCGATCCGGGCTTCACGCCCGACTCCACCTCGCTGGAGGAAGAAGGTTTTCCCAAGGAGCTGCGCGAGCCGCTGGTGGAGAGTTTTGCCCGCCACCTCACCAAGGCGTTCGAGATCTGGAGCGAGGACGGCGCCGCGCGCTCGACGGGACGCTACCTCGCCCGCCTCGCGCTGCCGCCGGGCGTGCAGGTGACGATCGAGCCGAGCGGGGACGCCCGGCTCGTCCACGCCGACGGCCGCAGCGAGGCGCTGCCGCTTCGACCGGCGCTGGTCGCGCCCTCGTGGCACGACCCGGCCACCGGCACGGTGCGGCTGTGACTCCGACCCTGACTTCGGGCAAGCTGCCGCGTACCCTGCGGCTCGACCCCTCCGACACCTTCGTCTTCGCGCAGGCCGCCGAGCCCGGCGAGTGGGCGGTGACCGGCTCGTTCCTGTTCTTCGATGTCGACCTGTCCGCCCTGGCGGGAAAGGACCGGGCGGCGTTCCGCTCCGGCTTCGTCGGCGTGCGCAGCCTCGGCTTCTCGACCCTCGTCGTCGTCAGCGAGGCGAGCGACGCGGAACGCGAGGCCGCGATCGAGGACCTCGCCCGCCACATCCACGAGCGCTTCGGCGCACCGGATCGCGAAGCCGCCCGCGCCGCCGCGCGCGAAGAGATCGAAGTCGCGGCGTCCCTCTGCAACCTGCCGGTCGGCAGCGTGGTGGCAATGCATCGAAGCGAGCGCGACGGCGAGATCGCGGAGGAGTTCCGCACGCTGCACCAGCGCGCGCCGGGCGCGGACCCGCTGCACGGACGCGCCTTCCACTTCGTCGAGACGGACGAGGACGGACCGGATGAACAGGCCGACCTCGTGGGACTTCTGAAGGATGCCTCCGCGGGGGCTGAGAGAGCATGACCGAGTTCTGGGTTTCGAGCGGCCACCACCTGACGCAGCGCACCGAAGGCGGTGGGCTTGCCGTCACCGATGAGCTGATCCTCGCCTATCTGGCGCGCCCCGAACTGGTGCCGCCGGAGGAGGCGTGCGCGGCAGAGCGCGCCCTGCACGCGGGCTTGCTCGCCGATCCGCGTCGGTCCGTGACGAGCGACGATATTCGGAAAATCGCGGACGCGGATGCGCGGGAGAACTGGGAGGTGATGCTCGCCTTTCGCGACCGCTTGCTCGCGGCTCGCTCGGTCGAGGCAGCCTATCTCGCGCTGGTCCGCGGTGGATTGCAGGGCGTGCCGGGGCTGTTCCTGACCCAGCTCGTTCACCTGATCCTGCGCAACGCGCTCGATGCATGCGAGGACCCGTTCGTGCTGCGGGCCGCCGAGCTGTTCTTCCGTTCCCAGCGGGTCAGCCTGCACGAGGGTGCGGTGCTGCTCGCCGACGCCGAGGTGATCGAGGCACGCGAAGGCGGCGCGCCGCTCTCGCCCCTGGTCTCCATGCTCGGCAAGGAGGCGGCCAGCGAACTCGACGTGCTCAACGAGGAGAACGCCTGGACCTACTGGAGCCGGTCGGACGCCTTCACCATGGCGCTTAATCTCGGCTCCAGCGGACGAAGCCGGGAAGGGCTGGCGCGGGCAATCGAGGCCTTCGTGCGCCACCTCCTCAACGCCGAGGTCACGGTCGTGCCCCTCGATCGGATGGAGGATCCCGACTGGCGCTGGTTCGTCGGGCTCGACGCCGAGGGCACGCGGATCGGCAATGCGCTCTGGCACGGCGAGGCCCTCGATGATGCCGCACGCGAGCGGGTGATCGCGGTGTTCAGCCTCACCTTCGCCGATGCCACCCAGGTCGACCCCCGGGTCGGCGATCGGCCGGTCTACCTGCTGCTCGCTATGACCCCTGACAAGACCGTGCAGCTCAAGCCCCAAAATATCGTCGTCGGATTGCCGCTGGTCTCCGACCGAGCCGCTGCGTGAGGCTGACCATGACACTGGACAACACGCCGCAAACGCTGCCGCAAGGATTGCCGGAAGACCGCTTCGAGGTCGGCATCATCGTGGCCCGCCGTCGCCTGAAAGGACCGTGGGCGAGCCATGCCTGGATGCCGGTCGCGGCCCTGCCGGCGGTGCCGCAGGCCGCACCCTGGACCCAGCTCTCCGAGACGGAGGAGGAGGCGACCTTCTACGCGGGCGCCCACGAGGTCACGCTGCACATCGCCGAGACGTCGCATTACCGCGACAATCTCGTCTCCGGCCGCCCCTCCCTCTGGGTGACGCTGCACGCCACGGCAGATGACACCTACGAAGTCGCGAGCGTCACCGCCGATCCCTACGAGGGCGAATCGATGGCGGAGGGCATAGGCGAGATCGTCGAGGCGGTGCCGATGCCGCCCGAGGTGCAGGCCAAGCTGCTCGCCTTCTTCGAGGCGTTCCACATCGAGCGCAGGTTCGAGAAGCGCAAACGCGACCGCGCCGACCCCGAAGCCCTGGCCCGCCGCGCCCCCGGCACGCAGGGGAAGCCGGAATGAGCGACAACTTCCTCTCCCGCTGGGCCCGCCGCAAAGGAGCCGTCCGCGCCGCCGAACGGTCGGAGCCGCCCGCCGCCGCGGACACGGCCGGTGTTGCTGAGGCCCTCGACACTGCGCATCCACCGGGCGAAGCCGAGACTCCCCTGCGAACGGAGAAAGTCGACGCCGCCGACCATCCGGAAACCGTGCCGGACGATCTGCTGGCGAGCCTTCCGTCTCTCGAGGCCCTGACGCCGGACACCGACCTGACCGCCTTCCTCCAAGCCGGTGTTCCGACGGCGCTGCGCAATGCGGCCCTGCGGCGGATGTGGTCGCTCGACCCAGCGATCCGGGACTTCGTCAGCGAGGCGCGGGAATACGCCTATGATTGGAACATGCCGGGCGGTGTACCCGGCATGGGGCCCCTTCTGCCGACCGACGACGTGAAGGCGATGCTGAAGCGCGTCATCGACGGCGTCCCTGTCGAGGTCGAGGAGGAGCCCGACGCCGAGCCGCCGGAGGTCGCGGCGGCGCCTCAGGAAGGCTCTGCGGAGGCGGCCGTTGCCGACGGCCCGGAGCTTGAAGCTGTCACCCGGTTCGAGGAGGCGGCATCGCCGACGGCAGATCCGGGGCTGCAGGTCGCCGGTATGGCCGATGTCCATTTCGAAGCCGCAGAATCGTCACCTCTTCGGCCCCGCCTGCGGCGCCATGGAGGGGCGATGCCCTCATAATTCACGCGCATTTCGATTGCGGCAAAGCCAAACGCTTTTTATTATCGGTCCAAACAAGACGGTCCTGCATGCGGACCCGAGGGACATGATGGGTTCGGTTGCGTCGGTGATGGCACTTCGGGGAGATGAGGTGTCTGGCGTCGCCGGTGTGCCGGACGACATCGATCTCCTGCGCGCGCAGCAATACGATCTCCTGGCGGCCCTGCTCGGGCGTGCGCCGGACGCGTCGCTGCTGGCGGCACTCGCCGCACTCAAGAACGGCGACGGTGTTCTCGGCCATCAGGTCGCGACCCTGCGACGCGCAGCGGCCGAGACCGACTCGGAGATGGTCGAACGCGAGTACTTCGCGCTGTTCATCGGCGTCGGCCGCGGCGAACTCCTCCCTTACGCCTCCTACTATCTCACCGGCTTCCTCAACGAGCGTCCGCTCGCCCGGGTGCGCGAGGACTTCGCCGCGCTCGGCATCGAGCGGAACGAGTCGATGTGCGAGCCGGAGGATCATCTCGCGATCCTCCTGGAGGTGATGGCGGGCCTGGCAGCGGGCCGGTTCGAGGCGGAGCCCGGCCTGCAGGCCCGCTTCTTCGCCCGCCACATCGAGCCCTGGGCCGAACGGTTCTTCACCGACCTGGAGAACGCGAAAGCGGGGCGGTTCTACCGCGCGGTCGGCGGGCTCGGCCGCGCCTTCATCGAGATCGAGGCAGAGGCCTTCGCCATGGAAGGCTGAAGGGCTTCTCCATCGTGACAAGTGGGATTGGGGCGCGTTGCAGGAGAGCAGGCAGCCGCCGAAGGAGACGAGGGTGATGCGACAGGATCCGAAGACGCTCGGTCGTCGCCAGTTCTTTCGGGCGCTCGGCGGCAGCACGGTGGCCGCCGCGGCGGCGGTCGCCTCGCCGATGGGCGCGACCGAGGCTCAGGCCTACGATCCCGGCAACGACGAGACCAAAGCCCGGTATCGGGAGAGCGACCATGTGAAGGCGTTCTACCGCACCAACGGCTACGAGACCCTCAAGAAGAACACCGATCCGGCGTCGACCGGTCCGAAGTGAGGCTGCCATGCTGATCAAGCGCAAGAGCGGCGACGCTGCTCGCACCAAGCACCAGGCCGTCGCCGCCGGCCTCGCGTCGGGCGTGCTCGACCGCCGCGCCTTCCTCCGCAAGTCCGGGCTGACCGCCGGTGCGCTCGCCGCCGCCGGCACGATCCAACTCGGCTCGGTGCGCAAGGCGCAGGCCGCCGGCTCCTCCGCTGTCGGGCCGGACACGGTCATCAAGAAGAACGTCTGCACCCATTGCTCGGTTGGCTGCACGGTCACGGCCGAAGTCGTGAACGGCGTCTGGGTCGGCCAGGAGCCGTCCTACGCCAGCCCGATCAACCGCGGCACGCACTGCGCCAAGGGCGCGGCCATCCGCGAACTCGTCTCGTCCGACCGCCGCCTCAAGTACCCGATGAAGCTCGAGGGCGGGCAGTGGAAGCGGATCTCGTGGGATCAGGCCTACGAAGAGATCGGCGACAAGCTGATACAGATCCGCGAGAAGAACGGCGCCGACTCGGTCTATTGGCTGGGTTCGGCCAAGTTCACCAACGAGGCCTCCTACCTGATGCGCAAGTTCGCGGCCCTGTGGGGCACGAACTCGGTCGACCATCAGGCGCGGATTTGCCACTCGACCACGGTGGCGGGCGTGGCCAACACCTGGGGCTACGGCGCCCAGACCAATTCCTACAACGACATCCGCAACGCCAAGACGATGATCATCCTCGGCGGCAACCCCGCCGAGGCGCACCCGGTCTCCCTGCAGCACGTGTTGTCGGGCAAGGAGATCAACCGCGCGAACATGATCGTCATCGATCCGCGCTTCACCCGCACGGCAGCGCACGCCACCGAGTATGTGCGCATCCGCTCCGGCACCGACATTCCGGTGGTCTGGGGCATCCTCTGGCACATCTTCCAGAATGGCTGGGAGGACAAGGAGTTCATCGCCCAGCGCGTCTACGCGATGGACGACGTGCGCAAGGAAGTCGCCAAGTGGACGCCCGACGAGGTGGAGCGTGTCTCCGGCGTGCCGGGCGAGCAGCTCAGGCGCGTGGCGGAGAAGTTCGCCAAGGAGAAGCCCGCGACCCTGATCTGGT
The DNA here is from genome assembly GCF_014191355.1 of Methylobacterium sp. R2-1. Lineage (GTDB taxonomy): Bacteria > Pseudomonadota > Alphaproteobacteria > Rhizobiales > Beijerinckiaceae > Methylobacterium. The sequence goes on from NZ_JACHWM010000005.1 coordinate 230,729, forward strand.
GCATGGGCGCGACCCAGCACACGGTCGGCACGGCGAACGTGCGCGCGCTCTGCATCCTGTGCCTGGCCACCGGCAACGTCGGCAAGCCGGGAACGGGTGCCAACATCTTCCGCGGCCACACCAACGTGCAGGGCGCGACCGATCTCGGCCTCGATGTGACGTCGCTGCCGCTCTATTACGGCCTCGTCGAGGGCGGCTGGCGCCACTGGGCCCGCGTCTGGGAGGTCGAGTACGAGTGGCTGCAGTCGCGCTTCGATGAGGTTCCGGCGAAGGGCGGCCGCAAGGCGCGCACCCGCAAGGAGAACATGGAGGCGCCCGGCATCACCTCGACCCGCTGGTTCGACGCCGTGAACCTGCCGCCGGAGCAGATCGACCAGCGCAGCCCGGTCAAGGCCTTCATGGTGTTCGGGCACGGCGGCAACACCGTCACCCGCATGCCCGAGGCCATCGAGGGCATGAACAAGCTGGAATTGCTCGTCGTCGCCGACCCGCACCCGACGACCTTCGCCGCGCTCGATGCCCGGCAGGACAACACCTACCTCCTGCCGATCTGCACCTCGCTCGAGATGGACGGCTCCCGCACAGCCTCGAACCGCTCGCTGCAATGGGGCGAGCAGATCGTGAAGCCGGCCTTCGAGTCCAAGACCGACTACGAAGTGCTCTACCGGCTCGCGCAGAAACTCGGCTTCGCCGATAAGCTCTGCAAGAACATCAAGGTCGTCGATGGCGTCCCCGAGGCGGAAGACATCCTTCGGGAGATCAACCGCGGCGGCTGGTCCACGGGCTATTGCGGCCAGTCGCCGGAGCGGCTGAAGGCGCATATGCGCAACCAGCACAAGTTCGACCTCGTGACGCTGCGTGCGCCCAAGGACGATCCGGAGGTCGGCGGCGACTATTACGGACTGCCCTGGCCTTGCTGGGGCAAGCCGGAGCTGCGCCATCCGGGCTCGGCGATCCTCTACAACACGAACCTTCACGTGAAGGACGGCGGCGGCGGCTTCCGCGCGCGGTTCGGCACCGAGCGCAACGGCCAGACGCTGCTCGCCGAGAACTCCTTCTCGAAGGGTTCGGACCTGACCGACGGCTATCCCGAATTCACTTTCGGGGTGTTCAAGAAACTCGGCTGGGACAAGGATCTGACCCCGGAGGAACTCGCCACCATCCTGAAAATCGGCGGCGAGAAGCCCGATACCGTAAGTTGGGCGACCGACCTCTCGGGCGGCATCCAGCGCGTCTGCCTCGATCACGGCGTCTCGCCCTTCGGCAACGGCAAGGCCCGGGCCAACGCCTGGAACCTGCCGGATCCGGTGCCGGTCCACCGCGAGCCGATCTACTCGCCGCGGCCCGAACTGGTAGCGAAGTACCCGACCCGTCCCGACGAGCGGCAGCTGCGCATGCCCAATATCGGCTTCTCGGTGCAGAAGTCGGTGGTGGATCGCGGCGTCGCCAAGGACTTCCCGATCATCCTCACCTCCGGTCGCCTCGTCGAGTACGAGGGCGGCGGCGAGGAGACCCGCTCGAATCCGTGGCTCGCCGAGCTCCAGCAGGACATGTTCGTCGAGATCAACACCGGGGATGCGGCCGAGCGCGGCATCAAGGACGGTCAGTGGGTCTGGGTCTCGGGTGCCGAGAACAACGCCAAGACCAAGGTCAAGGCGCTGGTGACCGACCGTGTCGGTAAGGGCGTCGCGTTCATGCCCTTCCACTTCTCCGGTTGGTACCAGGGCAAGGACATGCGCGACTTCTACCCGAAGGGCACCGACCCGGTGGTGCTCGGCGAGAGCGTGAACACCGTGACCACCTACGGCTTCGATCCTGTGACGGGCATGCAGGAAACGAAGTGCACCCTGTGCCAGATCGCAGCGGCCTGAGAGGAGCGACCCGAACTATGGCCCGGATGAAGTTCCTCTGCGACGCGGACCGCTGCATCGAGTGCAACGCCTGCGTCACCGCCTGCAAGAACGAGCACGAGGTGCCGTGGGGCATCAATCGCCGCCGCGTCGTCACCCTCAACGATGGCAAGCCCGGCGAGCGCTCGGTCTCGATGGCCTGCATGCACTGCACCGACGCGCCCTGTGCGGCGGTGTGCCCCGTGAACTGCTTCTACACCACCGCCGACGCGGTGGTTCTGCACTCCAAGGACATCTGCATCGGCTGCGGCTACTGCTTCTACGCCTGCCCGTTCGGCGCGCCCCAGTACCCGCGCGTCGGGAACTTCGGTTCGCGCGGCAAGATGGACAAGTGCACCTACTGCTCCGGCGGCCCCGAGCCCGACTTCTCGACCGCCGAGTACGAGAAGTACGGCTCGAACCGTCTGGCGGAAGGCAAGCTGCCGCTCTGCGCCGAGATGTGCTCGACCAAGGCGCTGCTCGCGGGTGACGGCGAGATGATCGCCGAGATCTACAAGCAGCGGGTGATCAAACGCGGCTACGGCTCCGGCGCCTGGGGCTGGAAGACGGCCTATCGCGAGACCGTGGCGATCTGAGCCCGAGCAGGCGCGGGCTTTCCACGCCCGCGCCTGCAAGCTGTGACGACCCTTCGAAAGGAACGCCGATGCGGCGGGCGACGACCTTCCTCAGCACCCTTCTCCTGGCGGTGATGCTCCTCGCGGTGCCCGGCGCGTTCGGCCCGGCCCAAGCGCAGAACCCGATCCAGGCCGACGGCCAGAACCCGATGGGCGCCCGGCCGACCGCGGATTCGGTCAACGAGGAATTCCTGTTCAAGCAGGAATCCAAGATCCAGGGTCGCGTCTCGATTCCAGACCGGAAGTCGGCCAACCTGATCCAGCCGCAGGGCCGCGAGTATCAGAACTTCCGCGAGCGCTGGCTGCCCTGGATCGGGGCTCTCGTCATCCTCGGCATGCTGGCGGCGCTCGGCGCGTTCTTCCTGTTCCGCGGCCGGATCATGATGGAGCACAGCCAGGAATCGGGGAAGAAGATCCTGCGCTTCAACGCCTTCGAGCGCTTCACCCACTGGATGACAGCGGTGTGTTTCATCATCCTGTCGCTGTCGGGCCTGAACTACATCTTCGGCAAGCGGCTGCTGATGCCGCTGATCGGCCCGGAAGCGTTCGGCGCCATCGCGCAGTGGGCGAAGTACAGCCACGTCTATCTCGCGTGGCCGTTCATGCTCGGCGTCGCCTTCATGTTCGTCCTCTGGATCAAGGACAACATCCCGAGCAAGGTCGATTGGGCCTGGATCAAGGCAGGCGGCGGCTTCATCGGCAAAGGCCACCCCCATGCCGGCCGCTTCAATGCGGGCCAGAAGGGCGTGTTCTGGATGGTCGCCGGCTTTGGCGCAGCAATGGCCGTCACCGGCCTGATGATGCTGTTCCCGTTCGCTCTCACCGACATCAACGGGATGCAGGTGATGCAGGTGATCCACTCGGTGATCGGCATCGTCTTCATCGCCGGCATCCTCGCTCACATCTACATCGGCACGCTGGGCATGGAGGGCGCCTACGACGCCATGGGCAGCGGCCAAGTCGATCTCGCCTGGGCGCGCGCGCACCACGACCTGTGGGTCGAGCAGGAGCAGGCGCGCACCGCAAGCGGCCCGCAGCTCAAAGGCCATCCTGCGCCTGCAGAGTAAGGATAAGGGGGGACCGGCGGCGCAGGCCGGTCACCGTCTAAGGGCAAGACCACCTGCGCTGACCGAGGCCCCGGGGCCTCAACGGAAGACACGACCATGAAAGCCTTCATCGCCGCCATCATCGCCGCCATCGCCCTCGGGGTGCTGGCGATGTTCGCGCTCACGAGCAATCAGAAGTTTGCCTATCAGGCCTTCGCAACCTCCGGCGCCCGTGTCTCGGAGCCTGGCACCAACCTCGTCGGTCCCCGCTGGAACGGCGACCCGGCTCCGGACGAGTACGGCTCCGAGGCCGAACCGCACGGCAAGGCCGAGGGAACGGCCTCGCATCCGAAGCGCTCCTGAGCGCGGACCGACACGAAGAGCGGACAATCGACGGAGTGACCCGATGAAGCCTTCGCCCATCACCCGGCATTTGGCCGGCAGCCTCGTGGCGTACGCGCTCCTCGTCGGGGTCGCTGCGGCGCAGGACGCAGGACAGTCCGCTCCGCCCGCCGCACCGCAGGTCGCTTCCGGAAAGCCGGCTAATCTTTGCCAGGAACTGGTCGCCTTCGTGAAACAGCCGGAACCGGCCAACAAGGCGGCCGCGACGCCGCAGCAGCAGGCAACTGCGGTCTCGAACCCGTCAGGCAAGACAGAGGGAGGCAAGCCAGCGGATGGCGGCGAGCCTCAGAAGTCGTCGGGCCTGAGCGGCGCCGTCAGCGAGACCGGCAACGGCCCCACGCCAGGCAAGCAGTCCGGCAACCAAGCCGGTGAACCGACGATGAAACCGCATGCCAAGGCCAATGCCGAGGCGAAAAATCCCCCACCCCCGGCAGCACCTGCTCCGTCCCCGAAGCCCGACCCAGCGACCGTTGAGAAGATCGAGGCCGCCGCCGGTGCCAACGACCTCGCCGCCTGCCGGGAGGCTGCCCGCTCGATGCGCGTCGCCGGCGTCGTCATGCCGCCGCCCCTGCTCGCGCTCTCGGCGCTCGATCTGAAGTTCTTTCAGCAGTAACGCCACGGATGGCGGAGCCGCCCGGCTCCGCCCACCTCTACGCCGCGCCCGGCAACGTTGCGATCGGGCTTGAGTTGGATTCCGGTTCGACCGCTCCGCCGCGGGCCAGGGCGATCACCAGGGCCGCGATCGTGAGCAGATCGCAGGTCAGGCCGAAGACCGACCCAACCAGCATGTTGTGTATTAGCCAGCACGAAGACGCCCCGAGGAAGAGCCGGCGCATGGCCTGCGCATTGCCCTGAAGGCGTGCAGTCGTCGCGAGCAGCGATCCAAGCCCGGCGCAGGCCGAGGGCCAGCCGTTCCAGGTTGCAAGCGTGAGGCCGAGGGCGACGAGGCTGCTCGCCAGGAACAGCGGAGCCACCCAGGCCGCGCGCGAAGCCGGTCCGATCCAGCGGGCCGCCACCACGCTCTGCATCACGGAGACGAGGCACATCGCCGTGCCGGTCTGCGCGCCGAGCCGCAGGAAATGCAGCGCGAAGCAGCCCGAGCACGCTGCCGAGGTGAGCAGGATCAAACTTCGCCGCGGCATCATTCCGCCGACGAAGCCGAGACAGAGCCCTAAGCTTCCAAACAGGTCGAGGTGTTCACGCGCGGCATTCCACGCAAGGGCGGCGAGATCTGCGGGGGACATGATGGGGGTCTCGAACGACGCGTCCGTTGCTCGTTTTGACGATCGTTCCGCTGGGGCTTGTTCTTGGTTTTGCCTTCGTTTTCTTTTCTGAGCCTTACGAAAGCAGTGCCGACCGAGTGCAATGGCGCGTCCGTCTTGATCAATGCGCTATTCCTGCAGGGTAACCGGATCGTTAATGCCGCGAGAAGGCTCACCCAGCGTGGCACCAACGCCTCACTTGTGAAGCATCGGGCGACGCCGCGATCGATGAGAATGAACGTTCATTGACACGAGAATGAACGTTCACTATCAAGCTCTGGCAGCGTTGGAGTTGGGCCATGGGCATGTCTGTCAGGGATCGGGCGTCTTTCCTTCACGCTTTCGGTCTCGGTACCGATCTCGGTCTGGCTGCAGCGCAGGAGAGCTTCAGCCCGCTGCGCGTTCTCCGCTCGGTCTGCACCCCGGCGAATCTGCTCCTTTGCGTCGTCGTCACCTTCGGCTGGTTCGCACTGATCGGCTGGACCGGCGCCGGACCGGACGGCTGGCAGGCGCGTCTCTGCGCCGATCTCGACCTTCAGCCACGGGCCTGCGCGAGCGTGCGGCTCACCGATGAGGCGGGCCGCACCGCCGCCATGAGCAGCGTAGGAACGTCGTCATGAGTGCAGCGACCGGCGCCGTCATCGACGCCCGAAACGGACAGGCGGCCCGGCGCGAGCATATTCTCGACGCGGCTGAAGCCTGCTTCGTCCGCAATGGCTTTCATCGCACCACGATGCAGGACCTCGCCCGCGAGGCTTCGATGAGCCCGGGCAACATCTACCGATATTTCGACTCGAAGGAGGCGGTCGTCCTCGGGCTGGCCGAGCGAGACCGCGAGCGCGGCGCCGTCCTCGTCGAGGCGATGGAGCGGGCCGGCGACAAGCGTGCCGTGCTGATGGGCGTACTCGCCCGCTTCTTCCTCGATATCACCCGCGAGGCGGCGATCCTGCGCCTCGACGTCTGGGCGGAGTCGACCCGCAATCCGGCTATCGGAACCATGGTCGAGCATGGCGACGAAGACGGGCGCACCTGGCTCATCGAGATGTTCGACGCGATCAAGACCTCGCCGGACTGCGATTCCGCCGCCCTGTTCGATGCCGTCGCTCCGCTGATGAAGGGCATCATCGTGAGCCGTGCGCTGAGCGCCGAGTACGATGCCGGTCCAGCCGTGGCGCAGCTTCAGGCCGTGATCGATGCCGGTCTGTCCGGTCCGTTCCCCCTCCCCCGCCTCGATCTGGAGACCGGCCGATGAGACGCGTCCGGACTTTCGCGCTCCCCGCTCTCCTGCTCGCCGCCACGGCTCTCGTTCCGGTGCGGGCCGAGACCGCCCCGCCTTCGGTGAAGACCGCACCGGCGCCCGTCGTCAGCGTGATCGGGGCCGAGCGGCGCGAGATCATCGAGAGCGTCGTCGTCACCGGCACGCTGGTGCCGCGCGACGAGATCCTGGTGACGCCCGAGATCGACGGCTATCGCCTCGTCGAGCTGCTGACCGAGGAGGGCATGCGCGTCGAGAAGGGACAGGTGCTCGCTCGCCTCAACCGCGACCTGATCGACCGCCAGCTCGTCCAGCAGAACGCACTGATCGACAAGGCGAGCGCTGCGGTGCCGCAGGCGCAGAGCAACATCGAGCAGGCGGAAGCTGCCGAACTCGAAGCGCATCTTGCCTATGACCGCGCCAAGCAACTGATCCAGACCGGCAACACCACCGCCGTGATCATGGAGGGCCGCACCGCCGCCCTGCGGCAGGCAGAGGGCAAGCTCGCCTTCGCCCGCAACGGACTTGCGATGGCCAAGGCGGAGCTGGCTCAGGCCAAGGCCGTGCGCGACGAACTCGAATTGCGGCTTGCCCGCACCGAAATCCGTGCACCGGAAGCCGGTATCGTCAGCCGCCGCACGGCACGGGTGGGCATGGCGACCTCGTCGTCGGCCGAGCCGCTGTTCCGGCTGATCGCCCGCGGCGAGATCGAGCTGGAGGCGGAGGTCATTGAGACCAAGCTGCCGCTACTGCGCGAAGGCGCCCCGGCCTTCATCGAGACCGGCGAGGGTGAGCGGGTCGCAGGCAGCGTGCGTGCGGTCTACCCGGAGGTCGACAGGGCGAGCCGGCTGGGCAAGGTCCGCGTCCGCCTCGATCCCGATCCGCGCCTGCGCATCGGCACCTTCGCTCGCGGCGCAGTCGAACTCGCCCGGACCCGCGGCGTCACCGTGCCCCAGGCCTCCGTCCTCTACGGCGGCGGCAAGCGCAGCTCGGTGCTGGTCGTCGCGGACGACAAGGTCGAGTCCCGCGAGGTTCGCACCGGCCTGAGCGACGAAGACGACATCGAGATCCGTTCCGGCCTCTCGGAGGGCGAGCGGGTGGTCGCCCGCGCCGGCAGCTTCCTGCGCGACGGCGACCGCGTGCGCTCGGTCACGCTCGCCCGGCAGGGTCAGACGCCCTCCGCGGTCTCCGGCACACCCTCGCCGCAGGCCACCGCCGACGCAGCACTACGCTGAGGCGGCTTCCGCCTCGGCTCCATCGACATCCATTCTGACGGGTTGCCCCGATGCGCCTGAACATCTCCGCCTGGGCGATCCGCAATCCGATCGCCCCCCTCGTCCTGTTCCTCGTGCTGGTGGTGCTCGGCCTCGTCAGCTTCCGGGGACTCGCGGTCACGCGCATGCCGAACGTGGACGTGCCGATCGTCTCGGTCACGATCACGCAGGGCGGCGCGGCCCCCTCCGAGCTTCAGACCCAGGTCACGAAATGGGTCGAGGACTCAATCGCGGGCGTTCGCGGGGTCAAGCACATCACCTCGGCGATCACGGAAGGCTCCTCCGTCACCACGGTCGAGTTCCGCCTCGAGGTGAACACCGACCGGGCCGTCAACGATGTGAAGGATGCGGTCTCCAAGATCCGCATCAACCTGCCCCGCACCATCGACGAGCCGATCATCCAGCGCGTCGAGATCACCGGCCTGCCGATCCTCATCTACGGCGTGAAATCACCGGCGATGACGCCGGCCGACCTGTCCTGGTTCGTCGAGGATAAGGTCGCCCGCACGCTCCAGGGGGTGAAGGGCGTCGGCGGTGTCGAGCGCGTCGGCGGTGTCGCCCGCGAGATACGCATCACGCCCCTGCCCGACCGGTTGCTCGCGCTCGGCATCACCGCGGCGGACGTTAACAAACAGGTGCGCGTCACCTCCGCCGATCTCGCGGGCGGCCGCGGCGAGGTCGGCGGACGCGAGCAGTCAATCCGGACGCTCGCTGCCTCGCGCACCATCCGCGACCTGAAAGCCACCTCCATCGTCCTGCCCGGCGGGCGCAAGGTGCGCCTCGACGACCTCGCCACGGTCGAGGATTCAATCGAGGAGCCGCGCACCTTTGCCCGCTTCAACGGCGAGCCCGTGGTCGCCTTCTCCGTCTCCCGCGGCTCGGGGGCGAGCGACGCCGAAGTCGCGGCGGGCGTCGAGAAGAAGATCGCCGAGTTCGCCGAGACCTATCCCGACATCCAGTTCCAGGAGATCGACTCCTCGGTCGCGGCGACGCGGGGCAGCTACGCCTCGGCCATGCATACGCTGATGGAGGGCGCCGCGCTCGCCGTCATCGTGGTGTTCCTGTTCCTGCGCGACTGGCGCGCCACCGTGATCGCGGCGGTGGCCCTGCCGCTCTCGGTCTTCCCGACCTTCTGGGCCATGGACGCACTCGGCTTCACCCTCAACGGCATCAGCCTGCTCGCGATCACCCTTGTCACCGGCATTCTCGTCGACGATGCCATCGTCGAGATCGAGAACGTCGTGCGCCACATGCGGCTCGGCAAATCGCCCTACCGCGCCTCGATCGAGGGCGCCGACGAGATCGGGCTCGCCGTCATCGCCATCACCGCGACCCTGATCGCGGTCTTCGCCCCCGTCTCGTTCATGGGCGGCATCGCCGGCCGCTACTTCATCCAGTTCGGCCTGACCATCGCGGTGTCGGTGTTCATGTCGCTGCTGGTAGCGCGTCTCATCACGCCGCTCTTGGCAGCCTACTTCCTGCGCGACCACGGCCACGCCGAGGAGCGCGAAGGTTTGGTGATGCGCGCCTATACCCGCCTCGTCGGCTGGTCGGTGCGCCACAAGTGGATCACCCTGATGGTCGGGCTCGCGCTGTTTGCCGGCTCGATCGTCTCGACCAAGCTCCTGCCCTCGGGTTTCATCCCGAAGCAGGACAATGCCCGCACCCTGTTCATGGTCGAACTGGCACCCGGCGCCCGGCTCCCCGACACGATCGCCGTCGCCGACCGCGTGGTCGAGCGCATCCGCACCCTGCCTGAGGTCGCCTCGGTCTTCGTGGATGGTGGCCGGCAGGCCGGCGGCAAGAAGGAGACGCGGCTCGCCACGCTGATCGTCAACCTGAGCCCGAAGAGCGAGCGGGTGAAGCGGCAATGGACCATCGAGTCCGAGATCGCCGCCCTGCTGGCGCAGGAGCCCGACATCCGCTCCTGGACCCTGCGCGACAGCGGCCAGCGCGATCTCGCCCTCGTCGTCAGCGGCCCCGACGTCGATGTCGTGACCGAGGTCGCCGCGCGGCTCCAGCGCGACATGGCGGCGATTCCGCACCTCGTCTCGGTGATGTCGACGGCGCCGTTGAACCGCACCGAGGTGCGCATCCGCCCGAAGGAGGGCGCGGCGGCCGATCTCGGCGTCTCGACCGATGTCATCGCCGAAACCGTGCGCGTCGGCACCATCGGCGACATCGGCATCAACCTCGCCAAGTTTAACGCGGCCGACCGCCAGGTGCCGATCCGGGTGCAGCTCCCAGAGAGCGCCCGCGGCGCGGTCGCCCGGCTCGAGAATCTAAAGGTGCCGGCCAAGAACGGCACGGCGGTGCCGCTCGCGGCAGTGGCCGACATCGAGCTCGACCAAGGCCCCGGCGCGATCGAGCGCTACGACCGCGCCGTGCGCGTGGCGGTCGAGGCCAACATGGAGGGCTCGGACGCGCTCGGCTCGCTGATCGAGCAGGCGCTGGCCACGCCGACAGCCAAGAGCCTGCCGCCCGGCGTCACCATCAAGCAGACCGGCGATGCCGAGATCATGCAGGAGGTCTTCTCCGGCTTCCTCATGGCGATGGGCGCCGGCATCATGATGGTCTACGCCGTGCTGGTGCTGCTGTTCGGTTCCTTCCTCCAGCCGCTCACCATCCTGTTCTCGCTGCCGCTCTCGATCGGCGGGGCGATCCTCGGCCTGTTGATCTGCCACATGCCGATCTCGATGCCCGTCGTCATCGGCATCCTGATGCTGATGGGTCTGGTGACGAAGAACGCGATCATGCTCGTGGACTTCGCCGTCGAGGAGATGGCCCGCGGCGTCGATCGCGTCACCGCCATCGTCGATGCCGGGCGCAAGCGGGCGCGTCCGATCGTCATGACCACCATCGCCATGGCCGCCGGCATGGTGCCGTCTGCCATGGCGCTCGGCATCGGCGGCGAGTTCCGCGCGCCGATGGCCGTGGCGGTGATCGCCGGCCTCATCGTCTCGACCCTGCTCTCCCTGGTCTTCGTCCCGGCGGTGTTCCTGCTGATGGACAGCCTCGGCAACGGGATCGGGCGCCTGCTCGGCCGCTTCGTCGGTCCGCGTGACGAACCGGAGGATGCGCCTGTCCCGGCCGCCGCGGTTCACCGGTAGCGCGGCAGCCCGACCGTCATCGCGCCTTTCCGCAAGGCGCTCCACCATCGCGCCGCTCGCTTGAAGCGCGCGATACACCGGCCGGCCCGTGCACCGCCCCCTCGCACGAGCCGGCCGGTCGTCTTTCAATAATGCCGCCGTCGCAGGCCCTCAGATGTCCCGGCCCTGATAGATTTCGGGCTCGTCGATGCGTCGGGCCCTGGCCAGCGGGAGGAGGCGCCCGTCGATGGCCACGAGTCCGCACCCGATGAGGACCATCCCGCCATAGTGGCGCACGTCCAAGTGCTCACCCAGCACGAGCGCTCCGAGCAGGATGGCGGAAACCGGGATCAGGAAGGTGACGAGCAGGAGATTGGTGGCTACGGCGGTCGCCAAAAGGCGGAAATACAGAAGATAGGCCAGCGCCGTGGGCAGGATCGCGATCCCGAGCACCGCGGCCCAGACCGGCGCACCCGGCATCGTCAGTGCCCACGGCCGATCCACCACTAGCGCGACGGGCAGGAGCAGGAGCGTGGACGCCGTGACCTGCCCTGCAGCGGTCGCGAGAGGCCGGACGCCGAGACGGCGGAAGCGTCGTCCGAAGATTCCGGCGAAGGCGTAGGACAGGGCCGCAGCGAGCACGGCGATCCGCGCCGGGATGTGGCTGTCCATTTCGGAGAAAGCGGAGGATCCGACCATCACAGCGACGCCCCCGAAACCAATCAGCACGCCCGCGAGCTTGTTGCCGGTCATCCGCTCGTCGGAGGTCAGCAGGTGGGCGACGACGACGGTGAAGAGCGGGGTCGTCGCATTGAGAATGGCGGCAAGGCCGGAGGCGATCTGCGTCTGGCCCCAGACGATGAGCAGAAACGGCACGACGTTGTTGAGGAGGCCCATCCCGACGAAGGCGATCCAAACTTCACTGCTCCGGGGTCGGTCGATGCCGGCGAGCGGCAGGGCTAGATTGAGGATCAGCGCAGCGATCCCGACCCGCAGGACGACGAGCGTCAGAGGCGGCAGGGCGGAGAGGGCCACGCCGGTGAAGAAGAATGATCCGCCCCAGAGCACGGACAGGACGAGCAGCATCGCCCATTGGGACGCGGACATGGGGCGGTTGACAGCGGGCGACATCGCGAGCCTCCGGCAGGTGTGATCAAGCCCTGCCTACGGCTTCGTTCGGATGCGCCGCTTCCCGTTTCCTGCTCTCACATCGCGTCTTGCGGCCGGTGGGCAGCGATCCTCACCGCGACCGATCGAGCAGGCCGGAGACCACGCGGGCGGTATAGTCGACCATCGGTACGATGCGGGAATAGTTGAGCCGCGTCGGACCGATCACGCCGACGACGCCGACGATCTTCTGCGCGCCGTCGCGGAAGGGCGCGGCGATCATTGAGGAGCCGGAAAGCGAAAAGAGCTTGTTCTCCGAGCCGATGAAGATGCGCACGCCGTCGCCCTGCTCGGCGCGCGCCAGCAGCTCGATCACGTCCTTCTGTGTCTCGAGGTCGTTGAACAGCAGGCGGATGCGTTCGAGGTCTTCGGCCGCGCGCAGGTCGTCGAGCAGGTTGGCCTGCCCGCGCACGATGAGCTGGCGCGCTTCGGACGGGCCGACCGAGGTGGCGAGTCCGGCATCGACCAGCCGCTCGGTCAGCGCGTCGAGTTCCCTCTTCATCGCCGTGCGGCCGGCCTCGATGTCGGCGCGCAAGGCATCGAGCGTGCGCCCGCGCAGGCGGGCATTGAGGAAGTTCGAAGCCTCCTGAAGCGCCCCCGCCGGCAGCCCCGGCGGCAGATCGACCAGCCGGTTCTCCACTGTGCCGTCGATCGAGACCAGAACCACCAGCGCCCGGTTGGCATCGAGACGGACGAACTCGACATGCTTGAGCCCAGCATCGACCTTGGTAGTCAGCACCACGCCCGCGCCACGCGAGATGCCCGAGAGCAGAGAGGAGGCCTCGGCCAGGGCCGAATCGAAGGTGTGGCGCGAGGCCGCTGCCTGCATCTGCGCCTCGATGCGTGTCTTCTCGGCGAGATCGACGTCGCCGATCTCCATCATCGCATCGACGAAGAAGCGCAGGCCCAGCTCAGTCGGCAGACGCCCGGCGGAGGTGTGGGGCGCGAAGATGAGCCCGGAATGCTCCAGATCCGCCATGACGTTGCGGATCGAGGCCGGGGACAGGCTCATCGGCAGGATGCGCGCGAGGTTGCGCGACCCGACCGGCTCGCCGGTGGTGACATAGCTCTCGACGATCTGCCGGAAGATTTCTCGGGCGCGCTCGTTGAGGGCGGAGAGCGCTTGCGGCTGCGGATGCACGATCGGCTGAACGGTTTCGACCAAGGACACGAGAACCTGACGAATGATTGTGGGCGCTCGGGGGCCGCCGATCAATCCTCGCGCCCCACGACACGACGGTAGCGGAAGTACCTGCCGCATTTACGCAGCGAACGTAACCGCGGAAGGGATCATTCGGTGCCCCCGAGTCGTTTGACGGACGGGACCGCGCTTTCGAGCGCGATCCCGCGTATCCGTCATTCAAGTGAAAGGGAGCTTCCGACAGTGCTTACAGGCGCACGAAAGACCATGGTCAAGGCCGCCGCCCTGGCGATTGCGGTGACCGGCCTCGGGCTCGCCTCGGCGCCCCGCGCCGCACAGGCCGCTCCTCTCCCGATCTCGACTGAAGCGGCTGCGACGGCGGGCGACGCCATCGAACAGGTGCAGTACCGGCCGCATCATCGCCACTACGGTCGGCATTATCACACTCGCCGTCACTTGCACCGCCATCACCACTTCCATGGCCCGCGCCATCACCATCACCGCCACCACGGTCGTCATCGCCGCTGGTGACCGGCCGATAGGGCTTTCCGGAGGCCGCCGTCGTGAGACGGCGGCCTCTCTCGTTTCGGAGCGGACCGGTTGCCGCGGGCGCCGGCAGCGCCTAAGAGCCCGGCTTCGATTCCGACACGGGAGCTTACCAAGCATGCGCCCCTCGAAGCGCGCGACGGACGCACTGCGCGACGTCACGCTGGAGCGGGCGGTCGCCCGCTACGCGGAAGGCTCCTGCCTCGTCACCTTCGGCAATACCCGCGTGCTCTGCACCGCCTCGCTGGAAGAGCGCGGCCCGCCGTGGCTGCGCGGTTCCGGCAAGGGCTGGGTCACGGCGGAATACGCCATGCTGCCCCGCGCCACCCACGAGCGCACCCGCCGCGAGGTCAATTCCGGCAAGCCGTCCGGCCGAACCCAGGAGATCCAGCGCCTGATCGGCCGCTCCTTGCGTGCCGTCACCAACCTCCCGGCCATCGGTGAGCGCCAGATCACGGTCGATTGCGACGTGATCCAGGCCGACGGCGGCACCCGCACCGCCTCGATCACCGGCGCCTGGGTGGCGCTGCACGATTGTTTCGCTTGGATGCGTGCGCGTTCGATCATCTCGGTCGATCCCCTGAAGGATCACGTCGCGGCGGTCTCCTGCGGCATCTACAAGGGCCAGCCGGTGCTCGATCTCGATTACGCCGAGGATTCGGCCGCCGAGACGGACGCGAACTTCGTCGTCACCGGCAAGGGCGGCATCGTCGAGGTGCAAGGCACGGCTGAGATGGAGCCGTTCACCGACGAGCAGTTCCTCGAATTGCTGCGGCTCGCCAAGGGCGGCGTGGCGCAGCTCATCGAGCTGCAGCGGAAGGTCATCGCGTGAGCGGCCATCGCATCCTCTCCGGCAAGGTCGTCATCGCGACCCACAATGCCGGCAAGCTCGTGGAGATGCGCGAGCTGCTGGCGCCCTTCGGCGTCGATGCGGTCTCGGCCGGTGAACTCGGGTTGCCCGAGCCGGACGAGACCGGCACGATGTTCTCCGAGAACGCGGCGATCAAGGCACTCGCCGCAGCCAAGGCCTCGCGCCTGCCGGCGTTTGCCGACGATTCCGGGCTCTGCGTCGATGCACTCGACGGCGCGCCGGGTCTGTTCTCCGCCCGCTGGGCCGGCCCGAACAAGGACTTTTCCGGCGCCATGGCGCGGATCGCCACCGAACTCGACAAGCGCGGCGCCACGGATCGGCGTGCCCACTTCGTCTCGGCCCTCGTCCTCGCCTGGCCCGACGAGCACACCGAGCTGTTCGAGGGTCGCGTCTTCGGCGACCTCGTGGAGCCGCGCGGTCACCTTGGCTTCGGCTACGATCCAATGTTCCGGCCCGAGGGCATGGACCGCACTTTCGGTGAGATCTCGTCCGAGGAGAAGCACGGCGTCGATTGGCAGAGCGGGCACGCGCTGTCGCATCGCGCGCGGGCTTTCGTTCTGCTCGCGGAAGCGTGCCTGCGCCGGCCCGGGTGAGCTTTCGCGCGCGTTCCGGCGTGCTTACATCCACATGAAGAGGCCGGCATACGGCTCTCTCCGCCTCAACACCCTCATCCTGAGGTGCCGCGCAGCGGTCTCGAATGATCTTCCAGGACCCGCGCGATCACTGGAGGATCCCTCAGGCTTGCTCGCGCGGGCACCTCGGGATGAGGACGGTGGGGCGGACCAATGAACGGCCCGCGCGAGCCGAAAAGTTCAGATAGGCCGATGCCCCCCGCGACACCGCCCGACCATCCGACCCGCGACGCGGGTTTCGGGATCTACCTGCACTGGCCGTTCTGCGCCGCGAAGTGCCCCTACTGCGACTTCAACAGCCATGTCCGCCATGCCGGCGTGGACCAGCCGCGCTTCCTCGCGGCCTTCCGCCGGGAGATCGCCCACGCCGCATCCCTTGCACCGGGGCGGACCGTCTCCAGCATCTTTCTGGGCGGCGGCACGCCCTCGCTGATGGCACCGGAGACAGTCGCAGGCCTGCTCGACGCGGTGGCAGGGGCTTGGAGCGTCGCGCCGGATGCGGAGGTGACGCTGGAGGCCAATCCCACAAGTGTTGAGGCAACGCGCTTTCGCGGCTACCGGACGGCGGGGGTCAACCGCGTCTCTCTCGGCGTCCAGGCGCTCGACGACGGCGATCTGAAGCGGCTCGGGCGGCTGCACAGCGTGGCGGAAGCGATGTCCGCGGTCCGCACCGCGGCGGCGCATTTCGAGCGCTTCTCCTTCGACCTGATCTACGCCCGGCCCGAGCAAACGCCGGCCGCCTGGGCTGCGGAGTTGCGTCGGGCGATCGAACACGCCGCCGAGCACCTCTCGCTCTACCAGCTCACCATCGAGCCCGGCACGCCGTTCTTCGGCCTCGCCCAGGCTGGCCGCCTCGTGCCCCCCGACGACGACGCCTCCCGCGCCCTCTACGACGTGACGCAGGAGATCTGCGAGGCCGCGGGCCTGCCAGCCTACGAGATCTCGAACCATTCACGGCCCGGCGCGCAGTCGCGCCACAACCTGCTCTACTGGCGCTACGGCGAATATGCCGGCATCGGTCCGGGAGCTCATGGTCGCCTTGTCCTCCCGCAGGGTCGCACCGGCACGCTCACCGAGAAGGCTCCGGAGGGCTGGCTCGCTCGCGTCGAGAGTGTGGGCCACGGCATCGTCGAGACGGAAGCGTTGTCCACCGAGGACCAAGGCGACGAGTTTCTGATGATGGGCCTGCGCCTCGCGGAGGGTATCGATCCCGCCCGCTATGCGGCGTTGAAGGGCCGCCCGCTCGATGCCGGACGCCTCGACGCGCTCGTGACGGACGGCCTCGTGGCGCAGCGCTCCGACGGCCGCATCGCCGCGACCGCCCGCGGTGCGCCGGTGCTCAACGCCGTGGTGGCGGAGCTGGCGGGCTGAACCGTCAGATTCCGGACGGTCCAAGCATCTTCGGCGCCGGGCTCACCACACTCGCCGCATTGTCGCGGATCTCGTAGACGGCGAGCGTCCGTTCGCTCACACCTTCGGGCGAGAAGCGGAAGGTACCATCGACGCCGGAGAAGCCGGCCGGATTTGTCAGAGTCTCATGAGCGAAGCGCTTCGAGCCGTACTGGCGCACCAGAGCGACGGTCAGCGAGACGGCGTCGTATCCAAGTGAGGCGGTGCGCGGCGGTGCCGCTCCGAAGCGGGACTGATAGCGCTGGGCGAAACCCATGAAGCCCGCCGTATCGGGTGCGGCGAAGCGGGCACCTTGGAACGCCGGCTGCGCGGCCACGCGCGGATCGTTCCATAGGGCGAGGCCGAGCGGACGTACACGGGTCGGCGAGAACCCGACCTTCGTGAGGGCGGGCGCCACGGCCATCAGCCCTTCGGCCGTGTCGGGAACGAACAGCGCATCGGCCTGGGCGCCGCCGCCCGCGATCACGCGGCGCAGCCGCTCGACCGCCGTGCCGGGATTGCCGGCCGGGTAGCGCTCAAGGCCCACGAGCCGGGCCCCGCGCCGGGCGACCGCCTCCCGGAACTGCGCCTCGACCGCATTGCCGTAGGTCGTCTCGGGGATCAGAGCGGCAAACGACCGGCGCCCGCCTGCCGTCGCTTCGTCGACGATGCGGTCCACCTCCGATTGCGGCAGGAAGCTGATGAGATAGACTCCGCGGGCGGCGACGGCCGCATCCGTCGAGAAGGCGATGACCGGCTTGCCCGCTGCGCGCGCCGCACTCCCCGCCGCCTGAACGCTGCCGGCAAAGAGCGGACCGAGCACCATTTCGGCGCCCTCGGCGAACGCCGCCTGGGCGGATTCCCGCGCGCCCTCGGGCGTACCGCGGTCGTCCTTCACCAAAATCTGAAGGTTCGGCTTCTGAAAATCCTCGTAGGCGAGCTCGGCGGCATTGCGCAGGGCCGTGCCGACCGCCGCTCCCTGCCCACTGAGCGGAACGATCAGAGCAACCTTCACCGATCCCGTGCCGATGACGTTGCCGGCCACCGCGGCCGGACCAGGCTCGATTTGCGGCACCGCCTGGGCCTCGGGCCGTGGCGCATCCGGAACACCGATGCAGCCCCCGAGGGCGATCCCGAGGCAGAAAAGCGCGGCACCCGCGCGAACCGTCCATCGTCCGCCGCGTCGCGCCATCGCGAGCCCCCCGTCCGAGCGCAATCCAGGGTCACGATGCGGAGAGGCCGGTGAAAAGTAAATGTGAGGCCAAGCCTTTCCCCGGTCTCCAAAGGCGCGCGGGCATGGCATTGTCGCGGGGATGACACAACGACTCGACAAGCGCCCCGAGGGGCAACCCCGCAGCCCCGCCACCTTCACCGCCTTCGGCCTCGCCGCCGAGGCCGAGTCCCTTGCGCCGGGGCTCTACGTGGTGGCCACTCCGATCGGCAACCTGCGCGACGTCTCGTTCCGCGCGCTGGCGACGCTCGCCGCCGCCGATGCGGTGCTCGCCGAGGACACGCGCGTCACCCGCACTCTGCTGATGCATTACGGGATCACGACGCCGCTCGTGTCCTACCATGAGCATTCGAACGAGGCGGTGCGCGAGCGGATGGTGATGCGGCTGAAGGCCGGCGAAACCCTGGCGCTGGTCTCAGATGCCGGCACGCCGCTCGTCTCGGACCCCGGGTTCAAGCTCGTCCAGGCGGCGATTGCCGCCGGCATCCCCGTGACGCCGATCCCGGGCCCGTCCGCGGTCATGACCGCCATCGTCGCCGCCGGCCTGCCGACCGACCGCTTCTTCTTCGAGGGGTTCCTGCCGCAGAAGTCGGGTGCCCGGCGCAACCGTCTGGAGGCGCTTGCCACCATTCCCGGCACGCTGGTGGTGTTCGAGTCGCCGCATCGTCTTCCCGAGATGCTGGCGGATGCGGCCGCCACCCTCGGACCGGAGCGGCCGGCGGCGGTGGCGCGCGAATTGACCAAGCTCTACGAGACGATCCGCCGCGACAGCCTCGGCGGTCTGGCCGAGGCCTTCGCCCAGGAGGGACCGCCCAAGGGTGAGGTCGTGGTGGTGATCGGCGCCGCCCCCGAAGACGCCGTCACGCGGGAAGCCGATACAGGACTCGATGCGCGCATCGAGGCGGCGCTCGCCCGCCACTCGATCAAGGATGCGGCGGCCCTCATCGCCGACGAGACCGGCCAGCCGAAGCGCGTCGTCTATGCCCGCGCCCTGGCGATTGCCCGCCGGGCCGACGATGAAACCTCGGCCTGATCCGGACGCGCGGCGCCGGGCCACCCACGGCCGCGGCCACTCGGCCGAAGCGTGGGCGCTGCTGGCCCTGATGCTGAAGGGCTACCGCCCGCTCGCCCGACGCTTCGCGGCCTCGGGCGGAGAGATCGACCTGATCGTGCGGCGGGGGCGCACGGTCGCCTTCGTCGAGGTCAAGGCACGCGCGACGCTAGACACTGCCGCGATCGCGATCGACGCCCGAAAGCGCGCGCGCCTGTCCCGAGCGGCGCGGGCATGGCTCGCGCGTCACCCGCTTCCGGCCGACGCGACCCTGCGGGCGGATGCGGTGTTCGTGGCGCCGCGCTGTTGGCCGCGCCACCTGCCGAACGCATTCGAGATTGAAGGTTTGTGAGGTGCCGGCCGCGATGGGCCAGCTCCGTCAGCCCTCTGCGCTGGCGATCGCCGCAGCGAGGGTACGCTTGAGGTCGGCTTGGCTGAACGGCTTCTGCACCACCAGCCGGTCACGGAACGGCTCGCGAATGCCCGCGCCACCATAGCCGGTCGAGAACACGATGGGCAGGTTGCGTTCGGCGATCACCTCGGCCACCGGATAGATCGGCTCGCCCGCCACGTTCACGTCGAGGATGGCGACCGTGAAGCTCTCGCTGCGGGCCATCTCCAGGGCGGTAGCGAGCCGGGCCGCTGGCCCGACGATCTCACAGCCGAAATCGAGCAGCATATCCTCGAGAAGCATCGAGATCGCCGCTTCGTCCTCGACGACCAGCACCCGGGCGCCGGACAGACGATCCTCGTTCGAATCCACACTCACGCCGGGTCGTCTTCCCTATCGATCCGTTCCCGATCCGGAACGCCGTCTCTGGCGAACCGGTTGCGCCCTGAATGTCCCGGAGGAGGCCCGCGTGACACTTCGAAAGCGGATGCCCCACCCGGAAAACGCCTCCGGCACCCCGAGCCGTCGCCCGTAAAGCTGAGCGTGTCAAGCGCCAGAAAGCCCCGGCCGTGCTATGGTAATCCGCTGCATGTTACTCCGTGAAACATTTGTGTCGCATTGTCGCGACAGAGCGACATCAATGGGACGGCTCGTTTCCGATTCGACCAGGGGTCGACGCAGTGTCCTGGCAGCGATGGCGGTCATGTTGCTCGCCGGTCGCAGTCGTGCCGCGCCCGCTCGTCCCATCGTCATTGGTTCGAAGAGCGACACGGAAGGTGCCTTGCTCGGAAACCTGATTTCCGCCGTTTTGGAGGGGCTGGGCCTTCCTGTGGAACGCCGCCTCGGGCTTGGCCCGACGCTGATCGTCCGCTCGGCATTGCTCGCCGGAGAGATCGATCTCTACCCCGAATATACCGGTAACGTCGCCTTCTTCTCAGGCACCGAGACCGATCCCGCCTGGAAGACCGCTGAAAGCGCCTACGACCTCGCCCTGCGGCTCGACGCCGCGCTGCGATTGGTATGGCTCACGCGGTCGCCTGCCAACAACACATGGCTGATCGCGGTCCATGGCGGTTTCGCCCGGGAGCATGGTCTCGCCACCATGGTGGATTTTGCGGGCGCCGTGCGGAACGATCTGATCCGGCTCGCGGCCTCGACCGAGTTCGTCGAGAGTCCCGCCGCCCTCGCCTCCTTCGAGGCCGCCTACGGATTCACCCTGCCGCTCTCGCGCATCATCAGCCTGCCGAGCGGCGACACGGCAGTGACGGCGCGTGCGGCGGCGGAGGGCATCAGCGGGGTCAATGCCGGCATGGTCTACGGCACGGATGGTGCACTGGCCGCCCTCGATCTCGCTGTGATGAGCGATCCCAAGGGAGCACAGATCGTCTACGAGCCGGCGCCCGTGGTTCGTGCCGCGACGCTCGAACGCCATCCGCAAATTCGCACCGCCCTCGATCGCGTCTTTGCACGCCTCGACGCCGACACCCTGCGACGGCTGAATGCAGCGATCACGGTAGAGGGGCGCACCGCCGCGGCGGTGGCAGGCGAATGGCTCGCCGCACAGGCAAGTCACCGGTGATTCCTCGCCTTCTCGCCGGCCTCTCCGCCGCGACCCTGCTCCCGGCGGTACTGTTGCTGCTGCCTCTGCTGCACGTGGCACCGAACCGCCTCGTTACAGGCGTGCCTGTCGCGGCCACCGACGCGCTCGAGGCCTGGCTCTGGCCGACCGTGGCACTCGCCGCCATTGGGCTCGGCCTGCTCGCCGTAGGCAGAGGCAAGGCGGCCGCCGGCATCGCCGGGCTCGCGTGCCTTGGCGCCCTCGCGCTGCTGCTGGCCGGACTTGGCGCCGGCGCCGCCGAGCTGATCGCCGGCAAACCGCTCGCGACGCGGGCACGGCTCGCCTCCGGCGCCTGGATCGGGATAACCGTGCTGATCGGGGCACTCAGCCTCGCCGCGCAGCGCGCCCGCCTGCCCGTCGGCGTCACGTCGGCCGCTGCCGTCGTGGGCCTGCTGACGTTTCTATGGAACGCGGGTAGCCTTGATGCGCTCTCGCTCGCCGTCGAGCTGCGCGGCCGATCCGATACGCTCGCCACCGCAATCCGCGATCATCTCGTTCTCGCCCTCGGCGCTCTGGCGCTTGCCGCCTGCCTCACCGGTGGGCTCGCTCTGTGGCGCCGAGGGCGCGGCGCGGTCGAACTCACCGTCAGCGGTCTGCAGATCGTACCGGCGGTCGCTCTTCTCGGCGGTCTGGTCGCTGCGCTCTCCACGCTGCTCGCGGCCGCGCCTTCCCTACGCGGTTACGGCCTCTCGGCGCTCGGCAGCACGCCCGCCCTGACCGGCGTCGCAGCCTTCCTGCTGCTTCCGCTCTGGCGCGGCCAGCAGGCGGCGCGCCGTGCCGCGTGTCCTGGCCATCTCGACGCGGCACGCGCCCTCGGCCTCACCCGCCGTCAGATTCTAGCGACGATCCGCCTGCCGCTCGGCGCCCCGCTCCTCGTCGACGGAATGCGGGTAGCGGCGGTCCAGGCACTCGGCCTCGCCACACTGGGCGCGCTGGTCGGAGCGGGCGGTCTCGGCACCCTTGTTTTCGACGGCATGGCTCAGTTCGCGCCGGACCTGATCCTCCTCGGCGCCCTGCCCATCATCGTGCTCTCACTCGCCACTGAGGCGGCGCTCGATGGCCTCGAAGCGGCGTTGCGCCGACGGTGGCCGCGATGAGCCGCATCTCACCGGCCCTTGCAGCGGGCCTTGGGCCGTTTCTGCTCGGCCTCGCTCTCGCCGC
This sequence comes from Methylobacterium sp. R2-1, assembly GCF_014191355.1. Classification (GTDB taxonomy): domain Bacteria; phylum Pseudomonadota; class Alphaproteobacteria; order Rhizobiales; family Beijerinckiaceae; genus Methylobacterium. The sequence goes on from NZ_JACHWM010000005.1 coordinate 252,779, forward strand.
CGCGAGCCATCCAACGATCGCTGCTCTCGTCGGCAGCGGGGCTGCGAGCCGGCCCCTCCCTGTCAGCCGCCTAGCCGAGCTGGCGCTGCATCACCTCACGCTTGCGGCCGCTGGGCTGGCCGTCGTCAGCATCCTCGGTGTCGGGCTCGGCCTCTTCGCCACACGGACGCGCTTCGCATCCTTTCGCGGAAGCATCGATACGGTCGTCGCCTTCGCTCAAGCGGTGCCGCCGGTGGTCGTCGTGGCCCTGGCCCTGCCGGTCCTCGGCTTCGGCGGACCTCCGACCCTGCTGGCACTCCTCGCCTACGGAATCATGCCGACCCTACGCGGCACGGTGGGCGCCCTCGACTCCGTGTCCAACGAGGCGCGGGAATCGGCGCAGGCGATCGGTCTCACGCCCGGTCAGATCCTCGCCTACGTCGAGCTGCCGCTCGCCGCCAAAGGTCTCGTGGAGACCCTGCGCACAGCCCTGATCCTTGCGGTCTCCGTCACCGCGGTCGGAGCGCTTGCCGGAGCCTCGACCCTCGGCACCCCCATCGTCGCCGGGCTCCAGAACCAGAACATCGCGGCGATGCTCCAGGGTGCACTGGCGACCGCGGCACTGGCCTTCCTCGGCGACGGGCTGTTGCTCGCGATCGGCGGATGGGTCCAAGGGAACCGCCAGCGGACGGCCGATTGATCGAGGCTACTCGTCCAAGGCTACCTGTCCAGGAACTCGACCTTCGCGCCCTTCTCCGTCTGGCTCGCGAGGTCGCGTGCGTCCCAGTTCGTCAGGCGGATGCAGCCGTGCGACTCGGTCTTGCCGACCTTCTCCGGGTCCGGGGTCCCGTGAATGCCGTAGGAGGGGATCGAGAGGTCGATCCAGACAAGGCCGACAGGGTTATTCGGCCCCGGATGGATGGAGAACTTCTTCTTGGCCGTCACGCCCTCGAAGCGGTACTTCGGATTGTAGGTATACCAGGGATCGAAGGCGACGGCCTTCACCTTGGCCGAACCGTCCGGCGCCGGCTTTTCCGAACTGCCGATGGAGGCGGGATAATCGGCCGCCAGCTTCCCATCTGCCCCGTAGGCGCGCACCCGCTTCGTGCGCTTGTCGACCTCGATACGAGTGACTTTGGGCGCCAGCGGCGCACCTTCCACCTTGCCCTCCCCGAGCGGCGGCACAGCCGCTACGACGAGCGTCCCGCCCGCCTTGTCGAGGGGCACGTTCGGGTTGATGGCGGAGAGCAGGTCGCGCTGCATGTGGAAGCGCTCGGCCAGCATCTCGCGGGTGTTGGTGTAGCGCATCGGTCCAACGTCGGCCTGTTCCTGCATCTTGGACGGCATCCGCTCGACGAAGGGACCTTTCACGTCCTCCTCCGTGATCGTGTACTGCGTCACCACCGGGTCCTTGCTGGTCGCCTGGAGCCGGTCGAACACCGCGCGGGTGAGCCGATCACCGGCCGGCAGGCCTTGCGCTGCAGCGAAGGCCGCAATCGCGCGGCGCAGGTTCTCACCGTCGCGTCCGTCGATGGCGCCGGGGGAGAACCTGGCGCGGTCGAGCATCACCTGCACTTTGATCAGCAGAGGATCGGGCTTGTCCGCGCCCTTCTTTGGCTTCCTCGTCGTCTTGGACGCCTTGTCCGCTTTGGCCTCTTCCTGGGTCTCTCGGAACACCGCGTTTTCGATGTCCTCGCGAGTCAGATTCGACGAACCGGACTCGGTGGCCTGAGCGGCTGCCGACCATATGCCGAGCGCCGCAAGCGCCCCCCGCATCCACGCCCGTCCCATCGCTCGCTCGCGCTCCTCAGCTCATGACGAGAAGGAAGCTTCGACCAAGCGCCACCGTTCCCGCGGCGAATGGCGCTTGTTCGAATGTCCGGGTCGCGGAACCCGCTCACTGACAGAGGCGATGTCCGGCATTGCGCTCCCGCAGGTCGAGATGCAGGTGGTTGCCGTGTGCCGCATCGCTACCCGGCCCCAGCACCGTGCGGAAGAATCCGCAGGCGCCCGTGCGCACCGAAGCCAGGAAGGCCGCGTCCGGCGTGCCCTCCGGCGCCGCCGTCACCTTGAGGCTCGCACGCTTGGTGAAGCCGTAGCCCATCACGTCGATGGCGTTGGCGAAGCTGTGCTCGCTGAGCTTGGCGTCGGTGTCGTGGTTCTGCCCGCGGCAGACATAGGTCCCGCCGAGCGCGAGGCTCTTGAGACTGTCGCCGAACTCCTTTTGCGCCGCGACCTGCACCTCGGTCGTCCAGCGCGCCAGCGCCTCGGCCGCCCGGCATGTCAGAATCGCCGCCGGCTCCAACGTAACGCCGTCGGCGAGCGCCGTGACGCTCAACGGCCGCGGCGCGCTGCATTGGCCGTTGCCGAGCGATGGCAGCGCCTCGAAGCGGGCGCCGAGCCGCTCCAACCGGCGCAGGCAGGCGCTGTCGTCGGGCGCGGACACCTTGAGGGCGAGCGCAGCTCCACCCGACAGTTCCGGCGGTCGCTCCGGCGGCAGCGGCGCCTCCGACAAAGAGGCAGGCCCGTCCTTCGGCGGCTCCTTCGCCGCATTGGGCGCCGTATTGGGTTGAGGCTCGTCAGTCTTCCTCCCGACCTCCTTGCCGGCGTCCCTGCCCGCGCCGGTGGCAAGTTCGGCCGGGCGCTCGGGTGGGAGCGGCGTCACCTGGAGCTCGGGCGGCAAAAGGCCCTCCGGGCGGGCAGGTGGCTGGGGCGGAGGCAGCGGCACCGTCGCGGGCAGAGTGGCCGGATCGGACCATGCGAGAGCCGGTGGCAGGAGGAGACCGGCGGCAAGGAGGCAGGCGACGGTGAAAGGCTTCATGCCGCGTGTGTCCCGCTCATCCGATCGCGCGTCGTCCACTCATCCGTCGCCCGGCCGCGCCGAGCAAGGACACGGCCGCCACGCTCAGCGAAATCGTGCCGAAACCCAGGATCGGCGGCTGTGGCTTTGCGCCACTCGGCCCACAAACCTATGTTCAGCGCATCGTCGCACGACGCTTCCCGAAGGTTCTTGTTCATGACCGCCGACACCGCACGCGACTTGACCGAGGGGCGTGAGCCCGGCAGCGCCACCGCGGCAATTAATCCATTCGACGTATCGGATTGGGCAACACCCTTTGGCCTGCCGGATTTCGAGGCGATCCGGCCGGAGCACTACGTACCGGCCTTCGCGCACGCGCTGAAGGCGCACGAGGCCGAGATCGCAGCCATCGCCGGAAACGAGGCGCCCCCGACCTTCGCCAACACCGTCGCGGCGATGGAGCGGGCGGGGGCAGCGCTGGACCGGGTCGCCAACGTGTTCTTCAACTTGACCGGCAGCAACACCGGCCCGGAATTACAGGCGATCGAGCGAGCCGTCGCTCCGCAGCTCGCCCGGCACTCGAGCGCGATCACCCTCAACCCACAGCTCTGGGATCGGCTCACGGCCGTCGATGCCGACGCGGAGGGTTTAGGCGCGGAGGAGCGCCGCGTACTCGACCGCTACCGCAGCCGCTTCCGCCGGGCCGGCGCCGGTCTCGCGCCGGAGGCGAAGGCCCGCATCGCCGAGATCGCGATCCGGCTGGCCGAACTCGGTACGCAATTCGCCCAGAACGTGCTTGCCGATGAGCGCGACTTCATCCTGCCACTCGACGGCGAGGACGAGTTCGCCGGCCTGCCGCCCTTCCTGCGCGATGCCGCCGCGGAAGCGGCGAAGGAGCGGGGCGGCGCGCATAGCCACGTCATCACCCTGTCGCGCTCGCTAATCGAGCCGTTCCTCGTCTTCTCGACCCGCCGCGACCTGCGCGCCCGGGCCTACGCGGCCTGGACCCGCCGTGGCGAGACCGGCGGCGCGACCGACAACCGCTCCATCATCGCCGAGATCGTGCGCTTGCGTGCCGAGCGGGCGCGGCTTCTCGGCTTCGACAGCTTTGCTCATTTCAGGCTCGACGACACCATGGCCGGCTCACCCGACGCGGCGATGGAGCTTTTGCGCAACGTCTGGAAGCCCGCGCTCCATCGCGCTGCGGAGGAACGCGAAGGGCTGCAAGCCCTGGTGCGGGCAGAGGGGCACGACTTCGCTCTCGAAGCACACGACTGGCGCCACTACTCCGAGAAGCTGCGGCGGGCCGAGCACGACCTCGACGAGTCCGAGATCAAGCCGTACCTGCCCCTGGAGGGCATGATCCAGGCGGCCTTCGACACCGCATCAAAGCTGTTCGGCCTCAGCTTCGAGGAACTGCGCGACGTGCCGCGCTATCACCCCGACGTGCGCACCTGGCTCGTGCGCGACGCCGACGGCTCCGAGGTCGGGCTGTTCCTCGGCGACTACTTTGCCCGGCCCTCGAAGCGCTCGGGCGCGTGGATGAGCGCCTTCCGCTCGCAGGAGCGGCTGAACGGCGACATCAAGCCCATCATCGTCAACGTCATGAATTTCGCCCGTGCCCCGCGGGGCGAGCCGACCCTGCTGTCCTTCGACGACGCCCGCACGCTGTTCCACGAATTCGGACATGGCCTGCACGGCCTCCTCTCGGACGTGACCTATCCGCTGCTGTCCGGCACAGCCGTCTCAAGGGACTTCGTTGAACTGCCCTCGCAGCTCTACGAACATTGGCTGCAGCAGCCGGAGGTGCTGCGGGCGCATGCCCGCCACGTGACCACCGGTGAGCCGATGCCCGACGCATTGCTCGAACGCCTGCTGGCCGCCGCGACGTTCAACCAGGGATTCGCCACCGTCGAGTACGCGGCTTCGGCCATCGTCGACATGACGCTGCACCTCTCCGCGGCCGGAGAGGACGGGCTCGACGTCGTGGCTTTCGAGGCGGACGCCCTGCGCCGCATCGCGATGCCGGCGGAGATCTCTGCGCGCCACCGCGCGCCGCACTTCGCGCACATCTTCTCCGGCGACGGGTATGCGGCCGGCTACTACAGCTATCTCTGGTCGGAGGTGCTCGACGCCGATGCTTTCGACGCCTTCCGCGAGGCCGGCGACATCTTCCATCCGGAAACGGCTCAGCGTCTGCGCCGGACGATCTACGGCGCGGGCAACCTGCGCGACCCGCGCGAGGCCTACACGGCGTTCCGCGGGCGGCTGCCGAGCATCGAGCCGCTGCTGAAGAAGCGCGGGCTCGCGGCGTAAAGTACGAGAAGAACCCTCCCCCGCATTGGGGGAGGGTCATAGACTCAGGCTTAAAACAGGCCGTCGATCTGCCCGTTCGCGTCCAGTCGGATGGTATCCGCCGCCGGCACCTTCGGCAGGCCCGGCATGGTCATGATCTCACCGCAGATTACCACGACGAATCCGGCGCCCGCTGAGAGGCGCACGTCGCGCACCGAGACGAGGTGGCCCGAAGGCGCGCCCATCAGCGTCGGATCGGTCGAGAACGAGTACTGCGTCTTGGCCATACAGATCGGCAGGTGACCGTAGCCGTCCTTCTCGAAGCCGGCGAGCTTGGTCGCCGCCTTCGACTCGATCTGGATGTCGGCTGCACCGTAGAGCTTGGTCGCGATCGCCTTGATCTTGTCGGTGAGCTTCGTCTCGGTCTCGTAGGCGAAGGTCAGGGGCTTCTGCTCGCCCTCGGCGAGTTTCACCACGGCCTGCGCCAGTGCCTCGGCGCCGGCGCCGCCCTCCGCCCAGTGCTTGCAGGTGATGGCTTCGACCTGGAGCCGATCGCGGCACAGCTCCTTCAGCCGCGCATGCTCCGCGTCCGTATCCTGGAAGAAGTGGTTCACGCCCACCACCACCGGCAGCCCGAAGCTCCGCACGTTCTTCACATGGCGTTCGAGGTTGGCGAAGCCCTTCTCCAGTGCGTCGAGGTTCTCACCCGCGAGATCCTTCTTGTTGACGCCGCCATGCATCTTCAGAGCGCGGACGGTCGCGACGATCACCACCGCCGAGGGCTTGAGGCCGGTCTGGCGGCATTTGATGTCGATGAACTTCTCGGCGCCGAGATCGGCGCCGAAGCCGGCTTCGGTGACGACATAGTCGGCCAGCCGCAGACCGGTCTGGGTGGCGATCACCGAGTTGCAGCCGTGGGCGATGTTGGCGAATGGGCCGCCATGGATCAGGGCCGGGTTGCCCTCGAGCGTCTGCACAAGATTCGGCTGGAGCGCGTCCTTCAGGAGCACGGTCATGGCGCCGGTGGCCTTCACATCGGCCAGCGTCACCGGCTTGCGGTCGCGGGTCTCGGCGATGACGATGCGGCCGAGGCGCTCCTCGAGGTCGGCGAGGTCCTTGGCGAGGCAGAACACCGCCATGACCTCGGACGCGACCGTGATGTCGAACCCATCCTCCCGCGGAAAACCGTTGGCGACGCCGCCGAGGGACTGGGTGATGGCGCGAAGTGCCCGGTCGTTCATATCGACGACGCGGCGCCAGTGGATGCGGCGCACGTCGATATTGAGCTCGTTTGCCCAGTAGACGTGGTTGTCGATCAGCGCGGCGGCCAGCGAGTGCGCCGAGGTGATGGCGTGGAAGTCACCGGTGAAGTGCAGGTTGATCTGCTCCATCGGCACGACCTGCGCCTTTCCGCCACCGGCCGCACCGCCCTTCATGCCGAAGCAGGGGCCGAGCGAGGGCTCACGCAGGCACATCACGGCCCGCTTGCCGATGCGGTTGAGCGCGTCGCCGAGGCCGACCGTCGTCGTGGTCTTGCCCTCGCCCGCAGGCGTCGGCGAGATCGCGGTGACGAGCACCAGCTTGCCCTCGGGCTTGCCTTCCAGCGACTTGATGAAGCCGTGGTCGATCTTGGCGATGTGCTTGCCGTAATTGTGCAGCGCCTCATCCGGCACACCGATTTTCTCGGCGACCTGGGCGATGGGCTTCAGCGTCGCCGCGCGGGCGATCTCGATATCTGAGGGCATTTCTCTCACCGTCGTTTCTTGTCACCTGGACTCACGGCATGCCGGGTCGCCGCCCGGCTCGCGGTCTGCCCACGTGGTTTCCGTGGTAGCGGACGAAACAGCCACGATAAACCGATTGTCGCAGTGTGAGCGAAACAGCGAAGAAAAGCGTCTCGGATTTTTTTGATCCGGACCGTTAAGTTTCTTCAGGGGACAGGCGAAAGTCCGCCCCGACTTCAGCCTGTCATCGCGGTGGCCGTATAGCCGGCCGTGGTCAGCGCCTGCGCCACGTCGAGGCTCTGGGCGACCGTCGTCGCGGTGACCCGACCCAGACCGACATCGACGGAGACCTCCGCCTGCGGATCGAGACGGCGGATCGTGCGGCGCACGGCCTCGGCACAGCCCTCACAGGTCATGCCGTCCACGCGCATCGTCAGCTCGATCGGGCTCTGATCCATCGCCACCCTCTCCTGCCTGCTCTTCAGCCGCCCGTTTGGTCTCCGCACATGTGGCTCCGGGAGCGCGCTCGGCAAGCGTGCCAATTCGCCGGGGCGAATGCACGGGAGAAACCGGCGCACCGCCTTGCGGCGGAGCACGGCCTCGACGACATTAGGGTTACGACGAGCCGGACGCGTCATCTCACGCCAGCCGGCGCGTTTCAGCCACACGTTCTGCGGGCGTCCGCTCCGCACCGTGAAAGAGAAGCCCGGCCGCGGCCGCCAGACAGAAGCGCGTCGATCGACGGTGAAGACACCGAAATCCCGTACGATGCGCCCGCGCGGCATCCCCTGGATCCTCGGCCTTGTCGGCGTCCTGATCCTCGTTCCGCTAGCGTTGCTCGTGCCGCTCGCGGCGGTCGCCGCCGTGTCCGGTCTGGCGATTGTCGGCGGCGCATTGCTGTGGCGGCGGCTCGCTGCCCTGTCGACCGCGCAGGAGGTCGTCTCGAAAGAGATCGGCATCCTTTCCCAGCGCCTCGTGAAGCTCGAGGCCGTCGCCGCAGCCCTCGTCCAGACCCGGATGCAGGGTATGACGTCCGCGGAACCGTCGGCTCCGCCGAACGACGAGGCTCTCAAGGCTCTCGATGCGCGGCTCGTCTCCGGCATCGAGGAGGTGACCGCCGAGATCGGCATCCTCAGCGGCATCGTGCGGGAACTCGCGGCCGTCGTGGCGGCGCAGGACGGCGACATCGCTCACCTCAAGGCGCAGCCTGCCGAGCCACCGCCCCGTTCACCCGCGGCGGAGACGATCCAGCCGAGTCCGGCGCCCGCAGCGACCGTCCTGCCCAACCCGGGGCCGGTGGCACCGCCGATGCGGCTCGTCCCTCGGACGACCCCTCCCCCTGCCCGCCCGTCCGATCCGTTCGCGACGGTCGGCGATGAGACGCCCCTGATCGAGGCCTTCGATGGCGAGGGGCTGGAAGTCTACCTGCAGCCGGTCGTCACCCTGCCGCAGCGCAAGGTCGTCGCCTACGAAGCCCTCGCGCGGCTCAAGGTCGGCGAGGCGGTCTATGCTCCAGAGACGTTTCTGCCGGTGCTCGAGCGGCATGGCCGCACCACGGCCCTCGACCGGCGCATGCTCCAGCGCGTCGCCACGATCGCGCGCCATCTCCAGGGACGCGGGAGCCCGGCCTCAGTGAGCTACAGCCTGACGCCGCACTCACTGTTCGAGCCGGGCTTCCTGCGCTCCCTCGGCCGCCTCGTCAGCGAGGGGCCGGAACTCGCGGGCCGGGTCGTGATCGCCCTGCCGCAGGCCAGCTGGCGCAGCCTCGATGCCGAGCAGGCTGCCCTGCTGGCGGGGCTGCGCGGGCGGATCGGCTTCGTAATGGATCGCCCGATCGACCTGCGCCTCGATCCGAACGCCCTTGCCGAGCGCGGCATCGCCCAGGTCAAGGTCGCCGCCGCGCTGCTGCTGCGCCCGCTCGACCGCGAGGCGATGCCCGACATCGCGCTGGAGGATCTGGTGGCGTCCTTGTCCCGGGTCGGCATCCGGCTCGTTGCGACAGGCGTCGAGACCGAGACGGAGGTGCCCGACCTCATCGATCTGGACGTTCCGCTGGCGCAGGGGAGCGTGTTCGCCGCGCCTCGCGCCGTGCGGGCGGAGGTGCTCTCGGCCTCGCCCGATGCGGCGCCGCCTCCGCCCCCGCCCTCCCCCGATCCACCGCCGAGCCCGCCGCCGCAGCGCCGCCCCTTCCGGGACTTTCTGCGCCGGGCCGGGTGACGTCGGAGAGCGGGTACGATCAACCGTAAGGCATCGGCGACAACAATATCAGGCCTTGGCGGCCTCGCGCTCGAGCCGCTTGCGCAGGCGTGTGGCACCATAGACCTGAGCGAGGCGCTGGCGCGCCGCGGAGACCGGCGGCGCTTCGCGCTCAGCGCGAGCGGCGGCGATCACGAGAAGCGTCGTCGCGATGGAGTGATGCAGTTGCCCCTGCGCGCGAGCGCGGTCGAGGGCATCGCCGGTTGCCCGATCCGGCGGCAGTTTGAAGTTCGCCATGGTCCAGCCCCTGCGGAGTCCCTGGTGCAGATCCCGCATCCTTCTTCCGGGAGGACCTTGACAGTTTTTCGCAAGCGCGATGTTCGGATCAAGGCAGCTTGGCCGTAAGCGCAAGCCGTTTTCCGCCGTCGCCGGGTGCCCGAATGCAAGCATCGCCCGGGTGCGCCCACCCGGTTTCACGCTGCTGCGACGGACGAAGGGATCAGGCGAACAGGGCGTCGATCGCGTCCTGCGCCGTGGCCGGTCCGCCCATCTGCGGGCCGTTGAGCAGCAGCGACTCGTTTCGCTTGCGACGATCGGATTCCTGGTCATCGATGCCGGCCGCATCCCGAGCTTTCACGGCGGCCGTGAAGCGGGCAAGTCGGCCCTCGAGCTGGCTCATCGCCTCCGCCACCTTGGCGATGCGCTGGCCGGTGATGTCCTGGAAGGTGCAGGCCTCGAAGATGTCGTAGATCTTGGTCTCGACCGCATCGCGGTAGCCCTTACCCTCGGGAAGCGCGAGGATGGCTTCGGCCGTGTTCATGATCGAGTTGGTCGCGCCCGCCGTCGCGGCCACCACCTCGCTCAGTTCCTCGTGAACCATCGGCAGACGGTCGCGCGTCAGCTCGTTGGCCCGCAGGAGCGCGATCGCGTCCCGCAAGCTGGCGATGTACTCGGCGATGTCGAGGAGTTCCTTCACCATCGCCGAGGGGCTGGAATTCTGTAATCGGCCGTCGCGTCCCATAAGCGTCATTCTCACGGTCGGTCTCTTGGGCGATGTCTCGCGACGTTCTGTTTTCGACCCGTTCAAGGCCGGCCGCTCGCGGCTGCGGCCGTTCCTCAGGCGGCCGGCCCCGACGACATCGCGTTCGGGGTCGGCGCTCGCCACGTCTTCCTGCCACTCCGTTTCGCCGATGCATCGCCTCCTCGCGAGAAGAGGGATCGCCGGCGGCCCGAGTGATCAGGCTCCGCAGACCGCCTCGATCTTCGACTTCAGCGTCGCGGCATTGAAGGGCTTGACGATGTAGTTGTTCACGCCGGCTTTCTTGGCGGCGATGACGTTCTCGGTCTTCGACTCGGCGGTGACCATGATGAACGGCGTCGTGCGCAGGCCCTCATCGGCGCGGACATGGCGCAGAAGCTCGTAGCCGGTCATCGGCTCCATGTTCCAATCCGAAATGACGAGGCCGTACTTGCGTCCCTTCAGGCGCGCCAGAGCGGCGGTGCCGTCGGAGGCGTCATCCACGTCCTCGAAGCCGAGTTGCTTCAGAAGGTTGCGGATGATGCGCACCATGGTCTGGTAGTCGTCGACCACCAGGATAGGCATGCTGAGGTCGAGGGCCATATGACGTGTGCTCCGTGTCCCTGATCGTTACTGGCGGCGCGCGGCCCTCTCGAGCGACCAACGTCGCATCGACGCGTGTGAGCGGAGCTGCCTTCCGTCCCACGAACAATAGGCGGCCCGCATTGCGAAGCGGTTAATCCGGCGACCGATCTGATTCGCTTGACCGGGGAGACTGATTTCGCCAAGTCTCCGGCCCCGCGGGGCAACGGCGAACGATGCCGGCCGCGTCGGCGCTTCCGGTCGAGACGCCCGTCCCGACATGCCCTTGAGACCTGACAAAGACATCCGATCGCAGGAGCCGATGCCCTCAGGCGACGAGAACGCCGTGCCGCACACCGGGACCGGCCTCCCCTACTCCCCAAAGCCCTTCACGGTCTGCCGTGAGGACGATCCGGTGCCTCCCGCCCTGGCAGGCGCCGTCGCCGCGCTCGGCAATTTTGACGGGGTGCATCGCGGACATAGGACGCTGATCGAGACCGTGCGTGAAGAGGCTGGGTCGCGCCCCGCCGCTGTGCTGACCTTCGAGCCGCATCCGCGCGCCTTCTTCGCGCCCGACCAGCCGATGTTCCGGCTCACTGGCCCGCGAGCCAAGGAGATCGTGTTCGCGCGGCTCGGGCTCGACGGGCTGATCGTCCGTCGATTCGATGCGCGGCTCGCCGGCACCGGTGCGCGCGACTTCGTGGAAGGCTGGCTGCGCGACGAACTCGGGCTGACCGGCGTGGTGATCGGCCATGACTTCCATTTCGGCCGCGGACGGGAGGGCTCGCCGGGCATTCTCGCCGAACTCTGCGAGGATGCCGGTCTGTCCTGCCGCATCGTTCCGGCGGTCTCAGCCGATCCCGGCGACGCGCCGATTTCGTCGAGCGCGATCCGCGCCGCCCTTGCCTCCGGCGATGTCGCACGTGCCAACGACCTTCTCGGCTACCGCTGGTTCGTGCTGGCGCAGGTGCGCCACGGCGACAAGCGTGGACGCACCCTCGGTTATCCCACTGCCAATCTGGCTCTCGAGTCGTGCGGACTCGCCCACGGCATCTATGCGGTGCGGGTGCGCCTCGCCGACGGTCGCCTGTGCGACGGTGTGGCGAGCTACGGCCGCCGCCCGACCTTCGACGACGGCGCACCGCTCCTCGAAGCGCACCTGTTCGACTTCTCGGGCGACCTCTACGGTCAGGAAGTCGCGGTGGAGCTGCTGGCCTATCTGCGCGGCGAGAAGAGGTTTTCGAGCGCCGAGGCGTTAATCGCGCAGATGGATGTCGATTCGGCGCAGGCCCGGGCGGCAATCCGCGCTGACCGCGTGCCGTCGATGCTGGGCTGAGAGCGATCGCGCTCGGTCAGCGAAGCGGGCAGGCAGCAACCCACCCAACGGCCGGCTGCCTACTTTCGCGCTGACCTCAGAGCATGCTCGGGAGGATGCGGTCCGGCGGGCGGTGGCCGTCCATGAAGGTCTTGATGTTGATGATGACCTTCTCGCCCATGTCGGTGCGGCTCTCGTGCGTCGCCGAGCCCATATGCGGCAGCAGCACCACCTTGCCGGTGCGGGCGAGTCGCACGAGGCGCGGGCTCACCGCCGGCTCCTGCTCGAACACGTCGAGGCCGGCCGCCGAAATCTCGCCGCCCTCGATCAGGCGCGCGAGTGCGTTCTCGTCGATCACCTCGCCGCGAGCGGTGTTGACGACGATCGCCTCGGGCTTGAGCAGTTTGAGGCGGCGTGCCGAGAGCAGGTGATAGGTTGCAGGGGTGTGCGGGCAGTTGACCGACACGATGTCCACCCGCGCCAGCATCTGATCCAGAGATTCCCAGTAAGTCGCGTCGAGCGATTCCTCGATATGGGTCGGCACCCGGCGGCGGTTGTGATAGTGGATCGACAGGCCGAAGGCCTTGGCCCGGCGGGCGAGCGCCTGGCCGATACGGCCCATGCCGACGATGCCGAGGCGTTTGCCCGTGATGCGCCGGCCGAGCATCCAGGTCGGCGACCAGCCGGTCGTCCAGTCGTCGTCGGGGATGATGCGCGCGCCTTCCGCGATCCTGCGGGCCACCGCCAGGATCAGCGCCATGGTCATGTCGGCGGTGTCCTCGGTCAGCACGCCCGGCGTGTTGGTAACCGTGATGCCGCGCTCCAAAGCCGCGGCGACGTCGATGTGATCCACGCCGTTGCCGAAATTGGCGATGAGCCGCAGGTTCGGCCCGGCCTGAGCCAGCAGCCCGGCTCCGATCTCGTCGGTCACGGTGGGGACGAGCACGTCCGCCTCGCGGATCGCGGCGGCGAGCGTCTCCTGGGAGAGCGGCGCGTCATCGTGATTGAGACGTGTATCGAACAACTCGCGCATGCGCGTCTCGACCGCATCCGGCAGGCGCCGGGTGACGACCACCAGCGGCTTGCGCTTCAACGACGACATGTTTCCTCCCGACGACGCCGTCCCGCGTTCCCGGCCTGCGCCGACCGCCTCCCCGCGGAGGGCCGGCTTACGCTCCCTTAACCATGACGCGGTCAGATGGAGCGGAGGCGGACCGGGCTCGCCGGCCCGCCGCAGGACGTTCGGCCTCTCTAGCAGAGAGGTCGGCGAACACAATGCGGCCCTGACCTCAATGGATCAGTGTCGAAGGGCCGACCGATCGCGCGCCCGCCCACCGATGTTCCGGCCTGCGCCGCGACATCACCGCACGAACGACTTTGGAGCCACGGATCGGAGACGAGGCACGATGCGCCCGCCTGAGCTTCCCTCGATGAACCACCCCCCCATGAATCCCGTCCGCCTCGCGCTGCTCGCAGCCGTCTTCGCGCTGCTTGTTCCGCTGACCGCTGAGGCCGCGCCGGCCCCCGCCCCTGCGCCGGAGGTCGGAAAGGGGCCAGTGACCAAGCTGCCGCTGCCGCGCTACGCCAGCCTGAAGACAAACCGCGTCAACTTGCGCGAGGGGCCCTCGAAGGACCACCGCACCCTGTGGGTGTTCCAGCGCGAGGGTCTGCCGGTGGAAATCGTGGCCGAGTTCGAGACGTGGCGCCGCATCCGCGATTCGGAAGGGACCGAGGGCTGGGTCTTGCACTCGCTGCTGTCGGGCCGCCGCACCGCCGTGGTGATTCCGCCCTCCGGTGAGCGGGCCGACGCGGCCAAGGCCACCGTGCCGCTCAACGCTCGCGCTGACGAGCAGTCGGGCGAGCAGGCGCGGCTGCAGCCTGGAGTGATCGGCAGCGTGAAGAGCTGCACCGGCACGTGGTGCCGCCTCGTGGTACCGCTTCCGGACAAGCGCGGCGATGTCGACGGCTATATCCGCCAGAGCCGCCTGTGGGGCGTCTACCCCGATGAGCGGGTAGAGTAAGCGACACGGCCGACAATAAAAAAAGGCCCGGCATGCCGGGCCTTTTCGTTCGGCAACGGGCAGCGCCGAATCAGGCGCGGCCGGACACCTTGCGGCGGCGCAGGCGGACGATCACCTCGACGCCGGCAATCTCCATGCCCTCGGGCGCCTCGGGCAGTGAGTCGACCGAGATGCCGCATTCCGGCATGTCGAGAACCTCGCCCTCTTCCTCGAGGAAGAAATGGTGATGCTCACTCGGATTGGTATCGAAATAGGCCTTCGACCCATCGAGCGCGAGTTGGCGCAGCAGGCCCGCCTCGGTGAACTGATGCAGCGTGTTGTAGACGGTCGCCAGCGAAACCGGCACCTTCGCGCGCATCGCCTCGTCGTAGAGCATTTCCGCCGTCAGGTGACGATCGCCACGGCCGAAAAGGAGCCAGCCGAGCGAGAGGCGCTGGCGGGTCGGGCGAAGGCCGGCCCGGCGCAGACGATCGCGCAGGTCGGAAAGCGGGCAGCCCCGACGGCCGGCGCCGTCGACCGGCGAGAGGGACCGAGCGTTCAGCACGGCCTGGAGAGGCGTCAGATCAGACATTGCTGGGAACGATTCCCACTTATTTAGAATGAGTATAGCGAAGGAAATTATACGGATCATGAAGCCCTGCGGCAACCCGTGCAGGTTCCAACTCCGGCTTGATACGTGAAAGACGCATGGCTCCTCCCGAGCCGGCGCGCGTTGAACGGTCGTCAGCCGGTGGTTCGTCGGCCGGTGGTCGGCACCGAGCCGGGGCGGCTTTGTGAGCACGGGAAGGCTGTGCTAACGAGGCGCCCATTCCGTCACGCCCCGTCCGCTCTCCGGCATCGGACCCGTCCGTCACTGAGGACCCGTACGTCATCCATGGCCTCTCTCGACCAGCAACCCGACGGCGCTTCTCCGCAGCGCGCTTCGAGCTTCTCCTACGAGGATCTCCTGGCCTGCGGGCGCGGTGAGCTGTTCGGGGCGGGCAATGCCCAGCTTCCGCTCCCGCCGATGCTGATGTTCGACCGGATCACCTCGATCGGGACCGAGGGCGGCGCCCATGGCAAGGGGCACGTGCTGGCCGAGTTCGACATCAGGCCGGACCTCTGGTTCTTCCCTTGCCACTTCAAGGACGATCCGGTCATGCCCGGCTGCCTCGGACTTGACGCCCTGTGGCAGCTCGTCGGCTTCCATCTCGGTTGGCTCGGTGCGCTGGGCCGCGGCCGGGCGCTGGGCGTGGGCGAGGTGAAGTTCACCGATCAGGTCCTGCCGACGGTCAAGCGGGTCGTCTACGGCATCGACATCAAGCGCGTGCGTCAGGGCAAGCTCGTGCTGGGCATCGCCGATGGCTGGCTCGAAGCGGACGGCCGGCGCATCTACGAGGCGAACGACCTGCGCGTGGCCCTGTTCCGCGCCTGAAGCCGCGCCGTACCCCCCGTTTTGAAGGATTATTCGCACCGAACCGACTGCCGGTTCGGTGATGGTCCCTTGAAGCGTGGTTGAGATTGGTCGCGCATCATCCTAACTGACCTCCCCGAGGAAACGCCGCACCAGCCGCGGCGCCAGCAGCACGAGCCATCATGCGGCGTGTCGTCATCACCGGGATGGGCATCGTCTCGTCCATCGGCAACAATACTCAGGAGGTCCTGGCCTCCCTGCGCGAGGCCCGCTCCGGGATCGCGCGCTCTGACTCGCAGGCCGCACATGGCTTCCGCAGCCAGGTCGCGGGTGCGCCGACGATCGATCCTGAAGGGGTCGTCGACCGGCGCGCCATGCGCTTCCACGGGGGCGGCACCGCCTGGAACCACATCGCCATGGATCAGGCGATCCGCGATGCCGGCCTTGAGGAGCGGGAGATCTCCAACGACCGCACCGGCATCATCATGGGCTCCGGCGGCCCCTCGACACGCACCATCGTCGAATCCGCCGCCATCGCCCGCGAGAAGGGGCCAAAGCGGGTCGGCCCGTTCGCGGTGCCGAAGGCGATGTCCTCGACCGCCTCGGCCACACTCGCCACGTGGTTCAAGATCCGCGGCGTCAACTACTCGATCTCCTCGGCCTGCGCGACGTCGAATCACTGCATCGGCAACGCCGCCGAGATCATCCGCGGCGGGCGGCAGGACGTCATCTTCGCCGGCGGCTGCGAGGAACTGGATTGGACCCTATCCGTCCTGTTCGACGCCATGGGCGCCATGTCCTCGCGCTACAACGACACCCCCGCCCGCGCCTCCCGTGCCTACGACGTGAACCGCGACGGCTTCGTCATCGCGGGCGGCGCCGGCGTACTGGTGCTGGAGGAGTTCGAGCACGCCAAGGCCCGCGGCGCACGGATCTACGGCGAGGTGGCCGGCTACGGCGCCACCTCCGACGGGCACGACATGGTCGCCCCCTCCGGCGAGGGCGCGGTGCGCTGCATGCGTCAGGCCATGGAAGATCTGAAGGGCGCCAAGATCGACTACATCAACCCGCACGCTACCTCGACGCCGGTCGGCGACGACAAGGAGATCGAGGCGATTCGCGAGGTGTTCGGCGCCGGTGAAGCCTGCCCGCCGATCTCGGCCACCAAGTCGCTCACCGGACATTCTCTGGGCGCCACCGGCGTCCAGGAGGCGATCTACGCGCTCCTGATGATGAACAACGGCTTCATCTGCGAGAGCGCGCATATCGAAGAACTCGATCCGGCCTTCGCCGACATGCCGATCCTGCGCCAGCGCCGTGACGGGGTGCAGCTCGGCCACGTCATGTCGAATTCCTTCGGCTTCGGCGGGACCAACGCGACGCTGGTGCTCAAGCACCCGGACGCATGAACGCCACTGCCGCATGGCCGGGCCCTGCGGCGGCATCCTCTTTCGCATCTGCGAAACAACGGCCAAGCATTCTCCGAGCCGTCGTCTGATGGATCGGTGGAACCGGCCAATTTCCGCCGCGTTCCTGCTTCGAAAGGCAGGTTTACAACATGATCGCCGCTCTCGCTCTGCTGACTATGACTGGCATCGCCCTCGCTGCGACCTTTGCGGTGCGTGCCAAGCAGGCGTTGATCGACGACGCGCAGGCAGGGACCGGCGGCTACTTCTGAGACCATCGTTCCGCGCACATCGATCATTCGGCCCCGCCGCACTCACGTCGGGGATTTTTTCTTACCTTCTGTCTTGGACTGTCCGTCGCTGCCCCGCGCCAATCCGGCGCCACGCGTGGACAGGCCCTCGCCCGGCGGGCTAAGCCTCGGACGGGGCGCTCAGCGCCGGACCGAACGCGTACGGGTTAGAGAATGACGGGTTTGATGGCGGGCAAGCGCGGCCTCATCATGGGGGTCGCCAACGATCATTCGATCGCGTGGGGCATCGCCAAGACCCTGCATCGGCACGGTGCAGAACTCGCATTCACCTATCAGGGCGAGGCGCTCGGCCGCCGGGTGACGCCGCTGGCCGCCTCCGTCGGGTCGGACATCGTGCTGCCCTGCGACGTGGAGGACATCCCGACAGTCGATGCCGCCTTTGCGGCGCTCGATGAGCGCTTTCCCGACGGGATCGACTTCATCGTTCACGCCATCGGCTTTTCCGACAAGGCGCAACTCAAGGGCCGCTACGTCGACGTCACTACCCGCGCGAACTTCTCGCGCACCATGACGATCTCCTGCTTCTCCTTCACCGAGATAGCCCAGCGCGCCGCCGCGCGGATGCCCCGGGGCGGCTCGCTGCTGACCCTGACCTATGCCGGCTCGACCCGCGTCATGCCGAACTACAACGTGATGGGCGTGGCCAAGGCCGCGCTCGAAGCCTCGGTCCGCTATCTCGCCACTGATCTCGGGCCCGACGGCATCCGCGTCAACGCGCTCTCGGCGGGGCCGATGCGGACGCTAGCCGGTGCGGGCATCGCCGACGCCCGGCTGATGTACAACCACCAGAAGGCGCATGCCCCGCTGCGGCGCACGGTGACGCTGGACGATGTCGGCAATTCCGCCCTCTACCTTCTCTCCGACCTCTCGGGCGGTGTGACCGGCGAAATCCACTTCGTCGATTCGGGCTACAACATCATCTCGATGCCGCGCCCGGCAGTGCTTCAGGCCCAGGACGAGGCGGGCGTCGTCGGCGACGACGTGTGATCCCCCGCCGGCGTGTCCTCGCGTCGCTTGTGCGCGGCCGCGTCACGCCCCAGGGTGCGGCCCGCGATGATCCCCCTCCCCGGCCGGCTCCTGCCGCGATTCCCTCTCCTCACGACGATCCTGACCGTCCTGCTGCTGACGGGCGGCTCCGGCGCGGCGCTGGCGCAGAGCGTCACCCTCGATCTCGGCGCGGGCGGCACCACGGAGCGGGCGCTGCAACTCGTCGCACTGATCACGGTCCTGGCGCTCGCGCCCTCCGTGCTGGTGATGGCGACCTCGTTCACCCGGATCGTCGTGGTGCTGTCGATCCTGCGCTCGGCGCTCGGCACGCAGACCGCACCACCCAACACCGTGATGGTGAGCCTCGCCCTGTTCCTGACCGCCTTCGTGATGGCGCCGACGGCGCGGGAGGCCTACCGCACCGGGGTCGAGCCGCTGGTCGCGGGCCAGATCAGCCAGTCCCAGGCCTTCGAGCGAGCCTCCGCACCGTTCAAGACCTTTATGCTCCGCAACGTGCGTGAGAAGGACCTCAAGCTCTTCCTCGACATGGCACGTCAGCCGGCTCCGGCGGGCCCCGAGGCGATCGGCCTGGAGATCGTCACCCCCGCCTTCATGATCTCGGAGCTGCGGCGCGCCTTCGAGATCGGCTTTCTTCTGTTCATCCCCTTCCTGATCATCGACCTCGTGGTCGCCTCGGTGCTGATGGCGATGGGCATGATGATGCTGCCGCCGGCCACCGTCGCGCTGCCGTTCAAGCTGATCTTTTTCGTTCTCGTCGACGGCTGGACCCTGGTGGCAGGCTCCCTCATTCAAAGCTACGGAGGGTGAGGCCCGCGGCGATTCGATTCGAGGTTGCGGCGCCCGCGGAGAGAGGAAGTCGTGGCATGGATCTGACGAGCGTTACCGCGCAATGGGCACCGCGAATGCTGAGCGTGCTGCGGATCGTCTCCGCGCTGATCTTCATGGCGCACGGCACGCAGAAGATCCTCGGCTTCCCGGCGAGTTCGATGAACCCGCCGCTGATGTCGATGTCCGGCGTCGCAGGCCTGCTCGAACTCGTCGGCGGCGCATTGCTCGTGGTCGGGCTGTTCAGCCGTCCCGTGGCCTTCATCCTCTCCGGTGAGATGGCCTTCGCCTACTTCCTCGCCCACGCTCCCAAGAGCTTCTTCCCGGCACTGAACGGCGGCGATGCGGCGATCCTGTACTGCTTCGTCTTCCTCTACATCGCCTTCGCCGGCCCCGGCCCGTGGAGCATCGACGCGCAGCGCGGCCGTCGCTCGTACTGATCGTTACCCCGGCGGCGTGGACGGGACCTCGGCTCGGTTGCCCGTCGCGGCGCTGCCGGGCTCCGGCACGGCGCTGTCGGGGTAGCGCTTACGGTATTCCGAGAGGAAGGCGGCGAGCGTTTCCGCTTTCGTGGCGCGCAACGCCGCGTCGCGGAAGGCTGCCGAGCGGGGTGCGTCCGGTCTCGTCAGCATGGCGAAGGTGCGGGCATCCGCGCTCTCGGCCATGGGTCCCGCGAACTTCGCCTTGAGCCGCTCAAGCCCCAGCGACTCACCCGCGAGGCCGTAGGCGATACCGGCGCGGATCACGTCGGCCCGCGCCGTTTCGTCGAGGGGCTTGCCCGAGCGCCAAGCGGGCCCGAGGATCATTTCGTGTGCCTCGCCCGCCTCGCGCCAGCGCCGGGCCGCCCACAGGATGTCGGCCCGTAGCCGCTCGGCATCGGCCCCGGTCTCACCCTCGACGGTTTCCAGGGCGAGATCGGTGCGCGACAGATCCGACAGGGCGCGGGCCCGCAGCAACGCGCGGGCGCGGCGCACATCGTCGGGAAGCTCGGGCACGTGCGTCGCGTCGAGCGTCTGCAGCGCTTGAAGCGGCCTGCCCTCCATCAGCCGGATCGTGGCGAGCCGCGCCGACACCGACGAGCGGGCCGCACCCTCCAAACGGTGATCGATCTGGTATTGCAGCAGCTCATCGGCAGAATCGAGCAGGTCGAGGGCGACGAGGCGATCGGCCAGGCGCCGCACGATCTCGTCGGCCCGCCGGCCCGCCGGCGCGAAGTCCTTGAAGTCGAAATACAGTGCCAGCGCTTCGACACCGCCGAGCCGCTCGCCGCGCGACCCCAGAAACAGTTCCTCGAAAACGGTCATGGCCCGCTCGTGCAGGGCGCGCGCGATCGGTGCCTGGGGGTCGAGGGTATTGGCGCGGCGTGCCGTGGTGAAGATCTTGCGCCAGCGGCCGGCCTCTTCGTAGAGCCCGCCGAGCGCGCCCAGCGTCCCGATCTCGGTCGGGCCACCGTGCCAGGTCAAGGCCAGCACCTCCAGCTGGTCGATCGCATCGGGCAACGCCGTCTTGCCGAGCGTGTGGCCGAGGGAGGCCGCGCGCAGCGTCGCCTCTGCAGCCAGGGGCCACGGCCCTTGGTCCCGCAGCGTCTCGTAGGCCGCCAGCGCCGCCGCACCCCGCCCGGTCGCCTCGTCCATCTTCGCCCGCAGCAGGGTCAGCCGGTCCCGGGTGTACTCTGTCGCGGCACGGGTGGCCGCGATCGACTCCCGCGTGACGGCCTCCCAATCGCCGGTCTCGACCGCAGCCTCGGCAGCCGCGGCGTGGAACAGCGACGCGAGGGGCTCGGGATAGCGCTCCAAGACCGCTTCGCCGGCGCGCAGGGCGACCGCCGCCTCGCTCCACCGGCCGGCCAGGGCCTCGGCGTAGCCCCGCCAGAGCCGAGCTTCCGGGTTAGTGGCGAGTCGCTCGTCCGAGAGGAGCTTTCGGGCCTCCTCGGCGCGTCCGATCCGGGCGAGCAGAATGCCGCGCATCAGCACGGTCTGCCGGTCACCGTCGATCACGACATCCTCGGCGGCGGCGGCATTCAGCGCGCCGAGCGCCTCAACATCGAGGTCGTTGGCGATCATTGCCCGGGCCAGAGCGAGGCGGGCGCCGCCGCGGTCGCGACGCTGAGCCTCGACGGCGGCGGCCAGCCCTTCCCTCAGCGTCGCGCGCACATCGCCGCGCTGCGCCTTCTCCCAGGCGTCGCGGTCGATCGCCAGTTCCGCGGTCGTGCCTACCGGCGGGTCGGCGGGTCGGGAGACGCCGGATACCGCGAGTCCGCTCTCGCGACCCTCCCTGCCGCCCTCACGGCCGATCGTCACACCGTCGAGGTCAGGGCGCACGATGAGATCGTCGGCATTGGCGAGCACGGCGAGGCCGAGCCGGCTCGGGATCAGCTCGAACTCGACGAAGCGTTGCGCCTTGGCGATGCCTGCGGGACGGCTGCCGTCGGTGGTGACGACGGCGATGCGCTCGCCGTCGAGATCGAGCCAGCCGGTAGGGCCGGCCTCGGGCAGCCGCACCGTGACTCCGAGCCGCCCCTGCGCGGCCGGCGCGCGCTGGGCCGTCAGGCTCTCGCTCGGGGACAGGCCGTCACCGGTCACTAGCTCCCAGCCGCCGGGCTCGGTCACCGGCAGGAGATCCACGAGCCGTCCGGTGGGCGCGGCGAAGCGCAGAATCGTGAAGCCGCCGCTGCGCTGCGGGGGCGCGACGGCGACGAGACCGGTGGCGCCGGGCGGAGGCACCGCGACCGAATCGGTCGTGGCAAAGACGAGGGTGACGACGCCGCCGCGCTCGAACAAAGCCGCCGGTACGCGCTTGGCGAAGGGGAAGACGAGACCTGAGCCTGCCTTGCGCGACACCGGGGCCGAGGGCGGCGCGGCGCGGCGCGACGAGGCGTCGGCGGTTTGCGCGGCGGGCCGAGGCGGCTCCTTCGCTGTATCCTTCGATTCCTCCGCCGCGCCTTTGGCGATGGTAGCCGGCTGTGCCAGCGCATCCGCAGATTTCGGCTTGGTGAGAAAGTCGATGGTCACGACATCCTCGTCACGCGCGGTGGCGAGGCTCACGCCCTCGGCCGGATTCGCGACGATCCGCGTCTCGCCCGCCTCCGTCTCGACGGAGACACGGCCGATGCTCGGGGCGAGGCGTCCCCGGAGGGCGAGGTCGTCGACACGCCACGCGCCGGGCAGCGTCAGGCGCGTGCCCGTGCCGTTCGGCGCGAAGGCGGCCTCGGAGCCCTCCGGAAGACGCAACGAGAGCCGGGTCCGCGCATCGTTTCGGGCGAGTTCGACGGTGAGCGGGCGCGGCACGGGGGCCGGGTTGCGGGCCTTCAGGCTCGCCTCGGCGGCCGCGGCCCGGCGAGCGAGGTCGACCACCACCTCGCTGGGCAGCGGCGGAAGGAAACCGGTCCAGTTTTCCGGCAGCAGATCGATGAAGACCTGCTCGCCGGCATCCTGCACGTTGATGCGGTAGGGGCGTTGCAGGGCGAGGCGCAGGGCCGAGCCGTCGGGATCTCGCCGCACGACGGTAACGTAGTCCGGCATGCCCGCCGCGATTCGCTCGGGACCGGCACCCACCGCCTCGCCGAAATTGAGCACGAGGACCGCGCCCGACAGACGCGCCTTGACGGACACCGGCTCATCGAAGGTCAGGACAATGCGGCCGAAGCCTTCCGGAGGCTGCGCGCCCTTGGCGGAGACCAACCGGGCCGCCTCCGCCGCCGAAATCCAGGTGCAGAGACCAACGGCGAGGCCGGCGCACAGCAGAATCCTGCTCGGGCGCAGCCGCTTTCCCTGACCGGCCCGTCCCCCCATCGCGCGAAACGCCCGCCTTCCAGCGGCGACCGACCTCGGACAGAGGCCGAGCGCCGAACGCCACTCGTGCGGGCACTCTCGCTCAGCGCGGTGAACGGGCGCTTAAAACGCAGCTTTCGTTACGAGGCCTTGCGCAGGACGAGGCCGGGGATCGCCGTACCCTTTTCACCGAACATCTCCTGCGCCTTGCGGCAACTCTCATCGACGTTCTTCCGGTAGGCTTCGGTATAGCCCATGCTGCGCATCAGCAATTCGCCCTTGGAGATCGCGTCGAGATCGACGCCCATGGCCGCGACCACTGACTTGAACCGCTCGTAATCGGGCTGAGCCTCCTTGCAGGATTCGCCGACGAAGCGGACGAGGCCGGCCAGCTTCACGGCATTCGCCTCCTGACGCTCCTGGGCCGTCTGCGGCGCCTTCGGAGCGGTCGCGCCGGCCGAGGGCTCCGCCGGCTTTGCCGTCGGTTCCTGCGCTGCGGCGGCGAACGGCAGCGCGAGCAGAAACGCGGCTGCGATCGCGAGGTGCTTCATCGTATCTCTCCCTGACCGATCGTGTTTGATTATTATTCTGATCTTATTCTTTGCTGCGGCAGCGTAGCAAAGATACGGGCGCTGTTGTGCCCTGTTCGAAGGAATTTGTCGAAGCGCCGACCAGGCGACACTTCGCGGCCAGCGCCAGTTGTGGTCAGGCGGGCTTTTCGGAGCGTGCCGCTGCCATCAGGGCAAAGGCGTAGATCAGGCCGACCTCCTCCAGGCGATCGAACCGACCGGCGGCACCGCCATGTCCGGCCTCCATGTTGATCTTCAGGAGGACCGGACCGCCCCCGGTCATCGTGGCGCGCAGCCGCGCCACCCACTTGGCCGGCTCCCAATAGGTGACGCGCGGGTCGGTGAGGCCGCCCAGTGCCAGGATCGCCGGATAGGCCTTGGCCGCCACGTTGTCGTAGGGCGAGTAGGACAGGATCGTGCTGAACGCCGCCTCGCTCTCGGCCGGATTGCCCCATTCCGGCCATTCCGGCGGGGTGAGCGGCAGATCCGCGTCGAGCATCGTGTTGAGCACGTCGACGAAGGGCACGTCGGCGACGATGCCGGCGAACAGCTCCGGTGCGAGGTTGGCGGCGGCGCCCATCAGCATGCCGCCAGCGCTGCCGCCATGGGCGACAATGCGCCCCTGCGAAGTATAGCCGGCCTCGATCAAGGCGCGGCCGCAGGCGACGAAATCGGTGAAGGTGTTGGGCTTCTTCTCGCGCTTGCCGTCCAGATACCAGTTCCAGCCCTTCTCCGTACCGCCGCGGACGTGGGCGATGGCGTAGACGAAGCCACGATCGACGAGGCTGAGCAGGTTGGTGCGAAATCCGGCCGGCATCAGCGTGCCGTAGGAGCCGTAGCCGTAGAGCAGCAGCGGCGCCGAGCCGTCGAGCGCGAGCCCGCGGCGATGCAGCAGCGAGATCGGCACACTCTCTCCATCGGGCGCGGTCGCGAACAGGCGGCGGGTGACGTAGTCGGCCGGCTCGTGGCCGCTCGGCACGGTCTGGCGCTTGCGCAGGATGCGGGCGCGGGTGACGCAATCGTAGTCGTAGGTCTCGGCCGGAGTCGTCATCGACGAGTAGGTGAAGCGGATGCGGGCCGTCTCGAACTCGTAACCGGGTAGCAGCCCGAGCGAGTAGGCTTCCTCGGCAAACGAGACGGTGTGTTCCTCGCCCTTCATGTCGCGCACGACAATGCGCGGCAGGGCGTTCTCCAGTTCGAGCCGCACGAGGTGGTTTCCGAGCACGTGCAGGTGCCGGATCATCACACCGGGCCGGTAGGGCACCGCGTCGCGCCAGTTCTCGCGCGCGGTCGCGTCGAGGGGGCAGGTGACGATCTTGAAGTCCACCGCCCCGTCGGCGTTCGTCAGGATGACGAGATACGAGCCCCAGTGCTCGACTGAGTAGATCAGCCGCTCCTCGCGGGGCGCGACGCAGCGGAGTGCGCCCTCGTCGTCCGCGCGGTCGAGCAGGTACACCTCCGAGGTTTCGTGGTCGCTCGCGGTGACGGTGAGGTAGGTGCCCGACTGGGTGCGACCGATATTCACGAAGAAGCCGGGATCGGACTCCTCGTAGACAACGGTATCCTCCGCCTGATCGGTGCCGAGGCGGTGGCGCATGACGCGGGCCGGACGGTGGTTCTCGTCGAGCGCCACGTAGAAGAAGGCGGTGCCGGCCGCATTCCACACCGCCTCACCCGCGGTCGACTCGACTCGTTCCAGGTGGTCCTCGCCGGTGTCGATGTCGCGCACGCGGATGGTGTGGAGTTCCGAGCCCTTGGTGTCGACGCCCCAGGCGAGCAAGCGGTGGTCGTCGGAATGGGCCGCGCCGGCGATCTCGAAGAAAGCGAGGCCTTCGCCCTCCCGGTCGCCGTCGAGCAGGATCTGCTCACCGATCTCGCCGTCCTCAGGCTCCTCGGCGATGCGGTGGACGGCGCGCGGACGGCGGCAGATCAGCGGATGCTGCCCGCCCTCGCGGTGACGGGAGTAGTAGGCGAAGGGGCCATCGGGCTCAGGGACCGAGGAATCGTCCTCGCGGATGCGCCCCCGCATCTCGGCGACCAAGGACTTGCGCAGGTCCGCAGCGCCACTCAGCGCCGCCTCGGCATAGGCGTTCTCGGCCTCGAGATAGGCGCGGATGTCCGGCGCCAGCGCCGACGGGTCTTTCAGCACCGCGCGCCAATTCTCGTCTTTGAGCCACGCGAAGGGATCCTCGACGCGCCGGCCGAAGAATTCGAAGGCGTGCGGACGCATCTCGGCCGCGGGTGCCTCGGGCGGCAGGGCGAAGGCGGGTGGTTCGAAGGTCATCGCCGAACTCCGGTCGATACGCGTGGGAGACGCTGAGGTGAACGCCTGGAAGGTGTCCATGCGGATTGACGGTCGGTGTGCCGCGCCAAGACGCGGGCCGCAAGGCGGGCCGTGCCTTTATCGATCGCCTCGGCAAGCACAGCCGATCGGCCGCTCTAAGAGAAGCGAGCTGGAGCATTCACGGTAAATTGCGCACGTCCCGGAAGCGGCCGACCCGTTCAGTTGTGCATACCCGTCCTGTCTTGCAGGTCTAATTTAGATGTCCTAGGTAGAACGCGTGACTGAGGGGGCGTCACTCCAAACCGAAAACAAGCGGCACGATTGCACAAGCCGGTCCTTTCCTGTCCTCTTCCCGCTGGACACTGGGCTGGATCGATTGCGCGCGATGCACCGCGAAGGGACAATCGAGACCATGAACGAAACCGAGCCGTCGGTCGATTACGTCGCTCTCACAGCCGACATCGTCGCCGCGTACGTGAGCAACAACCCGGTGCCGGCTGCTGAACTCGCCGGTCTGATCGGCGGTATTCACGGCGCCCTGATCCAAGTCGGAAGCGGCCGGGTCGCCGCGCCGCAGCCCGTCGCTCAGGAGCCGCAGCAGCCGGCCGTGCCGATCAAGAAGTCGATCCAGCCCGACTACATCGTCTGCCTGGAGGATGGGCGGACCTTCAAGTCGCTGAAGCGGCACCTGCGCGCCAAGTACAATCTTTCCCCCGAGCAGTACCGCGCCAAGTGGGGCCTTTCGCCCGACTATCCGATGGTGGCGCCGAACTATGCCAAGGCTCGTTCCGATCTCGCCAAGGCGATCGGTCTCGGCCAAGTGCGCCCCGGTTACGACGCGGCCGCCTGACTTCACTCGCACCGCACCTCGACGCACAACCCACTGTGCCGCCTCGGCGACCGGCGCAGTGGGTTGCCGACCTCATTTCGGACGTCGCACGGGCGGGGCCCACCGAATCGACTTATCAACACCCTCGTCGTGGAACGGAGCAACCGTTGCTGCATTCCTTCGACATGAGCGATGACGACCTCTCCGAACAACTGTCCAAGACAAATACGGCGCTGGCAGAATGGGCCGCCCGCTCCGCGAGCGACAGCGATCAGCTGATCGAGCGCTTCGAGCGGATGGGCTATGAGGTGCGCGGCAAGTCGGTGGACGAGATTACCGAGGTTCTCAAGAGGTCGCCGACGAAGCCATCACAGGCCTGAGGTGAGGCACTTTTCCACCGTGACGGTGCAACCAGCGGCAGCACCGAACTCTGTCAAGACTTGTATTAGGACGATTTTCCCTTAGCCTCCTGACGTTGCTTCGGTTCGGGTGGCATGATTGCAAAAGAACAAAACATGAACGAAGCGGCCGGTCTCGGTCGCGAGGCTGAACGCCTGCTGGCGGCGCTGGCGCCGGAGGGAGCCTACGCCTTTCCCGATCCGAGTGCTCCCGAGACGCTGATCGTGCGCAGCGGCGTTCGTGGTGTCTCGCTGGGTGCGGGGCGCTTTTCCGCGCAGGCCGGCGAGACGCTGGTGGCGGCCGATCTCGCGGCACGGGACGACGGGCGCCGCAACCGTCTGGTGATCGGAGCGGCCGGGCGAGCGCGGTTGCGGCGAGCCGACGCCGGTGGGCCAGATAGCTTCCGGATGCAGCATCTGGTTGTCGTGCGGGAGGCTTCCGGCGAGGCGGAGCGGCTACAGGACACGGCAGAGAGCCCGCTGGCCTGGATGGCGCGGCGGCGCGGACGCGACGGGGAGCCGATGATCGACGCGGCCGCCTTCGCGGCAGGAGAGCGGCTACGCCACGATCTCGCATCGGCACAGATGCTGCCGCAACTCTCGACCGACTGGACCGCGCCGCGCGTCGACGGTGGCGGTCCGCGCGATCCCGCCTCGGCCTCGGATCGGGTCATCGCCGCGCGACAGCGGGTGGATCTCGCTCTGTTGGCGGTGGGCTCGGATCTGTCAGGGCTGCTGATCGACCTGTGCGGCTTCCTCAAGGGCCTGGAGCGGATCGAGGCCGAGCGGCGCTGGCCGGCGCGCTCGGCTAAGGTGGTTGCGCGAATCGCCCTCGGAAGACTCGCAGAGCATTACGGGATCTCGCGCGAGGCGACGGGGCCGGAACGTGCGCGCACCCGCTCCTGGCGTTCGCCGCAGAACGGGTAATCGCCGATCCACCCTAGAGCATCGTCCGAAGGCTGCGCTTGATGGTGCGAAGTCGATACGCCCGGAGGGCTCTTGACCCTCAGACGCGCACCTTCGGCCCCGGCGGGTCAGCTCATCCGGTTGGCGTCGCGCTGGATCTTCTCGACCATGGCACGGACGCCGTTCGACCGCTTCGAGGTGACGTGAGCGCCGAACTTGAGCTGCTTGAGCAGATCGAGCCCGTCCAGCTTCGCTGCCTGTTCCGGCTTCTTGCCGGAATACAGGGCGACCATGAGTGCGACGAAGCCCTTCACGAGGTGCGAATCGCTGTCGCCCACGATGGTGAGACGTCGGCCATCTTCCTCGGTCGAGACCACGAGCCAGACCTGGCTCTCGCAGCCACGGACGAGGTTCTGCTCGGATTTCCAAGCCTCCGGCATCGGAGGCAGAGCGCGGCCGAGCTCCATGACGTAGACGAGCTGCTCGTGCGGGTCGTCGATGAGGTCGAAGTTCTCGATGATGGTGTCGAGGTCGGGCAGCATGGCACACGCGTTCAGGAGCGTCGGACGTTTGAGGCCGATATAGCGACCGCGGGCCGGGGCTGCGAGGCACCCCTCCGCAAATGCGTCAGCGCAGGGCGGTCGGCAGCGAGGGGGGAACGTAGGCCCGTGCCTCCGGCAGTTGCAGCAGGAGCGGGTCAGCTTCGGTCGCGGTGCCGCTGACGGCGATCTCGGCCTGGGCGGCGTAGGCCGCGATGAGGCGGGGGCCGAGCTTCGGCACGCCCTCACGCCCGGCGGCGGCGGCCTCGCCGGAGCCGGAGACGATCGAGAGACGCACCGGCGCACCGACACCGGCATCGATGCGGATGACGATGCCGCACGTCACCGTGTCGTTCGTGGCATCGAGGCACTCTGCGACGATCTCGGCGACGATCATGCCCAGTGCATTGGCGGTGCGGGGCTCGACCAGGCTCGACCCCTCTCCCTCGATGGCGACGCTGATCCGTCCAGCCCGGCGCAACTGTCCGAGTCCGGAGGCAAGCCGGCGCAGGTAGTCGCGCAGGTCGATCGACGCGATGTGCGGCGCCTCGTGCAGGTGCTGCTGCACCAGGGCGATCGCCCTCACCCGCTGACCCAAGGCATCGAAGCTGCCGCGGCACGATTCCGGCGCGGCGCGGCCGTAAAGGCCAATCAGGCTCACCATCACCTGGAGGTTGTTACGCACCCGGTGATAGATCTCTGCGAGCAGCGTCTCCTTCTCGAGAAGCGCGTGCTCGGCATGCTCCTCGGCACTCTTCCGGTCGGTGATGTCGAAGCACGAGCCGAGATACCCGTGGAAGAGGCCGTTCTCCTCAAGGGGGCGGCCGGTATCGAGAAGCCAACGATAGGCGCCGTCGTGACGTCGCAAACGAAACTCGACGGTGAACGGAAGGCGCGACTCGACTGCCTTCGCGACGATTTCGGCGTGAGGCTTGAAATCGTCCGGGTGCAACCCTTTACGCCAGCCATCGCCAATCTCGTCCGCCAAGGGGCGTCCCGTGAACTGGAGCCAGCACTCGTTGTGATAGGTGGAGCGTCCGGAATCGTCCGTCCGCCACATCATCAGCGGCACGTGGTCGGCAAACCGACGAAAGCCATCACCCAGGTCGAACGGGGTATCGATCCCGCTACTCCCCGAAAAGCCGCCCTCTGGCGTATCAGCACCCATTCCGCTCGTCTGTTGCTCGCTAATGCCCGGAAACGACTTCATCTATGCGCCGGACAACGTCCGCGCGGTTGGGCCGTTCCGGGCCGTCCACAAGTCGATAAATCCTTTCGCCCAGGCAAGCCCCCGCGCAAGGCCGCGGCGCGGCCAAGCTTCACGAATGCTCGATCATCTCACGGATGCGTGCGGTGAACCGTTCAACCGGAAAGGGTTTGGTGATCATCTGCATGTCCGGGTCCAGCCGGCCGCCACCGAACATCGCGTTCTCGGCGTACCCTGTCATGAACAGCACCTTCAGGCCGGGGCGCAAGGCGCGGGATCGCTCCGCGAGCAGGCGTCCGTTGAGACCCGGAAGACCGACATCGGTGACGAGGAGATCGATTCGGGCGTGCGAGCGCACGATGGCGAGTCCGGAGGGCCCGTCCTGCGCCTCGATCGCCCGGTAGCCGAGGTCGCGCAGCACCTCGACCACGAGGTTGCGCACGACCGGCTCGTCCTCGACCACGAGCACCGTCTCGTTCCGCTCCGAGCGTACGGGTTCGGGAGAGGATACCGGCTCCGGCTCGACCGGCAGCGCGCCGCGGTGGCGGGGCAGGTAGATCGTCACGGTCGTGCCTCGGCCGGGTTCGGAGCTGATCCTGACCTGCCCCTCCGATTGGCGGGCGAACCCGTAGATCATCGAGAGTCCGAGGCCGGTTCCCATGCCGATCGGCTTCGTCGTGAAGAACGGCTCGAAGGCCCGCGCTACGACCTCCGGCGGCATGCCGAGCCCGGTATCGGTCACGCGGACGCAGACATAGGCGCCCTCGCCCGTCTCCGGATCGCGCGTGTCGGGATTCAGATTCGGCTCGGCAGGGTCGAGGCGGACATTGCAGGTCTCGATCAGCAGCCTGCCGCCGTCCGGCATCGCGTCCCTGGCATTGATGGCGAGGTTGAGCACCGCATTCTCGAGCTGGTGCGGGTCGCAGAGCGTGGGCCAGAGCCCCTCTGCGGCGACGATCTCGAGACGCACCTGTTCGGGCAGGGCACGCCGCAGCATGTCCTCCATGCCGGTGACGAGGGCGTTCACGTCGACCGGCTTCTGCTCCAGCGGCTGTCGACGCGCGAAGGCCAGCAGGCGATGGGTGAGCGCGGCGGCACGGTGGGCGGAGGACAGGGCGGCCGCGACGTAGCGCTCCAGCGCATCGACGCGGCCCTGACTGATGCGGGTCTGCATCAGGTCGAGCGAGCCGACGATGCCGGTCAGAAGATTGTTGAAGTCGTGGGCGATGCCCCCGGTCAACTGCCCGACCGCCTCCATCTTCTGCGCCTGCCGCAACTGTTCCTCGGCGAGGCGCTGCTCGGTGATGTCGCGGCCGATAATGTGGAAGCAGTCTCCCTCAGGCACCGCCGTCCACATCACCGTACGCCGCCGCCCGTCCCGGCTGAGGATGCGATCGACGAAATCGGTGACCCGCTCGCTGCCGGCGAGCCGGTCCAGCACCGCCCCGGTTCCCGGATGATCCTCGGGATCAATGAAATCGAGGAACGGCCGCTTGAGAAGCTCCGGCTCGCTCCAGCCGAGCAGGCGCTCCCAGGCCGGGTTGACGCTGCGGAGACGGCCGTCGAGGCCCGCCGTCCCCATCAGGTCGTTGGTGGTCTGCCAGAGGCGGTCGCGCTCGCGGGTGCGCTCGCCGACCTCGCGCTCCAGCATCGCCTCGATCCGCTTGGCATCCGAGATGTCCGTTACGAACAGGTAGGCGCCATCGGTGGAACCATCCGGCATCGGTCGCGGCAGGTAGCGAATGTCGGCGATGCGAGAGCTGCCGTCCCGGCGCGGCCAGGACCGCTCCGCGCGCACTTCGAGGCCGGCCCGTGCGGTTTCGAAGCGGGCCCGAGCCTCGGCGGAGGCCTCCCGACCGACCAGCGTGGCCAGTGTCTGTCCGATCGCGTCCGCTGAGGATGTCCCGAACCAGTCGGCACTGGCGGCATTCGCGAAGCGGCACAGCCCGTCCGCATCGAAGAGAGCAATGAGAACCGGCAGCGCATCGGTGATCAGGCGCAACTCGCGGGCATTCGCGCGCTCGGACTGCTCGGCACGGGCGCGGTCGGCGGCGTGGCCGACACGCTGGGCGACGTCCTCCACGAGGCCGATCTCCTCCGCCCGCCAGACCCGCGGCTGCGGCTCGTGCAGGTAGAGGATCGCCCGCAGCTGCCCGTCGCGGATCAGCGGCACGACGACGAGGGCTCGGCAGCCGATGGAGTCCCACATCGCCGCGTAAGTCCGCCCGGCGCGGGGATCGGCGTAGCAATCCTCGACGACGAGGGTGAGCCCGGACCGCAATTCCGCGATCGCCGCCGGACCGAACCCGTCGAGGATGCGCGACGCGCCCGCGAGGCTCATCACCGAGGGGTCGCGGATCCAGTCGCGCTCGACCCGCACGATCTCGCCGGCCTCGTCGATCTCACCGTACCCGGCTCGGGCCGCGCCGATATGGGCGCCGAGCGTCGCGGCGGCGACCAGCGTCACCGCGTGCGGATCGTCGGCCTCTCGCAGCCGGTCGTTCAGCCCAAGCAGGAAGGCCTGCCGGTCTTCCGCGAGCCTGCGATCGTGGATGTCGGTGCAGGTGCCGAACCAGCGCACGATCCGCCCGCCGGAATCGCGCACAGGCTGGGCCCGGCCGAGCACCCAGCGATAGAGGCCCGAGCGGTGACGCAGGCGATACTCGATCTGGTAGTTCTCGCCCGTGACGAGGACACGCCGCCACTCCGCCCAGGCCCGCTCCTGGTCGTCGGGATGGAACATCCCGTTCCAGGCCTCGCCGTCCGTCGAGCCGGCGGGGACGCCGGTATATTCATACCATCGGTCGTTGTAGAAATCGTGGTAGCCGTCGGGCCGTGTCGCCCAGATCATCTGATCGACCGAATTGATGATGCCGCGGAAACGGTCTTCGCTGTCGCGCAGGGCCTGCTCGGTGCGCTTGCGCTCGGTGATGTCGAAGCTGACGCCGGGAAAGCTCTGCGGCGTGCCATCGGCAGCAAGCGTGCAACGCCCCTGCGCGGCGACCCAGCGAATGCCGCCATCCTCCTGAAGGAGGCGGTACTCCGCATCGAACCGCCCGCCCGTGCGCAGGACCGCGTCGATGCTCGATTTCAGACCGGGCAGATCCTCCGGATGCACGCCGGCGAAGAAGGCGTCGACCGGTGTCCCGGCTGCCGCCAGATCCGGATCGACACCGTATAGATTGGCAAAGCGCGGGTCGGCCGTGACGCGGTCGGCGGCCACGTCCCAGTCCCAGATGCCGATGCTGCCGCCGGCTGACAGGGCCATCTCCAGGCGCTCGTCGCTGCGGCGGCGCGCCCGTTCGGCCAGCACCTCGGCGGTTGTCTCCGCCGTGACGCAGATCATGCCGTTGATGCGACCCTCGTCGTCGCGCACGGGCGAGTAGGTGAAGCTCCACCAACTCAGCTCGGGTGCACCGTAGCGATGCATAACGAGCGGCAGGTTGCGCTGGGCCACACTCTCGCCCCGCAGGGCCGCGTCGACCAGCGGGCCGATATCGTCCCACAGGTCCGCCCAGATCTCCCGGAAGCGCGCGCCGAGCGCCCGCGGCAACCGATCACCGAAGATCGGCCGGTAGGCGTCATTGAAGAAGGAGATGCCGTCAGGCCCCCAGGCCAGGAACATCGCCGCCGGGCAGGCCAACATCGTCGCCAGCGTCGTGCGCAGCGATACCGGCCAATCCTGCAGGGGTCCGAGCGGCGTGTCGGCCCAGCGATGGGCCAGGATCTCACGGCCCGTCTCCCCACCCTCCTCGAGAAAGCGGAGAGAGGCCGGAATATCCGCGCCGTCGGCCACGGCGATCATCGACCGAGGCTCCGGCGCCCATAATCGGAATCTGTGCTGGGGCTGGGCAAGGTGCTTCCGAGAGGGCGAGACCGCCATGAGTCATTAGCCGATGCAGCCGTCACTGCGAGCCGGGCCACGGCAGATTCCTGGCGAATGTCCATCGAATCACAGCGGAAAAAGTGGGTTCGAATCTGGCGGAGAAACCTTCGGAGCTTCTTGAAACCACCTGATCTGGAAGCGTTCGAGGAAGACGCATGGCCAAGATTTACAACAAATGTGATCTTTGCCGCATCACTCGAGACGAAACTTGTCCCACAGCGCACGACATCCAGTCCTATTTTGCGCTGCAACAAGTTCAGCCAGCTTTTTGTTGTCGCATCGGTGACCGAAATGTGATCGTGGTGCTTGCCTCATCAGCCGAGACGTGCATTCTACCTCTCGTCCGCATCAGACCCGGCGAGAGAGCCCAGTTCGTCCCAAAGGGTCGTTCATGGCGTCGAGAAGCGACCGCCCCCGGAAGCTTCAAGGCACAATCCCGCTAAGGTTGGACGATCTGGAGGGTGACGCTCCGGCGCCGCGCCGAAGGACCCATCGATCCGGCCGAAGTGCCGGTGGGGTCCCCAGGAGCCCATGACAGAGGGGGGCACGAAATGCTGCCAGTGGGCATTTCGAATGCCCGCATGTCGTGGGGAGCCTGATGGACACGGACGATTTCGCCTACGATTTCGATGCCCCGGACTCGGATTGGAATTACGAGCCGTCGCGGGCCGATCTGTTCCGGCAGATCGATGCGCCTCTCTACACCACCGACTCGGATGGCTGGCTGACCTACTACAATGACGCCGCCGCGCAGCTCTGGGGGTTTCGTCCCGTGCTCGGCAAGGCTCGCTGGTGCGGGTCGTGGCGGTTGTTCGAGGCAGACGGGAGACCGCTCCCGCACGATCTCTCGCCGATGGCCGTCACCCTCAGAGAAGGCCGCGCCCCCCGCGGCATCCAGATCGGCCTCGAACGGCCGGATGGGAGCCGGATGGCGTTCATGCCCTATCCTACGGCGCTGCGTGACAACCGGGGCGCCTTGGTCGGTGGCTGCAGCATCCTCCTCAAGGTCGAACGACCCAGCCTGCGCGTCAGCTTCCGCAGCCCGCTTCAGGGCCGACCGACGCTTCGGGCTGCACAACTTGCGGGCATGCACAGATGTTCGGCGTGACGTTGCCGGAGACGCGGCTGCGATCCACCTCGTTCACGCGGTGCGATCCGAGGAATGATCCGGCGAATTGCGCCGCGGCCTGAGAAGAAAGAAGGAAGCCATGTCGGTTGATACCAACTGGAGCCTCGATGCCGTCCAGAGCCTGCGCAGCATGGCCCGCGAGGGCGTGCCCGTGTCCGTCATCAGTCTGAGGCTGAAGCGGCCGGTCGATGCAGTGTGTGCTAAGCTCGCCGAACTCGGCATCACGCCGAAGGTCGAGGCCTGACCGATCCGGATGGACGCCCGCGGCCTCAAGCCTGGGCGCCCACCCGTCGCACTACCAAGTTCCAGTATTCTCCATCGACGCCCAGGGCTCTTGCGGCGGCCTCGATCCGCCCTTCTGCAGGATCTCGATGGAGATGCCGTCGGGCGAGCGCACGAAGGCCATGTACCCGTCACGCGGTGGCCGGTTGATGGTCACACCGGCATCCTTCAGCCGCTGGCAGAAGGCGTAGATGTCGTCGACCTGATAGGCGAGGTGCCCGAAGTTGCGCCCGCCTGAATACTCCTGCGGATCCCAATTGTAGGTCAGTTCGATCAAGGGCGACTTCGTCGCCTCGGCTCGCTCGACGTCGCCGGGGGCGGCGAGGAAGACGAGGGTGAACCGGCCCTTCTCGTTTTCGACCCGACGCACCTCCTTTAGTCCGAAGGTATCGACGTAGAAGGCGAGCGCGCGGTCGAGATCCGCCACGCGGACCATCGTGTGCAGGTATTCCATGGCTACACCGGATGATGACAGGGGTGGTCGGCTATCTGGCCCGAGGCGCGCACCCGTCAACGGGCTGGCGGACGGGCGTTCGGCGTCTAGGGCCGGCTCAGGCGGGCTACGTGGCGGCCCGCAACTGCGCATCATCGACTACAGCTATTTGAAGTAACAGATAATTGACAAAACAGTCACATTCTTCGAATTGCTCATTTTCGCCGTTTCGCTTACCCGGCATTGCGAAATCTCTATTAGACGCTGTAAAAGATGAAGCTGAGTGTCAGGAGAAAATCGTTCTCCGTCGATTTGACTTGGAGGCGCGAGGTCACATCAAGGAAGTCTACGCATCGACAATGGCATGGGAGAAAGCTCCCTGTCGCGATGACTTCTACCGCGTCTCGATTGAGCGCACGGACCCTGGGGCGCTGCACGTGAAGACGGGCTCGGTCATCCGCGGGATCGGCGAGATCGAACACGCGACCCCCGAGCAGATCCTGGCGCATCCAGAGTTTCCGAGGGCGCGGCGCGTCTTTGTCTCGGAACACGCGAGGGTCTACGAGGCCGGCATGTTTCCGGCTCGGTTCGGTGCCGATGCCGGGCGGGTCACCACGCTCGCCATCATCGTGTGCCAGCATGCCGACTACGATCCGACCGACAGGGCGAGTTGGCCGACGCTGAGCCGCCTGAAGGACACCGTTGCCCGTTTCGGGTTCGCCAGTCCCAGGCTGATCGACAGCTTCGTCGCGCGGCTCGCGCAGACCGGCTATCTCGAACTCAGGCAGCAGCCGGAGGACAACCGGGTGCGTCTCCTGTGCCCGACCGAGCGCCTCCTGGCCTGGGATCGCGAGTGGATGGCGGCCCACTATGCGGCTCTCGAAGTTCTCTATCCGGAGCCCGGTTTCGGCCCACCGAGGCAGCGCGACGTTGCCTTCCAGGCCGCACATGCCCGGTCGGCCGTCGCGGCGTTCGATACGATCATCGCGATGATGTGGAGCAACTTGGAGATTGTCTTCTTCCTCAGCAGCACGAGCGCACTGATCATCCTGCTGTCGCTCTTCGAGATGGGTGGCAGCGATCCGGAAAGCCGCATCCGCGAAGCCGATCTCGTCGAGCTCGCGCCACGCTTCGCCGTTTCACGCAGCCATGTACGCAACATCATGGCCGTCGCGCAGGAGCGGAACTTCCTCGTCCGCTCGGGGCCGCGCAACGCCTACATCCAACTCACCCCGCACTGGATCGCCGCCTTCGACCGCTTCATCGCCGGCAGCCTCGCCCAAAGCGACCTCACCTACCGGCTCGCCCTGCGGCATCAGGTGGAACAGGCTCGTTTCGAGGCCTGATCGTACCGCGACGGATTCCGCTCGCAGGGGATCGCCTCTAGAAGGCGTGACCTTTTCCCGAC
This sequence comes from Methylobacterium sp. R2-1, assembly GCF_014191355.1. Lineage (GTDB taxonomy): Bacteria > Pseudomonadota > Alphaproteobacteria > Rhizobiales > Beijerinckiaceae > Methylobacterium. Next base: position 289,292 of record NZ_JACHWM010000005.1, read on the forward strand.
GGCGAGCCCTGCCCGATGCGCACCGAGACGCCCCCGACCGTCCGCCTCGAGGACTATCGTCCGAGCGATCATCTGATCGACCGGGTCGAACTCGACGTGCGCCTCGACCCGCACGACACCCGCGTGACGGCGACCCTGGCGCTGCGTCCGAACCCGGCGGGGCGTGCGGGCGCGCCCCTCGTCCTCGACGGCGACGACCTCAGCCTGCTGGCCCTCGAATGCGACGGGCAGGCGCTCGCGTCCGATGCCTACGGCGTCGAAGCCTCCGGCCTCACGGTGCATGCGCCCCCGCAGCGCCCCTTCACCCTACGGATCGAAACGCGGCTCGATCCGACCGCCAACACGCGGCTGATGGGCCTCTACCGCTCGAACGGCGTCTACTGCACGCAGTGCGAGGCCGACGGCTTCCGGCGGATCACCTACTTCCTCGATCGGCCGGACGTGCTCTCGGTCTACACCACCCGCATCGAGGCGGAGCGGGAGGCTGTCCCGGTCCTGCTCGGGAACGGCAACCCGGTCGAGGCGGGCGAGGTGCCGGGGACGGGCCGGCATTACGCGATCTGGCACGATCCGCTGCCCAAGCCCGCCTACCTGTTCGCGCTGGTGGGCGGGCGGCTCGACCGCGTCTCCAAGCCCTTCACCACCATGGAGGGCCGGCCCGTCGAGATTGCCGTCTATGTCGAGCCGGGCAAGGGTGACCGGGCGGCCTACGCGCTCGACGCGGTGGAGCGCTCCATGGCCTGGGACGAGGCAGCGTTCGGGCGCGCCTACGATCTCGACGTGTTCAACGTCGTCGCCGTCTCCGACTTCAACATGGGGGCGATGGAGAACAAGGGCCTCAACATTTTCAACGACAAGTACGTGCTCGCGTCGCCTGAGACCGCGACCGATGCGGATTACGCGGCGATCGAGGCGATCATCGCCCACGAGTACTTCCACAATTGGTCGGGAAACCGCGTCACCTGCCGCGACTGGTTCCAACTCTGCCTGAAGGAGGGCCTCACCGTCTTCCGCGACCAGGAATTCTCGTCCGACATGCGCTCGCGGGCCGTCCATCGGATCGCCGAGGTGCGCACCCTGCGCGCCCGCCAGTTCCCGGAGGATGCCGGCCCGCTCGCCCACCCGGTGCGGCCGAAGCAATATGCCGAGATCAACAACTTCTACACGGCGACGGTCTACGAGAAGGGCGCCGAGATCGTGCGGATGCTGCGCACGCTGATCGGCGAGGCGGCGTTCCGCGCCGGAATGGACCGCTACTTCGCCGACAACGACGGTACAGCCGCGACCGTCGAGGACTTCTTGAGGGCCTTCGAAACGGTAACCGGCCGTGATCTCGCCCGCTTCGCCGAGTGGTACGAGCGACCGGGAACGCCGAGGGTCGCCGTCTCCAGCCACTATGATGCGGCCGCCAAGACGTACCGCCTCGCCTTCCGGCAGACGCGCCCCGGCGCTGGCGCGGATGCGCCGCCCCTCGTCATCCCGGTCCGCCTCGGCCTCATCGGTGCCGAGGGGCCCCTGGACGAGGCGACGAGCGAGCGCGTCGAGACCGGCGTGTTCGTCCTCGATGCGGCCGAGGATGCCCTCACCTTCGAGAATGTGGCGGCCGAGCCCGTTCCCTCGCTGTTTCGTGCCTTCTCGGCGCCGGTGCGCGTGGAGAGCACCCTCGACGATGCGGCGCGTCTGATCCTGCTGCGCCACGATCCCGACAGCTTCAACCGTTGGGAGGCGGCTCAGCGCGTCGCTCTGGGCCTGATGGCGAGGCAGGCGCGCGGCGAAACGATCGAGAGCGCCGGCGCCGACGACTTCGTCGCCGCGCTGAATGCCTTCCTCGACGCGGACGCCCTGCGCGATCCGGCCTTCGCCGCCCAGGTCCTCGCCCTGCCGAGTGAAGGCGACCTCGCGGATGAGCTCGAAACGGAGACCGACCCCGACGCGATCTTTTCCGCGCGCCGCGCGCTGCGCCGCCGCCTCGGCACGGGTCTGCGCGAGCGCCTGACGAGCCTGCGCGAGGCGCTGGCCGAGCCGGCAGGAACACCCTTCTCGCCGGATGCCGCTGCAGCGGGGCGCCGGGCGCTGCGCAATGCCGCCCTCGACCTGATCGCCGCGGCCGACCCGCAGGCCGGCGCGGCCCTGGCCCAGGCGCAGATCGACGCGGCCACGAACATGACCGACCGACTCGCCGGGCTGGCGACCCGCGCACTGCTGCCGGGAGAGCCCCGGGAAGTCGCGCTGACTGCGTTCGCCGAGCGTTACGCCGACGAGCCCCTCGTCCTCGACAAGTGGTTCGCGATCCAGGCGATGATTCCCGAGGACGGGACGGTGGCGCGGATCCGCCAGCTTCAGAGCCACCCGGCTTTCGCCATGACCAACCCGAACCGTGTGCGCTCCCTCATCGGCAGCTTCAGCCTCGCCAACCCGACCCAGTTCAACCGTCTGGACGGCGCCGGCTATGCCCTCGTGGCCGAGACGGTGCTGGCTCTCGACGGCACCAACCCGCAGGTCGCCGCGCGCCTCATGACCGCCTTCGGACCCTGGCGCCGCCTCGAACCGGGACGCCGCGCCGCGGCCGAAGCCGCCCTGCGTCGCATCGTTGCCACGCCCGGACTTTCTCGCGATGTGACCGACATCGTCACACGAAGCGTGGCCGGCTAGTTAAGACTCTGTTGAGGATAACGTTTCGGCGACTCACCGCCGCCGAAACGGCCCTCCAAGCGCCTTGCCGAGTCAACACCGAGCTCCAAAAACCGCGTGGACAAACGTCCGTCCGCGATGTCCAATGTGAATACGATTCGAAACCACCGGCGCGGCCCAGGCCGAGGCGCCGTTCCCAGACCAGCGTAGAGGTGTCGATATGTCGGGGGCGGTTTCCGCGTCCCTGTCCGCGCGCGCGCGCGCGGACACGATCCTCGGGATCCAGCGTACGACCGGCACCGCGCAAGCTCGTCTCATTCGGGCGGAGACGTGGCTTCGCTACGCGCTTCCGGCCCTGCTCGTCGTCTTCATGCTCACGCTGCTGGGCGTGGCAGTCCTGCAGATGCGCGGACGCCACGATCAGGCGATGCGTATTGCCACCCGCGAGGTCGAGGCGTTCGCCCGCCTCGCAGCGCTGTCACTGTCACAGGAGGCGGCTTCCGCCGAGACGCGGCTCGACCGGGTGCTTCCCGTCCACCTCCTGCCGACTGGCTGCGAGATTCTGGTAATCGGTCGCTCAGGCCGGATCCTCGCGGCCTATCCCCATCCGGCGCCGGCCGACACCTTCGCGGGCTACCTCGCCGAAGGAGAGCCCATCGCCATCCTCGGCGAGAGCGCAGGGGCCATGACGGTGAATCTTCAGGCGGGCGGCCAAGCCGTCGTCGCGGCGCGCCGCCTGGCCGATGGGTCGGGCGAAGTCGCCGTCGTTCAACGGTTCGAGCCGATCACCGCTAATTGGTGGCGGATGTTCGGACATCACGCCGTTTCGCTCTCCGCCATCGGCCTCGTGCTGGCGGGGATGGCCACCGCCTACATTCTTCAGACGCAGCGGGCGCAGGCCGCGGACGAGGTCTGCGAGCTGGTCAAGCAGCGCCTCGACACGGCCCTCGGGCGGGGGCGCTGCGGCCTGTGGGATTGGGACATCGCCCGCGGCACGATCTTCTGGTCTGATTCGATGTACGCCCTGCTCGGCTACACCCCCGAGAAGGACCTTCTCTCCTTCGGCGATGTGAACGCCCTGCTCCACTCCGATGATGGCGATCTCTACAGCCTCGCCCGCCACCTTGCCGCGAGCCACGCGACGGTCGATCACGAGTTTCGCATCCGCAACGCGTCCGGCGAGTGGATCTGGCTGCGCACCCGCGCCGAGATCGTGGAGGATGCGGCCGACGGCAGCCGCCACCTCGTCGGCATCGCCATGGACGTCACCGAGCAGCGCCGCCTCGCGGAATTCACCGCCACCGCCGACATGCGCCTGCGCGACGCGGTGGAGGCCATTTCCGAGGCCTTCGTACTCTGGGATGCCGGCAACCGGCTGGTGCTGTGCAACTCGAAATTCCGAGACCTCCACGCGCTCTCCAGCGACGACGCGGTACCAGGCCGCCGCTACGACGAGATCATGGGGCAAGGCGTGCTGCCCCCGGTGCGCCGGGGCATCCCGGGCCCGGAGCGCGGCACCGCACGCACGTTCGAGGTCGAGCTCACCGATGGGCGATGGCTTCAGGTCAGCGAGCGCCGCACCAAGGATGGCGGCTACGTCTCGGTCGGCACCGACATCACCAGTCTCAAGCGCCATCAGGAGCAGCTCGTCGCCTCCGAGCGCGAGCTGATCGGGACGGTCAAGGATCTGAAGCGCTCCCGGCGCACCCTGGAAACCCAGACGCAGCAGCTCGCCGACCTCGCCGAACGCCACCTCGACCAGAAGGCCCGCGCCGAGATCGCCAACCAAGCCAAGTCGGAATTCCTGGCCAATATGAGCCACGAGCTGCGCACGCCGCTCAACGCGATCATGGGTTTTGCCGAGCTGATGGAGAGCGAGGTCTACGGGACACTCGGCTCACCCCGCTACGCCGACTATTGCCGCGACATCCAGCAGAGCGGCACCTACCTGCTCTCGGTCATCGACGACATCCTGCACATGTCGCGCATCGAGGCGAAGCGGGTGAAGCTCGTGCGCCGCACCATCGACCTCGACACGGCGATCGCCTCGGCGGTCACGCTGGTATCCAAGGAGGCGGCGAGTAAGTCGGTCGCCATCGATATCGAGCTGGCCGGGACCCTGAGTGTGCTGGCCGACGAGCGGGCGCTCCAGCAGATCCTGCTCAACATCATCCAGAACGCGGTGAAGTTCACGCCCGAAGGAGGCCGCGTTGCGCTTCGCGGCCGCTCCTGCAGCGGCTTCGCCCACCTGTTCATCGGTGATACCGGCATCGGTATCCCGAAGGCGGCGATCTCCAAGCTCGGGCGGCCGTTCGAGCAGGTCGAGACCAACCTCACCCGCAGCTACAAGGGCTCAGGCCTCGGCCTTGCCATCGCCCGCTCCACCGCCGAGCTGCATGGCGGCTCGCTTCGCATCCGCTCGGAGGAAGGGGTCGGCACCCTGGTGCTGGTGCGGCTGCCGATGCCCACGCCCGACCGCTTGGCCGAGGTTGGCCGGGAGGCCGAGCGGGACACGCTGACGGCGATCGGTGAACTGGCCGGCGCGACGCGAGCTAAAGGCTATACGATCGCGACCCTGTGACGATCAGCCCGCCCATTCGAACGCGACCAGCAGGCGCCTAATCAATCCGGCGGGTGCGCCGCGATCCAGTGGTGGGCGATGTCGATGCGGCGCGTCACCCAGACCCGGTCATGGGCGGCGATGTGGTCGAGGAAGCGGATCAGTCCCGCCGCTCGGTCCGGACGCCCCGCGAGCCGACCGGGCAGGCCGATCGACAGCATCTTCGGCGCCATCTCGCCTTCCGCGTGAAGCACATCGAAGCTGTCGCGCAGGTCGGTGAAGAAATGCTCGGCGGTGTTGAAGCCCTGGAAGGTGGCGAACCGCATGTCGTTCGCGTCGAGGGTATAGGGTACGACGAGCTGCTGACCGCTGGGTCCCCTGAGCCAGTAAGGCAGCTCGTCGGCGTAGGAATCGGCAAGATAGGTGAAGCCCCGCTCCATCGCCAGCGGCAGGGTGTGCTCGGAGAAGCGGCCGGTGTACCAGCCGAGCGGCCGGCTTCTGGTCACCTGCCTGTGCAGGCGAATCGCTTCGTCCATTTGGGCGGCCTCCGCCGCCGCGTCGAAGGCGGAATAGTCGATCCAGCGCAGGCCGTGGCTCGCGATCTCCCAATCCGCCTCGAGCATGGCGGCCACGGCCACCGGATTGCGTTCCAGCGCCCGCGTCACCCCGAACACCCTCACCGGCAGCCCGCGCTGCGAGAAGATCCGCTACAGCCGTCAGAACCCGGTGCGGGCGCCGTACTCGTAAACCGACTCGACGCTCAGGTTCCGCCGTCCCGGCCAGGGCAACGTCGGCACCACCTCGGTTAGGTAGCCCTCCGAAGCCGCATCGCCGTCCAGGATGCAGTTCTCGCCGCCCTCCTCGTAATTGACGACGAACTGCACGGCGACGCGCACCTCGTCCGGCCGACGAGGATCGGGCGGGGTGCGGCCGTAGCCGGCGAGGTCACGGGGATAGGTGGGATCGGGCGTGCCCAAGGCGTGGTCTCCGAGACAGAACCCATTCTCCGAAGCAAGACCCGTGGAGGCAAGACGCGCACGGCGCATGAACACTCGTCGCGGCAACGACCGTCCGGCTTCGGTGATCCGCGAGACGGCCGGTCGAGACCGGAGAACCGGGGCAGGTGGAATGGCGGAAAGCTTGCAAGAGCCTGTCGGCGCACCGGCCCGATCCACACTGCCCTGCGATCATCCGATCATTCTCTTCGTGGTAGAGGACCGCCCGCGAGACGATCGATCTGTCGTCGATGTCCTCCCGCTCTCCGCAAGACACAAGGATGAGCGCCCGGCTCGGCGAAGATCACGACCCAGCCTGTTCGAGGGGAAGCATCCATGCATCCGTCACCCATCATCGAACTCATCGGTGCACCGATCGAGATCGGAACGAGCGAGCCCGGAGCCGTGATGGGACCGGCCGCCCTGCGCACCGCCGGTTTGGTGCGGGTGCTGCAGGATCTCGGGCTCACGGTCCGCGACCGAGGCGATCTCGCCCCTGTCTGCGCGCCGGGCCAGCGCGACCTCCCGGCGATCCGCGCCTGGATGACCGAAATTTCACGGGCGGTCGAAACGGCCCTGGATGGCGGAAACCTGCCGCTCGTCACGGGCGGCGATCACAGCCTGTCGCTCGGCTCGATCGACGGAGCGCTGCGCCATTGCAGCCGCACCGGCCGGCCGCTCTTCGTGCTGTGGCTCGACGCCCATGCCGACTTCAACACCCTGGAGACCTCACCCTCGGGCAACGTCCACGGCATGCCGCTGGCCGCCTTGTGCGGCGAGCCCGGCTTCGACGATCTGTTTGACGCTGGCGAGCGCCCGCTGCTCGATCCGAGCCGCGTCTGCTTGTTCGGCCTGCGCTCCATTGATGCCGGGGAGCGGGCGATCGTGACTCAGCGGCAAGTGAACGTCGTCGATATGCGCACCATCGACGAGTTCGGCGTCGTGGCGCCGCTGCGCCGCGTCCTCGACCGAGTGGCGGCCGAGAACGGCCACCTGCACGCGAGCTTCGACGTGGATTTCCTCGATCCCACCATCGTGCCGGGCGTCGGCACGACGGTGCCGGGCGGGGCGACGTTTCGCGAGGCGCATCTCATCATGGAGATGCTGTGCGATTCCGGCCTTGTCGGCTCCCTCGACGTGGTGGAGCTGAACCCGTTCCTCGACGAGCGCGGGCGCAGCGCGCGGGTGCTCGTCGAGCTGGTGGCGAGCCTGTTCGGCCGCCGCATCATCGACCGCCCGACGGAGCTGTCGCCGCTGGAGGCGTGAGCGGCCTGCGCCGATCTCTTCATGCCGATGAGGCGTCAGCCGATCTCTTCATGCCACGTGCGGCCGTCGCGCTCGATTAGGGCGATCGAGGCGGTCGGCCCCCAGCTTCCGGCGGCGTAGGGGCGCGGCGGCTCGGGGCGGTCGGCCCATGCTTTCAGCAGCGTGTCGGCCCAGGCCCAGGCCACCTCCACCTCGTCGCGCCGCATGAAAAGGGTGGCGTTGCCGCGCACCACATCCATCAGCAGGCGCTCGTAGGCATCCGGGTAGCGCTGCTTGAACGTCTCCTCGAAGGAGATGTCGAGGTTGGTCGGGCGCAGGCGCATGCCGCCGGGACCCGGATCCTTGGTCATCACCTCGAGCTTCATGCCCTCCTCGGGCTGGAGGCGGATGACGAGGCGGTTCGGCTCGCGCCCGAAAGCATCGGTGGGGAAGATCGAGAACGGCGAGGCGCGGAACTGCACCACGATCTCGGACAATTTCTTCGGCAGGCGCTTGCCGGTGCGGACGTAGAACGGCACGCCGGCCCAACGCCCGCTGCGGACTTCGAGCTTGAGGGCCACGAAGGTCTCGGTCCGGCTCGCGGCGTCGCTGCCGAGGTCGGCCTGATAGCCCACCACCGGCCGGCCGCCGACGGCGCCCGCCGCGTACTGGCCACGCACAGTGACGCTCTGCACGTCCGCCGCGGTGATGGGCTTGAGGGCGCGCAGCACCTTCAGCTTCTCGTCTCGCACGGAATTCGCGTCGAGCGAGATCGGGCTCTCCATCGCCGTGAGGCAAAGGAGCTGAAGGATATGGTTCTGCACCATGTCGCGCAGGGCGCCCGAGGTGTCGTAGTAGCCGCCGCGCCCTTCCACGCCGACCGTCTCGCCCACCGTGATCTGCACGTGGTCGATCACGTCGGCGTTCCAGAGCCGCTCGAAGATCGTGTTGGCAAAGCGCAGGGCCAGCAGGTTCTGCACCGTCTCCTTGCCGAGATAGTGGTCGATGCGGAAGATCTGGCTCTCGGGAAACACCGCGCCGACGGCGTCGTTGATGGCACGGGCGGATTTCAGATCCTTGCCGATCGGCTTTTCGAGCACGACGCGGCTGTTCTCGCCGATCAGCCCATAACGGTCGAGGTTGCGGCAGATCGAACCGTAGAGATCGGGCGAGGTGGCGAGATAGTAGGGCCTGATCCGATCGGGCCGCTCGTCGAGCAGGGTCTTCAATTCGTCCCAGCCATCGTCGCCCAGGGCATCGACCGCCACGTAGAACAGGTGATCGAGAAAGCCGGCGAGCCTGGTCTCGTCGATCTCGGCCGACGGCACGAAGCTCTTCAGGGCGTCTCGGGCGTGCTCCCTGAATTCTTCCACGGTCATATGGCTGCGCGAGGCGCCGATGATGCGGCTCGTCTCGGGAATCTGGGCGTCGCGGTAGCGCTGGTAGAGAGCTGGCAGAAGCTTGCGCTGGGTCAGGTCGCCGGTGGCGCCGAACACGACGTAATCGAAGGGCGAGACGGGGATGATGGTGGCCAAGCGCGGCTCCCGGGATACGCGCGGGTTTTGAAGCGCAGACGCATGTCGGAGAGCATTCCTGCGGCTCCGCGCCTCTCACCCGACAGTCTGCCGAAGCGCCCAGCGGCGCCTGGCACCGTGGGTTATCGGTTTGCAGCGACGCCTTGCAAGTGCGCTGCCGAACAAACGGTCTGGGCTCTACGGCGGCGGAGGCAGACCGTTGCCGAACACCCCGCTTGTCAATGCCAAGGACGCCGGTCCCCGGCCTTCGAAAGATCGCGGGGCTGATCGCCTTAGCTGGCGAAACTGCGGCTGCGTCGCGTGCCGATGGAACTGTAGTCCGGGGTCTGCTCCTCGGTCACAGCCTTCTTCTCTTCGGGGACCGTCAGCTTGGCGATGCGTTCGATGCGGACACCGGCATAATTGCCTCTCCGCCACGCCAGATTGACCCGTAGGACGAAATCCCTACCCACGATTCTGAGCATGAATGCGGACGGCAGCACGTAGGTTTCGGGCACGCCGAGCTTGGCACCGGATTTTGAGATATCCTTGACGTTGCAGGGAATCTCGGTGCCGTCGAACAGTCGGATCAGTGCAATCCAGTTGGTCGACGTCCGCTCCTCACGCCGCGCGATGAGGGCTGCCTCGATCTGCGCGGAGGCCTCCTCCGACGTCAGCTCGGGCAGGAGGTCGGCGGCCTGTGAGAGAGGGCTCGGCATAGGGGCCATGGCGTGAGGCGTTTCGCGGCCGACGCTATCGCGAAAGTGTTGATGCAAGATTGGCGTTGCGGGAGGCCACGCAAGGGACGGGCGGACCGTCGTGCCGGGACATGATCACATATTCGTTGGAAGGCGACGTTTCCGACGTCGGAGGCGGTAAGCCCTTGCGGAAATCGCGGCGATCTCAAGCCGCCCCACAAAATGGATTGTGCTGGGATAGCTGATTTCACCTTCGACGATGTTTACCGCAGCGCGAAACAAGCCGGCTCTTCTTGCACTGCAGCGAAAATAGTTCGTGAAGTGGCGCTCGTACCGGCTTGCAAGACATGAACAGCTGATTAACGTGGTCCCATCGTATCGCGTTCGATGTTCGAACCCTGGCAGGGAGCGGTCCCATGTCCGAGCTCATCCGCGTGAAACCGACCCAGGACGGCACCTACACCGTCTATCGCGGGTCACTGGCCCTCGTTTCGGGCCTGACGAGGCTGCAAGCCGAGCGCTACGAGGCGAGCATCGCTGCTCGTCAGCTGCGCGGGCTCTCACCGCTCGTCGGCGCCTGAGGCGCCCGACCGACGAATCAAGGGCGCGGCTCCGATGAGGGTGCCGCGCCCTTCACATGTCGGCTCCATCAGACGGGGCCGGTCTCCGCCCGTATCCAGGCGGCGGTGTCCGGATCCGCGTCCGAGACCGGCAGATGCAGAATGATCGGAGTCTCATAGGGGTGGCGCCGCTTCAGTTCCGCCGCCAAGGCGCCGCCCAGTCCGTCACGGGTCTTGAGGATCGCGACGACCTCTGCACCGCGCTCGACCGCACCCTTCCAGGCGTAGACCGACTGCATCCCCGGAATCACGTTCACGCAGGCCGCAAGACGCGCGCGGACCAAAGCCTCGCCGACTTCAAGCGCAATCGCGGCATCGGGAAAGGTCGTGTAGACGAGGAGCGGGCGCTCCATGCTATGGCTCTCCCTCGGCAGGCCGGCGCTCAATCTCGGGTGCCCGGCGCGTGCCCCGAGTGAGACCGGCTCGGCCTCTTCCCGTCAACAGGGCTGACTGCACGAATGCCGCGTCGCTTTTCACGGATCGCCTTCGTGGCGAGCCCCACGGCCGATGCGCGGGAGGCGGCCGACCTGCTGATGCGCCGCTACGACCATGTCCCGCCCGAAGAGGCGGATGTCGTGGTGGCGCTCGGCGGCGACGGATTGATGCTGCAGGTGCTGCACCGCTTCATGAACGCGCCCAAGCCGATCTACGGCATGAATCGCGGTACGGTCGGCTTCCTGATGAACGAGTTCCGGGAAGAAGGGCTGCTCGACCGCCTGGAGGCGACCAAGCGCTCGACGATCCACCCGATGACGATGATCGCCACCGACACGGAGGGACGCAGCCACACGGCGCGGGCGATCAATGAAGTCTACATGCTGCGCCAAACCCACCAGACCGCCAAGCTGAGGGTCTCGGTGGACGACCATGTGCGCCTGCCCGAACTCATCGCCGACGGCATCCTCGCCGCGACGCCCGCCGGCTCGACCGCCTACAATCTTTCGGTCGGCGGACCGATCCTGCCGCTCAACGCGCATCTCCTGGCGCTGACGCCGATCTCGGCCTTTCGCCCACGGCGCTGGCGCGGCGCGCTGCTGCCGAACTACGCCCGCATCCGCATCGACGTGATCGATGCCGAGCATCGCCCCGTCGCGGCGGTCGCCGACCACACAGAGTTCCGCCGGGTCTGTACGGTGGAGACGTGGCTCGACCACGCCACCAACCTCGTGCTGCTGCATGACCCCGGTCACAGCCTGGAAGAGCGTATCCTGCGCGAGCAGTTCGGCTGATCCGACCTGCCAACCTTCGGCGGGATGCCGCGAGGTCGGGCCGAGCGGGTGCCGCGTCAGCAGTGGTCAGAAGTCGCTGGCGAGGCCCTTCACCTCCCAATCCTCGTAGCGGACCGGCTCAAGGCCGCCGCGTCCGAGCGCCTCGGGGCGCTCGGCGATCTTGGCCACGCGGGCATCGATGGCTGCACGGCGCTCCGCCGCCTCCGCCAGCGCCCGCTGCGCCGCCGGGGACAAGATGCGCGGCGCCGCGTCCGGCGGATCGATGTCCTCCTTGGCATCCGCCTGCGTCATGCCGATCTCCTTCATCGCTTGCATCCCTTGTCGACAGATGTGACTGCGTCGGCTCCGGGGCGAGACCCCGCCGATCCCTTTTAGCTGAGAACGGCCTTTCCCGCGTGGCACTGCCCCCCAACCGCCATACGCCGCCCCCCTTCGACCCGTCCGTGCCGGGCCTCGCGGCACGCCACGTCGCACGCGAGGCGGTAGCGACTCTGCTCGGTCCCGCCCGCGGCCTGGCGCTCGAGGATGCCCTCGCCCAGGCCGGGCGCGTGGCCCGGCTGGAGACCGGCGAAGCTGCCCTCGCCCGGGCGATCGCCACGGCGAGCTTCCGTCGCCTCGGCTTCATCAAGGCGGCCCTCGCCGCCCGTCTGCGCGACGGTCTGCCGGAGGACCGGCCGCACCTCCTCGCCTTGCTGGTGACCGGCGCCGCACAGATCCTCGACCTCGCGGTGGCCGACCACGCCGCCGTCGATCTCTCGGTGCGCCTCGCCAAGGCCGACCCGCAGCTTCAGCACCTCGCGCCCCTCGTTAATGCGGTGCTGCGCCGGATCGCCCGCGAGCGCGATGCGATCCGCGCGCAGGAGAGCGATCCGCTCGCGCACAACACCCCGGAGTGGCTCGCCCGGCGATGGCGAGCGACTTACGGCGAGGAGACGGCGCGCCGTATCGCCGCTGCCCACCTGGAGGGTGCGGCAGTCGATCTCACGGTTCGGCGCGATCCCGAGATCTGGGCCGAGCGGCTCAGTGGACTCCCCCTCGACCTCGGGTCTCTCCGCCTCGTCGAGGTGCGGGAGTCGGTCGTCGAGCTTCCTGGCTACACGGAGGGCGCATGGTGGGTGCAGGACGCCGCCGCCGCTCTACCGGTGCGGCTGCTCGCACCCGCTTCGGGCGAGCGCGTCGCCGACCTCTGCGCGGCGCCCGGCGGCAAGACCGCTCAGATTGCAGCGGCGGGCGCGGCCGTCACCGCCGTCGATCGTTCGGCCGCGCGTCTGGAACGCCTCGGACGCAACCTCGAGCGCCTTGGCCTCTCCGCGGAGGTGGTGACGGCTGATGCCCTGGCGTTGCCGGAGGACGCGCCCTTCGACGCGGTGCTGCTCGATGCGCCCTGCTCGGCGACCGGCACCATCCGCCGGCACCCCGACGTCGCCTGGACGAAGACGGAGACGGACGTGATCCGCCTCGTCGGCCTCCAGCGCCGGCTCCTCGACAAGGCCGCGCGGCTGACGCGCCCGGGCGGGCGCCTCGTCTACTGCACCTGCTCGCTTGAGCCCGAGGAGGGCAGCGGACAGGTCACCGATTTCCTGAAGCGTAACTCGAATTTCGAGCGGATCGCGCTCACCCCCGACCGGTTGGCCGGCCATGCCGAGTTGATCGACGCGTCGGGCGACCTTCGCACCTTGCCGAGCCATCTCGCCGGCGGCACCGGGCGGGCGAGCGGCCTCGACGGCTTCTTTGCGAGTGTGTTGAGGCGGCGGGATTGAGCCCGGAAACGTTCGAGCCAGCACGGGTGATCCTGTGATCCGGGGCTGGCCGGCCCTTGCCCGCATTACACCCCTCAGCAGCAATAGGCCTTCAGGCCGGCGCCGACCATGGCAAGGCCTGTCACGAGAGAGAGGCCACCGGCCGTCTCCATCCGAACGGTCCAATCAGGGTGGTGTGGCGCTCGGCCGGCCAGAACGAGGCCGCAGGACAAGCTCACGAGGCTGAGCAGCGCAATCATCCATCTTCCCGATCAAGCGCGCATTGTGGCGCCTTTCCAGCGGTCACCATGGGGTCTTCGAAGGCGTTAACGCCGGAACCGCCCCGTCAGGCATCCCCGCTCTCCCCATTCTCCACAGCCCGGCCGAGACATCACAAGGACAGCCATCGACAAACGATGTCGACGCGGCGTCCGGTTGCATATCCTTTGTTACACAATTGTCATTAACCATTCGTTCAGTTGGGTAAACAAAGCCTTAGCAAGCTCGCTCAACTTCGGTTAGTTATTTTTTACACAACGAACTCCCCTCCCGTTTCGGCGGCTTTATGACTTACGTGTCCAGATTCTGGGTGCGCTCTTCAGTCATGCTTGCAGGCGCAGCAAGCTTTCTCATACTCGGGACGGGGGCAGCCAGCGCCCACGTCAAATGGTTTTGTGCTTTCGATGTCGCCGGCCAGCCGCGGGGCCTCGAACAGGTGCTATGCACGGACTTCGAGCTGCTGACCGGACTCGCTCTCGTCTGCCTGATGTTCGGCTGTCTGACCGAGGGTACGCCGCTCGGTACTGCAATTCTCAACGCCCTCGACCGCGTCACCGCGGCGGTCCGGAACAACAGCGTTCTGATCGTTCGGGCAGTGGTCGGCTTCTTCCTCGTCTCGCTCTGGAACCTCGGCGGGATCATCCTCACGCCGGAACTGAAGACGGACGCCACGTGGATTCCCTGGCTCCAACTCGCCATGGCCGCCGCTCTGCTCTGGAAGCGCACCCTGCCGTTCACCGCTGCCGGTATCGTTTTCCTATTCGGCTTCGCCGTCTGGAATTACGGAGTCTTTCACCTCGCCGACTATCCGGTGTTCCTCGGCGTGGCCGCCTTCCTGGCCCTGACCGCCTTCGACCGGACCCTGTTCGGCCAGCGCCCCATCGACGTGGTGCGCATCGCCGCCGCGATCACCCTGATGTGGGCCTCCGTCGAGAAATGGGCTTATCCGCACTGGACCGATCCGCTCATCGCCGCCAAACCCGGCATGACGATGGGTGCCTCGCCGGAACTCTTCATGCAGGCGGCGGGCGTCATCGAGTTCACATTGGCCTTTGCCCTGATCTGGACTCCCCTGGTGCGCCGCGCCTCGGCGATCATCCTGACGGCAGTGTTCATCTCGGCCATCTTCGAGTTCGGCAAGATCGACGCCATCGGCCACTCGGGCATCATCGCGGTCCTGGTCGCCATCGCCGCCGATGATGCCCGGGTGCCGGCCACGCGCCGGGACGTGGTTCTCGCTCCGGTCTACTATGCCAGCGCCCTGATGCTGTTCCTCGGCGTCTACTACTTCGCCCATAGCGCGCTCTACGGCGAGCGTTATGGGATCGGTGCGGGCATAGGCGGGCTTCCGGTGATCTGATCCGACGCCGGCTCCGCGTTCGAACGATGCCTCGGGGGTGCCTCCGGCGCATGGGGCGCCCCCGAATCGTTCGGGTGCCCGGCGGCAGCCGATCGCCCGAATGCGTCCGACGGACACCCGCACGACGCTTGAAGCCGCACGCGGAAGATCTCAGCAACACTCCCTTCACGTTTCGCTAAGTTTACCGACAGCGATCGTCGATGATCTCAAGGCCAGCACAGAAGCACGGCGCTCTGTTCAGAGCGATGGAAGAAGCAATTCGTTAAATACGCGATGATGCATTTTTCCTACACCGGCTCCGTTTAACGCGATGGCAAGTCGACCGGACCGACAGTCCGGCCTGTAACCACGCGGCATCGGACGGGATGGCATGAGACATCGTGAGCAGACCGACGCGACGACCCAGGACCGCGCGGATGGCGTTCGCCGCCTTCCGAGCGCTCCCCCGCTCGGCGACCGTCACGCTCTGTGCGGCCTCGACTTCGCCTCGCAGGATTGCCTCGGCCTTTCCACTCACCCGGACATCGTGGCCGCCGCCGCCGACACCCTGCGCCGGTTCGGCGTGCGCAGCGTTTGCGCCGCGGCCGAGGCCGGCGATCCTGGTCTCGCCGTGGCACTGGAGCGCCGGATCGCCGACTTCCTTCAGATGGAGGAGGCGCTGCTCTGCTCGACCGGCCGGGCCGCCGCCCAGGCCGTGATCAGCGGCCTCTTGCGCCCGGCCGACCACGTGGTGATCGATGCCGCCATCCGGGGCGGCCTTCGGGAGAGCGCCGAGGCCGCGACGGACAACGTCCTGCCTTTCCGCCACCTCGATGCGGAGCATTGCCGCGATCGCCTCCGGGTTATCCGCGCCCACGACGCGGAGAACGGCATCCTCGTCGTGACCGAGAGCCTGTCTCCGCTCGATTCCGGTACGCCGGACCTCACCGCCCTGCGCGCTGTGTGTGACGAGCACGGCGCGACGCTCCTCGTGGACGTGGCCCAAGATCTGGGCTGCCTCGGCGAGGACGGGCGCGGCCACCTCGGCCTCCAAGATATGCTGGGCAAGGCCGATCTGGTCACCGGCAGCTTCTCGAAGAGCTTCGCCTCGAACGGCGGCTTCGTGGCTGCCCGCACCCGCGCGGTGACGGCATGCCTGCGCGCCGGTGAGGCGGCCGCCCATGCCCTCTCGCCGATCCAGATCGCGGTGATCCTCAAAGCCTTCGCCGTCATCGACGCGGCCGAGGGGCGGGAGCGCCGCGCCCGGCTGATGCGCAATGTCCTGAACCTGCGCACGGCGCTACGGGATCGCGCGCTGAGCGTCTGCGGCGAGCCCTGCACGTCCGTCTCCGTCGAGATCGGCTTCGGCGAGCGTGCACGCCGCTTCGCCTACCATCTGGCCGAATCCGGCATGCTGGCCGACCTCACCACGTTGGAGGATACCGGCCGCCTGCGGCTGCACGTTACCGCCGGGCATTCCGATGCCGAGGTCGCGCGGGCCGCGGCTTGCGTCGCCGCCGCGCTGGAGCGGGCGCGGGCCGATTTGTCCCCCTCGTCGCGCCGGCCGCGCCTGCGTGCCGCCGCGTAGGCGCCGCTGCGCTCGAACACATCCGAGCGTCGTCTTCCGGAAGCCGGCAACCACGGCTCCGGAACAAGACTTCAGAGTACCATGCCGCGGGCGTCCGCCTCTCTCTCGACGGCATCGAGCAGGGCGCGGGAGGCAATCAGGCGGCGGTCGATCATCGGATCGGTGAGGCGGTCGATCCAGAGCGGCCATGTCGCACGAGCTTCGAGAGTGCGCCCCTCGAGATCGCTGCGGACGACGCGCAGATAGGGCGCCGCGCCGGGGCCGAGCCGGTCGAGGGTCACGCAGAGGTCGCGGCGGAACTCGTGCGAGATCCTGGCAAGTCCGGCATGGGCGGACTCGTAGGCGCCGATCAGAGCGTGGGCGTGCCCGACCGCTTCTTGAGGAAACATCGTGCGGAACATGGCAGGTGTCTCACGAGGCCTGCCCAATCAATGCGCGGAAACGTGCCGGGTTCGAGCGAGAAGATCGATAATGTACGGCAGTGCGGACCAAGCTCGACCGTGATCCGAACTCCGCGACCGAGATCGAGCCTGGCGATTTCAGTGCTCTGCTCTTGTGCATCGCATTGTTGACAGCCGCCGCACGTGATGCGACTGCGCCGCACCTTAAACAGGGTCCCTCGACGATCCCGGTCAGCGGCAGTCCGTCTCGTGGCTGCACGCCTGCGGCGTGACTTCGGGCGCGACCCCGATGTGCCGGGGCCCCCGTCCCGGCGCCGAGGCGACGGGACGTCATGACGCGAGCCTTCATCTTTCCGGGACAGGGCAGCCAAGCGGTCGGTATGGGCAAGGCGCTGAGCGAGGCGTCGCCGGCCGCCCGGCAGGTGTTCGAGGAGGTCGATGCGGCGCTCGGCCAGAACCTCTCGCGGCTGATGTTCGATGGCCCGTCCGAGGAACTGACGCTGACCGCCAACGCACAGCCGGCGCTGATGGCGGCAAGCCTCGCGGTGCTGCGCACGCTGGAGGCCGAGCGAGGCCTCGATCTCGCGCGGGACGCGGCCTTCGTCGCCGGCCACTCGCTCGGCGAGTACTCGGCGCTCGCCGCTGCCGGCACGTTCTCGATCTCCGACGCTGCCCGCCTGCTGCGCATCCGCGGCGAGGCGATGCAGCGGGCGGTGGCGCCGGGGGTCGGCGCCATGGCCGCCCTGCTCGGTCCCGACCTCGCAACCGCGCGCGACATCGCGGAAGAGGCCGCGCAAGGCATGGTCTGCGACGTCGCCAACGATAACGGCGCGGGTCAGGTCGTGCTCTCCGGTCATCGGGAGGCCGTCGAGCGGGCGATGGCTCTGGCGCAGAGCCGCGGCGTGCGCCGTGCCGTCCTCCTCAACGTCTCCGCCCCGTTCCACTGCGCCCTGATGGCACCCGCCGCCGAGGCGATGCGCGGCGCGCTTGCCGAAGTGGCGATGAAGGCGCCCGTCGTACCGGTCTACGCCAACGTCACCGCCGGCCCGCTCACCGATCCGGACGCGATCCGCGACGCCCTGGTGACCCAGGTCACCGGCACAGTGCGCTGGGCCGAGAGCGTCGCCGCCATGGCCGAGGCCGGCGCCGACCGCTTCTTCGAACTCGGCGCCGGTAAGGTGCTGACCGGCCTCGTCAAGCGGATTGCCCCGAACGCCACCACGAGCGCGGTCGGCACGCCCGACGACGTCGCCGCCTACGCCTGACTCCTCTCTCCGATCAGAAGAGCCGACACCATGTTCGACCTCACCGGCCGCAAGGCCCTCGTCACCGGCGCGACCGGTGGGCTCGGCGGGGCAATCGCCCGGGCGCTGCATGCGCAAGGCGCGCACGTCGCGCTCTCAGGCACCCGCCGCGCGGTGCTCGACGAGTTGGCCGCGGAGCTGGGCGGGGAGCGCGTCGCGGTGGTCGAGGCCAACCTCGCCGACAAGGAGGCGGTCGAAGCGCTGCTTCCGGCCGCCGAATCGGCACTCGGCGGGCTCGACATCCTGATCAACAATGCCGGCATCACCCGCGACAACCTCTTCATGCGGATGAAGGACGAGGAGTGGGAGGCGGTTCTCAACGTCAACCTCACCGCCGCCTTCCGCCTGTCGCGCGCCGCGCTCAGGGGCATGATGAAGCGCCGCTACGGCCGCATCATCGGCATCGGCTCCGTGGTCGGCGCCACCGGCAATCCGGGTCAGGGCAACTACGCGGCGGCCAAGGCTGGACTCGTCGGCATGACCAAGGCGCTGGCGGCCGAGGTCGCCACGCGCGGGATCACGGTGAACTGCATCGCGCCCGGCTTCATCTCATCGGCGATGACCGACGCGTTGAACGAGAAGCAGCGCGAGACGATTCTCACCCGCGTGCCCGCGGGCCGGCTCGGGACGGGCGCCGAAATCGGTGCCGCCGCAGTCTATCTGGCCTCGGAGGAAGCGGGTTACATGACGGGGCAGACGTTGCACGTCAATGGCGGCATGGCGATGTATTGAGAATGTCCACAAAGAGGTGTTCCAACCGGAAAACCACGGCGATGAACGCTTTCTGAACCGCCACTCGCCAGAGCGGAAACCCTGTGTTAACACCCGGCTCAGCCGTGCAGGGGAGTTGACGGTTCAGCGGGTTGCGGCTTTTCCAAACCACGCGCGATCGAACACCGGCCGTCCCAAAAACCCCCGGAAGCGGGAAGGCGGCCACGGCGCTTTCGTCAGAAGCACACACCACCACGATCGAAAAGACGAGGACCAACAACGATGAGCGATATCGCCGAGCGCGTGAAGAAGATCGTCGTCGAGCACCTTGGCGTCGAGCCTGAGAAGGTCACCGAGGCCTCCAACTTCATCGACGATCTCGGCGCCGACAGCCTCGACACCGTCGAGCTGGTGATGGCGTTCGAGGAGGAGTTCAACGTCGAGATCCCGGACGACGCGGCCGAGACCATCCAGACGGTCGGCGACGCGATCAAGTTCCTGGAGAAGAACTCCGCCTAAGGCGGTGTCGTTACGCGGGCGGGGTCGACAAGGCCCCGCGCGCCACCATGTTTGAAAACCAATCGTCCTTCGGGACGAACTATGAGTCCTTCGCGGACTTAGCGGATCGTTGGGATCAGGCAATGCGTCGGGTGGTGATTACGGGTCTGGGGATGGTGTCACCGCTGGGTGGCAACGTCGAGCACACCTGGAGTCGCCTCGTCGCCGGTGATAGCGGCGCCTCCGCGGTCACCGCCTTCCAGACCGACGATCTCGCCTGCCGGATCGCCTGCACGTTGCCCTTCGGCGACGGCTCCAACGGCACCTTCAATCCCGACAAGTGGATGGAGGTGAAGGAGCAGCGCAAGGTCGATCCCTTCATCGTCTATGCCATGGCCGCTGCCGGCCAGGCGCTCGACGATGCCGACTGGCATCCGAAATCGGACGCGGATCAGGAGGCAACCGGCGTCCTGATCGGCTCCGGCATCGGCGGCATCGGCACGATCTACGATGCCTCCGTGACCCTCCACGAGAAGGGCCCGCGGCGCATCTCGCCGTTCTTCATCCCCGGCCGCATCATCAATCTCGCCTCGGGGCAGGTGTCGATACAGCACGGGCTGAAGGGCCCGAATCATGCAGTCGTCACCGCCTGCTCTACAGGCGCCCATGCCATCGGCGACGCATCGCGGCTGATCGCACTGGGCGATGCAGACGTGATGGTAGCCGGCGGCACCGAAGCGCCGGTCAATCGGCTGTCGCTGGCGGGCTTCGCCGCCTGCCGCGCTCTTTCCACCGGTTTCAACGACCAGCCGACCAAGGCCTCCCGCCCCTACGATCGCGACCGCGACGGCTTCGTCATGGGCGAAGGTGCGGGCATCGTCGTTCTGGAGGCGTACGAGCACGCCAAGGCGCGCGGCGCCAAGATCTACGCCGAGGTGATCGGCTACGGCCTGTCGGGTGACGCCTATCACATCACCTCGCCCGCCCCGGACGGCGACGGCGGCTATCGCTGCATGAAGGCCGCGGTGAAGCGCGCCGGGATCGACCCGTCCGAAATCGACTACATCAACGCCCACGGCACCTCGACGCCGCTCGGCGACGAGTTGGAGCTGAAGGCGGTAGAGCGGCTGCTCGGTCCCGCTGCCTCCAGGGCGTCGATGTCCTCCACCAAGTCGGCGATCGGCCACCTGCTCGGCGCCGCCGGCGCGGTGGAGGCGATCTTCTCCGTTCTCGCGATTCGCGACGGCGTGATGCCGCCGACGCTCAACCTCGACAACCCGTCGGTCGAGACCGCCATCGACCTCGTGCCGCACGAGGCCAAGCGCAAGCGCGTCGATACGGTTCTCTCGAACTCCTTCGGCTTCGGGGGAACCAATGCCTCGTTGCTGATGCGCCGGGTCGCCTGAGGGCGACCGTCGTCCGAAGGCACACGGCATGTGGCGGTCCGGTCGCAGGCAACGCCATTTCGCCACAAAACGGCTTACACTGCCTCGCAAAACGCCCGGTCTACGGCCGGGCGGAGATTTTGTGAGAGACGCTCAAGGTTCCGCCCGTCGACGCTCGGCTACGGCCTTGGCGACCGGGAAAAGGTGCCCTGAGCGGGGCGCCGCGAAGGGCCACAGCAGGATTCCGGATGTTTCGCAGACGACAAGCTCCGCCGTCTCCGCCGCCCGCTTCCGAGGAGCCGTCGCTGCCGAACCGGCCGTCGCCGCGCAGCCCGAGCGAGGCAATCAAACCGACCGTCGCCCCTCCCCCGCCGGAGAAGCCTGAGCGCCGCCGCGGCGGCCTGCTCGCCACCATCAGCGGGTTCCTGACCCTCGGGGTCGTCCTGGCGCTCGGTGCCCTCGTAGGACTCACCCTGCTCAATCGGCAGGCCTCCGAGCCGGGCCCGCTCGGGGCCGACAAGGTCGTGGTGATTCCCAGCCGCAGCGGCACCTCGGAGATCGCTAGCGTCCTCGCTCGCGAGGGCGTGATCGAGCATCCGAGCCTGTTCGAGATGTCCGCCCGCTTCGGGGGCAAGGGGCCGCTCAAGCATGGCGAGTACATGTTCAAGGCCCATGCCAGCGTGAAGGACACAATCGAGACGCTGACCAATGGGCGTCAAGTTCAGCACGCCATCACCTTCCCCGAGGGCCTGACCTCCGAGCAGATCGTCGCTCGGCTCAACGATAACGATGTTCTGTCCGGTGAAATCGCCGAGACGCCGCCCGAAGGCTCGCTTCTGCCCGACACATACAAGTTCGAGCGCGGCGCCACGCGCCAGCAGATCCTCAACCTGATGCGCGCCAAGCAGCGCGAGGTGCTGAACCAGATCTGGCAGCGCCGCAGCGCCGAGGTGCCGGTGAAGACACCGGCCGAGATGGTGACGCTGGCCTCCATCGTCGAGAAGGAGACCGGTCGCGCCGACGAGCGGCCGCGGGTGGCGGGCGTGTTCGTCAACCGCCTGCAGAAGCGGATGAAGCTGCAATCCGATCCGACCATCGTCTACGGACTCGTCGGCGGACGCGGCACCCTGGGGCGCGGCATCCTGCGTTCGGAAATCGAGCGGGCGACCCCCTACAACACCTACGTGATCGAAGGCCTTCCGCCCGGCCCCATCGCCAATCCGGGCCGCGCGGCACTGGAGGCGGTTGCCAATCCGTCGCGCACCAAGGACCTCTACTTCGTCGCCGACGGCACCGGCGGCCACGCTTTCGCCGACTCATTGGAGGGCCACCAGCGCAACGTGACCCGTTGGCGCCAGGTGGAGCGCTCCCGCCAGCAGTCGCAGCAAGCCGATCCAGGTGCCGTCGACAAGGTCGATCCGAACACCGCCGAGCCCAATGCCGGCCCGGCCGGCGCCGCGCCGGGCCGCGCCTCGGCCTACGCACCCGGCTCGAATGCGGCCTCGGCGCTCGACGGTGCGACGACCGACGGGACGGGCGGAGCGCGGCCGAAGGCATTCGACGCCTCAGAGGGCACCCGGCTCGATCCTCTGCGCAACAAGACCTACGATCTCGGCTCGCCGAAAATGGTGCCGGCGCTGCGCAACCCGTGACGTGATCGCACCGCAGCCGTTCCTACGCCTGTGAGTAGGTGAACCGATGCTGCCCGTATCCGTCAAGCTGCCGCCGTCACCCGTGCGGTGCCGGCCCAGGCCGGGCTCGGAGAACCCCGCTCGGCAAGGCGCTCACATCGAGCCCATCGAGCGACGTGAGGACGAGGTCGGCGCCGGCCGTCCGCAGCAGGGCTTCGTCGCCGAGCCGGGCGATGCCAAGCCCCGCCATGCCGCCGGCCTTCGCTGCCCTGATCCCGGCCGGTGCGTCCTCGACGACGAGGCACTGGGCCGGAGGCACATCCACGGACCCGGCAGCGAGCAGGAATAGGGCCGGATCGGGCTTGCCGCGCGGCACGTCGCGCCCGCTCACATCGGCGTCGAACAGCGACAGCAGCGTGCGGCCGTCCGGCAGGATCACGCGGGCCAGCATCGCATCGGCGTTCTTCGAGGATGAGGCGAGCACCGTGCGCAGGGCCACCGCCTCCAGCGCCAGCGCGAGACGGATCGCATCGGGAAACGCTGTGAAACGATCTTCGGCAATGAGCCGGTCGATCACCGCCTGCTTCTTCTGGGCGAACGCAGCGGCATGAGTGGCTGCCCCGGCGCCGCCGAGACGCTCCAGCGTCGCGCGCGCGCCCTCCAGGCGCCGCTTGCCCGCGACGTGAGCCTGATAGAACTTCGTGGTGAAGCCGGTCGGGTCGGCGAAATCGGCCAGCGCCTCGCGCCAAGCCTGTTCGTGTGGCGAATCGACCAGCACGCCATCGACATCGAAGATCACAGCCCGCAGAGCCCCTGGCACGGCGTCAGGGCGCGGAGGCATGGGTGTCACCGACCGGCGGGCGGATCGCTCGCGTCACAGAAGGCTCGGCCGGCGACAGGCGGACGCAATCCCCGGCATGCCACAGGGTCAATTCCTCGCCCTCCAGCAGCCTGTAGGTGGCGGCGGCGTGGTCGAGTTCGGCCCGAACCGTCCGGCCGCGGATTCTGAGGGTGAAGCTCAGCCGCTTCCAGGCGTCGGGCAGGCAGGGGTGGAAGCTGATGCGGCCGCGCGTGTCGCGCATTCCTGCGAAGCCGTAGACCAGCGCGAGCCACGTACCACCGATGGCCGCGATGTGCGCGCCGTGCATCATGTTCCCGCCGATATCGGAAAGATCCATCGCCACGGCGAAGTTGAAGTAATGGATCGCCTTCTCGCGTAATCCGATCTCGTTCGCGACGATGCTCTGGATGCAAACGGATAGCGACGAGTCGTGGGTGGTCAGCGGGTCGTAATACTCGAAGTTTCGTCGCTTCGCCTCGTGGGTGAACTGCTCGCTCAGCAGGAACATGGCCAGCACCATGTCGGCCTGCTTGATCACCTGTGAACGATAGAGGTTCAGCGGGTGGTAGTGCAGCAGGAGCGGGTAGTGATTCTCCGGCGTGCCGGCGAAATCCCATTTCTCAAGATCGAGGAAGGCGTCGTCCTGCGGATGCACCTTCAGCCGCTCGTCGTAGGGCAGGTACATCTGCTCGGCCGCCTGATCCCAGGCCTCAGGTTCGTCCGGTTCGAGTCCGGTGCGGCGGACGAGGCTCGCGAAGCTGTCGGGATCCTCGTGCGCCAGTCTCCGCACGGTCTCGGCGGCGTAGCGCATGTTCTCGCGCGCCATCAGGTTCGTGTAGCAGTTGTTGTTGACGATGGCCGTGTACTCGTCCGGCCCGGTCACGCCGTGGATGCAGAAGCGGCCCCCCATGCGCTCGGAGAAGAAGCCGAGGTCGCACCATAGGCGTGCGGTCTCGACGAGGATCTCGGCGCCGTAACGGCAGAGAAAATCGGTGTCACCGCTGACTTCGACGTACTGGCGAAGGGCGAAAGCGATGTCGGCGTTGATGTGATACTGGGCCGTCCCCGCCGCATAGTAAGCGGACGCCTCCCGCCCGTTGATCGTCCGCCAGGGGAACATCGCGCCGCGATGCCCGAGTTCGCGCGCCCGGTCGCGGGCGTTGTCGAGCATGTCGTAGCGGACCTTGAGCAGGCTGCGCGCCATAGGGGGGTTAGTGTAGATCAGGAACGGCAGGACGTAGATCTCGGTGTCCCAGAAGTAGTGCCCTTCGTAGGTCCGCCCGGTCAGGCCTCGAGCGGGGATGCCGTGTCCCTCCGCCCGCTCCGAGGCTTGCATCAACTGAAACAAGTTCCAGCGGATCGCCTGTTGCGTCCGCGGGTTCGCAGCGTCCACCATCACGTCGGCGCGTTGCCAGAACCGGTCGACATCGGCGTGCTGGCGAGCGCGGATCGATGCGAAGCCGGTCTCGATGGCACGGTCGAGTGTGCACGCCACCTGGGACCGGATCGGCTCGGGCGCCGCCGTGCCGGAGTAGTGGTAGCTCAAGTATTTGTGGATGCGGATCGTTTGGCCCGGCGCGACGGTGCCCTGGAAAACGACACGGGCGAGATCGTCGGTGCAGGTTGCCTGGGTGCCAAGTGGGCAATCGGCCGCGATGACGTGATCCATGCCGCAGCCCAGCACCAGCCCGGAACTGGCGGTGCGATAGCTGAGGATCGCGCGCAGAGCCTCGGCCTGAAATCCGTTCGGATGCAGGACGCGGCCGACGAATCCCTCCGCCAAGCGCGGGTCGCTGGTGTCGGCGGTAAGCGGCTGGTCGTTCCGGAGTTCGGACGCGATCACCACCTCCGCCTCCGCATCCTCCGTCGTGAGCTCGTAGGCGAGCGCAGCGAGGTGGCGGTGCGCGAGGGAGACGAGACGCAACGTCCGCAGGCGAAGGCGTTTGCCCGCCGGCGTCATCCAGGTCACGTCCCGGTTCAGGGTTCCGGTTCGGAAATCGAGGGTGCGCCGATATGACAGGATTTCGGCTTCCGCCAGGATGAAGGGCTCATCATCGACGGAGAGCGACATGACCGTCCCATCGGGACAATTCAGGATGCTCTGTCCGACCGTAGGAAAGCCGTAGGCGCGCTCACCGTACGAGATTGGGCGATGCTCGTAGAAGCCGTTGAGATAGGTGCCCGCCTCCCGAACCGGCGTTCCCTCATCGGCGATCCCGCGCATCCCGAGATAGCCGTTCGACAGGGCGAACATCGTTTCCGCCTGCCCGGTGAAGTCGCGCACCAGTTCCCGCACGTAGCGGACGGCCTCAATGGCCCATGGGTTCGGGGGAAAGATGTCGGTTGGTGGATTCAGACGCGGGCGCAGCATCGATCGTCCGTTCGCTCCGTCTCGGGACATGCCGGCTCGACGGCCTCGTTGCCGACGAAGGGCCAATCCGGTCCCGGCTCGCCGGCCCCGAAGGTTTTCCGCCTGCCTGAAGCGATCGGGCTGGCACGCCCATGACGGACGGGGACGGAGACGGCGCAGCTTGCGGAAATGCAACCTGAGCAGCGTCGATCCTGGCGCCATTCACGATATTAGCCGCTCACAACCGATGATCTCATACAATCAACGCAACCATACGGTGTCAACATCTGTTGACGATCGAACATTCCGGCAATTGCGGTCGGACACTGTCTGAATTTATCATTTGTTATGAGATAGTTGTCAAAATTTACTCTCAGAAATCGTCGCGACAGCTTCAAAAATGGGTCTATCATTTGCTTAACTATAGAAAATATTGAAATCCTAAGGAGGGCTCGGGCGACGCCGTCACACCCACTTGGCCATGCACGCAGCCGATGGATGGAGCAGATCCGATGGAGTTCCGCATCTCACTGTCCGGGGATGTCCCTAGCCGCCGACATGTGAGGCGCAACGCCGGGTCGGGGCGGGCGACATCGACGATTCCGGCACAGCCGGCCCGAGGGGCGGCTTCGGCGCGGGGCTGAGATGAGCGACAGCATCCTGGTGGTGAATGCGGGCAGCTCGTCGATCAAGTTCAAGCTGTACGGCATCGACGATACGGACCTCATGCCCCTTCTGAGCGGAGGGATGAGCGGCATCGGCAGCGCGCCTCTGTTGACGGTGAAGGATGCGAGCGGAGCCGTCTTGGAAGAGCGCCACTTGGAGGCGAGCGACGTGCCCGACGTCTCGGCGGCGCAGCATCACCTTGCCGACTGGTTCACCCACCATCACGGCACGGAATCGATCATCGCCGTCGGGCACCGGGTGGTCCATGGCGGACCGGCCTTCGCGGAGCCGGTGCTGATCGATGACGCGGTGCTGCGGACGCTCGAAACCTTCATCCCGCTTGCGCCGCTGCACCAGCTCGGCAACCTCGATCCGATCCGGGTTCTGCGGCAGCGCCGACCCGATCTGCCGCAGGTCGCCTGTTTCGACACCGCCTTCCATCGCGGCCATCCGGAACTGACCGATCGCTTCGCCCTGCCCCGCTTCCTCCATGACGAGGGCGTACGGCGCTACGGCTTCCACGGCCTGTCCTACGAATATGTCGCCGGACGCCTTCGGGATCTGGCGCCGGAGACGGCGGATGGGCGCGTGCTGGTGGCTCATCTCGGCTCCGGCGCCTCGCTCTGCGCCCTGAAGGAGGGTCAGAGCCAGGAAACCACCATGAGCTTCACCGCCCTCGACGGCGTGCCCATGGG
The DNA here is from genome assembly GCF_014191355.1 of Methylobacterium sp. R2-1. Lineage (GTDB taxonomy): Bacteria > Pseudomonadota > Alphaproteobacteria > Rhizobiales > Beijerinckiaceae > Methylobacterium. The sequence goes on from NZ_JACHWM010000005.1 coordinate 316,211, forward strand.
CACGCGCTGCGGCGCGCTCGATCCCGGCGCCGTGCTTCACCTCATTGAGCACAAGGGCATGACCCCGGCCGAGGTCGGGCACATGCTGTACCACGAGAGCGGACTGCTCGGACTGTCCGGGCTCAGCAACGACGTGCGGACGCTGCTGGCGAGCGATCGGCCCGAGGCCGCCCTGGCCGTGGCCTTCTTCTGCCGGCGGGTGGCGCAGGCCGCGGCCGCGCTCGCCGTGACACTCGGCGGCCTCGACGCCTTCGTGTTCACCGCCGGGATCGGCGAGAACGCGCCCGAGATCCGGCGGCGCATCGTCGCCGATTTGGGCTGGGCCGGTTTGATCCTGAGCAATGACGCCAACCGGTCCGGCGTCGCAAGACTCGATGCACCGGGAAGCCGGGCGCAGATCTGGATCATCCCGACCGACGAAGAGTGCATGATCGCGAGACACACGATGCGTCTGCCGGGCCGGACCGCGCCGGGAGCGACGGCATGAGGCGGACGATAGCGGTTCCGAGATCGCGCGGAGCCCTGCTCGCGATCCTGCTTGTCACCGGTTTCGCCATCGCCGCCCCCCCGCCATCCCTGGCGCAGTCGCGGCTGAAGCAGTTGATCGACCGGTTGCGCGGCCAGCGGATGCCCGACGGCATCGCCAAGTCCAACGGACGCATCGAGGCGACGCAGGTCGATGTCGCGGCCAAATATGCCGGCCGGATCGCGAAGCTGCTCGTCAAGGAAGGCGACGAGGTAAGCGCGGGTCAGGTCGTTGCCACGATCTCCTCGCCCGAGACCGAGGCGCAGCTCCGGGGCGCCCAGGCCCAGGTGCTGCGGGCCAAGAAGAGCCTCGCGGAGGCGGTCGCCCTGATCGCCCAGCGCACCAGCGATCTCACCTTTGCGGAGGCCGACTACAACCGCGGCAAGGAGCTTGTCGGCAAGGGCTACCTGACCAAGCAGATCTTCGACCAGCGCAAGGCCAAGGCAGACGCGGCCAAGGCCGGGCTCGAGGCCGCCAAGGCTCAGGAGGACCAAGCCAAATTCGCGGTGCAGAGTGCCGAGGCCGACGTCGAGCGGCTGCAGGCGGTTCTGGTCGATCTCGTGCTGCGGGCGCCCCGCGACGGGCGGGTGCAGTACCGGCTGGCGCGGGAGGGCGAGGTGGTGGGGGCCGGCACCCGCATCCTGACACTGCTCGACCTCGCCGACGTCTACATGACGATCTACCTGCCGGCCGCGCAGGCCGGGCCGCTGGCGCTCAATGACGATGCCCGGATCGTCCTCGATCCCGTGCCGCAATACGTCATCCCGGCAACGATCAGCTTCGTCGCCACCGAGGCGCAGTTCACGCCGAAAAGCGTCGAGACCGAGGAGGAGCGCGAGAAGCTGACCTTCCGGATCAAGCTCCAGATCGATCCGAAGATCCTGAAGACCTACCATAAGCGGGTGAAGACCGGCGTGCGCGGCATGGGCTTCGTGCGCACCAAGGCCGACGTCCCGTGGCCTGCCGACCTCGCCGTGAAGCTGCCGTGAGGTCGGCATGAGCGATGCCGCCATCGCCCGGCTCGAGCACGTGTCGCATCGCTACGGCGCGGTGGCTGCACTCGACGACCTGTCGCTCGACCTTCCGGCGGGCCGAATGGTCGGGGTGATAGGCCCGGACGGCGTCGGCAAGTCGACGCTTCTCGCGCTCGTCGCGGGCGTACGCCGGATCCAGGCGGGCCGCGTCACCGTGCTCGGCGGCGACATGGCGCAGCGGCGCCACCGCACGCGGGAGGCGGCGCGCATCGCCTACATGCCGCAGGGGCTCGGCCGAAATCTCTACCCGACGCTGAGCGTGTTCGAGAACATCGACTTCCACGGCCGCCTGTTCGGCCAGGGCGCGTCGGAGCGGCGACGGCGCATCACCGACCTGCTCACCGCGACCGGTCTCGACCCGTTCGAGGACCGGCCGGCGGGCAAGCTGTCGGGCGGCATGAAGCAGAAACTCAGCCTGTGCTGCGCCCTCATCCACGATCCAGACCTGCTGATCCTCGACGAGCCGACCACGGGCGTCGACCCGCTCTCGCGCGGGCAGTTCTGGGAGCTGATCGGCTCGATCCGGGCCGGCCGGCCCGGCATGAGCGTGATCGTCGCCACCGCCTACATGGACGAAGCCTCGCGCTTCGAGTGGCTGATCGCCATGGATGACGGCCACGTCATCGCCAGCGGCAGCCCCGTCGACCTGCTGGCCCGGACGGCCAAACCCGACATGGAGGCCGCCTTCATCGCGCTTCTGCCGCCGGAAAAGCAGGCCCAGCACCGGCCCGTTGTGCTGAAGCCCCGACCGCCCCGGCTCGACGCGGTGCCGGCGATCGAGGCCGAGCACCTGACCCGGCGCTTCGGCAGCTTCACCGCGGTCGACGACGTCAGCTTCCGCATCGCCCGCGGCGAGATCTTCGGCTTCCTCGGCTCGAACGGCTGCGGCAAGTCCACCACGATGAAGATGCTCACGGGTCTCCTGCCGGTCTCGGAGGGGAGCGCGAAGTTGTTCGGCCATCCCGTGGGCGACAACGACATGGAGACCCGCCGCAACGTCGGCTACATGTCGCAGGCCTTCTCGCTCTACAGCGAGTTGACGGTGCTGCAGAACCTCGAACTGCACGCGCAGCTCTACCACTTGCCGCCGCACGACCGTCCGGTGCGGATCAAGGAGCTTCTCGAGCGCTACGAACTCGAGCCGGTCAAGAACGCGCGGCCCGACAGCCTGCCCCTCGGGATCAAGCAGCGGCTGCAGCTCGCGGTCGCCGTGCTGCACCGGCCGGCAATGCTAATCCTCGACGAGCCGACCTCGGGCGTCGACCCGATCGCCCGGGATGCCTTCTGGCGGACGCTGATCGACCTCTCGAGGGACGAGGGCGTCACGATCTTCCTCTCCACGCACTTCATGAACGAGGCGGAGCGCTGCGACCGCATCTCGCTGATGCATGCCGGCCGGGTGCTGGCCGTCGGCACGCCGGCCGAGCTGGTGCGGGAGCGCGGCAGCAGCTCGCTGGAACAGTGCTTCATCGACTACCTGGCCGACGCCGCGGGGCTCGACCCCAAGACGGCCGAGAAAGCGGGAGTTGAGACGGGAGAAGAGGCAGCGGCAGGTCCGGACGCCGCGCCCGCCCCGGCGCCTCCCCGTGCGGTCCCGCACCGTCACCGCTTCGATCCGCGGCGCCTCTGGGCCTATGCCCGGCGCGAGACGATGGAGCTCCTGCGCGATCCGATCCGCATCGCCTTCGCCTTCATCGGCCCGATCCTGCTGATGATCGCCTTCGGCTACGGCATCTCGTTCGACGTCGAGAACCTGCGCTTCTCGGCCTTCGACCAGGACAACACCCCGGAGAGCCGCCAGCTGGTCGATGCTTTCACCAGCTCGCGCTACTTCAGCGAGCAGCCGCCCATTCGTTCCGCGACCGAACTCGACCGACGCTTCCGCAACGGCAGCGTCCAGATCGCCGTGGAGATTCCGCCCCGCTTCGGACGCGACCTCCAATCCGGGCGCGCGCCGGAGGTCGCCGTCTGGCTCGACGGGGCAATGCCGTTCCGGGCCGAGACCAGCCGGGGCTACGTCACGGGACTCGCGAACCAGTACGCCCACCAGCTCGCCGTGGAGCGCCTTGGCACCGACGCCGCCACGACGGTGAGCGTCGAGACGCGCTTCCGCTACAATCAGGCCTTTCGCAGCGTCAACGCCATGGTGCCGAGCGTGATGATGCTGCTGCTCATCCTGATCCCGGCGATCATGTCGGCCATCGCGGTGGTGCGCGAGAAGGAGACGGGGTCGATCGCCAATTTCCGCTCGACGCCGGTCACCAAGTTCGAATTCCTGCTCGGCAAGCAGCTTCCCTATATCGGCATCGCCATGATCAGCTTCGGGCTGCTGGTGCTGGTGGCGCTGTTCGTGTTTGACGTGCCCGTCAAAGGCTCGTTCGCCGCGCTGGCCCTCGGCACGCTCTTCTACGTCTCGGCCACCACGGGCTTCGGGCAGTTCATCTCGACCTTCATGAAGACCCAGGTCGCTGCGGTCTTCGCCACGGCGCTCCTGTCCATCATCCCGGCCGTCAACTTCTCGGGGCTGCTGGTCCCAATCTCGTCGCTCTCGGGCAGTGCCCGGCTGATCGGACTCTCGCTGCCGCCGGCTTGGTACCAGCCGGTCACCGCCGGCACCTTCACCAAGGGGCTGCCCTTCTCGGAACTCGAACGCAACATCGTGGTGCTGGCGGGCTTCGCCCTCCTGTTCCTGATCCTGTCGCAATTGCTCCTGCGCAAGCAGGAGGCGTGAGATGGCAGGTCCCGCCCAGGGCGCTAAACCCGCCCAGGCCACTGGCCCCGCGCGAGCCACCGCACCCGCGCCGCTCGGCTTCGGCACGCACGTGGCCAACGTGTTCCGCCTCATCGTCAAGGAGTTGCGCAGCATCCGGGCCGATCCGGTGATGCTGTTCCTCGTCGTCTACGCCTTCACCTTCGCCGTCCACTCGGTCGCCTCCGGCGCCTCGACCGAGGTGCGCAACCTGACCATCGGCGTGGTGGACGAGGATCGCTCCGACCTCTCGCGGCAGATCGTGAGCGCCTTCAACCCGCCGCTGGTAAAGAGCGTCGTGCCACTCACCCCCGCCGAGATCGATCCCGCCATGGATACCGGCCGGCTCGTGTTCGTGATCGAGCTGCCGCCGCGCCTGCAGAAGGACGTGCTCTCCGGCCGCCCGACCCAGGTCCAGCTCGGCGTCGACGCCACGGCCATGACCCAGGCCGGCAACGGCTCGGTCTACATTCAGGCCATCGTCGCCCAGGAGGTCGCCCGCTTCGCCGCGCGCAGCGATCTCACCGACACCGCCCCCGTGCAGGTGGTGACGCGGGCCAAGTTCAACCCGAACCTCCAGACGAGCTGGTTCACCTCCGTGATGCAGGTGATCAACAACATCACGCTGCTCACCGTCATTCTCACCGGCGCCGCTCTGATCCGCGAACGCGAGCAGGGCACGGTGGAGCACCTGCTGGTGATGCCGCTGGTGCCCGTCGAGATCATGCTCGCCAAGGTGATCGCCAACGGGCTCGTCATCCTCGTGGGCGCCGGCCTGTCGCTGGTCGTCGTGGTGGAGGGGTGGCTCGGCGTGCCGATCGCCGGCTCCATCCCCCTGTTCCTGTTCGGAGCGGGCCTCTACGCCCTCGCAGTGGCGGCGCTCGGCATCCTGCTCGGCACCATCGCGAGTTCCATGGGCCAGTTCGGCCTGCTCGTGATTCCGATCCTGCTGCTGATGCAGCTGCTCTCGGGCAGCAGCACGCCGATGGAGAGCATGCCGTTCTGGCTCCAGATCGTGGTGCAGACCGTGAGCCCGACGCCGCACTTCGTCGCTCTCGCCCAGGCCGTCCTCTATCGCGGTGCCGGACTGTCCGTGGTCTGGCCGCAACTGCTCGCGCTCACCGCTCTCGGCAGCGTCTACTTCGCCTTCGCCCTTGCCCGCTTCCGCCGCGTGATCTTCGGCGTCTGACCGACGACACGCCCCCGCCGCGTTCCGGCCATCACCCGACGGGCCGCGCCCTCAGGCGTCCGTCAGCCAGGAGAAGCCCCGTGACCAAGCCCACGACTCCGCAGCGACCGACCGCCGTGCTAGGCGGCGAGGAACTTGCCCTGATCGACCGCTACTGGCAGGCGGCGAACTACCTCTCCGTCGGCCAGATCTACCTGCTCGACAATCCGCTGCTGCGTGAGCCGCTGCAGCCGCAACACATCAAGTCGCGGCTTCTCGGCCACTGGGGAACCACGCCGGGCCTCAACTTCATCTACGTGCACCTCAACCGGCTCATTCGGGCGCGCGATCTCGACGCGATCTATGTCTGCGGACCCGGCCATGGCGGGCCCGGCATCGTGGCCAACACCTATCTGGAAGGCACCTACAGCGAGGTCTATCCGGACATCTCGCAGGATGCCGAGGGCATGCGGAGGCTGTTCCGGCAGTTCTCGTTTCCCGGCGGTATCCCGAGCCACGTCGCGCCGGAAACGCCGGGCTCGATCCATGAGGGCGGCGAACTCGGCTACGCCCTCGTCCACGCCTTCGGCGCCGTGTTCGACAATCCCGATCTCATCGCCGCCTGCGTGGTCGGCGACGGCGAGGCCGAGACGGGACCGCTCGCCGCCTCGTGGCACTCCAACAAGTTCCTGAGCCCGGTCACCGACGGTGCTGTGCTGCCGATCCTGCACCTCAACGGCTACAAGATCGCCAATCCGACCGTGCTCGGCCGCATGCGTGATGACGAGTTGGAGGCCCTGTTCACCGGCTACGGCTACGAGCCGTTCTTCGTCGAGGGCGACCAGCCCGAACCCATGCACCGGGCGATGGCCGAGATGCTCGACCGGGCGGTAAACCGCATCAGGGACATCCAGGCCGAGGCGCGGAGCGGCGGCATGGGCTTTCGGCGTCCGCGCTGGCCGATGATCGTGCTGCGCAGCCCCAAGGGCTGGACCGGCCCGAAGACGGTGGACGGCAAGCGGGTGGAGGGCTTCTGGCGCGCGCACCAAGTCCCGGTCGGCAACGCCCGCACCGACGACGGGCACCGCAAGATCCTCGAAGACTGGATGCGAAGCTACGCGCCCGAGGCCCTGTTCGACGAGACCGGGCGGCTACGCCCCGAACTCGCCGCCCTCGCGCCCGAGGGCAGCCGCCGCATGAGCGCCAACCCGCACGCCAATGGCGGTCTGCTGCGCCGCGAGTTGCGGCTGCCCCGCTGGCAGGATTTTGCGCTAGCGGTGCCGCAGCCCGGCGCGGCGATCGGCGAGGCGACGCGCACGCTGGGGCACTATCTGCGCGACGTGGTCCGACTCAACGCCGAGGCGCGCAACTTCCGCATCATGGGCCCGGACGAGACTGCCTCGAACCGGCTCGACGCCGTGTTCGAGGCGACCGACCGCGTCTGGATCGAGAACATCGAGCCCTACGACGTCAGCCTCGCCCACGAGGGCCGTGTGATGGAGGTGCTGAGCGAACACCTCTGCCAGGGCTGGCTCGAGGGCTACCTGCTCACCGGCCGCCATGGCCTGTTCTCCTGCTACGAAGCGTTCATCCACATCGTCGATTCGATGTTCAACCAGCACGCCAAGTGGCTGAAGGTGTCGCGCGAACTCGTCTGGCGGCGGCCGATCTCGTCGCTCAACTACCTCCTGACCTCTCATGTCTGGAGGCAGGACCACAACGGCTTCAGCCACCAGGATCCCGGCTTCATCGACCTCGTCGCCAACAAGAAGTCGGACATCGTCCGGGTCTACCTGCCGCCGGACGCCAACACTCTGCTCTGGGTCGCCGATCACTGCCTGAAGACCTACGACCGCATCAATGTCATCGTGGCCGGCAAGCAGCCGCAGCCGCAATGGCTCGACGCGCACGAGGCCGGGCTCCATTGTGAGGCGGGCATCGGCATCTGGCACTGGGCCGGCACCGACGAGAGCGGACTCGAACCCGATGTCGTGATGGCCTGCGCCGGCGATGTGCCGACGCTCGAAACCCTGGCCGCCGTCGATCTGCTGAAGCGGGCCGTGCCGGGCCTTCGCATCCGCGTCGTCAACGTGGTCGACCTGATGACGCTGCAGTCGAACAGGGATCATCCGCACGGACTGACGGACGCCGCGTTCGATAGCCTGTTTACCCGCGATAAGCCGGTGATCTTCGCCTACCACGGATATCCCTATCTCATTCACCGGCTTACCTATTCCCGGGCCAACCACGCCAACATGCATGTGCGCGGCTTCGTCGAGGAGGGCACAACGACGACGCCCTTCGACATGGTGGTGCTGAACGAGCTCGACCGCTTCCACCTCGCCATCGAGGCGATCGACCGGGTGCCGGGACTGGTCACGCGGGCGGCGCAGGCCAAGCAGGACTTCCGGGACCGCCTGACCGCGCACAAGCTCCACATCCGCGAGCATGGCGAGGACATGCCGCAGATCATGGGCTGGAAATGGCCCTACGAGACGCGCGGGGAAAGTGAAACGCCGCACTGAACGTGGACCCTGGCCTGGCGCCAGGCAGACCCGCTCGGCCGACGAGACACGAGCGGGCTTGCGGCAGAGCGCGATCCGTCGTCAATCCAGCTCCCGAAACCGGGAAGGGACCGTGAGACCCGCCTCGGCGCATGGGTGGGAAGGGCGCGCATCCGCATGGACACGCAACACAGCCGCCGGGTGCTCATCGCCGGCGGCGGCATCGCGGGACTCGCCGTCCGGCGGGCGCTGCACCAGCGGGGCCTCCCGTCGCTCACGCTGGAGCGCCGCAGCGTACAGGCGGATGCGGGGCTCGCGATCAACCTGCCCGGCAATGCGGTGCGCGCACTGAGCCAGCTCGGCCTGCTCGATGCGCTGCGCGAGACCGGTTCGCCGGTGCGGCGTCGCGAGTATCGGACCGAGCGCGGGCGTCTCCTCTTCACCGTGGACGAGGACGCGTTCTGGGGCAGCGAGACGGGGCCGCACTGCCTGCGCCGCGTCGACCTGCAACGCCTGCTGCAGCGCGACCTTTCGCGCGACGATATCCGGCAGGGAGCCGGGATCGCCAGCGTCCGGCAGGATCCGCAGGGGGCTCACGTCGAACTGGAGGATGGTGCAACGGAGGCGGGCGGCTTGCTCGTGGGTGCCGACGGCGTGCACTCGACGGTTCGCCGCAGCCTTTTCGGCGATCAGGTCCTCGGCGCGGCGATGCTGGCGAGCCAAAGCTGGCGTTTCATGACGCCCAACCCGGGCGTCGAGGCCTGGACCCTGTGGGCTGGCGCCGGAGCCCTGTTCCTGCTCATCCCGGTCGATCGCGGCGAGGCCTATGGCTGGGTCTCGGTCAGCACGGATCGAGGGGGCAGCGCTGATCCAGCGGCGACCCGCGGGGCGTTCGCCGCGTTTCCCCGCCTCGTGCGCGACACGCTCGATGCGGCGCTCGCGCGACCGGACGCGATCTATCACTCGCCGCTGGAGGAGGTACGCATCCCGGCCTGGGGACGCGATCGTGTCGTCCTGCTGGGCGATGCGGCACACGCGACCGCGCCGGTCTGGGCGCAGGGCGCGGCGCTCGCGCTGGAGGACGCGCTGGTGCTGGCCCGTCTGTTGGCGGAACGAAGCGATTGGAACGATGCCGGGGCGGAGTACGAGCGCCTGCGTCGTCCCCGGGTCGAGCATGTCCAGCGGATGACAGATCGCCTGTCGCGCACGGCGCGCCTGCCGGACTGGGCAAGGAACCTTCTGCTTCCGGTCGTCGGCCCGCGCAGCTACCGCGCCACCTACGATCCGCTTCGCATGCCGGCAATCTGAGGCCGGAGATCGCGCCGCGGCCGAAGGCGCAGCCTCAGTTTTGCCGATCAGGCTGATCGATAAGGAAAATTGGAGCGGGTGAAGGGAATCGAACCCTCGTATTCAGCTTGGAAGGCTGCTGCTCTACCATTGAGCTACACCCGCCGACCGCAACTCACGCCGGGCACCGGTTTCCCGGAACCCTTCCGCACGGGGCGGTGTGGCGAGCGGCATCGCAGCGGGGCGATAGCACGCCTCGGCGGCTTTGAGAAGCGTGAAGCAGGATCTCGCCCGAACGTAGAACCTGTGCGAGTGAGGGTGAATCGCCGGGCAAGCCCTCCCGGTTCAGGCCCGTGTGTCGGATCCGCCGCCGTTGTTTCTTCGCCGTAAACCCGCACCTCCTCCCGCCGCCGGAGATGTCGACGCATCGACCGCGCCGTCCGCGCGTCTCGACATTCGCGGCGTGAGCCGGCGCTACGGCCGGACGCTCGCGCTCGACGACGTTTCGCTGTCGCTGTCGCCGGGCGAGATCCTCGCGGTTCTCGGCGATTCCGGCTGCGGGAAGAGCACGTTGCTGCGGCTGGTCGCTGGGCTCGACACGCCCGATGCCGGCGAGATCCGCATCGATGGCCGGCGGGTTGCGGGAAGCGGAGTCGCTGAGCCGCCGGAGACCCGCGGCATCGGCCTGATGTTTCAGGACTACGCCCTGTTTCCCCACCTCACCGTGCTGGCCAATGTCCGGTTCGGCCTGAGCCACCTTCCGGGTGCACAGGCGCGGGCCGTGGCGCGGGAGCGCCTCGCCGAGGTCGGTCTGGCGGGGCGTGAGGCGAGCTATCCGGCAACGCTGTCCGGCGGCGAAGCGCAGCGGATCGCGCTGGCGCGGGCGCTGGCGCCGCGTCCCCGGATGCTGCTGCTCGACGAGCCGTTCTCGAACCTCGACGCCGGCACCCGCGAGCGGGTCCGGGCCGACACCCTCGCCGTTCTGCGGCAGGACGGCATCAGTGCCATACTCGTGACCCACGACGCCGCCGAGGCCGTGGAGTTCGCCGACCGCATCGCCCTGATGCGGAAGGGCCGATTGATCCAGTGCGACACGGCCGAGACTTTGTATCGCTCGCCGGTGAGCCCCTTCGCCGCAAGGGCGCTCGGCGACGTCGTGACGGTGGCAGGCCTCGCCTCTGGCGGCCGTCTGACGACTCCGCTGGGGACGGTCGCCCTGCCCACTTCCGCGCCCGAGGGGTCCGTGCAGGTTTGTCTGCGGCCGGAAGCGATCCGCATCGTGCCGCGCGGCGAAGGCGTGCCGGGTCGGGTTCTGCGCCGCAGCTTTGCCGGCGCGAGTACCCGCATCGACATCGAAGTCGCGGGACTCGACGCCCCCTTGCGCCTCGCCGCGCCGGCGGATGATCGTGTGGATGAGAGGATCGAGCTGGGCCTCTTGGAAGGCGGGATCCTCGTCTTCCCCAGATCCGAACCCACTTGATGCACGGATTTTATCTAGAATAAGTATAAATCATCAGACTTGTCGGGTTACTGGACCGTCTATAACACCCGGCGAGCATCTTCGATGCTCGGGGGAATAAGATGTTGCGGCTGCGGTGCTTCGGCTATTTCGTGGGATTCAGTCTCGCCTTGGGTCTGGCCGGCCAGGCCGAGAGCGCCGAGGTGAACCTCTACACGACCCGCGAGCCGGGCCTGATCCGGCCTCTCCTCGACGCCTACACCGCCAAGAGCGGCGTGACGGTGAACACCGTGTTCGTCGAGAAGGGCTTGGCCGAGCGTGTCGCGGCGGAAGGCGCCCGCAGCAGCGCCGACGTGGTCATGACGGTCGATATCGGCAACCTGATCGAGCTGGTCGACCGCGACCTCGCCCAGCCGGTTCGTTCCTCCGTGCTGGAGGCGGCCGTTCCGGCGCCGCTTCGCGATCAGGACGGGCGTTGGTTCGCCCTCTCCATGCGCGCCCGCTTGCTCTACGCCGACAAGGCGCTCTCCGACCTGAACGCCGCGACCTACGAGTCGCTGGCCGATCCGAAATGGCGGGGCAAGATCTGCATCCGGTCGGGCCAGCACCCCTACAACACGGCGCTCATCTCAGCCTTCCTGGTGCGCCACGGCGCGGAAAAGACGGAAAGCTGGCTTCGCGGCGTCAAGGCCAACCTCGCCCGCAAGGCGGCCGGGGGCGACCGGGACGTGGCGCGCGACATCGCCGCCGACCTTTGCGACATCGGGCTCGCCAACTCCTACTATGTCGGGCTGATGCGCTCAGGCCGCGGCGGGCCGGATCAACAGAAATGGGGCGAGGCCATCAAGGTCGTGCTGCCGACCTTCGAGGGCGGCGGCACCCACGTGAACGTTTCGGGCGCCGTCGTCGCCAAGCACGCGCCGCATCGCGAGGAGGCGGTCAAGCTTCTCGAATATCTCGTCTCCGACGAGGCACAGGCGCTCTACGCGAGGGCCGACTTCGAGTACCCGGTCAAAGCCGGCGTCGCGGCCGATCCGATGCTGCAGGCGCTCGGTCCGCTCGCCTTCGACACGACACCGCTCGTTGAGATCGCCCGCAACCGAAAGGCAGCGAGCCTGCTCGCGGACAAGGTCGGCTTCGACAACTGACCGCTCTCAAGGATCACCGGTCCGTTCCCGAAGCGGCCGGCCGACAGAATACTGAGGGGACGGGATCGCAGGATCATCGATGACGCCCGCACGTGGCCTCCTTTATGCCGCGGCGGCGGTGCTGGCCGTCATCCTCCTGGCGCCGGTCGTCTCGCTCGCCGTCGCGGCGGCCGACGGGTCAGGCGAATTGTGGCCGCATCTAGCGGCCTACGTCCTGCCGCAGGCGATCCGCGAGACCGGCCTGCTGCTCGGCGGCGTCGGAATCCTGGTGATCGGGCTCGGCACCGGTACGGCGTGGCTCGTCTCGGCCTTCACCTTTCCCGGCCGTCGGCTGCTCGATGCGGCCCTCCTGCTACCGCTTGCGGTGCCCACCTACGTGGTGGCCTACGCCTATCTCGACCTGATGCACCCGCTCGGCCCGGTGCAGAGCGGTCTGCGCGCGCTACTCGGCCTGTCGAGCCCGCGCGATCTGTCCTTTCCCGATCTGCGCTCGCTTCCCGGCTGCGTCCTGCTCCTCGGCTTCGTTCTCTACCCCTACGTCTACCTGCCGACGCGGGCGCTGTTCCTGATGCGGGCGGGGACTTTGCTGGAGGCTGCACGGATGCTCGGTGCCGGACCGGCGCGGACTTTCTTCCGGGTCGCGCTGCCGCTGGCTCGTCCGGCCATCGCCCTCGGCACCGGCCTCGCGTTGATGGAGGCGCTCAACGATGTCGGCGCGGCCGAGTTCCTGGGGGTCCGGACCCTCACGGTGCAGGTCTACGCGACCTGGGTGAACCGCTCGGACCTGCCCGGTGCCGCGCAGATCGCCCTGGTGATGCTGGCCGGCGTCGTCGGTCTCGTCGCGCTTGAGCGGCTCGCGCGCGGCAAGAGGGGCTATGCCGGCTCGGGCCATCGCGACCGGCCGACCGCGCGCCGGGCCCTTTCCGGCTGGCGGGCGGGTCTCGCTCTCGCCCTCGGTCTCACCCCCGTGCTCCTCGGCTTCGGCCTGCCCGCGGGCTATCTCGCCTGGGCCGCCTGGCGGCGGCTGCGGGGGATGGGGCTGCCGGAGACGCTGGCCGCGCAGACCCTCAACACCCTGCTCTACGCCGGCGCCGCGACCCTGGTCACGGTCGCTGTGGGAGTGCTGGTGGCCGCCGCCCCGCATCTCCTGGGTCGCCGAAGCGGATCGGCGCTGATCCGGGCCGCCGGCCTCGGCTACGCGATGCCCGGCACGGTTCTGGCCGTCGGACTCCTCGCTCCGCTCGCTCTGCTCGATACGGGTCTGAACAACCTGGCCGGTGCCGGGCTCGGATGGGCACCGGCCGTCGGCCTCGGCACGGGCGCGGCGCTGGTCGTCGCCTACACGCTCCGCTTCCTGACCATCTCTGTCGGCGCGACCGAGGCAGGACTCGCTCGCATTCCCTCGACGCTTCCTGACGCGGCGCGGATGCTGGGACGCGGGCGCTTCGGCACCCTGCTCGCGGTGCAGGTGCCGCTGGCATGGCCTGCGATCCTGAGCGGGGCGCTGCTCGCCTTCGTCGATATGGCGAAGGAATTGCCGGTGACGTTGCTGCTGCGCCCGCTCAACGTCGAGACGCTGAGCACGCACCTCTACGGCGAGGCCGCCCGCGGCACCTATGAGGACGGTGCCGCGAGCGCGCTGCTGATCGTGATGACGGGTCTGATCCCCGTTGCTTTGCTGCTGCGCCTCGACCGGGGTGCCGGGCGGCAGCCGAGCCGGCCGGGCGCCTGACCGGGCCTTACATGCCGCCGAGCAGGACGTTCATCGATCCAACGACGGTCATGACGAGGCCGCAGGCGAACACGGCGATCATGGCGTAGGACACGGGCTTCAGCTGCATGCGCGGCACAACTCCTTGCGGTCAGTGACTGCCACCCGGACAAGCCGATCCCGAAGCGGCGGGAGGGCCATTGGCCGGGAGACGGAGAAAGGCAGGAACGAGGCCAGAATGGCCCGGCACTTCCATCAACGACAGAAACGCCCGGCCATTCCGTCAAGTGAGATAGAAAAACGGGTCGAGACGAAGGTTGTCATCTCGACTCGCGAAGATGTGAGGCTAACTCCGCCGAACTTATCGATAAAATTCCGGAAAATATCGGAATTTGCACAATATCACGACGCTGCCACGCTTCGCTTTATTCATCCTTGCGTCAGCAGCGCGTGCCGCCGGACGTCTGGCCGTACTGCTTGACGGGGAAGTTCTGCTGGTTCGCGTTGCCCTCGGCCGCCGAGCTCATCGGGCAAGCCGTGTGCTTCGGGCTGTCGTGGACACCGAGAGACCCCGTGACCTCGACATCATAGGGCGCGCGCCGATCATACTCGTAATCGAACGCCATCGCGGAGGAGACCGGAGCAGAAACGCCGATGATGAGTGCGGCGACGAAGGCAGAGATTCGGATCTTCATCTGATGTTCACTCTTGATTATGTGGCTCATCCGGTGGGAAGAGCACTCTTCTCCTCTGGTTTTACTGATATAGACGATCGAACTTGGGCATGACGTGCCGCGGCACACTCACCATCAGGGATTAAATCCGGGGCTCGACTTGCCTCTCATCGTGCCTACCGGCAGGCTGTTGCAGTATATTGCGAAACGGCGTCATCGCGCCGCGGACGCAGTTCGGCCGGGTGGGAGCCCGGCCTCGGCGGCCCTTGGCGATCTTGTTTGCGGTGACGGCAGCGCGTCAGCGTCGATTCGTCAGGCGCGCGTCCGTCCCCGCCGGACCGGGCAGAGCTCTGCGCTCCAGGCCCTTGTGCAGGTGGACCATCAGCGCGACGCCGAAGAGCGGTGTGACGAGGTTGACGATCGGCACGATCATCAGGCCGGCGAGCAGGCAGCCGGCAGCGATGACGGTGAACCCGTAATGCTCACGCATCGCCCGCGCCTCCGGCAGCGGCCGGAACCGGCCGGCAGCGAGTTCGAAATACTCGCGTCCGAGCAGGTAAGCGTTGGCGCCGAAGAAGGCGAAGAGGTTCACCCCCGGCACGAAGACGAGGATCAGCGCGACGAGGTTCACGAGCAAGGCGAGGCCGGCGAAGCGGACGGCCGAGCCGAGCGCCTGCCCCCAAGGCAGCGCGCGCCCCGGCGCGTCGGCGGGGAAGTCGCGACTCTCGACCACCTCCGCGACGTCGTCGAGGAAGAAGCCGGCCACGAGGATCGACACCGCGGGCATGATGTAGGCCAGCGCCACGAACAGCCCGGCGCCGGCCAGGAAAAAGGCGAGGGTGTCGAAGAACGGGTAGTCGGCCGAGATGTGGTGGCTCGCCTGGAACGCCTGGATCAGGCGCGTCAGTCCGAACCAGATGACCACCAGCAGCCCGATCGTGAGCGCCAGCGACTTGAACAGGATGCCGCGCAGGGCGGGCGAGAATACCTGCCGCATGGCTGCGGCGGCGGCCTTGATGAGCATCGTGCCCTTCAGTCCTTCCGATGATCTGCACCCGCCCGGGCCGGGTTTTCGCCGCACTGGTCCCGCTGCGCAAGTGGCGCGTCGGGGAGAATGCGGACGAAGGCGGGCCCTTGAGGGCGATTGATGCGTTGCTCCGGGAACGCGATCTGCCGGAGCCCGCGCATGGCACGTCCATCCCTCCCTCGAATCCTCCTCCTCGCCGGCCTGCTCGCCGCCGCACCCGCCACCGCCCACGAGGTCGGGGCTTGGGCAGGCGCTAGTTCCGCCCCGGCGGAGCGCTCCGAGGTGGCGGTCGCGGCGCTCGACGGCAAGGCCTACGTCATCGGCGACTACAACGGTGCGACCGAGCTGCTGATCTACGATCTCGCCGCCGATACCTGGAGCGAGGGCACGCCCTTCCCTTACCCCGTCCACCACACCATGGCGGCGGAGCAGGACGGGCGGATCTACGTGTTCGGCGGCTACGTCAACGGCTGGGAGGCGAGTGACAAGGTGTGGGCCTACGACCCGAGGACGAACGCCTGGGAGCCCCGTGCGCCGATGCCGACCCCGCGGGCCGCGGGCGGGACGACTCTGCTCGGGGACAAGATCCACGTGGTCGGCGGCAGCGGATCGGGGCGCGGCAACGTGCGCTCTCACGAGGTCTACGACCCGGCCGGCGATACCTGGACCAAGGCAGCCGACCTGCCGACGCCCCGCGACCATCTCGCGGTTCAGACGGTAGAGGGCCGCATCGTCGCCAGCGGAGGCCGGATCGACGGCGATTCCGGCAAGAACCTATCGGCCAATCAGATCTACGATCCGGCGCGTGACGCCTGGAGTGAGGCGTCTCCCGTGCCGACAGCACGCAGCGGTGTCGCCTCCACCGTGCTCGGCCGCGAGGTCTTCGTCATCGGCGGTGAGTCGAACCGGAGGACCTACGACGAGGTCGAGGCCTTCGACCTGCCGCGCAATCTCTGGCGCGCACTGGCGCGGCTCCCCACCGCCCGCCACGGCTTCGGCGCGGTGACCTACAAGGGCCGCATCTACACCCTGACCGGAAGTCCGCGGCCCGGCGGCGACCGGTCCGGTACCGTCGAGGTGCTCGATCCGAACGGCGTCGCACCGGCCCGGTGAGCGGTCGCGTGCGAGCACGGGTGCTTGTCGCGGCCGGATCGGCGGACGACATGAGGGCCGCCTCCCTACCGGATTCGCATCGAGACCATGCTCTTCGTCCCCGAGCACGCCCGCTTCCGCCCCACCGTCGCGCCGCGCGTCGCACCGTTGCCCCCCTCGCCCGACGTGATCGTGATCGGTGCGGGCGCCGCCGGCATCGCCTCCGCCCGGCGGCTGATCGAGCGCGGCCTTACCGTCGCCGTTCTCGAAGCGCGAAACCGGGTCGGCGGGCGGGCCGTGACGACGCGGCTGCGCGGCCATGCGATCGATCTCGGCGCGCACTGGCTGCATGCCGGGCCGATCAACCCCCTCGTGGCCCTTGGCAAGGCGCGCGGCGAGCCGCTGCGGCGCGCCGCACAGGGGGAGCATCTCTGGATCGGGCGCCGACCGGGTCGGGCCGCCGAGGAGGCCGCCTTCTCCCGCGCCTTCGACGTCGCCGACCGGGCGATCACACACGCGGCCTCCCGCAGCGAGGACGGGCCGGCCTCCCAGGCGCTCCCCCGCCATCTCGGCCCCTGGGGTGAGCGCGTCGCCCGCGTTCATTCCCTGGTCTCTGGCCGGCCGCTCGACGAGGTGTCGCTGCACGATTGGCCGAGCCTGGAATACGGCGACAACTTCTTCATCACGGGCGGCTACGGCGCCTATCTGGCGCGGCTGGCGCTCGGGTTGCCGCTCCGACTCGGCTGCCCCGTCACCGGCCTCGACTGGTCAGGGCCGGGCGTGCGGGTCCAGCTCGCCGATGGTGGGCAGATCGCGGCGCGGGCCGCCATCGTCACCGTGCCGGTGCCCGTACTTCAGGCGGCCTTCCACTTCGATCCGCCCCTGCCCAACCGAGCGCGCGACGCCATCGGTGGCTTCCTCTCGGGCCTCTACGAGCACGTCGTCCTGCACTGGCCCTCCGCCCCGTTCCGCGGCCGCGACCGGCTCGCCAGCGTGGTCGGCGGACGTCGCAAGCCGCCGGGGATGCTGACCCGGATCGACGGCACGCCGTTCCACTATTTCGAGTTGGACACCGCCTTCGCCCGCGCCCTCGACGCCGCCGGGGCCGGCCCCGACGGGGCACGGCGCCTCGCCCGCGCGGTGCTGGCCGAGCATTTCGGCCGTCGTTCTCTCGCCGATCTCGCGATTCCGGCCGTCACCGCGTGGCGGCACGATCCCTGGTCGCGGGGCTCCTGGGCCGTGGTTCCCCCAGGGCATGCGGCGGCCCGGACGATGCTCCAAGAGCCGGTCGGGGAGCGGATCTGGTTCGCGGGCGAGGCCAATTCCCGTGCACAGTGGGGCACCGCCGGCGGCGCGTACGAGGAAGGGCTCCGCGCGGCCGACCGCGTCACTGACACTCTTACCGGCACGTCCGCCCCAACGGATTTGCGTGAGAGCGCCTGAGCCCTCCGGCACCTGTATCCTCCTGCATCCCCTTGCATCCCCCGCTCGGATAGGCGAACCGCCGGTGCGACAGGCGCGCGAAGCGTCCGCCGGAGCAAGGACCGGCCGCGAGCGGGGGCATCACGATGAACTGGGTCGAGGCGATCGGGTATCTCGGGACGGCGCTCACCGTCGCCTCCTCGGCGATGGGGACGATGATCCCGCTGCGCATCGTGGCCCTCTGCGCGAGCTGCGCCGTCATCACCTACGGCTTCCTGATCGGCAGCGTGCCGGTGATGCTCACCGAAGCAATCCAGATTCCCTTCAACGCGTGGCGGCTCTACGAGATGGTCCGCCTCGTGCGCGAGACCGAGCGGGCGGCCTCCGGCGATCTCTCCCTCGATTGGCTGAAACCCTTCGGCACCTTGCGCCGCTTCCGGGCCGGCGAGGTGCTGTTCCTCAAGGGCGATCCGGCCCACGAGATGTACCTGATCGAGAGCGGACGCTTCCGCATCGCCGAGCACGGCCTCGACGTGCGGCCAGGCCAGATCGTCGGCGAACTCGGCATGCTTTCGCCCGGCAACCAGCGGACCGGGTCGCTCGCCTGCGTCGAAGCGGGCACCGCGCGCTGCCTCTCCTATTCCGAGGTCAAGCAGCTCTATTATCAGAACCCGGAATTCGGCTTCTACTTCCTGAAGCTGACGAGCGAGCGCCTGTTCCAGAGCGCCGCCGAAGCGGCGGAAACGGCACGTCCCGCCGCGCCGGCCGGCAGCGACGTGCTGTGAGCCTCAATCGGATTGCCGCATGAAGCTGTCCGGCGTGCCGGTGCCGGCTTCCACGAACTGGATGTCGTGCGGCCCGCGCCGGGGCGTATCGACGGAGAGGAACACCACCGGCTCCTCCAGGATCTCCGGCACCGAATGCACCACCCCGCGCTTGAAGAAGACGAGCGTGCCTGGGCCAACCTCGATCGGCGGCGCATCGCCGAACTGCATCCGGCAGCGGCCGGAGAGGGCGTAGAGATACTCGTCGCAGGTCGTGTGATAATGCGGCGGCGTCGGCCGGTAGACCCGGAAGACGCGTGCGCTGGCCGTCTCGTCGTCGGTGAAGCGGTGGTCGGCCACCATGGTCGCCGCCGTCTCGGGCAGACGACGCACACTCTCGGCGACGTCGAACACCGCGTGCCCGGCCGGTTGCTCCTCGCCCATCTCCGGTGCTCCGTCTCGTCGAACCGGGACTATGCCTGCGCGGGAGACCAGTGCACAGGGGCCCGGTCCCTGTGCATTTCATCAACCGGCCGGAAATGTTAGGGAAAGCGGTGCCGCATCGATCGCGGCCCGGACATCGATGACCCGGAGATGATGCGCGGATATGAGGGAAACGCCCAGGTCATGGCGGACGTGGCCGCCGTGATCGAGCAGGCGCAGCGCGAAGGTCGCGATCTCGCGACGGCCTTGCGCATCGCCCGGGTGACGCTCGCCTATGTCAGCGGTCCCGAGCCCGAGCCGGATCAGGCCCGCGCCCTGGAAGCGCTCGATCGGCAGCTCCGTTCGCTCTCGGACTGAGCCGTCACCTGGCGCGCCACCACTTCATCCCGCCGCCTGCACGATCAGCGTCACGGCTCCGAACAGCAGCACGGCAAGCACCGCTACGGCCATCAGGATGAGAGCGGCCCGCGACTCACGTAACTCATGGTTGTCCATAGCTTGAGCTTAAGTGATGCAGTGCGTGGGGCATAGCGCGGCGATCGCGTCCAGGACGGCGTCGCGCCGCCACCACTCACGACTGACCTGTGCGCCGGGTTGAGCCCAGGACAACGATGTCGTCCGGGCACACGCTGCGCTCCACCCGCCTCGCTTTCTGCATCAGAGTGCCGTGCAGGGGCTGAACCGCCCAACGACCGTACCAATCACTGGACGGCGAGAAGCGGGATGACTCCCGTGAGGCTGGGCCGGACTCAAAAGCTGCGCTGCGAAGGCAAGCGAAGCGAACCTCACCGGAGCCGTCGCTGAGCAACCCGAACAGGATCGGCTGCACCTTGCGGTTCGAGACCTTCTCCGCGCAGTTTGTCAGAGACATTTTCAAAAGCTTTCTCGAGGGCGAATCGGATTGTCCAAAAACGGGACGGTCACCCGCATCTCTGCAAATCCGACGCCTCAAATCCCGGTCTCACCGCGGAACGATCGGTCGAGCCGCTGGAAACGACGTCAACCCTGGCTCGTCATTTGCCACGGTCGAGCGAAGACTGCCCGATGAGCCGCCCGATGTTCCGCGATGGTACGTGGCACCACGACCGACGCGGCCGTTCGAGCGCCCCTTGGCGTCGATCCGGCTCCGGAATGAGAAGAATTCCCTTGATGAAGCGAACGTTCGAAACCCTCCTCCGCGCTCTCCAGAGCCGCTTCGCAACCCTCGGCCTGCTCGGCGCCCTATTCGTCACCGTGACATGGTGGTTCATCGTCGCCCGCGGCGTCTGGCTAGCAGTCGAATGGGCCTCGGCCTGACGCCACGGGGTAACTTCCCCGGAAAACGTTCTTTCGACAGAACAGGATATAAATGGATGATCTTTCCTTCAAACCGACAAGAATGAAGAAGAATTTTGCAGCGCAACGCACAAACTGACCCTGTTTAGAGCGTTCACAGGCTGGTCGAGCCTGTCGCTCAGCTTGACATCGTTCTTTAAAACGAACACTTCCTCGTCGTGGGCGGGCGAGAATCCGCGACCTGGAGGCGAGACGACGTGTTCGACGGATATCCGATCAGGCTCGGTGCAACACCATATCGGCGGGCAGTCCTTCTTGGCCTTGCCATGGCCACCTGTCTCGCGTCGACCGGCGGCGCCCACGCGCAGACCGAGATCCTCAACGTATCATACGACCCGACGCGCGAGCTCTACCGAGAGATCAACGCCGCCTTCGCCGAAGAGTGGAAGGCCAAGACCGGCGAGACGGTGACCGTGCGCGCCGCCCATGGCGGCTCGGGCGCGCAGGCCCGCACGGTCATCGACGGGATCCCCGCCGACGTCGTGACCCTCGGCATTCCCTCCGACATCGACGCCATCGCCAAGCTCTCGAAGAAGATCCCGGGGGACTGGCGCACCAAGCTCCCGAACGAGGGCCTGCCCTACACCTCGACCGTCGTGTTCCTCGTCCGCAAGGGCAATCCGAAGGCCGTGAAGGATTGGGATGACCTCGCCAAGCCCGACGTGAAGGTCATCACCCCGAACCCGAAGACCTCGGCCGGCGGTCGCTGGAACTTCCTCGCCGCCTGGGGCTACGCCTACGAGCGGGACGGCAAGGACAAGGAGAAGGCCAACGCCTTCGTCGGCCAGCTCTACAAGAACGTGCCCGTGCTCGACACCGGCGCCCGCGGCTCGACGGTGACCTTCGCCCAGCGCGGCCTCGGCGACGTTCTGCCGACCTGGGAGAACGAGGCCTTCCTCGTGCTGGAGGAGTTCGGCAAGGACAAGTTCGACATCGTCGTGCCGCCGACCTCGATCTACGCCGAGCCGCCGGTCGCCCTCGTCGATGCCAACGTCGACAAGAAGGGCACCCGCAAGCAGGCAGAGGCCTATCTCCAGTTCCTCTACAGCGACCGGGCGCAGGCGATCTTCGCCAAGCACCATTACCGCCCGATCAAGCGCGAGGCGGCCAAGCCCGAGGATCTCGCGCAGCTGCCCGAGATCAAGCTGTTCAAGATCGAGGATCTGCAAGGCTCCTGGGACGACATTCAGAAGGCCAACTTCGACAATGGTGGCCTATTCGACCAACTGAGCCGGGCCGGGCGCTGACCGAATGGTCGAGCCCGTGAACCCCCGGCTGCGCTTCCGCCAGAGGAGCGTGATCCCCGGCTTCGGGCTCACGCTCGGCTATACGCTGACTTGCCTGGGCTTGGTCGTGCTGCTGCCGCTCGCCACCCTCGTGGTGAAGGCGTCCGGTCTCGGCTTCTCCGGCATCTGGGATGTCGCGACCGACCCGCGTGTGGCCAGTGCGTTGCGGGTGAGCTTCGGCGTGTCGTTGCTGGCCGCGCTCACAGCCTCGGTCTTCGGCGGCATCGTCGCCTGGGTGCTGACCCGGTACGATTTCCCCGGCCGCAAGCTGGCCGACGCCGTGGTCGATCTGCCCTTCGCCCTGCCGACCGCGGTGGCCGGCATCGCGCTCGCCTCGCTCTACGCGCCCAACGGGCTCGTCGGCGCGCAGCTTGCCAAGATCGGCATCGAGGCGGCCTATACGCCGGCCGGTATCTTCATCGCCATGGTGTTCATCGGTCTGCCGTTTGCCGTGCGCACGGTGCAGCCGTTGATCGCCGAGATCGACAAGGAGGTGGAGGAAGCCTCCGCCATCCTCGGCGCCTCGCGGATCACCACGCTGCTGCGGGTGGTGCTGCCGCCGCTGATCCCGGCGGTGCTGACCGGCTTCGCCCTCGCCTTCGCCCGCGGCGTCGGCGAATACGGCTCGATCATCTTCATCGCCGGCAACCTGCCCTACGTTTCCGAGATCGCGCCGCTGCTGATCGTCATCAAGCTTTCCGAGTTCGATTATGCGGGCGCGAGCGCCATCGCCGTGATCATGCTGGGGATCTCTTTCGTCACACTGCTCGCGATCAACCTGATTCAGGCCTGGAGCCGGCGGAGGTTCGGCTATGTCTGAGGCGCTGACCCAAGGCTCCGGCGCGGGAGTGCGGGACGAAACGCAACGGTCGCCCGCCAGCGTTGTCACTGAGCGGCGTGTCGTGCGCTGGCTGCTGATTGCGGTCGCGCTGACCTTCCTCGCCCTCTTCCTCGTGCTGCCGCTGCTCACGGTGTTCGCGCAGGCGCTCGCCAAAGGCTGGGGCGCCTACCTCGCCGCGTTCTCCGAGCCCGACGCCCGGGCGGCGATCCGGTTGACCCTGCTCGTCGCGGCGATCGCCGTGCCGTTCAACCTTGTCTTCGGCGTCGCGGCGTCCTGGGCGATCGCCAAGTTCGAGTTCCGCGGCAAGAACCTGCTCGTCACGCTGATCGACCTGCCCTTCTCGGTCTCGCCGGTGGTGTCGGGATTGATCTACGTGCTGGTCTTCGGCTCGCGCGGCCTGTTCGGCCCATTCCTCGTCGAGCACGACATCCAGATCATCTTCGCGGTGCCCGGCATCGTGCTCGCGACGATCTTCGTCACCTTCCCCTTCGTCGCCCGCCAGCTCATCCCGCTCATGCAGGAGCAGGGCACGGCAGAGGAAGAGGCGGCGCTCACCCTCGGCGCCTCCGGATGGCACGCCTTCTGGACTGTGACGTTACCCAATATCCGCTGGGGCCTGCTTTACAGCGTCCTACTCTGCAACGCCCGCGCGATGGGCGAGTTCGGCGCGGTCTCGGTCGTTTCCGGCCATATCCGCGGGCTCACCAATACGCTGCCGTTGCACGTGGAGATCCTCTACAATGAGTACAACTTCGTTGCCGCGTTCGCCGTCGCCTCTCTCCTTGCCGGGCTCGCTCTTGTCACCCTCGCCGTCAAATCCGTCCTCGAATGGCGCTACGCCGACGACATCGCGGCCGGGGCACGCCGGCACTGATCCGGTGGGTCGCGGAGCCGGCCAAGGATCCGGCAATGCCACCGCGATTCGCATCGAGGAGGTCTCGAAGACCTTCGACACGGCGGCGGTGCTGCACGATTTCACCCTCGATGTGCGGGCGGGCGAGTTGCTGGCGCTGCTCGGCCCCTCAGGCTCGGGCAAGACCACGCTTCTGCGCATCATCGCCGGGCTCGACTTCCCCGATCGCGGCCGGATCATCTTCGGCGGCGACGACGCCACGCAGGTGCCGGTGCAGCGGCGCGCGGTCGGCTTCGTCTTCCAGCACTACGCCCTGTTCAAGCACATGACGGTGGCTCAGAATATCGCCTATGGCCTCAACGCCCGGAAGCGCTCAGAGCGACCGGACAAGGCCGAAATCAAACGTCGCGTCGGCAACCTGCTTGACCTCATCAAGCTCTCGGGCTTCGCCGACCGCTACCCGAGCCAGCTTTCCGGCGGTCAGCGCCAACGTATCGCGCTCGCCCGCGCGCTCGCGGTCGAGCCGCGCGTCCTGCTGCTCGACGAGCCGTTCGGCGCCCTCGACGCGCAGGTCCGAAAGGACCTGCGGCGCTGGCTGCGGGAGATCCACGACCGTACCGGCCAGACGACGATCTTCGTCACCCACGACCAGGACGAGGCGCTCGAACTCTCCGACCGCGTCGCGGTGCTCGACCGCGGCCGCCTGGAGCAGGTCGGCACGCCGGACGAGGTGCAGGAGGATCCGGTCTCGCCGACCGTGCTGAAATTCCTAGGCGATACGATCGAGGTGGAAGCGATCGCGCAGGACGGGCATGTCCTCGTCAACGGCCGCGTCACGCCGCTGACAGCCCCGGCGGGCCTGGTCGGACCGGTGAAGCTCTACGCGCGGCCGTGGCAGCTTCAATTCGCCGAGGCGGATGCCGCCCATCTCACCGGCACCGTTCGCTCTTCATATCGGACGCAGGGACGTCAGCGGATCGAGGTCGACCGGCCCGGCGCGAAAGTCGTGGTCGTGGAGGCTGCCGATACGGCCCGCCTTGCCGCGGGCCGTGAGGTCGGCTTGCGGATCATCGGCGGACACGTCTTTCCGTAACGTCAGCGGTCGAAGAGCCTGCTCTCTCCGCCCATCGACGCGGCGAAGCTGTTGTTGCCTCACCATCGAAACGTGAGCCGTTGGCCGCGCCGTTCAAAAAAGGGCGCCGCGAGAGAACGGCGGACAAGCCAACAGGTCCGGCACGCCAAGTCGAAGGTCCCTCCCCTACCGACTGAGGCCAAGTCGAGCCTCACTCTTGGGGCACCGCGAAGAAGTCTGTGCTTAATACTTCTTGTACGCGGCACGGCATGAAGCCCGCGGACCTGTCGGGGTCTGCGGGCTTGGGCCGGGTCGGGACGATGGGGGATGTTGGTTGCGTGTGATGTTGGTTGCGGGGG
>NZ_JACHWM010000006.1 GCF_014191355.1 Methylobacterium sp. R2-1
ACCGAGAAGCGGTTCCGGTCACGGCCGAAGTCGACGTACTGGGCGTCGGCCTCGATACCGATCACGACGCCGGAGCCCGGGGTGAACTGGTAGTTGTAGCCGATCTGACCACCGCCGACGAAGCCTTCGTCGCTGCGACGGTTGTTAAAGGCGATGGCAGCGATGCCGCCCGGAGCGACGAGGCCGCTGGCGGGGCCGACGCCGATCACGGTCGCGGCGTTGTTGTCGTCACCGGTGCCGAAGCCGTAACCGGCGTTGAAACCGGCGTAGAAGCCCGTCCAGGTGAAGACCGGCACCGGCTGGAACACCGGCGGCGGCGCGGCGCGGCGCGGCAGGTCGGCGGCCGAGGCGGCCACGGTGGCGGCAACGAGCGCGCTCGAAGCGAGAAGCAGGCTTTTCATCGTATCGTGTCCTGGTTTGGCGGGAGCCGGTGTTGGTGTGAAGTGGTCCGGGGGTCCTCCCCGGTATCCGTCGCCCTCCTGCGATGAAGCGATGAATGCACCGGAACCCGTCAACGAAAGGTGAAGCTTACCTGGTGATGAGCACTCGATCAGGCTCGATGTGTCATTGCGCACATCGACGGCTCGTCTTGTCGAAAACCAGCAACAGTCAAATCCCCGAGAGAAATTGGCTGGCAATACGGTTAATAACCTGTTACGCCGTCCTCGTAAGCACCCATTAACCTTGTTCGGGCGATCCTCCGGCGTGCCGGCGTCCGATTCCGGAGCCGGCCGGCCCGATGGATTGCGCTGTTCATGTCCCTTGATTCCGGCTCGCCCAGACCGCGCGGTCCCCTTGGCTGGTCGATCAAGATGGCGCTGATCGCTGGGCTCGGCGCCACGGCCCTCGCCCACCACATCGCCAAACCGGGCCAGCCCATGATCGACCCCGAGGTCACCGGCTCGATCGGGATCAGGGCTCAGGCGACACGGCTCGATCCCTGCACGCTTCGCGGAAGCCTCGGTCAGACCGCGCGAAACTGACGCTCACGATCGCAGCCGGGCCGGCGCCCCGGACGGCATCCAGTCCATCCACGGGACGAAAACGGCGGTTCGGACGCGCTCGGGACGATCTCGGGATGCTTTGAGCGCAACCGTACCCGGCCCGTGCGGGAGGCGGATGCGCCAGCGCAGTCGATTGACAAGCAGGCAGAGCGGTCTAAGTGTCGCGCGCGTTCGGACGCGTGACGGCGTACCGCGCACGGCTCTCGCGATCATCCGCCGGGCGCGAGCTCTGAGCCCCTGATCGGCCCACTCCACGCGCGCAAATGGTTTCCCACACCCGATGTCTTTCGCCGATCTTGGACTGAGTGACAAGGTACTCCAAGCCGTCTCCGCGGCCGGCTACACCGAGCCGACGCCGATCCAGGCCCAGGCGATCCCGCATGTGCTCGCCCGCCGCGACGTGCTCGGCATCGCCCAGACCGGCACCGGCAAGACCGCCGCCTTCACCCTGCCGATGCTGACCATGCTGGAGACCGGCCGCGCCCGGGCTCGCATGCCGCGTACGCTGATCCTGGAGCCGACCCGCGAGCTCGCGGCGCAGGTCGAGGAGAATTTCGAGCGCTACGGCACCAACCACAAGCTCAACGTGGCGCTGATCATCGGCGGCGTCTCCTTCGCCGACCAGGACGCCAAGCTCACCCGCGGCACCGACGTGCTGATCGCGACGCCGGGACGGCTTCTCGACCATTTCGAGCGCGGCAAGCTGCTGCTCACCGGCGTCGAACTCCTCGTCATCGACGAGGCCGACCGGATGCTCGACATGGGCTTCATTCCCGATATCGAGCGCATCGTGAAGATGGTGCCCTTCACGCGCCAGACGCTGTTCTTCTCCGCCACCATGCCGCCGGAGATCGAGCGGCTGGCGGACATGTTCCTGCACAACCCGCAGCGGGTCGAGGTGGCACGGCCCGCCTCCACCGCCACGACCATCGAGCAGCGCCTGGTGGCGACGGGGCCG
The DNA here is from genome assembly GCF_014191355.1 of Methylobacterium sp. R2-1. GTDB lineage: Bacteria > Pseudomonadota > Alphaproteobacteria > Rhizobiales > Beijerinckiaceae > Methylobacterium. The sequence continues at coordinate 1,963 of NZ_JACHWM010000006.1, forward strand.
GAGGGGCATGAGAAGCGCAAGGTGCTGCGCCATCTCATCCGCTCGGCGAGCGAGCTGCAGAACGGCCTCATCTTCTGCAACCGCAAGCGCGACGTGGCGCTGCTGCAAAAGTCCCTGGCGAGTCACGGCTTCAACGTCGCCGCGCTCCACGGCGACATGGACCAGCGCGCCCGCACGGCCGCGCTCGACGGGTTCCGCAGTGGCGAGGTTCCTCTGCTCGTGGCCTCAGACGTCGCCGCCCGCGGCCTCGACATCCCCGCCGTCAGCCACGTCTTCAACTTCGACGTTCCGCATCATCCGGAGGACTACGTCCACCGGATCGGCCGCACCGGCCGCGCCGGGCGCTCCGGCCAAGCCTTCACCCTGGCGAGCCGCGCCGACGAGCGCTCGCTCGCGGCGATCGAGAGCCTGATCGGCCGGCCGATCGAGTGGCTCGACGGCAACCTCACCTCCGTGCCCGACGATGCGGAGAGCGATGAGCCCCGCCGCCGTCGCGGAACCCGCCGGGCCAAGGGAAGCGAGAGGGGAAGCGAGAGGGGAAGCGAGAGGGGAAGCGAGAGGGGAACCGAGAGGAGCCCCGAGAAGGGAAGCGAGCGGGTGGCGGAGCGGCCGAGCGAGAGCCGTTCGCGCGGTGGTCGCCGCGCGGTCTCCGACCGCGGGCGCGGCGAGGATGCCCGCCGCGAGCCGATCCGCGAGCCGGAGCCGGTTTCCCCGGCCCGCGAGCCCGCCCGGAGCGCCCCCGAGCGCTCACGTTCCGAGCGCCGTCCCCCGCGCCGCGACGAGGACGACGATACGCCGGTCGGTCTCGGCTCGCACGTGCCGGCCTTCCTGCTGAAGCCGACCGGCTTCGGGAAGAGCAAGTAGCCGTCCCCGAACGTCACCGGTGAGAACGGCAGCGGCGGGCGTATTCTGTGCTCGCCTTAACGTCCTGGCGAGGTTCTGAAGCGACACTCCGGTGAAGCGGGCGACACGGGCGGTGGGCCCCGTCCGCAGGAGCCTACGTCACCGGATGAGCCACGGCCCCGATCTCGACCGTGATCGCAGTTTCGTGCTCGCGCAGCGCAGCTTCGAGCTGATGCGCGACTACTGCGCCTGCGCCACCCCGCGGGCCTACGCCGTGTGGTACCTCTACGTGTCCGGCACCCAGCCGCTGATGAACGACGCAATCAAGCGGCTCACCACGCAGAACGGCACGCTGACGAGCGCTGACATCGAAGGATTGCACGACGCCTACATCGACGGGCGCCGCCTCGCCGTGGAGGTGGATCGGATGAATTCGAGCCTCATCGCCGAGGTCGAGGGCATCATGGAGATGATCGAAGTCTCGATCCGCTCCACGACCCAGTACGGCGAGTCGCTCCAGGCCCTGTCGCAGGATATCGCCAACACGGCGACGACGCGGGCGCGCCTGCGTGAGGTCGTCACCACGATCATCGCCAATACCCGCGACGTGACCGCCAATAACCGCACGCTCGAAGCGCGGATGCGCGAGAGCCGCAGCGAGATCGAATCGCTGCGCGAGACGCTGGAGGCGGCCCGCCTGGAGAGCCTGACCGACGCCCTGACCGGCCTGGGCAACCGCAAGAGCTTCGAGACGGCGCTGCACCGGGCCTGCGGTGCGCCGGATGCCGGACGCCGGCCGACGAGCCTGATCGTCCTCGACATCGACTATTTCAAGCGCTTCAACGACCTCTACGGCCACCTGACCGGGGATCAGGTGCTGCGCCTCGTCGCCGTCGTCATGCGCGAGCATGTGGGGCAGCCGGGTGCGACGCTCGCCCGCTTCGGCGGCGAGGAATTCGGCATCGTCCTTCCGGAGACGGACCTGCCGGAGGCGCGCGCCGTCGCGGAACGGGTGCGCACCAGCGTGACCGGCCGCGAACTCGTGAAGCGGTCGACGGGAGAGTCGCTCGGCAAGGTTACCGTCTCGCTCGGCGTCGCGACCCGGCTTGAGGATGACAATGCCGTCTCGCTCCTGGAGCGGGCGGATGCCTGCCTGTTTGCCGCCAAGCGCGCCGGCCGCAACCGCACCCTCGACGAGACAGAGGCAGCGGCCCTGCGCGACGTAGCCTGAGCCACAGGCAGGGACGGCGCCCGTCAACTGTGTCGCACCGATTGCCGCGACGGGCAGCCGCCCTCCCCGATTAAGCCGGGGCGCCGGCCGCCAGGCGCTCCGGATTCGCGGGGGTGATCGCCACCGACTCACCGCAGCCGCAGGCCGAGGTCTGGTTCGGATTGTTGAACACGAACTGCGACGACAGCTTGGTCGTCTGGAAGTCCATCTCGGTGCCAAGCAGGAACAGCACCGCCTTGGGGTCGATGAACACGGTCACGCCCCGATCCTCGATCACGTCCTCGCCGGCCTTGCGCTCCTCGGCATATTCCATCGTGTAGGACATGCCGGCACAGCCGCCGTTCTTCACACCGACGCGAAGCCCCGCGATGGGGCGATCGGCATCGGCCATGATCGCTTTGATCCGATCCGCCGCGCGGTCGGTCAGCGTGATCACCTTGAAACCTGACATCGTGGTCTCTCTCCTGCGGCCGGGTTCAAGGCCCGGGCGGGTGAGTCTTTCGTGGGTCTTCAAGAGATAAGCACTCCTCCACCGCTGGTCCACCGGGACCCTCGACGCACGGGTCGATTGCCGCGCGCTATGCTGAATCGGTGACGGAGGATGCGATGGCCGAGCAAGGCGGCGGATGACGCCGGAAGAGTTCTTCGCGTGGCAGCTTCATCAAGAGGAATGCTACGAACTCGTCGGCGGCGTGCCAGTCCTGCGCCGCCGTGATGCCCGGCAGCAGCACGACCCGGCCACCGTCAACATCATCGTTTCGCTGCACACGCAACTGCGCGGCTCGGGCTGCCGGCCGATGACGGCAGACATCTATGACGGATTGACGTTCGGACCGCGATGGGATCCTGCCGGCACCCCGCCGGAGGGCTGAAGCGCGCCGACCTTGCAGAGGCCGCAAGGCCGACCGATTGGACGGTCCCTTACCACATATCCAGCGCGACGCGGGCCTCGTCGGACATCCGGCTCTGGTCCCACGGCGGGTCGAACACCATCGTGACGGAGCAGGACTGCACGCCGGGTACGGCCGAGACCGCGTTCTCGACCCAGCCCGGCATCTCGCCGGCCACGGGACAGCCCGGAGCGGTCAGGGTCATGTCGATCAGAACGCGCCGGTCGTCCTCGATCTGCACCCGGTAGATCAGGCCGAGCTCGTAGATGTCGGCGGGAATCTCGGGATCGTAGACGGATTTCAGCGCGGCGACGATGTCGTCGGTGAGGCGGTCGATCTCTTCCGCGGGAATCGCGGAGGCCGCCGCGAGGGCGGGGGTGTTGGTGCCCCCGGTGATGGTGGCGTCGGTGCTCATCGGATCACTCCTTCCGGCCTCCGTCCACGGCGGCCGAAACTCCTAAAAGAATCAGGCGAACAGCATCTCGGCCTTGGCCAGCGCCTCGGCGAGGGCGTCAATCTCTGCGGTCGTATTATACAGACCGAACGAGGCGCGACAGGTCGAGGTCACGCCGAAGCGCGTGAGCAGGGGCATGGCGCAGTGGGTGCCCGCCCGCACCGCCACACCCTGGCGGTCGATCACGGTGGCGATGTCGTGGGCGTGCGCGCCCTTCACCTCGAAGGCGATGACGCCGCCCTTGTCGCGGGAATTGCCGATCTGGCGGATCGAATTCATCGCGCCGAGACGCTCCTGCGCGTAGGCGGTCAGCATCGCCTCGTGCGCGGCGATGTTTTCGCGGCCGAGATCCATCATGAATTCCAGCGCCGCGCCGAGGCCGACCGCCTCGATGATCGCCGGCGTGCCCGCCTCGAAGCGGTGCGGCGGGTCGTTGTAGCTGATCGCGTCCTGCGTCACCGTGCGGATCATCTCGCCGCCGCCCTGATAGGGCGGCAGCCGGTCCAACCACTCCTTCTTGCCGTAGAGCACGCCGATGCCGGTCGGCCCGTAGACCTTGTGGCCGGTGAAGACGAAGAAGTCGCAGTCGAGTGCGCGCACGTCGATCGGGCGATGCACCGCGCTCTGCGCGCCGTCGAGCAGCACCGGCACGCCGTGGGCATGGGCGATGCGCACGATCTCCTCCGCCGGCGTCACCGTGCCGAGCACGTTCGACATGTGGGTGATCGCCACCATCTTGGTGCGCGGCGTGAAGAGCTTCTCGTACTCCTCGACCAGGAAGTTGCCGTCGTCATCGACCGGCGCCCACTTGATGACGGCGCCGCGCCGCTCGCGCAGAAAATGCCAGGGCACGATGTTGGAGTGGTGCTCCATGATCGAGAGGATGATCTCGTCCCCCTCCCCGATCAGGCCCGCCCAGCCCATGGAGGAGGCCACGAGGTTGTAGGCCTCGGTGGCGTTGCGGGTGAAGATGATCTCGTCGGTCGAGGCGGCGTTGAGGAACTGGCGCGTGGTCTCGCGCGCACCCTCGAAACCCTCGGTCGCGGCATTGGCCATGTAGTGCAAGCCGCGATGGACGTTGGCGTAGCCGGTCTCCATGCAGGAAACCATCGCGTCGATGACCCGCTTGGGCTTTTGCGACGAGGCGGCGTTGTCGAGATAGACCAGCGGCTTACCGTAGACTTTTTCCGAGAGGATCGGGAATTGCCTCCGGATCGCCTCGACGTCGTAGGGAGTGGCGGGGACGGGTGCGTTCATGTTCGCGACCTTGGATCCTGTGCTGTCCGGGTCCATCGCCGCCCGCCGGAACAGGTTCGGCGCCAATGAGCTTGGCCGGTTCCTCGGGAGGAACCGGCCAGCAGGGTCAGCCGCGCGCCGCCAGCCAAGCCTCGATCCCACCGATCAGCGCGTCGCGCGCGCCCTCGTGCGTGACCGTCTCCACCGCCTCGCCGACGAAGGCCTGAACCAGCAGGCTCTCGGCGGTGGCGCGCGGCAAGCCGCGGGCCATGAGGTAGAACAGCAGGTCCTCGTCCGGCGCGCCGCAGGTGGCGCCGTGGCCGCAGGCGACGTCGTCGGCGAAGATCTCCAGCTCCGGCTTGTTCATCATCTGACCATCATCGGTCAGGAGCAGGCAGTCGGACTTCATCTTGCCGTCGGTCTGCTGCGCGACCTGACGGACGATGATCTTGCCCTGGAACACGCCGGTGGAATCGCCGTCGATCACCGTCTTGAACATCTCGCGGCCAACGCCGCCCGTCGCCGCGTGGTCGGCGAGCAGGGTCGAATCCGCGAGTTGGCCGTGGCCGAGCAGCGTCGCGCCGTTGACCACGGCGTTGGCGTCCTCGCCCGCGACGTGCAGGTAGATCTGGTGACGCGAGAGCTTGGCGCCGGTGACGAGATTGACGGTTTCGAGCTGCGCCCGAGCGTCGAGCCGCACCGACAGCGTCGAGAGAGCGATGGCCGCGTCGCCTTCCCGGTTGAGACGGGTGTGGCGGAAGGCGGCCTCGGCGCCGATATGCACGTCGAGCGCGTCGTTGGGCTGGTAGGTCAGCCCGGACGGTCCCTCGTGGCTCTCCAGCAGGAAGAACTCCGCGCCGGCGCCGATATCGACCAGCACGCGGGTCGCGGTCGAGAAGGCGGCCTCACCCATGCCGACGAAGCGCAGGTGCAGCGGCGTCGCCGGCTTGGCGCCGGGGACGACCGAGATCAGTGCGCCATCGGCCAGGAAGGCGGTGTTGAGCTGATAGATCGGGTTCTCGCGCACCTGCTCGACGGGGGCCAGAAGCTTGAGGCGCGCATCGCCCTTTCCCATCGCCTCGTTGAGCGGCGTGACCGTCACGCCCTCGGGCACCCGATCGAGATCCGACAGGGCGGCGACGAGGTGGCCGTTGACGAAGGTGAGGCGGACGGCCTCGACCCCGTTGAAGCCCGTGGCCCCGGCGACGGCGGCCCGGGCCGCGTCCTCGCTCGGCGCCTCGGCGGGCGGCGCGGCCTCGGTGATGGCGGCGCGCAGGTCGGTGTACTTGAACGCCTCGACCCGGCGGCTCGGCAGGCCGGTCGCCTCGAAGAAGCGGAACGCCTCCTCGCGGCTGATCGCCTGCTCGCTGGCGAAGCCTTTCCGCGCGGACTCGAAGAGTTTGGAGAGGCCGGCCTCGGCGGGGGAGCGGAGATTGGTGACGTCGGCCATCACGCAGCCTCGCTCGTGCGGTATTCGGCGTAGCCGGAGGCTTCGAGTTCCAGCGCCAGCTCCTTGCCGCCGGTCTTCACGATCTGGCCCTTCGACATGACGTGCACGGTGTCGGGCACGATGTGGTTGAGGAGCCGCTGATAGTGGGTGATGACGAGGAAGGAGCGTCCTTCGGCGCGCAGCGCGTTCACACCCTCGGAGACGATGCGCAGCGCGTCGATGTCGAGGCCGGAATCGGTCTCGTCGAGCACGCAGAACTTCGGCTGCAAGAGCGCCATCTGGAGGATCTCCATGCGCTTCTTCTCGCCGCCGGAGAAGCCGACGTTGAGTGCGCGCTTGAGCATCTCCTTGTTGATCTCGAGCTTGTCGGCCGCCGCGTTCACCGCGCGGATGAAGTCGGGAGTCGAGAGCTCGTCCTCGCCGCGGGCCTTGCGCTGCGCGTTGAGGCAGGCCTTGAGGAAGGTCATGGTGCCGACGCCGGGGATCTCCAACGGGTACTGGAAGGCCAGAAAGATGCCGGCGGCGGCGCGCTCGTCGGCCGCCATCTCCAGCACGTTCTGGCCGTCGAGCAGGATCTCGCCGTCGAGAACCTCGTAGTCCTCCTTACCGGCGATGACGTAGGAGAGCGTCGACTTGCCTGACCCGTTCGGGCCCATGATCGCGGCGACTTCGCCGTCGTTCACGGTGAGGTTCAGGCCGTTGAGGATGCGGTTGTCCTCGATCTGCACGACGAGGTTCTTGATCTCAAGCATGTTCGTCCAAGTCCTTCAAAACCATTCCTGATGCATCGCCCGCAGGAAGGTGACACTCCCGGCCGGATAGCCGGACAGGTCACCGATCACTGCGTCGATGCCGCACCGGGGGCACAGAGCGGTCGCGTCCTCGTCGATCCACTCCGCGATCTCATCCGGGGCGAAGACTTCCAGGCAGTAGAAGCAGCCGCACGCGGCGCTGCTTCTCACCTCTCCGGCGTGCCGCGCACTGTGCCGGTGGGCGGCACGCAGTACGTCCGTGTCGAAGCTCGTCAGCCCACCGAGCCTTCGAGGCTGATCGAGATCAGCTTCTGGGCTTCCACCGCGAACTCCATCGGCAGCTGCTGCAGCACGTCGCGGACGAAGCCGTTGACGATGAGCGCGGTCGCCTCCTCCTCGGAGAGGCCGCGCTGCTGGCAGTAGAACTTCTGGTCCTCGGAGATCTTCGAGGTGGTGGCCTCGTGCTCGAACACCGCACTCGCGTTCTTCGACTCGATGTAGGGCACGGTGTGCGCGCCGCACTGATCGCCGATCAGGAGCGAATCGCAGTTGGTGAAGTTGCGCGCGCCCTTGGCCTTCTTGTGGGCCGAGACGAGACCCCGGTAGGTGTTCTGCGAGCGGCCCGCGGAGATACCCTTCGAGATGATCCGGCTGGTGGTGTTCTTGCCGAGGTGAATCATCTTGGTGCCGGAATCGACCTGCTGCATGCCGTTCGACACCGCGATCGAGTAGAATTCGCCGCGCGAGTCATCGCCGCGGAGGATGCAGGACGGATACTTCCAGGTGATCGCCGAGCCGGTCTCGACCTGCGTCCATGAGATCTTCGAGCGGGCGCCGCGGCAATCGCCGCGCTTCGTCACGAAGTTGTAGATGCCGCCCTTGCCCTCGTTGTCGCCGGGGTACCAGTTCTGGACGGTCGAGTACTTGATCTCGGCATCCTCCAGGGCGACGAGCTCGACCACCGCGGCGTGGAGCTGGTTGTCGTCGCGCTTCGGGGCGGTGCAGCCCTCGAGATACGAGACGTAAGAGCCCTTGTCGGCGATGATGAGCGTGCGCTCGAACTGGCCGGTGTCGCGCTCGTTGATGCGGAAATAGGTCGACAGCTCCATCGGGCAGCGCACGCCCGGCGGGATGTAGACGAACGAGCCGTCGGAGAAGACCGCCGAGTTCAGCGTCGCGAAGAAGTTGTCGGTCACGGGCACGACCGAGCCGAGGTACTTCTTCACGAGATCCGGGTACTCGCGGATGGCCTCGGAGATCGGCATGAAGATCACGCCGGCCTTCTCGAGCTCCTTCTTGAAGGTGGTCGCCACCGAGACCGAGTCGAACACCGCATCGACCGCCACGCGACGCTCGGGTGCGATGCCTTCCAGCACCTCGACCTCGCGCAGCGGGATGCCGAGCTTCTCGTAGGTCTTCAGGATCTCGGGATCGATTTCGTCGAGCGATTCTGGGCCCTTACGCTTCGGCGCAGCGTAGTAGTAGATGTTGTTGTAATCGACCCGGTCGTACTCGACCCGGGCCCATTCCGGCTCCTTCATCGTGAGCCAACGCTTGTAGGCGTCGAGGCGCCATTCGAGCATCCATTCCGGCTCGTTCTTCTTGGCCGAGATGAAGCGAACGACGTCCTCGGAGAGGCCCTTCTCGGACTTCTCCATCTCGATCACGGTCTCGAAGCCGTACTTGTACTGGTCGAGGTCGATCGAACGAACCCGATCAATGGTCTCCTGCACTGCAGGCATTCAACGTCTCCTACCGACTCCGGCGTCAAGGACCGGGGGTTTCCAACGAACCGGCGGGTGTCCCACCGAAAAAATAGCTTGGGCGGGCGGCGCTCAGGCTGCCTGCCCTCGCCGCTGATATAGGGACGAAACGACCCGTTCGAACCCCGCAACGAAGCGTTCGAGGTCCGCAGCGCGCGAATTCCAACCGAAACTGACGCGCAGCGCCCCCGCGGCGAGCGCAGGGCTCACCCCCATCGCCGCGAGCACGGGGGAACGAGCCACCTTGCCCGAGGCGCAGGCCGAGCCCGACGAGACGGACAGGCCGGCGAGATCGAGGGCGATCAGCGCCGTGGAGGCCGCGAGCCCCGGCACGGCGAAGCTCAGCGTATTGGGCAGGCGCGGCGCGCCCTTTCCGAACACGACCGTATCCGGGGCGAGGACTCGCAGACGCGCTTCCAGGGCATCACGCAGGCCAGACAGCCGCGCTGCCTCGGTCTCCAGGGCGGCACGGGCGATCTCGGCCGCCTCACCCATCCCGGCGATGCCGGGAAGGTTCTCGGTGCCGCAGCGCTGGCGTGCCTCCTGGCCGCCGCCGCGCAGGAAGGCCGTCTCCAGGCTCACGCCCTCGGCCAGCATCATCGCGCCGGTACCTTTCGGCGCGGCGAACTTGTGGCCCGACAGGGTCAGGGCGTCGAGGCCGAGCGCGGCAAAGTCGAGCGGGATTTTTCCAACTGCCTGTACCGCGTCGCTGTGAACCAGGGCCTGCCCGTGGGCGCGGGCGAGCCGCACGATCTCGGTCAGCGGCTGCACAACCCCCGTCTCGTTGTTGGCCGCATGGACCGAGATCAGCACGGCCTCGTCCCGGCAGGCTTCGAGCCGGGCCGCGAGAGCATCGAGCCGCAGCAGGCCGGTTCCGTCCACCGGCAGCACCTCGACCACGTCCGGCGCGAAGCGGTGGCCCGCCGTGACGCAGGGATGCTCGGTGGCCGAGATCATCAGCCGGGTGGGCGCGGGAAGACCGGTTTTCCGAAGCGCGCCGGAGAGCACGGTGTTGGCGGCTTCCGTGCCACCGCTGGTGAAGGTGATGCGCTCAGGTGCCCCCCCGAGCAGGGCGGCGAGCCGCGCCCGCGCCGCCTGCAGCATCTGGCGCGCCGCGCGGCCCTCTTCATGGATCGAGGACGGATTGCCGGGCAGTGCCAGGGCGCGCGCGACCGCCACCGCAACCTCCGGACGCACCGGGGAGGTCGCATTGTGATCGAGATAGCTGCGCCCGCCTGACGTCATCCTGCCGATCCGCTCCGTATCGTCCTGCCAATCCTGATTTTCTTGATTTCGCCCCCCTCCCCCGTGCTAAGCCGCGCGAAACGCGCCTTATGCATCGCAGTTCGAGGCCCGACGAACAGTTTAGAATAGTTCTAATCGACTAGAATTATTCTAAGAGCGCTTGTAGGTGGCGCGCGCAACGAGTCAAGCCGTGACCGACTCGCCTCCCCCTGCCTTCGCGGGGGCATCAGGGGTGAGGGTCGGATCATCTCGAGGACACCATGCCCGAAGTCATTTTCTCCGGCCCCGCCGGCCGCCTGGAAGGCCGCTACCAAGCCCCCAAGAAGAAGGGGGCGCCGATCGCGATCGTGCTCCACCCGCACCCCCAGTTCGGGGGCACGATGAACAATCAAATTGTGTACAATCTTTTCTACACCTTCGCCAATCGCGGCTTCGCGGCCCTGCGCTTCAATTTCCGCGGGGTCGGTCGCAGCCAGGGTGCGTTCGATCACGGCTCGGGTGAACTCTCCGACGCCGCCGCTGCCCTCGACTGGGTGCAGTCGGTCAACCCGGAGGCGAAGTCCTGCTGGATCGCGGGCGTGTCGTTCGGCTCCTGGATCGGCATGCAACTCCTGATGCGCCGCCCGGAGATCGAGGGCTTCATCTCGATTGCCGCCATGGCCAACCGCTATGACTTCACCTTCCTGGCACCGTGCCCCTCCTCCGGCCTGTTCGTGCACGGCTCCGAAGACCGGGTGGCACCGGCCCGTGAGGTGATCCCGGTGATCGAGAAGGTGAAGACGCAGAAGGGCGTCATCATCGAGCACCAGATGGTCGAGGGCGCCAACCACTTCTTCGACGGCAAGGTCGACGAGCTGACGCAGACCGTGGACACCTACCTCGACAAGCGCCTCGGGGCGAAGACCGAGGCGGCCTGAGAGTTTTCCCTCTCCCTGAAGCGGGAGAGGGTGGGTCTCGCGTCAGCGGGGGTCGGGTGAGGGGAGCGCATTTCCGGAAGAACCTGAGCCGGCTCCTCTCCCGCAGAGGGGCGAGGGTTATCCCGCCCCATGCACCACCGGCACGGCGGGCGCCCCCTCCCATTCCGAGTGCGCCGGAATCGACTCGCCCTTCATCACGATGGTGAGCGGGCGCAGCCGCGCGTAATCGCCAACCCTCGTGTCGTAGAGGACGGTCGAGAAGGCTCCGACCGAGACGCCGCGCCCGACCATGACGCGGCCGACCTTCATGATGCGGTCCTCGTAGAGGTGGGTCTGGAGCGCGGCCGAGCGGTTGATCGCCGCGAAGTCGCCGATCTCCACGCAGTCGAACTCGGTGATGTCGGTCATCAGGAGGCAGGCGCCCTTCCCCACCTTCACACCGAAGAGCCGCAGCACCCAGGGCAGGAACGGCGTGCCCATCAGGTGCTCCAGCAGCACCTTGCCGGCCAAGCCCCAGTAGGCGACGGCGATGGCCTCGGTCCGCATCGCCCACCACGACCACATCGGCCGCATGCCGGGGCGGTAGACGCCCATCAGCAGCCATTTGAGGGCGATGACGCTGCTCGTCTGGATCAGAGCGATGACGACGCTCGCCGCGACGAAGGCCACCGCCAAGCCGACCCAGTCACCTTCGAGGATCTCGGGGTAGAACACCCAATCGATCGCGCAGATGGCGAGCGAGATGTAGAGCATCGGCGAGAACGAGGTGGCGAAGGCCTCGAACAGGCCGCGCCGGAGCTTGGCCCGGACGCTCGGCTCGAAGGTCTGTGCGCTTGATCCGAGATCGACCTTCTGCCGCACGGGCAGGCGGATCGGCGGCGAGCCGAACCACGTCTCGCCCGGACCCATCGCGGCATTGGCCGGAGGCTTCGACTTAATGCCGATCAGCACGTCGTCGGGCAGCCGCGTGCCCGGCGGCAACACGCCGTCATTGCCGACGAAGACGCGGGCGCCGGTTTCGACCGGATGGAGGTGCATCCAGCCGCGGCGGATCTCTTCTTCACCGACCACCACCTCGTCGGCGATGAAGTTGTTGGCGCCGACCGAGACGAGGTCGTGGCGCGAGCCGAGATTGGTCGAGATCTCGGCGCCCCGGCCCATCCGCGCGCCCATCAGACGGTACCACGCCCGCATGTAGACGGTGGCGAAGAGCGAGGAGAGCGTCTCCAGGGTCACCTCGGAGGCGAGCGCCACCAGCCACTTGCGCAAGTAGAAGCCCGACCAGATCGAGTAGGTGCCGCCTGTCACCCGCGGCAGCACCACCCAGCGGATGGCCGCGATGAGCAGCACCGTGCCCGCCGTCATCAGCATGGCCGTGGGCCAGGTCAGCAGCGGCAGGTAGAGGTGGTAGTCGAGATCGGTGACCTCCGAGAGATTGTCCGAGATCTGGTCGAAGATGTAGAAGGCCGGAAAGATCGGCAGCAGCCCGACCGCCGGCACCGCCGCGAGCAGGAAGGCGTAGACCGCGCCGAAGGCCGCCCGGCGGGCGGGCGAGGCCGTGGCGGGTTCGGGCAAGGCGGAAAAGTCGACCGTGCCGACCCGGCGTCCCGGCGAGCCGTCCCAGGCCTCGGCCGGGCCGATCTCGGTGCCGGCGGGCACGGTGGTGAGGTCGGCGACCTCGGCATGATCCCCGATCACCGTGCCGGGGCCGATGACGCAGGAGGTGCCGATGGCGACGTCCTCGCCGATCTCGACCCGGCCGATGACGAGTTCGTTGCCGACGACCTCGGCATTGGCGATGACGAGGCGCCCGCCGAGCGACGCGCCGCGGCCGATGGTGAGGAGGTCGGCGGCCCCGACATCGAGGTCGGAGATCAGCACGTCCTCGCCGATCCGCGCGCCGAGCAGACGCAGATAGGTGACGATGACGGGCGAGCCCTGAAGCCACTTGATGTGCACCAGCGGCGTCAGGCGTTGCGCCAGCCACCAGCGGTAATAGTAGACGCCCCAGAGCGGATAGCGGCCTGCCTTAGTCCGCCCGAGGATCAGCCACTTGGCGGCGATCGCGATCGTCGCGGTCACGGCGTTGATGCCGATATAGACGAGCAAGAGGACGCCGAGTTCGCCCCAGAAGCCGAGCCCGCCGCCGGTGAGCAGCAGGTAGGTGACGAAGATGCCGAGCCACTGCGCGGTGGCGAGCGCGATCACGAACGGGAGTGCAACGGCCTGCGCCAGCCCACACAAGGCCCGGCGCAGGAGCGAGGGCGGGGCGAAGCTCAGGTCCCGCACGGCCGTCTGCGCGCCGGCCCCGCCGGTTCGCTCGATCAGACTCGCGGCCATCGCCCGCAGCGTGCGGCCGGCATAGACGTCCTGCAGGGTGATGCCGGCGAGGGCCGGGGTCTCGCGCACCGCGCCGACGAAGCGGGCGGCGAGCAGCGAGTGGCCGCCGAGTTCGGAGAAGAAGTCGGCCTCGAGCCCGATCGGCCCGTCGCCGAACACCTTCTTGGCGGCAGCCAGCAAGGCGGCCTCGGTCTCGTTGTCGGGGGCCTCTTGCTCGCCCTCCGCCACCGCGACCGTGAGCGGGGCGATCCGCAACGCCTTGCGGTCGACCTTGCCGGAGGTCAGGCGGGGCAGGGTCTCCACCGTCTCGAAATGGCCGGGCACCATGTAAGGCGGCATCTGCGCCGCCAGACTCTTTCGGAGCGCCGCGCGGTCGAGATCGGCGTCGCGCTCTGGGACAAGGAAGGCGACGAGGCGATCGACCTCGTTGTCCCGGCGCAGCACCACCGCCGCTTGATTGACGCCCCCTTCTCCCCGGATACGGGCCTCGATCTCGCCGAGCTCCACGCGAAAGCCGCGGATCTTGACCTGATCGTCGATGCGGCCGTGGAAGACGATGTCGCCCTCCGGCGTCATCGAGACCGCGTCGCCCGAGCGGTAGAGCACCGGGTCGGTCCCGTCGGACGGGTAGGGGTTGGCGACGAATTTTTCGGCCGTCAATTCGGGCCGCTTGAGGTAGCCCGCGGCGACGCCGGGACCGCCGATGAGCAGTTCGCCTTGCTCGCCGGGCTTCAGGAGAGTCAGCGCCTCGTCGGCGACGTAGACCGAATAATTCGGGATCGGACCGCCGATGGTGACGGGCTGGCCCGGTCGCATCTCGGCGGCGGTCGCCACCACGGTGGCCTCGGTCGGACCGTAGGTGTTGAACAGGCGCCGCTGATCGGTCGCCCAGCGCGCCACCAGCGGCTCGGGCAGAGCCTCGCCGCCCAGAAGCACGAGGCGGACGCTGGGCAGGTCGCCGGGGATCATGGCGAGCAGGGTCGGCACCGTGTCGAGCACGGTGACGCCCGCTCCCGCGATGATCGCGGGCAGGGACTCGACATCTCCCATCATGGCCGGGCTCGCCACGAACAGGCAGGCGCCGACGAGATAGGGGACCCAGATCTCCTCCATCGAGAGATCGAAGGCGACGGAGGCGCCCTGGAACACCACATCGTCGGCGCGCATGCCGTAGACGGCGTTGCCCGAGCGCAGGAAGTGGCAGATGTTGGCGTGGCTGATGACGATGCCCTTCGGCACGCCGGTCGAGCCCGACGTGTAGATCAGGTAGGCCGGGTGCTCGGGCGTGAGGCCGGCGGCGGCGAGATCGGGCGCACAGGCCCCCTGCCCCGCCGTCAGCACCTCTTGCGTCGTCAGCGCGGGCGTGCCCTCCGGCGCCTGGAGCCGCAGGGCCTCCGAGACGAGGAGCGCCTTGGCCTCCGCGTCGCCCAGGCAGACCGCGACCCGGTCGGCGGGCGCCTCGGCATCGAAGGGGAGCCAGGCGGCGCCCGACTTGGTGATGCCGATCTGCGCGATCAGCAGTTCGGTGCCGCGGGCCATCCACAATCCCACCACATCCCCCGGGCCGATGCCGCGGGCGAGAAGCCCGGCGGCGATGGCGTCGGAGCGGGCATCGACCTGTCCGTAGGTCAGGACCGGACGGCGCCCGCCCGACGCGGGCGCGGCGGCGTCGATCAGGCAGGGGGCGTCGGCGCGCTCCGCCGCGCTCGCCCGGAACAGGTCGGCCAGGGTCTCCCGACGGATCAGGTCGGGGCGCGCCAGCCCCCGCAGGACGGCGCGGCCGACGAGGCTCCCGCCCGGCCCCTCGTCGGGCCGCGCCACCTCGGCGAGACCGCTCATCCGATGCTCTGCTGCCGATTCCACGTGCTGTCCATTCCCGGATCGGTCGAACCTCGCGCCGACGCTCACGGCGCGCGATCACCCGCCCCATGATCGGCACCCTTGGCGGTTTTACGACAGGATCGCGCCATACAAATGATTGTGGTCCGGCAATCCGCCCGGACGTCCCGCACGCGTTCCATATACGGGATGGACGGCCAGGAAACCGGTGCTCCTGAACACCCCGCCGCCGCGGCATCCGTCATGACCGCGTAGCTCACCCGGTCACGAGGTGAAGAGTCCGGTCGGCCGGCGCGATCCGCACCCGCCGCCCCCAGCCGAACCCCAAAAAATCCTGCTCGATGCCGTCGGCGAAGACGACGCCGCCCTCGTTCATCCGCGAGGTGACGAGGAGAGGCGCGTCGGTCAGCTTGCCGGCCCGCAGCCGCGTGGCGGTGGCGACGCTCGGGAACGGCTCGCGCACCCAGTAGCCCACCGCCCGCTCATCGGGCGCGAGGCGGAAGGACAGACCGGTCGCCTCGGCGATCGAGCGGGCCCAGCCGCTGGCCCCGGTGCCGGAGGCGACGATGAGGCCGCTGGAGGAATGCTCCTCCGCCTCGATCGCCTCCCCTTGCGTCCGAGGTGATGCCGGCGCGGGCATCTCGATCCGGTAGCGGGCCGATTGATGGCTGCGATGGCCGACAAAGATCTCGTTGAGGGCAAACAGGCGCTCGGTCCCGTCGATCACCGCCTCGACCATGGTGCGCTGCTCGATCGCGGCCGCCCCGGCGGCACTCGCCGGCAGCAGCCGGGGGAGCCGCTCGACAGGGTTGCGCGCCAGCACGCCGTCGTAGAGGTCGGGCGCCGGATTTACCCCGATCACCGGCTGCGCGCCCAGATACTTCGCGACGTTGGCGATCAGACCATCCTGCCCGACGGCGACGACCACGTCGTCTTGCCCGAACAGGAAGCGGTCGAGGTCGGCCCGCCGCACCAGGGTCTGGCGCCACTCGCCCGGCACCGCGGCCCGCGCCTGGGCCAGCACCGCGTGGAAGCGCTCGTGGCGTGCCTCGATTGCGGCGAGCCCCTGGCCGCGGCTCTCCAGGAAGAAGCGGGCCTGTCCCCGCGTGGCGTGCCGGGCAATCAGCAGCTCGTAATCGGTCTCGCGGGTGACGAAGACCGCCCGAGGGGTGAGCGCGGCCATGGGATCCTCCCTCAGCGGGCCGGAAGGCCGCTCGGTCGGCGGACCTCGCCGAGCAGGGTGGCGAGCAGGTCCGGCGTGACGTTGACGTGCTCGATCGTGTCGAGCTTGCCCGCCAGCGCCTGGGCGGCGAGCCCGAGCAGGGTGCCCGGCGCCACGTCGCGGTAGATCGCGACCCGCGCCCGCTCGGCCTCGGCCCGCGCCCCCTCGACCATGCGGATGCGCTCGGCCTCCGCGCCGGCCTCGATGGCTTCCGCCTCGGCCCGCCCCTGCGCCCGGTTGCGGGCGTTCTGCGCCTCCTCCGCGATCAGCAGGCTCTCGCGCCGGGCCAGCTCGGTCCTGGTGGCGAGTTCGTTCTCGGCGATCGCCCGCTCCTTCTCCACCGCCAGCGCCCGGCGGGCGAAGGTGGCCTCGTCCGCCTTCTGCTGCAGCGCCTCGTAGGTCGGCGTCTGCAGGGCACGTTCCAACTCGCTTGACGGGGCGAGGTTGGTGAGCCGCACCGAGACCACCGCCACGCCGATCTCGGCGAGCGAGGGCTCGGCGCCGAGGGTCGCCTGTAACTGCCCGCGCAGGGCTTCCGGCCCGGCATCGAGCAGCGCACGCACCGGCGCCTGTCCCAAAAACTGCAGCACGGTCTGGTTGGCCAGCCCGGCGATGCGCGCCTCGATCCGCTCGATCGGCTCACCCTGAGGACGGCCGGTGCGCAGGTCGACGGAAAAGTCGACGCGGGCGGCGAGCCGCTCGGGATCGGCGACGTGCCAGCCGATGCTGCCCTGCACTGCGACCGCCTGGAAATCCGCGCTGCGGCCGCGGACGAACAGCGTCATCTCGCGGTCATCCATCGGCAGTTCGCTGATGCTCGCGGTCTCCGGGCGGAACCAGAAGACGAGGCCGCGCCCGCTCTGGCGCGGGCGGCCGTTGCGGTAGCGGATCACGTAGTGGCTGGCCTCGCTCCGAAGCTGGGAGAGAACGCCGAAGCGGCGGATCGTGGCCATGTCATTCTCCTTGCGAAAGGGTTGGCGAGGGGGGGTGCGAGGGATTTGGACGGAAGCGGTACAGTTCGGCGGGACGGTAGGACGTCCCCGTCTCGAACCGGCCGGTGGGTTCGAGCCAGCCGCGGTCGAGCATGCGGCGGCGGAAGGCGGGCTTGTTGAGGCGCGTGCCGAGGATCGCCTCGTGCACGTCCTGGAGCTGGCGCAGGGTGAAGAGCTCCGGCAACAGACTGAAGCCGACCGCCGAAGTGTCGAGCTTGCCCCGGAGCCGCCGCAGGGCGAGGGCGACGATCTCGGCATGGTCGAAGGCGAGCGGCAGCGCCGCGCCGTCGATCGCGTGGACCGTCACCGGCCCCTCACCCGCCGACGACGCCGCAATCGTGCCGGGATGCAGGGCCGGGGCACGCGCCAGCGCCTCGGCGAAGGCAGCCTCGGTCAGGAGCGCGAGATAGGCGACCGTGATGATGCGCATGCGCGGATCGCGCTCCACGGCGCCGAAGGTGTAGAGCTGTTCCAGATGCGCCCGCGCCCCGCCCGCCTTCTCGTGCAGGACCCGCGCGGCGGCCGCATCGAGCGCCTCGTCGATCCCGACGAAGCCGCCGGGCAGCGCGTGGCGCCCCGCATGCGGGTGGCGGTCGCGTTGCAGCAGCAGGATGGTGGGGCGGCCGCCGGGGAGCCCCAGCAGCATCAGATCGACGGCCACCGCGGGCCGGGCGTAATCGGCGGGATCATAGCGCGCCAGGAAGGCGGCCTCGGATTCGGTTCGGCTCACGGAAGCCCTCTCGAACAAGCATATATCCGCTATGCGTATTAGTTATTATCATGCTGGATATATGTCAATGCGGACGAGGGAGGCGAGGGGCTTCGTTCCGGCTCCGTCGGGCTCCGAAGCGCGCTCCGACGGCGCGCACCCGCACGCTTCGAACGTCATGACGCGCCGCAACCAAGCGGCGGTCCGGACCGTTCAGAGGACCGCAACCAACCCCGAAAACGGGAAACCCGCCATGAAGACGAACGTCCTGCGCCTCACCGCGGCCACTGGCCTCCTCGCCCTGATGACGGGCATCAGTGCGGCCCAGAATCCCGACCTGACCAAGAACCCGGAAAACACCGGTCGGGCGACCAGCGCAACGGAGGCCACCAAGTCCAACAGCGATCTCAAGGAGTGGCAGGTCGCCAAGTCGGCCAAGGTCGGCCTCGCCCAGGCCATCGCCACGGCCGAGGGGAAGGGCGAGGAGAAGGGTGGCCGGGCCATCGACGCCGATTTCGAGAAGGCCGACAGCAAGAACCCGGCGCGCTACGCGATCAAGGTCGTGTACCCGAGCGGCAAGCTCGTCGAGCACGGCGTCAACGCCGACACGGGCGAGCTCTACAAGAGCGAGAATCAGCCGATCGAGCGCTACTTCACCCGCCTGAAGGCGAGCGACTTCCAGAACGCCAAGGTCTCCCTGAAGGACGCGATCGCGCTGGCCGAGCAGAAAGCCCCCGGCAGCAAGGCCTACGAGGCCGAAGTCGAGCGCGAGGGCAACGCGGTCGAGTACGAGATCAAGCTGGCGCTCACCGACCGCGAGCAGGAGGTCAAGGTCGGCCCGGACGGCACGGTGAAGAACGACTGATCCGGCTCAAGCCCCCTCTTCCCGAGGAGAGGGATCGAGCGGATGCCGCGAAGGATCGTGCGGGAACCGTCCGGAACCCGGATGATCCTTCGCTGACGCACCCCTCAGAGATGGGCGGCGGAGCAACAATCTTCGCTGACAGCGGCCCCGTCGGAGCCTCGGCATCGACGAATGCCGGATCGTATCGGACTCTCGCTTGATCCCGAGAAGTGGCGACCGGCTTGCCTGAAAGGCGATGCGAGATCGAAAACCGAGCGAAGCGCCCTGGATCAGATGTCCGGGGCGCCGCGCCCTGGCCCCACGCTAACGGGCGTCGTGGCCCTTACCCTTGGCGCCGGGGGACGAACCAGAGCCGGCATCGTTCGGACCCGTGCTGTTGGCCGTACCGGATCGGCTCTTGTCACCGGAGGTCGGGCCGCTGCCGGCCGCCCCGGGCGAGGCTCCGGAACCGGCATCGTTCGGCCCCGTGCTGTCGGCGGTGCCGGAGCGGCTGGTGCCCGAACCTTCGGCAGCGAAGGCGGCGGGCGTGAACAGGAGGGTGCTCGCGAGAGCGAGGGTCAGGGCCTTCATGGCGTGTCTCCCTGTTGCTGGCATGATGGGCCCTCGGGAAACCGACGCTCCGGGATGCTGTTCCGTCCCGGCCCTCTTCACCCTGCCTCATCGGCACTCCGCCCCGTTAGACAGCGCGTCCGGTGCGGTGGCGGCGTTCGGTGGCCCCGTCCTTCGACGAGGCCGGCGCGCCTTCGACGACCGGCTGACACCGCCAACCCGCCGCCCTCGGAGGCGCCGGATCATTTCGGCCGGCTCAGCATGAAGGGGGTGCGGGCCGGCGCCTTGCCGGGTTGGACCACCCTGACAGTGGCCGCATTCTCCTCGTCTCGCGGTTCCGACGCTCTGGGAAACCGTCCCGATCGGACAGGACACCCGGTCCCCGGCGGCGCAACGATCGGGATCGTGCGTCACCCTGCCTTTTCAAGCGGGCGGCCTCACGCGCCTTCCGAGCCTGGGCAGATCGAGAGCACTTGCCCCGCCGCGCGTCAGGACCCGAGCCGTTAGACTTGCAGCACCGCGCGACAAGGCTCTGCTCGGAAGCGGGCATGTCTTGCGAAAGATTCGGTACGCGTCCTTGATCTTCTGCCACGAGCGCATCCCCGCGCTGCGATGGGCCTAGAGACGCCATCGTCAAGCCTTTCGCGGGCGAACGCACGATAATTTGATCAATAGAACCAGCCAGATCTGGCGGCCATCAACGCTTCATTATTGAGAAAATGTTCTTTCGAGCACATCTACACCCTACGCTGCCACATTGAATAGTTTTGTCCGTTGCATTAGCCTCAAAGGACCCACGAATACGTTCCGGTCAGGGAAGGGCGATGCCGACGAACGACGCTGATGCCATCGCTGAGGTTGCCGCCTTGTGTGCGGCCGCCCGCGCGAAGCTTCCGGCATCGGGCTTCCGTCGGCTCCGCGTCCTGCTCGACATGCTCCTGATCGACCTCGGCCACGCGGCTCCGCCCGCTGACGAGCCTGTACCGGATCTCCGGCCGGATGCGACGGCTTCCACGGACCACCCTTGATCCCCCGACCGCCCTGGCAGACGGGGCCGCGATCGCGGCCGCGTCGTCAGGTCGGCCGTCATGTCGAGGAAGGAGGCCGTCTCCATACGGTGCTCTGCGCGACCGCCCCAGCGATCTCAGCCGTCATCGATCTGGCAGACGAGGCGGATCGTCATGACGCCGTCGCCGTCGCTGTTGCGGACCGTCAGAACCAGCGTGCAATCCTGGCTGTCCTCGGCCTCCGCAGCCATCAGGGTCGTCATCACCCGCAGGGCCTCGCGGCGCAGGGCGAGCGGGTCGCGGATCTCGCGACCCACCTCGTCCTTCAGATCCGTGCCGTCGTTGATGTCGAAATAGTAACGCGGCATCCAAGAAAAGCAGTGTAAAAAAAAACCGTCCCGTCTTGATCAAGCTCGGAACCGCCCCACGGGACGGTGTGTTCCGAACTCGACTCGGACAGAGCCCCCACGTCGTCGCAACGTTAAGAAAACAGGGCTGGTTTCAGCGGCACAAGCGGCCAACATACAGCCGGAACGTGCCTTCGGGGAGGGCCAGGGGCCACAAATCCGCGTTAATGAGCGAGGATCTTCGACAAGAATTGCTGAGCCCGCTCGCTGCGGGGCCGATCGAAGAAGGTGTCCTTCGGGACATCCTCGACGATCTCGCCGCGATCCATGAACACCACCCGGTCGGCCACCTTGCGGGCGAACCCCATCTCGTGGGTCACGACCATCATGGTCATGCCGTCGCGGGCCAGTTCCACCATCACATCCAGCACCTCGCCGACCATCTCGGGGTCGAGCGCCGAGGTCGGCTCGTCGAACAGCATCACCACCGGGTCCATGGCGAGCGCTCGGGCGATCGCCACCCGCTGCTGCTGCCCGCCCGAGAGCTGGCCCGGATGTTTTTGCGCGTGAGCCGAGAGGCCGACGCGGGCCAGCAGGTCGAGCCCGCGCCGGACCGCCGCCTCCCGCGAACGCCCGAGCACCTTGCGCGGAGCGAGCGTGAGGTTGTCGATGACGCTGAGATGCGGGAACAGCTCGAAATGCTGGAACACCATGCCGACCCGCGCCCGCAGCCGCGGCAGGTTGGTGGCCCTGTCCCGCACCCGCGTGCCATCGACGGTGATCTGCCCCTCCTGGAACGGCTCCAGGGCGTTGACGCATTTCAGCAGCGTCGACTTGCCCGAACCGGAGGGGCCGCAGACCACCACCACCTCGCCGCGCGTCACCGCGGTGGAGCAGCCGGACAGGACGCGGACCTCGCCGTACCACTTCGACACCGCCTCGATGGCGATCATCGGGCCACCCGCGGCGGCCGGTTGCGGGGCTGAGGTCCCAGGGTCTGAAGTCATGGGAGCTGAGGTCATGGGCCCATCCTCATCGCGCTTCCCCCTCACCGGACGATCGCCGTGCGGGCCTGGAGCCGGCGCACCAGCAGCGAGGCCGCGAAGCAGACGGCGAAGTAGACGAGTGCGGCGAACAGGTACATCTCCACGAGCCGCCCGTCGCGCTGCGCGACCTTGGAGGCGGCGCCGAGGAAATCGGTCAGCGAGAGCACGTAGACGAGCGAGGTGTCCTGGAACAGCACGATCGTCTGGGTCAGCAGCAGCGGCAGCATGTTGCGGAAGGCCTGCGGCAGCACCACGAGCCGCATCGTCTGTGCGTAGCTCATGCCGAGCGCCCGGGCCGCCGCGCTCTGCCCCTTCGGGATCGACTGGATGCCCGCCCGAACGATCTCGGAGAAGTAGGCCGCCTCGAACAGGGTGAAGGTGACGAGCGCGCTGGCAAACGCCCCGACCTGGATCGGCGTCGCCGAGCCGATCGCCCAGGCGCCGAGATAGGGCACGAGGAAGTAGAACCAGAATATCACCAGCACGAGCGGCAGGGCCCGCATCAGCTCGACATAGAACTTGGCCGCGTGCGTCAGGCCCGGCACGCCCGAGAGCCGCAGCAGCGCCAGCCCGGTGCCGAGCACGATGCCGCCGCTCGCCGCGAGCGCGGTCAGCGTCAGCGTGAACACCATGCCCTCGGCAAACAGGTAGGGCAGCGCGTCGACGATGACGGAGAGGTCGAAATGCCCGAACATCAGCGCCCTCCCGGCACGGCCACGCGCCGCTCCAGCAGGGTCGCGCCCGCGATCACCACGAGGTTGAGGGCGACGTAGAGCAGGGTCGCCGCGGTGAAGGCCTCGAACACGTGGAACGAGAATTCCTGCATCGAGCGGGCCCGCGCCGTGAGCTCCAGGAGGCCGATGGTGAGCGCCACCGAAGTGTTCTTGAGGTTGTTGAGGAATTCCGAGGTGAGCGGCGGCAGGAGGATCCGGTAGGCGTTGGGCAGAAGCACGGCGCGGTAGGTCTGCCCCCAGGTGAGGCCGAGCGCGAGGCCCGCCTGCGCCTGTCCCCGCGGCAGGGCGCGGATGCCCGCCCGCACCTGCTCGGCCACCCGCGCGGCGGTGAAGAAGCCCAGGCACAAAACCGCGGTGTAGAACGGCGCGTCCGGCATCTGCTTGATGGCCGAGCCCAGGCGCGCGGGCAGGAGTTCCGGCAGCACGAAGTACCACAGGAACATCTGCACCAGCAGCGGGACGTTGCGGAACCCCTCGACATAGGCGGCGCCGACCGCGTTGGCGGTGCGCGAGGGCAGCGTGCGCATCACGCCGACCACCGAGCCGAGGGTGAAGGCGATCACCCAGGAGCACAGGGCCGTGAGCACCGTCCAGGCCAACCCCGAGAGCAGCATGTCGGCATAGGTGCCGGCGCCCTCGGGGGACGGCTCCAGGAAGATGCCCCAGTTCCAGGTGTAGTTCATCGGACGCAAGTCATTGGGGGCCAGTCATCGGAGGTCGGTCACCGCATGCGGTCCGGGGCGGTCAGTAGGCCGCCGGGTCCGGGCTGTCGCTGGGACTGCCGCAGGCCTTCCGCATCGCCTCGCTCATCGGGAGCTTCAGGTTGATGCCCCGCGGCGGGATCGGTTGAGTGAACCACTTGTCGTAGAGCGCCCTGCCCTCAGGGCTCTTGTAGAGGGCGGCGGTCGCCGCATCGATCACGGCCTTGAAGGCCGCGTCGTCCTTGCGCAGCATGATGCCGTAGGGCTCCGGCCGCGACTGGGCCTCCGACGAGATCGTGTAGGCCTCGGGCGTCTTCGATCCGGCGACGAGGGCGGCGAGCAGCACGTCGTCCATCACGAAGGCATCGGCACGCCCGGTCTCGACCATCAGGAAGGCCTCGGCATGGTCCTTGGCCGGCAGGATCCGCATCCCGAGACCCCGGGCCGCGTTGATCTCGTTGATCTGGCGGATGTTGGTCGTGCCCGAGGTCGAGACCACGGTGCGGCCCTTGAGGTCGTCGGTCTTGTCGAGCCCCTTTTCGCGCTTGGCGACGAAGCGCGTCGCGGTGAGGAAGTGGGTGTTGGTGAAGGCCGCCTGCCGCTGCCGATCGGCGTTGTTGGTGGTCGAGCCGCATTCGAGGTCGATCGTCCCGTTGGCGATCAGGGGGATGCGGGTCGCGGAGGTGACGGGATTGAGCCGCACATCCAGTTTGTCGAGTCCGAGATGCGCTTTGACCGCGTCGGCGACCTTCAGGCAGATCTCAAAGGCGTAGCCCACCGGCTTCTGGCTACCGTCGAGATAGGAGAAAGGCACCGAGGCGTCGCGGTAGCCGATGGTGAGGGCGCCGGCTTCCTTTACCTTCTTCAGCGTCCCGGTGAGATCCTGCGCCGAGGCCGGTGCGGAAGCCGCAACGGTGAGAGCGACGAGCAGGAGCGCGTCCGTGAGGCGCATCGGCGACCCTTCCGATCTTTGGAGCCGCCCGGCGGGCGGCAGAGGCGGTCATAGTGGGCCCGGTGGCCGCACTTGTCATCCGTCGAGACCGACAGAAGGCACAGCCTCGCACGGAGCGGTTGCGCGGCGGGCGCCGCTCCGTCGGTCCCGGGCATATCACGGTTTTAATCCCGTAAGAGGCGGCAATACTGGACATTTCATGGTGACGTTGCTTCGGAGGGACAAGGCTCCAGCGAGCGGAGTTGACGCACACACTAGTCATAAATGACTGATTTGAATGATATTTATGGGCTGATTACCGCGTGGAAAACCGGCTCTCACCGGACGCGCGGCCTCGCGGCTCACCAAGAAAATGCGCGAGTAAACGCAAGGCTTCTTGCGCTGTTATACGTGATTGGGTGATTTTTAGCTTCGTTCGAAGAGATTTTCCATAAAATCAGGAGGCAACGCCGTGAAGCGGTCGGCTCTGTACGCGTCTTTGCTTTCCGGCATTTTCATCGTCCCTCTCGCGGGACCCGTCCATGCTGAGGGAGCGCCCGTGCTCCCGGTCCTGACGGAGCCAGAAACCGCCGCGGCGCAGGCCGCGAAGGCGCGTGAGGGGCAGGCCGGCCCGTACTTCGCGGCCGCGCCGGCCCAACCGCCGAACGTCCTCTACAGGGCGCTCGGCGAGCCCGAGAACTGGCGCATCAGCGGCTCGTTCCGGCCGCGGGTGGAGGGTATCGCCAACCAGTTCCGCCCGGTGCCGACCTTCCCCGCCAACGACATCCTGAACTCGTATCTCACCACGCTGCACGTGGAGTACGGCATCAAGGGGCCGGTGCGGCTCGGCGTCGAACTGTTCGACAGCCGCGGCTATTTCCAGCAGCGCAACTCCTCCGCCTTCACCACGGAGATCAACGCCCTCGAACCGGGCCAGGCCTATCTCAACATCGATACGGGCGATGTCGGCGGCGAGGGCTCGAAGAGCAGCCTGACGATGGGCCGCTTCACCAAGAACATCGGCTCGCGCCGTCTCGTCTCGCGCCAGCAGTTCCGCAACACCATTAACGCCTATACCGGCCTCAGCTTCGACTGGCAGGGCGCGGACAAGGATAAGTTCACCGCCCTGTGGGTGATGCCGCACACCCGGCTGCCCGACGACGTCAACGGCATCCTCGACAACGGCATCGCGTTCGACCGCGAGAGCCTCGACCTGCAACTGTTCGGCGCCTCCTACACCTTCGCCGGGATCTTCGGCGGCTCGTTCGAGCTCTACGGCTACGGTCTCTACGAGCAGGATTCGGGCACCGGCCTGCGCTCGGTCCAGACCCGCGACCGGCGCCTGTTCACCCCCGGCATGCGGCTCGCGCGCCCGCCGCGGGTCGGCGCGTTCGACTACGATTTCGAGGCGATCTACCAGACCGGGCTTGCCCGCGAGACCGCCGCGGCCACCGACCTGCGCGACCTCACGGTCTCGGCCTACTTCGTCCATGCCGAGGTCGGCTACACCCTCGATCACGCGTGGAAGCCGAGGCTGTCGCTGCACTACGACCATGCCAGCGGTGACCGGGCCAACGACGGCAAGTTCAGCCGCTTCGACACCCTGTTCGGCGCCCGGCGCTTCGAGTATGGCCCGACCGGCCTCTACGGCCCGGTGCAGCGCGCCAACCTGATCTCGCCGGCGATCCGCGCCGAGATCACCCCGAGCAAGGTGTGGGACGCCTTCATCGCCTACCGGCCGCTCTGGCTGGAGAGCGCCACCGACACCTTCGCCGCGACCCTGATCCGCGACCGAACCGGCCGCTCCGGCACCTTTGCCGGCCACCAGATCGAGGGCCGCCTGCGCTATTGGATCATCCCCAACGAGATGATCCTCGATACGGGCCTGGCCTATCTCGCCAAGGGCGACTTCCTGCGCAAGGCCCCGAACGCCCCCGATACCGGCGATACGTTCTACGGATACCTCAACACGACGCTGTTCTTCTGAACCCTCCCGCCGGCCCTGCGTCGTCCATGCGAATGCTGACGGCGTGGCGCTCCTGACACGTCAACCAGACCACGAACCGTTGACAGTCCGGCACGCGAGGATCTGAACACCGACACGACGGTCACCGGCCGCTGGAACCGAAGATTCGGCCGCTCATCCGACGCATCGGGGAGACTTCCGTGGCGAAGACGGGATCCGACACCAAGGCCAGGCGCTCCGCCAAGGATCGAGCCGGCGGCAAGGATGCGGCCAAGAGGGTCAAGGACACGAACGGCACGGGGAAGAAGGCGGCCAAAGGCGCAGCCAAGACCACCGCCAAGACCACTGCCAAGGCCGCAGCCATC
This sequence comes from Methylobacterium sp. R2-1, assembly GCF_014191355.1. Classification (GTDB taxonomy): domain Bacteria; phylum Pseudomonadota; class Alphaproteobacteria; order Rhizobiales; family Beijerinckiaceae; genus Methylobacterium. The sequence goes on from NZ_JACHWM010000006.1 coordinate 28,357, forward strand.
GCGGCAGCCGAGAGAGCCGCCCGCCCGGAGACGCCCGGGACGGCGGCGAGCGCCGCCGTCGAGAATCCGCCCCAGGAGGAGGATCTCGCCGTCGCCACCGTGCGCAAGGTGGCGATGGAGGCGGAAAAGACCCGCTCGGAGCACGACCTGCTCGGGGACGGCGAGGTGCCGGCGGACGCCCTGTGGGGCATCCACACCAAGCGGGCGGTGGCGAATTTTCCGATCACCGGCGTACCGGTGGGCCATTACCCGGAACTGGTGCGGGCGCTGGCTCTGGTGAAGCAGGCCGCCGCGCGGGCCAACCACCGGCTCGGCTACCTGCCCAAGGGGAAGGCGGCCGTGATCGACGAGGCCTGCACCCTCGTCGCGAACGACCCCGTTTACGCCGAATCCTTCGTCGTCGACGCGATCCAGGGTGGGGCCGGCACCTCGACCAACATGAACGCCAACGAGGTCATCGCCAATGTCGGCTTAAGGCTGATGGGCAGGGCGCCCGGCGACTACGCCGCGCTGCACCCCAACGACGACGTCAACATGGCCCAATCGACCAACGACGCCTATCCGACGGCGCTGCGGCTCGCGGTGATCTTCGCCACGCAACCGCTGGTGAAGGCGCTCGACGACCTCGCCTACGCCTTCAAGAGCAAGGCGGTGGAGTTCGCCGACGTGCTCAAGATGGGCCGCACCCAGCTCCAGGACGCGGTGCCGATGACGCTCGGCCAGGAATTCGACGGCTTCCACGCCACCATCAAGGAGGATGTGGCCCGGCTCACCGAGATCGTCGGCCTGTTCCGCGAGGTGAATCTCGGCGCCACCGCGATCGGCACCGGCCTCAACGCCGACCCGCGCTACGCCGCGCTTGCCGTGGAGGAACTGTCGCGGCTCGCCGGCCAGCCGATGGTGCTCGCCTCCAACCTGATCGAGGCGACCTCGGATCTCGGCGCCTTCGTGCTGTTCTCCGGCACCCTCAAGCGCGTCGCCGTCAAGCTCTCGAAGATCTGCAACGACCTGCGCCTGCTCTCCTCGGGCCCCCGCACCGGCTTCGGCGAGATCCGGCTGCCCGCGGTGCAGGCGGGCTCCTCGATCATGCCGGGCAAGGTCAACCCGGTGATCCCGGAGGTGGTCAACCAAGTGGCCTACATGGTGATCGGCCACGACCTCACGGTGACGCTCTGCGCCGAGGGCGGCCAGCTCCAGCTCAATGCCTTCGAGCCCACCCTCGGCTACTGCGTGCTGAGTTCCTTGCGGATGCTGACCGCGGCCATCGACACCCTGACCAAGCGCTGCGTCGAGGGCATCGAGGCGGATCGCGAGCGCTGCCGCAGCCTCGTCCAGGGCTCGATCGGCCTCGTCACGGCGCTGGCGCCGACGCTCGGCTACGAGACCAGCTCCCGCATCGCCCGCCGCGCGCTCAAGGAGAATCGCGCGGTAGCGGATCTGGTGCTCGAGGAGGGCCTGCTGACGGAGGCCCAGCTCAACAGTCTGCTCGAACTGGAGGCCATGACCCATCCGACCCGGCGGCAGAAGGCCGGAACGGTGGGGTGAATCTCTGGAGGTGAGGCCCATGACGGTCACGGGATGACCCGGTCCGCCCGCAGGCGCGTGAACAGGTCGAAGAACGCATCGTCCGAGGGCTGGTAGTCGAGGAAGCCGAGACGCCGGCTCTTGCTCATGTCGGTGACGACCTCGATCGGGCGGCCGAGGTCGGCATCGGTGTGCCATGCGGAGGCGAGGCGGTTCAGGTCGGGCTCGATCAGCCCGTGGCGCTCGGCCAACTCGGCCCAGAGCGGGGCGGCGCCCGCCAGTTGGTGTTCGAGCGGGTTGACCGCGCCGTCGAAGGGTGCCGGCTCGACCCCGAACCATTGGGCGAGCCGCCCCCACATCCATTGCCAGCGGAAGACGTCGCCGTTGACGACGTTGAAGGCCTCGTTGTGCGCCGCCTCCGTCAGCGCCGCCCATTCGAGGTGGCGGGCGAGCAGCCGCGCGTCGGTCACGTCGGTGAGCCCGTTCCACTGCGCCGCCGAGCCGGGGAAGCGGAAGGGACGCCCGGTCTCGCGGCAGAGGGTGGCGTAGACGGCGAGCGTCACGCCCATGTTCATGGCGTTGCCGAGCGCGTAGCCGATGATCGTGTGGGGCCGGTGCACGCTCCAGGTGAAGTTTTGGCGCGCGGATGCCTCGAACACCGCATCCTCCTGCGCGTAATAGAAGTTTTCGACCGGGAGGCGCGGCAGGTCTTCGCGAAACGGCGTCGGCGGCAGGCTGCCCTTCCCGTAGGCCTCGAACGGCCCGAGATAGTGCTTGAGCCCCGTCACCAGCGCGACGTGGCGGACGCTTGCCGTAGGGCGTAGCGCTTCGAGGAGGTTTGCGACCATCGCCGCGTTGACGCGGATGTTCTCCGCCTCCGTCGCCTGGCGCAGCCAGGTCGCGAGGAAGACGTGGCTCGGCGCGCGGCCCGCCAATGCCCGGGCCAGCGCCGCCGGGTCGAGCAGGTCGGCGGCGACCGGCGTGACCCCGGCGATGTCCGGCGGGCGGCGGGCCAGCCCCTCGACGCGCCAGCCCCGCGCCACGAGGTGCCGCGCGAGGTTGTTGCCGACGATGCCGCCGACGCCCGCGATCAGTGCTGTTTTCGCCATGCCAGTCCCCGGTCCCGCTGCTCCGGGCCGCCCGACGAGCGAGGCCGGGGCCGCCCCTTCCGCTGGCAATCCGGCGGCTGCATGCCTTTGTTCCGAGACCTCGGGTGGGCACGCTCCCTTCTGAAAACCGCCCGTCGGGCAGCGTCAGACCAAACCGGTCAGGTAATAGACCCCGATCACGACGAACACGGCCACGGTCTTGATGATCGTGATGGCGAAGATGTCGCCGTAGGACTGACGGTGGGTGAGCCCGGTGACGGCCAGAAGCGTGATCACCGCGCCGTTATGGGGCAGGGTGTCCATGCCGCCGCTCGCCATGGAGGCGACCCGATGCATCACCTCCAGCGGGATGCCCGCCGCCTGCGCCGCCTCGACGAAGCGGCCTGACAGGGCGCCGAGCGCGATCGAGAGGCCGCCCGAGGCCGAGCCGGTGACGCCGGCCAGCACGTTGACCGTCACCGCCTCGTTGATCAGCGGGTTCGGGATCGCCGAGAGCGCGTCCGAGATCACCTTGAAGCCGGGGAGCGCGGCGATGACCGCGCCGAAGCCGTACTCGGTGGCGGTGTTCATGCCGGCGAGCAGCGAGCCCGCGACCGCCGCCTTCGAGCCCTCGGAAAACCGTTCGGCGAGGTTGCGGTAGCCGAGGATCACCGTGGCGAGGACGCCGAGGAGCAGCGCGCCCTGCACCGCCCAGATCGCCGCCACGGTCTTGACCTGTACGGTGACGGGGTTAGCCGCCATCTCCGGCGTCAGCGCCGCGCTCGCCTGCTCGCCGTAAGAGGCCGTAATCCAGGCCAGAAGCAGCTTGTTGCCGATCCCGACGATGAGGAGCGGCAGGATCGCCACCGCCGGATGGATGACCACCTTGTCCTCGACCGCCTGCGGCTCGTTGGTGTGGCCCTCGCCGTAGCCCTCCTCCCCGGCCCGGCGACGGCGCCATTCGAGGTAGGCGACGCCGACGGCGAACACGAAGAGCGCGCCGATCACCCCGAGCCACGGGGCGGCATAAGCGTCCGTCTTGAAGAAGGAGGCCGGGATGATGTTCTGGATCTGCGGAGTACCGGGCAGGGTGTCCATGGTGAAGGTGAAGGCGCCGAGCGCGATCGTCCCCGGGATCAGGCGCTTCGGAATATTCGAGCGGCGAAAAAGCTCGGCGGCGAAGGGGTAGACCGCGAACACCGCCACGAACAGCGAGACGCCGCCATAGGTGAGGATCGCGCCCACCAGCACGATGGCGACGATCGCCCTGCCCTCGCCCAGAAGCCCCGTCACGGCACCGACGATGGAGCGGGCAAACCCCGAGATCTCGATGAGCTTGCCGAACACGGCGCCGAGCAGGAAGACGGGAAAGTACAGCTTCAGGAAGCCGACGAGCTTCTCCATGAACAGCCCGGAGAAGAGGGTCGGCACGGCCGACGGGTCGGTGAGCAGCACCGCGCCCATGGCGGCGACGGGGGCGAACAGGATCACCGAGAAGCCGCGATAGGCGATCCCCATCAGGAAGAAGAGCGCCGCGAGGCAGATCAGGAAGCTCAAGGCAGGTGCCCTCCCCTGCATCGCCTCTCCCGCGATGCGCGGTGATCAATCTGTCCCAAGCACGGCCGTGTTCAATGGATGCGGGGTTACAGGCTCCGGTGCATCACCAGCGCGTCGACCGGCCCGTGCTCGGGGTGGCGGAACACGCCGGGCAGGCGGCCGACCTCCCTGAGGCCGAGGCTCGTCCAGAGGGCGACGGCGTGGCTGTTGGTGGCGACGACGAGGTTGAACTGCATCGCGGAAAAGCCCAGCGCTCGGGCGGCCTCGAAGGAGTGCAGTCCCATGGCGCGAGCCACGCCCCGGCCCCGCGCGGCCGGGTGCGTGGCGTAGGTGCCGTTGGCGACATGGTCGCCGGCCCCGAGCTGGTTGGCACGGATGTAGTAGCTGCCCAGGATCACACCTGCGGCTTCCGCGACGAAGACATGGTGGGCCGGAGAGAACCAGTAGGCGAGCGCCCGCTCCCGGTTCCAGTCCCGCGGCAGGGCGTAGGTCTCACCCTCACGCAGGATCGGCTCCAGGGTCGACCAGATCGCGTCGTGATCGTGACGTTGCGCCGGGCGGATCAGGAGGTCGGTCATCGCATTCGGGACGGGTCCGGTGGGTAGTGTCTCAGTTTAGAGTCTCCTGACGGATTGACGCGACTCGCGCTCCCGTCCCCTCGCAACCCCCCTCCCTCTGGCATATGCTTGGCGCCAAGCTGAAGGTCGCCTCCGATGTCAGACAGACGGGAATTGTATCGAAGTCCTAACGGGGATGCTTGGTTTCTCGGACGGCAGCCTGAGGATGGAAGGGTGTTCATCATCCACCAGCCCAACACCCCTTCCGGTGGGCGGCTCAGCCACAAGAGGCAGGGCAGTGCGACCGTCACAGGAGTACTCTCTTATTCGGGAGCGACCGATGAGCATGGCTTCAGACTTTGTAGAACTGTACAAGGCGCTTTTAGAAACCATCGAAAAGCTTGCGTATTGGACAGATAGGGACAGGCGGCATGCCGTCGCCCTCATTAATAAAATTGTTGATAAGCTGGAAATATCCCGCGATCATTTAATGGCCAACTCGATCCCAACAGAGGAGTCGCATCATCTCGATAGCTTGCTCAATATTCTAAAAACAGACCTTCAACAATTCGAGGAGGTTCCAAGCCTAAGGGGTGCATTTTCAAAATATCTTCCAAAAGCCAGGGCGCTCATGAGGAAGGCCGACCGAATAATTGTTGGACAGAAAATTGAGTTCCCGGGATCGGACCACCGATACGTCAAAGAAGCCTGCCGCGAAATTGACAGGGCAATCGGTGAGCTTAAGGGTGCGGTCGATGCGCTCTCACGGCCCGGAGCGCTGGTCCGCCCCCTGGCCCCGCCCAGAAATTCAAACTGAGACACTACTGTCCGGTGGACGGAATGGTCCCCGGCGCTGGTAGCACGAATCAACGGAACGAGGTCAAGCTCCAGCAGACCGCCTCCGGGCTCAATACCGGCCCCGGCACCCCGCTCGACGGCGCCCGGGTGCAGTGGGTGGAGACCGTCACGCTCAAGAACGGCCAGGGGCCGGTGGAAGGCACCATCACCTTCACGACTCCCGGCGGCTCGACCTCGAGCCTCTACCGGGGCACGGTCAGCACCGACGCCCAGGGCCGCGTCACGGCGACGGGGACCTACCGGGACAGCGCAGCCACCGGCGAGTTCGCCGGCGCGAAGGGCAAGGGCAGCTTCTCCCTCGCCTACACTTCGAAGACCGAGTTCTCCGGCCAGTGGCAGGGCGAGGTGACGCTGCCGGGCCGGACATCGTCGAAGCGCTGAGTCCCACCGCGAAGCCGGCTCAGCCGGAGACCGAATCGGTTGCCGGGCGGCGCTCCGGTCTCGCGACCGTCGGCGCCGCCTTGTCCGCGTCGCCGGGGATCAGCGCGATCCGGCCCCAGCCCGGCAGCTTCAGGGCCGGGCGGCGCCAGTCGAGGCCCGCTACCGCCCCGAGCAGGTTGAGCTCGAGCCCGTCGACCCAGCCAACCGTGAGGCCGACATAGCCGCGCCAGGACAGGCGCAGGCCGGTGCCACTCGGGGTGCGCTCGGCGGTGCGGCCCGGCGGCGTCCAGTCCTTGCCGAGCGCCGTGGGCGGCAACGGCACGTCGTTGTCGGGGATACGCGCGACGACGTGGGCGGCGAACGTGTTCGAGTTCGGTCCCGGCCACGCCTGGTACGAGCCCTGGCTGCGGTAGGGATAGTCCGCCACCGCCGCGCGGATCTGGGGAATCGCGCGCCGCGCGGCTTCGCCGTCGAGCCCGAGTACGATCTCGGGCGCGTTGCCGAACCAGCGCCCATCCGGGGCGTAGGCATCGGTGCGCACGGGTGTTCCCCAGCCGACCACGTCGTAGCGGGTGTAGCGGGGGGCACCTGCCTCCTTGATCACCACCCAGCTGTGATGGGCGAAGATGCCCCGCCAGCGCCCAACCCGGGCGGCGTAGACCCGCACCATCGCCCCCGGCACGGCGGCGGCCGGCGGCAGCAGGCCGGCGCTCGACCAGTCCGCCGTCGACCAACTCTGCGCGCGCCCACCCTTCGCGGTCCACCACAGGGCATGGGCCGCGAGCGGAACGAGGAAGAGAAGGACGAGGAGGGCGAGACCGAGGAGGAAGAAGCGGAGGGCAGGCAGAAGCACGTCGGCAGGCATCGGGTTCCGAAAGACAGCAGATCCCGACAAGGCGGCAGGCTCCTCCGGGAGCCCCAATGTCACGTTCGGCCCCGCTCGGCACAAGCGCCCGCGACGCCGTGAACCGGGGCACGGCGCGCGCACCGTGCAGCAGCGCACCGGACCAATCCCTGATGCAGGCCGGTCACACACCGGTTTCGCGACGGCGGGCGCGGCGGATAAGGCTTGCAACATTGTAACATTCCGATGATGAAACGTTGTAACGTGATCAGTCTGGATCGATGGGAATGCGGCGCGGGCGCTCGAAACGGATGCTGCTGGCGGCGGGGGCGTTGCTGACGGCCGCGCCCGGACTCGCCCCCGTGGTGCGGGCACAGGAGGCGGCCACGCTGGAGGAGATCAGCGTGACCTCGGTGAGCCCGATCCAGGGCCGGTCTGCCGCTCCCTCGCCCGTCCCATCCCCTGCCCCATCCCCTGCCTCGGTCCCTCTGGCGGCACGAGCGGCCGAGGTGCTGCCGGTGGTGGCGACCACCTTCTCGCCGGTCACCGTGATCCCGCAGGACCGGATCGCTCGCGACCAGCCGCGCACGCTCGGCGATGCGCTGTTCGACCGGCCCGGCATCTCGTCCTCGACCTACGCGCCGGGGGCGGCCTCGCGGCCGATCATCCGCGGTCTCGACAACGCTCGGGTGCGCATTCAGGAGAACGGCATCGTCAACGGCGGCGTGTCGGATCTCGGCGAGGACCACGCGGTTCCGGTCAACCCGCTGAACGCCAGCCGGATCGAGGTGATCCGCGGCCCCGCGACGCTCCGCTACGGCTCCGGCGCGATCGGCGGCGTGGTCTCGGCCGAGAACAACCAGGTGCCGACCTTCATCCCGGCCCGCGGGGTCACCGGACAGGTCACGACCGGCTACACCACGGTCGACAACGGCCGGCTCGGGGCGGCCAGCGTCGATGCCGGCGCCGATGGCATCGCGGTCCACGCCGACGGCTTCAAGACCGCGACCGATTCCTATGCCATTCCCGGCGGCATTCAGCGCAACTCGGCCACGGAATCGCAGGGCGGAGCGTTCGGCATCTCGGCGATCGGCGACCGCGGCTTCGTCGGCGTCGCCTACAGCCACTACGACGCGATCTACCAGATCCCCGGCGGCGAGGCCGAGGAGTCGCGCACCCGGCTGACCCCGAACCAGGACCGCCTGCTCGCCCGCGGCGAGTATCGGCCGCTGAGCGGACCGTTCGAGGTGCTGCGCTTCTGGGCCGGCGGCTCCGTCTACCGTCACGAGGAGATCGGCATCGGCGAGGACGGGGTCGACGGCGTCCAGGCGATCTTCAAGAACCGCGAGGTCGAGGCGCGCTTCGAGGCGCAGCACGTCCCGGTCTTCACCGCGCTCGGCACGCTCACCGGCGCGATCGGCGTCCAGGCGGGCCGGCGCGTGCTGAACTCGCAGCTCGAGAGCTTCCTGCCGCCGACCGAGTCGCGCGTGCTGGCCGGCTACCTGTTCGAGGAACTCGCCGTCGGCAACGGCCTGCGGTTCCAGGCCGCGGGCCGGATCGAGGGCGATCGGCTCAACAGCACCGCGACGCAGTTCCCCGACAGCTACCTGCCGACGGACGGTGATCCGTTCAGCTACGCCCTGACCCGCCGCTTCGCCCCGAAGAGCGCCAGCATCGGTGCCCTGCAGGAGCTGCCCTACGGCTTCGTGGCGAGCCTCAACGGTTCCTATGTCGAGCGCGCACCCACCGGCTACGAGCTGTTCTCGCAAGGGCCGCACGACGCGACCGCGACCTTCGAGATCGGCGACCCGACCCTGCGGCTTGAGCGCGCCCGCACGGTCGAGATCTCGTTGCGCCGGGCGGAGGGGCCGCTGCGCCTGGACGCCACCGGCTACTACACGCGCTATACCGGCTTCATCTACAAGCGCGACACCGGCAATCGCTGCGACGACGACTTTGCCTCCTGCGGCAGTGGCGACGAATTGCGCCAAGTGGTCTACTCGCAGGCCAACGCCACCTTCTACGGCGCCGAGATCGGGGCGCAGCTCGACCTCCTGCCCGTCGGCGACGGCTGGGCGGGCCTGGAGGCGCAGTACGATTTCGTTCGCGCCCAGTTCGACGACGGCTCCTACGTCCCGCGCATCCCGCCGCACCGGCTCGGTGGCGGCGCCTTCGTGCGGGCGGGCGGCTGGTTCGCGCGGATCAACCTGCTGCACGCCTTCGACCACACCGAGATCGCCCCGTTCGAGACGACGACGCCGGGCTGGAACGATCTGCGGGCCGAACTCGCCTACACCCAGGCCCTCGACCCGGCGGTCTACGGCGCCACCGAGGTGACGCTCGGCCTCCAGGGCCGCAACCTGCTCGACGACGACATCCGCAACTCGGCCTCGTTCAAGAAGGACGAGATCCTGCTGCCGGGCCGCAACCTCCGCCTGTTCCTGACGGCACGGTTCTGAAGAAGCCCCTCGCTTCCGAAGCTACTTGCTGCGGGCCGGCTTCGCCGCCGGCCGCTCGGGCGGCGTGACGGCGCCCGCTACCGTCCAGTGGCACACTGCCGTGCCCTTGAGGATGAGGCAGTCGTAGGCGCGACCGTTGAGGGCGACGTGGTCGGCGAGCCCCATGACCGCGGCGCGGTCCACGGGGCTGCAGCCGAGATCGGATTTCGGATCGGTCGCGGCCGCGAGTGCGGCGGCCCGGTCCTCCCCCGTGTTGCGCAGAAGACTGCGCAGATTGGCCAGCGAGGTGCATCCGATCACGGAAGCGGGCCGGGCCGGGCCCTTCTGATCGCCCGGACGATTCCCGGTGCCGGACGCTGTGCCCTGTGCCGCGGCGGACTCGGCAAGGCCGGAGGCGCAGAGGCCCGCGACCGCGAGGATCAGGGCGGCGGGCAAGGAAAGGCGAAACAGCGGGCGGGGCATCGGCGGCTCACGGGCAAGGAGCGCAGTCGGATGGGCGCAGCCATAGCACGAAGCCCATCGCATGACGGCCCGCCCTCACGTTTCCGTTCGCGCCCGCTGCGCCCGCAGCTTGCCGTAGCGCTTGAGGACCCGGTCGCGGCGCAGCCGGCTCAGCCGGTCGATCCAGAAGATGCCGTCGAGCTGATCGATCTCGTGCTGCAGGCAGGCGGCGCGCAGGCCCTCGGCCTCCTCCTCCTGCTCGGCGCCGTCGAGGTCGCGGTAGCGCACCCGGACCCGGGCCGGCCGCTCCACCGGCTCGACCACGCCCGGCATCGAGACGCTGCCCTCCGGATGCGAGGCCCGTTCAGGTGAGGCCCAGGCGACGACGGGATCGACGTAGACCGCGTGCGGCTCGTCCGGCTGGAGGCGGATCACCACCACCCGCTCCGGCTGCCCAATATGGATCGCGGTCAGCCCCATCGCCGAGACGGCGCCGAGGGTGTCGAGCACGTCCCCCGCAAGTGCACGCACCGTCTCGCCGGGAGCGGAGATCGGACCGGCGGCCTGATGCAGGCGCGCATCGGGATAGAGGATCAGTGGGCGGACGGGCATGCGAACGGCTTCCGGGGCCTGAACCAGGAGGGACTGAACGATGTTCGCCTCGGGCAGAGCTTCCGGAGCGGGACATGCGCCGGCTCACCCATATCACCCATACCAGAAGGCGGCAGGTCCGAAGCCTCGTCCTCGGCGAACGCCCGACCATCCGTGACAGACCGAGGATGGCCTGCGGCACGAGCCATCCCTCCGCTCAAGCCAGCCGCTGCCAAGCCTCTACGTTGTCCGCAACACCTGCCCGACTTCGAAAATCGAGAAAATCCGCTTCGATGGGAAGCGTCCGTGGTCGAGATCCAGTCTATCTCCACGGATCGATCGGACCCTGCAAATGCTGGAACCTGGACAACATCGGCGCATGAGGCCCGAATTCCAGACGGAGCACGCTATCATGATGAAGACCATGACGACCCTGCTCGCTGGCACTGTCGTGGCCGCGACGATGATCGCCGCGGCGCCGGCCACCGCACAGTCGATCACGATCGGCCCGGACGGCCCAGGCATCGACCTGCGGTCTCAAGGTCAGCCTCAAGGTCAGCGTGAGCGCGGTTATCGCCGCGAGATGCGCATGCGCGACCGGGATGATCATTACCGTGAACAGCGCTTCCGGGATCGCGACCCGTTCGACCGACGCGGCTATAACCGCCGCGGCCACGATTATTGACGGGCGCGCAGTCCGCGCCGTCAGGAGTACGCCTCGACCGAGTGCGGTGACGGCGCGGCCGCCATGGCCTGAGTGGCAAAGAGGGCCGGGGGACCGGCCCTTTATTCGTGGCTGCGAATGCGCGGCACGCGAAGTCGTCCGCGAGCGAGTGCCTCGCTGAAGCCGCGACCGTGCACTCGAAACCAGGGTTGCCGACGCGATTGCCATGTCCGCCGCGGCTCCTTCGAGGCGCCGATTACTCCGATTACTCCGAGCTCGGAGGCATGACTCGACCGAGTCGTGAGAAGACCTCACCCTACAACAAATGTTGTTCTCACGACAATGTTAGACAGAAGCAGTCGGGCCAAGATCCTCACCATCCCAACGTACTCGTCCCAAATGGCCAAGTTTCTGCCACGAATTTCCGACTTGAATGGCGAGCCCTATTGGAGGGAAACCTTTGCGCCGGTTGTGGGTTTGCCTCACCGAACATAACTATGCCTCGTCGATTGGTGGCCGCCTCTGACAAGGCCTTCGATGCTCCCGGAAGGGACGCGGCACCGGCTTATTTCCTCGGTCGCTTTGACGAACGGGACGGCCTTTTCGGCCGATGACGGGACGCATTTCACACGGGGTGCCGCGGCGCGCAGGAGGAATCCGGATGCATACTGGTACCGTGAAATGGTTCGATGAGATCAAGGGCTACGGGTTCATCCAGCCCGATACCGGCGGCAAGGATGTGTTCGTCCATATCTCCGCCGTCCAGCAGGCGGGTCTGCGCGGCCTCGTCGAGGGGCAGAAGGTGACCTTCGACGTCGAGAACGACCGCCGCAGCGGCAAGCCGGCCGCGGTCAACCTGCAGGCCTCCTGAAGCTGGATCCTCGGGATTCCCGCCCCAAATCTGCTTCCGTATCGCAACAGGCCCAAAAATGTTATCGGAGCCGCCCCGAACAGGGGCGACATCTGTTGCGTGTTGCGGCGCACTCGTGCATCGACTGCGCCGGTCTATCTTAACCCAGCGCCGAATTCCGACCGTCCGGAAGCAGGATCGATCCGGCCGTCGGTCGTGTCACCGCATGAGAAAGGTCATATGAGCGCATTCGACTTCAGGAACTTCGAAGACCGCCGTCAGAACTCTCAGGCCGCCAAGGCGGCATTGCTCGAGAAGTTCAAGGCCCGTCCGGCTCTGGACGATCCGGAGGTGCGCGCCAAGGCCCAGGCCCGTGCCGAGGTCGCTCGCGCCCGCGATGAGCGCGCCCGCGAGCGTGAGCGCATCCGGATCGAGACCGAGCGCAAGGCGGCTGAGGAGAAGCGCCTGCGTGAGGAAGCGGAACTCGCCGCTCAGCTCGCCCGCGAGGCGGCCGAGGCTGCTGCCCTCGCCGAGCGCAAGGCTGCCGAAGCCGCGGAGAAGAAGGCGGCTCGCGACGCGCGCTACGCCGCCCGCAAGGCCAATGTGAAGATCCGCCGCTAAGTCTCCAGCGCTGCTCCCAGCTCCTGGGAGCTTCGCGGAACCCTCTGCCAAGAGGTCCCCATTCAGGACGATCCCACGCGCCGGACGCTTCGAGCCCGGCGCGTTTTCTTTTGCAGGAAGCTTCGCCGAAGCCTCACCCGGGCTCGCCCCGATGCAGCACAAGGCGCCCCGCGAGCCGCGGCTCACGCTGCAGCGCAACAACGCCGTGCAAGGCCCTGTTCGAGGCCCCGTACAAGGTCACCTCGGCGGCCCTGCCGACGGCATTCCTTGTGGGCAGACTACGCAGTTCCGGGCCGGGATCGCCCGGCAACGCTTGGCAAATCCGCTTCCCCCGACATTAGAGTGCCGGACGCTTCGATGGTGCGCCCCGCCCGGGGTGAACAGGGAGGGCCAAACCTTGCGTATCCTGAGCCACCATCTCCGCTCGCCAGCGCGACGGCGGCGCGGCCTGATCGCGGCCGGCCTGTATCTCGGCGCAATTTTGGGACTGGGCCTCGGGGTCGGCCTCGGATCGTCGCCGGCCGCTGCGCAGGGCGAACCCCCGATCCGCAGCGCGGAGGATGCGTTCTGCCGCAGCGAAGCGCGGGCGCAGGTCTTCTCCGCCCCGGACCCGCTCAATCTGGGCTTACGCGAGATCGGCCGCCGCATCTGGGCAAGCTGCATGGAGCGGACTCAGCGGAAGGGACAGAGCAAGGGACAGAAGCCCCGTAAGCGCCGTCACCGCTGAAGCGGCCGAAGGTCCCTCGCGCGGGAGCGGGACCGGCCCCACATCCTCACCGGATACTGGAGGCGAACGATGGGCTTTCTCGACGGGCTGCTCGGGCACGGCAGCGACCTCTCGGCGGACGAGGTGGACCGGCAGCTCGCCGGGGTGCTGGCACCGGGCGAAAGCGTGCGCGTCGCCTTCAAGGTGATCCGCGACCTGATGGTCTTCACCGACCGGCGGCTGATCCTGGTAGACCGCCAGGGCATGACCGGCCGCAAGGTCGAGTACCTGACCGTGCCATACCGGGCGATCACCTCGTTCTCGGTCGAGACCGCAGGCAGCTTCGACATGGATTCGGAGCTCAAGATCTGGATTTCGGGCCGGCCCGAGCCGATCCAGCGCACCCTGAAGCGAGGCGCCGACATCCTGGGAATCCAGCAGGCCATCGCCGGCTCGCTGAAATAGGTTTTCCGCGTGGTGCCGAAGGACAGGGCCGAGCCCGCCTTCGCAGTCCGGCGCCTCGGATCCAGCGAAGGCCCGGCGAAGGCTAGGTGCTCTCGCTCGACGACCGGCGCTGCACTCGCGAAGCCGTGCTGCATTTCGACCTGCTCGTCGACACGTCACCCTTGCCTTGAGGCGAAAATCCCTCTAAGGCGCGGCCTTCGCGTTCGCTCCGGCCGGGGGCTGAACGGACGGTGCCGTTTGTGTACGGCACAGGGTTCTTCAAAAACCCGTCGTCCGGTGTCTCCGCCTTCGATCAACCGCTCGGGCCATCATCACGGCTCGAAGGGCTTGGCGCCGAGAGAATGCGAGACGAACCGGCCCGACACACCCGCGACGCGCGGTCGGGCTTCCTTATGGCAAGGAAAGGCCCAAAAATGCCTCTCTACGAGCACGTCTTCCTGGCGCGCCAGGACGTGACGGCCCAGCAGGTCGAGACCATGGTCGAGACCTACAAGGGCGTCATCGAGACGGGCGGCGGCACGATCGAGAAGATCGAGTCCTGGGGCGTCAAGTCCCTCGCCTACCGTATCAAGAAGAACCGCAAGGCGCATTTCACGCTCCTCAACATCTCCGCCCCCCCGGCTGCCGTGGCCGAGATGGAGCGCCAGATGCAGATCTCCGAGGACGTACTGCGCTTCATGACCGTTCGTGTCGAGCAGTTGGAGGCCGAGCCCTCCGCGATGATGCAGAAGCGCGACCGCGACGACCGCAAGGACCGCGACCGCGGTGACCGTCCGCGCCGCCGCGACGACGACTTCGGTGGCGGAGACCGTGGTGATCGCGGCGACCGCGGTGACCGTCCCGAGCGCAACTTCGGCGGGGAGAACTGATCATGGCATTCGGTGCTGGTGGTGGCGGCGGTGGCCGTCGTCCGTTCTTCCGTCGTCGCAAGAGCTGCCCGTTCTCGGGCGAGAACGCTCCCAAGATCGACTACAAGGACGTGAAGCTGCTCTCCCGCTACGTCTCGGAGCGCGGCAAGATCGTTCCCTCGCGCATCACCGCGGTCTCGGCCAAGAAGCAGCGCGAACTCGCCCAGGCAATCAAGCGCTCGCGCTTCCTCGGCCTGCTGCCCTACGTCATCAAGTAGAGCGTTTCCCGGCCCGCTTCCTGCGGGCCGATCGACACCGTGAGGGCGGCCCTCCGAAAAGGGGCCGTCCGATCGTTGGGGCATCGTTTCCCGCCCCTAACCCTGCCCATCACGGGACAGCGGGACAGCGGACTTCATGACCAAGGACATTCCTGTCGGCGCCGGTGCCGGACTCGTGGCTGCGCTCCTGTTCGGAGTGCTGCTCAAGGCCACGACGCTCTCCATTCTCCTCTACCTGCTCGCCCCGCTGCCGATCCTGATCGTCGGTTTGGGCTGGAGTCACCGCGCGGCGCTCGCCGCTGTGGTCTCGGGCGCTCTGGCGCTCGCGCTCTTCGTCTCGCCCTATCTCGGCCTCGCCTTCGCGGCCTACCTCGCCATCCCCGCGTGGTGGCTCGCCTACCTCGCTCTGCTCGGGCGGCCAAAAGCGGACGGCACGGCGGACGGCACGATCGAGTGGTATCCCACGGGGCGCCTGCTCGCCTGGGTCGCGGGCACCGCGGCGCTCGCCTTCATCGCGATCGCCGTCATCGCTTCGCCCGACTACGACACCTTCCGCGCGCAGCTCACCGCGATGAGCCGCCGGGTCGTGCAGGTCCAGGTTCAGCGCGGCCGGATCCCCGCCCCTCCGCCGAGCGGCACCACGAACGAGATTCCGGCCGGCAGCGCCGAAAAACCCGCCGAGTCCGCCGCTCCGCAGCCGAAGCCGCAGGGCGATGAACCTGCCAAGGATGCGTCGGCCGAGGCGGATACGAAGACGGATCCGAAGACCGACGACCTCGCCAGCGAGGTGGCCGATGCGCTGGCGACCGTTGCACCCGCGATCGCCGCCCAGGGTCTCACGATCCTGTTCACCTTCTACCTCTGGGCCGCCGCCCGCATCGTGCAGATCTCGGGGCGCCTGCTCCGGCCCTGGCCCGACCTCCCCTCCACGATGATGCCGCGCTCCACGCTGCTGGTCTTCGCCGCCGCCCTGACGCTGGCGATGGTGCCCGGCTATCCGGGCGCGCTCGGCATCGCCCTGATCGGCGCCTTCAGCGCGGCCTTCGCGCTCCAGGGGCTCGCCGCCTTCCATGACCGCAGCCGCGGCCGGCCGGGGCGCTTCGCCCTGCTCGCCGGCCTCTACGTGCTGCTGTTCCTCACCCAGGGCGTGGCCATGCTCGCCCTGATCCTGTTCGGCATTGCCGATACCGCCCTCGACCGGCGCCGTCCGAAAACTCGCGGCGACGCCTGATCGCACCCGCTTCCAAGCAACCTCAAGGAGAAGCCCCATGGAAGTCATCCTGCTCGAACGCGTCGCCAAGCTCGGCCAGATGGGCGAGACCGTGAACGTGCGTCCCGGCTACGCCCGCAACTTCCTGCTCGCCCGCGGCAAGGCCCTGCGCGCCACCGAGAACAACAAGAAGCATTTCGAGGCCCAGCGCGCCCAGCTCGAAGCCCGCAACCTCGAGCGCCGCAACGAGGCCCAGACGGTGGCCGAGAAGCTCGACGGCCAGAGCTTCGTGCTGATCCGCCAGTCCGGTGAGACCGGCGTGCTCTACGGCTCGGTCTCGACCCGCGACCTCGCCGAGGTCGTGACCAAGGAAGGCTTCAGCGTCGAGCGCGGGCAGTTCGTGCTCAACCAGCCGATCAAGACGCTCGGCCTGCACACCGTGCCGGTGACCCTGCACCCCGAGGTCGAGGTCAAGGTAACCGTCAACATCGCCCGCTCGCCGGAAGAGGCCGAGCGTCAGGCCCGCGGCGAGTCCGTGACCGAGCGCGAGCAGTTCAACCTCGACGACCTCGGCCTCGAAGTCGGCCAGGCCCTGGCCGATGCCGGCGAGGGCGCCGACGACCGCGGCTGATCCTGGGCTGCAAAGGGATCATCCCTTTGGCGGGGTCTCGGGGCAGCGCCCCGAGCTCCCTTCACCAGGGCTCCGCCCTGGACCCGCGAAAGGACTTGTCCTTTCGAAACCCATGACTTCGCGGTGGAGAACGGGGACACGCCGGCCTCCGGCGTTGACTTGTTCTCAATCCGTTCCAGCATGACGCCCGCGATTCCCGCGCCACGGGAGCCGCGGGCGTCTCGCGTTCCGGGGCCCGTGGCGTGCGTGTCGCAGCCGGCTCAGGTTGGGTCGGCTAAGGAAGGCTTCACCATCCCGAGGCAAGGTCCGGCGGGCATGAAACGGGGCGGCCGACCGGGCCGCCCGCACTGGAGCGACGGACAAGCGCCATGGCCCTGCCCAACGCCCTCACGGCCAATCTCGAGACGGTGCAACCCGAGTATCGGGTGCCGCCGCACAACATCGACGCGGAGCAGGCCCTGCTCGGCGCGATCATGGTCAACAACGACGCCTATTACCGCGTCTCGGACTTCCTTCTCCCTGAGCACTTCATGGAGGCGGTCCACCGCCAGATCTTCGAGGTCGCGGTCTCGCTGATCAAGGCGGGCAAGCTCGCCACACCGATCACGCTCAAGACCTATCTCGGCGATATCGATCTCGGCGGCGTCACGCCGATGCAATACCTCGCCCGGCTGGCGGCGGAGGCGACCACCGTCATCAACGCGGGCGAGTACGGCCGCACCATCTACGACCTGGCAATCCGCCGTCGCCTCATCACCATCGGCGAGGATCTGGTCAACGGCGCCTACGAGGCGCCGGTCGAGTCCAGGCCCCGCGACCAGATCGAGGCGACCGAGCGCCGGCTCTACGAACTCGCCGAATCCGGCAAGTACGACGGCGGCTTCCAGAAGTTCTCCGACGCGCTGACCGCGGCCATCGATATGGCGGCGAAAGCCTACCAGCGCGACGGCAAGCTCTCGGGCATCTCCACGGGGCTCACCGACCTCGACGCCAAGATGGGCGGACTGCAGCCCTCCGACCTCATTATCCTCGCGGGGCGCCCGGCCATGGGCAAGACTTCGCTCGTGACCAACATCGCCTTCAACATCGCCAAGGCCTATCGCGGCGAGAAGCAGCCCGACGGCACCATGCAGACCGTCAACGGCGGCATCGTCGGCTTCTTCTCGCTGGAAATGTCGGCCGAGCAATTGGCGACCCGTATCATCGCCGAGCAATCCGGCGTGCCCTCCTACAAGATCCGCCGCGGCGACATCCGCCCGGAGGACTTCTACAAGATCACCGATGCCGCCCGGGACATGCAGACGATCCCGTTCTACATCGACCAGACCGGCGGCATCTCGATCGCCCAGCTCGCCGCCCGCGCGCGCCGCCTCAAGCGCCAGAAGGGCCTCGACCTCCTCATCATCGACTACCTCCAGCTCCTGTCAGGAAGCGGCAAGAAGAGCGACAACCGCGTGCAGGAGATGACCGAGATCACCACCGGGATGAAGGCTTTGGCCAAGGAGCTGGCGGTGCCGATCATCGGCCTGTCGCAGCTCTCGCGTCAGGTCGAGAACCGCGACGACAAGCGGCCCCAGCTCTCGGACCTGCGCGAATCCGGCTCGATCGAGCAGGATGCCGACGTGGTGATGTTCGTGTTCCGCGAGGAGTACTACGTCGGCAACAAGAAGCCGCGCGAGGGCACGGAGGAGTTCTTCGCCTGGGAAGCGGAGATGCAGCGCGTTCACGGCAAGGCCGAGGTCATCCTGGGCAAGCAGCGTCACGGCCCGACCGGCACGGTGGAGCTGCAGTTCGACGCCAACATCACCCGGTTCTCGAACCTGGCGCAGAGCGACCGGATGCCCGAGCAGATGTGATAAGATCAATCGAGATGGATTGATCGGAGCTTCCCTTGGCTCTCGCACCGAAGGCGCGACCGCCCGCGCCACCGACGCTGAACGAGGTCTTCGAGGCCGAGCAGCAGCTCGTCGGCCTCATCCTGGTCGAGCCCGCCGCCTATGCCCGGATCGCTGCGATCCTACGCGCCGAGGACTGGACACAGAACCTTCATCGCGGCGTGTTCGAGGTTGTAGGCCGCCTCATTGAGGAGGGGCGACCCGTCTCGCCTGCGTCGGTCTTGCCAAAGGTCAGTGACGTGGCGCCGGACGGTGGGCCAGCCGATCGCTATCTCATCGCACTCGTCGCGGGCGCCCCCTCTTCGGCGTTCGCCGAACCCCTCGCGCGTCGGCTCGCCGAGGCCGCCCACGCACGCTCGGGTCCCGATCACCTCGACCGGGACCTCTACGCCTGGGCCTACGAGCAAGCCCTCGCCCTCCGGCGTGGGCAGTTCGACGCCCTCGACGCACTCAATCTGGCCGAGGAGATCGAGGACTTGGGCGGCGCGATCTACAACCAAATGGAGAGCGCGCTGCGGCTCACGCTGATGCATCTTTTGAAGTGGAATCATCAGCCGGAGAAACGGACGCGAAGCTGGCATCTCTCGATCCGCAATGGCCGCCTTGATGTCGAGGAACTGCTGGAGCGCCATCCGAGCCTGAAGCACAGGCTTCCCGGCGCCATCGCCCGCGCCTATCGCCGCGCCCGCATCGATGCCGCGGGCGAGACCGACCTCGACGAAGACGTGTTTCCCGCTGAGTGCCCCTATGCGTTCGAAGAGATCATGACCCGGCCCGTCTCCTGGCCGTCCGCGGGCAGGAAGTCTTGATCATCGCCGCGGATGCTTCCCCCGGCCACGGCGCACGCCTGACGATCGATCTCGCGGCCATCGTTGCCAACTGGCGGTCTCTCGCGGCGCACGCGCCGCAGACCGAGTGCGGCGCCGTGGTGAAGGCTGACGCCTATGGCTGCGGCCTCGCTGCAGTCGCCCCGGCCCTGTGGCGGGCGGGCTGCCGGACGTTCTTCGTGGCGCATCTCTCAGAGGGCATCGCCGCCCGCGCCGCGCTGCCGGAGGCCGCGCTCTACGTGCTCAACGGCCTGCCGCCCGGCAGCGCGGAGACGTTCTGCGCCCACCGCCTGCGCCCGGTCCTGGGAGACGCGCAGGAACTCGCCGAGTGGGCCGACGCCACGCAGGGCGCGTGGCCGGCCGCGCTCCATGTCGATACCGGCATGAACCGGCTCGGCCTCTCCGTGGCGGAGGCTCTGGCGCTGGCCGGCGATCCGGTGATCGCGCGGGCCGGCATCGATCTCGTGATGAGCCATCTCGTCAGCGCGGAACTGCCCGGCGATCCGCTCAACGCGCGCCAAGCCGCCGATTTCGCCCGGGTGAGGGCGGCCTTTCCGCATATGCGCGCCTCGCTCGCCAATTCCGCGGGGACCTGCCTCGCGAGCGGCGCCCGCCACGACCTGCTGCGGCCGGGCTACTCGCTCTTCGGCGGCAACCCGGAGCCGGGCAAACCCAACCCGATGCGGCCGGTGGTGCGGTTGGAGGCGACGATCCTGCAGGTCCGTGACGTCGAGGCCGGCGCGACCTGCGGCTACAACGCCCGCTGGCAGGCCCCCGCCCCGCGCCGGCTGGCCACGCTCTCGCTCGGCTACGCCGACGGCTATCCCCGCTCCGCGAGCAATTCCGGCCACGCGCTGGTCGGCGGCATGCCCTGCCCGATCGTCGGCCTGATCTCGATGGACCTCATCATCCTCGACGTCACCGGCGCACCGCAGGCCCGGCGCGGCGGCAAAGCCACGCTGATCGGCGATGCCCTCGACATCGACACGGTGGGGCAAGCCGCCGGCACCATCGGCTACGAGATCCTGACGGGGCTGGGTTCCCGTTATGTTCGCTCTTATGTAGAGTGATCAACGGCCGCCCCGCCGGTCTCCTTCACAGACGCCCTCCTCCCCGAATGGCCAAGATCCAACAGACCTTCGTCTGCCAGTCCTGCGGGGCGGTCTACAACCGCTGGCGCGGGCGCTGCGAGGCCTGCAACGGCTGGAACACGATTCAGGAGGAAGTCGCCTCCGCCGGCCCCCAATCCGGCCCGGCGGCGACCCGGCCCTCGCGGGCGCGGGGCCGCGTCTTCCCCCTCGAAGGCCTGACCGGCGAAGCCAAGGAGGCGCCGCGCACGCCTTCCGGCATCAACGAGCTCGACCGCGTCACCGGTGGCGGCTTCGTGCGCGGCTCGGTGATTCTGCTCGGCGGCGATCCCGGCATCGGCAAGTCGACCCTGCTGATGCAGGCCTCCGCCGCCATGGCCAAGAGCGGGGAGCGCGTCGCCTACATCTCCGGCGAGGAGGCGGTGGGGCAGGTGCGCCTGCGCGCCGAGCGGCTGGGGCTCGCCAAGTACCCGGTGGAGTTGGCGGCGCAGACCAATGTCGAGGACATCGTCGAGACGCTGTCGCAGGGTCAGCCGCCGGCGCTCGTCATCATCGACTCGATCCAGACCATGTGGACCGAGACGGTGGAATCGGCGCCGGGCACGGTCACCCAGGTGCGGAGTTCGGCCCAGGCCCTGATCCGCTTTGCCAAGACCACCGGCACGGCCGTCATCCTCGTCGGCCACGTCACCAAGGACGGGCAGATCGCGGGGCCGCGCGTGGTCGAGCACATGGTCGATGCGGTCGCCTCGTTCGAGGGCGACCAGGGCCATCACTTCCGCATCCTGCGGGCGGTCAAGAACCGGTTCGGGCCGACCGACGAGATCGGCGTCTTCGAGATGACCGATGCCGGGCTCGCCGAGGTGCCGAACCCCTCCGCCCTGTTCCTGGCCGGGCGCGATCACGCCGCGCCGGGCACCGCGGTCTTCGCCGGGATGGAGGGCACGCGACCGCTTCTCGTCGAGATCCAGGCACTGGTCGCCCCCTCCTCCCTCGGCATGCCGCGCCGCGCCGTGGTGGGGTGGGATCCCAACCGTCTCTCGATGGTGCTCGCCGTGCTGGAGGCCCATGGCGGCATCCGGCTCGGTGGCCACGACGTCTACCTCAACGTCGCCGGAGGCCTGCGCATCTCCGAGCCCGCCGCGGATCTCGCGGTCGCGGCCGCGCTCGTCTCCTCGCTCTCGGGAGCGGCACTCCCCTCCGACTCGGTCTATTTCGGCGAACTCGGCCTGTCGGGGGCGGTGCGGCCGGTCTCGCAGGCGCCCGCTCGGCTGAAGGAGGCGCTGAAGCTCGGTTTCGGCAAGGCGATCACCCCGCAGGGGCGCGGCGAGACCGGCGAGCGGGCCCTGCCGACGGAGGCGCTGCGCCACATCGCCGATCTCGTCGCCGGCATCGCCTCGGGCGCCCCGCGGCGGGTCGGGGGCAGGCGCGAGCGCGGGCGCGACGAGTATGCGGTGCCGGACGATCCGTTCTGAGGCGGCCGCCGTCCGCACCCCGCACCGATCCCTGCCCGCCGGGCGGCCGGCGAAATCGGCCGTCCGACAAACCCGCCGGTCCCGAAGGTGACGGCCGAGGTTCGCCAGGGTATATGGTTAAGGACCAGAGCGGACGCGCGGCCCGGGGGAGCCGGCGTCGTCCGGGCAAGGCTGCCCCGTCCCGCCCCAGCGAACCATATCCTGCGATGCCGTTTTCCGTCCTCGACCTCGTGGTGCTCGGCATCGTGCTCGTCTCGGCGCTCCTCGCCGCCGTGCGCGGCGTGACCCGCGAGGTGCTCGCGATCATTGCCTGGGTGGCCGCTGCCGCGGTGGCGTGGTCGCTCCACCCGCTGCTCCTGCCCACCGTCAAGCAGCACGTCTCCAGCGACACCGTGGCGCTCGTCGCCTCCATCGCCGCGATCTTCCTCGCCACCCTGATCGTGGTCTCGCTGGTGACGGTGAAGATCTCCGACCTCGTGCTCGATTCGCGCATCGGCGCCGTCGACCGTTCGCTCGGCTTCCTGTTCGGGGCGGGCCGCGGCTTCCTGATCTGCGTGATCGGCTGGGTGTTCCTGGCCTGGCTCGTTCAGGGCAAGGTTCCGGACTGGGCGGCGCAGGCCAAGAGCCGATCGCTGCTCGAGAGCTCGGGCGAAGCGCTGGTGGCGCAACTGCCCGACAATCCGGAGGGCTTCCTCAAGCAGTTCCGCAAGCCTAAGGGCGACGGGCCGGAGGAGCCGCCGCCGGAGACCGACCTCCCCGCCCAGCGCCGCAGCGAGGCTGGGCCTGAGCCGAAGCGCTGAGACCCACCGAAAGGACCCATCCCGAATATCCGTGGTGCGCAAGCAATGCGCGCGGACGACGAAGGATATGCTGGAATCGGTCTTGGTTGCGACGCGATCCGCGCCTAGGTAACGGTTTCACGACGGTCCCGGTGTCATCCCTCGCGGCAGAGGCTGCAGGCGGAGACGCCTTCGGCCGTTTCCTGCCGTGCCGGATGCGAGGCCCGCGAGACCCGCGCGCCTCCAGGATTCGAGATCGACATGTCAGCTGTCAGCGCGAGCGCCGATGTCCGCGACCTGGACATCGACGGGGATACGCTTCGCGAGGAATGCGGCGTCTTCGGCATCTACGGGCACGACGATGCCTCGGCCATCACGGCGCTCGGCCTCCACGCCCTGCAGCATCGCGGCCAGGAGGCGGCGGGCATCGTCTCCTACGACGACGGCGTGTTCCACTCCGAGCGCCGCCAAGGGCTCGTCGGCGATTCCTTCTCCGACCGCGCCACGATCGAGCGGCTGGCCGGCCGCTCGGCCATCGGCCACGTGCGCTACTCGACCACCGGCGGCACCATCCTGCGCAACGTCCAGCCGCTGTTCGCCGAACTCGCCAGCGGCGGGCTGGCGGTCGCCCATAACGGCAACCTGACCAACGCGCTCTCGATCCGCCGCGACCTCGTGCGCGACGGCGCCATCACGCAATCGACCTCGGACACCGAGGTGATCCTGCACTTGGCCGCCCGCTCGCGCAAACCGCGCATCGTCGAGCGCTTCATCGACGCGCTGCAGCAGATCCAGGGCGCCTATGCCATCGTCGCGCTGACCAACAAGAAGCTCATCGGCGCCCGCGACCCCCTCGGCATCCGCCCGCTGGTGCTCGGCGAGCTCGACGGGCGCTACATCCTCGCCTCCGAATCCTGCGCCCTCGACATCATCGGCGCGCGCTTCATCCGCGACGTCGAGAACGGCGAGGTGGTCGTGATCTCGGAAGAGGGGGTCGAGTCGATCCGCTTCGCCGAGAAGCAGCCGATGCGGCCCTGCATCTTCGAGTACATCTACTTCGCCCGCCCCGACTCGGTGGTGAACGGCAAGAGCGTCTACGGCGTGCGCAAGGCCATCGGTCAGGAACTCGCCCGCGAGGCTCTGCCGGAGGCCGACGTCGTGATCCCGGTGCCGGATTCCGGCGTGCCGGCGGCGCTCGGCTTCGCGCAGGAGGCCGGCCTGCCGTTCGAGATGGGCATCATCCGCAACCACTATGTCGGGCGCACCTTCATCCAGCCGACCCAGACCGTGCGCGAACTGGGCGTGCGGATGAAGCACTCGGCCAACCGCGCCGCGGTCGAGGGCAAGCGCATCGTGCTCGTCGACGACAGCCTCGTGCGCGGCACCACCTCGGTGAAGATCGTGCGGATGATGCGCGACGCCGGCGCCCGCGAGGTGCATTTTCGCATCGCCTCGCCGCCGATCACCTATCCCGATTTCTACGGCATCGACACGCCCGAGCGCGAGAAGCTGCTCGCCGCTACCCACGATCTCGAGGGCATGCGGAAATACATCGGTGCCGATTCGCTGGCCTTCCTGTCAATCCCCGGCCTCTACCGGGCGATGGGCGAGGAGGCGCGCAACGCCGCCTGCCCGCAATACACCGACCACTGCTTCACCGGTGACTACCCGACCGGCTTGACCGACTTGGCGATTGCCGGGCCCAAGCGCTTCGCGATGCTGGCCGAAGCGGACTGAGCGCCATGGCCGACAAGATCCTCGACGGCCGCATCGCCGTCGTCACCGGCGCCTCCCGCGGCATCGGCCGGGCCGCTGCGCTGGCTCTGGCGCAGGCTGGAGCCCATGTCGTCGCAGTCGCCCGCACGCAGGGTGGGTTGGAGGAACTCGACGACGCGATCCGGCAGGCCGGCGGCCACGCGACGCTGGTGCCCCTCGACCTCACCGATTACGACGCGATCGACCGTCTCGGCGCGGCGCTCAATGAGCGCTGGGGCCGGCTCGACGCGGTGGTCGGCAATGCCGGCATCCTCGGCAACCTGATGCCGGTGAGCCACGTCACGCCGAAGGTGTGGGATCAGGTGATGGCGATCAACGTCACCGCCAACTGGCGCCTGATCCGCTCGTTCGACCCGCTCTTGCAGCGCTCCGATGGCGGACGCGCGATCTTCGTCTCCTCCGGGGCGGCTTCGAAATGCCGGGCCTATTGGGGTCCCTACTCCGTCTCGAAGGCGGCGTTGGAGGCGATGGTGCGCACCTACGCCGCCGAGAACGCGAGCACGCGGGTGCGCGCCATGCTGCTCAACCCGGGTCCGCTCCGCACGAGCATGCGCGCGGCGGCGATGCCGGGCGAAGATCCGGCCACGCTGAAGACCCCGGAGGCGCTGGCACCGCATTTCGTGCGGTTGGCTTCCTCCGATTGGAACGAGACGGGCAAACTCTACGATTTCCCCAGCGACCGGGTTCTGGATTTCCAGGCTCCCCAGTAAGGGGGTCCGGGGCCAAGGCCCCGGCGGGGTTGCGGGCAGAGCCCGCTTTCTATGTTTTTCGGGTTTCAGCCATGATCGACGTCCGCTGCATCTGCGCCATCGGCCAGCGGGGCCAGCTCGGCCTCAATGGGCATCTCCCCTGGGAGGGCAACACCGATCCGCTCTTCGTGGAGGACGTGACGCGCTTCTTTGCGCTCACCATGGGCCACGTGCTGATCGCCGGCCCGAAGACCGTGGCTTCGGTGCCGGACTTCGCGTTCAAGGACCGCACCATCGACGTGATCCGCTCGCACGAGGATCCGGAGGCGGTGCTGAAGCGCTATCCCGGCCGGCGCATCTTCGTCGGCGGCGGCATCGCGGTCTGGAACGTCTACGCGAAATACATCCAGCATTGGGACATCACCCGCCTGCCCTACGACGGCGAGGCCGACCGCTGGTTCGACCCGGCTTGGCTCGTCGGTGGGACTCTGAGGAGCTGAGATCCTTTCGCCCGCGCGACGGACGCCCCTGCCTCTCCGCATCCCCGCTGCCGCATGGCGGTTCCATCCGGCATTCGCTAAGGAGGCTCGGCCAAGCCGGCGGCGTCGGCGGGCAAGCGCAGGATGTGATCGGATGAGCGGAACGGACGCGAGAGCCGGCGACACGGAAGCCACCGCCGATTTCGGCTACGAGCGCGTGCGCCTCTCCGAGAAGCAGGCCCGCGTCGACGACGTGTTCCGCTCGGTCGCGCGCCGCTACGACCTGATGAACGACCTGATGTCGGGCGGGCTGCACCGGGCCTGGAAGTCGCACCTGATCTCGATGCTGCGCCCGTCGCGCACCCGCCCCTACCACCATCTCGATGTGGCCGGCGGCACCGGCGACATCGCCTTCCGGACGCTCGCTGCGGGCGGACCCGACACCCACGTCACCGTGCTCGACATCAACGAGGCGATGCTGCGGGTCGGCGCCGAGCGGGCCGGGCACAAATACGACGGCCGCATCGATTTCGTGACCGGCAATGCCGAGACGCTGCCCCTGCCGTCGAACCATTTCGACAGCTACACCATCGCCTTCGGCATCCGGAACGTGCCGCGCATCGACGTGGCGCTGCGCGAGGCGCACCGGGTGCTCAAGCCCGGCGGGCGCTTCCTGTGCCTGGAATTCTCACGGGTCGACCTGCCGGTTCTCGAAAAGATCTACGACGCCTACTCCTTCCACGTGATCCCGCGCATCGGCGAGCGGGTGGCAGGCGACCGCGAGTCCTACCAATACCTCGTCGAGTCGATCCGCAAGTTCCCCTCCCCCGACAGCTTCGCCCGGATGATCGAGGCGGCGGGCTTCGGCCATGTCAGCCACCGCCGGCTCTCGGGCGGCATCGTCGCGATCCATTCCGGCTGGAAGATTTCTTGATCGATTTCCGGTCCCGAACATCGGCTGCCGTCTCGGCGCGGCCGAGGCCCGCTGCGCGGGAGCCTCTTCGCGCCCGCCATCCGGTGCGATCTCTCTTCGGCGACACACCTGACAGGGTTCGCGGATGCTAGGCGCCGTCTTCCACCTCGCCCGCGGCGCCCATGTCGGATTCGTGCTCGCCCGCGAGGGCGGGCTGGCGCTGATCGATCCGGCGCAACTGCCGCCGCACTTACGGCTCGCGCTGAAACTCGGCCGCTCCCTGGAGCGGCGCGGCATCGCCGAAGTGCCCGGTGCGAGCCCGCTGGAGCGGGCGCTGACCCGGCTCGGCCCCTCCTACGTCAAGTTCGGCCAGTTCCTGGCGACGCGGCCCGACATCGTCGGCATGGCTGCGGCGCGCGACCTCGAACGGCTTCAGGACCGGGTGCCGCCCTTCCCGCAGGGGGTGGCGCTGCGGGTCGTCGAGCAGGAACTCGGCAAACCGGTCTCGGCGCTGTTCACCGCCTTCAGCGAGCCGGTGGCCGCGGCCTCGATCGCCCAGGTGCACAAGGCGACCGTGCTCGACGCCGACGGCACGCAGCGCACCGTAGCCGTCAAAGTGATGCGGCCCGGCGTGCGCGAGCGCTTCGCCAAGGATCTGCAGGCGATGCGGTTCATGGCCCGCATCGTCAACGCGCTGCTACCGGACGCCGAGCGCCTGCGCCCCCGCGAAGTCGTCGAGATTCTGGCCCGCTCCGTCACCATGGAGATGGATTTCCGGCTCGAAGCGGCGGCGATGTCGGAACTCGCACAGAACACCAAGGGCGACGAGGATTTCCGCACGCCGCGCCCCGAATGGGCGCTGACGGCGCGCGACGTGCTGACCTCCGAGTGGATCGACGGCGTGCGCCTCAACGACCGCGCCGGCATCGTCGCGGCGGGCCATGACCCGAAGGCGCTGGGCCGGGTGGTGATTCAGTCTTTCCTCAGGCAGGCGATCCGCGACGGCTTCTTCCACGCCGACATGCATCCGGGAAACCTGTTCGTCGATCCGCAGAGCCGGCTCGTCGCGGTCGATTTCGGCATCATGGGCCGGCTCGGCCACGCCGAGCGGCGCTTCCTCGCCGAGATTCTTCTGGGCTTCATCACCCGCGATTATCGCCGGGTGGCGCAGGTGCATTTCGAGGCCGGCTACGTGCCGCGCCACCACTCGGTGGACGATTTCGCGCAGGCGATCCGGGCGATCGGCGAGCCGATCCATCAGCGCCGGGCCGACGAGATCTCCATGGCCAAGGTGCTCACGCTCCTGTTCGACGTGACCGCCCTGTTCGACATGAGCACCCGCACCGAACTGGTGATGCTGCAGAAGACCATGGTGGTGGTGGAGGGCGTCGCCCGCTCGCTCGATCCGCAGCTCGACATGTGGACCGGCGCCGAGCCGGTGGTGCGCTCGTGGATCACCCGCCATCTCGGCCCTGTTGGCAGGCTCGAAGGCGGCGCCCGTGCCGCGATGACGCTCGCCGAGGTCGTCTCCGACATCCCCGACATCGCCCAGCGCATCCGCCGCATCATGATCCGCCTCGACGAGGAGGGCTCGCGCGATACCAAGGCGATCGAGCGGCTGGTCAAGCTGGAGCGCCGCCACGCGCTCCTGACCACCCTGGCCCTGTGGGGAATCGCGGTGGGCGCGCTGGTGCTGGCGTTCCGGTGAGAGGCCTTCCTCGCCCCTTGACGCGCGGGCCGCAAATCCCCGTTCTGCGCTCATGTCCTCTTCATCCGCAAAACCCCTCGCCGGCCGCCGCGTCCTGCTGATCGTCGGCGGCGGGATCGCGGCCTACAAGGCGCTCGACCTGATCCGGCGCCTGCGCGAGCGCGGAGCGCAGGTACGCCCGCTGCTGACCGATTCGGCCCAGGAATTCGTCACGCCGCTGGCGGCCGCCGCGCTCGCCGGGGAGCGGGCCCATACCGACCTGTTCGACCGGGAGAGTGAGGCCGATATCGGCCATATCCGACTCGCCCGAGACGCCGATGCGATCGTGGTGGCGCCGGCCACGGCCAATTTGATGGCGCGGATGGCGACCGGCCACGCGCCGGACCTCGCCTCGACGGTGCTGCTCGCCACCACCCTGCCGATCCTGATCGCACCGGCGATGAACGTGCGGATGTGGCAACATCCCGCGACGCAGCGCAACCTCGCGACGCTGAAAGCCGACGGCGTCGCGGTGGTCGGGCCCAACGAGGGCGCCATGGCCGAGGCCGAGTTCGGTCCCGGGCGGCTGGCCGAGCCGCACGAGATCGCAGATGCCCTCGAAACCCTGCTGGCGCAGCGCGCCGAGAGCCCCGGCTTCGGCTTCCTGGCCGGCCGCGACACCCCGAAGAAACCGCTGACGGGACGCCACGTGCTGGTGACCTCCGGCCCGACCCACGAGGCGATCGACCCCGTGCGCTATCTCGCCAACCGCTCTTCGGGGCGGCAGGGTCACGCGGTCGCCGCAGCCGCAGCCGAGGCCGGCGCCCGGGTCACCCTGGTCTCGGGGCCGGTGGCGGTTCCCGATCCGGCGGGCGTCACCGTCGTGCGGGTGGAGAGCGCCCGCGAGATGCTCGCCGCGGTCGAGGCGGTCCTGCCGGCCGATCTCGCGATCTTCGCCGCCGCGGTCGGCGACTGGCGCCCGGCGGAGACGCGAGCGGGCAAGATCAAGAAGGACGGCAGCACCCCCGCGCCGCTGCAACTGGTCGAGAACCCAGACATCCTCGCCACCATCGCCGGCCGAAGCGAGGGGCGCCCGGCCCTCGTCGTGGGCTTCGCCGCCGAGACCGACGACGTGATCGTCAACGCGCAGAAGAAGATCGCGCGCAAGGGCTGCGACCTGATCGTGGCCAACGACGTCTCGGCGGAAGGCGGCGTGATGGGTGGCACCGAGAACACGGTGCACCTCGTGGCGCGCGAGGGCGGTATCGAGACCTGGCCGAAGCTCGGCAAGGAGGAGGTCGGACGGCGGCTGGTGGCGCGGTTCGCGGAATTGCTGAC
Organism: Methylobacterium sp. R2-1; assembly: GCF_014191355.1. GTDB lineage: Bacteria > Pseudomonadota > Alphaproteobacteria > Rhizobiales > Beijerinckiaceae > Methylobacterium. The sequence goes on from NZ_JACHWM010000006.1 coordinate 57,876, forward strand.
AGCGAAGTCGCGCTGAGCATCCCCTGTCGGCAACAAGGCAAGACCACGCCGATCGCCTGGGCCGATCGCCTGGAACGCGAAAATGTTCCTCGGCAAAAGACCTTTAAGTTTTCTTCTGCTCAGCTTGCTCTCTTCGCTCCCGAGCCCAGATCGTTCCTCCACGCTATCGACAGCGACAGGAGCGACATCATGGCCAAGGCCGACCGGCACAGCATGGGTCCCGGTGCGCAGGGCAAAGGCGACGGCACCGGCGCCATGACCGAGCTGCCCGAGGGCATGCTCGGCGAGAACGAGGTGCTGAGCAACCGCGACAAGTCCCAGCACTCCGACGCGCGCGGCCTCGACAGCCGCCACGTCCAGACCGAGCAGTACCACGACCATGTCGGCGCCCGCCAAAGCGACGACCGCGCGGGCGAGGAGGAAGCCAATTCCAGCGGCCCCGCCGGACCGATGACGAACACATCGGGCGATACCAGCAGCCTGCGCTCGCAGCAGCGGGGCTGAGCCGCGACGTCGAGAGGTGGGGAGCCTCCTCACCCCTCGAACCCCCTTGCGGTCAGATCTGGCGCAGGAACAGGGCGGTCGCGGCGGCGCGGCGGACGAAGGTGTTGCGCGCGTAGATCCAGGTCGGTCCGCCCTGGACCACGTTGCGGCTCAGGGCCCGCTTGAAGTCGAAGACGCCGCGGTTGCCGGCCGGGTCGACGCCGCCGAAATCGAAGCGGCGGGCGCCCTCCTGCCGGGCGCGCTCGACGATCTGCCACACGGCGAAGCTGGCCGCGCCGGTCGCCCGGGCCCGCTCGTTCGAGGCGGTGAAGAAATCGGTCCAGCGCTCCCGCGCGGTGTGGACGATGCGCACCAGGATCGGCGCCCCGCCCTCGCGGATCTCGAGGAAGAGCAGGTGCGGGTCGGACGCCGCGAGATCGCGATAGGCGGCCGTGTCGAGGTCGCTCGAGAAGCCCTTGCGCTGCTGCAGGGCGGCATACATCCGCACGAAGGTGTCGAAGGCCCGCAGGCGCTCGTCCGGATCCGTCAGGAAGACGGCGGTGAGATCGGGCTGGCCCTTCGCCTTGTTAACCTCCCGCCGCCAGCGTCGGTCGGAAGCGGCCAGGATCGCGTCGGTGCCGGGCGTCAGGTCGAGCTCGATCGTGTGGTCCTTAGCCGTAACGACGGGCACGAAGCCGTGCGACAGGAGGGCGGTGATGCCCTCCGGATCGTGCGGCCGGTAGCTCTTCACCGCGAGCAGGTCCGCCGGGCGCAGGGCGAGATGGTCGAGGAAGGCGGCGAGCACCGCTTCCGCCCGGGACTGCCCGCGGGCGGTGAGGACCGGCCCGCCCTGCACGAAGATCCGGCGCAGGGGACCGGATCGGCGCTCCTGGTACTGGATGTAGGCGAGATCCTCACCGTTGTCGCACAAGGCCACCCGCCGGACGGTCCAGCCGAGCCGCCCCTTGTAATCGCCCCAGCTCCGCGCCGCGTAGATGGCGGCGGCAGGCTGCTGCCAGAGAACCTCGTCCCAATCCGCAGCCTCCGAACGATCGATGACCGCGATCTGAGCTGCCATGAACCGTCATCCTCCATCTGCCGTCTGGTCCCGGCTCGGCTTCGAACGCCGATCCGCCCCTCGATCAGGCTTGCCGAGAAAGCTTGCCGAGAAGGCTTGGCCATATCACGAGCCCGGCCCCCCAACGCCATCGGGAGCCAATGTATCCGCTCTCCGGGCTTCCTCTGCGTAGTCTGCGCCGGCCGGAATCTGGCGCCGGGGCATGGCACCGGGGCATGGCGATGCGGGCGGGAAGAGGCTTGCGGGCGGGCGATCCGGACGGCTTGATGCGGATCGCGAGAGGCGCCGCGCTGGGGAGGATCGTCATGGCGGATGACAGGGAGGACGACAGGGCGGAGATGCGGGCGCAGCGCTTGGCGCGGTTCCAGCCGGCTTCGGGGATGGTGACGCCGCGCTTCTCGGGGCTCGCGAGCTTCATGCGGCTTCCGGTGCTCGATCCGGCCGAGGCGGCGGGTGAAGGAGCCGGCAAAGGGACGGGGCGAGTCGAGATCGGCCTGATCGGCATCCCCTTCGACGGCACCACCACCAACCGGCCCGGCGCACGGCTCGGGCCCCGGGCCGTGCGCGAGGCCTCCACCGGCACGCGGGCGCTCAACCCCGCCACGGGCGTGGCGCCCTATGCCCTGGCGGCCTGCGCCGATCTCGGCGACGTGCCGGTCAACCCGGTGGACGCCGCCGAGACGGCCCGGCGCATCGAGACCTTCTATCGGCCGCTCGCCGAGGCGGGCATCGTGCCGCTGTCGGTCGGCGGCGACCACTTCATCACCTATCCCGTGCTGCGGGCGCTCGGGGCGGCCCGGCCGCTCGGACTGATCCACATCGACGCCCACAGCGACACCGATGACGCGCAGTATGGCGGCGCGCAGTCCGACGGGTCGCGGCTGACCCACGGCACGCCGTTCCGGCGCGCGGTCGAGGACGGTGTGCTCGACCCGCGCCGCTGCATCCAGATCGGCCTGCGCGGCAGCATGGACGCGGCCGACGAGCGCGATTGGGCGCTGGCGCAGGGCATGCGCATCCTCGCGATGGAGGAGGTCTGCGCCCGCGGCCTGCCGGAGGTGGCCGCGGAAGCCCGGACCGTGGTGGGCGACGGCCCGACCTATCTCAGCTTCGACATCGACGCCCTCGATCCCGCCTTCGCCCCCGGCACCGGCACGGCGGAGATCGGCGGCTTCACCACGCGGGAGGCGCTGCACCTGCTGCGGGGCCTGCGCGGTCTCGATCTCGTTGGGGCGGATGTGGTGGAGGTCGCCCCCTCTCTCGATTCCGCCGGCATCACGGCGCTGGCTGGCGCGGGCATCGCCTTCGAGATCCTGTGCCTGCTGGCCGAGCGGGTGGCGGCCCGCGGCTGATCGCGCCGCGAAGGAGCGGGTTTCGAAGAACCGGGTTTCGAAGGGCAAGCCGTTTCGCGGGTCCAGGGCCGAGCCCTGGAAAGAGATCGGGGCGCCGCCCCGGTGCCCTGCCAAAGGGATGACCCTTTGGGCTCCCGGGATCAGCCCAGCACGGACGGTCCGCTGGCGGCGGCGCCGGCGCGGGCGATGATCGGACGATAGGCCCGGAGCAGATCGGAATCGAGCTGGCCGGCCTGGGCCTCCATGATCGCGACGGCCTCCGCGGCGGAGAGGGGCGGGCGGTAGACCCGGCGCTCGGTCAGGGCCGAATGCACATCGCAGATCGCCACGAGCCGCACGAGATCACCGATCTGCGCGCCCTTCAGGCCCTCCGGATAGCCGGACCCGTCGAGGCGCTCGTGATGGTAGCGCACCACGTCGAGGATATCGGGTCCGAAGTCGCCCTCCTTGGCCAGCAGGTCGGCGCCGAGCGCGGCATGGGTGCGCATCACCGCCATCTCGTCCGGCGTGAGGGGGCCCGGCTTGTTGAGGATGGCGTGGGGGATCAGAGCCTTGCCGACGTCGTGCAGGAGCGCGGCCTTGGCGAGACGCTGCCGGTCATCCCGGGAGAAGCCGAGTTCGGCGGCGAAGGCGGCGGCGAAGCCCGCCACGCTCAGGGAATGCTGGTAGACTTGAATGTCGTGGCGCCAGACGAGGTCGAGCCAGGCGCGGATGCCGACCTCGGACACCGTATCGAGCACGATCTGCGTGCCTTCCTCAGCCTCCTCCGGGCTCGGCGGCTGGCCGGAAGCGGCGCTGTCGAACAGGTGAATGACGAGGGTCGTGGCCCGCTCGACCTGCACCTCGGGCGGTCCGCCAGCCGCTCCCTGCATGCCACCGCGCGTCGCCCTCGCCTTCCCAGCCGCGACGAGGCGTCGAAGCGTCGGGACGATGCCGGCGGACTGGCGCGGATCGATCACGGTCGGCGTGCCGAGCAAGGTCACGGCCGCCGCGTCATGGATTGCGTTGCCGCGGGCGAGATAGAGGCAGGGCAGTCCGCTCTCGCGGATATTCGTGGCGAGCCACGCGATCCAGGCATGCCCCCGGTCGCCGTTTCGGTCCGCGGCCAGGTCCGTGGCGAGATCGACGACGAAGGCGATGGGCCGGCCGGCCGGCAAGCCCGCGCCGGGCTCGATCACGCGGCAGGGCAGGACGAGCGCGATGCCGCGGGCCAGACGCTCCGCCCGTTCGCGGCGATCCGAGACGAGGACGACGACATCCTCGGAGCGCCTGTCCCGGCGTCGCTCGTGGGCGTTTTGGCGTTCCTGTCGGTCTCGAGGTTCCCGCATCGATCATCCATCGGCCGCAAGGCCCGTGGTGGACGCGAAGCGGTATTCTGTCCCGGATACATCAAAAGTGTTGCGAAAAACTTCGCGCCGCCTCGATGATGCAACCCTGACGTACTCGCGCAATGCAGAGCCCGGCGGCCGATGTGGCTGCAGCCTTGCCGAAAGACGCTCCGCGCATCGTCCTGGCGACGGCTCGTGGGGCGCTACACGAGGCCCTTGAGCTGTCACCCATTTTCGAGACGATCCGCGAGCCGCCGCCTGCGCCGGGCAGGGGCATCCGTCCCATTCCCGGTTGGGAAATGATAACCGGCCCGCGCGGCCGTTAGTACAATCTGTTCGATTTGTTCGGGAGAACAGATTTCGCGTTTTGTTCGAGCGAGAGCCGGTTCACTCGGCGGCGGTCGGTCGACGGGCGAGACCGCCGGCGTTGGCGGGCAAACCCGGGCGATACGCATCGTCCAAATGTCTGACTTCTTGCCCTGCCTCCGGCTCGTCCGCCCCGCCGACGAAGCGGCCGAACAGGCGCACGAACAGCCGCGACAGGTCGTCGACCAAGAGGAAGATCGCCGGCACGAAGACGAGCGAGAGCCCGGTCGAGACGATCAGCCCGCCGATCACCGCCACCGCCATCGGCGCGCGGAACTCGCCGCCGATGCCGAGCGCCATGGCAGACGGCACCATGCCGGCGGCCATGGCGATGGTGGTCATCACGATGGGGCGCGCCCGCTTGCGCCCGGCATCGACGATGGCAGTGACGCGATCGACGCCGCGGGCCATCTCTTCGATGGCGAAGTCGACCAGCATGATCGCGTTCTTCGTCACCACGCCCATCAGCATCAGGATGCCGATGACGACCGGCATCGAGATCGGCATGTGGAAGACGAGCAGCCCGAGGATCGCCCCGCCGATCGAGAGCGGAAGCGAGAACAGGATGGTGAGCGGCTGGAGGAAGTTGCCGAACAGCAGCACGAGGACGCCGAACACCATCATCAGCCCGGCACCCATGGCGAGCGCGAAGCCCTCGAACACCTCGCCCATGATCTCGGCATCGCCCGTCTGCCGGATGGTCACGCCCTCGGGAAGCAGGGTCGCGGCGGGCAGCGCCATCACCTGCTCGATAATCGAGCCCAGCGCGTCCGAGCCCTGAAGGTCGCCCTCGACGGCGACGCGGACGGTGCGGTCGTAGCGGTCGATGGCCGTGGGGCCGCGCCCGAGCGTCAGGTCGGCCACGGTCGCGAGCGGCACCGCCGCGCCCGTCTTCACCGGCACCTTCAAGCTGGCGATCTCGGGCAGTTGCCCGCGCAAGCGTTCGGGCAGCATCACCCGGATCGGGATCTGGCGATCCTTGGCGTTGAACTTGGCGAGATTGGCCGCGATGTCGCCGATGGTGCCGACCCGCACCGTCTCGGCGATGACGTCGGTCGAGACGCCGAGATCGGCGGCCACGCCCGGTTTGGGGGTGATGCGGAGCTCGGTGCGGTCGAGGGGTGCGGTCGAGATCACGTTGACGAGGTGGGGCACGCCCATGGCCTCGCGCTGGAGGCGGGCGGCCACATCGGCGACCACCGCCTTGTCGGGGCCCGAGACGATCAGCGCAAATTCCCGCTGCCCGCCCTCCTGCAGTGACCAGAAGCGGATGTCGGGCACCTGCCGCAGGATGTTCGCGATCTTGAGATCGACCTGCTTCTGGGTCAGCGCCCGCTCGCTCTTCGGGGTGAGGTTGACGGTGAGGCTTGCCAGCCGCACCTCCTTCTTGCCCGGAAGCTGGCGCCCCCCATCGACGAAGACGCTTCTGACTTCCGGCATCGCCCGGATCGTCTCGACGATGCCGTCGGAGACGCGGCTCGTGTCGTCGAGCCGGGCCCCGGGGGGCAGCTCGACCACGAACATCGTGCGCGCGGCGTCCTCCGCCGGGATGAAACCCGCGGGCAGGAGCCGGGTCGAGGCGATCGAGCCGGCAAAGCAGGCCAGCCCGAGGATCAGCGTCAGGTATTTGTGCCGCACCGACCACGCCACGAGGCGGGTATAGGCGCGCATCACCCTACCCTCGCGCTCGTGGTCCGGGCCGTGATCGCGCAGGAAGTAGGCGGCCAAGAGCGGCGTGATCAGGCGGGCGACGAGGAGCGACACGAACACGGCGGCCGCGATGGTGAGCCCGAACTGCTTGAAGTACTGGCCGGCGATGCCCGGCATGAAGGAGACGGGCGCGAAGATCGCGATGATGGTCGCGGTGATGGCGATGACCGCGAGCCCGATCTCATCGGCAGCCTCCAGAGCGGCACGGTAGGCGGATTTGCCCATCCGCATGTGGCGGACGATGTTCTCGATCTCGACGATGGCGTCGTCGACGAGGATGCCGGTCACCAGGGTGATGGCGAGCAGGCTGACCGCGTTGAGCGAGAAGCCGAGCGCGCTCATCACCCAGAAGGTCGGCAGCACCGAGAGCGGCAGCGCCACCGCCGCGATCAGGGTGGCGCGCCAGTCCCTCAAGAAAAGGAACACCACGATCACGGCGAGCGCGGCGCCCTCCAGCAGGCCCATCATCGCCGAGTGGTAGTTGCCGATGGTGTTGACGACGCTGGTGTCGATCAGGTCGAAGCGCAGGCCCGGATTCTCGGCGTGCAGCGCCTCGATGCGCTTCGCCACCGCGACCGCGACCTCGGCGTCGCTCGCCCCCATCGCCCGGGAAATGGCGAAGCCCACCACCGGCTCGCCGTTGAAGCGGGCGAAGGTACGCGGCTCCTCGGCCGCGTCCATCAGGCTCGCCAGCTCGTCGAGGCGCACCTTGCGCCCCCCCGGCACGACGATGGAGGTGGCCCCCAGCGTCTCCAGGCTCGACGAGGCGCCGAGCGTGCGGATCGACTGCTCGCCGCCGGCGAGCTCGCCGCGCCCGCCGGCCATGTCGGCGGAGGTGAGGCGCAACTGCCGGTTCACGTCGGCCGCGGTGATGCCCAGCGCGAGCAGCCGGTCGGGCTTGAGGGTGACGCGGATCTCGCGGGCGACACCGCCGAGCCGCTCGACGCCGCCCACTCCCTTCACCCCCTGGAGCTGGCGGGCGACCACGTCGTCGACGAACCACGACAGGTCCTCCGGCGTCATGGCAGGCGCCGAGGCGCCGTAGATCATGATCGGCAGGCCGGCGATCTCGACGCGGCTGATGATCGGCTCGTCGATGGTGCGCGGCAGGTTGATGCGGATCTTCGAGATCGCGTCCTTCACGTCGTTGACGGCGCGGTCCTGGTTCACCTCCAGGCGGAACTCGATCGTGGTGATCGAGGCCCCTTCCGAGATGGTCGACAGGATGTGCTTGACCCCCTTCACCCCAGCCACCGAATCCTCGACCCATTTCGTGACCTGGGTCTGCAACTCGGACGGGGCGGCGCCGGACTGCGTGATCGTCACCGAGACGATCGGGATGTCGATGTTGGGAAAGCGGGTGATCGGCAGGCTCCGGAAGCTGACGAGGCCGAGCACCATCAGCACGAGGAACAGCACGAGAGAGGGTATCGGCTTGCGGATCGCCCAGGCCGAGACGTTGAGGCGCATGGTGTGATCCTCAGCGGCTCGAGGCGCCGGCCTGGGCCGCGGCGGGAAGCACCGGACGCACCCGGTCGCCGTCGCGCAGGAACGAGCCGGCGCGGGCGACCACGGTCTCCCCCGCCGCGACGCCGGAGCGAACTTCCGTAAAACCTTCGGCCGAGAGGCCGGTTTCGACCCGGCGGGCGGAGACGCGGCCGTCCGCGACCGCGAGCACGCTGGCCGAGCCGTCGGCGGCGTAGAGCACGGCGGCGAGCGGCACCGCCACGCCCTCGCGCCGGGCGACCTCGACCCGACCGCGGGCGAAGGCGCCGATATGCAGCGCCGGGTCGGCGTCCAGGCGGATGCGCACCCGGCCGAGGCGGGTCGCCCGCTCGACCTCCGGATAGACCCGGCGCACGGCGCCGGGCGTCACGCGCCCGTCCTCCCATTCGAGGCGCGCCGGGGCATCGACCTTCAGCCGGGGCAGGGCGAATTCGGGCACCTCGCCCTCCAGCTCGATTTCGCCGCGCGCGATCAGGCGGAACAGCGGCTCGCCGACCGCGCTCGCGGTGGCGCCGACCCGGGCCGTGCGGCGGCTGACGATACCGGCTTCCGGCGCGCGGATCTCGGTGCGGGCCCGGCGCAGGCCGATCTCGCGCGCCTGCGCCCGTGCCGCGGCCAGATCCGCCTCGGCGAGCGCCAGCCCGGCCCGCGCCGCGTCGAGCCGGCCGTCGGCGGCTTGAGCCGCGGAAACCCGCTGCTCCAGGGTGACCGCAGTGGCATTGCCGGTCTTCACCAGCGCCTGCGCCCGCTCCAGGGCTTGGCGCGCCTCGGTCTGAACCGCCTGCGCCTGGATGATCTGGCTCTTCGCCTGGACGATGGCGGCCTCAGCCTTCGCGGTGGCGGCGAGGTTGGCCGCCTCCTGCGTCTCGATCATCTCCAGCGAGAGCCGCGCCAGTACCGCGCCGCGCTCGACCCGATCGCCCTCCTCGACGAGCAGCGCGACGATGCGCAGGCCTTCGACCTCGGGGGCGACGAGGATCTCGTCGCGGGGCACCAGCGTCCCGGTCACGACCGCCCGCTCGACGATCTCCCGGCGCTCGGCCGGGACCACACTCACGGCGGGCAGGAGCGCGGCGGGATCAGGCACCCCGGCCGCGGGCGGTTCCTCGGCGGCGCGGGCCGGTGGACTCGGGGAAAGGAGGAGGGCCGCGAGTCCCGCCGCGGTGGGACGTAGAAACAAGCGGGCCAGCATCACGAATCGCCTCACGGGGCGCGCCGATGCGCCGCAGCCTGCTTCCGCGCGGGAGCCGGCGATTTCGTGGCGGGGTCCCTCCCCGGCCGCAGCCGGCCCGAGCCGTTGCGGACAGGCAACATCGGCCCCCTCCCGCGCTGTGGTCATCGAGGCCGGGCCTCGAAATCGGACGATCTGGAGCTGCGCGAACACCCATCGCAACTCTCAAGATTTCGCCCGAGGTTTCGTGTGCAACCGGGTCAGCCTCGCAGGGTTGTTCCGTCAAGAGCTTCCCGACGACGGACGGTTCACAATGAGCATCTTCCAGATCCGGCAGAAGACCAGCGGCGCGATCCTCTGGACCGGCAGCGCCGACGACGAGCGCACCGCCCTCGACGCCATGGCCCGCGAGGCCGGCTATCCCGACTCCTCCGCCCTCCCCGACAGCGTGCGGGCGGCGGGCTTCGAAACGGCCAAGCTCGACCTGATCTCCTGAGATCGATCGAGCCTCCTCGGCGAGGGGTTCTCCGGTACAGGCATCTTCAACCGGGAGGCGTCCGCCATGCGGGCGCCTCGTGGTCGTTCGAACCTCTTGATCCGAACGTCACGCGCCCTCAGGCGCAGCAGCCGCCCTCTGCCGACATCCGGGCCTTCGCCTCGGGCACGGATCGTTCCGAAGCGCGCTCGGCAGGCTGCTCCAGCCGGCGGGCCTGCAGCCGGTCGCGGCCATGGGCCTTGGCCTCATAGAGCGCCGTATCGGCGAGTGCCATCAGCACATCGAGCCCGGCCGGGCCGCCGGTGAACAGGGCGGCACCGAGGCTGATCGTGGCGCCGGTGGGCAGGCCACGGCCGCTCTCGCGGGCCATGCGGTCGCGGATCGCCGCGCCGAGATCAGGAACCGCCGCCTCGTCGAGACCCGGTACGAGGATCACGAACTCGTCCCCGCCGAGCCGCGCCAGGATCGCGTCGCGCGGCAGGCAGGCCTCCAACACGCCGGTGAGCGCCACGAGGATGCGGTCGCCGACGGCGTGGCCGAAGCTGTCGTTGACCGTCTTGAACCGGTCGACGTCGAGCAGCAGCAGGGCACCGGACTGGCGCCCGGCGGCCATGTCACGCAACGCCTCCGCGGCGCGGCTCTCGAAGGCGCGGCGATTGAAGGCGCCGGTGAGGGGATCGCGCTCGGCGAGCACCGCCATCGCCTCCTCCCGGCGGCGGCGCACCGCGGCGGCCATCGCCAGGGCGAGCAGCATCTCGACGAGAATGCCCTCGAACAGCGAGACTTGGATCAGTACGCCCTTGAAGCCGACGAGGCTGACGAAGGCGCCCGGCACGGGCACGAGCAGCGCCTTGACGGCGTAGAATGCGCCGTGGGCGAGGAAGACGGCGCCCAGCGCATCGGAGGCGGCGGTGCGTTCCGGGAAGGGCGTCCCGGCCCGCGACAGCAGGAGATGGGCGGCCCGCAGGGAGGCGAGGGCGACGAGACCGGAATTGGTCATCGCGAAGGCCGGAGTCGGGTCGGTCCCTGCCGGCAGGAGCAGGAGTCCGGCCCAGGCCAGCAGCAGGCCCCACCAGAGCCGTGCGATCCGGCGTCCGGTGAAGCGGGCCGTGCCGAACAGGAACAGGAGGTGGGCGAGGACGAGCAGGCCGTTGGCGAACCAGACCCCGACGAGGAAGGAGGCGGCGCGGACCGGCGAGAGCGAGCAGCCGAGGACGATCGTGGCGAAGCCCGCGCTCCACAGCAGCAGCGCGGGGTTGCGCAGGATCCGCCACTCGACGGCCAGGAAGCCCGCCGCGGCAGCGGCCGCGGCGAGGCTCATGACCAGCATGGTGACCACATCCATGGCTATCTCGGACCCGCGCAACGGTGACGTGTCACGGTCCGATAGCAGCCGCCGTTGAACAAAGCGTTCCGCAGCTTGACGTTTGAGCCCGCCGCCCCAGCCACACCCTTCCGGGCGATGCGAGGCTGTTGTTTTTGCATCGTCTTATTCCGAAAGCCGGCGGCCACCTTTCGGGGCGACGCCCCGCATCTTTCGCAGAAGGCGCGGCCGGTCAGTTCGCGTGGCCGATCCGCATGCGGTAGGCGCCGTCGGCGCTGCGCTCGAACACCTCACTGATACCGGCATGGCGCAGGGCCTCGCCGGATGTATCGGGCACGAGGTTCTGCTCCGAGACGTAGGCGACGTACTCGCTGTCCGCGTTCTCGGCGAGCAGGTGGTAGAAGGGCTGGTCCTTGCGCGGCCGGACCTCCTCGGGAATGGCGAGCCACCATTCCTCGGTGTTGGCGAATTCCGGGTCCACGTCGAAGACCACGCCCCGGAACGGGTAGATCCGGTGCCGGACCACCGCCCCGAGGCCGAATTTAGCGGTTCTCATGCTGGTCTGGGTCATGACCGATAGATAGGCCTCGCGCCCCTTCCGTTCCAACGCGAGGCCAACATCCGCGACGATCAGGGCAGATTGTAGACCTTGGCCAGATCCGGATCCTTCTCGGCCACCAGCCGGGCGAGGTCGACGATGACCTTGGCCTGTTTCCAGGTGGCGTCATCCTGCATCTTGCCGTCGATCATCACCGCGCCGGTGCCGTCAGGCATCGCCTCGACGATCCGGACCGCGAAATTCACCTCGGCCGGATCGGGAGCGAACACGGTCTTGGCCAGAGCCACCTGGCTCGGATGCAGGGTCCAGGCGCCGGCGCAACCCATCAGGAAGGCGTTGCGGAACTGGACTTCGCAGGCCGCCGAATCGGAGAAGTCGCCGAAGGGCCCGTAGAACGCCTTGATGCCGTTGGCCATGCAGGCATCGACCATCTTGGCGATGGTGTAGTGCCACAGATCCTGCTGGGCGCTCGACCGCTCGGCATCTCCCTTGGGATCGGAGAGCACGCGATAGTCCGGGTGGCCGCCGCCGACGCGGGTGGTCTTCATGCCGCGGGACGCCGCCAGATCGGCCGGCCCCAGGCTCATGCCGTGCATGCGGGGCGAGGCGGACGCGATGGCGTCCACATTGGCCACACCTTCCGCCGTCTCGAGGATGGCGTGGACGAGGATCGGCTTCGTCACACCGTGGCGCGCCTCGAGCTGGGCCAGCAACTGGTCGATGTAGTGGATGTCCCAGGGGCCCTCGACCTTCGGCACCATCACCACGTCGAGCTTCGAGCCGACCTCGGCGACGATGGTGAACAGGTCGTCGAGGATCCAGGGTGAGTTCAGGGCATTGATGCGGGTCCATAGGCCGGTGCCGGAGGCCGCGAAATCGGTGGCCCGCGCCATCTCGACGAAGCCCTTGCGCGCCGCCTCCTTCTGGTCGGCGGGCACCGCGTCCTCCAGGTTGCCGAGCACGACGTCGACCGTCTTGGCGAGATCGGGCACGCGGGCGCGGACCTTCTCGTTGTGGGGCGGCACGAAGTGGATCATCCGCTCGAGCTTGATCGGCAGGTCGCGGAACGGCTCGGGCGCACCCGCGGCGAGCGGCTGGAAGAAGCGGCGCGGCAGTTTCATCGGCTCTCGGTCTCCGGCTTCGCGAGGGGCTCGGCGTCCGCCCTTCGCTTCTGTTCTGGGCGTCAGTGTTCTGGGCGTCAGTGTTCCTGGCGTTAGAGCACGGCGCCCCCCGACGTAAAGCCGACCTTGGTCGTCCCTCCGGCTCCTTGGACTCGCGCCCCCGGTTCGACGGAGTGTGCCCCTTGTGCTCCCGCGCACGGGCCGAACGGCCTATCCGTCGGTGGAGTATCCGAAAGCGAAGATTGCGCGGCGAGCCGAATGGTCCGACACTCTTCAAGAGTTCGGAAGTCTTCATCGAGACTGTCTTCGTCTTCGATGCTCATGACCGGATGCCGGGGCACGCCGCGGTGAGGACCGCGGGATGAGCGAAATGGCAAAGCTTGCCCGGCGAAGCATTCGGCGCGGGGCAGACAGGCTGGAACACACCGCCGCGGCCCGTGTTTTCCGGCCGAGGCGGGCTGTCGAACACCGTCGGGAGACGTGCGTCGATGCCGAAACTGTTCAACGAACCGACCCTGCGAGATTTGTCCACCGGCCCGCGCAGGGTCGGAGCCTTGGGTCGATCGAGAGCCGGGTCTCTCGGCCGGCCCCTCGCCGTCGCGCTGCTCGCGCTCTCGCTGCCGCAGGCAGTGCTGGCCGGGCCGGCCGCAAAAAAACCCGCCGACGCGCGGCCGGACTACACCGCCGCCCAGGCCGCGACCGCGCGTCCCGAGGGCCTGCCGGCCTCGGTGCGGATCGCGGGCGACGATACGAGCGCGTTCCAGGCCCTGATCGACGGGGCACCCCGCGCCTCCGACCCCTGGCTGGTGCTCTCCGGCGGCGGCGAGAACGGCGCGTTTGCCGCCGGCCTGCTGGCGGGCTGGTCGGAGCGCGGCGACCGTCCCGAATTCGGCGTCATCACCGGCGTCTCGACCGGCGCGCTGATCGCCCCCTTCGCCTTCGTGGCGCCGACGCTCGGAGCGAAGGCCGACGCGGCCCTTCGCGAGAACTACACCGAGATCTCGGCGGCCGACGTGTTCGAGTTCGGCGGGACACCGGACTCACTGACCGACACGTGGCCGCTCAAGGAGCGGATCGGGCGCGCGGTGACGCCGGCCCTGCTCAAAGCAGTGGCGGCCGAGCACGCCAAAGGCCGCCGCCTGCTGATCGCCACGACGCAGGTCGATAGCGAGCGGCCGGTGCTCTGGGACATGGGCGCGATCGCCCAGCGCAGCGCCGAGACCGGTGACCCACGGGCGCTGAGCCTGTTCCGCTCGATCGTGCTCGCCTCGACGGCGGTGCCCGGCGTCTTCCCGCCGGTGGCGATCCCCGCCGAAGCGAGGGACGGGAACAAGGCCAAGCCCTTCGCGGAGCTGCACGACGACGGCGGGGCGATGGCCCCGTTCTACCTCGCGCCGGCGGCTGCCCTGGAAGGGGAGGCGCGGCTGCACCTGCCGACGAACCGGGTCTACCTCGTCATCAACAACCGGCTCGAGCCGGAATTCCAGATGGCCTCGCGCACCACGCTCTCGGTGCTCGGCCGCACCATGTCGGCGGCCATCAAGGCGCAGACCCGCGCGGCGCTCGCCCTCACCAAAGCTTACGCCGGACGCACCGGCCTGGATCTCCGGATCGCCCTGATCGACGGGCGCTTCGCCAAGACCTCGGAGAAGCCGTTCGATCAGCCTTACATGAAGGCGCTGTTCGCTCACGGCGAGGCGCTGGCGCGCGACGGCAGCGCCTTCACTCAGGCCCATCCACCCGCCACGGCCCTCGACCTGGATCGGCGCGAGGTGACGGAATCGACCGGCTCCGTCACGGCCTCGCGCTGAGGGCGCGGCCGCTTCGCTGAAGAGGCAGATACGGTTGAGAGGCGGCTCCTCGCGGGCCGCCTCTTCGTGTTTTGAGAGCTGCAGCGGTCGAGACCGCCCGGCTACCCCTCCTCCGCCTCGGCCGGGGCGTAGACGGCCTCGCCCAGGCGCTTCAGCGGCCCGCCGGGGCCGGAGCGCTTCCAGAGCCGGGTGTTGAGCGCCGCCACCGGATCCTGCCCCGGTAGGGTAAACCCCTGCTCGGTGAGCCGCGCCAGGATCTCGCTGGCATGCAGCGGGCGGCCCGCCTCCTCGAGGACGGCGAGCGCCGCCTCGATCACCGCCCGGCCGTAGCGGCGGGCGAGGACCGTCTCCGACAGGCTGACCTCCCCTTCCTCCGGGGCGGCGAAGGCCGGTGCCGGAGATCTCTCGCGCCCTGCGGAGGGCGGAGCCGGAGGGGCGGCCGGCGCCTGAACCGGTTGCGGAACGGGAATGGGGGCGGGTGCTTCCGCTCGCCCATCCTCGCTCGGCGCGGCCGGAACTGCAGCCGGTGCGGCCGCGCCGCCGAGGCGGCGACCGAGATCGAGGTAGAGGAGGAGATCGGCGATCTGCCGCTCGATCGCGTCACGCTGCCGACGCAGCGCCTCGAGCCTCGCCACGGCCTCGGATTCCGACAGGACCATGCTGGCATTCCCGTTCGATCATTCCCAACGAGGGAAGACATTCGGAACGGAGGATGGCACGGAAGGAAGGAGAACGCGAGATCCTTTTATTCCTTCCAGGTTTTCCCTGGTTGTCACGGAAAGGAATGCCGTGAGGAGACAGCGCTGAGGGAACCGAGCGAGGTTTACGGAACGGGCCATGGCTCCTCATGCTGAGATGCCTTCAGGAAGCAGGACAGACGAGGTCAACCGACCTCTGAAACGGAATGAACCATTCCCTGTTCCACGGACTGAAGGTTCTTCTCTCTTCGAGGGAAATATTCCGTCTCTGCCAACCAGCCGGAATTGCCGTATGGAATATTCCGTCAGACGCGGGCAGCCGCGGCCGCGCGCGCGGTGCGGGCGGCTTTGGGCGGCACCAGCAGGCTGCCGGGATCGGCCGGGTGTAGCAGCATGCCGCCCTCGTCGAGGTCGATCCGCAGCCGCGGAAACACCTCCAGCAGGCCGGCGAGATCCGCCTTGAAGGCCTGGCGGAAGCTGCGCAGGCTCGCGTTCTCGGCCCCGAACTGGCGGTGCAGGTTGTCCCAGGTCAGCCGCAGGGGGCGCTGCAGGGCACGCAGGCGGTAGCCGGTCCAGAACAGGAGGTCGAGCTTGCGCGCCGAGCCGGAGAAGGCCCGCGCGGCGCGGATATCGACCGGCAGGGCATGCCGGATCAGGCTGTCGTAGAAATCCTGATGGAACGAGACGGTGCGCTGCCAGACGAGGCCGTCATCGCCGCGCCGCCATAATTCGAGCTGGCGGAAGGGAGGCACGTTGAGGGTCGAGGCCTGCCCCTCCCCGTCCCACAGGCCGAGCTGCATCGAGCAGGCGGCCAGCCGGTTGAGCTGTTCCTTGAAGGCGCCGATGGTCCCGCGCTCGCCGCCGGTGACGGCGAATCCCATCGCCTTCATGAAACCCGAGAGGCTGTCGGCGACCTCGATGGTGGGGCTGCGCTGGCGCACCGCCTCGGTGCAGAGATGCAGCAGCACCAGCCGGGCCTTGGGGCCGTAGGGCAGGCCCTGCAGTTCCATCTCGCCGGTGATCGGGTTCTTGAGGCGGCCCGCCGAGAGACTGAGCGAGTTGCGGCCGTATTCCCGCACGAAGTCGCGGGCGTCGCCGGGATCGCGGTAGGGCAAGCCGCACAGCGCCAGCACCGAGTGCAGGTGCTGGAGGTTTTCCGGGCCCGTGGGCTCGCTCTCGATCACCTCGCGCACGGCGTCGCGACGGCGGCGGTCGCGGCCCATGGCCTCGCGGGCCTCGGCCTGCGCCCCCTCCTGGGCCCGGGCGGCGTCGCGCTCGCGCTGGCGAAAGAACAGGTGCTCGACGATCGGCGCGAACAGGAACCCGCCCCGCGCCGCCTCCAGCTCCGCCTGCAGATCCGGGTCGCGGATCGCGGCGATCTTGGCCTCCAGCCCCGACATGGCGCGCCCTCAAGGCCTCCCGCTGCGTGTCACGTCGTGTTCGCCTTCATCCAAGCCTCGGGCTCCGGACGGAGTCGTCGGAGGACCCTCAGGGCCGCAACCGATCTGTCACGATTCGGCTCCGCGGAGTCCCGTGACCTTTCGGAGTTTTCCCGGGAATCCACGTTTGGCGCCGCGAGTCCTGCACAGCTGCGTGGCTCGCGGCCGGAGGCGGGGCCGATTCCAGGCACGCAGAGTTCCATACGTCCGCCGACCGGCCCGAATCCGACCGCGCAGAGTTCAATACGCCCCCTGCCCCGGACTTGTCCCCGCTCTTCCCCGGCCAAACCGGTTTTGCACGCTGAATCCGGTACGGGCCTGCGCAGAATCCGATGCGGGAGGCCCCGCCACAAGCGCAGAATCCGATGCGGGGCGGCGCAGAGTTCAATGCGGTTCCGCGCAGAGTTCAATGCGCAAAGACCCCTTAAACCCTGAAACTGAAACGGCTTTTTCGCCCACCCTATAACCTGCTGAACTGACTCCCTAAGAATCCTTAACAGATAGCTTTCCTAGGGAAGGTAGAGCTGCGTTCGCCAAACCGAACGACGTCTTTCTCCCTTCTTTTCAAAAGGAATAAAGGGAATTTTGCACAGGCTGTACCCCTCTCCTCCCCGGTCGGGAGCACCTGAACCGGCGCTGCGCCGCGGCAGCGGACGGGTTATGAGCGGGGGCTTGGCCGAGACCGAGCGACCGATGCGGGATGGAAGAGCGATGGACGAGGCGCCGATCGGCAGGCTGCTGGCGCTGATGGCGCGACTGCGCGATCCGGAACGGGGCTGCGCCTGGGACGCGGCGCAGACCTACGAGACCATCGTCCCCTACACGATCGAGGAGGCCTACGAGGTTGCCGACGCAGTCGAGCGCGGCGACCGAGCGGATCTGCGCGACGAACTCGGTGATCTCCTGCTCCAGGTCGTGTTCCAGGCGCGGATCGCCGAGGAGGAGGGCGCCTTCCACTTCGACGACGTGGCCGAGGCGATCTGCGCCAAGCTGATCCGGCGCCACCCGCACGTCTTCGACACGTCCGGGGCGTTCCTGTCGCCCGAGCAGCGCCCGACCGACCCGGCGGCGATCAAGGCGGCCTGGGAGACGATCAAGGCACGGGAGCGCGCGGAGAAGGCGGCGGCCGGCAAGGAAACCGGCAAGGCCGAGGCGGCCGGCCCGCTGGCCGGAGTCTCCCGGGCCCTCCCTGCCCTCGCCCGGGCCGACCGGATCTCGAAGCGGGCGGCCGGCGTCGGCTTCGACTGGCCGGACGCGGCCCAGGTGCTGGCGAAGGTGCGCGAGGAGACCGACGAGGTCGAGGAGAGCCTGGGCAAGGGCGAGCCGGAGGCGGTGTTCGAGGAGATCGGCGACCTGCTGTTCTCGGTCGCCAACCTCGCGCGTCACGCCGGCGTCGATCCGGAGGAGGCGCTGCGCCGCGGCACCGCCAAGTTCGAGCGCCGCTTCACCGCCATGGCCGCCCGGCTCGCCAGCGAGGGCCACGCCCTGGAGGACACCGCCCTCCCCGCCATGGAAGCGGCTTGGCAGGCGGTGAAGCGCGACGAGAAGAAATGAGGCTCAGGTTCGGGGGATCCCAAAGGCCTCAGATCCTTTGGCGGGTGTTCGGGGTAGCGCCCTGAAGCCGGCGAAGCCGCTTCGCGGGCTTTCGCCCTGCACTCGCGAAAAGGACCTGTCCTTTCGAAACCGCGACGAGGGGACGCTCAGCCCTTCGTCCGCGGTCCATCCTTCCGCGGCGGCTTCGGGGCCGGCGCCTTCGGCTTCAGGCGCTCCACGATCTGCTCCAGGGCGCGCTCGACCGCCGCCTGCTCCGGCGGTGCGACACCGTCTTGCGGGCGATTCGTCGGGTTCGAGTCGCGGCTCTTCGGCATGGGGGCGAGCCTAGACAGGGTTGCGGGGCGAAGACCACCGGTTGAGCCCGCCCGGATACGCTGCCAGCGCCGTTTTCCTCAGCGAAAAGCCTTTTGTTCTGTCGGGTTAATCTTAACGAGATACTCCGACATCGCCGGTTCTTCGCGCCGTGAAGGGCCGGTCGACGGCGTGGACGGCGTAGAGCGCCCACCACACCATCACCGGCTGAAGCGCGAGCCGGGGGCCGTGATACCACCACGTGTTGGGGATCGGCGGCACGGCGATGCCCTCCACCGCCTGCTTGATGTTGGCAGGGAACACGCAGACCGCGTAGAGGGCCAGCATGATTCCGGCCAGCCGCCGCAGCCGCGGCACGAACAGCGCCAGGGCGCCCGCGATCTCGCACAGGCCGGTGCCGATCACCACGTGGCGGGGTGCGGGCACCCAGCCCGGCATGATCGGCAGGAACCGGTCTGTGGCGGCGAGATGGACGACGCCGATGAAGCCGTAGAGGCCGATCAAGCCGAGGCGCATCCACCGGCGCTCGTCGCGCATTCCGAGGATGCTCAGGCGGATCGGTCGTCCTCGGCCTTCCGCTTGTTCTCGCCCGAGGGCGAGTTGCCGCGCGCGGCTTCCTCGGCCTCGGTGCCGGCCCGCTCCATCGGTCCCTGTTGCGGCTTCAGCTTGCCCGTTGCCGGGTCCTTGGGCGAGACCGCGGCCCCGTTGGTCTGGTCGCGCTGTTCGTCCGCCATCGGTTCCTCGTACGCTTCGTTGCCGTGACTTCGTTGCCGTGACGGGGCAACGTGCAGCGCGCGGGGCGGTTCGCCTCATCCCAAATCCGGTTGATCCCTTCGGGATGGCGGAATTGGGCTCCGCTCAGCCCGCCCTCCCCGGCCCTAAACCGCGATGCCGTGCAGGTCGTAGGCGTCGGCCCGCTCGATCTTCACGGTGACGATGTCGCCGGGCCGCAACGGGCGGCGCGAGGCGACGTGGACGCTGCCGTCGATCTCCGGCGCATCGGCCTTGGAGCGGCCCCGCGCCACGCTCGGACCCGCCTCGTCGATAATGACTTGGAGGCGCTTGCCCACCTTCGCCCGCTGGAGTTTGAGCGAGACGAGGCCCTGCGCTTCCATGAAGCGGCGCTTGCGCTCGGCCTTCACCTCCGGCGGCACCAGAGCCGCGAGATCGTTGGCGGTCGCGCCCTTGACCGGCTCGTACTCGAAGCAGCCGACACGCTCGAGCCGGGCCTCGCGGATCCAGTCGAGCAGTTCCTCGAACTCCGCATCGGTCTCGCCGGGGAATCCGACGATGAAGGTCGAGCGGATGGCGAGATCCGGGCAGATCTCGCGCCAGCGCCGGATCCGATCCAGTTGCTTCTCCTGGTTACCCGGCCGGCGCATGCGCTTCAGCACCGAGGGGCTCGCGTGCTGGAGCGGCATGTCGAGATAGGGAAGGATCTTGCCCTCGGCCATCAGGGGGATGACCTCGTCGACATGCGGGTAGGGGTAGACGTAGTGCAGCCGCACCCAGGCCCCGAGCTCGCCGAGTTCTTTCGCCAGATCGTAGAACCGGGCGCGCACCTCCCGGTCTCGCCACGGGCTCGTGGCGTAGCGGGTGTCGATGCCGTAGGCCGAGGTGTCCTGCGAGACGACGAGCAACTCCTTCACGCCGGCCTTGACGAGCTTTTCCGCCTCGCGCAGCACGTCGCCCGCCGGGCGGCTGACGAGATCGCCGCGCAACGACGGGATGATGCAGAAGGTGCAGCGGTTGTTGCAGCCCTCGGAAATCTTCAGATAGGCGTAGTGGCGCGGGGTGAGCTTGACCCCCTGCGGCGGGATCAGGTCGAGGAACGGATCGTGGGCGGGCGGCACCGCCTCGTGCACGGCGGCCACCACCGACTCGTAGGCCTGGGGGCCGGTGACGGCCAAGAGGTTCGGATACTTCTCGCGGATCTCCTCCGGCTGTGCGCCCATGCAGCCGGTCACGATCACCCGGCCGTTCTCGGCCATGGCCTCGCCGATCGCCTGGAGCGATTCCGCCTTCGCCGAATCGAGAAAGCCGCAGGTGTTGACGATCACCACGTCCGCTCCGTCGTGGCGGCGCGACAACTCGTAGCCCTCGGCCCGCAGGTGGGTGAGGATGCGCTCGGAATCGACGAGCGCTTTGGGGCAGCCCAGCGACACGAAGGAGATCCGCGGCGCGGCGGCGCCCTTGGTGTCCGAGGGAGAGGCGGTTGCGGTCATGACGGCCCGTTGGGGCGGCCCTCCCGAACGGAGGCCCGCGCGTCCTGCATCGATGGCGGTGGATGCGCCGATATAACCGCATCGTGGCGCTGTTGCGAGCGTGGCCGGTGGCTTCCCGTTTTGAGGCAGCGCGCGGCTGGTCGCTGTCGCGAGGCCCGGATTGCTTCGCCGACCCTCGCGATCACGAAGCTGGCGGCCCAGGCCGTCCTGGCGCAGCGTCAGCCGGAGCGATTCAGCGTCACGGCCCGCACCGGAATGGTCGGATAGCGGTCATCCTCGATTTTCACGGATAAGCGTTTTGAGACAGTGGCTTGAAATGCTTTGTTGAAAAATCGGATTAGCTCTGCGCGCGGCCCTGGCGCATACCCCTCCCGCGAGGCCGGAACGCAGGGGCGATTGACGGGAGGGTGCGGCGCGCCCTTGGGTGAATCCGAACGAGCGCCGCACGAGGCACGACGGCCGAGCCCATGGTCTGGACCCGCGAGATTCCCTTCATCGACCCGGTCGCGGCCGCGGCGCGGCTCGCCCGGCTGCCCGGACTCGCCTTCCTCGACAGCGCCATGCGGCACGATACGCTGGGCCGCGTCTCGGTGCTGGCCGCCGACCCGTTCGGGCGGTTCCGCTATCGCGACGGCCGTGCGACCCTGGATGGGCGCGCGGTGCCCGGCTCGCCCATCGAGGCGCTGCGGGCCTGCCTCGCGCCCTACCGTCTGGCGCCCCGGCCCGACCTGCCGGCTTTTCCAGGAGCCGCGATCGGCTACTTCGCCTACGATCTCGGCGCGAGCCTGGAGCGGGTCGCGTCCCCGGCGCGCCGGGCGGGGCTCACCGACGACATCGCCTTCAACCTCTACGACACCCTGGTGGCGGTCGATCATGGCCGGGGGACCTGCCTGCTGATCGCCACCGGCTTTCCCGAGGCCGACGGACCGGCCCGCGCGGCACGGGCGCGGGCGCGGCTCGACGCCTTCGCCGATTGGCTCGCCGCACCGTCCGAGCCATTGCCGAAATGGACCGGCGCCCAGCTCACATGGCGCACGAATTTCTCGCGGCAAAGCTATGAGAGAGCAGTCGAAAAGGTGCGTGATTATATCCGCGCCGGCGACATCTATCAGGCCAATATCGCCCAGCGCTTCGCCGCCGACCTACCGCCCGACTTCGACCCGTTCGCCTTCTACCGGCGGCTTCGCGAGACCAACCCCGCGACCTTCGGCGCCTATCTCGATTTCGAGGGGCTCACCGTCGCGTCCTCCTCGCCCGAGCGCTTCCTCAAGTTGGAGGGGCGGGCGGTCGAGACGCGGCCGATCAAGGGCACCGTGGCCCGCGATCCCGATCCCGCCCGCGATGCCGAGATCGCCGCCGCGCTTGCACGCAATCCGAAGGAGCGGGCCGAGAACATCATGATCGTGGATCTGCTGCGCAACGACCTGTCGCGGGTGTGCGAGCCCGGCAGCGTGCGGGTGCCGACCCTGTGCGGGCTGGAATCCTATGCCGGCATCCACCATCTCGTCTCGGTGGTGACGGGCACGCTCCGCGAGGGTTCGGATGCTCTCGACCTCATCCAAAAAACCTTTCCCGGGGGCTCGATCACCGGCGCGCCGAAGCTCAGGGCCATGGACATCATCACCGAGATCGAGA
This sequence comes from Methylobacterium sp. R2-1, assembly GCF_014191355.1. GTDB lineage: Bacteria > Pseudomonadota > Alphaproteobacteria > Rhizobiales > Beijerinckiaceae > Methylobacterium. The sequence continues at coordinate 80,044 of NZ_JACHWM010000006.1, forward strand.
CTGACGCGCGCGAGCTCTATTGCGGGGCGATCGGCGCGCTCGGCTTCGACGGATCGCTCGATACCTCGATCGCGATCCGCACCGTGTTCATGGACAAGGGACAGGCCGTGCTCCAGGCCGGCGGCGGCGTGACGCTGCTCTCCGAGCCCGGCCCCGAATACGAGGAGACGCTGACCAAGGCGGCCCGCGTCTTCGCGGCCTTCGAGGAGGAGGCGCCATGATCCTCGTCGTCGACAACTACGATTCCTTCGTCTTCAACGTGGTGCGCTACTTCGAGGAGTTGGGCGAGACCGTCGAGGTCGTGCGCAACGACGCGCTCGATGTAGCCGGCATCCGCGCGCGGAACCCTGAGGCGGTGGTGATCTCGCCCGGCCCCTGCACCCCGGCGGAGGCCGGCGTGAGCCTGCCGGCCATCCGCGAATTGTCCGGCGAGGTGCCGATCCTCGGCGTCTGCCTCGGCCATCAGGCGATCGGCGCGGCCTTCGGCGGCCGGGTCGAGCGGGCGGGCCGCCCACTCCACGGCCACGCCACGCCGATCCGGCACGGGGGCGAGCGGCTGTTCGCAGGGCTGCCGCAGCCGATGCAGGTCGGGCGCTATCACTCGCTGATCGTGGCGCCGACGCCGGAGATGGAGCGGCATCTCACGGTCGATGCCGCCTCCGGGGAGGGCGAGGTGATGGCGCTGTCGCACCGCAGCCACCCGACCTGGGGCATCCAGTTCCACCCGGAATCGGTGCTGACCGAGAACGGCCACGCGCTGTTCGCCAACTTCCTGAAGGGCGCCCGCGCGTGGCGGGAGGCGGACGCGTCGGAGCGGACGGACAGGCTCGCCGATGCTGTGGTCTAACGGGCGGCTGGTCGAGGGCGGCACCCTCCCCTTCGCCATGGGGGACCGGGGCCTGCTGCTCGGCGACGGTGTGTTCGACACCGCCCTCGCGATTCAGGGGCAGGTCGCCTTCGAGGCCGCCCATGTCGCCCGCCTCGCCGCCGCCGCGGAGGTGCTCGGCTTCGCGAGCGCGCGGGAGCGGATCGTCGAGGCGATGCGCGCGCTGGCTAGCACCGCGCCGCTCGCGGCGATCCGCACCACGCTGACCCGCGGCCCCGGTCCGCGCGGTCTGGCGCCCCCACCCGAGCCGAACCCGTTCCTGTTCGGCAGCGCTGCGCCGGCCCGCGCCGCCCTGTTCTTCGCCCCCCTGCGGCTCACGCTCACGGAGATCGCCCGCAACGAGACCTCGCCGGCCGCGCGCCTCAAGACCCTCGGCTATCTCGATGCGGTGCTCGCCGCCCGCGCGGCGCAGGCGCAAGGCTTCGACGAGGCTCTGTTCCTGAACACGAAGGGCCGCGTGGCCTGCGCCGGCACCGGCAATTTTTTCGGGATTTTCGGAGGGACGCTGGTCACGCCGCCGCTGGAGGATGGCGTCCTACCGGGTATCGTTCGGGCCGAACTTTTGTCGAAGCTCGCGCCGAGCCTCGGCATCGCGGTCGAAGAGCGCCCTCTCCTGCCCTCGGAGTTGGAGGCCGCGGAGGCCCTGTTCGTCACCAACTCGCTGCGCCTGCTCGCGCCCGTGACGGCGCTCGGTGCGCAACCCTATGACAGCGCCCGGCATGGGACGGTTCGCAGACTCTGCGCGGCTTTGCGGGAGACGGTGGCGGGAGAGTGCGGCGTCGAGGCGGACGCCCTCGACCCCTGATCCCGAGATCTCAGCCGAACGCCGCGCTGGCGATGCGCCCGATACCGGCCTGCTCCATCGCTGCCCAGGCGCGCGCCAGCGAGCCGTCGAGATCGATGCCGCGCACGGCATCCTCGATCACGAAGACGTCGAACCCGGCGGCGCGTGCATCCAGCGCGGTCCAGAGCACGCAGAAATCGGTGGCGAGGCCGGCGAGGAACAGGCGGGTCAGGCCACGCTCGGCGAGGTAGCCGGCCAGCCCGGTGCGGGTCCGCCGGTCGGCTTCCATGAAGGCCGAGTAGCTGTCGATGCCGGGGTGGTAGCCCTTGCGGATCACCAGTTCGGCCCGCTCCGTCCTGAGGCCCGCGGCCAGCTCGGCGCCGTGGGTGCCCTGCACGCAGTGCTCCGGCCAGAGCACCTGTTCACCGTAGGGCAGCTCCGTCGTGTCGAAGGGTGCCTTGCCCGGATGGCTGCCGTGGAACGAGGCATGGCCGGGCGGGTGCCAGTCCTGGGTGAGGATGACGTGAGGAACGCACGCGCTCAGCCGGTTGAGCGGGGCGATGACGGCGTCGCCGTCGGGCACGGCGAGCGCCCCGCCGGGCAGAAAATCGTTCTGCACATCAATGACGAGCAGAACATCGTGTTCGGTCAGTCTCATCGCCAAGTCCAGGGTTCCGAGGGACAAGTCCCTCGGCGGGTCCGGGCAGAGCCCGGAATCCCTTCGTCCTAGGATACGGGGATCACGGCGTCATCACCGTCGTCCCGGTCGTCTGCCGCCCCGCGAGATCGCGGTGAACCTGCGCCGCGTCGGCGAGCTTGGCGCGGGCGTGGATCGGGATTTTCACCGCGCCGCTCGCCACCACCTCGAACAGCTCGGCCGCGTTGGCGTCGAGGCTTTCGCGGGTGGCGATGTGGGTGAAGAGCGTCGGGCGGGTGGCGTAGAGCGAGCCCTTGGCGGCGAGGATGCCGATGTCGAAGGCCTCGATCGCCCCTGAGGACGAACCGAAGCTCGCGAAGATGCCGAAGGGGGAAAGGCAATCGAGCGAGGCGGGGAAGGTCGCTTTGCCGACGCCGTCATAGACCACCGACACGCCCTTGCCCCCGGTGATCTCTTTTACCCGAGCGGCGAAATCCTCGTCGCGGTAGAGGATGACGTGGTCGCAGCCGTGCGCGCGTGCCAGCTCCGCCTTCTCGGCCGAGCCGACGGTGCCGATCACGGTGGCGCCGAGATGCTTGGCCCATTGCGTGGCGATGAGCCCGACACCGCCGGCGGCGGCGTGGAACAGGATCGTGTCGCCGGGCTGCACCCGGTAGGTCCGGCGCAGCAGGTACTGCGCGGTGAGACCCTTCAGCATCATCGCCGCGGCGGTCTCGTCGGAGATCGCGTCGGGCACGTGGACGACGCCTTGTGCTGCGACCACGACCTCCTCGGCATAGGTGCCGGTGGCGCCGGCATAGGCGACGCGCTCGCCGAGGCGGAAATCGGTGACGCCCTCGCCGAGCGCATCGACCACGCCCGCGCCCTCCTTGCCGAGGGTGAAGGGAAGCGAGGGCGCCTTGTAGGCGCCGGAGCGGAAGTAGATGTCGATGAAGTTGACGCCGATGGCGGTCTGGCGGACGCGGATCTGGCCCGGCCCCGGCTCGGGCGAGGGCACGTCCTCGTAGACCATCGCCTCCGGCCCGCCGTAGGCGTGCACTCGGATCGCCTTCATCGCGTTCTCCCGCGTTCTTGAGTCTCGAACTCCGGGCGAGATATCGGTCCGGCGGAGCGAAGCAAGGGTCGCGCGCCACTGCCTTGCGCTTATGCCCGAAGCACACCGGCCAGGCGCAGGGGCAAAGGCTTGGAAACAGCTCGGAGCGGTGGCCCTGCCGGGCGCTGGTGTCCGCTATCCTTCCCGAATCGCGACCTGCATGCCCATGCCCGACAGACACCGCTCGATGCGCTCCGTGAGTTCGGGCGTCAGCTCGCGCACCTGGACGTGCAGCGTGCCGGTATCCTCCGGGCGCACGGTGACCCGGTAGCGCAGACCCTCATCCTCCATCTGGCGCAGCAGGTTGCCGCTCGCCGTGGTCATCGCGGTGATATGCTGCTCGACCAGTTCGGGCTTCATCATCCGCGATCGCCCTGCCCGCCGCCCGTGCCCGCCCGCTGGGGCGTGGCGGCACCGTCGCCCTTCTCGCGCGGCGGCTGAACGTTCTGGACCGGCGGAAACAGCCGTGCGAGCCCGCGCGCGACCCCCGAGAGGATGGGATCGAAGGAGGATTCGAGCCGTGTCCGTCCGGTGTCCGGCTGCGAGGTGATGAATGGCTTCATGGAACGCCCCCCTCGGACGTCAATGATCGTTCTGGACCCCAGAGAGTGCGGCCAGAGCGCGCAGTTCTCTCAACATAGGTTGGCAATGCAGCGCACGGGATTTGGTTTCATTTCCGTTCGATCGCGCTGTGCGCGAGCGCCCGTTCGCGCTCGGACCCTTCCGCCGCACTTGACCCCGCGCCGGCCGCACCTCTGTAGAAAGTCGGCCTTCGATCTCCGCCCTGAGGGCACTTCAATGGGCACTTCAAGGAGTCTCCCGTCGTGACGGTCCCGGTGCAGACCTCCCTCGCCCGCCCCTCCCCGACCATCTCTCCCGTCTCCTCGCCGCCGCGCTTCGCCGTGGCCGTGGTGGGGGCCGGGGCCGCGGGGCTCGCCGCCGCCCTGGCGCTGGCCCGTGACGGGGTGGAGACCGCCCTCGTCGGACGTCACGCCCCGGTGGCGGACGGGCGCACCGTGGCTTTGCTCGACGGTTCGGTGCGCTTCCTCACCGTGCTCGGCGCCTGGACCGAGATCGCGTCGCACGCGAGCCCGCTCGCCGAACTCCAGATCGTCGACGATACGGGTAGCCTGTTCCGGCCGCCGCCCGCCCGCTTCTCGGCCTCCGAGATCGGCCTCGACGCCTTCGGCTGGAACGTCGAGAGCGCCCGCCTCGTCCAGACCCTGCGGAATCAGGTCCGCACCACGCCGGGTCTGACCCTGTTCGAGGCGGATTCGGCCGGGATGCGCCTTGAGGACGGCTTCGCCGTGCTGGACCTGGAGGACGGGCGCAGCCTCGCGGCGCAGCTCGTCGTCGGCGCCGACGGGGGCCGCTCGCCGCTGCGGGCGTCGTCATCCTTGCGCACCCGCGAATGGTCCTATCCGCAGGCGGCGCTCACCACCCTGCTCGCCCATGACCGGCCCCACCGCGACATCTCCACCGAGTTCCACACCCGCAACGGACCCTTCACCCTGGTGCCGCTCCCCGGCGGCCACCGCTCCAGCCTCGTCTGGGTCACGGCGGAGCGGGCGGCCAAGCGGCTCTCGGGCCTCGACGATGCCGACCTCGCCGCGGCGGTGGAGCATCAGGCCCGCTCGATGCTGGGCGCCATGCGGATCGACGGCCCGCGCGGGCTCGTGCCGATGCGCGGCCTCTCGGTGGAGCGGCCGGTCGCCGACCGGCTCGCCCTGATCGGCGAGGCCGCCCACGTCTTCCCGCCGATCGGGGCGCAGGGCCTCAATCTCGGCCTGCGCGACGCGGCGGCCCTGCGGGACGCGGTGTTCTCCGCCCGCGAGGCGAACCGGGATCCGGGGGCGCCGGCCTCGCTCGCGGGGTTCGGGCGGGCACGGGGTGTGGATGCGCGCCTGCGCGGGGCGGCGGTGGACATGCTCAACCGCTCGCTGCTCACCGATTTCCTGCCCGTCGATGCCCTGCGGGGCCTCGGCCTCGTCGCGCTGAGCGCGATCCCACCCCTGCGGCGCATGGTGATGCGCGAGGGCGTACAGCCGCGCCTCGGCGCGCCGAGCCTGATGCGCTGATTCTTTCGGAGTTTCAGGCGCGTCCGCCGCGGACGCGCCTGAAACTCCGAAAAGTCACAGAAATGCGCCGTAGAGGTCGACCGTGTCGAAGCCGCGCGGGGCCAACCGCTCGGCAAGCACGCGGCGGTGGCAGCGGGCGGGGTCGCGCTCGAAGCAGAGCAGGCAGACCGGCCGCTCGGCGGCCAGCTCCGCCAGGGCGTCGAGAGCCAGTCCCCCGTCGGCGGTATCGAGCACCTCCTCGCAATAGATTCGGCGCATCAGCCCGGCATCGTGGGCGCGGGCCGCCTCGCGGCCGGATTTCGGTGTGCCGAGGCTGCGAAAGTGCTCGTAGCCCAGCCCGGCTTCGAGCAGTCCCGCCTTCAGGGCGCCCTTCGAGAAGCCGCGCTTGCGCGAGTTGGCCACGGCCCGCACGTCGGCGAGCACGGACACGTTCGCCTCCTTCAGGGCGGCGTGCAGGCGGTCCGGCGACAGGCCTTCGTATCCGATGGTGAACAGAGTCTTGCGCATCGAGGGCTCAGGGAAAATTCAGGGCCGGCAGGGTTTTAGATGGGAGCGCCTCGGCCGTTGGACAGCTCCGGCGGCGCCTATGTGCCTGGGGTGCAACGCCTTCCGAAAATCCGCCGCAATGCCAGCAAAGTTCTGTTAACCGGATCAAGGGCATCGAATACCCATTGAAGTCGCACGCGAGAAGTGGCGGGCCGTCGATGTCGCTGGACACCGAAATTTCCTTGAGGCGCGCACCGGCTCCGCGCGGATGGATCAAGCGCGGGCTCGCCGCCCTGCTGCTCTCCGGTCTCGCGGCCTGCGCCGCGCAGAACGACTTCTACCCCACCAAGGGTGACGCCAAGCCCCATCCCGGCGTGGCGCGGGCGAAGAGCCACCCGGTCCAGGGCATCGACATCTCGAAATGGCAGGGCCCCATCAACTGGGCCTCGGTCAAGGCGGCCGGCACGCAGTTCGCCTTCATCAAGGCGACGGAGGGCGGCGACCACGTCGACGAGCGCTTCCGTGAGAACTGGGACGGGGCTGGCCGCGCCGGCGTGCCGCGGGGCGCCTACCACTTCGTGTTCTGGTGCCGGTCGGCCGAGGACCAGATGGCGTGGTTCAAGCGCAACGTGCCGAACGATCCGACCGCCCTCCCCCCTGTGCTCGACGTGGAGTGGAACGGCCACTCGGCCAAGTGCCCGAAGAAGCTGCCCAAGGCCCAGGCGCTGTCGATGATCCGCTACATGCTGGACGAGATGGAGGCCTATACCGGCAAGCGGCCGATCATCTACACGGACATCACCTTCCACAAGGACGTTCTCGAGGACGAGCTGCCCGACTACCCCCACTGGGTCCGCTCCACGGCGGCCGAGCCGGAGCAGCGCTACGCCAACCGCAAGTGGATGCTCTGGCAGTTCACCTCGACGGGCCGTGTGCCCGGCGTGCGTGGCGATGTCGATCGCAACGCCTTCTACGGCAGCCCGACCGAGTGGGCCTCCTTCCTCGCCACCGACTGCGATCCGCGCGAGCATCGGCGCCTGTCGAGCCAGGGCCTCTGCACCGGCAAATAGGGTGAAGCGAGGAACCGTCGGCGGTGCCGGTCGCACGGCCGGTCTCCCAGGTTGCTGTATCTTTTGCCGTGTTGCGCGTCTGCCCGCTTCGATAGAGGCGGGCCGTTCGCCTCCGCCCTGACCTGAATTTTTTCGTGTTCAACGCCGTCTTTGTCTACTTGTAGACAGACTGCACGGCAACCTTTGCGCTAGGAGCCGGCTCGGCGACAGGACGGACTTCGAGTTGTACATGCCTTCGGCCCCAGAGCGCTGCTTCGAAGGCAACCTGCTCCTGAACTGCCTGAGCCGCGAGGATCGCGGCCTTCTTCTGCCCGATATGGTGCGGCTGGAGTACCAGCGTGGCGAAACCCTGTTCGCCGCCGGCCGCGAGGTCGATTTCATCACCTTTCCCCTCGAACAGACCGTGGTCACCCTGCTGATCTCGATGATCGATGGGCGCAGCGCCGAGACCGCCACGATCGGCCGCGAGGGGGCGGTGGGGGGTGTCGTCAGCAACGGCGGCCTGCCGGCCTCGACCCATGCCCTGATCCAGATCGCCGGTCCGGTCCTGCGGATGGAGTCGGCGCGACTCCAGGAAGTGAAACGGCACTCGGAATCCCTGCGCAACCTGTTCACCCGCTACTCCGACTGCCTGCTCGCGCAGGTGCTGCAATCGGTAGCCTGCAATGCCCTCCACCCGATCGAGGAGCGCTGCCTGCGTTGGCTCCTGACGCTTCAGGATCGGCTGGACAGCAACGTTCTGCCGATCACCCAGGAATCGCTCGCCGCGATGCTGGGCGTGCAGCGCACCTATCTCACCCGCATCCTGCGGATGCTGCAGCAGCAGGGACTGATCGAGGTCGGGCGCGGGCGCATCACCATCGTCAACCGGGCGGCGATCGAGGAGGTCGCCTGCGAGTGTCATGCCTGCGTCAAGCGCCATTACGAGACTGTGCTCGGCGCGGTCTACAGCCCGAGTGGGCGGCTCGTCGCGATCGAGCCACCCGAGTAGAGCATCGTCCGGAAAGGTGGCTTCCGGCTTTCGGAAAAAACGATGCAAAAAAAGGAACCGAGAGCGTCGTCCTGGAACTTCGATCCAGGACGACGCTCTCGGTTGCGCTTGGGCCCGGATGGACATCTCGGATTCTTCATTAGGAGGCACGACGATGTCGGCGGTCGTCTTGTGCAGGGTCCGTCACCGATGCACCATCGTCGCCGTCCGGACGGCGGGGCGCCGCAGGCGCCTCCGGAGGAAGGGCGCCGCGATCATCCGGCTTGCCGGTTCCGTCCTTGCCGGGTCCGTCCATGAGCCGACCGCCCGACGATTTCGCAGCATCCGGTGAGGCCGGGCGGCTGGCCGCGCTGGCCCGCTACGGCATTCTCGACACGCCCGCCGAGGACGCGTTCGACGACGCCGTGTCGTTGGCCGCGCAGCTCTGTGCCGCGCCGATCGCCCTCATCGGCCTGCTGACGAGCGACCGGCAATGGTTCAAGGCGCGGCTCGGCTTCACGCCGGCTGAGATCGGGCTCGACCGCTCGTTCTGCGTCCACACGCTGGCCAGGCGCGATCTCCTGATCATCGCCGACCTCGCCGCCGACCCGCGCACCCGCACCAACCCGCTCGTCGCGGACGAGCCCCGAATGCGCTTCTATGCCGGTGCGCCTCTGGTAACCCCGGAGGGTCTGGCGATCGGCACCCTGTGCGTGCTCGACACGGTGCCCCGGCCAGAGGGCCTGAGCGCCGCGCAGGCGGCGGGCCTCGAGGCGCTGGCCCGAACGGCGATGACGCAACTCGAACTGCGCCGGGGCATCGCCGAGCGGAGGACCGAGGCCGCGATCCTGGCCGACAGCGAGCTGCGCCTGCGGCTCGCGGTCGAGGCGGCCGGTGCCGGCATCTTCGACTACGATGTCGTGGCGGGCACCCTGGCCTGGGACGGACGCACCCGCGCCCTGTTCGGGGTCGGGCCGAACGAGGCCGTGAGCTACGCCGGCACCTTCCTCGCTCGCCTCCACCCCGAGGACCGAGCGCGCACCGACGCCGCCGTGCAGGCGGCCCTCGACCCCGCCGGGCCCGGCCTGTTCGAGGCCACCTACCGCACGATCGCCGGTGACGGTCCGGGCGACGGCACGGTGATCGCCTGGGTCGCGGCCCGCGGTACCCTCGTCGTCGAAAGCGACGGTGGAGTTAAAAGGGCGCGGCGCCTCGTCGGCACGGTGCGCGACGTGACCGCCGAATGCACGGCGCAGGCCGCCATCGCCGCAACCGAGGAGCGCTACCGCCTCGTCACCCGCGCCACCAACGACGCGATCTGGGATTGGGACCTCGCCGCCGACCACGTGCTGTGGAACGAGGCTCTGCAGGCCGCCTATGGCTGGGCGCCGGAGGTGGTCGAGCCGACCGGCCGGTGGTGGCTCGACCATGTCCACCCCGAGGACCGCGCCGGTGTCGAGGCGGATATTCGTCGCGTCATCGCCGGCGAAGGGCACGACTGGCGCCACGAGTACCGCTTCCGCCGCGCCGACGGCTCCTACGCCGACGTGCTCGACCGCGGCTCGATGGTGCGCCGGCCCGACGGCACGCCGCTGCGTATGATCGGTGCCATGCTCGACTTGACCGAGCGCAACCGCGTCGCCGCCCAGCTTCGGGCGGTGGTCGAGGGCGCCAATATCGGCATCGTGCAGATCGATCCGCGCACCATGGTCGCGCTGGAGGCCAACGCCAAGCTCTGCGCGATCTGGGCGGCAGAGGAATCCGACATCGTCGGGCATTCCGTCGTCAAGTGGGCGCCGGAGGCGGATGCGGCGGAGCGTGACCATCTGCACCGCCGGCTCGCCGCGGGCGAGATCGTGCGCGAGACGCTGGAGAAACGCTTCCGCCGCAAGGACGGGCGCCTGATCTGGTGCCGGGTCAACCTCGTCTCGCAGGTGCGCGGCGAGGCGATCCAGGCCACGGCGATGATCGAGGACATCACCGCGGAGAAGGCGGCCGAGGCGCGCCAGACGGCGCTGATCGAACTCGGCGACGGATTGCGCGACGCCGCCGGCCTCGCCGAGATCCGCGGGATCGCGGTCCGGATCCTCGGGCGCACCCTCGATCTTTCGGATGCGGGCTGCACGTTCATCGATGCCGTCGCTGGCGGCTTGGCGATCGGGCGCGAGGCGCCCGGCGCGGGGACGGGCTCCGCGGCGTTTCCGGCCAGCCTCGCGCGGCTGCGCCGCGGCGAGATCGTGGCTGTGCCCGATCTTGCCGCCGATCCGGACCTCGCGCCGGATGCGGGCGGCGAGGCGGCCGCCGGCGCCCTGCTCGGCGTGCCGCTGATGCGGCGGGGCGACCTCGTCGGCCTCGTCTATGCCCATGCCCCCGAACCCCGGGCTTGGGAGCCGGGCGAGGTCGATTTCGTCCGCGAGGTGGCCGGGCGGGTCTCCGTGGCGCTCGCCCGCATCCAGGCCGAGGAGCAGCAGCGCTTCCTCAACCGCGAACTGAGCCATCGGCTGAAGAACACGCTGACCATGGCCCAGGCCATCGCCTCGCAGACCCTGCGCAACGTCTCCGACATCGCCGCGGTGAAGGAGGCGCTGGTGGCCCGGCTGGTGGCGCTCGGCAAGGCGCACGACATCCTGCTCTCGGGGGAGGGCGAAGGGGCGGCGCTGGAGGCGGTGATCGCCGGCGCGCTCGCGATCCACGACGACGGCGAGCCGGGCCGCATCCACCTGTCCGGACCGGCCCTTGAAGTCGGGCCGAAGGCCGCCCTGTCGCTCGCCCTGATGATCCACGAACTCGCCACCAACGCCGCCAAGTACGGCGCCTTCTCGGTTCCAGGCGGGCGTGTCGGCGTGGACTGGACCGTCTCGCAACTGCGCTGGCGGGAGCAGGGGTATCGGCGGGAGGATGTGCAGGATGACCCGCAGGACGATTTGGAGGATGACTTGGAGGACGAGGCGCGGGAGGTCGAGCCGGTCGTGACGCTGACCTGGGCCGAGAGCGGCGGGCCGCCGGTCGCCGTCCCGACGCGCAAGGGCTTCGGTTCGCGCCTGATCGAGCGCGGATTCTCGGGCGCGGTCGGCGGCGAGACGCAGATGATCTACGCGCGAGAGGGCGTGACCTGCCGGATCCGGGCGCCCCTGAAAGGTCTTCTCGAAAAAGAATAGGGCGAAAAGCGACGCCGCGGGGCAACGAACCGGCCGCTCGCCGCTTGTCGGCAGGACGCCCAGGCACGCGCCGAGGACATCCGGGACGCTTCATGGATCTGCCCGCTCCTCCTGCCCCGCACGGCGACGCGCGGCCGCTGGCTCTCGTCGTGGAGAGCGAGACGGGCCCGCGCATCGAAACGGCGGATCGTCTGGCCGGAGCGGGCTTCGAGGTGCTGGAAGCCTGGAGTGCACTGAGCGCGCTCCTCCAGATCGAGCGCCACGCGACGCTGCGCCTCGTCGTCGTCGATGCCGGCCTGCCTGGGGCCGAGACCCGCTTTGCCCTGATCCACGAGATCGCTCGGCATCGGCCGGACCTGTTCCTCATCGCCCTCTCGGCCGGTCCCTCCCCCGAGCCCGGCACGCTGCCCGAAGGCGTTCGCTTCGCCGCGAAGCCGCTCACTCCGGCGCTCGCCCGGGAGGCGCTGGGGCAACTCGCGGACTGATCGGCGTCGCTTGCCCCCGCCAGACCGTCGCGCTGCCGGCGATCATCGCGAACGCCACGAGGGCGCTCCCTGAGCCCGCCTTCTCCACGAGGCTTCCGAACAAGGGTGCACCGACGGTCTGGCCGACGGCGAGCGTCAGGAAGGGGATGCCGAGGCCGAGGTCGGGGCGATCGGGCAGCAGATGGATGCCCTGGATCAGAAACGTCCCGCTGGCGACGATGTAGGCGGTGCCGAACAGGCTCATGGCGGCAAAGCCCGGCACGGGGCTGGATGGGCTTGCAGCCGACCCGACCGCCAGCCCGATCTCGCCGAGGACCGTGCCGAGCAGGGCGAGGCGATGAACCCGGCCGACGCCGAAACGCGCGGTGAGGAGGCCCGTCGCCGCGCCGAGGGTGCCAGCGCTTCCCAGGGCGATCCAGGCCAGCGCGACCTGGGTTCCGGAGAAGGCGAGGTCGCCGCGCAGGATGTCCGCGCCGAACGTCCAGATGGCGGTGCTGGACAGACCCATCAGGAAGGCGCCCGCCGCCAGACCGGCCAGACCCGGACGCTTCAGGACCGTGAGCTGAAGCCCTGCGGAGCCCGACTCGGCCGGGCCGGCGGGCAGGGCGAACCGGAGCCAGAGCGTGACGATGCCGCCGAGCCCGGCGAACACGGCGTAGAGTTCGCGCCACGCCCCGTCGGTTGCGAGGGTCGCGAGCCCCGAGAACACGATTCCCGCCGCCGTGCCGGCATTGATCGTCCCGTTCGCCCTCGGGCGATCCCTCTCGCCGAAGGCCTGAGTCACGGCCGCGGCGAGCGGTGGCGAGGTCAGCCCCGTGCTCAGGCCCGTGAGCGTGATCGCCAGGCCGAGAACCCAGCCGGACGAGGCGACGGACACGAGCGCCATACCGATCGTGGCGGTGAGCCCCGCGAGCATCGCCACCCGGCGCGGGCCGAGCCGTCCGCCGAGGAGGAAGGCGAGGACGATGCCGATGCAGTAGGCCGCGAAGGCGCTGCCGCCGATCCAGCCGGCGGTGCTCGGGCTCAGTCCGAGGTCGTCGCGAATCCGGGGCAGGAGCAGGCCGTAGGCGAAGCGGGCCAGGCCGTAGGCGAGCGCGGTCAGGGCGAAGGCGGCCGCGACCAGATTGAGGCGGGCGCTCACGGGCCGCGACCGCTCGCGACTGCGGCCAGCGCCCGCGCGGCCCGCTTGGCCTCCTCGATCACCGCGACGTCGCTGACGCTCGCCGCTGCGGTAGCGCCCTCGAACAGGAGCCAGACCTGAGTGGCCAAGCCCGTGTCGGCGCGCCCGAGCCCGATTTCGACGCGGCGGGCGACCGCCTCGCGAAATTCGCGCTTCTGTTGCTCGACGAGGGCCACGATCTCGGCATTGGCCGACGCGTACTCGCTGCGGGCGCGCAGGAGCATGCAGCCCCACGCCCCGTGCGTCTCCAGCCAGCGGCGCAGCGTGTCGAACAGCGAGCCGATGGGATCGATCTCGTCGGCCTCGGCTCCGAGCCGGTCCATGAACGCGCGGTGCCGCGCCTCCAGGACCGCGACCACCAGCCCGTCACGGGAGCCGAAATGCTTGTAGAGGGTGCGGGTGGAGGAGCCGGAGGGCGCCAGCAGTCGGTCGACGCCGACACCCCGGAAGCCTTCGGTCTCGAAGGTGCGGGCGGCGCCCTTGATCATCTCGGTGCGCGTGTCCATGCGCGGACATGTAAAGCGATCGTTTTACATGGCAAGCCTGGGACGCCCCGGGGTACGGACCGCCCTCCCCGTCCGTGACGCACGGACGGGGTCTCGGCGGAGCCTATGCCGCCGGCACCGCCTCCTCCTGCCTCTTCTCGCCTTGCCCGCCCTCCTTGGTCTCCTCTCCGCGCAGCCGCTCGGCGGCGACGTAGAAGACCGGGGTGACGAACAGGGTCAGGATCGTGGCGACCAGCAGGCCGCCGATCACCACCGTGCCCATGGAGAGACGGGCATTCGCCCCCGCGCCGCTGGCGATGGCGAGCGGCACCGAGCCGAGGATGAAGGCGAACGAGGTCATCAGGATCGGGCGCATGCGCATCCGCGTGGCGTGCTTGGCCGCCTCCAGCGCGTCCTCGCCCTGCCGGCGCAGGTCCTCGGCGAAGGAGACGAGCAGGATCGAGTTCTTAGCCGCCAAGCCGACGAGGAGCAGCAGGCCGATCTGTCCGAACACATCGAGCGGCATGCCGCGCAGGGCCAGGAATCCGACCGCCCCGAAGATGGCGAGCGGGGTGGCGAGCAGAATCACCAGCGGCAGGCGCAACGACTCGTACTGCCCGGCCAGGAAGCAGAAGATCATGAACACGCCGAGGGCGAAGATCAGCGGCGCGACGTTGCCGGCGATCTTCTCCTGATAGGCGACCTCGGACCATTCGATGGAGGTGTTGCGCGGCAGGTCGTCGGCCAACTCCTCGACCGCCTCGATCACCGTGCCGGAACTGGAGCCGGGGGCGACCGTCACCGCGACCTCGATCGCCGGATAGGTGTTGTAGGACAGGACCGCCGTCGGACCCGTCGTGAACTTCGCCTGGACGAGCGACCCGAGGCGCACGGGCTCGCCTTGCGCGTTGAGGACGGTGAGCGCCTCCAGATCCTGAAACAGGCGCCGCCCGGAGGCGTCGCTCTGGACATACACTTGGTAGACGAAGCCGAACCGATTGAAGAGGTTGACGAAGCTCGACCCGACATAGGTGCCGAGCGCCTCGAACAGCCGCGCCAGCGGCACGCCGAGCTGCTCCGCCTTGGCCCGGTCGATGTCGAGGCGGATCTGCGGCACGCCCCAATCGGTGGTCGGCGTCGCGCTCGCCACCCCGGGCAGGTCCCGGATCTTCTCGATGAACGCGTTCGCCGTCTGCGCCAGCCCGAGACCGCCATTGCCGGAGCGGTCCTGGATCTCGAGCGTCAGGCCGCCGCGGGAGCCGAGCCCCGGCAGCGGCGACGGGTTGGCGATGCGCACCTGCCCGTCGGGATCGTGCTTGAAGCGCTCCTCCATGTCGCGGATCAGGTCGTCGACGGTGGTCGTGCGCTCGTCCCAGGGCTTCATGACCGGGATGTTGAAGCCGTAGAACGGAGCCACCGTGTCGGCGAGGAAGCTGCGCCCGCTGACCCCGATGGTGTGGTCGACGTCGTCGCGGGCGCGCAAAGCCGCGCCGAAGCGGGCGTTCATCGCCTCGGTGCGCTGCACCGAGGCGCCGAGTGGCATCGCGACCTCGGCATAGAGGTAGCCCTGGTCCTCGTCCGGTACGAAGCCGGTGGGACGCTGCATCAGGAGCAGCAGGGTGGCGCCGGCAAACAGCGCGAAGACCACGAGCGTCAGGACGACGTGGCGGGCGAGCCCGCCGATCGTGCGGGCAACGAAGTCGGCCGAGCGGTCCAGGGCGCGGTTGAACCAGTCGAGCGGCTTGCGCCACCAGCGCGTCTTCTGTGGTCCGTGCGACCTCAGGAGTAGGCCGCACAGGGCCGGCGTCAGGGTCAGCGACACGATCGCCGAGATCAGCACCGAGATGGCAATGGTGAGCGCGAACTGGTTGTAGAGCTGGCCCGTCAGGCCGGGGATGAAGGCCACCGGCACGAACAGGGCGGCGAGCACCAGGGTCGTGGCGATGACGGGCCCGCCGATCTCGTTGACCGCCTCGCGGGAGGCGGGCTTCGGCTCCATCCCCTCGGCCATCAGCCGCTCGGTGTTCTCCACGACGATGATCGCGTCGTCCACCACGAGGCCGACCGCGAGGACGAGGCCGAGCAGGCTCAAGGTGTTGAAGGAGAAGCCGAGCAGTGCCATCGGCCCGAAGGTGCCGATCAGCGCGATCGGCACGGCGATGGTCGGGATCAGCGTGGCGCGCCAGTTCTGCAGGAACAGGTAGGTGACGACCGTGACGATCAGGATCGCCTCGAACAGGGTCCGCACCACCTCGTAGATCGCCTCCTTGACGAACTCGGTGGAGTCGAGGGCGATGGTGTAGTGCAGGCCGGGGGGAAAGCGCTTGGCGAGATCCGCCATGGTCTCGCGCGTCCCGTTCATCACCTCGACCGCGTTGGCGTCCGGGTTCTGGAAGATGCCGAGCGTCGCCGAGGGCTTGCCGTCGAAGTTCGAGGTGACGCCGTACTGCTCCGAGCCGAGCTCCACCCGCGCCACGTCCGAGACGCGCACCACCGAGCCGTCGGGGTTGGCCCGCAGGACGATGTTGCCGAACTCCTCCGGCTTCATCAGCCGGCCCTTGGTGACGAGCTGCAGCTCGAACGGCGTGGCGCGGTCCATCGGCAGCTTGCCGAGCGAGCCCGTCGTCACCTGCGCGTTCTGAGCCTGGACCGCCTGGAGCACCGTCTCGGTCGAGAGGGACAGCGCCTCCATCTTGGCCGGATTGAGCCAGATGCGCATGGCGTAGCGCATGTTGGAGAAGTTCAGGATGCGGCCCATGCCGGTGACGCGGCGCAGGGGCTTGATGACCTGGGTCTCGGCGTAGTTGGCCAGGAACAGCTCGTCGAAACCGGTGCTCTCGTCGGCGTAGAGCACGACGTTGCCGAGCCGCTGGCGCGACGATTTCTGGATCTCCAGCCCCTGCGCCCGCACCGCTTCCGGAAGCTTGGCCTCGGCGCGGCTCGAACGTGTCAGCACTTCCGCCGCGGCGGCGTCGAGGTTCGAGCCGACCTCGAAGGTGGCGTCGATCGAGACGCTGCCGTCGGTCGAACTCGTCGATTGGATGTAGATGAGGTGGGGGGCGCCGTTGATCTCCTGCTCCAGCGGGATCGCGATCGACTCGTAGGCCTGCTGGGCGGAGGCGCCGGGATAGGTCGCCTGGACGTTGATGATGGGAGGGGCGATCTCGGGATACTGCGCCACCGGCAGCGTCAGCCCGGCGACGAGGCCGATCACCGTGATGAGGACGGAAATCACGCCCGCGAGGATCGGCCGGTCGACGAACGTGGCGAACATTCGAGGGGCCGTCTCCGAAAATTCAACGTGGCCGTGAAGGACCCGCGTGCAACGTCTTCGGACTCCGCGTGTTCCCTCCCGTGCCGCGCCCGGGACAAGCCGGGCGGTTGCCCCCGTCCTGCTGTTGGAGATTGGACCTCGTGCGCTCAGGCGTCGGCTTCGTCATCACCGGTCTCGTCGTCGGCGCGCTCGGGATCGCCGCAGGCGCGTGGTGGGGGGCGGGGCACCCGATCCCCGGCTTCCTTGCCCATCACCTCAAGGTGGCGAGCCGTGCCGAGACCAAGCGCGGCAGGGAGGAGGCGCGGCTGGCGGTGCGGGCGGTGCGCGCCAGCGCCCAGGAGGTGCCGGTCGCCTTTGAATATACCGGCACCATCGTTTCGCCCCGCGACGCCGCGCTCCAGGCCCGGGTGACCGGCTTCGTGGTGGAGCGCCCGTTCGAGCCCGGCGGCCACGTGAAGAAGGGGCAGGTGCTGTTCCGCATCGACCCGCGCCCGTTCGAGGTCGCGCTCAAATCGGCCGAGGCCCTGCGCGACCAGGCCAAGGCCACCCTCGACTTCGCCCGTGCCGAGGTGAACCGCACCGAGCAACTCGCCGACAAGGGCTTCGCCACCGAGCAGCGCGCCCAGCAGAACCAGTCGAACCTCGCCACGGCAACCGCCAAGCTCAACGAGGCGGAGGCCACCATCGCCCGGGAGCGGCTGAACCTCGAATACGCGGTGATCCGCGCACCCTTCGACGGGCGCTCCAGCCTGTCCATGACCAATATCGGCGACATGGTGATCGAGAATCAGACCAACCTCGTCTCCGTGGTGCAGGTGAACCCGATCGACGTGCAGATGGCGCTCTCCTCCGAGGACGCGGAGGCCGTCCGGGTCGCCCAGGCCGAGGGACGGGTGAAGGTCCAGCTCCTCGACGTGGGGCGCGAGCCCGTGCGCGAGGCCACGATCTACCGGCTCGACAACCGATTCGATCCCCGCACCGGCCGCCGCCTGATCCAGGCGTGGCTCGACAACGCGGACGAGCGCTACCTGCCCGGCCGTTTCGTACGCTCGCGCATCGAGGTGGGCCGGCAGGAGCGCCTGCTGGTGCCGACGATCGCGCTCTCGGCCCAGCTCGACCAGCAGGTGATCTGGACGGTGGACGAGGCCGGCACCGTCCACATGACCGCGATCGAGGTCGGCGACGTCTACGGCGACAACACCGCCGTGCTCAAAGGTCTCAAGCCCGGCACGCTGGTGGTCACCGACCATCTCCAGAGCATGCGCCAGAACCTCAAGGTCGAGCCGCGGGTCGGCGAGGAGGTCAGCGCCGTGGGCAACATGCCCGCCCAGGGCGAAGCGCGGCACTGAGTCCGGGGTTTCGAAAGGGTGAGCCCTTCTCATAGGGTCCAGGGCGGAGCCCTGGTGGAGGGAAGCCGGGGCGCTGCCCCGGCGCCCCGGCAAAGGGATGATCCCCTTGGAATCCCTGACTCAGGCCGCCCGCACCTGGGCGAGGAAGCCACCGACCTCCGTGCGCAGAGCCGTCGCCTGCCGGGCGAGGTCGCTCGCCGCGTCGAGCACCTGGCCCGAGCCGGTGCTGGCATCGTCGGCGGTGCGGGCCACGCCCGCCACGTCGTCCGAGGCGCGGCGCGCGCCCCCCGAGGTCTCGACCGTGGTGCGGGCGATCTCGGCGGTGGCCGCGCCCTGTTCCTCGACCGCGGCGGCGATGTCGCTGGAAATCCGCGACAGGTCGCGGATCGTGCGGGCGATGCCGGTGATGCCGGAGACCGAGGCGCCGGTGGCGGCCTCGATCTCCGCCATCCGCCCGGCGATCTCGTCGGTGGCCCGCGCCGTCTGTGCGGCCAGTCCCTTCACCTCCGCCGCGACCACGGCGAAGCCGCGCCCCGCCTCGCCGGCCCGCGCCGCCTCGATGGTGGCGTTGAGCGCCAGCAGGTTGGTCTGACCGGCGATCTGCGAGATCAGCCCGACGATCTGGCCGATGCTGCTCGCGGCCGAGGCGAGGCGCTCGACCTCCCCGGCGGTGCGGGCCGCCTCCTCCTCGGCGGCGCTCGCCGCCAGCGCCGACGAGCCGACCTGGGCGGAGATCTCGCGGATCGAGGCCGACAGCTCTTCCGTCGCCGCGGCGATGCCGTCGGAGGAGCGCGCCGCCTGCGCCGAGGCCTGCGCGGCCGAGGCGCTCAGGGCGGAGGTCTGGCCCGCCGCGCTGCTCATCGCCCGGGCGGCGCCCTCCAATTGCTGCGCGGCGGCCGAGACCGCCTCGACGATGCCGCCGACCCGCGCCTCGAAGCCGTCCGCCACCGCCATCATCGCCACGTGGCGGCGGGCGGCCTCCTCCTCGGCGCTGCGCTCCTGCGCCGCGCGGATGCGGGCGCGCTCGGCCACGCTGTCGCGGAAGGCAAGGGCCGCGGCGGCAATGCTGCGCAGCTCACCCGGACCCTTCACCGGGATCTCGATCTCGGTCTCCCCCCCTGTATCCCCCTGCCCGATCGCGGTCAGCGCTCGCGCCATCCGGCTCAGAGGGCGCGCGATCGCCGAGCCGAGGCCGAAGGCCAGCGCTACCGAGAGCAGCAGGGTGGCGAGCGCCCCCCCGGCCCAGAGCAGGACGGTGCGTTCCGCCTGCGCCCGGGCCGCCCCCGCCTCCCGTGCCAGGGCCGCGGTCAGCCGGTCCTCGATCCCCTTCAGCCCGTCGATGCGCTGCGTGGCGAGCCGGAACCAGCCCTTGGCGTCGGTGAAGGCGGGCGTCTGTCCGGGCGTCGTGTCGAGGGCGAGGCTCCGGATCCGGGCGACCTCTCGGGCGCCCTCCGCCGCGTTCGCCGCATCGAGCGCGGCGATCTCCTCCGCGGAGCCCACGGCGCGGAAGAGTCCCTCAAAGGTCGTTTGGTTCGAAGCGAGCCCGGCGAGCCGGCGCAGGCCCGCGAGGTCGATCGTGCCCGCGGCGAAGACGGCCGAGGCCGCCGCCCGCTCCTGGCCGGCGAATTCCTTGAGCGAGAGGAAGGCGGACAGGGCGGAGACGCGGGCGCCGATGGCCGGGTCCGCAGCGATCTGCGCCACTCCGCGCACGGTCCCGAGAGCGTTCGCGATGACGCCGGTATAGACCGCGAGGTTGGCCGGCACGCTGGTTTCCAGCCGATCCACCGCGGCGCGGTGGCGCTCGATCCCGTCGAGCCCCTCGCGCAGAAACGCCGCCTTGCGCGCGAACTCCGCGTCCGCTCCGGCGGCATCGAGATCCGCGATCAGGGCGGCGCGTGCCGCATCCGTCAGCCGGCGCTGGGCGGCGAGTTCCGGGGCGAACTGGCTGCCCTTCGAGCCGAGATAGAGGCTGGAGGCGCCGCGCTCCTTCTGTGCCTCGTGGACGAAGGCGCCGATCCGGACCGAGAGGCCGGCCAACGCCTCCATCCGCGCCATCGCCCTGCCGTGCCCCGCGCGCTCCACGACCCCCACCCCCGCGACGGCGCCGAAGGCGAGGCAGGGGATCAGCGCCACCGCGACGATGCGGGCGCGCAGGGAAGAGGGCAGCTTCATGACGGGACGGTCCGGACGGGTTGCGGTCGGACCATGAAAGGCGAGCGTAAAGTAAAGATTTAACCGGAGAGAAATTGCTTAAATTTGGGGCATGTACGCTAAGTTTTCACCATAGCAGCCGCGGTTGGAACAAATCCTGTGGGCCTGACAGCTTCTATACCGTCACGGAAGGCTATTCGTGCTGCCTTCGACGCTCTGCTGCTCGATCACGCCGCGCCAGCCCAGGCCCTGATAGGTTTCGTAGCCGGGGCTGCCGTGGAAGGCCACGAGGCGGCCCCTGCCATCCCGGTAGTGCCCCTGGAACCGGCCGTCCGTGCGGAGCCGGTATGTCTCGCTCAGAACCCCCTCGTCCCGCGAGCAGGCGATCACGCGGTTCCGGGCATCGAGCAGCATCACGCGGGTGCGCTCCCGCTCGCCCGCGCCGAGCCGGACGCCCTGGACGATGGCGCGGGCCTGCGGCTGCCAGTCGAAATGGATGGCGAGGATGCCCAGCGGCGCCCCCTCCGGGCGACCGCCCTCCCGCACGCTCGCGCAGTAGGTGGCGACCTGTGCGCCGCGAAGGCGCGCCTCGGTCCGCACGTCGACCGCCGTGTAGTCGTTGCCGCTCCGCAGGGCGCGTGCGTCCCGGAACCAGGTCTCGGCATCGACCTGGGCGCCGAGGATGTCCGGATAAGTATCCGGGCGGCCATGGGCGACCACCCGGCCCTGAAGATCGCACAGCCAGAGATCGAGATAGACCGTGTAGGCCGACAGGATCACCCCCAGCCGCTCGCCGGCATAAGCCACGGTCTCCGGTGAAGGATCCCGGCCGCAGGCGACCAGGGCGGCGTCGGTCGCCCACCAGCGCACGTCGCAGGTGCGCTCGTAGAGGTTCCGGTCGATCAATTCGACGGCGTTCAGGGCGAGGTCCACGCAGCGGGTCGCACGCGCCTCGCCCGTGAGCCGCGCGACGGCCTCCGTGAGGTCGTCCACGCCGGTGCTGAGGCCCGCCCTCAGGGCTGCGGCCAGCGTCTCGACCTCGGTCGAGACGGTTCGGACTTCCTGCGCGACGATCGAGAATCCCGCTCCCTTCTCGCCGGCATGAGCCGCCTCGATGAGCGCGTTCAGGGCCAGCAGCTTCATGCGGTTGGCGATCAACTGGATGGCGCCAAGGTTGGAAGAGGCCCTGGACTTCAGGGCCTGCGCCGACGCACCGACGACCTCGGCAAGGGACAAGTCTTTCATGCAACCACCAGGGGCACTTTACGGGCGGGATTCTTCGCTTTGATCAGGATGTGCTGAACTATAGCGATACTCACCTTAAATTGATCCTAACGTATCGGCCGCGTTGCTTGATGCTTATTTCGGCTGATGGCGCGCTTTTGGGCGCCGATGGGATCGGGATGCACGCAGCCGAACCCGCCCTTCGACGGCCCTCGGACGGGAGGCCGTCCAAGCCATTCGGGATGGAGGTTGCGGTCGCAAACCGGCCGCGACAGGCCGGCATTGCCGTCGTACCCGTTCCGTTCTAGTGGTTTCGCGCCGCTCGGAACCCATCTCCGTCCCCGGATACTGTTCCCGCGCGGCACACCCGTTGCCCGCCCGAGCAGAGAGCGAGGGCGCCGCATCCGGGTCGCCCGGATCGTCGCAGAGAATTTGTCGTCCATGGCCAAAGCCAAAGCCCGCAAGCCTGAGACCGCGGCCAAGACCGAGGAACAGACCGACGCACGGCTCTCCGCCCTGTTCGACGCGGCCGCCCCGGCGGCGCGTGACACCCGCGTCATCTCCGTGCGCGGCGCCCGCGAGCACAATCTCAAGAACGTCGACCTGACGATCCCCCGCGACAAGTTCGTGGTGTTCACCGGCCTGTCGGGGTCGGGCAAGTCGTCGCTCGCCTTCGATACGATCTACGCGGAGGGCCAGCGCCGCTACGTCGAGTCGCTCTCTGCCTATGCCCGCCAGTTCCTGGAGATGATGTCGAAGCCCGACGTCGATCAGATCGACGGGCTCTCGCCGGCGATCTCCATCGAGCAGAAGACCACCTCGAAGAACCCGCGCTCCACCGTCGGCACGGTGACCGAGATCTACGACTACATGCGCCTGCTCTGGGCGCGGGTCGGCATTCCCTACTCGCCCGCCACCGGCG
This sequence comes from Methylobacterium sp. R2-1, assembly GCF_014191355.1. Taxonomy (GTDB): domain Bacteria; phylum Pseudomonadota; class Alphaproteobacteria; order Rhizobiales; family Beijerinckiaceae; genus Methylobacterium. Next base: position 102,297 of record NZ_JACHWM010000006.1, read on the forward strand.
AGCCGATCGAGAGCCAGACCGTCAGCCAGATGGTCGACCGGGTGCTGGAGCTGCCGGAAAAAACTCGGCTCTACCTGCTCGCGCCCGTGGTGCGCGGCCGCAAGGGCGAGTACCGCAAGGAGATCGCCGAGTTCCAGAAGAAGGGCTTCCAGCGCCTTCGCATCGACGGCGAGTACTACCCGATCGACGACGTGCCGAAGCTCGACAAGAAGCTCAAGCACGACATCGACGTGGTGGTGGACCGCATCGTCGTGCGCGACGACATCGCCGCGCGGCTGGCCGATTCCTTCGAGACAGCGCTCGAACTCGCCGACGGCATCGCCGACATCGAGTTCGCCGATGCGCCGGAGGGCGAGGCTCCCAAAAAGATCACGTTCTCGTCGCGCTTCGCCTGCCCGGTCTCCGGCTTCACCATCCCCGAGATCGAGCCGCGGCTGTTCTCGTTCAACAACCCGTTCGGCGCCTGCCCGACCTGCGGCGGCATCGGCCACGAGATGCGGATCGACCCCGAACTCGTGATCTCCGATCCCGCGCTCACGCTGAAGCGCGGCGCGGTGGGCCCCTGGGCGAAATCGACCTCGCCCTATTACGATCAGACGCTCGACGCGCTCGCCAAGCATTTCGACTTCAAGACATCCGTGGCGTGGTCGGCGCTGACGGAGCAGGCCCGCTCGGTGATCCTGTTCGGCACCGGCAAGGAGTCGGTGCGCTTCGACTACAACGACGGCCTGCGCTCCTACTCGGTCAACAAGCCGTTCGAGGGCGTGATCCCGAATCTGGAGCGGCGCTACAAGGAGACCGAGAGCGACGCCTCTCGCGAAGAAATCGGCCGCTTCATGAGCGCCACCCCTTGCGCCGCCTGCGACGGCAAGAGGCTCAAGCCCGAGGCGCTTGCGGTCAAGATCGACCGGCAGGATATCGGCGAGGTCACCGCCCTCTCCGTCCGCGAGGCCCATCGCTGGTTCTCGGAGATCTCTTCGAAGCTGACCGACAAGCAGAACGAGATCGCGGTTCGAATCTTGAAAGAAATCCGCGACCGGCTGACCTTCCTCGTCGATGTCGGCCTCGAATACCTGACGCTGGCCCGCGGCTCGGGCTCGCTCTCGGGCGGCGAGAGCCAGCGCATCCGGCTCGCCTCGCAGATCGGTTCGGGTCTCACGGGCGTGCTCTACGTGCTCGACGAGCCGTCGATCGGCCTGCACCAGCGCGACAACGAGCGCCTGCTCGGCACGCTCAAGCGCCTGCGCGACCTCGGCAACTCGGTCATCGTGGTCGAGCACGACGAGGACGCGATCCTTCAGGCCGACTACGTGGTCGATGTGGGCCCGGGCGCCGGCATCCATGGCGGCGAGATCGTCGCCCAGGGCACGCCGGAGGAGCTGCTCAAGGATCCGGCTTCGCTCACCGCGAAGTACCTCACCGGCGAACTCTCGGTGCGGACGCCGAAAGCACGGCGAAAGCCCGGGCGCGGGATGCTGCGGCTGGCGGGCGCGCGCGGCCACAACCTGAAGAACGTGACGGCGGAGATCCCGCTCGGCACCTTCACCTGCATCAGCGGAGTCTCCGGCGGCGGCAAGTCCACGCTGATCATCGACACGCTCTATAAGGCGGCGGCCAAGCGCCTCAACGGTGCCCTGGAGCACCCGGCCCCGTTCGAGCGGATCGACGGATTGGAGCATCTCGACAAGGTCATCGACATCGACCAGTCGCCGATCGGTCGCACTCCGCGCTCGAACCCGGCGACCTATACCGGCGCCTTCACCCCGATCCGCGACTGGTTCGCCGGCCTGCCCGAGGCCAAGGCCCGCGGCTACCAGGCCGGGCGCTTCTCCTTCAACGTGAAGGGCGGGCGCTGCGAGGCCTGCTCGGGCGACGGCGTCATCAAGATCGAGATGCACTTCCTGCCCGATGTCTACGTCACTTGCGACGTGTGCAAGGGCAAGCGCTACGACCGCGAGACGCTGGAGGTGCGCTACCGCAACAAGTCCATCGCCGACGTGCTCGACATGACGGTCGAGGAGGCGGCCGACCTGTTCAAGGCGGTGCCGTCCATCCGCGAAAAGATGGAAACGCTGGCCCGCGTCGGCCTGCACTACGTCCGCGTCGGCCAACAGGCGACCACGCTCTCGGGCGGCGAGGCGCAGCGGGTGAAGCTGTCCAAGGAGCTGTCGAAGCGGGCCACGGGCCGGACCCTCTACATCCTCGACGAGCCAACCACCGGCCTGCACTTCCACGACGTGGCCAAGCTCATGGAGGTGCTGCACGAGCTGGTCGATCAGGGCAACACCGTGGTGGTGATCGAGCACAATCTGGAGGTCATCAAGACCGCCGATTGGGTGATCGACATGGGCCCCGAGGGCGGCGACGGCGGCGGCCGCGTCGTGGCGCAGGGCACGCCGGAGGAGATCGCCGCGAGCACGGCGAGCCATACCGGGCGCTTCCTGCGCGAGGTGCTGGCACGTCGCCCGGCCGGAAAGGCGCCGAAGGACGCGGGCAAAGGGGCGGGCAAAGGGGCGGGCAAGGACGCCGACAAGGCCCAGCCGAAGGCGAGTGCTGCACCGCGCCGCCGCGGGGCGGCCGCGGGGCGGCAAGCCGCCGAGTAGGAGGCAGGTTCCGGCCGGATCCTGCCCGGCCATGGCACCGGGCCGAGGTGGCGATTCGGAGGGCCGCACCGCTCCGTTCGTCTCATCCTGGCGCGGGGCACGCGTTCGCACTTGCGCAATTGCCTGCCTCGCCCTGCCGGACCATCCCAGCCAAGTGACGCGGTCAATCGCTTGATGACAATGTACTATTTCGCTTGAATCCGGCTCTCTGCACGGCGCCTTTCCAAGATGGACTGCGTTAACGGATCATTAAGGACCTGGTTGCTCCGCAGCGAAAATGCGGCTTTTGCGCAACGGTGAGATCCGAACTGCCGAGATTGAAGGCAATCCCCTGTCTTTCGCAGCCGGTCTGTAGAATAGTTCCCGACGTCGAGACTTGAGGTGCGGCCGTAGGGGGCACCAGCATCACACCAGCCAACCCGCTCTGGGGAGAGAGGGAGGCGAGAGGGGTGCGGGCGCTACGGGGCGGACGCCTGAAATCCTTGGGAAGGAACGAGAAAAATGATGAAGAACTGGCTCGCCGCGGGCGCCATCGCGCTCACGGCCGGAATGACGACGACCGTCGCCCAGGCGCAGACGACCACGGTTCCCGGTGAGCAGGTCGGTCTGGCCGTTGGCGCGCCGCTCCCCGAGGGCATCTACGCCATCAACACCTTCACCTACCGCAGCCCGGATGGCCCGAACGCGACCGCGGTCGACACCGCCGTCAACATTCCGATCCTGGTGTGGGCGACCCCCTACGTGCCGTTCGGCGGCCGCCTCGAGTTCGTCGTGGCTCCCCCGACCGTGTTCACCTTCAGCCGCGCCGCGGGCGGCCGTGACACCTCGATCAACGTCGGCACCTTCGTCGGCGCGATCTGGGCGTTCGATCTCGGCGGCAACATCGGCGTCAGCCTGCTCGGCGGTTCGTACCTCAACGAGCTCAACGCCGGTCGTGGCGGCGGCCTGAACATCCTGGCCTCCAACACCTACCGCGTCGGCGGCGCCATCAGCTACACCGGCGACGGCTGGAACCTGACCGCCAACCTGACCTACAACTTCTACGACTCCCCGAGCCGCTTCAACGGCCCGAACGGCATCCCGGCCTTCTTCGGCCCGGTGCAGATCTCGGACGCGTTCAACCTCGACCTGACCGCGACCAAGAAGTTCGGCAAGTTCGAGATCGGCGCGATCGGCTACGGCACGGTCAACCTCGACCCGAACCTGCTCGCCTTCGTGAACGATCCGACCAGCCGCATCGGTCGCGGTGGCCGGTTCGCCCTCGGCGGCCTCATCGGCTACGACTTCGGACCGTTCACGGTTCAGGCCTACGTCGCCCGCGACGTCGTGACCTCGGCCGGCGTCCGCGAGAGCACCGACGGCTGGTTCCGCATCGTCGCCCCGCTCTACACCCCGGCGGTCTCCGCGGCCCCGGCTCCGGCTCCGCTGGTTCGCAAGTACTGATCACTCGGACCGGGGACGCACCGCGTTCCCGATCTCCCGAGTTACGAAGCCGTCCGGCCGCTAGGCCGGGCGGCTTCATTCGTTTTCAAGGGATTGCAGCCTGAGGGGCGTCGCCGTCCGCGCCCGTGGTGCGGCGCGGGCGAGGATCCCGGGTCGCGCGGCATAGTCCGGCCCCGGCGATCCGGCCCTGGTTGGACCGGGAGGCGCGCAGCCTTCGCCCGTACCGGCGCACCACCGCCATCGGCCGCCGGGTCACGACGACCCGACCCCGACGCGGGCGCCATTCGACGCGGTGCCGGACGGGTGTCGGGGTGATGTGCGCCGCCTATCTGTGTCGGGAGCGCCGCCTGTCAGCCCGGATAGAAGCCGCTTTGCGGAGGCCTTTCACGGACGGCAGCAGGGCGGGGCGCAGGGAAATCGCAGAACATGTCCGCGCACGGCGAATTCAGGATCCCGGCCGCCCTGCAGCCCAAGGCCGGCGATTACGCCTACGACCTGGAGCGGGCGCTGACCTCGGTCGTCTCCCTCTCGACCCGGGTACCAGCGGAAGCCTTCACGGCGGAGACGCTCGGCACCGAGCGGGCCGGCAACGGCGTGGTGATCCGCGAGGATGGGCTGGTGCTCACCATCGGATACCTCGTGCTGGAGGCCGAGAGCGTCTGGCTCACCACGCAGGACGGGCGCTCGGTGCCGGCCTATGTGGTCGGCTACGACGGGGAGACGGGCTTCGGCCTTGTCCAGGCACTTGGCCGCCTCGACCTGCCCGCCCTGAGGCTCGGGCGCTCGGACGCGCTCCAGATCGGTGAGCGGGCGGTGATCGCCGGGGCGGGCGGGCGTTCGCACAGCCTCGCGGTCGAACTCGTCGCCCGGCAGGAATTCGCCGGATACTGGGAATACGTCCTCGACGAGGCCCTGTTCACGGCGCCCGCCCACCCGCACTGGGGCGGCACCGCCCTGATCGGACCCGACGGCGATCTGATCGGCATCGGCTCGCTGCAGCTGCAGCAGGGCGGCTCGGGGGCGGGCCGGGCGATCAACATGGTCGTGCCGATCGACCTCCTGCCGCCGATTCTCACCGATCTCGAGACCCGCGGCCGGGCCGCCCGCCCGCCCCGCCCCTGGCTCGGCCTCTACGCCACGGAGACCGAGGACGGCGTCGTGGTGATGGGGGCTGCCGACAAGGGCCCGGCGGAAGCCGCCGACCTGCGCGCGGGCGACGTGCTGGCCGAGGTGGCGGGCGAGCCGGTGGCCGACCTCGCCGGCTTCTTCCGGCAGGTCTGGGCGCTCGGCGAGGCGGGGGTGCGCGTGCCGCTCACGGTCAACCGCGACGGGCGCCTGACGCGGCTCGCGCTGGTCTCGGTCGACCGAGACCGGTTCCTGATCGGGCCGAAGCTGCACTGAGTGTCTCTCACAAGACGCCCGCCGCACTTTCGTCGCCGGAGCGAGAACGGTCCGTGACCGGGCGTTTTGTGACGCCCTTCGAATGCCCGCGGCATCGCGCCCAACGGAGGATCACACGATGAGGAAATCGGTGTGGTCGAGGGTGGCGTGGTTGTCCAACACCGCGACTAGAACGGCCTCTTTCCTGCCGCTGCCATCGGCGTCGTAGAACAGCTCACCCGACTTCTGCTTGTAGAGGATGCGGTCGTCGGCATCCGCCTTGGCCAGGCCGAGGGTTTTGAACTGCTCGGGCGCCAGTGCCCCGATCGCGAGGCGCGAGAAGACCGCGTGGTCGAGCCGGAACACGTCGTCCGGTGATGCGAAGTCCGTGACGTGATCGACGTTGCCGTGGCCGAGGCGGGTGTCGAACACGAAGCTGTCTGCCCCCGATCCGCCCGTGAGCCGATCGCCGCCGAGCCCGCCCGCGAGCCTGTCGTCGCCGCCGCCGCCGTCGAGCTGGTTGTCGCCGGCATTGCCGATCAGCGTCTGGCCGAAGGCGTTTCCGCTGAGGGACAGATTTGCGCAGCCGGTGCTCTTGGCGAGTTGCAGGATCTCGACCTCCTGATCGGCGGCGAGCCGGTACGCGCTCGTCGCCACGACCCTGTCGTTGCCCTGCCCCGTGCCCTCGAACACGCGGTCGCCGGGCCTGTCGACGAAGTAGGTGTCGTCGCCGGCTCCGCCCACGAGCTGATCGCGGCCGCCTCCGCCGCGCAGGACGTCGTCGCCGGCATCGCCGAACAGCCGGTCGGCTCCGGCCGTCCCGATCAGCGTGTCGTCGCCGCCGAAGCCCAGGACCGGATTGCCGCTCCCGTCGGCCTCGAGCCGGTCGGCGTCCCGGCCGCCGACGATGTAGGCGACCCCCTCGCCCTTGTTCAGGAAGCCGTAGTCGATCCCGGTCGCCTGGCTCGCCGCGGCGACCAGATTGCCGAAGACTTCGGCCGGTATGTCCGCGGCAGGACGGCCGGCGAGCGCCTGATAGAAACGCCCGTAAGCGTCGAGGCCGAAATCCTCGTAGACTTGGTAGAGCAGGGAGGCGGCAAGGTCCGCTGCCCCCCAGTTGTTGGCGTTCGGCACACCGGTCGCCGTGCCCAACGTGTTGGCGAGCGTGAAGCCGGCCCCCTGGAAGAAGGTCTGCGCCAGGTCTTCGAGGATGGACTGCTTGAATTCACCGAAGGGCAGCGCGCCGAATGCACTGCCGGGAATGCCGGCCTCCTGCATCGACACGAACCGGTTGGCGATCGCGAACCCCGTGACGAAGGCATCCACGTCCCCGAGCTGTGGCCCATAGAACCAGAAATTCCGCCCCAGTTCGTAGAAGACGGTCTGATCGAAGGTGCCGTCCTCGGCCGCGCCGGCGTAGAGCTGATCGAAGGCGGCGGTCGTGAGTTCGATGCCGGAGGCTCCGAGAAAGCCGATCGCGTTCGCCGCGCCGCCGAGCGCGGTGGGCACCTCGGCGATCGTGAGCAGGCCGTTATAGAGCTTGTACGGCGCCGGAGCTTGCCCGGTGATGCCGAGATAGACGTCGTAGGCGGCATCGATCCTGGTCAGGATGTCCTGCATGACATCGCCGTCGAGATCGTTGGCCGATGTCAGGAGCGCGACGCGCTGTCCCTGCCACGGATAGAGTGAGACGAGGTAGCCGTCATACACGAAGTAGGGCAGCGCCCCGTCGGGAGAGATCGCCATTGCCGTCCGCTCCGCTTGTCCGGCCCGGATATCGGGGACGAGGGGCAACGGTAGCGCGGGCGCGGTTTCCTTGGACCCGCTGCGATGTGGCACGGGCCGGCAATTGCGGCTTAAGTCTTCCGGAGCGCTTGTGCCATGCCGGCAACGATAGGCCGATGCCGCCGATCCACCGCGGAATGGTCTCCCCGCCCGAGGCGACGGCCGACGCGATCAGGCGCGGGGCACCCGCGAGCTGCACTGGCTGCCTGCACGGGCTGCGGGGCACCAATCTTCGCCGTTCAGGCTCCCGAGTGCCCGGTCCTCACCGCCGCCGCAGCCATGGCGGCTGGGCTGCGTCCCGGCACGGCAATGCGGGACCGGAGCGCCTCGTAGGAACGCCACCGTGAGGAGGCTTAAACCCGCGATGGTCGGGCTTGCGGCCTCCGTCGAGCGCGGCCGGCACAGTGATGTCGCGAAAATAGCAGTCGAAGGGATCATTCGTCGCTTTTGGGCGGGCAGAACGCGCAAGATTCGCCTGTCGTTAATGTTCGAGATTTTACAAAGCCGTCGTTTCTTCATCCGAGCCGATAAGACGACATGCCGAGTCTGCAACGCATCAGCACCCGTTTGCCCGCGGCAACGATCGGCCTCGCGCTGCTCAGCGCGACGGCGATGGGCGGCCTGAGCTGGTCGTCGGCCAAATCCGGCCTCGTCCAGGCCGCGGGCGAGCGCCTGCAACTCGCCGCGGAGGCGCGGCGCGACGCGATCGAACTCGTCGCCGACCGGATGCAGGCCGACTTCCTGTCGGTCGCCGGGCATCCGCAGGTCGCCTCGAATGCCCCCGACCTGATCGAGGCGCTCGACCCCGCCAAGCCCGACTACGCCGCCATCACGGCGGCCCTGCGCGATCTCGCGACGCCCGAGGCGCGCCTCGCCTTCGATGCTCCCGGTACGATGTACGGCCGCCGCCACGGCAAGGTGCAGGAGGTGGCGCGCCGCCTCATCGCCGATCCGGGCTACGGCGACCTCATCGTCGTCGATGAACAGGGCCGCGTCGCCTACACCACGACCAAGGGCGCGGATTTCGCCAAGTCGCTCGACGACCCCGCGCTCGCCGGCAGCGGCCTCGCCCGCCTCGCCGCGCGGCTGAAGACGCAGGATGCGGACGCGACCGTGTTCGAGGATTTCGCCGCCTATCCGGTCGGCGAGGGTCCCTCCGCCTTCATCGGCCGGGCGCTGACCAAGCGGGCGAACGTCGCCATGGGCACCGGGCAGGCGGCGGAGCGGTTCGGCTTTATCGCCCTGCGCGTGACGCCGGCGCTGTTCGACCGGACGTTGGCCAAGCGCGTGGGCTTGGGGGAAACCGGGCAGATCGTGGCGGCGGGCGCCGACGGGCGCCTGCGCTCCAACCCGCCCCTGGACCGGACGGTGCGGGCCGGCGCCCCGCTCGCCGAGCTCGGCGTCCCGGCCGAACGCGCACGGGCTGGCGGCAGCTTCGACTACGCGACGCCGTCCGGCGGCCAGATGGCGGCGAGCGCGCCGGTCTCGGTGCTCGGCGCACCCTGGGCCGTGATCGCGCAGCAGAGCGAGGCGGAGGCCGTCAGCGCGGCGAGTGCCCTGTCGCGCACGCTCGCCCTGATCGGTCTGTGCGTGCTCGCCGGCACCGGACTTGCCGGCCTGCTGCTGACCCGCTCCATCGTCGTGCCCCTCGGCGCGCTGACCCGAGCGCTCCAGGCGCTTGCCGCCCGCCAGCCCCTGGCCGAGGTGCCGGGCCACCGTCGCCGCGACGAGATCGGCGACATCGCCCGCGCCGTGGTGACGATCCGCGACCTGTCGCTTGAGGAGGCGGCGCAGCAGCTCAAGACCACCGAGGCAGCGCGGATGCGCGAGGAGCAGAGCCGCCGTGCCCTCCTGCGCGACCTCGCCGACCGCTTCGAGCAATCGGTCGGCGCCATCGTCGCGCGGGTCTCGGAGGCGGTCGGCGGGCTCCAGGCCTCGTCGGGCCGGATGCGCCACTCCGTCGAGAGCACGGCGGTCCGCTCCACCAGCGTCGCGGGTGCCGCGCAGCAGACGGCCGGCAACGTCAACGCCGTGGCGGCGGCGGCCGAGGAACTCGGCGCCACCGTCGAAGAGATCGGCCGTCAGGTCGAGCAGGCGGCCGGCATGTCGGCCCAGGCCGTGGAGGCGGCAAGCCGCACCGAGGAGACCATGGCCGCCCTCGCCGCGGCGGCGAACCGCATCGGCGACGTTGTCGGCCTCGTCTCGACCATCGCCGGGCAGACCAACCTGCTGGCGCTCAACGCCACCATCGAGGCGGCGCGGGCCGGCGAGGCTGGGAGGGGCTTCGCCGTCGTCGCGGCGGAAGTGAAGGAACTGGCCTCCCAGACTGCCCGGGCGACCGAGGAGATCGGCCAGCAGGTCGGCGCGATCCAGGCCGCCGCGGGCGGCGTCTCCCAGGCGATCCACGACATCGCCGCGCAGATTCAGACCATGAGTGGGGTGACCACCGGCATCGCCACGGCGGTTGAGGAGCAGGGCGCGACGACGCAGGAGATCGTGCGCAGCATGGCCCAGGCCTCGGCCGGCACCGGCGAGGTGACGGCGAGCATCGCCGCGGTGGCCGCTGAGGCGGACGATGCCGGCCGCGCGGCCGGGGCCGTCGCCGCTGCGGCGGATGCGCTGGCCGAGCAGTCGAGTGCGCTCCGCATGGAGATGGAACAGTTCCTCTCCAACGTCCGGGTGGCCTGAGCGCTCAGCTTTTCTTGAGCCTCATGTGCCGGCGGCGGCCTCCGGGCCTGAGAGCATCGTCCCGAGGGGTGGCTTCCGGCTTTCGGAACAGGACGATGCAAAGGCAGGAGCGGAGACCTTCGCTTCGCTCGACGCCTCGGCCAAGCCGAGGCCCGCTCCGCGGGGCGCTCTTCGCCCTCGATAGACGGCGCCATCGCTGTTTCAGCAATGGCCTGCTGCACTCGCCCGCATTGATCGCGGGCCGGCGTGGTTCTATCCCGTCGCGATGACCAACCCGATCCATATCGTCGGCGGCGGCCTCGCCGGTTCCGAGGCCGCATGGCAGGTCGCCCAGGGCGGCCGCTCGGTCGTGCTGCACGAGATGCGGCCCCTGCGCGGCACCGACGCCCACCAGACCGACGGGCTGGCCGAACTGGTCTGCTCCAACTCCTTCCGCTCGGACGACGCCAACGGCAATGCCGTCGGCCTGCTGCATCAGGAGATGCGCAGCCTCGACTCGCTGATCATGCGCGCGGCCGACGCGAACCAAGTGCCCGCGGGCGGAGCGCTCGCCGTCGATCGCGAGGGGTTTTCGCGGGCCGTCACCGCGGCGCTCGAAGAGCACCCCAACGTGACGATCATGCGCGAGGAGGTCGCGGGCCTGCCCCCGGAGGAGTGGGGATCGACCATCCTCGCCACCGGCCCCCTCACCTCCCCCACCCTCGCCGAGGCCGTCGCCGCGCTGACGGGCCGGGAATCGCTCGCCTTCTTCGACGCCATCGCTCCGATCGTCCACCGCGACTCGATCGACATGGGCAAGGCGTGGTTCCAGTCCCGCTACGACAAGGCCGGGCCCGGCGGTACGGGGGCGGACTACCTCAACTGCCCGATGGACCGGGAGCAGTACGAGGCCTTCGTCGCCGCCCTGATCGCGGGCGAGAAGACGGCGTTCAAGGAATGGGAGGCCACGACCCCCTATTTCGACGGTTGCCTGCCGATCGAGGTGATGGCCGAGCGCGGACCCGAAACCCTGCGCCACGGACCGATGAAGCCGGTCGGGCTCACCAACCCGCACAATCCGACGGTGAAGGCCTACGCCATCGTCCAGTTGCGCCAGGACAACGCGCTCGGCACTCTGTTCAATATGGTGGGCTTCCAGACGAAGCTCCGCCACGCCGAGCAGGTCCGCGTCTTCCGCACGATTCCCGGCCTGGAGAACGCCGAGTTCGCCCGCCTCGGCGGCCTGCACCGCAACACCTATCTCGACAGCCCGCGCCTGCTCGACGCGACCCTGCGGCTGAAGGCGCGACCGCAACTCCGCTTCGCCGGTCAGATCACCGGCTGCGAGGGCTATGTCGAGAGCGCCGCCGTCGGGCTGATGGCCGGCCGCTACGCGCTTGCTGAAGCGGAGGGAAGCGCACTGGAGCCCCTGCCCCCGACAACGGCGCTCGGCGCTCTGATCGGCCACATCACCGGTGGCCATGTCGAGGCGAGCGAAGATGCGCAGGCGAACGCGCCGCGCTCGTTCCAGCCGATGAATGTGAATTTCGGGCTGTTCCCGCCGCTCGAGCGGATGCCGCGCAACGAGACGGGCAAGCGCCTGCGCGGGCCCGAGAAGGCGGCCCTCAAGAAGCGCGCGCTGACCGACCGGGCACGGGAAGACCTCGCCGCCTGGATCGCGGGCGAGGGGCTTTCAAACGCGGCGGCGGAATAGAGCGGCTTCGCCGGCTTCAGGGTGCTGCCCTGAACACCCGCCAAAGGGCCGGCCAAAAGGCCCTTTGGAAGCCCGGGGACCTCAGAACGGGCCGGGCTTCGACCAGACAGTGTGGTTGACCTGATCGATGTAGGACAGGACGATCCGCACCACCTTGGTCGAGACCGCGCCACCCTGGTAGTCCGGCACGGCGCCGGCGAAGCGGCGACCCTCACCGTGGCCGTCGCGCACTGCCCGAACTGCCTCGACGAGGGAGACCTTGCCGAGCGGCGCCACGATCAGCGTGCCGGCATCCATGCCCTCGGGCCGCTCATGCGCGTCGCGGAAGGTGACCGCCGGCAGGTCGAGCAGCGCCGCCTCCTCGGCGATGGTGCCGCTGTCGGACAGAACGCAATGGGCGCTCGTCTGAAGCTTCACGTAGTCGATGAAGCCGAACGGCGGCAGGAAGCGCACGCTGTCGGGCAGAGCGAGGTCGCCGACTGCCTCCAGCCTGGCGCGGGTGCGTGGGTGAGTCGAGACGACGATGGGCAGGCCGAAGGCCGCGTGAAGGCGGCCCAGCTCTTCCAGGAAGACCCGCAGCCGCGCCGGCGAATCGACGTTTTCCTCTCGGTGAGCCGAGACGATGAAGAACCTGTCCGGTTCGAGCCCGAGGCGGGCCAGCACGTCGGAGGCCTCGATCTTCGGGCGGAATTCGGTCAGCACCTCTTCCATGTGCGAGCCGACCTTGAAGATGCGCTGCGCCGGCAATCCCTCCGCCAGGAGATAGCGGCGGGCATGCTCGGTCAGTACGAGATTGACGTCGCTGAGGTGGTCGATGACCTTGCGGTTGATCTCCTCCGGCACCCGCTGGTCGAAGCAGCGGTTGCCCGCCTCCATGTGGAAGATCGGGATCTTGCGGCGCTTGGCTGGGATCACGGCGAGACCTGAATTGGTGTCGCCGTAGATCAGCACCGCGTCGGGCTGTTCCTGTTCGAGCACGGCGTCGGCGCGCTCGATCACCCGGGCGATCGTCGCCGCCGCGTTCGGGCCGGCCGCGTCGAGGAAGTGGTCGGGTTTGCGGATACCGAGGTCGTCGAAGAAGACCTGATTCAGCTCGTAGTCATAGTTCTGGCCGGTATGGACGAGCACGTGGTTCGTCAGCCGGTCCAGCGCCCGGATCACCAGCGACATCTTGACGAGCTCGGGCCGGGTCCCGACCAGGGTGAGGATCTTGCGCAAGGGGCTCTTCAAGGGTCTCGTCCCGCGGGCGGAATCTACGAAGCGGCCCTGGCCCGCGAGGCGGGCTTCAAGGCTTCCTGGATGTAGTCGAGCTTCAGCAACAGATCGATCACCTGCTGCTGATTCATTCGCTGAGTATTGTGCGAGGTGTAGTCTTCGGCAGCCGAGATTGCGGTCTCGCCGGAGGTGAAGAACTTCGAGTAACTCAGGTCGCGGTCGTCGGCGGGGATGCGGTAGAACCCGTCCATGTCCTCGGCCCGCGCCATCTCCTCGCGGGAGACCAGGGATTCGTACAGCTTCTCGCCGTGGCGCGTGCCGATGATCCGGATCTCGTTCTTGGCCTCGAAGATCGTCAGCAGGGCCGCGGCCAGATCCTGCACCGTACAGGCGGGCGCCTTCTGCACGAAGATGTCGCCCTGCCGCCCGCGCTGGTAGGCGAACAGCACCAGATCGACCGAATCCTCCAGCGACATCAGGAAGCGGGTCATCGTCGGATCGGTGATGGTGAGGTCGCGCCCGTCCTTGATCTGGTTCACGAAGAGCGGGATGACCGAGCCGCGCGAGGCCATGACGTTGCCGTAGCGCGTGGCGCAAAGGATCGTGTCGCCCTTCTGCAGGATGCGCGACTTGGCGATCGTCAGCTTCTCCATCATCGCCTTGGACAGCCCCATGGCGTTGATCGGGTAGACCGCCTTGTCGGTTGAGAGCACGACCATCCGCTCGACGCCGTTGTCCACCGCCGCGTTCAGCGTGTTCTCGGCACCGAGGATGTTCGTGCGCACGGCCTCCATCGGGTAGAACTCGCAGGAGGGCACCTGCTTCAGCGCCGCCGCGTGGAAGATGTAATCGACGCCTTTCACGGCCTGCGCGATCGAGTTGTACTCGCGCACGTCGCCGATGAAGAAGCGAACCCGCGGATCGCGCAGCAGGATGCGCATGTCCTCCTGCTTCTTCTCGTCCCGGCTGAAGACGCGAATCTGACCGATATCCGTAGCCAGGAAGCGCTGGATCACCGCGTTGCCGAACGATCCGGTGCCGCCGGTGATGAGAAGTGTCTTGCCCGAGAACATCAGCGGACCTGTGAGAAGGATTCTTCGTCGAAGCGACGCATGTTGCGGATCAGGTCCGGCCAGGAGGGTGGCACATAGCCAGTGGCCGCCCGGAACCGGTCCGAATTGAGGGAGCGGTCGATCGCCACCGCGTCGTCGGGCTCGATCTCGATCCCGACACCATAGACATCCCTGACGATCCCGAGCAGGTCGAACTTACTGATCGGGTCCACGCTCACGTGGTAGACGCCGCGTAGGTCAGGGTTCGGCAGAACGCGGTCGGCGATCACCCGCACCAGTTCGTCCGTGGTGAGGCCTGAGAAGATCGCCCGCCGATAGCCACGCACCGATCCGCTTTGTGAGAGGAACCACTCGACGAGGCCGTTTCGGCTGCCGATCTCGCGGCCGATAATGGAGGTGCGCAGCGTCACGGCGTTCGGGTAATCGACCTCGCCCAGCAGCTTCGAGCGCCCGTAGAGATCCTCTGCATCCGGCGCGTCGCTCTCGCGGTAGCCGCCCTTGCGGCCGGTGAAGACGCAGTCCGTGCTGACATGGATGAGGCGCGCGCCGACGAGATCAGCCAGCCGCGCGAGCCGGTGCGGCAGGATGGCGTTGATTGGGATCGCGACCAGCGGATCCTCGGCGGAGGCGAGCTGCTTGACGACCCCGACGCAGTTCAGGATCACGTCGGGACGCACGTCGCGCAGGAAGCCGGCCAGCGCGTCCGTATTTTCGACGTCGATCCCGATGGTGATGTTGGCGGCGCTTGCCGGAAAGATCTTCTTCACTGCCGACGAGCGTGCCGTCGCATAAACCGATCCAGGAAAGCGATCGGATAAATATTTGAATGCGGCACTTCCGAGCATGCCGGATGAGCCTAAGACTGCGATCTTCAAGTTTTCAGACCTCTGCCAGCGGATGCGATTGATTTACGATGCGGAAAGCGCCTTTTTCCGGATCCGCGGCGATCTTCATTGATGAATTGCCACGGAAATCATAGAACCAAGCCGCGAGCAAGTGTCTTTGTGCACCCCAGGCGAGTTCAGGGGACCGTCCGTCGAGATAGTCGAGGGCGCAGGCAATCGCGAGATGCCCGAGATCAGTGGGGGCCCGCATCCAGTCGGCTGCAGCCTCCAGCCGGTCGAGGATCGCGGTGATAGCCACTTCTTGCCGTGCGACCACGCGGTCGAGGCGATCGTCGCGACGGCTCAGCTGATCGACGAACCGGCGGATCACCGCTTCGGCCAGTGCATCGCCCAGTGCCTCACGCCGGAGCGCGTCCCAGACCTGCGGCCCGGGCGGGATCAGGGTATTTTCGGAGAGCGAATCCAAGTAGCGCGCGATGACGGGAGAATCGAACAGGGCCGAGCCGTCGGCGAGGAGGAGCGTCGGGACCTTGCAGGCGGGATTGTATCGGCGGAGCGTCTCGTGGGTCCAGGGATCGACCCGCACCAGGCTGACCTGCGCCGTAAGACCGAGTTCGACGATCGCTGCGAGGATCTTGCGCGAGAACGGCGATCGCGGCGCATAGAACAACTGCATCAGGTCGGTCCCGCCTCGCTTCGCTCCGATCGCGGCCATGCCATCCTAATCGTCTCGATGTTTGTCGGCGGAGATCAGGTTCGCGGGCGCCGCTCACGCCGATGACGAACCCCGACTTCTTCCAGCACGACGAACCGAACTGCGGAGATCACGCCAGTGCGCCGAAGCACCGCTCAGGGGCATCACGCGTGTGCGTGAGAACGTCCATTTCTGTCTTCTATCGGCGCAAAATCACCGCGCCAAGCACCAAACATATCGGAGCCGCGATTACCTCAGCTCCGAAAAATAACCTAAGGCGCATTTCGCGAGTATATTTTATTTTAGATTGCTAGGATCGAATTATTACAACCTTGAGTAAAGAGAGTTTAGCCGCTCTGTACCAATCTCCGACGGCCTCTTTTCAAAGGCTCAGTATTAAGCGAGGCGCGGCGGCCCACCACTTGGCGGCCGCTTGTCGGTATATGGGAACTAGGCTAATGGCCCGAAGCCAACCGCCGGGGTTCGTGTTCCGCGCCTCGCACGTTCGATCTGGGCCCAGTCTGTGGCCGGAGTCGGTCGGGCGGCCGGTGTCGATGGAACGGCCATCTCGCCCGCAAACGATGGGAAGCATCAATTGACCCTTTCCGGAAAACGGGTGCTCATTACGGGTGCGGGCGGCTTCATCGGAAGCCACCTCGCCGAGGAAGCTGTCCGGCAGGGCGCGACGGTGCGGGCGTTGCTTCACTACAACGCCATGCGGGATCGCGGGAATCTGTCCCACGTCGCCCCTGAGATCGATCGCGAGATCGACTACGTCTTCGGCGATATCATCGACCCGGAATACGTTCAGGCAATCACCGAGGGCGTCGATGTCATCTTCCATCTCGCCGCCCTGATCGCGATTCCGTACTCGTATCTGGCGCCGCGCAACTATGTGAAGGTCAATGTCGAGGGCACGCTCAACGTGCTCGAAGCGGCGCGTCGGCACGGGGTTCAGCGGGTCGTCCATACCAGCACGTCGGAAGTCTACGGGACAGCGCAGTACGTCCCGATCGACGAGCTGCATCCGCTCCAGGGGCAATCGCCCTACTCCGCCTCGAAGATCGGTGCTGACAAGATCGCCGAGTCCTATCACCGGTCCTTCGACGTTCCGGTGGTGACCGTTCGCCCGTTCAACACCTACGGGCCGCGCCAGTCGGCCCGCGCCTTCATCCCGACCGTGATCATGCAGGCGCTGGAGCCGGAGCGGACGGCGATCAAGCTCGGCTCGACCACGCCGGTTCGGGACCTGACCTTCGCCACCGATACCGCGAACGGCTTCCTGACCGCGGCGGTGACCCCGGGCCTTGAGGGCGGCACCTTCAACCTCGGCGTCGGCTCCGGCCAAACGGTCGGTGAGGTGGCGGCCATGATCCTCGAGATCGTCGGCTCGAAGGCCGTGATCGAGACGGACGAGCAGCGCATCCGCCCGAGCAAGAGCGAGGTCGAGCGGCTGATCTCGGACAACCGCCTCTTCCAGGCGCAGTCCGGTTGGACGCCGAAGGTTGGCCTGCGCGAGGGATTGGAGCGGACGATCGAGCACTTCCGGTCCCATCACGACCGGCGCGACGTCGATCGCTACGTCGTCTGAGAGCAGAGCGATGAAAGCCATCATTCTCGCGGGCGGCAAGGGCACGCGCCTGATGCCCTACACCGCCGTCATGCCCAAACCGCTGATGCCGATCGGCGAGATGCCGATCCTCGAACTGTTGCTGCGCCAGTTGCGCCAGCACGGGGTGACGGACGTCATCCTGGCCGTGAACCATCTCCATCATCTCATCCGGAGCTTCTTCACGGACGGATCGAATCTCGGTCTCAACATCACCTACAAGGTCGAGGACAAGCCGCTGGGCACGAGCGGGCCGATCGCCGCCAATCTTGAGCAACTGCCCGACCACTTCATCGTGACGAACGGAGACCTTCTGACGACACTGAACTTCTCGGCGATGGTGCGCGAGCACCTAGAGCGCGGCGCCGCCGCCACGATCGCGACGCATCGCCGGACCCTGCAGGCCGATTTCGGGGCGCTGACCGTGGCGCCGGACCTGACGGTGTCGGAGTATCGCGAGAAGCCGTCGATGCATTTTGAGGCCTCGATGGGCCTCTACGTCCTCTCGAAGAAGGCCGTGGCGCCCCTCATTCCGG
This sequence comes from Methylobacterium sp. R2-1, assembly GCF_014191355.1. GTDB lineage: Bacteria > Pseudomonadota > Alphaproteobacteria > Rhizobiales > Beijerinckiaceae > Methylobacterium. The sequence continues at coordinate 119,861 of NZ_JACHWM010000006.1, forward strand.
CCGATACCTTCTTCGATATGCCCGATCTCGTGCGCGCGCTTCTGGCGTCGTCGCAGAAGGTCGTGAGTTATGTCGAGGATTGCGACTGGATCGATATCGGTCGGCCGGACGATTATGCCCGTGCTCAGGAGCAGTTCACGGCTCGGCCCGAACATTTCCTCGCACCGGCCTGAAAACCCGGCTGCCGGTCCCTCCTCCATCCGGCCGGCAGGCTGGTTGCCTGGGGAACGGCCGGACGCAATAGGGATCAAGAGCGCCCGATCCGCAAAGCGTAGCTCGCCTCCAGGCCATCGACGAGGTCGATGCGCGGCGCCCAGTCGAGTGCGATGCGGGCGGCGTTGTTGTCGCAGACGAGGTGATCGGACGCCGCGCCGGATGGCTCTTCGACCGGCCGAACCGTGACACGGCGGTCCGGTTCGCTGCGCCGTACGGCAGCGACCGCGGCCTCCGCGAGTTGTCGAACTGAATATCCGGCACCGGAACTGACGTTCAGTGTGCGGCCTGGCGGCAGGTCTGGCCGGAGAGCCGCAGCGAGCAGCGCGTCGACCGCGTCTTGGACGTAGATGTAGTCGCGGACCGGATGCAGAGCGCGAAGCACGATCTCGTCCGATCTGCCCAGCTGACGCAGCAGGGTAGTCACCACCGTGTCCGTCATCTGGTCGGGGCCGTAGATGTTGGACGGGCGGAGGGTCACGGCCCATCGCCCGGTCGCGACATAGGCGGCGACCAGGGCTTCCGCCGCGATCTTCGAGGCGGCGTAGATGCTGCGACCGCGCGGTGGGTGGCTCTCATCAAGCGCAATCTGCAATCCCGTTCCATAGACGGCGGCGGAGCTGACGAAGACGAGGCGGGCGACCGTCTGCGCCGCACAGGCGGTCAGGACATTGCAGGTGCCGGTGACGTTCGCATCTGTGAAGTCCCGGAACGATCCGCCGCCGCCGCCGCGTCCAGCGAGATGGAAGACGATGTCCGCGCCCGTTGCTGCCCGGACGACGGCCACTTCGTCCAGGAGATCGCCGCGTAGGAGGGTGATGCGGCCGGCACGCTCCAACTCGCCGCCTCGGACATCGGACCTCCTGTCCGCCTCCGGATCGCGCTTAAGGACCACGATCTCGGCTCCGAGCGGAATCAGGGCCCGGACCAGATGCTGGCCGAGGAACCCCGAGCCTCCCGTGATGAGCACCCGGACGCCGTTGAACGAAAGTGGGGCGGCCATCCCGGTCCTCAAGCGGCGTCCTGGGCATTGGCGCGGGGAGGAGCGAGCAGCCATTTCAGGAGCAGCGGCGACAGGTCGGCCGGGCGGCGTGACGACGCATTGTCTTTGGCCGTGGGCCAGGACCAGCCGATCCGCTCGGCGCTGCGCACGACGGGAGCAGTGGAGAGGCGGCCATACAGGTCGAGAAGGCCGCATTCCCCCATCGATTCGTCGATCATGAGGCGGTCGCTCCGACGCATCAAGATCCCGCCGGGGCGGGCCACCGGACCGATTAGGGCACGACGGTCGAAGGCGTCGGCCGGGTAGTCCCGCAGGATCGCCCCGAACGCGTCGAGTTCCGACCAGAGGCCGACCGCGAGGTCAGCTTCTGGCGTCGCCTGCAACATCAGGAAGAGGCGGCGCAGGGCCGCGCCCTCGACACTGTCACCTTCGCTGATCAGCATGAGCGCTGCCGCACGCGACCGGTCCAGCGCTTCGTTGATCGCCGCAGCCGTATCCGTGCTCCCTGCGCGGAGCGTGGTCGCGCCGGGGTGGAAACTGCGCAGAAGCTGCGGCAGGTCTTCGAGCTCCCGACCGGGCTCGACCAGGATCGTCACGGCAAGCCCATCTGCATCCGGCGTGCGCAAAGCCGTCAGGCTCCGTTCGAGCGCACCCCGATCCCGCCCGGCCCACACGACGATCTCGATATCGTTTTCGGCAGGTGGTGGCGCCACCGAGCGCCAGATCCGGGCCGGGGCCAAGTTCAGCGGATCGGCCGCGTGTGCGCGCTCGAGGTGGTCCGGATTGGCGCGGCCCGATCCGGCCGGAGCGGAAGCGATCACGTCCGCGAAGAAGTCGTTGCGGGGCGCCGGCCATCCGCCCGTTAGGATGTTCTTGCGCAGGTGGCGGCTGCGCGTCTCGTACTCACTGAGCAGACGCTTCAGTTTGGCAGCGGCGTCGGCGAGATCTTCGGGGTCGATGATCGGCGGCGCGATGCTGGCATGCCGTGCCTGGAGGAAGGCCGCGGCGCCTGCTTGCTTCGACAACAGAACGGGCGCCCCCGACATGGTCGCCTCGACCGCGACGTAGTTGAAAGCGTCGGAGCGGGATGGGATGACGATGACCGACCGGCCGCGGAAGGCCCGCGACCACAGTTCCTCATGGCCGATCTCGCCGAGATACTCGGCGGGGACCTGCCGTTCGCGAGCGAGATCGAGGACCGTCTCGGACCAGCGCGGGCCCGAGGCAGCCCAGGGATTGTCCGGACCGCAGAGATAGCAGTTCCGGTAGAGTGATCGGGGAATCCGAGAGGCGATCTCGATGAAGAGGTCAGGCCCCTTATTCCGGTCGAGACGTCCGACGAACCAGAGATCGGGCGGTCCCTCACCCGGAGGGCGGGCTGCGGGTGGCGCTACCTTGTCGAGCGCGTCGTGCATGTCGATGACCGCCGAGGGCCTCGTTCGGTCGTTCTCGGCGGCATGAAGATCCGAGATTGTATAGCTCACGTCGGCTCCGGCGATGCAGCGCCGCTCCAGATCCTCGAGCCGCTCGACCACCGCGTCCGGGACCTCGGAGGCGTAGGCGTTCCGGTTACTGACGCTCAGCCAGCCCAGCATACCCAGCGAGACCGTTCCGACCCCGATGCCGAAGGCGGCGAAGATCGGGCGGATGAGATGGGCCACTGGGAAGAACGAGGGCACCTCGACGACGTCGAGGAACCGGCCCTGGAGCGGTACGGCGATCTGACAGACAATGAGCGCGTAGAATTGCTCCTCGGAGCCCTCGATCTTCAGCGCACCGAGGAGATCCCAGGGAGTCAGGAAGCGGTCGAAACCGTAGGGATGCGCGTTGGCGGGAAGCCGGGACCGGACGTCGCCCGCGAGGTCACGGCCTCGCGAGGGATAGATGAAGGTCCAATCCGGATGCCGCTCGATCACGCGGCGATAGAACGTCTGCCCGCCGCCGAGCGCCGAGTAGAAGTCGAAGTCGCAGATCAGCGCGCGGATCGGCCGGCGCCCGGCCGGCGATCCGGCTGCGGCCGGTATGTTCATCTGAAGAGCCGCCATTTTTTCTTCGCAGGGATCGAGGCTGGCGCTGCCAGGACAGAGAACGGCGCCGGTGCGGAGGGAGCCGCTTCGCCGGACGCCGGCTCGGCCTGGGGCGGCGCATCCGATCTGACCCAGGCGAGATAGGCGCCCGGATAGAAGCTTGGCGCGGCTTCGGTTCGGCGCAGGCGGTTGTATTCGGAAGCCCACCGCGTCCGGATCGACGCGATTTCGGCCCGCACGGTCGACGCCGTCGCGTCCGCGGGCAGAATCCAGGTATAGGGCCGGTCCGCTAGGCGCAGACCGAGTCCGCATGCGGCGCTGGCCAGGATCGGCAAACCCTGCGCCATGGCGGCCGAGACCCGGAAGTCGAACGCCTCCGGCGCTGGACCCGGGAACCAGACGAGGTGCGGGCGCAGGATGCAAACCAGCCGGTTGAGATCAAGGCGATTGGCCGGGCCGAGATTCCGCAGACCAACGGGAGGCGCCGCCAGCGTCCCGTCGAGGCCGAAGAAGCGCGCCGCAAGATTCCCGTCGCGGCCTGCGGCGGCGGTCTCCGCCACGAGCTGCTTCTCCGGCTCCGAGGCTCCATCCCAGATCAGGATGCGCAGATCCTCGTCCGCGTCGAGGCGAGCCGGGTGCACACGGAACAGGCTGGGCCTACGCGCCTCGGGATCAAGGCCGGTCGTGATGTGCTGTCCCGGCAGCCCGGCGCGCAATGCGGCCAGCATCGTGTCGCCACAGGCAACGACGCGGGCAGCCTGCTGGGCGAGGGCCTGCATCGTCTCGTCCGTAGCCCTGTCGCTATCCTTTTGTGCAGAAGGGACTGTCATCGGGGTCAGATCGAAGGGACAGCCGAGCGCTGCGAGGGCCGCCCGAGTGGCGGGCAGGAACCGGGTCGCGAGCAGATCGATCCGGCCGATCCGAAGGGTCTGCGCGATCGAGGACAAAGCCGAATCGGGCGGCCGGATCGTCACGGCTCCCGCTGCGTCCAGCGGGCCGGAGGAGATGGAGAACTGTCCGTCCTCGATCCAGCCGAGCAGGACATGAACCCGGCGGCGGGCACTTTCCTGGAGGCGGGCGGCGAACTGCTCCGCGAACCCGTTCCTCTCTTCCAGCAGCAGGAGCAGGGTCGGCCGGCTCGGATGCAGCCCCTCCACCAGCCGTTCGAGGTTCTCGCGCTCGGTCAGGGCGGAAGCGGTGGCGAGCGGCCCGAGCGGCAGGCCGACCGGGATGCTTCGCAGAGTCTCCTGCGAGATCTCGATGACCTTCTTCGGATCGAAGCCGTAGCGTTCGAATTGCGCCGCATCGATGACGAGATGCCGGGTCTCCTGCCCGGGCTCCGCGCTGACCACGAGGTGGACCGACGTGCCTCCCTTTGCGCGGACCAGCCGGCTGCCCGGACCTAGCACGCTTCCCTCCGGCAGCCGCGCGCAGGCGGCATCGATCAGGAAGGCATCGTCGCGGAAGAGCGCCCGCAGGACGTCGATCCCAGTGATGTAGTGGCGCTCGTCACCAAAGACGAGCCAGATTTGGTGCTCGCCGGGAATCTGGACACGCACCCCGTCGAAATCGGGCGTGTCGACGAGCGGATCAGGCTGCGACGACATCAAGCCGGCTCGACATGCCGAGAGAGGAGATGACGTCACTGTGAGTCTCGACGGCTCGGGTCAAGGCGATGGAGAGGGCTTCTCGGCGTACGACGAGGCCGGAGAGCGGCCCGAGCGGATCTGCGCCGGGTTCGGCCGCGGTCTGCGGGATCGCTGTGCCGTCGAGATTGGGATCGCGCAGGAGGCGGGCGATCGCCGTCCAGAAGGTGGCGACGGGCACGCTCTGCGGGAGGAACGCGAGGATCGGGGCGTCGAGCCCGGCGAGAGTCCGGGCGAGCAGATCCTTCAGGGCGATCGGGCTGCCGATAACCTCGTCGGGCGACTCGTTCACAAGCGAGTCGGCGAGGAGCAGGAGGTGTTGGTCGGGCGAGGCGTCCACGATAAGGAAGGCGAGGTCGAGGCCGCTGCTCGCGAGCTCTGCCTTCGCGACGGCCGCCTCACGCACTCCGCGACTGCTCAAAACAATCCCAACCGGGAACTTCGCCGCCCGTCGGCGGATCAGTGCATCGGCGCCCTGCTTAGCGCTGTCATAGCCGGTGGCCTGGAGGAAGTCTCTGGCACGCAGGAGGAATGCCATCTCTGAGCCGGAATGCGAGCGCGCCTTCTCCTCCGGCACCTGCTCCAGCATCTCCATCCAGAGAAGGTTCGCCTCCTCGATATGGCGGCGCCCGAGTGACCCCTGCCCCGCATGGACCCGGTGCCGAACCAGGGTTCCGGGCACGTAGACGAAGGGGTAATGCATCGCGAGCCGCCACCACAGCTCGTAGTCCTGGGTCGTCGGCATTCCAATGTCGAAGCCGCCGTGGCGCTCCAAGAGGGCGCGTTCGAGCAGAACGGTGCAGCCGTTGATGCGGCCCTCGAGGATCGCCCAGAGCGGCTGATCACTGCGATAGCCCGTGTTGGTTTCGATTTCGGTGAGGACGGTGCCGTTCTCGGTCATCGTGGCATAGCCGCCGAAGATCACGCAGGGACCAGGCTGGGCCGCGAGGGCCTTCATCTGTACCTCGACCTTGCGCGGATCGTAGAGGTCGTCGTGGCTGAGCCACGTCAGATACCGGCCGGTCATCGCGGCGATGCCGGTGTTGAGGGCCGCGGCGACCCCGCCGTTCTCCCGACGCAGGTAGCGGATCCGGTCGCCAAAGGAGCGACAGACCCGCTCGGTATGGCCGTCGTCATCCGAGCCGTCGTCGATCACGAGCACCTCGATCGCCGGCCACGTCTGCGCGAGCGCGCTCTCGATGGCCTGGGTCAGGAAGTAGCCGCCGTTGTAGACGGGGATGAGGATCGTCACGATCTCGGTGGACATGGCTTACAACATGGCTCAGGCAGCGGTCATGGCGGCTCGGCGAGCATCGCCGAGCATGTGGCGATAGATCGATTGCCCTGTCGCTTTGTTACGGCCGACGTCCCACCGCCCCTCCACGCAGGCCCGGTTGCGGGGAGCGGCGGCGTCGACCAGCGCGTCGTCCAACGCGGCCTGCACGATGGCCTCTGCAAGGCTCTTCACGTCGTGGGGGTCGACGATGATGCCGTCGCGGCCATTTCGGATCCACTCGCAAGCGCAGGAGGTCGTCGCCTTGATTGGGAAGGCGCCGTAACACATCGCCTCAAGAAGGGTCGTGCCGATCCCGTCCGAGATGCCGATGCCGACGACGATGCGCGCGTCGGCGATCCGGCTCAGGGCCTCCTCGTGGGTGGGTGCGTAGGGTACGGGCGCGATGTCGAGCCCATCCGACTCCGCCATGGCCCGCATCATCTCCAGCATCGCCGCCGAGCAGAACTGCACGCGGATGCGATGGCTGCGTAGGGCCGGGGCGGCCAGATGAAGGGCGGACAGGATGTGCATCCCGCGGCCCGACCAGCCATGATAGCCCTTCACCAGGATGGTATCGCGCCGTGACGGAGGCGTGAGCCGGTCGAGCGCAGGAACGGTGCTGAAATCGATGCCGCCGGAAGCTGGCATCGGGTCGAAGACGTGTCCTTTCAGGCCGAGGCGTCGCACCAGCTGCACGTCGCGTCGGCACTCTGCCAGGTAGCCGTCAACCGCCTGCACTAGTTCGAGCACGATAGGCCGGTGCTCGGGCAGCCGGTGATAGAGATAGATGTCGCTCCCCCAGTTCGACAGGAGCCAGGGCGGCATCGCATTTCCCAGGTACCGCTTGGCGCCGAGGGCGAGGTAACCCGCAAGCTGAACCTCCATCGTGTGCACGATATCCGGCCGCAGCGCCCGGATGGCGGTGATCAGTTCGTCGGGCAGGGTCAGGCTCGGATTTGTCTCTATTCCCAGGGAGGGGGGAAACAGACGACCGGCCTCGCGCTCCGTTTTCCACGTAGCGTAACGCTCGCCATCGGATTTGCTGAGATGGACGACACCCACTTCGCCGGGAGCCAGAGCCTCAACGTCGCCGAGGCTGCTGACAGGCAACCAAGGGCGAAGTTCGGGCGCCGGTTGCTCGGTATGGACTGGAAAGACGACGATGCGCGCGAAGCCGCCGCGCAGCATGCTGATCCAGCGCGCCACATGCACGCTGTTCTGCATCCCGACGATCAGGATAGTAGGGATGGCTTCCCTTGCGCGCTCGGTCATCGCATGCGCTCGATCAGATGGTGGGCGAATAACGCCGGATCGTGCGCGGGCTGCAGGAGCGCCAAGTGCTCGCTCGTCGCCGATTCAGGCAAGAACTGGAGAGCGTGGAGGAGCGGGACGTTGAAGAACTTCGCTTCTGCCACGTGCAGTCCGTCCAAACTGTTGAGGCGAATGGCAGCGTACAGGCTGGCGCCTGCGAAGATAGAGCCGCCGCCATACTCGCTAAGATCGACCGGGATACGGACGTCGAGACCTGTTTCCCAACGCAGGAGATCGACCGCCCCGCGCACCGCTCCGCTGTCTACATCGATGAACCGGATCTTGGCGTCGGAAAGCTGAGAGTGGCAATGATAAAGTGCAGATATGACAAGCAGGGAGCGGCCCTGTTTGTCTTCTAGCCCATCAATGATGATCCGCCTTTTTCGGTGCATGCGTTGGATCTATTTCTTGACGGCGGGAGAGCAATTGTTTATGCTTGCCTTTAACAGGAAGATTACGGCTTGGCAAGTCGTGCGGGTCTCGTCGTCGGCTGAGGATTTGGGTATCTTGGCTTCCGTGAAGCGCAGCACGTCTCCGTCGACTGCGGGATCGCCATGCATCACCGCGCCTCGGGGGGCTGCAAAGATGGGTGAGCTGCCGTGAGACGATACGGAGCCGTCTTCCTGACCAGCGTGAGGGGTGAGAGTCGGTCTTCCTGGTGCCTCTGGTCGAGGGTGCTGGAGTTTTTGTGTAGGGCTACGTTCTCCGGACGATTTCGACGTGACTGTCGCTGGAGCCGGACGACAAGTTGACGATCGAGTTGGAATCCACAGCATCGTCCGAACTGTAAAGCAGTGCATCGATATTAGCCGACCTCCTTCGAGCCGTGGCCGGAAAGTTCGGGGACATGTCCGGGCATGCGTTCAGCCGGGCTACTCGGATATCATCCTTGGACCTGCCGCAGGGATACGCATCTGCGGCAGGATTGCCCAGCGCCCGGCTTGCGGTGCAGCAGCGTTCAGATGGGAAAGCGCCCATGACGTCTCGCTGGGGTTCCTCTTCCGCGTCATCTCAGATCGAGAAGGAGCCGAAACCTTCAAACACATTCGTCGGCAACACGCTTGCCTTCTGAGGATGGTCTGCGGTGTCTTGTTCGTCGGCAACGGGTTGACCGGACGTATGGTCGAGATTTTCTGGGCAGTTCCGGTCAGAGACAAAGGCGAGCGACGCGGCAGTGCGATCAGGCTGCTTGTCTATGGTCATCCAAACTCCTCGAAGAATCGGCCGCCGATATGGCCGAGGTTGGGATAAACCCTAAGGTCTGATTTGCAAAGCATGCTCTAAGCCGCCCGTGCGCCACAAGCATTCCAGTCGGCGGCGGGCTGAGCCAACCTCTCCGCCAGTCGGAGGATGAGGAGGCATATCTTGCAATGAGAAGAGATGAGGGACGTGTTTGGTGATGAGGGCTCCACCGAATGAAATCCGGCCTCGAAGCCGATGCTGTGGAGCCTCGCAGATGATGCGCGTTGTATGACCGTGTGACCTGACCTACCAAGGCAGGCCTGTTGTACACTTTCCGGTTCAGTTTGCCCAAGGATTCGCTCGCGCGAAGCGTGTGTCCGTGCCGAGCGAGTCCACGGGATCTTTCTTCGGTTAGACGCAAGGCTGGCCTCCCATTCGGACCGAAAGCCAACGGCGCCTGGCCGTCGCCTTCATGGCGCATCGAGACGCCCGGTGGTCACACCCCGGTGCAAGACGCCAACTATCAGTGCTCGCAGAGCGACGCGCAGGTCGGCATGGTGACGCTGACTGCGCCGCGGGTCATCTCCCAGCCTGACGTGGATAGCTTTCTGCTCGGGCAGGATCCGGTCATCGCCGACGAGAGCGGCACCTGCTCTGAGACGCTGACGATCACGATCCGGTCCGGGTACCGGCGACTTGATCGGGACGCCGGAGGGCAACACCAACCTGTTCAGCCCATACTAGGCCGTCCGCTTTCGCCGCGGGGCCGCCAATCTGTGGATCCGCCTGTGATGAAGCTCTCCCTTCTCATTCTTGCCGCTCTGATCGGCCTTTCGGCGCCCGCGTTCGCGCAGCGCGCCATGCCGCCCGGCGAGATCCGCGCCAACGGCGACATCACCTTCGGCAACGCTCTGAAGTTCGACAAGCGCGAAGGCAACAAGACCATTATCACGCCCGACACGCTCCAGATCCTCAACTCCGGCTCGACGGGTGACGCTTCAACTCTGAGCGTGACTCCCAATGCCGGCACGGGCGTCGTTGCCCGCTCGCTCAAGGATCTCCTGTCGAATGAGATCTATGGGGCCAACTACGGCGTCGTGGCTGACGACGGCGTGGACGACGGGCCGGCGATCCGTGAGGCCATCAAGGTGGCGCAGCAGCGGCGTGCCCGCCTCCGGTTGCCGGGCGGCATCCTCAACGTCTGCACGGACCCGAGTGACCCGGATGCGCTCCTGCGCCTTACGAGTGTCATGGAGATGGTCGGAGCGTCTCGCGGCACGATAATTTCGCCGTGCGCCACGGCAGGGGATCGGGCCATCATCCTCGTGAAGCCGCTCGCTAATGCGGGCGGTATCCGCGGCATGATCCTGCGAGATTTTCAGATCGGCGCCTCCCTCGGCGCAATGCGCACGGGCGGCGATGGCATCTTAGTCGATACCACGAACCGCTTCGGCTTCGTCGCTAAGCTCCTCGTGGAGAATGTAAGCGTCGCCAACGCGGGCGTTGGAAAGTACTCATTCCGGCACGTCAATAACTATGCGGAAGATACCTCGACCAACCCGCCGACTGTGTTGACCGGCAACCCGACCGGCGGCATGTTCGCCTCGACTGTCCGAGACTGTGACTTCTTTGGGGGAATGAAATTCGAGCTTACCGGCGACAGCAACAACATCGAGCGCAACGTCATCTCTGGGCCGAACGAGGGCGTTTACTATTGGGCGATCAATCGAGGCGCCGCCACACACCGCATCGTCGGCAATAACATCACGGCTACGGGCGATACGATCTACGTGAAGGGCAGCCTTCAAGTTAAAATCGAACAGAATCAGCTTGAGGCAGTCGGAGCCTACACGGGCACGCAGACAAATCCTGCGGTCATTACATTTGACGGGACGGTCGATTGGGAGGTTCGCGGCAACAATATTAACGCATACACACGTTCCGACGCGGTTGCTGCAATCAACGGCGCGCGAGGTGGCAGGCTGTGGCCAAACTCTGCCAACTATGGAGCCGACAAGGTTCTGTTCCGTGCGGTTGCTTCTCCCGGCAACGTCGTGGATCGGCAGTTCGTTGATGTCTCCGGGGGCGTAAGCGTTCTCGGTGCGAGCAAGGTGTCGCTTGACGCTGCGTCCTACACCTTCGGCGTCTGGCAGCAGCTCGACCTCGCGAACGGATGGGTCGCCGGCACAGACGCGAATTACCGGCAGGGTCTTTGGTGGATGCCTCTGCCTGACGGAACGATCAGGCTGGCGGGCACGATCCAAGGCGGCACGACGACGATCGGCACCAACGTCGCGAGGTTCCCCGCCGGCTTCCGCACGTCGCAGGCGCAGCGCATCCCCGTTTCGTCCTTCTCGGGCACGAACCCTTGGCAGCTCGGCATGCTCATCGTTGCGGTGAATGGTGCCCTGAACATTCAAAACATGCCCGGCAGCAACGTCGTCCAGTTCGACGGGACGAGCTTCAACATCCGCCCTTAAGCCCTGACCTAGTTGATGAGCCACCAGCGCGCCCTTGCCGACCTCCTGCCGGACGGCTCGCTTCTCCACGGTAGGCGCCCTCGCGCAGCAAATCGTCACCACGCCTGAAGGTACCCCGACGCGCATCGTAAAGTGGTGGTCTGATGACCAGATAGAGTGAAGCGGGTGACAATTGAAGTCAGTTCGCCGAGGCCGCCGGCATCCAGGACGCGGCGAACATGCATACCTTCGAGGACTTCGTGGCGCACGCGAACACAGTGACCGAGGAGCGGCGTCGTGAGTTGCCGATCACGCCGCCTTGAGCGAGGCTTGGTGCTGAAAAGCTATTATTTCACTCAGCAGGCACTTGCAGACGCGCGATTTGTTGGCGCTCTGAAGCGCAGTGGTGCGATTGAGGCGGCGCTCAAGATTCTCAATGCATGAGGGTCGCCGTTGAAAAATGGGCGGCTGCCGGCAAGCTACTCAGCCAGCGTCATCTTGCGTAGCGGGCTCTTCCTGTGTGTCCTCCACCTTGTCGGCGCTGTAATTTGACCTGAAGAGGCCATCGTGATCACGAAGCAGGTGCTCGCGCAGAACCAGATCCTCTGTATTGTCGTTTTCCATCTTGCGACGTAGCGCGGGCCCAACGAACTGCTGCAACACGTCGGGATCGCTGGCGGAGTCGGCGTTGCTATTCAGCTTAGGCGCCGGTGCGGTTATCTCGCCTCCAGAGAGCTTCGCGACGTAACTAACCAAATCGTTGATGCGGCTGAGATCAGCGACAGCATCAAATGCAGTTTCAATCGCCATCCGCGCTGCGACGAAGCCTCCGCCAGACAGGTAACGGCATTGAGAATTCATAACCATTGACGAGTGTTTTTCGGCCATATACGAATAGAAGTACGCAAACCCTCTTCCAGTCGTTGCGGCATGGACCGGGCCCAAAGCCCCTGGCACCCTCAGATTAAATTTATATAGCGACACAATCCGCTCAATTGGATCTCTAATACACGAAAAAACGATCATATTTTCTCTTTGCGACCCCTCCATGAGGCCTCTAAAATCCAGCAAGGGGACGTGGCCGGCAATGTAGTAAGGCTCATCCGAAAGCGCAGCAACGATTCGACCCTTTTTTTCGCAAAACTCTTTCGGACTATTCAACAGAATTATTCTGCCGTGATAGATTGACCCGATCGCCTGATGGATCGAATTTCCTCCTGTCCTCTCATTATGAACAAGTATTGCTGACTTATTTGGATTTGCCATTTGTTCCATCTTCGAGGCCCGGATCGCCAGCCAGCATGGGCGAAACTGTTCGTTCCGGCAAGCCGGGCGGGCGGGGCTGGCGGAGGTGCATGGAGGACCTGACAGTGAGATGATTGCGCCGAGGCTCAATGGCAACGCCGGCTCCGCCGGTGATCCTAAGGTGCTGCAGCGGTTCGTCGGTCCCGCCCTGCGCGGCAAGATGGAGAACGACAACACGGAAGACTTGCTCCTGCATGAGCATCTGCTTCGCGACCACGATGGCTGGCTACTCGGCAATCCCGATCGCGCCGGCCAACAAGATGCCGGGCTACTACTCCGGCGGCGAGTGGTGGCCGATGAAGGACTGGAGCCGGTATTGCGCCGCGCTCCCGCCCGCCTTCAACGTCACGCTTTGGTCGAAGTGGCCCGAGCCGAACGTCGGTGTTGCCTGCGGTCGCGGACTCGTCGCCTTCGATATCGACCAAGACTTTTTGATTGAGCCGATCAAGATTGTCCTCCCGCCCTGTATCGTGTCGAAGAGCGGTCGCAAGGGCGAGACCCTGTTCTTCCGCGGTGACACGAGCGCCATCCGCTCGCGCGGCTTCAAGCGGCAGCGGCCGGGCTCGGCCGATCCGCGTGACCGCGAAGGGATGATGGACCTCATCGCCGACGGCAAGCAAACCGTCGTGCCGCCCTCGATCCATCCCGATACGGCCGCGCCTTACGTCTGGACGACCGAGCGCACGCTTCTCGACACGCCGCCCGCGGACCTGACCGAGATCACGGTCGAGCACGTCGAGGCCGTGATCGAGGTCCTTCGCGCGCACGGCTACGAGGCGCCCGAGACGATCCTTCCGGTCGAGGCTCGCGGGATCGAGGTCGCGGACGCGGCCACGTCCACCGCCGAGTGGTTCCGCAAGCTCAACGAAGACGCGCTCGCCGATCTTCACGCGTGGGTGCCGCGGCTCAACCTCACCCGACTGCAGCGTTCCGGCGACGGCTAGCGCTCCGTTGCCGAGTGGCGCCCGTCGACCACGGGCAAGCCCCTCCACAAGCGCAACCTGTATCTGTCGATCGACCCGAAGGGGATCGTCGATTGCGGCGACTGCGAGAAGGGCTATACGGCCGTCAACCTCGTGAAGGCGGCGCTCCAAATTCCCGAGTCGGACCTGACGCGCGCAGCCGTCTGGCTGGGCGAAGCGATCGGCTACGACTTCACACCGAAGATGGTGCTCAATCGCAGGTGTTCGAGACTATGGCGCACTCGTTGCAGCCTTGGTGATAGCCGCTCATAGGGCCGCAAAAAGGTCACGGGCAGTAAACTTTTCACCTGCTCGCAGGTGTATCATCACAGCAGGCGAATAAGTGGCGACGTCCGGAGATTAATGTGATGAGCACGCACTAAATGGCAGCAACGGATCGAACGGTCTTGCTGAGAAAAGTCAGAAGCGACACTGTGAGGTTCACTCTGTTCGGATGCTCTGCGGGTCTGGGCTTCATGATCACTCATGAGCCTGGATCAAGCGAATTCGTGCTCCGATGGGATGCCGACAAGCTCGTCTGCGCCCTCGCAGGATCGGCCTTCCTCGCAGTAATGGTGGGCCTCATTCGCTGGCGCATGTTGAGACGCTCGCACCCTGAGGCTTTGGATCGAGTGGGCGACGCTGTTCCAGTCCGCAGTGGGTCGGAAGCTGCCGTTCGCACCTATGCGGTCGAGCTAGTCGATGATGTGCTCCATCGGGTCATCGCCATGATGCCATTGGAGACCGGCTTTTCCGAGCGTCGCTGGCAAGTCGATGCAACACAGGCAAAGGTCGAGGTTGTGCCGGTCCTTCCCCTGCGGCCAGCGCACAAAAGGGTTCTGGCTCCGCCAGATGAGCTTGTCGTCACCCCCGACAAGCTCCGCGAGCTGACGTGGAGTGTCATACTCACGTCCGTGCGCGAGGACTGAGTTGCACATGGAGCATCCTCTATGAGGTGCCGCATCTTCCACACACATGCGGGGTCCGCAACGGGTGGAGAGCGGACCCTGGCCCTTCGGCTTGAAGCGGACGCACCGCATCCGACCCTTCTCATACAGCGAACAATCCGCAACAGACCCCTTGGCAAAAAAAATTGCAGATGGCTGGCTTACAGTGACCAACGGCATGGGGGCCTTTCGTGCATTTAGAAATCCAACGCGTCATATTCTTTACAGAGAATATCGAAGCGATGAGCCACTTTTATCATAAGGTAATAGGCTTGGAGCTAATTCCCGGCGGAAATGGAGCATGGCAAGAATTCAGATCAGGCAGCTGCAATATCGCCATCCACCGTGGCAAGCCTAGCCCAGGCGCTCGCGGCCCAAAAATCGTGTTCTATAGTGCTGATGTTGCGGCTATTCGCGCCGAACTTATCAAGCGAGGCGTGTCCGACATAGGAAAAGTGGTTTCAGGCGATGGTCTAACGCTGTGCGATGGCAAAGACCCAGATGGAAACCCGTTTCAGATATCAACACGCAGAAGATAGTTGGCATGGCCCTATCGTTTGACCAATGATAGCTTAACATCCAGTCTGCTCCTTGGCCGCCGCCCGTCAAACCATCGCGAAGCGGAACTTCCGAGGGTCCGCGAAGGGTCGCAAGCAGCCCCTCGCACGGTCAAGCTGATTGGGTTTTGATCCTAACCCAAAGCCGGCCTCCAGATCTGGAGCCGCGTTGCGTACTGGTTCTCCGTCGTGTGGACACGGCACGACATGCCCCGCCAGCCCGGAGCAGATCGGGCAGCTCATCGAGTCAGGCTACCGTATCGGTTGGGACAGGCTGGTTCAGCGACACTCTGAAACTATCCTCATCGTCCTGCCGTACAAGCCTCCGACATGGCGGAAAGAACCAACGCAGGGAGATATCCCGAGCGATAGAGCAGCCATGTCCGATGCCCATACGGTCCGAAATTTGCTTATATTTTCAGGAACTTAAGGAGACTTTTCTTCTTTCCTTCCGGTCAGACTGGCGACGCTGGTCTCCGCAGGAGAGAGTTCATGAGCAACCGCACCCTAGCCCTCGCAGCAGCGGCCCTGCTGGGCGGCCTTGCCCTGAGTGCAGGCTCCGTGTCTGCCGCACCGTTGTCGGTCAGCAGCGCTCAGGCTGATTCAGCCATCGTTACTCACGTCCAGATGGCGCGGATGGAGCGACGCATGATGCAGCGGCGGATGGACCGCCGGATGGACAGGCGCATGATGGAACGGCGGATGGATCGCCGGATGATGAACCGCATGTAAGGCGTCCCGGGGAGGGCTTCGACAGGAGCCCTCTTCAAGCGACAGGCTAGTCGACCGCTGGCTGCTCTCGGCCGATCTTCGCCTTCAACCTTGGTGCTCAGCTCTATCGCAAGTGCATGGGGCGGCTCGGCGCCGAAGGAATTGAAGCTAAACCGAGGAGCTGATCGGAGCCGGCGTCTCTCAGGGGACCTCTGACCGATGTCACGGTTCGTTAACCCTGCCTCGCCGATCCTGCAGCCTCGACCGCATGGATGTGCGGATTGTGCTGCCAGGTATCAGCTGATGTACACCAAAGTCGCTGCGATCCTCATGACGCTCGTGGCCGGCATGAGCGTCTCCGCTCACGCGCAGGGGCTTCAGCGCGGCGCGCAGGAAGGAGCCTCGCGCGGGGAGGAGATGGCTGGCCCCCTGGGGGCCGTAGTCGGCGGAGCGATTGGTGCGGCTGTCGGGACTGCTAACGGCATTCTGGGCATCGACCGCCGCGAGCGCTTCCGCATCTACGCTCGGGCCGAGCGCCGCCCATCCTTCGTCTTTCGTGGTCCGGTTCGCGTGGGCACTGTCCTGCCGGACGAAGGGCCGGTCTACTACGACGTGCCCCGTGAGTTCGAACTGGCCGGCTATAACTACACCATCGTGAACCAGCATCCTGTACTCGTCGAACCGGGCACTCGCCGCATCGTCGAAGTGATCAACTGATACGACGTTACTCACTCACGTTCCGGGCGCTGAACGAAATCGGAGCGTGCCCGGTCCTTGCATAGGGTGGTGGGAGCAGATCGCCCGGCGGGGCTGCTCATTGATTGTTAACCATGCTGCCCCCAACTGGCGGACATGCCGATCACGATCTTGTCGCTTGATCGGACACGGCCGCGAAGCCGGGATTAGGGTGACGCCGGATGTACGCGCACCTTCGTTCCGGCTTCCGTGGCCGTTTTCTTTTCAGTCATTGAAGTTCTTCAAGCGCAGGTAGGTGGGATCGAACTCGCCCGCGTCGCAGAGGCGCGCCCAGTCTCGGATCACCAACTGGCGACTTTCGAAAGTGGTGAGAACGTGGGGGCGCAGCGCCTCCATCACCCGGCTGGCATGCACCGTTGTTAGGCCCGTCGCGTCGGCCGACCAGTCAGGCCACAAGTGCAAAGATATGAAAGCAGCCCGCAGATGATTTCGCAGCGCATCCAGCGGCTTAAAGCCTAAGTGTAATTTCTGAGGAATTTCGCCATTCTTCAGCCTGGCTGAAATCATTCAGCCGGGGCTTGAAATATCCTTGAGGATGACGACTTAGGTGTAGTGCGGCAATAAATATCTATTGTTTTGCCAACGACGCGAGCTGCTAGCATATGAATGCTCGCTCTGTAAAAAATCTTCATAAATACTGGAAGGAAGCCCGCATGGCCATCGAACAGAACGTCAGCAACGCCAAGCAGAACGGCCAGGACGCGCGCATCGCTGAGGCCGCGAAGGCCAATTTCGACAAGGCTGCCGACAAGACCAACGAGCAGAACAAGCAGTTCTCCGACGCAACTCGTGAGGGCATCAACAAGATCGTTGACTTGCACGAGAAGGCGGCCGAGACCACCAAGCAGGTGATGCAGAACAGCATCGAGACAGCCTCCCAGCACACTCGTGAGGCCGCTGATCGCTTTTCGAAGACCCTGGGCTTCTCAGGCCAAGACAGCGAGCGTCTGGCTCAGCAGTCCAAGCAGAACATCGAGGCGGTCACCCGCTGCGGCACGGTCCTAAGCCAAGCCTTCCAGGATGCCTCGCGCAGCATGTTCGAACTCGGGCAGAAGCAATTTCAGCGCAACCTGGACGGCCTCACCAAGCTGACTCGCGCCAAGACGGTTCAGGAGTTCGCCACCATCCAGAGCGATCTGATGCGTGAGAGCCTGCAGCACATGGTTCAGGACAGCAAGGCGATCACCGAAATCTCCGCCCGTGCCGTCAACGAAGCCAGCCAGACCTTCTCCAGCGTTGCTCAGGCTCGCTGAGATCGGCTGCCGTCACTAGACCCGGCAGTAGGTCTCTGAACGGCGCCAACCTGAGGGCGGTCCTTTGGGCCGCCCTTTCTCGTTCCGACACGGAGTGCTCCATGTACAATCCCTTTGCCGTCGCGATGCTGGCCTTCGAGGCACAGAGGGTGGTCGAGCTTCGCCTCGTGAAGATGTCTTGGGGTGGAGCTGCGGCGCAGGCCGAGGCATCTCAGATGGTCAGCGAGAAGATCAGCGCCTTGATCGAGGCGACCGGCAGCCTGATGCTGGGCGGCTCACTGGATGCGGTCGTCGCGCGGTACCGCGAGCACGTTGCCGAGAACACAAAGCGCCTGACGAGCGCTGCTTAGGGATCTCTGCGCATCCGGGAATTCGCCTGGATCCTTCTCCTGGCTCCCGTCTGCGAGCGCGCCGGCTGCCGCGTTCACCCCGTTCGCGTGCGGCTGGTGCGTCCCCCCCTCGTTCCGCTCATTCTGGGGGAAAGGGGGATCTCGTCTATCTCAGGCGCAGCTTGTGCTAGTAGATCGCGGCGGCGGTCAGAAGGCAGAGCAACCCATGGAACGTGCCAAGAGGACCTTCGCTGTAGGCGGCAAACCCCGCATGCAGTAAGGCACCGCCAGCCGAGGCCAGCACGACCGCGAGCACTCACAAGCCGACACGCCGCATAGTGTAGCTTCCTCTCAGCCGTAGGGACCGCGAAACAGGTTGCCGATCGCCTTCCGCCGGAACAGCGTCCGCCAGCGTCGCCGCCGATGCTCCGGTCGATCATGGAGCATGTGGCAGCGCTGACAGAACGCTGCGAGGTTGGCCGGGCTGTTGTCGGCCGTGTCGTGGTTCCGATGCGCGGTGGCGAGCACCACCCGCGTCGTTCGGCTCTCGCTGAGCACGTCGGCCGCGCCGGTCTCGATGCAGACGAGCCCGGCGGCTCCGTCGCGCCAGGATGCCGCCTCCTCGTCCCACCACCGTCCGTCGCCCAAGTGGAACACCGTTCGCCCGTGCCGGCGCCCGCAGCCTTCGCACCGGCCTTTCGCACGGCCGAAGCGGATCGCCGCCGAGAGCTGCGGCCAGTCGATCGGGTAGAAGAAGCGGTGCTCGCGCCGGATTGGCATGGCGGCCTGCCGCTTCCGATTGCGCGGGCTTATGCCCCTGCCCAGACGAGAACCAGTAGCCCACTGAGGAGCCTGGCATAGGTCGCGAGGAGCGCAAAAAAATCTCACGGTGCTTCGAAACGACGGCGCGGGAACGGGCAGCATGACGGCGATCAATCACGAGATGACCGGATCAGCCTGATAGCCAAACCTTGACAAGTTTCGACAGCACGGTGCCCCTCAATGCGAGAAATACGGAGGTGTTGCCCACTGGCGGCTCATCCGAGTGTGGCGAGCCTGACTCAGGTCTGCCTATGTTGGCATCCATAAGGCGGCTCCGGCTCGAACCAGGCCGGCCGCACATCCACATGATCAACGATGTGCAGGCGTAGATCACAGCCCGGCGCGGGGAGAAGTTCGACCAAGAGCTGACCGGCCCTCATTAGAGACGAGCCTTCGCGCGTATGTACGCCCAAGCAGTGGGGCCGGCCGTTAGAGACGCACAGTTCACCCCTCAGGATTTGCGGCGTATCTCAACGGGCTATCTTTATCCGTTTGAAGAGCGCAGGATGCTTTCACCACCGGAAGAGCGACCCTCAGGCTCCGGTGGCTGAGGGCACATGATGCCCCCGCCTGGATTGAGCAGGCGGAGAACATGGCAGACGTCATCCACTTGAGCGAACGCGGCGGCTTGTCGTCTTCGTACCGTCTTTATGATGTCGGATGTGCTGGCCGTGAAGGACCTGGACGCTTTGTCCAAGCAAAGACCGACGTTGAAGCCAAGGTTTACGCCTTAGCGCTCCTCAGCGATCACCCAATCGAGCTTTGGGATAGGAAGCGCTTCATCGCTCGCTTCTGGCCCGGCAGCATTCCGCTGGCGGTCTCGGTAAGGGTCTTAAACTAGCCGATCTCAACGTGCCTTCCTGCAACACATCGCGCCGAAGGAACCAGCTACATGGCTAGTGAGAAGAAACGCGGCAATCGCGAGACGAAAAAGCCGAAGAAGTCCGCTGCAAAAGTGATAGCGGCTGCGCCTTCTACAAAGAACTTGGCTGCTGCAATCGTGAAATCTTCAGCACGTTAAACGAGCTGGGAATTTCTGATCCGCACGCGACGCTGACTGCACACAAGTCAAATGCGTGTGGCTAGGCTGCTCGACACTGGACCCCGGCGATCGCACTTGTTGTCGTTGAGGGCGGAGATGAGCATCCGCCTCATCCGGTCCGAGCAGCCGCACTATTGGGGTGCGCTCTCTCCATACCAACCTGACTGTCCGGATTCGACGGATCGGTCGAACCATGCATCCCTCGCCCGGTGCCGATCACCAAGCCTCAGCTAGTCGCCCTGCTTTCCGGCACACTCTATGTCCCGGAGCGTGGGCGTGTCGTGGGGTTTCTCCACAATCCCGCTACTCAGCTCATCGACAATCCATTCTCGGCTGCCCGAGCCGCCGCTGCGCGCAATCAGCCCCCTGCGTGCACCTCTCCAGCCCCGCCCGGCTCAGCCGCAGCGGGGTTTTTCGTGCAAGCAAACCGCCTCAGAGGTGGTGCGAGCGCCGTGCATCGAGCGCGGGACGAGGAGTCCGTGATCGAGGCTGGCGAAGGGACCGCTTCCGACTCCTTCCGGACTTTTGCTGCAGTCGCCTCGGACGTCGGCTACGGAGGAGGAAGCGGAGCTGTAAACGTCAGCCACATCATCAACAGGTCGTAGCCGATTAACGGCCTTGCCAGCTAAAATGGAAAGAACCGACAATCGCGGAACATAACTGGAAGTTTGCCACTGATGTGGCCAACTTCCCGCAACGCGGAACTGCGTTCAGCAGCCAATGCAGACGCTCTCACTGACGGCCTTCATCTTACGATCCCAGCGGCGTTCGCGGGCCTCCGCCAAGCGTTGAGCATGTTCACCCCGCGCCTTCATATCGGTGATCCGCTTGGCTTCAGACCGATCAGCCTCGACCTTTGGTGCGAGCAGTTCCGCGCGAGCCCTGCAGCTGGTTGCCAAAGATACTGATAGAAGGCATGCGACAAGCAAGGCTGTCGGTCGCACTGACTTTCGGAACATAGTGGTCGCCTTTTAAGGAAGCCCAAGTTCAGGTAAGATCAAAGCGGAAGACGGCCTTGAATCACAACCTCGACCGCTGAACTGCCGTCCGGGTCAGCGAGTACAACCTCGACAGATCGATCTCTAGACAAGAAAATCCGTGCGGCGCCGGCTTCGAAGGCTCGCATCAAATGCGCAGTATTGCCCTCGATTTGGCCGTCTGCAGAATATAACTCTCGGTCGAGATAGCTGTCGATCTCATAACTGACGATGCCGAGATTGATCTGGCCATTCCCAATTGTCAGATTCCCTCGCCCACGTATCGTACCGAGATATTTGAGCAGTTGGCGCTTACCAAAGTTGGTCATCACATCCAATTTCACAAATGCGCTAAAGCGCGACTACCGTGGCGATGGACAGGATAGACCCCGCATCAAATCACAAGCTGCTCTTTCGCCGCCTGAAGTTCATCGGCCGCGGTGAGAAAACGGGTTGAAAGACAGCGCATCGCCTCCACGCGACGGCTAGCTTCTACATGCTTCCCGTCGTCAAGCGCTGACAGGGCTTCCATGAACGTAGCGTCAGCAGCTTCGTTATCTAAGCGCTCAGCGAGCCGCCGTAACGATTGAGGACCTGTATAGCAGGACTTTGCATCATTTTTTATCGCAAGAATTACATCTGCGACAGCTGGGTCGATTTCCATGTGTCGATGGTGTGCGTAAATCGAAACGATTGATTGGTTTTTTCCGAACCAGTAGTATTCTAGGCCGTTTAACCTTGGGAGTGTCATGATCTGCTCCATGGCTTTAAGATTTTCTCAGCTATGTCCTCAACAGCAATACAAGTATATAATTGCTGGCACCGCACATGTAACGTTACCGCTTCTTGCTGAGATTTCGGCCGAGTTCTTCTCGAATAGCCGCCTCATGGTACCAGGCCGAACTTGAAACTCCCGGCTGGGTTGATTTAGACTCAGCTTTTTTCTCCGGCTGTTCTCTATCGGAGCGCGAAATCATCTGATTTTGATTTGCCGGTTTGAATTTGCCAGCTAGGCGCGAAAGCCTGAACGCAGTCATGCTCACAGATTGATCCTCGGACTCTATGATCGGACATTTTTCAATTCACTATTTAGTGATCGAAATACCGTATTCAAGCCGTTGCAAAATTTTATCTTCGAAAATCGGCGGACTTTGAGTCTCGAAATCCGAAGTATTTATTACAGGTTTGTCACTTGGAACTCAGATATCGGCTGTTGCGCTATATCAAATTGAAGAGACCCTGAGTGATAGAATGTTTTTGTTCCTATGAAAATCATCTATTAACAATATAAATTTATGCTACTTCAGCTCTGCGAGTCGTGTTTTTAAATTTGACTGCCTGATGAGATGGTTAGACGCGAGCCTGTGTCGCGCATACACGCCCACTGGCTCCCTTCGAAGTCACAGCCAGAAAGTGTCATGCATTGTCAGACCTCCGACGGTTGCTCCCTCTTGATAAAAACCGGCATGTTTTATGAGACATTTACGGCTGGATGCAGGAACGGAAAATATCCCGGAACGTTGTCTATTAGAGATAATAGGTGTAATCTATTTTTTTCTTATATCGACTATGAGCGACAAAATATCTAATAGAAGGTCTGCGACCATGTCCACAATGCTACGCTTCGGACGAAAAATGCGACTTCCTTCAACTATCGAGATAAAGCACGATCTCACGATGATGGCTACGGCGGACACTCTTGCTGCCGCGTTGAAGGGTCACGAATGTAGTGCAAGTAATCTTGTAGAAATAATGGAAGAAATAAACAAAAGATACTACATTTCTCAAGACACAGCGAACATGCTTCTCAGTCGCTTCGGTCCAGGCCAGTCTGAGGTGATGGAGGCCGCAAAAAGCCTTAATGAGCGGAAAGATCAGTAAGGTTTTCGGAATCCTGTGCCCAAGGATCTTGCCTAGCGGCCCCAAGCCCCCGAAGCAGCGAACGTCGCTTGCCGGCAACACTCTTCATCCAGGGGGCGGGGCAGCCGCGCGGTCTGCCCACCTGAGACGACAGGATCCGCGCTCTGCGTGAGCGAGGCCCGGACGCGCCGGTGGTGGTGTCAAAGCGCTGTTCGCCGAGACCCAGGAGCGGCTCAACGCGATGGCACGAGCACACGACCTGCTGAGTAGGTTGGACCATGTGCAGCAGGTTGATGCCGGAAGCTACGTAGCCGATCTCTGCGCTGCGTTGGAAGCAATCGCGCCCAGCGACGATCGCATCCACTTGGAGGCCCAGGTCGAGGAGGAGATCTTTGTTAGAACCAGCCGGGCTATTTCGCTGGGCTTGGCGGTGACCGAGCTTGTGACCAATGCGGTCAAGTACGCGTTCCCGTCCCCACGCTCCGGCACGATCCGCGCCCAGGTTCGCCGGCGCAGCCCGGTCGGATCGAACTGGTGATCCAGGACAATGGAGTTGGCATGGCGGGTGTGCGAGAGGGGTCCCTCGGCTATGGACTGGTGCGCTCGCTGGTGCAGCAGATCGACGGCGACATCGACATCCGCAACGATGCCGGTGTCACCGTGACAATCTCGTTCCCGGATTTGCCGACGCGCGAGGCGGCGAGCTAGGCGGCGAAGGGATTGGCTGCCTCAACTCGCTCAAGCTAGAGCTTGCTACCAGCCATGTGCCGCTTCAGCGGCACGCTAGTCGTGAACTTCGACGGCCACGGACATATCCAGGAGGGCATCAGCAGGCCCGATGAAGCTGCCCGTCACCGGCATGGCCTGGCGAATGTCGCGCGCCACAGCGGCCGGGATCAGGTTCGCGCCGCCCACCCTGCCGTTCGTCGGGTCGAAGGTGACCCAGCCTGCGCCGGGTAGGTACACCTCGCCCCAAGCATGAGTGGACCCGGCATCGGCCGACCCGAGCAGGCGACGTGTGGGGTCGTACAGATAGCCCGACACAGCCCTCGCACCGAAGCCAAGGCTACGGACCGCCTCGACGAAGAGCGTGGCCAGATCCCGGCATGAGCCCAGACCTGATGACAGGGTTTGGCTCGGCGACTGCGTGCCCTCGTCTTCCCGAGCCTGGTAGGTGATCCCGGCACCCGCTCCGGCATTGATGTCCTTGAGCAGCGACAGAGTGTCGGTTGGGTAGCCCGCAACGAACCCCTGCGCCCAATTCTGTAGGCAGTCTCCATCAGGGTACTGCCGAACCGTCAGGGCTCCGAGGTCCGTCCACTCGTCGTCGGAGTACCGGAAGGGAAACGAGATGGCCGAGGCGGCGATGTCGAAGACCGGATAGGTAGCCGCGGAAAGCTCAACCTGAGCTGCGCTATCGATGACGAGCGTGCTGGACGGTGCTGCAAAGGTAACGGTCGCGACCGCGTTCCCGGCAACGTCGTTGGCCCAGGTCACTGTCGCATCCGGCGTCACTGTGATGTCGCTCGAACGGAGCCTCAGGTCCCAGGCCTCCCGCGGGCGCAACATCAGCCGATGCGGTCCAAGCTCCACAGGCTGCCTGTAACGGTAGGTCGTCCGGTGGTGGATGCGTAGATCGACCAAGGGACGCTCCTCAGGAACCATTTCGGGCTGTTTCATCCGGACGGGCAGTCAGTGTCAGTACGCTCCGCCGTCCTTCGCGTGGGTCATGAAGAACCGTAACATCTCACGGCTCGCGTCGGGACCGATCGGATCGGTGTGAGAGCCGGCCGGGTGGCCGCCGGCCCAAGCATGACCGCCGCCATGCAGGACCCACTGTTCCGACGACCACATGCCATCCGGCTCGGTTAGGATCGTTCGCGTATACGCCATTCCGCCGTCGGAACGCCCCTCGACGGTGGTGATGTTCAGTTCCCCGTCAGGCTGCGCCTGGGCGATGGCCTGGTCGCCGTTGACCGGTGAGACGGTCGTGTCGCGGTCTCCGTGGAAGACGATAGTCGGCACCGGGTGCGTTGCCTGCTGCGGCCGGAGCGAGGCGCCTCGGCGCATCGTGGAGAAGGCCACGGACATCGAGCCTGCCGAACCACTCGCTAATCCAGAGTGGATGCCCACGGCAGCGTAGATGTCCGGATACGTCATCGCCATGACCGCGGCGGCAGCCCCACCTGAGGACAGGCCAGCGACGTAGACTCTGGCTGGATCGACGTTGAATTCACTCATGATCTCACGCGTCAGGCCGGCGAGGATGGAGGGCTCGCCCTCGTCGCGATTCTGGTCCTTGTCCCTGAACCAGTTCCAACTCTTGGCGATGTTGGCCGACCTCGGCTGGTCAGGATAGGCAACGAGGAAGCCCTGCTCCTCCGCCAACCGGTCCATCCCCGTGCCGATGGCGAAGTCGCGCGACGACTGCGAGCAGCCATGCAGCATCACCACCAGCGGAAGGGGAGCCCCCTCATATCCGGAGGGAACGAACAAGTCGTAGGCTCGGCTGCCGGCAGCGTTGCCGAACCGCCGTGTCAACGCGCGCGGCCGGTCAATGGATTGTCCCAGCGAACGTGTCGGGGCAATCCCCAGATGTCCGGTCATCAGGGTGCTTTCGTGGTGGGCTCTGCCTGCTGCGACGGGGTCAGGCTACGGCAGCGCGCCGATCATGCCCTTGGCCTCGGTCATGGTGTTCTCGCAGGCTCGCTTGTCGCCCCGATGGTCCTCGTCCGCCGCACGGATGATAAGGGCCCTGGCCGCTGCCACACCGTCCGCCGTCGAGACCATGTTAGGGTCGCTCGGCGCGTTGAGCCGAGCGCCCTGCACGCTCCGGGGCGAGCCGGTCTGAAGCGAATGACCCGGCTGTAGGCCCGTGATCTCCACGGCACCCGCACTGTCGAGGCGGCGCTCGATCGTCCCGATCTGCTCGGCGCAAGAGGAGGCCAGCGCCGGCAGTGGCGCAAATGCGAGTGCGAGGATCGTGAATGTGGCTGCGAAGCGCATCGGGATAGGACTTTCGATGAGGTGGCAGCATCCTGGCTTCACTCGACGAGCGAAGGCCCCGATGCCGTCCCTCACCGGTCGATGCGAGGGTAGCCCCTATACAACGGCCCTCGCTCCCATCTGTTGCACCGCAACATGAAACGCAGGTCAGGTGCGCGCCAGCGTGCCAGCTACGACATCCTAGGTCTCGGCCGAGGCTTGGTTCGGTCTCGCTCCAAGAGCGGAACTTCAACCGCCCACAAGCGAAGGTCCGTTTGTGGCGCGAAGATCGTGATGTTGTTGTTGATCTGGTATGCTGTCGTAGGTGGGGTGTTGACGAGTCTCAGCCTAATGGGGCTCTCGCCGAGGATTGCTCCGAATGAGGGAGTGATCCTCATGGGAAAGCACCGAGACAGCGCATCAAAGGCGGCATCCTCGAAGCGTTTCCGCGCAACCTGGTCGCCCTTGAGCTGACGTGAGGTGACAAGCGGTGGGCCCCGCATACCCCCTGTCTTGTTCAGGCCGAAACGGAAGGCGATCTGCGAGCCTTCCGTGTCTGCCGGCACCGTCCAGCAGGATGCCAGCGCGGTTCGGAACTCGGCCCAATTGTTGACTGCGGGCGAGGGGGCCGTTTGAGCCCAAGCCAGAGTCGAGGGCGCTGCCGAAGCGCCACCTAAAATCACCGCAAGCGCTATGAGGCGGGCCCGAGCCGGTTTCATTGTGGTGCTCCGGTCTTGCGCAATCTCATACCTAGCCCACCGTTATTCTACTCCCTGAAGATGGCACCGGCGGCATCGCAGCCGATCAAACGTCGGCCGGCATATATGGCTGCCCCGCATCTACCAGCGCACGATCAACGACTTCGATCGCTAGCAGAATGCGTGTGAGGTCCTCGGCCATAGAGACCGGCGCCAACTCGATCGCACCCATCCGCTTGGCAATTGTGTTTCGCTGCCGCACGAGCGCCAGACGCGCGGCATTGAGATCCTCCAGCTCGGTCGCGGACATATCAACTTCGTTCCTTTTGCGGTTGCACGTGGGACTGTCACCGCTCCTCAAGACGCACGCCGCGCTAGCTACGTCGAAAGCCACTGAAGAACCGCGTGAGGCTGCCGACAACGCCGTCGCCTTCAGGCTCTCGGTCTGTTGCTTCACGCGCAGCATCAGCTTCCCTGAAGCGCTTGCCGGCCTCGTATAGAACCTGCTCTACCAGCGGCGCCCAAGGTGCGTTGTGATCTTCGAGGAGCTGAGCAGCGCACACAAGAGCTTTGAAGAGGTCCCGAGACAGCGGACGGTCGGTGATTTGCGCCTCAAGAATGCGCTCGGCAGCCAAGGTAGCCAAGCGCGACAGCTCGCCAATCTTCTCCAGCTGTGCGCTGGCGCCTTCCATATCGGCTAGTTCCTGGCCTTCGGTGATCGCTGATGGCTCGTGCCCTTATGAGGTGCGATCTGCCTCCATTCCCACCGAACCGTCGGCACGATCGAGAACGCTGACGCGTGGGCCGCGGACTCCGCCGCTCTGCTGCTCCCACGCATCTAGAGCCTCATTGGCTGCATCGATGATGTCGCGCGGTGTGCCGCCCGGGACCTCAGGCCGAATTGCCTCCACGAGACGAGTTAGAAGTGTCTGCTCCGTTTGAGGATGCAACTCGCCCGAAGCTTGGCGCATGTAGGCGGAGTAGACACTTTCAGCGATCGTCCGAGCCGTCCGATCGAGCGGTGGGGTATCCTGCTCCATCTCTCGCCTTCCTCCCGTACGGGCTTGCGCGAACCGCCGTTTCAGCCCCACTCGTTCTCAGCGACTCCGCCAACACGGCGGGAGTTCCCGCCTTCCCCGGAGATCCCATCGCAATTTGCCGAGCACAACTTCAAAGGCGGGGAATGCAGCGACTGTGCTGATGGGTGTCGTAGGGGCGAACAACATGCTGGCGCTGGCCTGGAGCGGCAGCGACGCGCCTGGCTGACAAAGTTCGAGATGCGCACGCCGCGCTACACGACGCAGGTGGATGAGCTGCCGGTCGCACAATCGTAAATTATTGGGTATATCCAGAATTGCCTCGGAGCATGCCATAGGAATAATTAGTAGCACAGTGCTCGAAAAGCATACACGCTCGTGTCATACTAGACTGATGTCGTTTCGTATCATCATTGCGACTTCTGTGTGTGCGCTAGCCGTCTGCTGCCCCACTCTGGCAGAGGAGGATCCTCACTATAACGAGTCGAGCGGAAGTGATGAAGTCTATGATGCGAGTAAGCTAAGCTCGCACTGCGGGATAAATCAGATCAAGGGCGTAAACTGCCAAAGATCTGGAGAGATTATTAAGTTTAAATTTGGGACTAACGCAGACGGCGTGGCAGTCGCAATGTGGTCCGTTCGCGGTTCGAAAAGCGGACAAATCATTGCCGAGCACTGCAGTTGCGAAGTTGATGAATGAATTTCCGGCAAAATAAAAAGCGGCAATGCGCTGTATGTAGCAGGGATCATCGTCCTGCTTCGATAATCTCCAGTGCGCGCAGGACCGCCATGGCAGCCATGTCGGCGTCGACACGGCCCTCGTCCGTGGGCGGCAGTACCGCCACCGCCTCGATCGTGTTTTTGCTGGCGGCGCCAACCACGACCTTGAGGCATGGCTCCTCGGGCCCACGGGCATCCTGCACCAGAGCCACGAGATAGCCCGCTGCGGTCCCGTAGACGTGCAGCGGTTGATACTCCTCGTGCGGGTCCGGTGCCTCGAACGCCTCGGTTTCGCGGGTGCAGCCGCCAAAGTGGGGGCGGATGATGTTCGTCATAGCCATCGCTCGTCGATGTCGGTCGCGTTGTATTCCGCGAGCGGCTGGTGCTCATCTCCTTCCGCGAAGATGGCCACATCGTCGGGTCCAATGTCGTGCTTGGCGACGCGATCCCAGCGCCGATGGATCATCACCGGTCCGCCCCAGATCCGGAAGGCGTTCCAGTAGCGATCGTCCTTGAATCCGATGTAGTGCACGCAGCGGGGAGGAAGCATTCCGCAGCCTAGGGGCGGGTCTCGGGCTGCGCGAGAGGTTCTTGCTGCCGCCGCTCGCCCTGCGACCATGAAGACGCGCCCTGGGTCGCGGTAGCGCCTCAACTTCGCTCCAGACGTACCCCGCCCATGCCGGGCAGGGGGAAAGCATGTTCGGGGCAGAGGTTTTTGTGGCGCTCGCGGGAATCGTCGGAGCCATCGCATTCATGCTGGCGGGACGGCCCGCTTCCGACCGCTTCCTACCATGGTGAGGCGGATGCGCTTCAGCCGAAGAGAGTCCGATGGGGCACGGCTGGATTGAGACTTGCCCGAGCGGGATGCGCAGGCCACGTTGAAGGGATGCAGCCGATCCAAGGGCCGACGAACGACAACCGGGAGGGGCCAGCGCCGAAGTGGGAAGACACCCCGCTCGGCAAGCGGGTGATGCTGTGCGTTTCGTTGGTCGTGATTGCCGCGTGGGCGATCGCCGCCGCGCTGCTCCTCACGGCCTCGCACTGGTGGCTGATCGGCATCACGGTCGCCGTCTCCTTCGTCGGGATGCTGATCGCGGGCATCTATCGCCTGATCGTCCACGGCCGGGCCTAGTTGACCCGCGCGCCTTGGCGCTGCGGACGGTTCGCCAGGAATTCCATCAGACGCGCGGCGTCGCTG
This sequence comes from Methylobacterium sp. R2-1, assembly GCF_014191355.1. Taxonomy (GTDB): domain Bacteria; phylum Pseudomonadota; class Alphaproteobacteria; order Rhizobiales; family Beijerinckiaceae; genus Methylobacterium. Next base: position 149,137 of record NZ_JACHWM010000006.1, read on the forward strand.
TTGTCGTTGCTGGGACCGCTCGGCGCCGTGGTGCGGTTGTAGGTTGCCGCGGCAGGGGCGTAGGAGCCTTCGCCCGCAATAGCCGCGAGACGGTTGAGCGGCCCTGCCTGTCCGGTGCCGAGCGCCCGATCGATCAGACGGTTTGAGACCGCCGGAGAGCGGAGGATCTGGCTTGCCACACGGCCGCCCGCCAAGGCGCCCACCGCAGGCAGGGCGGCAGCCGAGGCGTAGGGGGCGAGGACGGGGGCGAACTGATTGATGCCTATGGCCGCGCCGCCTGCCGCTCCGGCAAGCTGCCCCACCTTTACGACCTTGCCGAACGTCGTATCCGGAGCCGCGCCGCCGCCCCTCTGCGGCCCGAAAGTGCCGGCGATCCGCGCAAGCTCCGCGAGATCCCCGCCGCGCCCGTAGGCCATCCCGTCCGTTGCCCGGCCGACAGCCGAGCGCAGAGCCGTCGCGTCGATGTTGCCCGACGTATCGTCAATCAGCGGCTCAATGACCTTCAGAGCGCGATACTGCGTGCGGGCCTGCCGCAGCTCGCCGGCAAGCTCCGGCCCGACCGAGCGCTCTAGAGCATCGTCCAAGGCGCTCCGAACCTGCCGGGCGAAGTGCGCGAGGGTCGGATCGCCGCCGTCCTGCATCAGGCTCAGTGTCGAGCCCTTGCGCGTGAGCACCTGATAGGCCGAGCCCTCCATCTCGCCGAGGGTGCCGAACTTCGGAAGAATGCCGTCGCGCACGAGCTTCTGAAACTGCGCAAGTTTGTCTCGCGGCAGGGCTTCCGCAGCCTGCCCCATGATGTTGCCGAGCGCCCCGGAAAGCTCGTCGTCGGCCCGCACCCACGAGTCCTTGGCGACGTGATCGAACACCTTGCCTATGCGGTCACGAGCGGTCTGCATGACGGTGGGCGTGATGCGCGCGGCATCCTCGCCGATGACCTGTGCCACTCCGCGGTTGAGCGCACCTTGCTTGGCTGCGTCGATGCCGCCGTAACCCATGCCGGGGATCTTAGAGAGAGCGGCATCAGCGCCGCGGACAAGCGGGCTGTTCGAGATTTCGGCCGCCCGCACCGGGAAGCCCCGATCCTGCGCCGCGCGGGCGAGCTGCGCCAATTCAGGGGAGGTTGCGCCGGTCAGGCGGTTAGTCACGCCTCCGATAGCCGCGCCGGCAGCGGGCAGGCCGCCGCCGATGCCGCCCCCAACCATTGCTCCCATCAGCGCGTTGTCGCCTATGTCACCGCCGGTCAGCCCCGTATTGATCGCGCCGCCGAAGCCGCCCGCCGCAGCGCCCGCCACCGCGCGAGAGGCGATGCGAGTTGCCAGTGCCGCCGCACCCGTGCCCTGCCCCGCCGCACCCGTCACGAACTGCCCCGCCGCTGCGAGAGGCGCCGCAGCGCGCGTGCCGCCCACGGCGTTCAGGAGCGCGTTGCCGCCCGCGCCAAGCGCCGCACCGCCGAGGGCCGTCGCCGCGATCGTCGTCGGGATCGAGCCGCCCAGCTCCGTCGCGAGCGCTGTGCCGGGGTTCTCCTGCCGGAAGCGATCCTGTGCCCCGCCGAAAGCCGCCCGCGCCTGAGTGTAGAGGTTGCCGAGATCCCCGCCGTTCGTCAGCTTCTCTTTCAGCGCCGCCGCACCGGCCGCGAGAGGGATGCCGGCGCCGAGCAGGGCGCCGTTGGCGAGATTGTTGAACCCCGACCACAGCCCCGACGTGTTGTCCGTGAGCGGCTTGCCGGCGACGACGAGGGCGCCCGTATTGCCATCCACGATCCCGTCAGGGCTTTGCAGCGGCATTGCAGGGGCGCCAGAGGCCGGCGCGGGCTGAGCGGTGCGCGTGGCCGGCTCGGCGGCTTTGCCGGTCCCAGGTGCCATGTAGAGGCCGAGCAAGGCATCGTCGGACAGGCCGCCGCCCCCGGCCGGGAGCGCGGACACCGTAACCGACGGCTTCGCGCCTGTTGCCTTCGCGGTGCCGCTCGCCTTGGCTGGCTTGCCGACGCCGTAGAGCGCCAGAAGATCATCATCCGACGTGTCGGGCATCCCAGAGGCTTTCGATGTCGAGGGCGAGGCCGGGCCGCGCGGCATGATGCCGGCCTCCTCCAAGGTCGCAGGCACGCCCGGCTCCGGCGGGGCGAGTAGGGCCGGGCGCCTCGATGCCGCGCCGTTCGGCTTGAGGAAGGTGTGCGCGCCGATGTCCTGTCCTTCGCCCTGCGCCCACCGCGGCAGGCGGCCGGATCGATTGAGCACGGTGCGCTTGTTGAGGAAGTGCGTCGCGCCGTCGGTCGGATCTGGGACAGCGCCCGCGAGCACGTCATCGACGGTCTGCGCCGCCTCGCGGTACTGCCGCGAGTTCGGAGACAGGCCCATCAGCTCGCCGCGGCGCGTGCTCCACGGCTCGAACTGGCTTGGAGCGAACACCACTCCGGAAACGTCGCTCGGGTAGCCGTCGGCTGCCATCCGGTTGAGGATGACGTGCGCAACCGCGGCCTGCCCGCGTGGGATCTGACCGTTTGCCTCGCCGTAAACGGTGCGGATCAGCAAATCGCGGTCGCGCTCGGAAATGCCCTGCGCGCTACTGTCCGCCATTGGTCAGCCCCAGGTCGTGCGCCGAGCGCAGGGAGCGGATGAATTTCTTGTAGGCAGGCCCGTCCTTCGGCCCGAGGCTGTCGAGCAGTTTTTGCTTCTCGGCCGGGGTGCGGAGATCGAAGCTGTAGGCGCGCGGGTCTTGCTCGCCCGCGAAGGTCGCGGCGTGCTGCGCGTAGCCGGCGCCGTTGTCCTGGCCGCGATAGGACCGGGCCTGTGCCTGCTGAAGCCGCTTCTGACCGATCTGCGCCCGCACGAGGTTGATGGCCGCCGGCTGCGAGATCTCGCCGATGTCGGGCGTGGTGGGAGCACCAGCGCCGGGAGCCTGCCCCGGAACCGGGTTGAGCGTGCCCGCCTTGGCCGCGCTGTTGAGGTAGGCGGTCGCCTCGTCCAGATCCTCGATTTTCTTCAGGTCCACGCCCGGCAGGCGCCCGAGCCCGGCCGAGTTGAGGAACGATGCGATCCGCTTCCGTCCGGCGGTGCCGGGGCCAGTGCCCTCGCTGCCGAGGCCCTGAAGGCTGCCGAGCGCGGCCGACAGGTTCGCCAGTTCGGGGGCTGAGTTCGTCGCCGCCTGAAGGTCGCGCACGTACTGATCCGCGCCGCCCTCCGCGACACGGGCCTGCCCCAGGCCGGGGGCCGTCGGCGTGAAGCCGGCCGGAGCCATACCGCCCGCCCCGCCACCAGCGCCGGCTTGTGCCCCGCCAAGGGGCACCGTGCGAGCGTTGCCGTACCGATCGGTCAGGCCGCTGTTCTGCACGGTGCCGGGCTGGCCGTTCTGGAAGATCGGCACGCGGGCCGCCTTGTCCTGCGGCGTGAGGGTCTTTGGCGAAACCGCCATAGGACGAACACCCATCGTCGGCGAGACGGTGCGGGTCAGCACGTTGTCGCCGAGGTCTTGCACGTCGGGCGTGCCATAGGCTGCTGAGAAGTTGGTCCGCGCGTCCTGCAAGTTGCCCAAATGGGTATTGAGGTAGCTCCGGAAGCCGGTCGGATTGGCACGCAGTCCTTCAAGCTGTTGCGTGAAATGCTGCGCCTGATCCTTGGGGATTGCGCCGATGGCGACGAGATCGCCGAGAGCACGGTGCGCATCGTCAACCGTTGAGTTCGGGTTTGCCGCGAGGGAGCCGACAGACTGATGCAGCCTGTCGAGGCGGCGCATTTCAAGGGCGAATTGGTCCGCCTCTACGGCCGTAGCCAAACGGCTAGCACCCCCTAATGCCAACAGTCGGTTTTCAACCGACTCCTGCTGGGGCAGCTTGTAAATGGAGGTATCAAAGCCTGCCGACACGGGAGCCTCCATTGTCAACCGCTGCGTTGATGCGGGTCGCGTCGGTTTCGCGGACGACAGGCGGGAGCGGCACCGCCGCGCCCTCGACCTCGCGCGCAGCATCCATGGCCGGGCGTTGCTCAGTGCCGGCGGACAAGGGCGCGGCGCCGCTCTTCATTTCTTCCCCGCCTTGCCGCTCTTATCGAACTCGTCGTTGAACTGGGGGGAGAATGCTGCCCCCGAAGACTGGCCTGCCGGCTTGTCGGCCGAGCCCTTGTCCTTGCCATCATCCGGCTTGGTCCGGGACTCCCGCAACTTCGCCTCGGCTGCATCAGCGCGCTTGCGCTCGGCATCGAGTTGGGAGCGGAAAGTATAGGCTTGCGCGAGATTGTTTGCCTCGCGAGCCTGCGCCTCTTGCAACATCTGAGAGAGCGCGGCTTGCGCAGGGTCGGGCTGCTGCTGAGCTGCGGCCGGGAAACAAACCGCGACGACAAACACCGAGATAATGATGCGCTTCATTTTGACCTCTCAACAGCGCGTGACGATGCCGCCGACGACCTGGATATTGCTGGAGAACGAACCCGTGCAGGACACGCCCTGCACACCGCTGGCGAAGTAAGATCCCGTCGAGACGTTGCCGCTCGCTGTCAGCGTGCCGTTCATGGTCAGGTTGCCGCCCGCATCGACACGGAAGGTCTGCGCCGCCGGGTCTGTCGTCGGTGAAAGCAGGATGGAGTTAAGCCCAGCGCTGTAGCTCATGCACATGGCCGCGCCGTTATAGCAGACCTGCTGGCCGCCCTTGAAGTATGCGGCAATGGGCATGGCGTCCTGCGAGAAGTCTAAGCCGACTCGGTGGTTGCCCGTTGCCTTGATAAGCGTATGGGCTGAATTTGCCATGTAGAAGTCAATATCTTGATTGTACGTTCCTCCGGGTCCGTCCTGAAAGAACAGGCCGTAATGGGCCATTGCTCCGCGGCCCGTCCACGCGCCGGGAGTGGTGACAGTGCCGATATCGCGGTCTGCTTCGCACGTCGGCCCATCTGTACAGGTCACGCGAAATCTCTGGCCCGCGAAATCAATAAACGCAATCTTGTGGTCGAAACGCCCCCTGCCATCTAAGTCGCTCACCCATGTGAACTTCTTTCCAGATGACGTCAGAGTACCGCCATAATGGTAGGTCTCAGGGTTTCCGAAGTAATGCACAGCAAGATTCGGAAAAGGGTTGATGCCACTATAAAACACCCACGCCGAGGTGCAGTTGTATTGCTGCCCTGGTGCCGGATCACCTCCGACAACGCATTCGGTGTTGAAGTTGCTGTGATCCAGCTCTATGCCATACGTCTGGATCTGCTTAGAATTTGGTGAAATCACTGTATCAATGTTGAGCCCCCAGTAGGTCGGGGGCTGCTCGCCATTAGGTCCGGGGCGCTGGTGACCGGAAATCAGAATGCCTGTCGTGTTGGGGGACAGCGCATTGGACGGGTTGGCCTGCGAAACCGGACCGCCGACGACATCCATATTGATGAAGGAGCCGCTGACCTGCTGCTGAATGGCGCCGTCACCCCGGCCGTTGATGAGGTGGTACGAGCCGCCCCGCGTGAAGGGGACGCCTTCCGTGTTGGACGGGGGGTATCTGTCGTTGCTCGAAGCCGTTCCGCGCGTCGCGTGAACGGGGATCGCGGAGGAGGAGGTCGCAGAAAACACGCCGAGGCAGCTCGGAACCCACGTCGCGGTGTTGTCGCCCGTCCACTTGCCGCTGGTGGAAAGGCAGGCGACAGGATCGGTCTGCCGCAATAGGCCGGTGATGATGGGGCTTTCGCGGGTGATGCGATCAGCGAACAGCTTCGCCAGAGTTCCCGACGCGGCCGAGCTATTTGGCACGACCGTCTGGGACGACAAGTCCGGCGCCTGCGAGGGAGCGAGTTTGCCGTCCGGGCCGAGTTCAGCGAACCCGCCTGCCCGCCCCCGCGCGTCGTTGAACGTCAGGAGCACGTCGCGAATGTTCGCGGCCGTGATCTGCCCGCGATTGTTGGTTGGCAGCAGCGCGTTGATCTTGGAAGTAAGATCGCCTTGCGACTGAGCCAGGGCCGGTGCGGCCGAGAAGCAGGCAGCCGCGATTGCAGCGGCGCGGGCGGTGCCGAACATCGAGCCGCGCCCCATCACGCGACTGCCGGAAGCGAGATAGGCGACGGCGGGGCACTGTCATTCGCGGCAACCGCGGAGCGGATCGCGTCACGCAGATAAGCGCTGGCCGTGAGTCCCTTACCGGCCATCACGGCGTGAAAGGTCTCGGCGGTCTCGCGCTCGACGCGGACAGTGACGTGGCGATGAAGCTTGCGCATTGGCGAGGCTCCGAATGAGCTATTCGCCTGTTAAATCACGGAAAAGCAGGAAGTGTTACGTGCAAATTGATCAGTGACACAGCGGGCTGTAATGGATTCGGCAATGTAATCGCGCCGATTGCCTCGCATGGCTCTAGGTGTCTGCTAGTGGCGATTCATGCAAGTGCAAAGGTACGGCGGTCTGCCGCAGCAAGCTCATGCCCGAGGATGAGCCCATCACCCGTGGGGAGCCTTCCGACGAATTTCGCATGTGCGCAGCTGACCGGCATCAAGCACCATAGCTATGAAGCGCTATCGCGGAGCTGAAGCGCGTACCGCCCAGATCTGAAATTCGAGGGAAAAGTCGCCCGCGACAGATATGTCGGACCTGGGCAACGAACTTTCGCAGGCAGGTCCGCATGGGGTCCGCAAAAGCTGCGGGAGTGAAGCTAGGGACCGGTAAGTCCTTGTGGTAAATGGCGCGCCCGAAAGGATTCGAACCTCTGACCCCCAGATTCGTAGTAAGAGCCTGTTCGTGTTCTGTGGTTGCCTCCCGTGCTCAAGGCGGACGAAAAACTCGTTCCCTGCCTTGTAGTTAGAGAGATGCGTGGCTAAACGACGTTCGTGGTCGTTCGCACAGGTTCGGCCCACTCAAGTCGTCATCTAGTCGTTTCGAGCGCCCCCACATGGCCCCCGTCAAACTCACTGAAGCGTTCCTGAAGAAGCTCACATCCGTGGACCCTGATAACCCGGAGGCAGGCCCTAAGCCGTCGCGTTTCGTGGCTGACACCGAGCGACGCGGATTGATGGTCAATGTGACGAAGGCGGGCACCAAGACTTTCCACGTGCGGTGGACCGACGAAAGCGGAAAGAGCCAACGAATTGCAATTCCCGGCGGTACGTGGCCTGACATGCGGGTGGAAGTGGCGCGGGAGCGTGCCTCTGACCTCCTGCACGATGTTCGGAGTAAGGGGCGTAACCTGAAGGCAGAGAAGCAGGCGAAGCGAGCAGGAGTGGCGCATGATGGCTCGCTCACCGTCAGCGACCTCATAGATGCGTGGGACCGGCTCCACCTCGCGATGAAGCGCCCCGACTACCGGCGAAACGCCACCACGACTCTGAGGAGTGACTTGGCAGCCTACCTTGCGGCCCCGGCAACCGATCTGACACGAAAGGCGGTCGTGAGCTTGTCAGAGCAACTGCAGACTGCCGGCAAGCGAGGCGCCGCCCGCAATATGATCGCTTACGGCTCGGCCATGTACGGGTGGGCGCTGAAAACCGGGCGCGTTGAGGCCAATCCGTTCCTCGGCGTTCCGCGTCCGGCCGCAGCCATGCCGGACCGGGTGTTAACAGACGACGAGATTGGAGCTGTGTACGCTGCCGCTGCTCTCCGCCCATATCCTTCCGGCCCATTCGCGCAGTTGCTCATGCTTACGGGCATGCGGCGGGACGAGGTTGCGGAAATGGAATGGAGCGAGCTCGACGCCGAGTTGATAGTTTGGACAGTGCCCGGCAGCCGCATGAAGAACCATAAGCGGCATGTGGTGCACCTGAGCGAACCCGCTCGCACCTTACTTCGTAAAATCCGCGACGGGGCAGCTCGATACCCGGGGAGCAAATTCGTCTTCACGACCACCGGAAAGACGGCGTTCTCGGGCTTTAGCAATGCGAAGGAGGCGGTTGATGCAATTAGCGGCGTGTCCGCATGGCGGTGGCACGACCTGAGGCATACGATCGCCACCCGCATGGTTGGTCTTGGCGTGCATCCTCACGTCGCCGACAAAGTGTTAGCTCACACGATGCCGGGCATTATGGGGCGGTACCAACATGCTGAGTATGAAGCTGAGCGTAGGTCTGCGTTGGATATATGGGCTGCTCACGTCCTGACATGCGCTGACAATGCCGTTCAGGCTGTCGCTGAAAGGACCGAGTCCGCCAAGCAGAATAGGAGTGCGCGTTGGTCAAAACGGTTGAAGGAAGCGCGGGCTGTCCAAAGGAATCGGGGCCATCACAATCGGTCTGTATCCGCTTGAATCCTATGTCATGCGGAGTCCATCAGGCCGTGGATAAGCCGCGGCCGGTGAGAACACTCGTCGGCAGGCCGATCTGAGGGCCGTCGACCCAATCCAACTCGGCCGAGGTCGAGAGCAACCCGGCCGCCACGCCTCGCATGCGCTCGCGCGAGAATGCTGAGCTGACGGGTGGCGATGATCCGCTACCTCGTCCAGGGAGCCTCACTGACCTACTCAGCGAATCCTACCCGCAGGGTGAGTTCATGGAGGGCTACGACGGTCAAATGATAGCTGACGCCGCCCATCTCGCTGTTTCACGCATCGGACCCTGCTCAACCCGCCGACTACCGCATCGGTAGACATACGTAGGAAGGATAATCGTCTCGAACGCGAATCGCCTCGGCTCCCTGCCAACTCGTACTTGCTGAAGCAGGTCGACTGCGCCGTATCGAGATTGAAGCGATCAAAGTATGCCCGTACCACGCGAAGCCACCTCAATGGCGACGGGGGCGAGTCTAGACCGCGCAACGCGAATCAGATTGCTAGCAGAGAGGAGCGCAACGAAAGGGCCAACAGCGTGGATTTTCTTCATCAACCTGCAGGCAACCAAAGGCTTGGCGATTTCTTGAAGGAAAATTTCGCTGCAAAGTGGCCAATTTTCAGAGCTGCTGTCGCCTTTGTGAAGCATTCAGGCACAAAGCACATCGTAGATGATCTAAAAGAATTCGCGAAAGACAGCAATTTTCAAATAATTGCCGGCATCGACCATCTTGGAACATCGCGCGAGGGGCTTGCCGACTTACTAGGTTCAGTAGAGGATAACTGCGAAGTTGTAATATTTCATAATAGGGCCTTTTCCACATTCCACCCGAAGCTGTATCTGTTCCGCTCCGACACGGCGGCGGAGGTGCTCGTCGGCTCGGGCAATCTGACAGAGGGTGGGCTGTTCACAAACTATGAGGCCGCTCTCCGAATTAGCTTGGATTTAAAAGTCGATAGTGACAACACAATCCTGCGTGAGATCGAATCTCGACTCGACACGTGGGCAGATACATCTGAAAGAACGGCCTTCCGGCTCGACGAACCGCTTCTCGACCGGCTCTGTGCACTCGGGATGGTTCCAACCGAGTCTTTCTCAGCCGCTGAAGATGCAGACGATGCACAAGATGGGGAGGTCGCCCGTGCCGGCCGGACGCGAGAAAATGGTCGAGAAGGCCCTACGGAGAATCCGTTCGCCTTCGTACCCGTTCAGCCTCCCCCTAGGAAAGCCAAGGTAATCGGAAGGGAGATTGATGAGCAGGATGAATCTCCGCGTCAATCAGCACCAGTAACAGCCGCCCCTGAGCCGGCACTTGCCGTTCGAGGATTCTGTTTAACGCTACAGCAAACAGATGTGGGAGTCGGGCAAACAACTACCGGGACGTCGAGGCGTTCGCCAGAGATATTCATCCCGCTGAAAGCGCGAGATGAGCAGCCAGATTTTTGGGGGTGGGATGGCCGCTTCGTCGAAACACCGACAACTTACCGGCGAGAAGGCATCCGCGTCAGGTTAGGGTCAGAAATATTAACCGTCTCGTTGTTGGGGTGGAAGGCAAAGCGTGATCTGCGGCTCGGGAGTGAGGCAATCAGAAGCGCGGCTAACGTTGGGGACATACTGCGCCTTGAGCTAGTCGATCCAAGTGCCGGCTACGAATACTATGTCGAGATAATACCTCAGGGAACGACACAGTTTTCTACTTTCGATCGAGTCTGCAAAACGGCTGTTCGGAACTCAAAAAAACGCTACGGCTATTACTAGAAACATCTAGGCGTCCGCCCCGCCATTTGACCTGAGTCGTGGCGGACGCCATGCATGAGTAAAGCGAAAATGCTAACTAGCTCTTTCTCAGTGATATGACGAATTCTGACGGGGTGGCGTTGGCGCGGAATATATCGCGTGAGCTGAGCATTTCCATTGAAAGCATTTCGGTGAGCGAAAATCCCGCCCCCATAGCAAGCTCGGCGAGGTGCTTAGCTGTCTCGATTAGAACCTCCTGCCCGCCGGCGACTGTACGATTGTTACCGACGATCATAAACATTTGGCCGCCCGATCTTAGTAGGCCGTAGTTTTGCGTGATTGCTTCCCTCATATCGAAGAAGTAGTTGGCGAGCAAAGCGGCCGTATTTCGTCTTCTAAACCCGGTGTCGGGCCCATCGTTCAAACGGCTAACTCTGTCAATTAGATCCTGAATGGACGCGGGTAGGAAAGATTTATTTCCTTTATAGTGTTCCCACATTCCTCTGCGTGTTTTTTCTGTGATTTCGCGATTGCCGATCATCAACTTATCCCGGCTTCGATGTTCAGGGCGACTCAATAGGCCGAGGTAGATCAGGCTGAGACGATCTGTATCGAGATAAGGCAGCGCGGTTGCATAAGGTGGAGATGTGATGATGGCGTCGACGCCCCCATAGTGATCAGGCAGAAGTGCGCAGGCAGTCCGAGCGTCGCCTTCTATCACTTTGTGTCGCCCAGGCACTCCTGCGCTGCTTTCCGTCAGAAAGGCTACAACGCTCTTTGCAGACCGGAGCGCCTCGTCAAGAAACCGCTTTATCACAAAGCCTGCGGGGATCGTCGTCTGTTCCTTGCGGACACGTAGATCAGCATCTTTCTGCCATGAAACTTCCCTCAGAATGTTGCTCAGGGATATGGTAAACAAATCCTGTGAGTGCATATGCGGAAGTGTGCGGATACAACTCTCCACAAAATCGAGTTCTTTCAAAACAGAGATGTCGAACCACTGAGATAAGTATTCTTGATCTTTCGTCGGCAGAGAGTTGTAGTGCCCGCGAGCACTCAAGTCGGGAACCTTGCGGCGAAGGCCCTGTGTCAATATTTCAAAGTCTGTGATTAGTATCCGCGGATCCGCGTGTAGAAGGTCGCATTTTACTTTGGATACATAGACGGATAGCGGATTCATATCCAAGCCGATAGCCGTCCGGCCCGAAGAAGCTGCTTCCACGATTGTGGTGCCGCTCCCGCACATCGGATCGACAACGGTACCATCTGATGGGACCCGCGCAATATTTATTAGAGATCGAACGAGCTGCGGAAAGAACTTACCTCGATATTCATGCAGGCCATGCGTTCCGTAGCGGAGGCACCGCTTGTTAGGCGCTTTGTGTTCCCGGATCGAGGAGATATGTGCCGGCATTTCATTGAGGGAGACGCCGTTCCGCGCTATCGCGTAAGTAGCTTCTCTCCTCAGCTGCTGTGTCTGTTCCGGGCGGCCTCCGTCCACTATCTCCCAATACGCGAGATGAGATTGCAGTACCTCAACTCCAGAGTTCAGCGGAACATAGAACTTCGAAGCCCGATCTGCGGACCCGTCGATTGGATGGGGATCTGTGCCGGTGAGAGAACGAAGCTCAGCAAGAGCAAGTTTGCGTTCAAAGGGTTGGATGTAAGGCTTGATGTCGCAGTTTATTTTTTGCATTTCATCGTGCTTTCTGCAGGATAAGAATGTTTTCTTTTCGTATTTTGCCGATCTTCGGATTGAAAGACTTCTTGGTTGCCTGCAGCTCCCGTGAGATCCGCGCGCATTCTTGAAAGCCCACTTGTGAAGCCGCCTCAGCCAATAAGGCCGCATTGTCTATGCGCTCACCGTTGATGGTAGAGTCGCCTATGACGAAGCAAGCATACTTGCGGTCTTTGAGATACGTGCGCAGCCACGTGAATATAAATCGGAACTCTCGTTTGAATGTTTCTGCAGTAGCTCTGTTCGAGCCTTTAGCGCTGTATTTTCTGTGACTTCCTATTTCTTCCTTCTTGAACTTTTCAGGGTCGTATCCGAGCCAGAGCATGCGGGTGCGGTGGTATAGATGATAGCTGTAAGCATTGGGATATGGCGGCGAGCAAACGACCAAATCACATGGGCCTATTTTAGGGGCGTCGAGCAAGCTTTCGTTGTATATTCGGCAAGAAAATCTGTCTTCTACAATGTCGGACAATTCAACCGCTGCCGGTATCGCACTATCTAGTTGGCTGATATAACGCCTTATAGTGTCCCCAGGCTGAATTTGCTTGTCTCTCCTGACATAGCGTGTGTCTGAGTCCTGCTTCGAAACAGCGACAATTATAGCTGATAATAAGGCTGAGCAGAATATGCGTAATTTTTCGTCGCTGATTAGACTCATCCGCAGCCTAATTTCGGCTAGCTCTTCGACCACATGGGGCTCGAACCAGAACTCACACATGTCGGCATCGGGACGCCAAGCCGCCGATAGAAATGGCTTTCCATCATAGAAGAGATTGCCCTCTCGCGGCCTGATGGTTCTCGATATATGTAGGCATTCATCGCGATGGCGAAGCGCCATTTCGATTTGACGATTCGATAAAGTTGTTGTTTTTGCTTTAGAGATGAGGGCGGCTAGTGGGTTGGCATCAACGCCAACAGCATTCCGCTTCAGCTGAAGGGCTTCCAGAAGGGTTGTCCCGCTTCCGCAAAAAATATCTGCGATTGTGTCGCCGACTGATGAAAGCTCCTGAATAAGAGCGTTCGGAATTTGCGGGATAAACTTCGCAGGGTAAGGGTGCAGACCGTGTGTTAGGTAGTTAGTTTTCGCGGCGTGGAAGTCCCAATCCAATCCGTTGAGTTTTTCTATCGTCAGGTCGGCCGCTTCAGTGCTTGCGGCGACGTCGGCGCAAGCCCGCTCCTTTGCGAAACGGGTGATCGCTCCGGCCTCAGCTACCGAGAAGCTCCGCCAACCGCGACCGTCACGGGCGGGCTCGGAAACGGCTCCGTCGCGGAGCCATCGCAGCAGGGTATCTTTGTGAACCCCCGCGAGATCGGCTACTTCTTGGGTGGAGAGCTGCTCGGCTTGCATATACCTGCATATACTCGGTGTTCGCAGGAGGGGGAGTATGCTGTGGCGCTTTTCCCGTTAAAAATCCGCTCGATCTCGGCGGCATTGAGCGGCGGCACTCCTCAGGCTCCAGCGAAGAGGATGAAAGGTACGGCCCACGGCTCATGCGCCGGGGCCGTAACCGTTTCAAACCGGTGGTCTGCGGTGGATTCGTGGTGGCCGCTATGCCGATAGGGCTGCCGAAGGGAGGTGGCGTAGCGCCTTAGCCTCAATCTGCCACTTAGCTACTTTTGGGCGGCATCCGCTACGATTGTGAGACAGCGTCCACCTATTCGGGTTGCGTCCTTGCCGTAGGGTTGAGGGAAAGCTCTTTGAGTGCGGCAAGGTGCATTGCACCTAGATCCACGTTTGCGACCTTGGCTTGAAGATTTGCCATCGGCTTTCCGTGGCCGCGATCAAGTACGGCGTTCGCCGCAGCAACTCGTGCAGCCGGGGGCGCAGCGCCGTCCATGGCGACTTCCACTAAGACTGCGAGCATCGCTGTTGTGTGCACGCGCGCTGCTTCCTTCACCTCCGGCGCGATTGGTGCCCTACCGCTCGGGTTCGGCGACGGGGCGCCGCGTCGGAAGCGCCCGTTGGACTCGCGCACGGGAATCGGCACGGGGGGCAGCTCGGCCCTGATCCCGCCTGATAGCAGGGGGCGGTTTGCTTCGCCGGTAATTTGGAGATGGGGGAGTTGGGGGATTCGGGGGGATTTTTTCGTCGTTCCCATATTATTATCACCTTCTCTTCAGAGTTCGACTTCTCGGGAGGGGTTGAAAAGTCCCCCATTATCCCCCTGATCCCCCACCCCCGGCTGCAGATTGACCTCGGTCGCGCGGCTGACGCGGTAGAGGTGCCCGCGCTTGGCATCGTTGCGGGCGCGGTCGAGACGCAAGCCGTCCACCACGCGCCCCTCATGCTTGCCGAGGTAGCGCCCGACCGCGGCGGCATCCGCGACGCCGCGCCCGATCCGCTCCTCCGCAAGCGCCTCACGCAGCGCCATCGTGAGCATCGGCCGCGGTGCTAAGGCGCCCTCACCGGTCGGCACTTCGAATTCGCTGCTCGCGGGACTCGGCAGGATGTCCCGAGCGCCGAACGGTGCCCCATATCCGACTGCACCTGCGAGGGCGCTGAGCACGGCGCCGAGGCGTGTCAGCACCGGATCGGCCTCACGCAAGCTCGCGGTCACGTCGAGTGGGTCGGCCTCGCCGAGCCACACGAGCGCCGCGCGAACGTAGCGCGACCACTCCTCGAAGCTGCCGTAGGCGGATGGCAGTTTCAGCACGCCAGGAAAGCCGCAGTGCGCGTGAGCCGCGAGCACCGTCAACGCGGCCCGCACGAGTGCCGAACGCTCGGCTGCTGCTCTCTCGGCCGGGTCAAAGGGGAATGTCCGCAATTCGGGACGCTCCACCCCCGGATCGATCCGGCAGGTCAGCACCCGCCGCGCCATGTCCCCACGGACCACGAGGTTGTTGCCCGTGGCGCAGAGCGTCAGCCGATGCTCGACCGTGACCGTACGCGACGTGCCGAGCGGCCGGATCGAGAGCCGCTCCTGCGTCAGCACCGCGTTCAGTGTGTCGCCCTCAAGCGGCTGCTCCACATTGTCGATGTTCAGCAGCGGAGCCCCCTCGAGGACCTTGCCAAACAGGTGCTTCTCGAACTCAGCGGCCGAGACCCCCTGCGTCATGGACTGCGCCCGCGCCCCGGTCAGCAACACGGCGATGGCGTCAACGAGCTTGCTCTTGCCGACGCCCGGCCCGGTGCCGTTGAAGGCGAACAACGGTCCCCTCACGCCGGCGTGAACGGCGAAGGGCGTCAGCAGGGCCGCGAGCGCCACACTGCGATCCGCCGGGGTAGCGAAGCGGTAGTGCGAGAACAGCGCAGCGATCATATCGAGCGCGGCCCTCGCTGCCCGGCGCGCGTCCGCCTCGTTCAGCCACTTCGTCGAATCCGGCGCCACGAAGCCGGGCAGCGTTTCGGCGAGGTAGACGCCGCTCTCCGGGTCGAAGCCCGGTGCTGACACGATGCGACCCGACCGCGCTAAGGTCGGCGCCTGCACGAGCGCGCCGATCGTCGGCAAGTCCCACTGCCCGCGATCGAGATAGGCTGATGCGATCTGATTTGCGAGAACGGCAGGCACCTCGGCCCCCTTCCGCCCCGGTCGGCGCACGTCGAAGTGCCGGGAAGCGAACTCCGTCAGGTTTGCCACCGTCATAATGTGCAGGCCGCTCGCGCTCGCCTCACGGCCGCACCTGTCGCGATAGCGGCTTCGGGCCACTGTGACCGGTCCGCCGCGCTGATAGAGCGGCAGGTGGCGCTCAACCACCGATGCCTCAAAGGCGTCGAGCACCGCTGCAATATCTGCATCCTGTAGGAGCACCGGTCGCGGGCACCTGTCGGTGCTGCCCGGCATGTCGTTGTCGTTGATCGGCATGCCCGTGAAGTCGAGCTTGGCGAGGAAGGTCGCCCCGTCCGCCCACCCGTGCTTACGCATCAGGTGCACGGCCTCCTGCAGCCCGAGATAGGCGGGCGGCTCGCTTTCCACGAGAACCCGCTGCAGGGCCTCCGGGTCGGCGGTGCCGGGGCGAGATTCCTCTCGGTCCTGAAACTCCTGCAGGGCGTCAAAGACGGCTTCGTCGCCTACAGCCTCGCGGCAGCAGCGGGCGATGGTCTTGCTGAAGTTCGCCCACGTCCCGCGGTCGAGGTCGTTTCGCACCTGTCCGAGGGCACGCAGCAGCGCGCGAGCCGCCCATTCCGGCAGCGATGGGTGCTCGGCAGTGGTCTCACTCATTAGATTGCGGCCGGTCATGCGCGCAGCCGACTGAGCCTGCTGCGCCGGAGCACCTCCTGCGACTACCATCGCAGCGTCAACTTCTGCGATCATCGCTTCGAGCTGCGCCACGGTTAGGTGCGGGAGTTCGGTCGGCTCCATCTCCACGATGCTGCGCCCCCGCTCCCACTCGTAGGGCACCCCCGAGGGATGCATGCCGTGGATCACTGCCTGACGGCCGGCGCCGAGCACTTCCACCATCTCCGCCTTGCCGTCAGGCGTGTCAGTGAACCGAAACTTGCTCCCCTGCCGCAACGACACTGCCTCGCCTTCCTCAGTGCGGACGCGGACGAAGACGGCTCCCGCTTTTGCCCGGTTCCCGTGCCGCAGGGGCGCTCCCGGGGCGTAGCGCCGCACGATCGCGAGTACGGCGCGTTGGGCCGCGCGGTTCATCACGTCCAAGTCGAGAGCGACCACGTGCTCGTTCTCGGGAAGTCGGGCATGACGGCCGAGGATGAGCCCCATGCTAGCTGTAGCGCGGTCTGCCCACGCCCTGATCTCGGCAGAGTGCGGAACGTTGCGGAGCTGCCATCCTTTCAAGCGCGGTCCTTTCTGACCGGCTTCAATCAAGACAACCCGCCATCCCCCGGCCGCAGCCACCACTCCGTACTGCGGCCACGGATTGCAGCCAAAGGTATTTCCAAGAGTATTTTCCTTTGCCTTTTGAGCGCCCATCGCCTAAATTTACTCCGCTTAGATACATCCGATCAGGCTGACTTCCGCAGGGCGAGGACAGAACCTCGCCCTGCTCTTTGTCTGCCGGTGATTTTGTTTGAGAAGACGGAATTTCGAGGTGTCGGAAAAAACGGAATATTGGGTTAGTATCATTTTGTTGTCAGGCGGCGGCCCTCCTCGGCGGCACGGCCTTGATCCGTTCAAGCACAGCCTCCAAATCCTCGAACCGGGCTCCATAGGACTGCTGCACGCCGCGCACGCCGTGAGCTGATAGGTCCAAAACCTTGTTCGGCACGTGGGTGAAGCTCCCGCCTCCGTGAAGGCGAACGTCGCAGGCACCGGGGAGCGGCAGCGTTGTGAGGAGCGGTTCGGGCGCGGCTGTACCGCTCACAGCCTCCGCGAAGGCGCGAGTGAGCCTGTTATAGGCCCGGGCCCGCTTCACGTCTCCGTGGAGGAAATCGGGCAAGTCGGTGAACCACACCGCCCAACACTCGGCCGGGCTGTAGCCGAAGACGTAGAGTGGGACGGCGTTCGCGCGGCTGAAGCGCAAGTTAACCTCAGCCCAAGGCAGTTCATCCTCGTACGCGTACCCTTCCGGGAAGCCGTTGTGATGGGCGACCGGGAGAAAGGGCAGCTTCACCGGAATGCCGCGCACCGACCGGATATCGGCATGCGTGGGCATGTCGAGAACGCCCGTGCTGACCGTATTAAACAGCGCACGCATGTCTGCTGCGTCCACACGGCCGGCGAGGATGTAGGCTTGCTCCGCCGCGCTGTTGTCCGCGGCGCGGAGATGCACCCCGCAGACGGGACCGAATTGGCCGAAGCTGCCGAACTTGTCTCGCCAAACGGGCGGCACGTTGAGCGCGTCCCCGAGCCGATCACGCTTGGTCAGTGCGGCGAGGCCAAATTGCAACTCGTCATGCCGGAAGACGCCCGTGGGCACGCCGTGCGACGGCACCGGCACGGGTGGGAATGCGGACGGCTCAACCATGACGCAACTCCGCGGCGGGCTCGACGCGGTTCGTCTCGACGTAGCATGTTAGGTCGCTCTGCCTATAGCCGATGCGCTTCTCGCCGAGCGCGATCCACGCCGGACCGACCCCATCGGCCCGCCATCTCCCCAAGGTACGGGAAGACACGCCGAGGTACGTGGCCGTCTCGTTTTCGCTGACAATGCGATCCCGCAGTGGGCTACTCAGCAGAGACGTAAAATCGCGCTGCTGCTTATTTTCAAATGCTTCCATACTCTATCCTCATCAATCGCCATTAGCAGCGATAGAGGCCATACCCTGACAGATGGTCTTGCTCGCTGTAAGATCAGCGGGCTCGATTAGACGAAGGGCCGCCTGTGCGGCCTGTCTGTATGACCTCCCGCCATGCGCTCCGCGATGAGACGGCAAACTTCTGAGGCCGGATAGGCGATGCGGCGTGATGTGATCCGTACGTATCGGACCTCGCCGTCGCGCCGCATCTGCCAAGCTTTGGTGCGACCGATCCCGCCCAACCGGCGACGAAATTCCGGGTCCGACAGCAGCCTGTCAGCATCATCGGGGTAGCATTCTTTGTTCATCGGTAACCTCGCGTCGTCAGGCGCACGCCGTATTCCCGCCTGCGATTCAGAATGTGCACCGATGTTCGCTCTCACGTAAAGTACAAAACATGAACGACCGCGGATGAGTCGGCTGCATTACTTTACACATTGGGGTATGGATTGAGATTGTCAGAAAATTTCTATATTTTTTATGGTGTTGCTTGGTTTGGACCTCGCCCGGGTACGGGGTATAAAGTGAGGTCGGGCGGACGCAGCCTGTGCGCCCATAGACATGCGTAGCGGTAGAGACACTCCGCGTGCGAGGCGCCCCAAGGGGGCCCCAACCGGCGGGGGGGGCATGGGGAGGGGTGTCAGGAGTGTGAGGGGGGCTACATCGCGTGGACGGCCACGTCCCGTGCAGTAGCAGACAGTGTGCGGCGGCTATGTGCCGGTATCAGGGGCGCTTGGGCCTGCCCGAGACGGCAAGGTGCGGCGCTCCACGCAATCCATGGCGCCAGG
The DNA here is from genome assembly GCF_014191355.1 of Methylobacterium sp. R2-1. GTDB lineage: Bacteria > Pseudomonadota > Alphaproteobacteria > Rhizobiales > Beijerinckiaceae > Methylobacterium. The sequence continues at coordinate 167,749 of NZ_JACHWM010000006.1, forward strand.
CGCACCAGCAGCCACCAAACCATGCAAGGCTGCTGACTGCGCTACGACGATTGATGGCCGCTTATCTCCACAGCCCCGAAGGACCAACAGCGAAGCCGGCCAACGCCCGGGATGAGCGGCTCCGGCGGAGGCTGCCTGTAAAGGCCGGCTCAACTCTGCGGGCAGCCCTCAAACCACCAACTGCCGAATTTCAGTCGTTTGCTAGTCGTCGGCCTGCAAAGGCACTCCGATCGCGTCTGACCAGCACCTTGCTAACTGATTGATATCACTCGAGAAGAGAGTGGCGCGCCCGAAAGGATTCGAACCTCTGACCCCCAGATTCGTAGTCTGGTGCTCTATCCAGCTGAGCTACGGGCGCCCTATTTTCATCTCTCGACGCCTTTTCAGGCGCTTCTCTTCTTGCTTGGTCGGAGTGGCAGGATTTGAACCTGCGACCCCCACGTCCCGAACGTGGTGCGCTACCAGACTGCGCTACACTCCGATGCCGCCCCCCGAGGGCCGGCGAGCGGGCTTATAGCCGGCACTTTTCATGGTCGCAAGCGGGTCGCCGCCTTTCGTGGCGGTTCTTTCGGAAAAGGATAGCCATTTGAGCCCTGAAGGCGCGATCAAACTATGCCTAAGATGATGTAAAATAAGGATATTCAAAAAATTTCATGCCTTGGGCGATGGCGGTGCGGCGCGGGGGGCGATGCGAGCCTACCGGCCGTCCTCCGCACCGCCCATCTCACCTCTCGGCCCTGATCGCATGCTCCGATGCCTGTCGGCTCGAGCGCAGCTCCCCGCGCGGCCGCCTTGTTGGGCAAGTTGGGCAAGGAGCAAATCGTGCCGCACCAGGGGTGATTCAGGCCGGGACTGGATCGCGTTCGCCCCGGAGGGGTGAGCAGCCTCGCATCGCCGCAGCTCACTCCTTGATGCGGCCTCCCTCGATATCGAGTGGCGGATCGTGTTTTGCAATTAAGGATTGCAGAAGCATTTTTCCATCAGGCGAAACAATTTTTCCGCGCGAACTCCGCGATGCTCGCTGTGGTTATAAGCGGATGTGATAGACGCGAGGAGGGTTGCGCGTGGCTTCCGTTCAGCGGCCGGGTGCGCAGTCACGTAATGACTGGGTGGACCGCGCAAAGATGCCGCATCCTCAACTGCTGCGCGACATGGCTCTCTTCGTCGAAGTCGCCCGAAGAAAAAGCTTTAGTCAGGCTGCCGCGGCGCTCGGAATGCCGATTTCCTCCCTGTCGCGCCGAATTACGATGTTTGAGTCGACGGTAGGGCTGCGGCTTCTGGATCGCACCACCCGCAAGCTGGCGTTGACCTCCTACGGCGAAGCCTACCTCGCGCAGGTCTCCCGCCTCGTCGATGAGGCGCAGCGGACCTTCGACGACATGATGGCCGTGGCCAAGGGGCCAAGCGGCTTTCTCAAGATCGCGGCGCCGCCGGATTTCTGGGTGCTGCGCCATCTGTCGGGGGTGATCACGGAGTTCTCCGCTCTCCACGAGCACATCCACGTCCATGTCGACCTGAAGCCGGCGCCCGTCGATCTGGTGAGCGACAATTATGATCTTGCCGTTGCCATCGAGGAGCCTCGTGAGACGTCGCTGATCGTGCGCAAGGTCGCCGAGGTCGAGAACGGCATCTTCGGTTCACCCGCCTACCTCGCCGAGCGCGGCGCGCCGATGACGCCGTTCGATCTCGAGAAGCATCAGGTCATCTTGCCGATGCAGGGCACCTCCGCGACCTGGACGCTCAGCCGCGGTGGCGAGTCCGTCGCGATCACCGTGGGCGGTCCTCTGTCCTGCAACTCGCTGAGCCTCGCCCGGCGCTTCGCCGTGGCCGGACAGGGGCTGACCCGGGCCAACGTCATCAACGTCGACAACGACCTCTCCACGGCCCGCCTTCAGCGCGTGCTGCCGGATTGGAATCTGCCGGCGACGCCCGTCTACTTCGTGACCACCTCGCGTCTCCTGCCGGCGAAGGCACGAAGCTTCATCGATTTCGCCACGAAACGGCTTGCGGCCGTGCTTGCCAATGCCTCGGGTGATACGCGCCGCGGCAGCGCGCGCGCGCCGGATCGTTCCGTCGAGCGCGCCGCCCTCTCCTGAAGACACTCCGAACGGCAAGAGGACGCCGCTGCGGCGTCCTCCTTCCATCGAACCGATCCGGAATTCAGGCGTAGACGCTGCTCGGCGCCTGCGGGAACTTCTCGGCGAGGGCCCGGCGCAGCTTCTCCAGGGCCCTGTTCTCGATCTGCCGGACGCGCTCCTTCGAGATGCCGAGACGGTGGCCCAGCGCTTCGAGGGTCGCCTGATCCTCGGCGAGACGCCGTTCCCGCAAGATGCGCAGCTCGCGCTCGGAGAGCACGGTCAGCGCCTGTCGCAGCCAGACGAGGCGCCGCTCGCCATCGACCAGCGCCGAGACCGTCTCATCGGGCAGGGCAGCGCTATCGACCAGGAAGTCCATCCGCTCGGAGGACGCCTCGCTCTCCTCGCCCACGGGGGCGTTCAACGACATGTCCGGGCCGGACAGGCGCGCATCCATCAGCGCCACGTCCTCGCGGGAGACGCCGATCGCGCTGGCGATCCGGCCGTGGATCTCCGAGCCGACCTGCTCCTCGGTCGACTGCATCAGTCGGGCGCGCAGGCGGCGCAGGTTGAAGAACAGCGCCTTCTGCGCGGAACTGGTTCCGCCGCGCACGATCGACCAGTTGCGCAGGATGTAGTCCTGGATCGAGGCGCGGATCCACCACGTGGCGTAGGTGGAGAAACGAACATCCCGCTCCGGCTCGAACCGGGCGGCCGCCTCCATCAGGCCGACATGCCCCTCCTGGACGAGGTCGGCCATCGGCAGGCCGTAATGGCGGAAGCGGCCGGCGAGGGCGATCACGAGGCGCATATGTGCGGAGATCAGGCGGTGCAGGGCGCGCTCGTCGCGCGCCTCCTTCCAGGCCACTGCCAACCCGCGTTCTTCTTCCCTCGCAAGGAACGGCGCCTCCATCGCTGTCCGAATGAACTGACGCCGCATCCCCGCGATCTCTGCCATCCCCGCCTCTCTCGTTCGAGCATTCTTGGTTCGAGCGTTTCGGATCAGCCCGCTTGAGCCCTTTGGTCGGCGACACGCCGAGCCGGGCATAGGGGCAAGCCATCCGTGGCAGAGGCACAACACATCCGTGCGACGCTTGTTCCCTGCGGGCGCGTGGCGCCGAAGGCGAAATGATCAAGAGCTCTACGGGCGGCGCATGAAAAAAGGGCCCGGCGTGATGCCGGACCCTCTGGATGAACAAATGCAAATCGTGCAGCGGCGCGATTCGCGGAGTGGCGCCGTCTCAGGCAGCCTCCTCCTGCACGTCGTCGTCGCCCTCGGCATCGGCTTCCGCGTCGGCCTTGGCGCGGCGCGGCGACTTGGCGAGGCTCTGCTCAATCAGCTTGAGCGCCTCCGTCTCGGTGATCTTGTTCACCGAGGAGATCTCGCGCACGACTCGGTCGAGGGCGGCTTCGTAGAGCTGGCGCTCGCTGTAGGACTGCTCGGGCTGAGCTTCGGAGCGATAGAGGTCACGCACCACTTCCGTCACCGAGATCAGGTCGCCGGAATTGATCTTGGCTTCGTATTCCTGCGCCCGGCGCGACCACATCGTCCGCTTGATGCGAGCGCGTCCGGTCAGCACGTCGAGGGCCTTCTTGACGAGCTCGGGCTCCGCGAGCTTGCGCATGCCGACGCTGTTGGCCTTCGCGGTGGGCACGCGCAGAACCATCTTGTCCTTCTCGAACGAGACGACGAACAATTCGAGCTTGTAGCCCGCGATCTCCTGTTCCTCGATCGCAGTGATCCGCCCGACGCCATGCGCCGGATACACGACCGCCTCGCCGGTCTTGAAGCCTTGGCGGCCTGCTACCGTCGTCTTCTTGGCTGTGGTCATGCGGAATGAGCCTCCACTGTCATCCACGCGGGGCGCGTCCACGCCCGCACGCTCGTCACCTCCGGGGCGGGACACCCGGCGCCTGCCCCTGTCCGGCAGCGCGCCATCAAGGCGCTGGCCGGTTCCCGGGCTCTCGCGTTGCTCCCACCACACGAAAGAACGCGCCGGGAGCGAAATGCTTCCGGCGGTCGATCGCAGCCAACCTCTTTTCCAGGAAGATGGAACTCGCCTCGTGAGCGAGAGGAGGGGGGCGCATCGGGCGTGAGCGACGGCAAGCCCTCATATAGCACGAACGGGCCGGCGAATCAAAGGATTGCCGGCGCGCGAACGCGTCTCCGCCTGGGAGGATCGAAGGTTTTGCACGGCTCGGAAAGAGCGTCGCCGGCGCATCCGGCGGATCTTTCGGGGGAGGCCGTGGCGCGTTCGAATATCCTATCCGGAGTGGCGGCCTGCGGCGAGAGGCCGCTTCGCTCCGGAGGGCATCTCCGCCGCGGAGCCGAGGCGGTCAGTCGCCCGAGCCGGGATTGGGCGAGAAATGTGCCTCCAGCTTGCCGCTCACACCGTCCCACTGCTTGGCGTCGGCGGGCGCATCCTTCTTCTGGGTGATGTTCGGCCAGGTCTTGGCGTAGTCGGCGTTCAGCTTCAGCCAGCTCTCAAGGTTGCCCTCGGTGTCGGGCTTGATCGCCTCGGCGGGGCATTCCGGCTCGCAGACGCCGCAATCGATGCATTCGTCGGGATGGATGACGAGCATGTTCTCGCCCTCGTAGAAGCAATCCACGGGGCACACCTCGACGCAGTCCATGTACTTGCACTTGATGCAGTTGTCGGTGACGACGTAGGTCATGGGCCGTTCGGTCCTCAAAATCCGCTTGTCTGCCGCTTACCTCGGCGGGGTCGGGCGCGCTCCTCGCCGGCCCGCCACCCGCTCGCGGATGGGATCCCCTGATGCGGCGGTTTCAAGCGTTCCGGGCGCCGCCGCCGCCCGATTTGGAAGCGCTCTAGCCCCTGGCCGGTGGGCTGACAAGCGCGCCCTACCGCCCGCCCTCCCCTGCGCGGCGCGGAGGGCTTTTCGGCAACGCCCTCGCTCCTGCCCCGGTCTCTGTCCGAACCCGCCTGTCAGCATGAATTCGAAGTCGAGCCGCCGTGTTCAGATCTGCGTAGTCTTAGCCGTTGGTTAATTTTACTGTCTTCGACAATTGAGCTTGTCCGACAGGCAGCCTTGGCCGCTTTCTGCACGTCGAATGGCATGCCATGCAAGTCCCGGTCGGGGCTCGCGGTGGCGCCAAGGTCATTCTGACGTCGCGTCGTGTTCCGAGGTTGTTCCATGGCCGCCCCCCTGCTCCGCCCGAGCCTCTTCCCCTCCCTTGCCCTTGCTGCTGCCTCGGTGGCCGCCTTTGCCGTGCCCGCGCAGGCCGGAGGAGGCTGCGTCAGCGCCGAGTGCTATCGCCGCGTCGTGACGCCGCCGATCTACGACACCGTTGCGGAACGGGTACTGGTCCAGCCGCCGCGCACCGTCTACCGCACGACGCCGCCGGTCTACGATACGGTGACCGAGCGGGTGCTGGTTGCGCCCGGCGGTCGCCGCTGGGAGACGCGCACGGACGCCTATGGCCAACTCGTCGGCTGCTGGGTCACCACGCCGCCGCGCTACGCGGTGCAGACCCGCCGCGTGCTCGTGCGCCCGCCGGAGGCGATCCCGCAGACCCTGCCGCCGGTCTACGCGACCACGCAGCGCCGCATTCTGGTGCAGCCCGCTCGCGCCGCCTGGGTGCCGGCCGCCGCGCCCGCTGCCGGGCCGGATTTCGGCTCCGGTCCCGGCTACGGCCCCCTCGGAGTCGGCTCGATCCCGGACGCCTTCGGCCTTGCCGGCGCTTCCTCCGCGGACATCGCGGTGGGCCTGGGCTTCTCGCAAGGCAGCATCTACGACGGGTATTGAGGGCGCGCTCTCGGCCGCCTTCGGCGGCGGCCTTGATTCGAGGCGGGCTTGCCGTAGCTCTCTTCCCGGCGCGAGCGGGGGAGGAGTGGATATGGCGGCGTTCAGGGCCTGGGTGATCGAGAAAGGCGAGGCCGGTCAGAGCCTCGCCTTGCGCGACTTCGACGAGGCCGACCTGATGGACGGCGACGTCACCGTGCAGGTCTCCCATTCGGGCCTGAACTACAAGGACGGGCTCGCCATGACCGGTCGGATGCCGGTGGTGCGCCGCTTCCCCATGATCCCCGGCATCGACTTCGCCGGGACCGTCGAGGACTCGGCCCATCCCGATTACAAGTCGGGCGACGCGGTGGTGCTCACCGGCTGGGGCGTCGGCGAAACCCATCTCGGCGGGCTGGCCGAGCGCGCCCGGCTGCGCGGTGACTGGCTGGTGCCCCTCCCCGCGGGGCTGAGCCCGGCCGAGGCGATGGCGATCGGCACCGCGGGCTACACGGCGATGCTTTCGGTTCTCGCCCTTGAGCGGCACGGGCTCACGCCCGAGGCCGGGCCGGCGCTGGTGACCGGCGCCTCCGGCGGCGTCGGCTCGGTGGCGGTGGCGCTGCTGAAGCGCGCCGGCTGGCACGTGATCGCCGCGACGGGCCGGGCCGGCGAGGCTGACTATCTGAAGAGCCTCGGCGCGGCGGAGATCCTGGAGCGCGAGGCGCTCGCGGGCGAGCCGCGTCCGCTCGGAAGGGAGCGCTGGGCGGCCGGGATCGACGCGGTCGGCGGCCGCGTGCTCGCCAACGCCCTGTCGATGACGCGGGGTGGCGGCGCCATCGCCGCCTGCGGCAATGCCGGCGGCATGGATCTGCCGAGTTCGGTCGCACCTTTCATCCTGCGGGGCGTCTCGCTTCTCGGCATCAACAGCGTGACGACCCCCCAGAAATCCCGCCGAGAGGCGTGGGACCGCCTCTCGCGCGACCTCGACCGGGATCTCCTGCAGCGGATGACGCGGACGGTCTCCCTGGAAGAGGCCGGCGGCCTCGCCGAGACTTTGCTCGACGGTCAGGTGCGGGGGCGCACGGTCGTCGCGATCGGCTGAGCCGCGTCCCGGCGCACGGGAACCGCGGCGCAGGCTTGAGCATTGCGTATCTTATGAGCAGAGCATTCGTCCGTGAGCCGGAAGGCGGCGAGGCCTTCGAGGATCTTCCCGACCGCCCCATCTCCTCCCATCCCAACTACGTCACGCCGGAGGGCCTCGCACGGATCGAGGCCGAGGTGGCGCGGTTAGAGGCGGAGCTGTCCGGCCTCTCGCCCCAGCAGGACAAGGCGGACCATGCCCGCCTCTCGCGCGACCTGCGCTACTGGAGCGCGCGGAAAAACTCGGCCGAACTCGTCGATGCGTTCGAGGGCGATACCGTGCGCTTCGGCGCGACGGTGACCGTGCTGCGCGAGGACGACACGCGCCAGACCTTCCGCATCGTCGGTGAGGACGAGGCCGACCCCTCGGCCGGCTCGATCTCCTACGTCGCGCCGCTCGCCCGCGCGCTGACCGGCAAGAGCGTCGGCGACACCGTGACGGTGAACGACCACGAGTTCGAGATCGCCGAGATACGCTGAGCCAGATCTGCTGAGGTTGAGAAAAGAAACGGCGCCTCCCATGGAAGGGAGTGCGCCGTGTTCCCGTCCGCCCGGCCGAGGGGCCGGAGGATGTCGCCGCCGGGCGGGGCGGGAACCAGTTCCTGTCGCAAACATGCCCCTCGCGTTGGGTGGGAGGCGCGGATCGAAGGCCCGCGCCCCGTATCGGGTTCAGTTCGGCAGGGCGAAGACCGTGAGCTGTCCGCCGAGATTGGTGTAGCTCGACAGGCCCGCATAGCCGCCCACGGCGCCAAGGCCGGCATTCGGATCGGTCAGGCCGGCCGCGAGGCCGATACCGGCCCAGCCGCCGACGCCCGACAGGACGCCCACGTACTGCTTGCCCTTGTGCTCGTAGGTCATCACGTTGCCGATGATGCCGGAGGCGGTCTTGAACTTGTAGAGTTCCTTGCCCGACTTGGCGTCTACCGCCTTCAGGTAGCCCTCGAGCGTGCCGTAGAAGACCACGTCACCGGCGGTGGCGAGCGCGCCCGACCAGACCGAGAACTGCTCGGGGTTCGACCACTTGATCTTACCCTGGATGTTGTCCCAGGCGATGAAGTTACCCATGCCACCGTGCGAGCCCGGAGCCGGGTACATCGAGAGGGTGGCGCCGACATAGGGCTGGCCGGGCGTGTAGGTGACGCGGAACGGCTCGTAATCCATGCAGACGTGATTGGTCGGCACGTAGAACAGGTTGGTCTTCGGCGAGAAGGCCGCCGGCTGCTGGTCCTTGGAGCCGAGGGCTGCCGGGCAGATCCCCTTGGTGTTGACGTCCTCGCCGCTCTGGTCGGTCGAGTACTTGGCCACCACCTGCGGGCGCCCGGTCTTGAGATCGACCTTGGTGGCCCAGTTCACCACCGGATCGAATTTCTCCGCCACTAGAAGCTCACCGGTGGCGCGGTCGAGGGTGTAGGCGAAGCCGTTGCGGTCGAAGTGCGTCAGGAGCGGGCGCTCCTTCCCATCGACCTTCTGGTCCGTGAGGATCATCTCATTGATGCCGTCGTAGTCCCACTCGTCGTGGGGCGTCATCTGATAGATCCACCGAGCCATGCCGGTATCGGGATCGCGGGCGAAGATCGCCATCGTCCACTTGTTGTCGCCCGGGCGCTGCTTCGGGTTCCAGGTCGAGGGGTTGGCGGTGCCGTAATAGACGAGGTTCAGCTTCGGATCGTAGGAATACCAGCCCCAGGTGGCGCCGCCGCCGGTCTTCCACTGATCGCCTTCCCAGGTCTTCAGCGAGGAATCCTTGCCGATCGGCTTGCCGAGTTCGGTGGTCTTCTGCGGATCGACCAGCATCTCGTCGTCGGGCCCGACCGAGTAACCGCGCCAGACCCGCTTGCCGGTCTTGGCGTCGTAGGCGGTGATGTGGCCGCGGATGCCGTACTCAGCCCCTGAGATGCCGACGATGATCTTGTCCTTCACCGGCAGCACGGTGGCGGTGTTGGTCTCGCCGATCTTCGAGTCGCCGTTCTTGACCGACCAGTTGACCTTGCCGGTCTTGGCATCGAGCGAGACCAGCGTGGTGTCGGCTTGGTGCAGGATGATCGCCCCGTCGGCGTAGGCGAGCCCGCGATAGACCGTGTCGCAGCACATCACCGGGATCACCGCCGGGTCCTGCTTCGGCTCATATTTCCAGACGATCTTACCGCCCTGATCGAGGTCGAGCGCGTAGACGAGGTTCGGAAACGGCGTGTGCAGGTACATCATGTTGCCGATGACGAGAGGGGAGCCCTCGTGGCCGCGCAGCACGCCGGTCGAGAAGCTCCAGGCCACCTGCAGATTCTTGACGTTGGACGCGTTGATCTGGTCGAGCTTGGAATAGCGGGTGTTGGCGTAGTCGACCGTCTGGAGCACCTGCTCCGCCGGGTTGGCAATCCGCTTCGCCACGTCCTCGTTGGCAAGGATGGGCGAGAGGGAGGCCGGCGACAGGCCGGCGGCCAGGGTGAGCGCCAGCAGCGAGACGCGTTTCATCGGGGTTCCTCCACAGGCATCTGTTGTCGTTGAGCCCGGTCGTGCGAGCGGCGGAGGGCCGGGTTCCGTTGCCGCCGGGCGCTCTCAAGAAGATCTCAAGATCCGTTCGCGGTGGAGGGACGGCGTCCCGATCGGCGTTGGGAGATCTTCCCGATCTTGCGGGGGGCGCCTTGCCAAGGGGCCGGGCCTGCGGCTCCTTTCCCGTCAGGGTGGAGGAAGCCGGCTATGCGCCTGTTGACGGGACTGATCCTGCGCGTGGTCGCCGTGGTGGCGCTCTGCCTCGCGGCGGCCTCGGCCTGGGTGATGTGGGACGTGAACCGGACAATCCGGGCGGAAGCCGCGGCGTCCGCGGACCGCGTGGTGCGCGAGGCGCGCGAACTCGCGTGGCGCGAGCTGACCTGGCGCGGCAGTTCGGGGCGGGACGCCAAATACGCCTTCCCCGATTGGCGCAGCTCCGAGACCCTCAGGGTCATCGCGCCCGGCTACTGCGTCAGCCTCGCCTGGACCGACGAGGCGCCGCGCCGGCTCTGCGGCGGCTGGTCGGGGGTGGGGGCGGCCCCGCCCGCTTGGTTCGACGCGGCCTACGCTGCCCTGTTCGGTCCGAGCCTTCCGGTAACCCGCACGGTCACACTTAACCGCCGCGACGCCGGTCAGGTGATCGCGGTGGCCGATCACGGGGCAGCCGCGCGGCAGGCGTGGCGCATCGTCAGCGTGGTCGTCGGCGTCGCCGCCGCGATGGCGGCCGGCATCGGCTTGCTCGCGACCCTGGCGATCGGCCATGCCCTGATGCCCGCCGAGCGGATCGTGCGGTGTCTGCGCAAGATGGAAGGAGGGGCCTACGACCTGCGCCTGCCCGCCTTCCGGGCGCGGGAATTTGCGCTGATCGCCCGAGCCGTCAACGACCTGACGCAGCGTCTCGCCGAGACCACGGCCCAGCGCGCGGCGCTGACTCGGCGCCTGTTCCAAGTGCAGGAGGAGGAGCGCCGCGCCCTGGCGCGCGACCTGCACGACGAGTTCGGCCAATGCCTCACGGCGGCTTCCGCGCTCGCCGCCGCCGTCGCCGCGGGCACGGATGGCGACCGCCCCGACATCGCCGAGGACGCCCGCGCGATCTCCAGCATCACGGAGCGGATGATGGGCACCCTGCGCAGCACGCTCGCCCGCCTTCGGCCGCCGGATCTCGACACAGTGGGGCTGGAGCGCTCCCTCGGCCACTTGGTCGCGACCTGGAACGCCCGCGGGGCGGCGCTCGCCGCTGCCCGCACCGGAGCGGTGCCCGAGACGATCCCCACCTTCCGCCTCGACATCGTTGGCAGCCTGAGCCACGTGCCGGCACAGGCGGGGTTGAGCCTCTACCGCATCGCCCAGGAATGCCTCACCAACGCCGCCCGCCACGGCCGCCCGAGCGAGGTGCGCCTGCGGGTCGAGGGCGACGACCCCATCCGCGGCCTCGCCCTATCGGTCGAGGACGATGGCGGCGGCGCGCCCGAGCGGCTGGAGGCTAAGGCTGGCTACGGGCTCATCGGCATCCGCGAGCGGGTCGCCGCGCTCGGCGGCTCGCTGTCGATCGAGCGGCCAGCCGGCGGGATCGGGGTGCGGATCGCTGCGATCATCCCCTTCGCGGACCCGGCCGGAGCCCGCTTCGCGTGAGCGGCACCACGATCCTGCTCGTCGACGACCATCCCGTGGTGCGGGCGGGCTACCGCAAGCTGCTGGAGCGACAGCCGGGCTACCGGGTCATCGCCGAGGCCGAGAGCGCGGCCGCCGCCTACCGCGACTACCGCCGCTTGAAGCCCGACATCGTCATCCTCGATCTCAGCCTGCCCGGCGCCAGCGGCCTGGAGGCGATCCGGCGCATCCGCGCCTACGACCGGGCGGCGCGCATCCTCGTCTTCTCGATGCACCAGGGCACGCCGTTCGCCCTCAAGGCATTCGAGGCCGGGGCCTGCGGCTACGTCACCAAGAGCAGCCCACCCCAAGAGCTCGTCGCGGCCATGGGGACGGTGATGCGCGGCGGGCAGGCGGTCAGCGAGGACATCGCCCGCGAGATCGCCGCCGAGCGCCTCTCCGGCCGCCGCTCGCCGATCGAGGACCTGGGACCGCGCGAGGTGGAGATCTTAGGGTTGATCGCCTCGGGGCTGACGACCGAGGCCATCGCCGACGCTCTCGCGCTGAGCCCCAAGACGGTCCAGAACTACCATTCGAGCATCAAGGCGAAGCTGCGCGTCCAGACCGACGCCGACCTTGTCTGGCTGTCGATCTCCGCCGGGCTGATGCTGCGTCGGACCGGTCCGGAGGCGTGAGCCGGGATCGGCTCAGGTGAATAGGCTCGATACGCTCGATTCCGTCGCCGTGCGCCCGATCGCTTCGCCCAGCAGCGGCGCGATCGAGATCACGCGGATGTTGCGGGCGAGCTTCACGGCCTGCGTCGGCAGGATCGAGTCGGTGATGACGAGTTCCTTCATCCGCGAGGCGGCGATGCGCGAGACCGCGCCGCCCGACAGCACCCCGTGGGTGATGTAGGCCGACACGTCTCGGGCGCCGGCATTGAGCAGCGCCTCGGCCGCGTTCACCAGGGTGCCGCCGGAATCGACGATGTCGTCGACGAGGATGCAGGACTGGCCTTCGACGTCGCCGATGATGTTCATCACCTCCGACTCGCCCGCCCGCTCGCGGCGCTTGTCGACGATGGCGAGCGACGCGTCGATGCGCTTGGCGAGCGCGCGGGCGCGCACCACGCCGCCGACGTCGGGCGAGACCACCATGCGCTCGCCGGGCGCGAGGCGCTCCTTGATGTCGCGCACCATCACGGGAGCGGCGAACAGGTTGTCGGTGGGGATGTCGAAGAAGCCCTGGATCTGACCGGCATGGAGATCGAGCGTCAGCACGCGGTCGGCGCCGGCCTCGGTGATGAGGTTGGCCACGAGCTTGGCGGAGATCGGCGTGCGGCCCGAGGTGCGCCGGTCCTGCCGGGCATAGCCGAAATAGGGGATCACCGCCGTGATGCGCCGCGCCGACGACCGACGCGCAGCGTCGATCATGATCAGCAGCTCCATCAGGTGGTCGTTGGCCGGGAACGAGGTCGACTGGACGATGAACACGTCCTCGCCGCGCACGTTCTCCTGCAGCTCGACAAAGATCTCCATGTCGGCGAAACGCCGGACCATGCAGCTCGCGAGCGGCAATTCGAGGTAGGCGGCGATCGCTTCCGCGAGCGGGCGGCTCGCATTGCCAGCGATGATCTTGATGGACGACGTCATGCCGGGCGTCTCTCGGCTCGCTTTTTCAGTCACTCGCGGGACGCGCGCGAAACGATTACGTCCGAGACCGCACAAGCATCCGGCCGCGCGGCTCATACCAGCGGGGCCGAGCCCTCACAATGGTTTCGTCACAAAGGTTTCAAAGAGCGGAACCCTGCTGCGCCCCGATCACGGCTCGAGCAGACGGTGCAGGTGGACGATGAAGTAGCGGGTCTGGGCGCTGTCGACGGTCGCCTGCGCTTTGGCCCGCCATGCGGTCTGGGCCGAGGCGTAGTCGGGAAAGACGCCGACGATGTCGAGATCCTTGATGTCCCGGAAGCGCACGCCCGAGACGTCCTCCAGCTCGCCGCCGAAGACGAGGTGGAGCTTCTGGTCCGAGTCGATCGTCGTGGTCACGCGTCTCTCCTGCGGGATGCCGGGGCCCGCCGCCGGTCAGGCAGGAGCCGTGCCGCTCGGTCGCAGAGGTGGCCGGGTCGGTCAAGCCGCCTTGCGTGCAAGGAGGGGGTGATACGGGGGCGGGACGGACATGATCCGCCGTCTCGCGCTTCAGAACAGCGAGCCTTGCCGCGCCGGCGGCTCGGTCGTCGCCTCCTTGAGCTTCGGCGACGGCTCGGGTGCAGGCCGGCGGGGGGCGCGCTTCGGGCGTGGCGGCGACGGCGGGGCGTCGGCAAGGGGAGCGGCCGGAGCGTCCTCCGGGCGCGCAAAGATTGCGTCGTCGGCGAACTGCAGCTGGAGCCGAGCGGCCTTCGCGGCGGTCTCGGCCGAGCGGACCGGCAGCCCGTCGGCGTCGCGCACGAGGGCGTAGCCGCGGGCGAGCACCGCCTTGTAGCTGAGCGCCCCGAGCAGGCCGGACTGCGCCCCGAGGCGGTCGCGGCGGCGCTCGATGATGCGGGAAATGGCGGTGCGCGGGCGGTGGTCGATACCGGCGAGCCGTGCCCGCGCCTCGGCCAAGGCGATCGCCGGCGATCGCCGTGTCAGCCGGTCGGCGAGGCGGTTCAGGCGCTCGCGGGAATCGCGGGCGTTGGCGGCGAGCGCCGGCCGCAGCCGCGCGTCGGCCAGGTCGAGGCGCTGGCGCTTGGCGGCCAGGAAGGCGTCGGCGCCGGGAATCGCCCGCACCAGCGCGCGGAAATCGGCCCGCTCGCGCTCGATCCGCCGCAGCATCGTGCCCGCCTGCCGGGCGCCGAGGTCGTGGATCTGGGCAGCGAGTTCGGCGCGCACCGGCACCGCCATCTCGGCCGCGCCCGTGGGCGTCGGGGCGCGGCGGTCGGAGGCGAAGTCGATCAGCGTCGTGTCGGTCTCGTGGCCGACGGCGGAGATCAGGGGAATGTCGGATTCGGCGGCGGCGCGCACCACCGCCTCCTCGTTGAAGGCCCAGAGATCCTCGATCGAGCCGCCGCCGCGGGCGACGATCAGCACGTCCGGCCGCGGGATGGCTCCGTCGGGGGCGAGCGCGTTGAAGCCCCGGATCGCTGCGGCGATTTCCTCGGCCGCCCCCTCCCCCTGCACCCGCACCGGCCAGACCAACACGGGACGGGGAAAGCGGTCCTCGAGCCGGTGGAGGATGTCGCGGATCACCGCGCCGGTCGGCGAGGTGACGACGCCGATCACCCGCGGCAGGAACGGGATCGGCTGCTTTCGCTCCGCTTCGAACAGCCCCTCGGCCGCGAGCTGGCGCTTGCGCTCCTCCAGCAGCGCCATCCAGGCGCCGATGCCGGCGGGCTCCATCGAGTCGATGACGATCTGGTACGAGGATTTTCCGGCGAATGTCGTGATCTTGCCGGTGGCGACGACCTCGAGCCCCTCCTTGGGCTTCTGGCGCAGACGCCCGAGCACACCCTTCCACACCACCGCGTCGATCTTCGCCGTGCCGTCCTTCAGCGAGAAATAGGCGTGGCCTGAGCCATGCGGCCCGCGATAGCCCGAGATCTCGCCGCGCAGGCGCACATGGCCGAAGGCGTCCTCCAGGGTGCGCTTGAGAGCGGCGGCGAGGTCGCCGACCGACCATTCGGGGGCATTGGCCTGGAGCAACGCCGAGGGGGCCGGCTCTCCCGGCGGCGGCACGGCAGCGGCAGAGGTCGCAGGACGTGGCGGGGGCACGAGCGGCATGGGGCCGGACGCTAGGGAACGGGCCGGGTGAGGTAAAGGCCGCCGGATCGATCGGCTGGGGAAGGGCGTGCGAGTGTGGCGCCGGGGCCGCGTCCGCGCCCCCCATCGTTCCTCGTTCGACACAGGACTTGCCCGACTGCCGGCGCCGTCAGCGGCCATGTCGGAGCGTAAAGATCAGGCAGAATCGGTTATATAAGGGATTTTCGGTCGGCGCAGGCGGCAGAGAGCCCTTTTCGAAGGCCACCATTGCTTTGATTGCGCGCGATCGAGGTCGCCCATTTCCTTGAGATGATACTGGGACGAGAAATAATCTCGAAAGGCACGCCTCCGATACGCTTGTCGGCTGGCAATCAGCGGCCTCGATGAAAGGACAGGCCGTGAAGGCTCAATCGGAGACGGGCGCGCAGCGGCGCCATCCGATCATCGCCGGATCGGGCCGGGTCGGTTTCGGCCGGGCCCTCGTCAGCGTGGCGGATGCGGAGAAGATCCGGGTAAGCCGCAACCTTGGCCGGGGGAGCGATCCGGTGGCCTGCCCTCCCTGGAGAAGGTGGAGCGCATCGCCCTGAAGCGGCAGGTCGCGTCCCTGCGTCAGCGACTGGAGCAAGTCGAGCGGTTGTCGCGGCCGTTCCGGCTCGGCGGCCGGGCCTGGATGAAGAGCGCGCACGCCCTGGACGAGACGGCGTTCCGGATGCGGCGTGTGCTCAAGGGGGAGCGGACGACGGGGGAGAGAAAATAGCCCGGAATTCAGATCAGGCGCGTGAGGACCAGCGCCGCCGTCACGGCCGGAGCGGCCGCCGCCACCATAGCCCAGGGCCAGACCGGTGCGAGCCGCGAGCGGCGGTTGTCGTTGGCGGCCCGTTGCGCCGGGCGGCGATGGATCACGTAGTGCGACAGCAGAACGATCGGGCGCTCGCGGGGCGGGCGGGAGGGGGAGGCGATCGAGTGGCGACAGATCGGCATGGCCCTCATCAACAGGCGAGCCCGGCCAACCGTTCCGTCCGGCGTACGGGATAAAACGGTCCCGAACGGAGGCGGACGAGCGGCCGCGCCGGCCGCCTCACCACAGCGAGAATTCGGTCGCGAAATCCGTCGTCCGCAGCGGGCATTTCGGCGTGGGGCAGGGCTCGGCCGGGACGGCCGCGAGCACCCCGTCCGCCCCCTCCTCGAAGCGCAGGCGCACCGGCGGGCCGTCCTCCTTGGCGTAGGCGAGCCGAACCTCGAAGCGCACCGCGTCGAAGGCCTTGCGGTCGACGTAGACGATCACGTCGCGGGAGACGGATTCGCCCGGGTTGAGGTCGGAGGGCTCGGTCGGGAGCGTCGTCGCGCCGGAAAACAGCACTCCCTGGCGCAGGATCGGTGCGCCGCTCTCGCGTACGTAGTCGCGAGCGGAATCGACGGTCGCCATGCCGGAGAGCGAGGCTCGGAAGGCGGCCTCCCGCGATGCCATCTCTGCCTCCCCTTGCGCGCCCGGCTCGGCGAAGCGGGTGCGGATGCCGACCACGGTGTAGGTGAGCCCGAGCACGCGCACGCCCGCCTGACCGACATTGGTTCGAGTCACGGTCGAGCGGATCGCCACCCGGTCGCCGCGCTCGCCGACCCGGGCGAGGTCGGTCTTCACCGAGACCGAGGGTGGGGCGAGCCCCGGCTTGATCCGCGCCTCGTAGACGAAGGTGTAGACGCCCCAGGCTCCCGCCCCGAGGATCGCCAGCGTCTGCACCAGGGTGTTGGCGCCCTCCAGGCCAAGCCGGCCCCGCTTCTGACCCGGTCGCTCATGACTGTCGTGATGACGGTCTTGCGGCGCCATGCGGCGGGTTCTCCCTGGTGTCGCCGGGTGTGTTGTCGGGGGCGTCGCCGGGGCAAACGCGAAACGCCCTTTCCCCGGCCCAAATTTTTTTGGATAGGGTCTCGTCATGACCGAGCCTTTCTCCATCCTGCTCATCGGCTCCGGCGGGCGCGAGCACGCGCTGGCCTGGGCCATCGCCCAATCGCCGCTCTGCGCGAAACTGTTCGTCGCGCCGGGCAATCCCGGCACGGCGCAGCACGGCGAGAACCGGCCGGACCTCGCGGTGTCCGATCACGCCGCTGTCGTCGCCTTCTGCCGGACGGAAAAGATCGGGCTGGTGGTGGTGGGGCCGGAGGCGCCGCTGGTCGCCGGGCTCGTCGACGATCTGCAAGCCGCCGGCATCCCCGCCTTCGGGCCGACGAAGGCCGCAGCGCAGCTCGAAGGCTCGAAGGGCTTCACCAAGGATCTGTGCGCTGAGCACGACATCCCGACTGCCGCCTTCGCCCGCTTCACGGAATTGGAGCCGGCGCTGGCCTATCTCCGCGAGCATGGTGCGCCGATCGTGGTCAAGGCCGACGGGCTCGCCGCCGGCAAGGGCGTGACCGTGGCCGAGACGCTGCCCGAGGCCGAGGCCGCCGTGCGGGCGATCCTCGACGGAACGGAGGGCGGGGCGCTCGTCATCGAGGAATGCCTGTTCGGCGAGGAGGCGAGTTTCTTCGCGCTCTGCGACGGCACCCGCGCGATCCCGATCGGGACGGCGCAGGACCACAAGCGCGTCCATGACGGCGACCGAGGCCCGAATACGGGAGGCATGGGGGCCTATTCCCCCGCCTCCATCGTCACGCCGGAGATTGCGGAGACGGTGATGAACCGGATCATCGCGCCGACGCTGGCCGGCATGGCCGCCCGCGGCACGCCGTTCGCCGGCATCCTCTATGCCGGGCTGATGCTGACGGCGGAGGGCCCGAAGCTCATCGAGTACAACACCCGCTTCGGCGACCCGGAGGCGCAGGTGCTGATGCCGCGCCTGTCGGGTGATCTCGTGCCGGCGCTGCTGGCCGCTGCCCAGGGTGACCTGTCCGGCATCGCGATCGGTTTCGATGCCTCCCGCGCCGCGCTCACCGTGGTGATGGCGGCGCAGGGCTATCCCGGCGCTGTGACCCGCGGCACGGAGATCCGCGGCGCCGAGACGGCGGGAGAGGAGACGGTCGTGGTGTTCCAGGCCGGCACCCGCCGGGACGGCGACCGGCTGCTCGCCGATGGCGGCCGGGTGCTTGCGGTCACCGCGCTCGGTGCCAGCGTGCGGGAGGCGCAAAGCCGCGCCTACGCGGCGGTGAAGCGGATCGACTGGCCGGACGGGTTTTACCGCAGCGACATCGGCGGCCGGGAGGTCGCCCGCGAAGCGGCCGCCGGAGAGGCCGGCTCCCACGGCGCGTGATGCCCGATTTCCTCGACCTCGCCTTCGCCGCCGCTCGTGAGGCCGCGGCGCTGGGCGAGGTGCCGGTCGGCGCGGCCGTGGTGCGGGACGGAACCGTGCTCGCGGTGGCCGGCAACCGGCCCCGCACGCTGTCCGACCCCACCGCTCATGCTGAGATCCTGGCGATCCGCGCCGCCTGCGCCGCGCTCCGCGACGAGCGCCTTACCGGCTGCGACCTCTACGTGACCCTTGAGCCATGTCCGATGTGCGCGGGCGCGATTTCCTTCGCCCGCATCCGCCGGCTCTACTACGCCGCCTCCGACCCCAAGGGCGGGGGCGTCGAGCACGGCCCCCGCGTGTTCAATCAGCCGACCTGCCACCACGCGCCGGAGGTCTATTCGGGGTTTCGCGAGGGCGAGGCGGCAGGCCTCCTCAGGGACTTTTTCGCCGAGCGGCGGGGGTGAGCCGGGAAAGCCGCCCGTCGTGACGGTGGAGGACTTCGGAGCGTCGAACCAGGGCTGCGCGCGGCGCGTTCGACCCTTCGTCCTCCCACCTCACCGGAGCCCCCTCCCATGGTCCCGACCTACCAGCGCGCCCTGATCGTCGGTGCCGGTCCCGGCCTGAGCGCCTCGCTGGCGCGCCTGTTCGCGGCCGAGGGGCTGAAGGTCGGGCTCGCTGCACGCAACACCGAAAAGCTCAACGACCTCGCCGCAGAGACGGGGGCTGTGGTCCATGCCTGCGATGCCACCGATCCGAGCGCGGTCGAGGCCCTGTTCCCCCGGCTCGAACCGGCGCTGGGCGGTCCGCCGGACGTGGTGGTCTACAACGCCAGCGGCCGGCTGCGTGGCGCCACAATCGATCTCGATCCGGAGGCCGTGGCCCGCGCGCTCTCGGTCTCGGCCTATGGCGGCTTTCTCGTGGCACAGGCGGCCGCCCGGCGGATGCTGCCGCATCGCCACGGGGCGATCCTGTTCACCGGCGCTTCGGCGAGCGTGAAGGGATTTGCGGGCTCGGCCCCCTTCGCCATGGGCAAGTTCGCCCTGCGGGGCCTCGCGCAGAGCCTCGCCCGCGAGTGGCAGCCCAAGGGCATCCATGTGGCCCATGTCGTGATCGACGGCGCCATCCGCTCCGCCGCGCGGCCCGATCCGGAGGGGCGCCCCGACGCGACCCTCGACCCGGACGCCATCGCGAAAAACTACCTCGCCCTCCTGCACCAGGACCGAAGCGCCTGGACCGACGAGATCGCCCTGCGGCCGTGGGTGGAAACGTTTTGAGGTTTCACTCCGTCAGAAACCCCTCCAACGCCCGTAGCGTCGGCTCCGGCGCCTCCTCGGCCATGAAGTGACCGGAGGCGATTGTTGCGCCCTGCGCCTTCGGTGCAAAGGTCCGCTGCCAGGCCGCCAGCGCGGTCTCGGGTTTGTCCTTGTCGAGATAGGCCTCGCTCGCGAGCACGAGCACCGGCATCGCTAAGGTCCGGCCCGCGGCGAGGTCGTTGCGGTCGGCGGCACGGTCGGACCCGTCGGCGCCGCCCGCCCGATAATCCTCGCACATCGCGTGAATGCGCTCGGGCACGTTCCAGGCCTGACGGTAGAGGGTGAGCGCGTGGCGGTCGAAGGCGGCGAGGTCGTGCCCCGCGGTCCAGTCGCGCAGCAGCCCCCCGAAATAGCGGTCCGGGTCGCGGCGGATCGCCTCCTCCGGCTCCGGGGCGGGGCGCGAAAGGAACGACCAGTGCGGGTTCGCGGCGGGGTTCGCCTCGATGCGGGCCCACTGCACGTCGGTCGGAACGATGTCGAGCAGCGCGAGGCGCTCGATCCGGCCCGGTTCGTCGAGGGCGAGCCGGTAGCCGACGCGGGCGCCGCGATCGTGGCCGGCCAGCGCGAAGCGGACATGGCCGAGCCGCTCCATTACCGCGACGATCTCCGCCCCGAGCCGCCGCTTGGTGTAGGCGTTCTCTCCACTGCTCGAGTCGGGAGCGGCCGACCAGCCGTAGCCCTTCAGGTCGAGGGCGATGACACGGTGCGTCTCGGCGAGCGCGGGCGCCAGCCGGTGCCACATCGCGTGGCTCTGCGGGAAGCCGTGCAGCAGAAGGAGCGGCGGCGCCGTTTCCAGACCGCCGGCTCGGCCGAACCAGCGGCCCGCCGGCCCCTCGATCCAGAGCGCCTCGAAGCCGGGAAACAGGTCGTCGCCCTCCGCCATCCGCCGTCCTTCCCACTCCGCCGCTTCCGCTTCCGTGCGCTTTCCGTGCGCTTGCCTGACGCGGATAACGGTTCGGCGAAGCGGAGGCTCCGGCGGGCCCGACCGGCGGGCCGCTCGGAATCCTCAGGTTGGGTCGTTACAACCTTGTGGAAGTTTTTCGAGCTTGTGCAATTCAGGCGACAGTCATTGGCTTCTTCTGCACTTAGGCCGACTGCGATCAGGCAGGAATTTGGGCAGAATGACCAAGTCGTGATCATGAGGAAATATTTACATTTAGGCTTGAAAGTCCGGCTCGCTTACGGTGGTGCCATGCCCCTGAACGACCTCGAAGAACTCGCACGAATCGCTTTCGACTGGCTCTGGGCCACCGATGCCAAGGACCGCTTCAGTTACCTCTCCCCGGGTGCCGAGCGCCTGCTGGGCCGCACGCCGGAGAGCCTGATCGGCTGCGCGCGCGAGACCTTGGCCTGCGAGGGGGAGGAGGCCAACTTTGCGCACTATCGCGAGACGATCGCTGCCCGACGTCCCTTCCGTGACCTGACCTACGTCTACCGCCATCCCGACGGCACGCCGCGCTGGTTCGAGATCAGCGGCCGCCCTCATTTCTCGCCCGAGGGCGACTTCCTCGGCTATCGGGGCGTCGGCAGCGACGTCACCGAGCAGCACCGGACCCGACGCGCCCTGGTCGAGACTCATGCCCAGCTCAGTGAGCAGAACCGGCGCTTCGATGCGGCCCTGGAGAACATGACGCACGGCCTGTGCATGTTCGATGCGGAGCAGCGGCTCCTGGTGTGGAACCGGCGCTACCTGGAGATCTTCGGCCTGCCCGACGACGCAGTCCATGTCGGCATGGGCCAGCGCGCCATCATCGAGACGCTGGTGGCGCTCGGGCGCTACAAGCGCGGCGCCACCGTCGATGCGATCAGCGAGGGCACCCGCACCTCGCTCACCGGGGACGGGTCGAAAGCGGTGCTGCGCGAACTCGCCGACGGGCGGGTCATCGCCGTGACCCACCGGCCCATGGTCGGCGGCGGCTGGGTGGCGACCTTCGAGGACGTCACCGAGCGGCGGCGCAACGAGGCCCGCATCATCCACATGGCCCGCCACGACGGCCTCACCGATCTGCCCAACCGCACCCGCCTGCGGGAGATCGGCGCCGAATTGATCGCGGCTTTGCGCACCGACGCGGAAGCGCCGCTCGCGGTGCTGATGCTCGACCTCGACCGGTTCAAGCCGGTCAATGATAGCTTCGGCCACGCGGTGGGTGATGCCCTGCTGCGGGCGGTGGCCGAGCGGCTGCGGGGACATGTGCGCGGCCGCGACGTGGTGGCCCGGCTCGGGGGCGACGAGTTCGCGGTGCTCTCCCGCGTCGAGGATGCGGCCGGGGCCGCGGTACTGGCCGAGCGCCTGATCGAGACCGTCGCTGCGCCCTACGCCCTCGACGGGATCACCGTCGAGATCGGAATGAGCGTTGGCATTGCCCTGGCCGAGGGCGACGTTCCGCACGACATCGAGCGCCTCCTCAAGGAGGCCGATCTCGCTCTCTACGAGGCGAAGACCGAGGGGCGCGGCACCGTCCGCCTGTTCGAGCCGCAGATGGACGAGACCCTGCGCGAGCGGCTCGGTCTCGAACGCGAGTTGCGGGAGGCGCTCGCGCAGAACCGCTTCGAGCTGCATTATCAGCCGCTCGTGGACCTGTCCGGCAACCGCATCACCGGGATGGAGGCGCTGGTCCGCTGGCGTCATCCCGAGCGCGGGCTCGTGAGCCCGGCGCTGTTCATCCCGCTCGCCGAGGAGACCGGCCTGATCGTGCCGATCGGCGAGTGGGTGCTGCACCAAGCCTGTCGGGATGCCGCCGCTTGGCCCGATACGATCAGCGTGGCGGTCAACGTCTCGCCGCTGCAACTGCGCCACCGCGGCTTCGTCCAGAGCGTGCTCGGCGCGCTCGCGGCCAGCGGCCTCAAGGCGAGCCGGCTCGAACTGGAGATCACCGAAAGCGTGCTGCTCGACGACACCGAGGCGAACCTCGAGACGCTCCATACCCTGCGCAAGCTCGGCGTGCGCATCTCCATGGATGATTTCGGCACCGGCTACTCCTCGATCAGCTACCTGCGCCGCTTCCCCTTCGACAAGATCAAGATCGACCGCTCCTTCGTACGCGACTGTGCCGCTCAGTCGGAGGCCGGCGCGATCATCCGCGCCATCGTGAGCCTGGGAGCGAGCCTCGGCATCACGACGCTGGTCGAGGGCGTCGAGACCGAACCGCAACTCGCAACCATCCGAGCGGAGGGCGCACAGGAGGTGCAGGGCTATCTGTTCAGCCCGCCCCGGCCGGTCCATGAGATCGCCGTCCTGCTCGAAGCCGGACTGGGATCCGAGGAGCGGTCGGCACCGACGCTGGCGGCCTGACGCATTCCCGGCAGACGTTTCTTCGATTGTCTCGCGCGGCCCGGAGATGTCTCCGGGTGCGCCCGCGCGTCCGGTCCATTCCCCTCCATTCCGCTCCATTCCTCCTGGCGGAACAGGGCCTCCGCAGCCGCCGTTGCTCCTCCGTGAGGGATGTATGCGAGGTCCGAACGCTTTCCGGAACGCTTCGCTGAGGCAACCGTTTTCAGCGCCATCGACGGAACGAATCCGGCAGCTTGGCAATTTTCAAGGCCAGGACAGACTTTCAAGACACCGTCCAAGACGGACGTCAGGAGGATACCATGATCGGTTGGGCTGTTACCTTTCTCGTCGTCGCTCTGATCGCCGCTCTGCTCGGCTTCGGCGGCATCGCCGGCACCGCCATGGAGGCGGCCAAGATCGTGTTCTTCGTCGCGATCGCGCTGTTCCTGATCTCGGCGGTGCTGGGCGCAGTGCGCGGTCGCTCCCCGCGGTTGTGACGACCGCAGAACCTTCGCGGTTCGATGAAAGGGCGGCCCTCGCGGGCCGCCTTTTCCTTTTGCGCGAACCGCCGCTCTGGTAAGGGGCGCGGATGACCGACATTCCAGACCCCTCCCCGGCCGCGCCCGCGGACCAGCCCGCGGACCAGCCTGCTGCGCCCGAGGGCGAGCGCATCGCCAAGGCCATCGCCCGCGCCGGCATCGCCTCCCGCCGCGACGCGGAGGCGATGATCGAGGCCGGCCGCGTCAGCCTCAATGGCAAGATCCTGACCTCGCCGGCGATCAACGTCACTGAATCCGACCGCATCGCGATCGACGGCGAGCCCCTGCCTGCCCGCGAGCGCACCCGGCTGTGGCTGCTGCACAAGCCGCGGGGCGTCGTGACCACCGCCCGCGACCCGGAAGGGCGTCAGACCGTGTTCGACGGCCTGCCCGACGATCTGCCCCGGGTCGTCGCCATCGGCCGGCTCGACATCAACACGGAGGGGCTCCTGCTCCTCACCAACGACGGCGGCCTCGCCAAGGTGATCGCCCACCCCGACACCGGCTGGCTGCGCCGCTACAGGGTGCGCGCCTTCGGCGACATCACCCAGGCGGATCTCGACCGGCTCAAGAAGGGCGTCACCGTCGACGGCATGGAGTACGGGCCGGTCGAGGCGACCCTCGACCGGGTCCAGGGCGACAACCTCTGGCTCACGCTCGGCCTGCGCGAGGGCAAGAACCGCGAGGTCAAGCGCATCCTCGAACATCTCGGCCTGTCGGTGAACCGGCTGATCCGGCTCTCGTTCGGGCCGTTCCAACTCGGCGACCTCGAAGTCGGTCTTGTCGAAGAGATCCGCACCAAGGTTCTGAAAGAGCAGCTCGGAAAAAACCTCGCCGAGCAGGCGGGCGTCGATTTCGAGAGCCCGGTGCGCGAGACCATCGCCCCGTTCGGCAGCCCGAAGAAGGAGACGCGTGCCACGCAGGCCGCGGCGCCCGCGGGGCGGGGCCGTCAAGGGGGGCGCGACGAGGGCGCCTCGGAAGCCCGCTCCGGGTCTCGCGGCGGGTCGGCCGGCCGTCCCCCGCGCGATCCCGCCCGCCCTGCCGCTCCCCGCGCCGGTGCACGCCCGGCGCAGCGGCCCCCCTCGCCCACCGTGTGGCGCGCCGACGAGGAGACGCGGCCCCGCGCCTCCAAGGTGCCGCGCCGGGGCCTGGACCCCAAGACCGCCCGCGCGGCGTCGGCCGAGCGCGGCCGCGAGCGGGTCGGCGCGATCCAGGCGGCCGGCGAGCGCCGGGTGCTGGTCGAGCGGCTTCAGCCTTCGCCGGAGACGCCCGCGCCCGAGCCGCACCGCCGGGTCCGCTTTCGCAACGAGGAGGAGCGCTCCGCGCCCCGGGACAGGCCGCGCGAGGACAGAGCGCGCGAGGACCGGCCGCGTGACGAGCGACCGCGCGAGAGCCGCTCCCGCGACGACCGGCCGGGCCGGGACGAGTTCCGCCGCGCCGTGCCGGGGGGCGATGCCCGTCCCCGCCGCCGCGAATCCGGGGAGGCCGCGCCCGCCGAGCGGCGCGGCCCGCCGCGCGAGCGCTCGTCCGATTTCGAGGCCCGTCCCCCGCGCGAGCGGAGCGAGGGGCGGCCTCAGCGTGAATCGTACGACCGCGGCGAGGGTGCACCCCGCCGCGAGCGCCCGGCCGAGGGGCGCCCGCCCGAGCGTCGCGGCCCGCCGCGCGACCGGCCCCGTACCGCCGAGGGCGAGCGTCCGGCCCGTCCCCCGCGGGGCGCGGATGCCTCCGATCGTCCGAGCTTCCGCAGCGGGCCGAGCCAAGGGCCCAGCAAGGGGCCGAGCAAAGGACCCGGCGGCGCTCCGGGCAGGGGATTCGGCGGCAAGCCCGGCTTCAAGGGCGGTGACCGCGACGGCGCCCGAGGCGATTTCAAGGGTGGCGGCAAGGGCGGCGGGAAGGGAGCCCCGCGGGGCGACTTCAAGCCCGGCGGCGGCGGTCGGCCCGGCGGCCGCCCGGGCGGCCGTCCCGGTGGAAAGCCCGGCGGTGCCCCCGGTGGTCGTCCCGGCGGCGGCAAGCCGGGGCCCCGCAGCGGCGGGGGCGGGCGCCCGCCGCGCGGCGCCTGAGGCGCACGCGTGCGGATCGTCGGCGGTGAGTGGCGCGGGCGCAGGCTGATCGGACCGAAGGCGGAGGGCATCCGCCCGACCTCCGACCGCCTGCGCGAAGCCCTGTTCAACGTGCTGGCCCACGCCTACGACGATGCGGTCGAGGACGCGGTGGTGCTCGACCTGTTCGCGGGCACCGGTGCACTCGGCTTCGAGGCGCTCTCCCGCGGCGCGGCCCGGGCCATCTTCGTGGACGAGGGGCGCCAAGCCGGCGCGCTGATCCGCGAGGGCATCGCCGCGCTCGGCTGCGGGAGCCGCGCCCGGCTGATCCAGCGCGACGCGACCCGGCTCGGGCCCGCCTCTGACGTCGCATCGCTCGTCTTCTGCGACCCGCCCTACCGGAAGAATCTCGCGCCCGCGGCACTCACCGCCGCGGCAGCCGGCGGCTGGCTGAGCGCCGGCGCGCTGGTCCTGGTCGAGGAGGCCGCCGAGGCTGGTCCGGTCCTGCCGCCCGGCTTCTTGGAGCTGGAACGGCGCAGCTACGGCGAGACGGCGGTGACGTTCGGTCGCTTCAACGGCTGATCTCTTCGCCGTTGCGGTGAGGTTGCCCTATCTCGCTCGGGCCATGCCCGTCCGCGAAGGAGGCCCGCGCCCATGCCGCCTGTCTTGCCGCCTGTCCTGTTGCCCTTGCCGCCGCTCTCCCGCCGAACCCTGTTGCAGGGAACCGCCGCCCTCGCCGGACTCGGCCTCGCCCCAGCGCCGCTGCGCCCGGCCCGCGCCGCGGATACTCTGATCACGAGGCCGATCCCCTCCTCCGGCGAGAGGCTTCCGGCCATGGGCATCGGCACCTCGCGCCGCTACGAGGTGGCGGCGACGTCCGAGGCCACGGCTCCTTTGCGCGAGGCGGTGGAGCGCTTCGTGGCGCTCGGCGGGCGGGTGATCGACACCGCCCCGAGCTACGGCACGGCGGAGGAGGTCCTCGGCATCGTCCTTCAGGGCCTGCGCGAAAAGATCTTTCTCGCCACCAAGGTCGCGGCTCGCGGGCGCGAGGCGTCGGAGGCCGAGACCGAGCGCTCGTTCCAGCGTCTGCGCACGGACAGGATCGACCTGATCGCCGTACACAACCTGATCGATACGGAAACCAACCTCGCCGTCCTGCGCGCGCTCAAGGAGAAGGGCCGCATCCGCTATGTCGGCGTCACCGTCTGGCGCGACGAGCAGTTCCCCGATCTCGAAGCGGTGATGAAGCGGGACAAACTCGACTTCGTGCAGGTGAACTACGCCCTCGACAGCCGGCTCGCGGCGGAGCGCATCCTGCCGCTCGCCGCCGAGCGCGGCGTGGCGGTGATGGTCAACGTGCCCTTCGGCCGTGACCGCCTGTTCAAGGCCGTGAAGGACAAGCCCCTGCCCGACTTTGCCGCCGACTTCGGCTGCAAGAGCTGGGCGCAGTTCTTCCTCAAATACGTGCTCGCCAACGAAGCCGTCACCTGCCCGATCCCGGGCATGGCGAAGGCGGCTTACGTCGAGGACAACCTCGCCGCCGCGACCGGCCGGCTGCCGGATGCCGCCGAGCGGCGCAAGATGGAGGCCTTCATCGATGCGGTCTGATGTTTTTGGAATTTCTCTGGGTCGGCGCGCGGCGCTGGCGCTCCTGGCCGGCTCGTTCCTGCTCCCCGCGCTGCCCGCCCTCGCACAGTCCGAAACGACCAAAAGAATCGGGATCATCGGGGCGGGCAATATCGGCGGCACGCTCGGCCGGCTCTGGATCAAGGCGGGCTACGAGGTCTTCTTCTCCTCCCGCCACCCGGAGGAACTGAAGGCCCTGGTGGAGGAACTCGGGCCCAAGGCGCGAGCCGGCACCCCGGCGGAGGCGATTGCCTTCGGCAATGCCGTGCTGATCGCGGTGCCCTACAAGGCCTATCCGGAACTCGGGCGTGAGAACGCCGCGGCGCTCAAGAACAAGGTGGTGATCGATGCCGGCAACGCGGTGAAGGCCCGCGACGGGGCGGTCGCCGACGAGGTCGAGCGCGACGGCATCGGTGCGGTCTCGGCCAAGTATCTGGCCGGCGCTCGCGTGGTGCGCGCCTTCAATGCAGCCAACTACAAGATCTTCCAGAAGAACGCCGGCCGGCCCGAGCCGCGCATGGCGGTGCCGATCGCCGGCAACGACCCGAAGGCGCTGGAGACCGCCCGCACCCTGGTCTCGGATGCGGGCTTCGACCCCGTGGTGGTCGGCGAATTGAAGGCGGCGGACACCTTCGCCATGGGCTCGCCCGGTTTCGGGCACGACCTCTCGGCGCCGGAGCTGAAGCAGAAGCTCGGAGTGAAGCCTTGAGCGAGGCTCGAGGCTCTTCGTCGGGCTCCTCGCTCTCCGACCGCCTCGCCCGCCTCATCGATGTGCGGTCGGGCGAGGGCCCGGCGCTCGCGTGGTCCTGGGCCTATATCTTCGCCCTGCTCGCGAGCTACTACGTGCTGCGCCCGATCCGCGACCAGATGGGCGTGGCGGGCGGTCTTGAGAACCTGCCCTGGCTGTTCCTGGCGACCCTCGTCGGCATGCTGGCGCTGAACCTGCCCTTCGCGTGGCTGGTCAAGCGCCTGCCGCGGGCGCGGTTCGTGCCCCTCACCTACCGCTTCTTCATCCTCAACATCCTGATCTTTGCCGGCCTCATCGCGGTGGCCGAGGGCGAGACCGCGGTCTGGGTCGGGCGAGCCTTCTTCGTCTGGCTCTCGATCTTCAACCTGTTCGTGGTCTCGATCTTCTGGGCCACGGTGGTGGACGTGTTCTCGACCGAGCAGGGCAAGCGCCTGTTCGGCTTCATCGCCGCGGGCGCGACGCTGGGCGCCATCTGCGGCTCGTCGGTGACCGCGACGCTGGCCCGCGACGTGCCGACCTGGGCGCTGCTCATCGCCGCCGCCGTACTCCTGGAGGCGGCGGTCTTCGCCATGCGGGGCCTCGCCCGCCTGATCGGGCGCCTCCACGAGGTGCCGGAAGAATCGCGGGCGGGCGAAGTCATCGGCGGCGATGTGTGGGCCGGCATCCGGCGCACCGTCGCCTCGCCCTACCTCCTCAACATCGCAGGGTTCCTGGCGCTGTTCTCGATCACCGCGACCTTCCTGTATTTCGAGCAGGCCGGGATCGCCAAGCGCAGCTTCCCCGATCGGGGCGCGCAGACCGCCTTCTTCGCCAGCGTCGACCTCGCCGTGAACGTCCTGACGCTCGGCGTGCAGCTCTTCCTGACCGGCCGCATCACGCGCTGGCTCGGCGTTGGCGTGACGTTGGCGCTGCTGCCGGCGGCGAGCATCGTCGGTTTCGCGGCGCTGGCGCTCTCGCCGAGCGTCGCCTCGGTGGTGGTGATCTACGTGCTGCGCCGGGCCGGCAACTTCGCCATTGCCCGGCCGGTGCGCGAGGTGCTGTTCACGGTGGTGCCGCGCGAGGATCGCTACAAGGCCAAGAGCTTCATCGACACGGTGGTCTACCGCCTCGGCGATCAGGTCGGCGCGTGGTCCTATACCGGCCTCGCCGCGCTCGGCTTCGGCGGCCACGCTGCGGCCGTGGTGGCCGTGCCGCTCTCGGCCGCTTGGCTCCTCAACGCGCTCTGGCTCGGTCGGGCGCAGGTGCGGCGGCAAGAAGCGGCACAAGCGCAAGAAGCGGCACAAGCGGACGACAATTCGGCGCCGGTGCCGACAAGCGCGGGCTGAGGCACCGTGTTGCAGAGGTTGATTCCAGGCTAGCCTTATTTTTCGTCGGGCGGACCGAGTACCCTCGACGGCCGGGGACAGGCGGCGATGCGGCATCGCAGCACGCGTGTGTTTCCGGGGGTAATCGGACATAGAACAGAAACAGTGATCGTGCGGTATCCGTAAGGAAACGCCCGTGCCGTTCTCCGGAAGGCTCGCCGGAAAGAACCCCGGAGACCCATGGGACTCGTCCAGTACGCCCTCAAGTTCCGCATCACGACCTACGTCCTCGCCGTGCTGATGATGCTCGGTGGGGCCGGCGCCATCGTCGTGACCCCGAAGGACGTGCTGCCCGCCGTCGACATCCCCGTCGTCGTCGTGGTCTGGACCTATACGGGCCTGTCCGCGCCGGAGATGGAAAAGCGGATCACGACCTATTCCGAGTTCGGAATCTCCAACAACGTTAACAACATCGCCCGGATGGAATCGACGAGCCTGCAGGGCACGTCGGTGATGAAGATCTATTTCGACCAGAGCGTCAGCATCGATCTGGCCATCGCCCAGGTCGTCTCCTCCACGAACTCGATCCGCGCGCTGATGCCGCCGGGCGTGCAGCCGCCGGTCATCGTGCGCTTCTCGGCCTCCTCGGTGCCGGTGATCCAGCTCGCGCTGACCTCGGCCAAGGACAGCCTCAACAAGGTCTACGACTACGCCCAGTACCGCATCCGCCAGCGCCTGACCCAGGTGCCGGGCTCGACGCTCCCCTCCCCCTTCGGCGGCGCTCCGCGCCAGGTCATGGTCGATCTCGACCTGCACGCGCTCCAGGCGCTCGGGATGACACCGCTGGAGGTCACCAACGCGGTCACCTCGCAGAACCTGACGATTCCCTCGGGGCTGACCAAGATCGGCGAGCAGCAATACCCGGTGCAGATGAACGCGACGCCGGACGCGATTGCGGCCTTGAACGAGATCCCGATCAAGGTGGTCAACGGCCAGCCGGTGCTGGTGCGCGATGTCGCCTATGTCCGCGACGGCGGCCCGCCGCAGGTCAACGTGGTGAGGGCCGACGGACAGGCCTCAGTGCTGATGCGGGTTCTGAAGAACGGCACCGCCTCGACGCTGGATGTGGTCAACAACGTCAAGGCGGCGCTCCCCGACATCCGCGCGGCGGCGCCCGAGGGCATGGAGATCAAGCCGCTCTTCGACCAGTCGGTCTTCGTCTCGAACGCGATCGAGGGGGTGTGGCACGAGGCCGTCATCGCCGCCGCACTGACGGGCCTCACGATCCTGCTGTTCCTCGGCTCGTGGCGCTCGACCCTGATCGTGCTCGTCTCGATCCCGCTCTGCCTCATGACCTCGTTGGCGCTGCTCGCCGCGCTCGGCCACACCATCAACGTGATGACGCTGGGCGGGCTGGCGCTCGCGGTCGGCATCCTCGTCGACGACGTGACGGTGGCGATCGAGAACACCTATCGCCTGTTCGAGGAGGGCAAACCGTTCCGCAACGCCGTGGTCGAGGGCGCGGCGGGCATCGCCAAGCCGGCGCTGATCTCGACGCTCTCGATCTGCGCCGCCTTCGTCTCGGTCTTCGCGCTCACGGACACCCCGAAATTCCTGTTCACGCCGCAGGCGCTCGCGGTCGTGTTCGCGATGCTGACCTCATACCTCCTCACCCGCACCCTGGTGCCGGTGCTGATCGACGTGCTGGTGGCCCGCGAATACCTCCAGCACCACGGCGGTGAGGGCGAGGCCCCGCGCCGGGGCCGGATCGAGCGGGCCCTGGCTTGGCCGCTTTCCCCCGTCTTCCGGCTGGCCGGCGCCTTCCGCCGGGGCTTCGAGGCGCGGTTCGAGCGCTTCCACCGCGGCTATGTCGGGCTGCTGCACGCGGTTCTGCGCCACCCGATCGCGACGGTCAGCGTGGTCGCCCTGCTGTTTGCCGGCACCGGCGGGCTCTTCGTCTTCACGGGCCAGGACTACTTCCCGCAGGTCGAATCGAGCCAGATGACCCTGCATCTGCGCACCCGCCCCGGCATGCGCATCGAGACCGCCGAGCAGGTCTTCGCCGAGGCCGAGACCGTGGTGCGCGAGGTGATCCCCGAGGGCGAGATCGACCAGATCCTCGACAACATCGGCATCCCGTCGAACAACTACAACTTCGCCTTCTCCGACGGCTCCTTCGTTTCCTACAACGACGGGCAGATGCTGATCGATCTGAAGGACGAGCACGGTCCGGTCGCCGAGTATCAGCGGCGCCTGCGCGAACGCCTGCGCGAGCGCTTTCCCGACATGATCGTTTATTTCCAGCCCTCCGACATCATCACGCAGATCCTCAATTTCGGCGTCATCGCCCAGATCGACGTGCAGGTCTCGGGGCGCAACACGGTGAAGGATCTCGAGGTCGCCCGGCGCATCGAGGCACGGCTGAAGGAGACGCCGGGTCTCGTCGACGTGCACCTGCACCAGATCGTCGACACGCCGCAATTCTTCGTCGATGTCGACCGGCGGCTGGCCTCCGAACTCGGCCTGACGCAGCAGCAGGTGGCGCAGAGCCTCAACGTGTCCCTGTCGGGCTCCTTCCAAGTGAACCCGAACTTCTGGACCGACCCGAAGACCGGCATTCCCTATCAGCTCTGGGTCCAGACGCCGGAATACCGCAACGCCTCGCTCACCGCGCTGCAGAACACCCCGCTCTTCGCTCGCGCCAGCGCCACCGGCAACGGCCCCGGCGCGCTGACGCTGCTGTCGAGCGTCGCGACGATCACCCGCCAGCCGACGCAGACGGTGATCAACCACGTCAACACGCAGCCGACCTTCAACGTCTACGCCGCCGTGCAGGATCGCGACCTGGGCTCGATCGCCCGCGACATCGACCGGATCGTCCAGGAGGAGCAGCAGGCCCTGCCGGCACCCGACAAGATCAGCGTGCGCGGGCAGATCGAGAACATGCGGGCCGCCTTCTTCCGGCTGGAGGTGGGTCTCGGCATCGCGCTGATCGCGGTCTACCTCCTGATGGCGGTGAACTATCAGAGCTGGGGCGATCCCTTCGTGGTGCTGGCAGCCCTCCCCGTCGCCTTCTGCGGCATCGTCGCGAGCCTGTTCATCACGAACACCGCCTTCTCGATTCCCTCTCTGTTCGGGGCCATC
Organism: Methylobacterium sp. R2-1; assembly: GCF_014191355.1. Lineage (GTDB taxonomy): Bacteria > Pseudomonadota > Alphaproteobacteria > Rhizobiales > Beijerinckiaceae > Methylobacterium. The sequence goes on from NZ_JACHWM010000006.1 coordinate 199,727, forward strand.
ATGTCGGTGGGCATCGCGAGCGCCAACTCGATCCTGCTCGTCACCTTTGCCAAGGAGCACCGGGAGGCCACCGGCTGCTCGGCGCGTGAGGCGGCGATCGCCGCGGGCGAGACGCGTTTGCGGCCGGTGCTGATGACCGCGAGCGCGATGTTCCTCGGCCTCGTGCCGATGGCGCTCGGCACCGGCGAGGGCGGCGAGCAGAATGCGGCGCTCGCCCGCGCGGTGATGGGCGGCATCGCACTCGGCACGCCCTCGACGCTGCTGTTCGTACCGTTCCTCTACAGCCTGCTGCGGCGGGGCGAGGCCAAGCCGCTCGAGGATTACGTCTGATGCCAGTCCGCAATGTGCGAAGGATTGTCCCGTGAGCCAGCCCAACCGGACAGGGGACGATCGGGAAATCCCGCCGCCGGGCAAGGGCGGCTTCGTGCTGGCCGGGCTGATCGCACTGGGCCTCCTGGCTTACGGCGGCTACGGCCACTGGCAGCGGGCAGCCCGGGCCGAGGCGGTGCGCGCCCGGCAGATCGAGTTCGTGCCCAAGGTCCGCACCGAGGAGGCCAAACGCCTCGACGGTCCGATCGAGCTGACCCTGCCGGGCCAGACCGAACCCTTCGCCACCGCACGGATCTACGCCCGCGCTACCGGCTACATCGCCGAGCGGCACGTCGATCTCGGCTCGCGGGTGAAGAAGGGCGACGTGCTCCTGCGCATCGCCGCCCCCGATCTCGACCAGCAGCTCGTCCAGGCCGAGGCGCAGCTCGGTCAGCTCGAGGCGCAGCTCCTGCGGGCCAAGGCCATGGTCGATCAGGCCAAAGCCAATGTGAGCCTCGCCCAGGTCACGAACTCGCGCACCTCGACGCTGGCCGGCCAGGGCTGGGCCTCGAAGCAGACTGCCGACAACACCCAGGCCGGCGTGCTCTCGCAAGCCGCCAATCTTGCCTCGGCGGAGGCCGACGTGAAGGTGGCGCAGGCCAATATCAAGGCGCAGCAGGCGACCGTAGGCCGCCTCAAGGCGCTGACCGGCTTCGAGATCGTCACCGCGCCCTTCGACGGAGTCGTGACGACCCGCAACGTCGATGTCGGCGACCTCGTCCAGGCCGATGCGGGCTCGGGCACGCCGCTCCTGTCGATGGACCGGGACGACGTGCTGCGCATCTCGGTCAACGTGCCGCAGAACGCGGCGGTCGGTGTGCGGCCGGGCATCTCCGCCCAGATCAAGGTGCCGCAGATGCCCGACCGCAGCTTCTCCGGCGAGGTCGAGCGCAGTTCGGTCGCGCTCCTCGCCTCCTCGCGCACGCTCACGACGCAGGTCGATGTGCCCAATCCCGACCGTACCCTGCGGCCCGGCCTTTACGTCTACGTGACGCTGGCGATCCCGCGCACCGGCGGAACCACGGTGGCGGTGCCGGCCGAAGCCCTGGTGTTCAACCAATCCGGCACCCGCGTCGCGGTCGCCCGCGAGGACGACCGCGTCACCTGGACGGATGTCCATATCGCCCGCGACAAGGGCACGGTGGTCGAGGTCGACAAGGGTCTCTCGGGCGGCGAGCGCCTCGTGCTGAGCCCCCCGGCGGATCTCAAGGATGGTGGACGCATCGCCCCCCAGCAGCCGAAATCCGACAAGCCGATGCAGGCCGCGCAGCGATAGGGCTTTCGCGCAGCGCTGATCCCATCCCCGTCCTCATCCTTCGAGGCCCGCTGGCGCGGGCACCTCAGGATGAGGGGGATCGGTGGCTTCACGTCCGTTGGCCTTATCGACAGGTTGCGCGGACGGCCCCGCCCGGCTCACATCCCGTCCGGAAACGCGTCCCACGAGAAGGCTTCAGCCATGAGCGACCTCAAGACCGATCTCAAAACGCTTCGCAGCCTGTCCGGCCTGCCGCCGGAGCCCGCCGCCCTCTCGGGCTCGGCGCTGGTGATGATCGACCTGCAGAACACCTACCGCGAGGGCGTGATGCGACTGGAGGGCGTCGAGCCGGCGATCCGCGAGGCGCAGGCGCTTCTGGAGCGGGCGCGCAAAGCCGGGATCCCGGTCTTCCACGTGCGCCACGATGCCGGGCCGGGCTCGCCCTACGACGTCACCGCCGCCATCGGCCAGATCAGCGACGAGGTCGCTCCGCGCGACGGCGAGGCGGTCATCACCAAGGCCTATCCGAGTTCCTTCGTCGGCACCGACCTGCAGGCGCAGCTAGAGGCGGCGGGCGTCAAGGACGTGATCCTGGCCGGCTTCATGACGCATATGTGCGTGAATTCGACCGCGCGGAGCGCCTTCAACCTCGGTTTCCGCCCGACCGTGGTGGCCTCGGCCACCGCCACCCGCGCCTTGCCGGGGCCGGACGGCGCGACCGTTCCGGCGGCCGCCGTCCAGGCCGCGAGCCTCGCCGCCTTGGGCGATCTGTTCGCGGTGGTGGCGCCGGATGCGGCGGCGATCCGGGAGTAGAGCATCATCCCGAAAGGTGGATCGCGGCTTTCGGAAAAAGATGATGCAAGAACAAGAGCCGAGCGCATGGTCCTGGATTCGGCTTCCAGGACCATGCGCTCGGCGGTTCAGGCCGCGCGGGCGCGAGGCTGTGCGGCCTCGTCGGTCGGCTGCTGCCCGAACATCCGCTGGTAGAGAGCGGCGGGGCTGTGGCTGCGGCCTTCCGAGTCCACGATGCGGACATCGTTCATGCCGGAGGTGGTCAGCGACAGACCCTGCTCCAGGGCGCTCAGCAGTGAGCCGTGCTGCCAGGAATAGACGCGCGAAGCGGTGCCGGCGCTGACGGTGAAGCTCACGAGGCGACATTCCCAATGTTGAGGCCGGCTGGCAACGGAGCCGCCGGATGCGATGAAAGAAGAGGCAGCCCGGATCCGGGTTCCTAAAACTTGAGCTTTAATAGTGGCTCTTGGTTGACGAAGTCTTTGCGGAACCAGCCCCTTTCAGTGGCGGAACCGCGGGCGCCCGGTGGCGGTATGATGGCAGCGGCGCCATTCGCGCCTCGCAGGGTGCCCGGCCGGTCCGCCGCATTGCCGGGGAGCGCCGGGCTCCTCAAGACGGGGACGAGCGGTCTCTCAGGGCCGTTTCCCGACAGCCACAGCGGAGTGACGGAAATGGAATACCGGCAGTTCGGACGCTCGGGCCTCAAGGTGCCGGTGCTCAGCCTCGGCACCGCCACCTTCGGCGGCACGGACGCGTTCTTCCAGAATTGGGGCAGCACCGGCGTGGCCGAGGCGAGCCGCCTGATCGATCTCTGCCTGGATGCGGGCGTCAACTTCCTCGACACCGCCGACCTCTATTCGAGCGGCGACTCGGAAAAGATCCTCGGCGAGGCCATCAAGGGCCGCCGCGACAGGCTCCTGATCTCCACCAAGGCGTCTTTCCGGGTCGGCGAGGACGTGAACGCGGTGGGCTCGTCGCGCCACCATCTGATCCGCGCCTGCGAGGCCAGCCTGAAGCGGCTCCAGACCGACCACATCGACGTCTACTTCATGCACGGCTTCGACGCGCTGACGCCCGTCGAGGAGACCCTGCGGGCCCTCGACGATCTCACCCGTTCGGGCAAGATCGGCTATATCGGCGCCTCGAACTTTTCCGGCTGGCAGTTGATGAAGGCGCTGGCGACCTCGGAGAAGTACGGGCTCGCCCGCTACGTCGTCTATCAGGGCTACTACTCGCTGATCGGCCGCCACTACGAGTGGGAGCTGATGCCGCTCGGACTCGACCAGGGCGTCGGCCTGATGGTGTGGAGCCCGCTCGGCTGGGGCCGGCTCACCGGCAAGATCCGGCGGGGGCAGGCGGCCTCGGGCGGGCGCCTCGCCACGTCGGGCGGCGCGGAGGGCGGTCCCACGGTCTCCGACGATTACCTCTACGACGTGGTGGACGCCCTCGACGCGGTCGCCGCCGAGACCGGCAAGACCGTGCCGCAGGTGGCGCTGAACTGGCTGCTCAGCCGCCCGCCCGTGTGCAACATCGTCATCGGCGCCCGCAACGAGGAGCAGTTGAAGCAGAACCTCGGCGCTGTCGGGTGGTCGCTGACGTCCGACCAGATCGCCCGCCTCGACGCGGCGAGCCGGGAAAACCCGATCTATCCCTACTGGCACCAGATCGGCTTCGATGAGCGCAACCCGAAGCCGACAGCTTGGTGAGGCGGGACGGCCCTGCAGGTCCCTCTCTCCGCCTGTGGGGAGAGGGGATGCAGGCTCGACCGAGGGGCTCCTTCGGCGACCGTTCTACATGCTGATCTCGGGGCCGTGCTTGTCGCCGTCGTCCGGCACGGGTCCGGCCTCGCCCTCCCAGGGCAGGCTCTGCCAGGGCGGCTGGCCGGCGCGGGCCTCGTACTCCTCCAGGGACAAGGTCGTCTCGCCGCCCTCCCCGTCCTGAACCCGGACATGGCTCGGGCGCGGCCGCTTCGGCGGGCAGAGACAGAGGCCCTTGAACGAGGTCGCCATCGTCAAAGGCCCTCCGGCTTCTCGGCCTGGGGCGAGCTTTGCGCGTAGGCGGGTCGCGCCCGCAGGTACCCCTTGAAGCGCAGATACTCGGCGACGATCTCGCAGATCGCCCGGTCCCGCGGAAGGCGCTCGACCGCGCAATGCTCGTCCAGCGCTGCCACGACCTCCGGCGGGAAGGTCAGGATCCCGGCGAGCTTCGGTTCTGCGGGTGAATCGGTCTCGTGTTCGGTGTCGCTCACGCTGTCTGCCCTCCGCCGCTTACACGCCCGATCCGACCGGCGGCACGCCCTGTTCCGGCGTCGGCACGACGCCGAGCCCGTCCGCGTCGCCGGGGCTGGTGGCGCCGAGACGCCGCAGCAGCGCCTCGTAGGTCTGCACCGCCGGGGAGTCCGACTGAAGCTCGCGGGTGTCGGCCAAGAGCCGCCGCACGTCCTCCACGAACAGGTCGCGCGCCTGCCCTCCCCCCGGGCTCGCCTCGAACAGGCGGCTGAGCGCCAGCTCGAACACGCCCAAGAGGAGGCCGAGCCGCTCGGTGTCGTCCGCCATTGTCTTCTCCGGGGCCTCTCCGGGTGTCGTCCCGATCACGTCCATGATCCGGCTGAAGGCTTGAACGCTGGGGATGCGCCCCGCGGTTCCGCCGCCCGCGCTCGCTGACGAATCCAATCTGCCAGAACCGCGCCGCATCGGAGGTCGCAGTCCGGCGCTCTAATCCATGTTGCAGCGCCCCTCTCGCGAGTAGGCAGCCCCGCCCGCGGACCGACGCGCCCCGCCAGGGCGCCGGTGCCGCCGGACGGAGTCTTTCGATCCGTCTCGAACCCTGAGCCGCTCTTGCTGCCCCACTCGCTCCTCCCCCTCGCGCGGTCTCGTACGGCACCCGGGGACGGGCTGTGCCACGGGGCGGAGGATGCGCATGGCGGCTTTCCCACCCGGGCGATTGCCCGGCCGCGCCGGACCGGGCTGCTGGCCGCCCTACGGCATGAACGGCGGCGACCTGCCCCCTTGGCCCGCGGCGCGCCGTTGCGCCTGCGGGTGGAGCGCCGGCTCGGCTACAAGTCGCTGGAATACCTCGCCAGCATCGAGGCCACCGACCGGGTGGACGGGCTCGGCCAGGGCCGGGGCAGCATGGTCTCGGAGATGGGATTTTCTTGGTACGCAGGGATCTGAGCCGGTCTTCAGGTGATCCGCCTGGAAATGCCCTTTCCCCGTACGTGGGGAGAGGGGACGCGCGACAGAAAAGCCTCTCACCCGATCAGCGGCGTGCAGACCGCCCGGCCCTGCCCCGGCAGCGGCACCACCGCGACCTCGACCCCGTAGAGCAGTTGCAGAGTCTCCGGCGTCACCGTCTCCGCCGGACGGCCCAGCGCGACGAGGCGCCCGCCGTGCAGCAGCGCGACCCGATCGGCGCAGAGGAAGGCGTGGCCGGGATCGTGGGTGGAGAGAACCACGGCGATACCGCTCCGTGAGAGGCGCCGCACCTGGGTCAGCACCCGGGCCTGATTGCCGAAATCGAGGCTCGCGGTCGGCTCGTCCATCACCAGGAGCCGCGGCTCGCCGGCCAAGGCGCGGGCGATCAGCGCGAGCTGGCGCTCGCCGCCGCTGATCTCGGTGTAGACCCGCTCCGCCAGATGGCCGATGCCCAGCGTGGCCAGCGCCTGCTCGGCCGCCGCGCGGTCGGCCGGGCCGGGGCTCGCGAAGGCGGGAAGCCGGCTGGCGCGGCCCATCAGCACCACCTCGCGGACGGTGAAGGGGAAGAAGGCGGCGTGCGCCTGCGGCACGTAGGCGATTGCTTTCGCGACTTCGCGGCGTGGCAGCTCCGACAGGTCGACACCGTCCAAGAGGACGCGACCGGCGAGCGGGCGCAGCAGGCCGAGCAGAGTCTTGAACAGGGTGGTCTTGCCGCCGCCATTCGGCCCCAGCAGGCAGAGCGCCTCGCTGTCCCGAAGCGTCAGGCTGACGCCGGCGCCGACCGTGCGGGCGCCGTAGCCGAAGGCGAGATCCTGGACCTCCAGGATCATGCCCAGCCCCGCTTTCCGGCGGCCAGCAGCCAGAGGAAGAACGGCACGCCGACGAGCGCCGTCAGGATGCCGAGCGGCACCTCGATCGTGGCCATGGTGCGGGCCATCAGATCGACCGCGGTGAGGTAGGCCGCCCCGAGCAGCATCGAGGCCGGCAGCAGACGGCGGAAATCCGGCCCGACCAGCAGGCGGGCGACGTGCGGCACGATCAGCCCGATCCAGCCGATCACCCCCGTCACCGAGACCGCGGCGGCGGTCACCAGCGTCGCGCCCGCCACCAGAACCGGGCGCAGCCGGCGCGTCTCCAGCCCGAGCGCCCTCGCCTCCTCGTCGCCGAGGCTCATCAGGTTCACGCGCCAGCGCAGCAGCACCAGGGGAATGAGCCCGAGCGCCATCGCCGGCAGGATCGCGGCGATGTCGCTCGCCGTGACGGAGGCGAGGCTGCCGAGCAGCCAGAAGGTGATGGCGGGCAATTGGTTGTAGGGGTCGGCGAGCACCTTGAGGAGCGAGATCCCGGCCCCGAGCAGCGCCCCCACGGCGACGCCCGCGAGCACCAGCGTCAGCACCGGATCGTGCCGGCGCACCGCGAGGCCGACGGCGTAGACGGCGCCGACCGCGGCGAGCCCTCCGGCGAAGGCGAGCCCCTGGATCGCCGCCACCGGCAGGGCGAGTACGATGCCGAGCACCGCGCCGAGGCTCGCCCCCGCCGAAACCCCGAGGATGTCCGGCGAGACGAGGGGATTGCGGAGCAGTCCCTGATAGGTTGCCCCCGCCGCCGCGAGCCCCGCCCCGACCACGAGCGCTCCGAACACTCGCGGCAGGCGCACCTGCAGCACGACGGTCTGCGCGGCGGGATCGAGCGAGGGGACCTGGCCGAAGAGCTTGGCGGTGAGCACCCAGAAAACGTCGGCGAGCGGCACGGGGTAGCGGCCGATGCCGAGCGAAACCAGCACGAGGAGGATCAGCGCGATCGGGGCCAGGGCCGCCAGCGGGAGGAGGCGCCGCCTTGCGGACGGCGTGGATGCGACGGGGCTCGCGACCTCGCTCACCGGGTCGGCCCCGGTCCGGCGGCGTCGCGCAGGAGGCGGTCGAGCTGCGCGGGCGTGAGCTCGACCCGGTAGAAGCGCCGGTAGAAGTCGCGCACGGCGTCACCGAGCGTCTGCGAGAACTGTTCGGGGAAGAACAGCCCGGCGAGCCAGCGCAGGCCGATCAGGCGGTTGACCCCCGGCGGCGCATCGACCCAGCCGAAGGGCAGCGTCGGCACCGCGTGGACGCGGCCCTCGCGCACCGCCTTCAGCCCGTTCCAGAGCGGGTCGGCGGCGGCGAGCTTCGGGAAATCGGGATCGAGGGCGATGATCACGTCCGGGTTCCAGACCAGCACCTGCTCGGGCGAGACCGCGGCGAGACCGCCCGCGCCGGCCCCGGCCACGTTGCGCCCGCCCGCCGCCTCGATGATCTCGGTGTTGATCGAACCGGACAGACCCGTCTCCAGCCCGCGGGGGCCGCGACCGTAATAAACGCGTGGGCGCTTCTCCTCCGGCACCGCGGCCACCGCCTCGGCCACCGACTTCAGGATCGTCTCCGACGCCGCGGCGAGCGCTTCGCCCTCCTCCGGCAGGCCGACCAGCGCGCCGAGGGTGCGGTAGGTTTCGGGCGTCGCCTTGAAGCGCCCGTCGAGCAGCAGGTAGGGAATACCGGTCTGCGCCTGAACCCGGTCGGCGAGGGAGGCGTAGGTCGCCGCCGTGCTGCCGACATCGACGATGAGGTCGGGCTTGAGCGCCAGCACTGACTCGACATTGGCGCTGCCGCCCCGCCCCGTCAGCCGCCCGGTGGCGGGCAGGTCGCGGATGGCGGGCGCCAGGAAGTCCCGCTCCTCCGGGCTCGGCGTGCGCGGCCAGCCGATCATCTTGTCGGGTGCCAGGGTGGAGAGCAGGACCGCCGCGGGCGGGCCGGCGGCGAGCACCCGGAGCACCCGATCCGGCACCTCGACCCGGCGCCCGGCGGCGTCGGTGAAGGGCCGGGCCGCCGCGAGAGAGGACCACAGGAGGGCGGGCCACAGGCAGGCGAGCGCGAGAAGGCAGCGGAGCAGCGGCATCGGGGAAGGCGTCTCCCGTGATCGGACGCTACCTATAGAGCATCGTCCCGAAAGGTGGCCGCCGGCTTTCGGAGAAAGACGATGCAGACAGGGAGTATCGTCCGCCCCTGAACCGCGCCGGCCCTCTCGGGTTGGCCAAGCGCCCATATCCGCCCGGCCATCCCCTATCGACCTCACGCGAGCTTGCCCCGAACGATGCCCGATCCGGCCGTCAGCCATCGCCATATCGACCTCCGCGGACTGCGCCTGCACGTCGCCGAGGCGGGGCCGGCGGACGGGCCGCCGACCATCCTGCTGCACGGCTTTCCCGAATTCTGGTTCGGCTGGCGGCATCAGATCGAGCCGCTCGCGCGGAGCGGCCTGCGCCTCTTCATCCCCGATCAGCGCGGCTACGGCCTGAGCGACCGCCCCAACGGCGTCGCCGCCTACCATCTCGACCGACTCGCCCAAGACGTGATCGCGCTCGCCGATGCCTGCGGGCTAGCGCGCTTCAACCTCGTCGGGCACGATTGGGGCGGGCTCGTCGCGTTCTGGGTGGCGAGTTTCCACCCCGAGCGGGTCGAGCGGCTCGCGGCGCTGAACGCCTGCCATCCGGGCGTGTTCGGCCCCTATCTCCGGCGCCATCCGGGGCAGGCCCTGCGCAGCGCCTATGCCGGCTTCTTCCAGCTTCCCCTGCTGCCCGAACGGGTGCTGACAGCGCGGGAGGGTCGCCTCCTGCGGGCACTGATGCGCCGGTCGAGCGCGCCCGGAACCTTCACCGAGGCCGACCTCGACATCTACGCGCGGGAATGGCTGCGCCCCGGCGCGATCACCGCGATGCTGAACTGGTATCGGGCGCTTGCCCGCCTGACCCGCGAGCGGCACCCGCCGAAGGTCACGGCGCCGACGCTGATCCTGTGGGGCGAGCGCGATCAGGCACTCCAGACGGGCCTTGCCGAGGCGAGTCTGGACCTGTGCGAGCGGGGTCGCCTGCAGCGTTTTCCGCAGGCGACCCATTGGGTGCAGCACGACGCACCGGAGGCGGTCAACGCGGCGCTGATCGACTTCCTGCGGCAGCCGTAAGACGGGTTACCTCAGAGGAATGCCGGGGCTCTGCCCCGGCACCCCGCCAAAGGGATGATCCCTTTGGAATCCCGCGATGGCGAGAGCCGATCAGCGGCCGCTCATGCCGGCGCCGCCCTCGGTGCCGCCGCGCGAACCGGACTGCATCCCGCCGCGCTGCTCGCTGCCGCGGTTGCCGCCCGTGTTGCCCATGCCGCCGCCCTGCTCGGAGGCGTTGCGGACGCCGCCGCGCTCGTTGCCCTCACCGCGCATGCCGACATTGCGCGTGCCCTCGCCGCCGCGGCCCTGCTCCATCGAGCGTCCGCCGCGCTCGGCCCCGCGGGCCTGGTCGGAGGCGCGCATCTCGTTGCGCTCGCTGCCACGGGTCTCGCTGCTGCGGCTGCGCAGATCGGTACGGGTCTCCGACCCACGGACTTCGTTGCGCTCGCGGAAGCCCGCATTGACCGTGCCGCCACGCCGCTCGGTGGTCGAGACGGTGGTGGAGAGGCGGCGGTACTCGGGCGAGCCGTACACGACGCGCTGGCCGCGGATCGTCACGGTGCGGCGCGACTCGCCGACGCTGACGAGGCGGCGATATTCCGGCGAGCCGTAGATCACCCGCTGGCCGCGGATGGTGACGTAGCGGCGCGGACCGGTGCTGCGGCGCTCGGTAACGATCAGGCGGCGGTACTCGGGCGAGCCATACACGACGCGTTGGCCGCCGATGAAGACGTAGCGGCCCTCGCGGCGGTAGCCGCCGTCGACGGTGGTGGACCGCACATCGGTGCGGCTGCTGATATGCGTGCGATCATGGCTCCGATCGTGGACCCGGTCGGTCCGCTCGGCGCGCGCGCTGTTGCGGACCGTGTCGCCCCGCTCACCGCGCTCGGCGCTGTCACGGCCGACCTGGCCTTCCATGCCGCGATCCGAACCGCGCTCGCCGCGTGCCATGCCGCCGCGGTTCGCCTCGCCCTGGTCCCGATCGCCCCGAGCGGCGCTGCGCTCGGCGCCCGTGGCGCTTCCGCCCCCGCGGGCCTCGCTCCCCCTGGCCTCCATGCCGCCGCGCGCACCGCCCGACATCCCGGATTGTCCGCCGGACTGCTCGGTGCCGCCCCGCAGACCGCCGCGCTCGGACCCACCGGTTGCCGCGGTCTGAGCGTAGACCGACGTGCTCATCAGCAGCGCGGCAAGACCCATCGCAATCGTCTTCATAGCGTTACCTCCGAAACTTGAGACGCCTCAAAACGTCACAAGTGTCGAAAGGGTTCTGCGGAAAACGCACGAATGGAAAAACTCCAATCCAGCGCATAATCTTTTGACTTATGTAAATAAGCTTGGCTGTGGCAGACCGACTATGGCTAAGCTTACGCTGCTTCGTCTTGCGTCGCAGGCGCTGCCTCGAGAGTGGCTCGCTCCGTCGTTGCGGAGGAACTGCCAAGGTTGACTGACACTTCGGTCCCGCCGCCACCGAGAGACGATCGGATCTGAGATCGCATAGACCGTTCTGCTAGGCTCATCCCCGATACGCGTCTGCGAAGGCTCAAGCCTTGACCGCTGCGGAAAGGTCAGATTGCCAGGCGCAGGCGATATTCGCCTTCAGAACGGGTGTAGCCCGAAGGCTGGTTCATGATATGCTGAACGTATGAAATACCGGCCGGCTGATGCGCCAAGCCTCTGCCACCATTTGGCTTTCCGCGCCGGGAAAACCTGGTGGAGCTGAGGGGATTCGAACTCCCCGTCAGATAAGCCATTGGCAATCAACAATCTCCTTGCCTGATCTGGGTTTAAGGGTATCGTACTGGGGTACGCGGACGGGTACGCAGGAGTGGGGCGATGCCGAAGGGTTCCCGGAACGACACGCGGTGGCTGGAGGCCCATCACGGCAGCTGGCGGGTGACGGTCGCCGTCCCGCGCGAGCTCCAGAAGACCTTGGGCACGCGACTGAAGAGGCCCCTGAACACGGACTCGCTCAGCTTGGCGAACCGTCTGAAGTTCAAGGTCGTCGCCGAGCTGAAGGAGCGGATCGAGCTCGCGCGAGAGGCGGCCCTTGGCAGTCCGCGCGGCGTTATGCGCGAGGCCGCGGGAATCGCCGAGCTTTCCAGGCGGGTGACCTGCGATGAGGAGCGGGACGAGCTCCAGGCCGCGATCCGCGAGCGGGCCGCGGAGATCGTCGGTCCTGAGGCTCGGGAGATCGTCGACCCGCGCACAGGCGAGGTTTTTCCGCTTCCCGACCCCGGACGCGCTGCCTTGGCAGCCGACTTCGTGGCCGTCGCGAACGGTCGCGCCACCCCGCTTGCCACGCACCATGCCGAGTTCATCGAGCAGGGCGGCAACACGATGCGCACCCGTGCGGACGACGTCCGGGCGCTCCAGTATCTCAGCGATTGGTGCCGGCGCGAGCGCCTGCCAGTCACTTTGGAGGCCATCACCCCGACAGTCGCCCTGCGGTTCAAGCGCGCCTTGGGCGAGCTTGCCGGTGGCATCGAGCCCGCGACCCAGAAGAAGTACCTCGGGCGCCTGTCGGTCTACTGGGACTACATGGCAGAGAACGAATACGTCGGGGCGAACGTCTGGGCGGGCCTGAAGGTCAAGCGGAAGAAGGTCGACTCTCGGGAGGAGGAGCGTGCCTTCACGGACGACGAGGTGCGGCGCCTCCTAGAGGGCCCCGCCCCGGCGAAGCTGAAGGACGTGATGATGATCGGCGCGCTCACCGGGGCCCGGCTCGACGCCGTCGTCGACCTGAAGGTCAAGCACTGCATCGATGGGGCCTTCACCTTCAAGCCACAGAAGAAGGAGCGCTCCGAGCGCGATGTGCCGATCCACCCGGCCCTTGTCGAGATCGTCGCAAAGCGGTCGGCGGGCAAGGGGCCGGAAGAGGACCTGTTCCCGGAGTGGCCGAAGCCGCGCAAGGCCGGCTCGCTGCGCGAGCGCTCGTTCAAGACCTCGAACGCGTTCACGGCCTACCGACGAGAGGTCGGGGTCGACCACGTGCTGCCGGGTAAGAGGCGCTCGCTGGTCAATTTCCACAGCTTCCGCCGCTGGTTCATCACCAAGTCGGAGCAGGCCGACGTCCCGGAGCCGCTGATCGCGGCCATCGTCGGCCACAAGCGCACCGGTATCACCCTCGGACGGTACTCCCAGGGACCAGCGATGAGGCAGGCACGCCGGGCGGTCGCGAAGGTCAAGCTCCCGCCGCTCGACGGCGGCCCCGTGCGCGAGATCAGGGGCCTACGGCCGGCGGCCTGATAATGGCCTTCGCCGTGCCCGGTTGGCATGGGCTGGCTTGACCCGCAAGATCGATCCCGGCGGCCTTCGTCGGAGGTAACTTGCCGGCCTTGCCGTTTGGCAAACCCGGGTTGAGCCGGGTGCAACAGATGTCCTCATATGCTGTGGTCCGTCGTCTCCACCTCCTGCCCACCTCATCCCATCACACGGCGAAAGATGCCCGACCGGCGCAGGCATTGTATGGACGCGACCATCCCTGAGATTGTCGAACAGGAAGGCATGGCGCGGGAGATCGTCGAATTGGCGCCCGGTCTCGCGCAGGACGGCCGTCATGCGACCGCAGCGATGCTTGGGACGACGGGTTGCCGCCGGGTCAGAGGCATGGACTTGCGTGGCAAGCCGGTCGACCTAAGACCGAGAGGACGCTGGCGTTGAAGAACGGCAGTGCGCCGGACGAGCGCTGGAACCTGCGCAAGGGTGGGGAGCGGTTCCGGGCCAGTGGCGAGCACATGCCCCTGAGGGCTGATGATGGCTCCGTGCAGAGTGTCGTGAAGATCCTGCGCGACCGCACCCAGCAGCGCACCGAAGCCGCCGAACGCAACGCCAGTGAGCTGCGCTTCCGCTCGCTCGTCGAGGTCAGTCTACAAGTGGTCTGGTTCGGCGATGCCGCCAGCAACATCACCTACTGTAATCCGATCTGGTACGAGTTCCCAGGCTGACGCCGGGCGACACCAGCGGTGCGGGATGGGCCAGCGTGATCCATCCAGGCCACCATAGCGCATGCTAAAGGTTTGGTGGCATGCGGTCGAAACCCGGGGCCCTACGAGGCCGAGATCCCGATCCGCCGCGCCAGCGATGGCCATTTCCGCTGGTTCCTCGCGCGGGGTCGGCCCGTACGCGACACCGCTGGCACAATAGAATGTTGGATCGGCATCACCCTTGACATCTGCGATCGCACCCCGCCTCGCTCAGGTGTTCCGGCAAGTGCTGCTCGACAGCCGAGAGGCGGACGGCGTCCGAGCTTGGCCGCATGGCGCGGAGAACGCCGAGGTGCAGGCCGTGGCGCTCGCCAGCGTGCGCGTCCGCTTCGTAGACCTCTACCCGGCTGAGGGCGACGACGAAGAGAGGCGCACCGACGCCAAGCGCAAGGCTTTCAAGCGCGCCCTCGACAGCGCTACGCGGCACGACCTAATCGGCAGCGTGAGCTTCGCGGCCTCGGCACATCTGGCTCCAGACAGCAGCAGAATAGTGGTTCGCGAGAATGCAAGCCTCGCTCAAGATCTTTCGTCGTCTTCGCCGCCGGCTTCGGCACTTGTCCGATAAGCATCGCGGATGTTTTTAAGTTCTTTGACTATGTCATCTGCGCTCATCGTGCTTGTATTCAATGCAAGTACCTGTCCGAGCGATGGTGCGTGCTTTGAAAGCTCATCTTTTGTTGGTTTGTGCCAGATCGGCAATAGGCGACCATTCCCGCTTGCTACCTTGTCCAGCAATCCATCTAATTCATATTGTGTTCACGGCTTTGAGAAGAACGAGGGTGATAGGACCGCAATGCCGAAATAAGAACTTGCCAAGCCAGCATCGATCTTCTGCCGGATGCTGTCGCCCCATTGCAGAGAAAACTTGTCGTACCAAACCTTGATGCCGGCATCGCGTGCCTTTGTAGCCAAATCTTTGACGAAGTCCTCTTTGTCCTCCCAAGCGTGAGAGATGAACACGTCATATGCCTCTTCCTCGCCGGGTGGGGCAGTAGGCTTGAAGGCCGGTGTGCTTGAGGCTTGCACTTCCAACTGCTCGGCTACCTGCGTTTCGAGGTCGCGAATCCTCTGCTGAAGGTTACTATTGACCCTTGCGGCAGCGGCTTCCCGCCGTTGCTGTTGCTGGTTTTCGGTCTTGCGCCGCGTTTCGTCATCAAGCCGCCGCCTGTCATCAGCCGCAGCGGTCTTCTTGCGCTCAGTCTCTTCGTCCTTGGCGATCTTCGCCTGCAACCGCGCAGCATCCTGTGTTTTCGACGCCGCTTGTGTCGCGTGCTTGGCTTGGTTTGCCTGAACTATCGTAAGGTTTCGCTCCTCGCGCTCTGCCGTGCTGTAGTATGATTTGGCAGAACTTGGCGAGCTCGCTTTTCGGGCAGACGCATTTGCGCTTGCTATTTTCTTCTGCGCATCGGCGGCGTTCTTCGCCTCCTTGGCTTCTTTGGTCCGAAGCTCGGATATCTCTTTGTTCAATCGCGCAAGGTTCGAGCGATCGGCCGCCAGTGACATGCATGCCCTCCGTAGTTCTGGCACATGCTGCGACAGGGATTGCGGTCGGCGCAAGACCCAACCCGCGCGGGAAGCTGGACGCGGATAGACCGGACATCCTTGGGCGGATGGACAGGCCTCTTGTTAGTGTCCGGTCCGTCCGGTGTCCGGTCGGGCTGAGACAGGCGGATCGGGAGGTTAACCCTTCGGCGGGTTCGGGTCGTCGCCGTAGGTGCGCTCGTCCCGTACCTTGCCTTCGCGGTTCTTGATCAAGACCTGAGCTTTTCCGCCGCCGTTCTCGACCTTCTTTGCGGCAGTAACGGCGCGGTCAATGCCGTCCTCCTGCGTCGCAGTGTTAGCTATCACTGCGCCGCCTTTCTTGACGGTCCAGCCCTTGTCTCCGTTCGGATTGACGGTGAAACGCTCGCGAGCCATGCGTGCCTCCTGAGTGCTGCCGAATATTGGAAGCGAAGCTCATCGTTGTCGAGAGCTGTTCGACAGCTTCCTCCTGCTGTTCGACCTGCCCCCACCCCTTCGGGTCATCCACGGAGGGGGACAGGCCGAGGGTAATTCGAACCCCCTCGGTTCTTCCTCCGAGAATTTTCAAAACCCAAGACACCGGCAGCTCCCCGGTCCGCCGCAAGGATTTCGCATCAAGACGGGTAGCCGTAGCGAAGCGGCGGCCCTCATGGGGGGCGGGGCTGGCGCCTTCAACGGCCGGGCCGGACGACGCCGATGCAAAACAGGCTGGCGTTTCCGGTCCGTCGGCCGCGAACGGCCCGGTAGCAAAACCTGATGAAGCGAGTGCACCAAGTGCAGACCGACTGTCCGTCGACAGATGACTTGCGACAGTTTTGGGCGCTCAGGAACGGAGTCCCTGGTCCATCAGGTGTGAGAGGCTAAGGCGGTCTGCACGTGGCTGCCAGCCGGAGGGCCACGGAAAAGCAGGATGTCGTCCGAGGCCCGTGGATCCGAAAGTGGGTCCAGATTACCGACGAGGGTGCCGAGACCTCGCCGGTGCCGTGACGCGCCTGCGTCGTTGACCGACGCCACGATCTCATGCGAACCGCGGATGCCCGGAAGCCGTAGCCGGTCGACGCCTGCATGCGTGCACGATGTCCAACGTCCTGACCTGCATCAACTTCCCGCCCGCCCGCTTCCCGGCCTTGCGCGGCTCCGTGGACATCACGGCCAACCATCTCGATATCACACGAGCGCTGATGATGGTTGGATATCCGAGCCATCGCGCGGCCGTCGCGCGTGTTGGCCGCTGGCGCGCGCGGATGCTGCACGCGCTCGCCCACGGCTATCTCGACGCCAGCCTCAGGACCACGCCCTATTTCAGGAACCTTGAGCAGTCCGAGCGCGCCGCGACCTGCTTCTTGCTCGGGCAGGCCCTGACGCTGTGGTTCGCACAGGAGCACATGCACCTCGACCGCCTCATCCACGTCGACGGGTGCGGGGCCCACTGGAAGCTTACGGGTAAAGGCGCGGTCGGCAAGAGCGGGGCCGGTCCACTCAAGCCCGGTGGCCGGCCAGACTTCCTGGGGATCGGGCTCGGCGAGCACCATGTGTTCGAGACCAAGGGGCGCACACGGCGTGTCTACGGCAAGCTGATGGCGACAGCCCTGGCGCAGGCTTCGATGCTGGCCACGATCAACGGACGTCCGCCTGACACACGCGTCGCAGCATGCTTCGTCTTCCGCGCGGATGGGGTGGAGGGGCAGGTCCAGGACCCTCCGGCCGCACCCGATGCGCTCGACCTGACCTTCGACGAGGCGGCCGCGCTCAGGAAGGCCTATGCCTTCTTCCTGCATCCGGGCTTCAGGAAGGTGGCCACCCTGGACGTCCCCGGCTTCCTGACCACGGACCTCGGCGACGGCATCCGCTTCGGGATCGACGAGGCCTTGTACCAGAAACTGGCCGACGGCCCGGGGGGCGCGGAAAAGGGCGAGGGCATCGAGCCGATCCTCGCGACCTTGGCCGAACGACGAGCGTTCTACCGGCAGCGCCGCACGGAGGATACCTCGGTTGGCAACGACGGGACGCTCCTGCAAGACCCGGCCACTCCTCGTCGGCGTCGCAGGCGACTATTTTGACCGCCAGTCCTCGGTGTCGAGAGCCAAGCCCGTGGGCTCCATCGCGGTGAAGCAGCGCCTTCCGGGCGGCCTGCGTCGGGTTTCATCGCTCGGCAGGAGATCCCGGGCGGTGAGGCAGCCGGGAACATGGGTCCGAGAAAAATCACTCCGGAGCGAAGATGCTAGTTCCGGGGATCCCCACGCGGTCAAAGAATGCTTTGTTGCGGTCGCGCGCATCCTTGATCAGCGAATCCCATTCGATGAGCTCGATCGATCCACGGAAGCTCGCCTGTGGCTGGTAGATGCGCCCGCGGCCGTCCGCGGTGCGGGCCCAGGATTCGGTCCACTCATCGAGGCGACCGACGCAGTCGGCGATGATGAAGCAATGGAAGACAGTTTCCTGCGAGAGCCTGACAGGGCGACCGCGCACGTCCCGTTCACCCTGTGACAGGAGCCGTTTCACGTATCTCTGGACCTGGAGCTGCGGGTTCTCGTCGTCCCGGTATTGCGACCGCCCGGGACGCTTGAACTCGACGAGGAGCACCTTCGACGCCTCGTCGGACTGCTTCAGGCCATGGACGCGATCGAAGATCAGGAGGTCCGGCCGTTCGTCGCTCCGATAGGACTTCGCCATCTCGTCGAACGAGACGTCCGAGCTGAAGTACTGGGCAAACGTCAGGCGCTCGTCGATGACCCAGAGCTCGTGGCTCGCCGCCTCAACCGTCATCGGTCCCTCCCCGAGGGCGTTCACCTTCATGGGGCAAATGAAGGAATGAAGCACGTCCTCGCGCTGGTAGGCGCTGTCGCTGGCGTCGGCGCGCACCTTCTCGACCAACACCTCAAGGAAATCCAGGACCACCTTCCTACGGACCACGTACTCGGCGAGGCTGCGCCGCTCGGTCTCCTCGAGCGCGAGCGAGGCCTCCCGGACTGCCCCGGTAAACGACGCCCCGTCGAGCTTGCCCGCCTTCAGGCGGGCGAGCACGCTCCTCACCTTCTCGGCCTGTTTCTGATCGCGGCGATACCGTTGCTGCGACAGGTGGCCGAAGATGGCGTCGTCTCTGGTCTCCCCAGGGGGCACGTAATCCTGGAGCTCGGGGACTGGGCCAAACGCGACCGAGGGATACGTGTCGACGATCCTCTGAACGATCGCGCCCTGCTCGGAGCGGTGCCGGGCCAGGGGCTGGTCGAGGAAGGCGGAGACGTGCGGCATGCACACCTCGTTGACGATCCTCTCGATGGTGGCGTCCTCGAAGGTGAACGCGGTCCGCTCCTGATTGACGTTCCGATCGAGGAACCTGCCGAAGACGCAAGCGTGGAAGACCCGGTCGTTGCCGTCGCCGAAGAAGCGCAGGCCGAGGCGACCGTCGATCGCCTGCGAGCGGACCGTGCGGTCGTGCGCGATGAAGTGGATGAAGTGCCGTCCTTGAAGGTCGGCGCTGGCGATCTTGTCGCATTCCATGAGGACCAGCCGCAGATCGCCGAAATCCTGCGACGGCACGGCTGGGATGTCCGACTTACGGAAGATGTGCGAGTCGATCTCGGCCGGGTAGGTGCGGGTCTCGTCCTCGCACGTCACCACGATGGTTGGCGCGCGGTTGCCGATGAATGTGGGCAGGAAGTGCGACGTCACGTGCCGGAAGATATGGCCGAGCCGTGTCGGGAACCTCTCGGCGTACCCGTTGTCCCGCAAGCCGCTAAAGGTGATCGTCGCCCCGGTCTCCGTCGCGTCCGCGATCCGGACGTCGTTGTAGCCGCTGATCTGCTCGTCGTTGCCGAGGGTGAAGTCGAACGTGCGACGCCGCCGCTGCTGTCCGCTGTCGTAGACGCTGTCGACATGGATCGACGTGAAGCAGTCGAGCCAGAGCAACCGTCCGACGCCCTTGCCGCCGATCTGGATCTTGTGGGCGGTGTCTGTGGTCGAGAACGCCTCGAAGTTGTCCCGGTCCAGGCCGACCCCGTTGTCAGACACCACGATACGCAGCGGCTGGCGGCCCCTCGCCTTCGTGATCCGGACCTCCACGTGGCCCCGTGCCGTCACCTGTCCGCGGTATCGAGCCTGGACGGAGTGGATAGCGTTGCTGATCGCCTCGAAGAGCGGCAGCAACGCCTCGCTGGTGCGAGACGGCTTCGGGAGGCGATCTATCCGCCGCACAAGGTCCGATTTCAGTGACGGCATAGGCTGTCCTACGCAGGGCCTCGAAGGAGGGAAGGCCGCCGCACCGGGCTGCCCTCTGTGGTTGGATGCCTGGCCCTGGACCGGCCCGTTGACGTTCGGGCCTGCCCGTTCCAGCCTCCGGGGTGGCCTTCTGTCAGGCTGGTCATGGACCGGCTAGCCTGGCGGCCTCTACGCCTGGCCATTCCGGATGGATGAAGCCCACCGCCGCTCTCCCCTGAGAATCCTGGGGCTGGCCCAGACTTGCGCCATGACGGGACGGGTCTGCTATCGCGCCGCCAACTGGCAGGCGCTTGGCAGGCCGCCATGGAGCGGAACGGGGGCCGGTGCGCTACAGGTCGGCCCCGTCCCCGGGCACGTGGCTGATGCAGGCCCGCGCCTCCCGGTCCCATATGCGCGCGAACGCGTCCAGTTGCCCGGTCGGAAAACCTCTGCAGCACGTCCTCAACCGGACCGGGCGCTCCACCGGCTTGGGGTCGGCCGTTTCGGGCCAAACGCGCCTCGTTGGCGAACCGTCGACAAACAGAAGCGCCGCGACGGAGGATGAAAGGTTCTATCGCGGAGGTGGCAGCCGTCCTTGTCGGACGCACGGGTTGTGCCACACGCCCGGCCGTTCTGTCAGTGAGGACGGCGCGGGCATCGCGAGAGGGTCCGAATCGGGTTTCGGCCGCTGGCAGTTTGGCTGCCCGTCGAGATGCCGTCGGCGGCCATCCTAGCCTGAGCAGCCGTCGCGGCGCGCTTGCCGGTGCCCGCACGGCCGCTCACCGCACGGGCCGGACGATCCGCGCCTCGCCGGGTGTGAGCGACATGCGCAGCGATCTCACCGGACCCGCCGGCAGTCCGCTGCCGACCACCGTGGCGAGCGTCTCCTCAACGGCGTGGGTTCCGGCGTGTCCGACGTTGGAGAAGGCCGTCTCGTAGATTGACCCGGCCTCGTTCAAGGTGGCATCGACGAGGATCGAGATATCGGCTGCGCTCGACACGTCGGCGTTCAGGACGAGAACCACCTCCGTCTCGTTCAGGATCCGCGAAACTGCCAGGATGCCGGGGGCCCAGGCCGACAGACCGAACGTCACACGGTCGCCCGAGACCGGCCGGAAGTACTGGCGCCCATAGCGCAGCGCCGGATTCGCGGCGTGCACCAAGGCCAGCTCGCGCACCTTCCGATACAGGGCTGCGTCCTCGTCGAACGCCCCGGGCTTTCCCCAGAGCGCCTCGCGCACCGCTTGGTCGGAACTGCCGGCCCCGCAAAGCCCCTGCTCGGTACCATAATAGAGGCATGGGATGCCTTGAAGGGCGAAAAGGCATGCCAGCCCGGCGACCAACTGGTCGTGGTAACGGTCGGGATTGGCGGGATCGGCGGGGAGGAAGCGGGCGGTCTGGTCATGATTGTCGAGGAAGGTCACGAAGTATCGGCTCGCCTCCCCATGCGAACTGATGATCCCTGCCTCGATCTTTTTTCGCAGCTCGTAGACCGCGGCTATGTCGGTCGGGGGCGCGAACCCCTTGACCACCCAGGGGAGCCGGAAGAAGAGCGGGAAGTCGAGGGCGGCGTCGACGCCCATCATGTCCCCGTCATCGTTCGTCCGCCGGCCGACGAAACCCGCGATCTTCTCTTCGCCGTCATAGACCTCACCGAAGGTGAAGAAGTTGCGCTTGCCGATCTCGAGGGCGAACTCTCGCATCGCGTTCCCGAACGTGAGGGCAAAGTTGGGCTCGACGTACTTCAGGGTGTCGATGCGGAACCCGTCGATGTCCCATTTCGCGACCGCGTGCTGGTAACAGCGGATCAGCGCGGCTCGCACGTCGTGTCGGTCGCTGACGAACTCCTTGAGCGATTCGAAGTCGCCTCCCCCCTCGCCTCCCTTGCCCTTCCGGCGGAAAGCGGCGTTCGCGCGAAGCTCCGAGGGCCATACCGCGGCCTTCTCGCTGAGCCCGGCCTCGCCCGGGGCATCCGACCAGGCGGCCACCGGGCTGTTGTCCGCCCCGCGCCAGCGGATCGCGTAACTGGCGTCCCGCCAAGGCATCGTACTTCTCTCGACACCGTCGTCGCCCACGTAGGCGAAGACGTCGCCGGCGTGGTTCAGTACGATGTCCATGATCACGTGCATGCCACGGGCGTGGGCCTCGTCCACGAAACGGCGCAACTCGCCATCCGGATCTGCCTTGTCGGACGCGAACCGGGGATCGACCTTGAGAAAGTGCTGGATGCCGTAGCCGTGATAGGTCCCGTCCTGGCCCTGGCAGTTCTGCAGGACGGGGCTGATCCAAATCGCGCCAACGCCTAGCCGCTGCAGGTAGCCCAGCCGCGTGCGCAGCCCCTCCAGGGTCCCGCCCTGGAAACGACTACAGGGACTGTTCCAGGGAAGTGCCGTCGGCGGCGAATCCGGATTGCTGAAGCGGTCGACCAGCGCGAAGTAGATCCAGCGGTCCCGCCAGTCTCCGGGCGACGGAAAGGGGCTTGGTACCGGCGTATCAATATCGTCGACCCGGACCATGCGACTTGATGGGTTGTGTGCCGAGTCAAGGGCGGCCCGGACCGATTCAGAGTGGATGGAGGCGGCCATCGAACCCTCCGTTGCCTAGGTAGGCACGTGCGAACATCCGTCGGCTCGCGAAAGCCAGCGAAGCCGACTTTGCTGGCGCCCGCAAGGAGGTTTCGCACCGGAACCGACGTTGTGCGATGTTTCGGCCAGGATTCGTGCTTGGTCCTGGTTGCGGGGTTCCGGACGGGGGACCCCGGCAGGGCGCCGGTCACTTAAGTCGGAGGCGCGGTCCGGACGGGACTGCGCAGATCGGCAATCGGGCCGTCGCCAACCGTCCCCGCGTCGCGGATCCTGGCAAGCTGCCCGAGGTACCATCCAGTCACCCATCCTTTCCGATTGCACGACCGCGCCAGCGCCGTGCCATCCACGGCGCTTCGTCGTTCCCAAAGCAGGAGAGAACCTTGAGCGGCCTTGCCTTGCCCCTCTATGTCGGCCGCCTCAAAGGTCGGCCACTGTGACCCTTCCGGGCGCCGCTAGCTGGCACGCACCTGCCGTGCCGTGGCACGTCTGGGACGATCTTCAGGCATGCCTCGACCTGTCAGACGATCTGCGCACCGCTCTGAAACGCGACCTGATGGCGGATTGGGGCCTGAACGTTCGCACCGGCGCGACAGCGGACGGCATCGTCGCCATCGCCCCGCACTGGATGGCCGCCGGCCTCGTCGGTGCGGCCGCCGCGCCTGGGATGACGACCTCGACCTCACGCTCGCCTATTAGCAGGCGCTGTTCTCGGCCTGGGCCGCGCTGACCGGCGACATGCCCGCGGCCGACTCCCCGGCTCTGCTTTATGCAGCGCTCTGCAACCTGCTCGCCGATCATGGCAGCCGCAGCTCTAAGACCTTAACACCGCGCGAGCCGTCACCGGCGGTCCAGTTCCAGCGCCATAGTCTCTAAGATTGAGCTACCGCGCCTTGATCTTGGCCATATCGACAACAGTATTATAAACTTCTTGCGGGTAGTTGGTAATGAGGGTGACCGGCGGCTGCAAATAATCGGAGCGATGAGAGGCTGACCAGCTTCCTGCATAAATGATTATTTTAACGCTCGGATGGCTTAAGCGAATCTTTTCGACGGTTTTCATGCCGGCCTCAGCATCCGTTTGGCGTGAGCCATTTGCAAGCCCGTCCCTATACATGTCAGTTATAACCACATCGAAGTTCGACGCATCTTCAAAAGCTTGTTCAATTCCGTTATTGCTATCTATGCAGATTACGATAATGCCTAGTGCTTGGAATGCGAACTGCAAATCAATGTTGTTTTCAGGATGGTCATCGACCCATAAGACACTCAGCCGTTTCTGTGGATCGAAAACGTTCGGCGTCAGTGATATTGCGGCTGATGTAGCGCTGGCGGATACCTCTGAGACCTGTGTTTCGCTAAGGGCTCCTGTTGACGATTTCTTGGCTGACTCAATCACTGCATTGGCGGAAGCGCTTGCTATATGCTGAACAACTTCTAGAGTAAACCCGCCACTCGGCGAAACGCCAATTTTTGCAGACTCTTTTCCCCTCATGAACTTTTCGAATTTTTCAGTTATCGTATCAAAGCCGCTGTACATTGCATAAAAAATTATGCCGACAAGTACAGGCCAAGCCAATGCTGATACTAGAGATGCGACGGCGGTTATGATTCCGGCAGTAGTATTGCCTTCGGGTGTCGCCACGACCGGCCTCTTCAATCTAATCTGATGACGTTTCTACCATTCTCAATATGTGGCCCGGCAGTCCAAGTCCAGCGCTACCTCTGTGTGAGAGGTAGAAGGTTGCGCTGGGAGCCACGCAACGGCGGAATCGTCTTATGACTGAAATCGAATGCGAACCGATGCCCGCCATCCTCGACCATGGCGAGGGGCCCGTGCCGGGGCCGTGCCTCGACCGGATGCCGGCGGCGCTCTACCATGCTGATCTCTGCCCGGAGCCGAGCCTGTCGTCGTCGGTCGGCAAGCTCATCGTCGGCCGCAGCCCCAAGCACGCCCGCGCCGCCCATCCCTGGCTCGGCGCCCTGCCCGACGAGGGCGACTCGACCCGGCCGAAGGAGGTCGGCGATGCCGAGGCGCTTCATCGCGACCGGGCCGATCTGTTCGCGGAGGCAGTCCACCTTTACCGGCAGGGCACGCGATGGTGGCCCGATGCCGCGTTTGAGGCCAAGCACATCAAGCCCGAGCAGGAAGCCCGCTTCAAGGTGGACGCCTGGGAAAAGACGATCGCGAACTGGTTCGCGGGCGAGAAGCGGACGACCGTCAGCCGCATAGTGCGGGGCGCACTCGGGCTCGACGATGCGCGCATCGGCACCGCCTACGAACGCCGGATCGCGGACGCGACGGAACGGCTGCGCTGGACCCGCCTGAAGAAGGATTGGCGTGGCGACCTCTGGTGGATCGCGCCCGGCACGGCTGCGAACGAGCCGATCTGACCACCACGGCGCAGATTCCCAACGTGGCAGCATGGGCGCGCGCGCATAGGGCCTCCCTAGGAAATGCGCCGTGGTCTGCCATGATTCGCCAGTCCCTCACCGAAGCAGACGCGGAGCGGAAAAGCCAAGAGCGCGATCGATCGATGGGGTCCGTTCGCGGACAGGATCGAGGCCGGGGAACGGACGGCGCGGCTTCGATGCCTGCAGGCCATGGCGCACATGACCACTGGGCGGCGGGGCGATGTGTTGGCCGAACTGCTTCGGAGAGCGGAGCGTAATCCGATTGGGTTGCCGCCCGCTCTCGACGCACTCAATGCGATGGTCGCGAATGATCGGCGGCACGTTTGGGCGTCGTACGCCGCACTAAATGCACCAACGCTTAAGCAAAATTCTATAGTCTGAGACGATCGAAGTCGTATTTAACAAGAACGCCCCCTATATAGGGGGCGAAGAATTTACAATAGTGTTATCATATTGTATCTACTTGCCGGGGCGGCCGCTTCCGCCTGAAGTGTTGCCGCCAGGAATAGTTCCATTGCCGCTGGTGCCGGGCTGAGTGGTGGTTGTCGGATTACCCATGCCGAGATCTCCAGTTCACACACAAAAAACCCTGGCATTCAGAACGCGTTCCGCGGTTCGCAGTCATATTATTTTTCGGGGCATTCAACATATTTTTAGGTCAGGATGGTAGATATATATATTCCTAAATCCTAATCCAGGTCCTGCGAGCGAACTGTAGACTGAGCGGCTCTTTGAGTTGGCGGAACAATGGCGAAGCTGGATTCTATAAAATCCCGCCTCGCCATGCTCGACAGCCGCACGGCCAAGCCCCCGGCCCGCACCTGGGAGGGGCGGAAGGCCAGCGAGCTCTTCCAAGGGTTCTGCCAGACGCCGGAGTAGCGAGCCCTCCGAGGCCGCGTGACCCGATAGCGAGGGCTACCCTGCGAGGACTGCGGGCGCACGGGGTGACCTTGCCCCCTGGTCTGCCCTCATTCTGAAGCTAGGGTCCGTCGAGCAGGAGACGGACGATGAAGAAGAGCCGGTTCAGCGAAGAGCAGATCATCGGCATCTTGAAGGAGCAGCAAGCCGGGCTGCCGGTGGCTGAGATCTGCCGCCGCCATGGCATCAGCGACGCGACGTTCTACACGTGGCGCTCGCGCTTCGGCGGCATGGAGATCTCGGACGCGCGGCGTCTGAAGGCGCTCGACGAGGAGAACCGCAAGCTCAAGAAACTCCTGGCCGAAGCGATGCTCGACGTGGCGACGCTGCGTGAGGCGCTGGGAAAAAACTTCTGACGCCCGGCGCACGGAGAACGGCCGTGAGCTGGGCCATCGAGGAGAAGGGCTACTCGCAGCGTCGCGCCTGCGGGCTGATCGGGGTGGCCCCGAAGACGTACCGTTACGCCTCGACGCGGGGTGACGATGCGGCCGTGCGGGTACGCCTGCGCAGCCTGGCCGGCGAGCGCCGCCGGTTCGGCTACCGGCGCCTGCTCATTCTGCTGCGGCGGGAGGGCCTCACGCTCAACCACAAGAAGCTGTTCCGGCTCTACCGAGAGGAACGGCTGTCAGTGCGCAGGCGGGGTGGGCGCAAGCGAGCCCTCAGCACGCGAGCGCCGGCCGCCGTGCCCCAGGAGCCGAACCAGCGCTGGAGCCTGGATTTCGTCTCCGACACGCTCGACGACGGACGCCGCTTCCGCATCCTCGTCGTGGTCGATGACTGCACGCGGGAGTGCCTGGCGCTGGTGGTCGACACCTCGCTGTCCGGTCGGCGCGTCGCGCGCGAACTCGACCGGATCATCGTGGGCCGGGGCAAGCCGCTGATGATCGTCTCGGACAACGGCACCGAGCTGACCTCGCACGCCATCCTGCACTGGCAGGAAGAGCGTGCGGTCGAGTGGCACTACATCGCGCCCGGCAAGCCGCAGCAGAACGGTTTTGTCGAGAGCTTGAACGGGCGCTTGCGCGACGAGTGCCTGAACGAGCATCTCTTCCGGAGCCTGCCGGCGGCCCGGACCCTCATCGAGGCGTGGCGGGTCGACTACAACACCTGCCGCCCTCACACGAGCCTCGGCGGGCTCACCCCGAACGCGTTTGCAACCCGGTCCAAACAGGACCAGAACCAGAACAGACTCTGGTTATGAACGGGGGCAAACAGGGGGCAAGGTCAGGGGACATGCATCTACTGCGACCACGTCGTGAAGCTTCGGGATGATGGTGTCGGGCTGGATGAGGCGAACATCCGCCTCCGGTGCGGCTCGTGCCACACCCTAAAGACGGTGGATGCCAGAGCGCGGCGGCTTGGACTGCGGTGAGGTCAGCCTCAGCTGACTGGATCGATATGACTCAACCGCCGTGGAACATCTGCTCGAAGCGAGCGGGATCGCCAGCCAGCAGAACTGGTGCTGTTGGCAGGTCACGACGCGGGCAGGACACGTCACGACGCGGGCAGGACACAAAGCCGTAATAGGGTGTCAGCAGTGCCGGATCAGGAAGGGCAACCCATAAGCGGATCATCGGCCATTCCTCATCGACGCTGATGAGCATCATCTGTCGGCCTGGGTCGAACGAAGCAATTTGTTCGCGGAAGAGGAACGTGACGGAAGGGACATTGGCCCGGTCAATCAACCTCGTTGCCCAAATCATAAGCGTCCGCCCGCTCCGCTGGCGTTCGCTGATTCAGCGACGATAGAACAATCGCACGGTGCGCATCCCTGCCACGAAGCCGCTTCGGAGTCAGTGCTGTTCGGACGCTGCGGCCGACGATGTCGGAACCAACCATCGAAGTAGGGGCCTCCGAACTCTACGAGGCTAGGGGGCCTGCATCGCACAGGGTCCCATTCGCCGATTTTCTCTCGTTTTTTCAAAGGTGGGATTTTGGAGGCGGTTACGCATGATCGAGAGAGCGATCCCGAAGGCCCCGCGGCACCTCGATAAGGCAACCCGTGCATGGTTCGATCACTTCGCCGGGCGCTTCGAGAAGTAGGAGCACCACGTCCGACTGCTCACTCTTGCGGGCGAAGCATGGGATCGGAGAGTGCAGGCGCTCCAGGTACTTAGCGAGTAAGGCCTGACCTTCGTCGACAAGTACGATTGCTCCCGGCCGCGGCCTGAAGTGGCGATCGAGAGCGACAGCCGCATGGCCTTTGCCAAGTTGCTCAAGGAACTCGCCCTTGATGCCGCTCTGACTGTACGAGGCACAGGCCGCCTAGCTCAACCGGCACGGCCTGCTCACGCCCGGAGAGCGGCGGCACCTGTCCCCGAGCGCTTTTGCCCCAGAGCGGGCGCCTTCGAGTGCGGCAAAGGCTTAACTGCAAGCCGAGCATCAGCGCTGTCGGCTCCAGTGGTCGAGATGTCTCTCCTTCCACCGCTCTCCACGCGGTAGCTCAGCTACCGGAGCGGACTTCGTTCGGCACGGCGATCGAACCGATGCCTGCTAAGGCTCCTCAGGCGTCGCGGGCGGCACGAGCAGGCGCCGCGATGCCTGCCATCGAGGCCACGGACATCAGTCGGCGGGGCAAGCGGGCCTACAAGCTCCCGGCGCCGACGCGACAAGAACACGACATTGTCGCGTAAGTGTTTGTAATCGTTGGTTGTTCAACTAACTTGAATTGGCGGCATCCAGGCGTATGTGGCGACCTTGCCCGGGAGCGAGGTTGCCTCAGCGCGAAGGCAAGCTCGGCGAGGTCGCGCTGACCAAGTCCAGGCATCTGATCCCGGGGTCAGGAACCAGGGGCGGCGGCACCTGTCCGAAGCCGTGGATGTCCAGCGCTGAACCTGAGGAGGAAGGTCACGGAGAGCCTTGAGCGCCCCGGCGACCACCGACGTAAGACGTTTTGTCCGGATCGTGGCGCGACTCGCTCTGACGCGTCGGTAACCATGGCGCCGCTTCACCCTGGCACCGATGGCACAATTCGGCCTCTGCCGCCGCCATTCCCCTTGTTCGATGAATATAAATCACTATCTGAATGAATCATTGACTCAATGACTGTGGCGATGCCCGCCGCTGAGCGAGGGGCGGCCGAAGCACTGTGACGTTCGGCTATCGCTCCGCGAGCATGTCCGAGGACGAGGAGGGACCATGCACTTGGTCTTCGGGATGGCGGCAGACCGTCGGTCTTACCCCGAGGCCCCGGGCACCGGCAGTGCCGTCGGCGCGGCGGTGGTCGGGCCAACCGGGCTCCTGGATTTGCTGGCGACGCAGATGGGCCTCACAAGGTCTGGCGTTCCGTCACTGCTCCGGGTCGCCGCATGGCAGTCCAAGATGGAGCATGCCGGCGTCGGCGCGCCACGTTTCTGGTCCGCGTCGTCGGCTGTCGATCCGTGGTCGACCGCCCGGCACCTGCTCGAATGGCGAGACTGCCTCGTCGAGGCCGGTTGGACACCGACCCGCGCTGGGATGGCCGCTTGGCCTTCACGAATGAAGGACCTTGCAGACGCCGAGCTGTCCGGGCCCGACCTTCCGCCTGGGCGAGCGGACCGCCTCAGGGAGATCATATGGGCGATAACCCGGGGTGAGCGCGTCGAGATCACGCTCGTCGAGTTGATCGAGGAGGAGATCTCGCTGCCGCCGGGATGGAGGCATCTGATGTCCGCCCTGCGTTCCGCGGGTGTCCCGGTGCATCCCGTCGAGGCGGTGCCGTGTCCCGCGGCCGGAACCGATCTCGCCATTCTCCAGCGGTTCCTGTCGGACGGACACCGGGAGTGCCTACGGGGGGACGGAACGGTCGTGGAGATCGAAGCCGGGACAGCGCTACTGGCTGCAGAGTGCGTGGCCGAGTGGGTCGCCAGCGATCCGGACGCAGGACGCGGAACGGTCGTCGTGTCGGATGGCGACACCGCCCTGCTCGACCAAGCCTTGGCACGCCGCGGGCTGCCGGTTCTCGGCCTCTCGGCGCCCTCCCCCCTCCGAAGTGGGTTCCAGGTGATCGCACTGTGCTTCGCCGTGGTTTGGAAGCCCCTCGACCCCGAAAAGTTGCTCGAGTTCCTCACGCTGCCCCTTTCGCCGATCGCGCCTTGGGCGGCAGGCCACCTGGCAGCTGCGTTGCGTGAAGAGCCGGGAACCGGCGGCGCAGCTTGGCCCCGGGCCTGGGCCCTTATCGAGGCCGGGCTGCGTGAGAGAATGGAGGCCGATGAAGGCAGGGAACTGCTTGAGGAGTGGCAGTCTTGGGTGCAGGTCGGCCGCTTCGAGCGTGTGTCCGGCGTGCCAACGGACATCGCCCTCGCGATCTGCCGTCGGCTCGCCGGATGGGCGGCCGCGGCCAGCGAAGTAGAACATGGCCCTCTCCGACGCAGTCTCGTCGAAGTGACACGGAGCCTTGAAGCGGCGCTCGCCATGCTCGGTCAAGCAACCGTCGCGGGCCGCCAGATGGACCAGATGCTGTTCCAAGCCATTGAGGACCTGTCGGATTCCGCACGATGCGCCGAGGTGGGAGGCATCCGAGCGGTCGCCGACCCGGGAGCATTGTGGAGGCCTGCCAGCCGCGTGGTCTGGTGGCGGTTCGCGCGAGGGGGCAGCCGGCCAGCACCATGCCATTGGGACGAGGCCGAACTGGCGGCGCTCGCCGCGTCCGGCTGCCGTCCCGAGTCGCCAGTCGAGGCGGCCCGTCGTGACGAGATGCACTGGCGCTCGGTCGCTCTGCATGCCCGCCAAGCGCTGCTGTTCGTCAGGCCGGAAACCGAGTGTGGGGACGAGACGGCTCGCCACCCCTTCGCGCACCAGCTCGCCCCCCTCCTCACGACGCAGGTCGGGCAGCAGGCGATCCGTGTTCCCGCGGAGCGACTCCTCGCTCGCAGGCACGTGCGGATCGCTGGTCGCATGATCACGCGAGCGGCCGCCGACGTGGTGGCGCTGCCGAAGGCCCAGGCGGTCTGGGAGCTGCCGCGGGCGCTCGTGGCCCGGACCCGGGGGCGATGCGAGAGCGCGACCTCGCTTGAGGACATGATAGGCTGCCAGTTCCGCTGGTTGTTGCGGCATGTCGTCGGCCTTCGGGGCAGCAGGGCCGGTCTTCCCGACGGCGAACGCCTGCTCGGCAACCTCGCGCATGAGCTGGCCCGTGCGGTCCTCGATCCCGGGACGATTCCGGATCCAGATTCGGTTCGAGCCCGTGCACGGGCGGAGTTCGATGGATTAGTCGAGCGGACCGCCGCGCCTCTCCTGCTGCCCGGTCGAGCGGCGGAACTCGCCCACGCCCGGCAGCGCATGCCGGAGGCCCTGGCCGCCCTCGCCGCTCACCTCCAGTCCCGGGGTATGGCCATCGAGGGCACCGAGGTCGACTGCGCCGGTGACGCCGGGGGGTTTCGCCTGGTCGGCCGGGTCGACGTGGTCGTGCGTGATCCCGCTGGTGGCCGTGCAGCCGTGGATCTCAAGTGGTCGCGCAGCGCGGCGCGACGGCGGATCGAGCTTGCCGAGGGGCGCGCCATCCAGCTCGCGACCTACGGCCGTCTCCTGGGTTCCGCGGGGCGCGGGGCCCCGTCCGCGTATTTCCTGCTCCGGCAGCGCATCGCCCTGTCCACAAGCGGGTCGCCGCTCGCGACGGAGGAGGTGGCCGCACTCCGAGACCTTGACGGAACCTGGGAGGCGGTGGCCGCGGACTGGCGTGCGCTGATCGGCTTGGCCCGACACGGGATCGGCCTCGCCAGCGGTCTCGGTGGCGGGGCGGACCTCGCCCTGGATCGGGTACTCGCCGGTGATCGGGACGCCTGCGTGTCCTGTGATCTGAGCAGGCTGTGCCGCATCCCCTCGAAAAGGACAGCCGCATGACCCAGTCGAGACCCCTCAACCGCGTCGACACCACGCTCGCGTCCGCCGGCACGGGCAAGACCACGGCCCTTGTCCGCCAAATCACGGAGGCCATTGCCAGCGGCGTGGCGCCGGAACGGATCGTGGCCACCACGTTCACCCTCAAGTCCGCCGAGGAGCTCATGGAGCGCGCCCGGGGCAGGTTGGTGGCGGACGGCATGGCCGAGCAAGCGGGCCGCCTGCTCGGCGCGCGGGTCGGAACGGTCAACGCGATCTGCGGGCAGCTGGTCTCCGAGTTCGCCTTCGAGGTTGGGCGGTCACCGGCTGGCGAGATCATCCCGGAGGAGTCCGTCCGCGCCACGTTCGCCATGGCCGCGGACCGGACGATCGCCGTGCATGCCCCACGTCTAAACGCGCTGGCGGAGGCGTTCGGCCTGGCCGGAGGAAGGGTCGATTGGCGCAACGAGGTGCTGCGGATCGTCGAGCTCGCCCGCGCCTACGGGATCGACACCGATCATCTGAATGCCTCGGCCGAACGGTCCGCCGTTACCTTTATGGAGCTCCTTCCTCCGGCCTCGAACCGAAGCGAGGCGGAACTCGACGCCGCCCTCGGCGCGGCCGCGCGAGAGGCCGTTGCCTCCATCGCGGCGACGCCCCTACGCGCCGCCAGCCTTGATGCGGCGGAGGCGGCCAGGGAGGCCGTCCGGCGAAGCGACCGCGGCGAAATCATGCCATGGCCTCTGTGGGCGAAGCTCGCCGACCCGCGCGCGGCGCGCGAGGATGCACGGCTGTTCGACGGGTTGGCCTCCATCGCGTCGGCGCACTCCAGCCATCCCCGCCTTCGCCGTCAGGCCGCGGAGCTCATCGAAGGGACCTTCGCCTGCGCGGCGCAGGCGCTTACGGCGTACCAAGCCTACAAGGCCAGCCACGGGCTCATGGATTTCACCGACCAGGAGGCGCTGGCCCTGGAGATTCTCAGGCGACCTGACACGCAGGCGCGGCTGCGAGAGCGAATCGAGATGGTGCTGGTCGACGAAGTCCAGGACTCGAGCCCGCTTCAGGTCGCCATATTCACCGAGTTGGCGCGGATCGCCTGCAGGAGCGTCTGGGTCGGGGACCCGAAGCAGGCGATCTACGGGTTTCGTGACACGGACGCGGCCCTGACCCTCGCGGCCTGCCGGGAGGCCGCCGCTGCGACGGGCGGCAACTGCGGATTCCTGTCGAGGTCGTGGCGTAGCCGCCCGGGTCTGTGCGCGTTCGTGAACGATGCCTTCTCGCCGGCCTTCGAGGCGATGGGCCTCCCGGCTTCCGGCACGCGCTTCTCCGGATGCACGCGCGACGACATCGGTCTGCCCACCGAGGCCGTCGCCGTGTGGTCGGTCATCGGTCGAAACAGGTGCGAGCGAGCGGCAGGGCTGGCGGGGGGCATCGCCGCGGCGTTGGCGGACGCGGGCGCTTGGCGTGTTCGCGGCCGGAACGGGGGCCGAGACCTTCGGGCCGGGGACGTTGCCGTCCTGTGCCGCGGCAACGCGGAGGTCGAGCTGGTTGCATCGGCCTTAGCCGCGCTGCAGGTGCCTGTCGCCGTCGAACGCGGTGACCTCCTCGCGACACCGGAGGTGGAACTCTCGATGGCGGCGCTTCGCTGGGTCGCGGATGCCGATGACCATCTCGCCCTGGCCGAGATGGCCCGGCTGCTTGGCGGCGCCGCGGCGACCTCGGACTGGCTCGCGGCGGTCGCGGAGGACGATCCCACCGCCCTGCGCGCGCTCGTGCCCTTCGCATCCGTCCTGGAGGATCTTCGTGCCGGGCACGCAACCATGACGCCCTGCGAGGTCGTGGACGCGCTCATCATGGCGACAGGCATCGTGGACATCGTTTGTCGCTGGGGCGACGCGCGAGCGCGTCTCCGTCATCTCGAGGCTTTTCGGGAGGTCCCGCGATCCTATGAGCGGGAGTGTTCGCGCCTCAGTTCCGCCGCGACCGTCGCAGGGTTGATCACCTGGGTGGCTGGTCGGACCCTCATGTGCCCGCGGAGCTTGGACCCGGACGCGGTTCAGGTGATGACATATCATCGGGCCAAGGGCCTGGAATGGCCGATGGTCATCATGACCGAACTGGAGCGAAGGGCGTCGCCGCGAACCTTCGGTGTGTGTGTAGAGTCCGAGCCACCGGTCGACTGGCGGGATCCACTCGCGAGCAGGTGGCTGCGCTTCTGGCCGTGGCCGTACGGCAGGCAGACGCGAGGCCTCCTGCTCGATGCGGCCGCTCGGGCCAGCGAGCCCGGGCGCCGGGCCGCCGCCACGGCCCGGGAGGAAGCCCTGCGCCTGCTCTACGTCGGGGCGACACGGGCACGGGATCACCTCGTCTTCGTCCGGCAAGGCTCCCGGCCCGCCAACTGGCTATCGGTGCTGGATACGACCGACCGACCTCATCTCTCGCTTCCTGACCGGGACGGCGATCCCATCCGTGCCGGCTTCCGCCGGCACCCCGCGCGGCGGCTGACGGTCCGGGCGGTCGCACGTCCCGCGGCATCGGCGCCGGAGGTGCCGTTCCTGGCGCCGGAACGTGCGCGCAGACGGTTGCGACCGTTGCGCGTGAGACCCAGCGCGGCGACGTCGGCGGCCCACTACACCGTCGTGGCCACGCATGAGCTGGGCGGGCGCGTTAAGGCAGGCGGGGAAGCTTCCCCGGACCTCCTTGGGCAGGCGGTCCACGCCTTCCTGGCAGCCGATCTCATCGGGGCCAACCCCGCCGCGAGGCGCCAGCGGGCGCGCATGGTCGTCGAACGCTGGAGCGTCGCCGGCTCGTTGTGTCCGGACGGCTTGGTGTCGGCTGCCGACCGTCTGTGGACCTTCCTCGCGGATCGCTTCCCGCAGGCCAACATCCGGCGCGAGGTGCCGGTTCACGCGGAGCTTGGCGGACGGGTCATCGCCGGACGCGTCGACGTCCTGGTCGACGATGGCAGGCGTTTCGCTGTCATCGACCACAAGAGCCTTCCCGACCTGCAAGGCCTCTGGGAGAGGAAGGCGGCGGGTTACGGCTCGCAGCTGCGTCTGTATTCCTGTGCCGTGACCCGGACGACAGGCATGGAATGCATCGGGCTGTTCGTGCACCTGCCCTTCGCCGGCGCGATCCTGGAACTTCGTTGCGGGACTGCGGCCCGCACGGCAGGGCTTCATCGCGGAGCGTCCGCGTACGGCCGGCGCCGAGGAGCGGTACCGTAAGGGCGCACGGTTCACATCCTGCCCGCTTGTCACCGGCAGGGAGGCGGGCGGGCACTCGTCGGATGTGCCCGGAAATGGGCCTCCGAGCGCAGCATCCAATTACTCTCGGTAAAGACGGTCGCGGACAGCCTGTCGCATCCGGCCTATGCTGGAACTCGGGCGTTCTATCGCCGGATCGGCTTCGAACTGTTCGAGGAGCTTCGCGGACACTGGAGAGCCCGGACGTCGTGCGCGCTTCTGGTGCTCCCCGTCGGCGGGAAGGTCCAAGGCGTTCTAGCTCGTGCCACTCTCGCAATCTAGGACGGCGAGGTGACGCCTGAAGCGGCCGGCGCGAGGTCTGCGCCGCGACAATCCGGACCATGGTCGGCAGCGGATCAAACGTCTGCTTGGAGTTGATCGGAGATCCGGAGAGGGGCATCACAAATGGCGTGCCGTGATCACTTCGACCTCACCGCTCGACTTAGATCTTGAATTGCTCTGTCAGGATCGGGGCGGCGGAGACAGGAGAACGAGAAGCTGCCTGTAAAGATTGGCAGTACGTGTAAAGAAATATTGAATTATTGGAAGCTAATATTGGAATTTAGAAGAACCGCGGTCTGCGGTCCTTGAGGCAAGGCTCTCTCTCGCTAGCAGGTTTGTCCAACGTTCTAGCCGTTTGACGAGGCGTTTTTCTTGTCTTGTCCTCTGATGACGGTGGCGCGGTCGATCATGAGAGGGCACAGCCGGGTTGTAGATGAAGCCGTCGGCAGCCGAGATCTGGAAGCCGTACTTCGTAAGATCAGCAAAGGGTTGGAAGGTGCCGTTGAATCCGAGATCTCCCAGGCTGAACCCCTGATCTGCACTGTCGCGATGGTAGGCCCAGTCGGCAAGGCCTGTATATTGGGAAGGTTGCTCGGCTGGAATGCTCGCGCCTGATGCAGACGTATCGGTGACGTTGCTCATTCGATTTCATGCCCCAGTCTGAGGATAGAAGAAGAAGGCGTATTCATCGCGTTCGAAGACGATCCAAGAGGCGTCGCTGCAGCCGGAGATCCGGACCCGAACCTCCATCCCGCCAAGGCGACATTTCCGGTGCCCTTCACTGCCGAACCGCTCCGGAGGGCGCTTCAGGAGGGCTTGGACGAGTTCGCTCGGCGCATCGCTGTCACAAAAAACGAAGCCTCGCAGCGAAGCCGTCTCGTCGACGAGAGCCTCATGTGCATAGGCTTCGGCGCGGCTCGGATCGCGCTCCAGCCCCTGCAGTGCTTCGTTCGACACGACAGGGAATACATCTTCGGGGTTGCTCCGCTGACGGCGTCCACTGGGGCTTGAAGCTCTCGAGTTCGATCTGCAGCGCTCCTCCGCGCATACGACCCAAATCCCGGACGATCTGCGTTCTCAAACGGCCTCGGTCGAAAGCGGCGGTTCAGGTTCCACGAGCCTAAGGTCGGCTGTCGGCGCGATCAGTCTCTCCGGATTTCCGCTTCTAAGCCGGTCCGGTCTGACAACGACCCCGCGCCTGGGCTCGCTCGGAAAATCCGCCGCGCATCCATGCAGTAGCGTGGGACGCCGATCACCATCCTTCCAGGGTGCTACGGCTTCTACGGCTTCTGCTGAGTGCCCGTGCGACAACGGGCGAGGGTAGGTAGCCGGAACTGCCTCCGTCTGGCTTTTGTTGGACTGGAGTATCGCATTTGCGAAGGGGACTTCATGCGTAAAGGTCATCTCGTTCTCACCGCCGCCGCGATGCTCGGCCTCGGCTCCATGGCTGCTTCCGTGACTCCGGCGGAAGCTGGATGGCGCGGTGGCTACGGCGGCTATCACGGCGGCTACGGCTACCGTGGCGGCTTCGGTGGGTATCGCGGCGTCGGCTTCCGTCGCGGCTACGGCGGCTACGGATATCGCGGCTACGGATATCGTCGGGGCATTGGCCCGGGTGCAGCTATCGGTCTGGGGATCGCTGGTCTCGCGGCCGGTGCGATCGCCGCCAACTCGTATGGCTATGGCGGGTACGGTTATGGCCGTCCGGTTGGCTACTACGGCGGTTATGGTTATGCCCCCGCCTACGGCTATGCTCCCGTCTACGGCGGCTACGGCTACGGCTGGTAAGCGGTGGCATAGCATCAACGATGGGGCCGCCTGCGGGTGGCCCTTTTTCTTTGCGCATGCTCGTCCAACTCTTGACATCGTTCTTGACGGCTGAACCCGGCACTTTCGGTTTGCTCGCGAGGTCGACATCGAGTGGAACCTGCCGTTCGCGCCTTTGCGGTCGAGCCATTCGATGATGTGCTCCACCGGATCATCGCCACGATGCCATCGGAGACCGGCTTTTCCGAGCGCCGCTGGCAGGTCTATGCCACACAGGCAAAGGTCGAGATTGTGCCCGCCCTTCCCCTGCGGCCAGCGCACGAAAGGGTTCTGGCTCTGCCAGATAAGCTTGTCGTCGCCCCCGACAAGCTCCGCGAGCTGACGTGGAGTGTCATACTCACGTCCGTGCGCGAGGACCGAGTTGCACATTGAGCATCCTCTATGAGGTGCCGCATCCACCACCCACTTTCGGGGTCCGCAACGGGTCGAAACCGGAAGCGACCGGCCGCCGATCCTCAAACGTACATCGTGCGCCTGAAGGAGCTGGCTGGACCCCCATCACAGCCGGAACAAGATCAGGATGGCTTGCGGCGCGGCATTGGCGATGTTGAGCGCGTGTGTGGCCAGATCCCGTTGGGCCTGTAGCGCCCTCAGCGTGCTCGACTCCGCCTCGATGTCCGCGTCGACCAGGGCGCCGATGGCACGTTCGTTGGTCTTGACGAGCGCGTTGAGGAACATCCTCTGTCCCTCGACGAGGATCCTGCCGGCGCCGAGCCGCGCACCGCTGTCGGTCGCGCGCCCGATAACCGCCTCGACGTCCCGGATCACCGCTTGGAGCGTCACGTCGCCCGACGCGCCGCTCAGGCCGGACACGTCGAGCTTGGCGACCGCGTAGCCGGAGGCGCCGGGAGTGTCGAGCAGCCCGCGCGACGAAGCCGCCTGCGTGCCGTCGCGGCCGGAGGCGGCCCTTGGCATCCCGTCCTGTACATACTCGTTTCCCACCGCGGATTACCCTAGGGTGAAGCCGAAGGCCGCGACGTCGGGGCCGCTCACCGTGACGACGGCCGATGGGCCCGCTGCCCTACCGGTCGCGACGAAGACGTTCCCACCCATCCCACCCCCGATGTTCATCCAGAAGTCGGCGTCCACCCGGCGCCGTTCATGCCGGAACTTGGAAGACATCTCGTCGAACGTGACGGAGGTCAGGTCGGCCGGCGGCGGTTGGCTGCTCGCGTCGAAGGTGTAGGTGACCGACGCGCTGCCGTCGCCCAGCCTGATGGACTTCGTGTTCGAGCCCGATAGATCGACATTTCGATAGAGATCCGTCGCGAAGGCCAAGGGGCTGAACGACTGCCTTCTATCGACCGAGACGATGGTGAGGTCGGCTGCCGTTTAGCCCGGAGACGGTACGAGGTGATGCAGGGGAGCGACGCGGAGGCCCCTGTCGCCGTCGTTGCGAAGCTCAGGCATCCGTCCGCCGTCAGAAACGCGGTAACGTCACCGGACAGCGTCGGCGACTGGGCGATCTCGGCGTTGATGGCGTCCGTCAGCTCGGCCGGCGTGACCGCGGACACGTCACCGGCCCGGGAGGCGAGGT
Source organism: Methylobacterium sp. R2-1 (assembly GCF_014191355.1). Taxonomy (GTDB): domain Bacteria; phylum Pseudomonadota; class Alphaproteobacteria; order Rhizobiales; family Beijerinckiaceae; genus Methylobacterium. The sequence goes on from NZ_JACHWM010000006.1 coordinate 237,606, forward strand.
TCGTCGCGTTCAGCCTGATGACGTCCGAGCCGTTTCCCGTCGATAGGCTCAAGCCGACTTCCATGGCGGTTGCGAAGTCGGCGCGTCCGTTGGCAGCGAAGGCGCTCGTCATCGCCATGGGGATGTCACCGGACAGCGTTGCCGGCGTCGGTGCGGTGCGGATGACCGTTGGGCTGGCATCGTAGAACTTTAGCGCCTCGATTTCGACCGGAAAGGTCGAAAAGGTTGCTGCGTCCGAGGGGCCGCGGGAGAGCCCCGCGACGATGTCGTCTCTCGACCGGTAGGTGGCGGACGCGCAATCGACCGAGAGACAGTTCCGGATGGCCGGCACGGAGCGTGGGCGGTCGCTCACATCCGGTTCTGGATCGCGGCGACCTCGGTCAGAATCTTCGCCCGGCCGATGCCGGGCGCAAAGGCGTTCTGGAGCGTCGCGCGCAGTGCCCGGAGATCGGAGAGCACGCTGTCGAGGCCGGCATAGGCCACATCGAACGCCGCGGCACCCAAGCCAAGCGTATCGCCCGCCGCGCGCAGCGAGGCATTGTCGGCCCGGACCGCGGTCGCGATCGACCAGTAGGCCGCGCCGTCCGAGGCAGCCGAGATCCTCTGGCCCATCGCCAGGCGCCTGCCGGTCGTGGCGAGTTGCGCCTTGATGCCCCTGAGCGTCCCGAGAGCCGTCAGAGCAGCGGTGTTCGTCGAGAGGCTCGTCACAGGTCTGCTTTTGTTGCCTCATGCAGCAGGCGTTAGAGATAGGCATCCTACGGCGTCCGCACGTCATCGCTTGACGTCATGTCGCGGGGCTTGGCTGCTCCTGCGCGATCACGCGTCCCGAGCCGGTGCAAGGGAATGATGTGCCCCGCTCGCCTAGGGCATCGAAAAATCTGCGGGACGGCGGATCCCAACGCTTGAAGTGCCACCTGCACCAGAGAGCGGCGCCCACCATCGGGATCCCGATCAGGAACAGGCACCAGAACAGCAGGACCGGGAGGCTGAGCAGGATCATGAGCTTGACCATTCGGTAGGGTGTCTCCCCGCGATAGACATCCTCGCCATCGGTCTTCATGCCGTAGAGCAAGGCGGGCTCGCGATCCTTGCGGCCGGAGAAGTAAAGGCTCACGAACTCGCCTTGCGTCTCGGTGAAGACCGAGTGCACCTCGTTGTGCATCATGACCTTGCCGAGGAAGCGTTTCTCTCCGTTCGGCATGGCGACCTTCACGCCGTTATAGACGACAAAGTCGCTACCCATCTCGATGACGCCTAGGTCGATGACCTGGGCCCGCATGTTCCACCGCGCCATGTTGCCGTCTCGCTCGACCGTAACGGAAATCAGAAGTCGCCTGGGTGCTCGTCGAACCGCAGGATTGTATGCGCCCCGCTCGCGGTCGTCCCGGTCACGGCACAGGAGTTCGGATCGCGACGCGGCGCGATGCCCTTCAGGATGATGGTCGAGCCGTCCGACCTGCCTGAAACGGCGTAGGGGGCCGGCTCGCATCCCGCCTTGAACACGTAGGCGGTGCCCGTGACCTCCCCGCTCGCGGCGAAGGTCCCGCGGAACAGGACCGTGCCCTTGCTCACAGCAATACGGATCGAGGCCTTTGGGACTTGGTAGCGGATGATGCCGGCGCGCTCGTCCACTAGGACCTCGCTGCCATTGTGGGTGTAGGTCGCGCCCTCGTAGCCTTCCGGGCGCGGGGCGAAGCTCCGCTTGCCGGACGACGGCGACACCTGGGACGCCGTCTTCGGACCTGCCGTCACCGCACCCGTCGCGAGGTCGAGCGTGTAACGCTGCTTGCCGGTGAGGCAGCAGAGGGCATCCCCCGGCATCAAGGCGTTCATCGTGAAGGTCGCCCGGCCGCCCTCGAAGGATAGGCTGTCGGGGCCTTCGCCGTAGACACCCGTGACAGGCCGAACGACGGTCCAATCCTGTCCGGCACGCCGGAACTGCGCGACCGCCCTGGTGACGGAATTGCCGACAGCCCGAGAGTAGAGCGCGAACACCAGCGCGTTCGTGCCGCCGGCATCGTAGAACGTGCGAAAGGCGAGGGCCCGTCCGAGATCGCAGGGGCCCTGGGCCCCCCTCGCATCGGAACAGATCGGCCCGGAGCCCGCGGTGAACCAGCGCTCGACCGCTCCCTTTGCCGGCCCGGACGGTACGATACCCTTCTCCAGCCGGGCCGGACTCGCCAACGCCAGGACGGTGCCCGCGACGAGCAGGCATGTGGCGACGCTCACGCGAAGCATGTCGTTCTCCGCACCGTTCAGTTGATGGACATTGCCAGGGAGCCGTCGGCTGCCCTGAAGAAGGGGGCGCGGTCCCGCATCTCTCCCTTGCCGTTATTCATCGTCATTTCGAATTGGCAGTCGTGTCCGGCGGCACCGCCCCGAGCCGGTTCGCAGTCGAGTTTCCGGAAGTCCGTGATGGTGGCCACCTGAGGCGCGCCGCCGCGCGAAGGCCCCACAACGAAGGCCATCGCGGCCGCCTGCTGCTGGTACAGGTTGGACGTGAACCGAGAGACGGCCTGCAGCATTTCGGCCTCCGAGGGCTCGCTTGAGCAGGCGGTGAGGGTCAGGCCGAGCGCGGCCATGGGTACGAGGGCGAGCTTCGAGATCACGGAAGACGGTTCCAATGACGGGCGGGTGCTGTGGAATGGAACTGCGCCCGCGATGGACGCGCCGCAGTTCCAGAACGGTGCTGCCGGCAGCGTCGGTCGACCACGAGACGAAGGGCGGGGCAGGCGGGCGCGAAGACAGGCGCCGCATCTGGGAACCGACGCGGCAACCGGAATCCCGCCGGGACGCGGCTCAACGCAGCAACTGGAGGACGCCCTGGTTGGCCTGGTTCGCGAGCGAGAGCGCCGACACGCCGAGCGACTGCCGGGTCGACAGCGCCTGCGAGTTCGCCGCCTCCGCGTTCATGTCCGCGTTGACGAGGTTGGCTGCGCCGGTGTCGAGGATGTTGCCGACCTGCTTCGTGAAGTCCTGACGCACCTGCACGTTCGAGAGGTTCGATCCGAAGCCCGACTGCAGGTTCTTCAGGCTGGCCAGCGCCGTCTTCAGGGTGTCCTGCATCGCCGCCAGACCCTTGTCAGTCTGGATGTTGAACTCGCCGGTACCCGCTGTGCCGTTCACCGCCTTGTCGACACCCAGGCTGTCCGCGGTGAGCTTGCGCCCTGCTATCGTCAGCTTCGACTGATCGGAGCCGGTCTTCTCGTTGAAGATCACACTCAGCGCATCGCCGCCGAGCAGGTTGGTGCCGTTGAAGCCGGAATCCTTGGCGATCTGGTCGATCTGGGTGCGCAGTTCGTTGAACTGTGTCGCCAGCGCGGTGCGTGCCGCCGAGGTCTTGTCGTTGGTCAGGCCGGTCGTGGCGGCGGCAACCGTCAGGTTGAGTGCAGTGTTTCCGCCTCCTGCTGTCGCTGCCGTGAGTGCCGCGGCGGCATCCGTACCGCCGCCGACGCCGACCTTGAGCGTGTCGGAGTTGCCGGTCACCGTGAGCTTGCCAGCATCGTCGACCGCGGCTGTGGCAAGGCCCGAAGCGTTGATGGCGTCGACGAGGTCACCGACCGTCGATGTCGGGGTCAGCCTGCGGGTGAAGCTGTTCTCCCCGTCCGTGAGGGTAACGGCGAGGGCGGTCCCGGCGATGCCGAGCGAACCGGCCGCCGTCTCGCTCGGGCGTGCGGCAGCGCCCCCGAGCGCCATGTTCATCGCGGTGGTGCGCAGGCTGGTACCGGTCGCCTTCGCCTCGGCGGCGGTGGCGAGCGCCGAGCCGGTTACCGTCGGACGGTTGGCGGCGGCATCCGATTGCGCCTGCGCGATTGTCGATTGCAGCGACTTCACGAGATCGGAAATCTTCGAGGCTCCGGTGTTGGCGGCCTGGATGGTCTGGATGCCGTTGGAGATGCCGTCGAGCAGGCTCGACAGGGCGGCGGAACGGTCGGAGAGACCCTGGGCGGTGAAGTAGTTCACCGGGTTGTCGAGGGCGCTGTTGACCTTCTTGCCGGTGGCGAGCCGGGCTTGGTTGGTCGCCGCGAGGGCGGCGGTGTCCTGCAGGGAGAGCAGGTTCTGCCGCGTGGCGGCGGACAGGGTGATGGGCGAGGACACCGGCGGAACCTTCGAGGGTCGCGGGGATCGCGACGACCTGCGAAGTCTCGGGTCCGGAGCATTGCTCGCCGGGTGGACGTTTTGCGCCGTCCGGTACGATGAGCGGACGAACCGTCTCGGTTTACGGATGTTTCGTCTCGCGCACTCGACCCACGGTTCGTGCCAGGGTCACAGGTCGCGCAGCCATGCCATCGGTGCGACGTCCGGCGTCGAGGGGCCGGCCTTGTCCCGGGACGAAGACACCTCGGCCGGCCAAAGACCGAATCGACGGTGGAAGGCGCGGCTGAAGACGCGGTCGCTGGCGAAGCCACATTCATGGGCCAGACGCGCCACCATCGGCCTTCGTCCGAACTCGGCGGCACTGAGACGCCGCATCGCCGCCGCAAGGCGCCGGTCACGGATGTAGGCGGCGATGCCGCTCTCGCCACCGAACGCCCGATACAACGAGGCTCGCGACAGCCCGAAGCGCGCCGACAGCATCGGCAGGTCGACGGCCGCGAGATTCGCTTCGATGAACCTGCGGATCGCGATGCCGGTCATGTCCGGCAGCGTATCATCCCGCCGTTCTTGCGTGGCCGTAAGAAGTGTCCGGCACAGCGCGAGGGTCGGCGGCGTGATATCGGCCGCTCGGACAGGCGAGGATGACACCAGGCACATGGCGAGGTTCTTGAGATGGTCTGACACGAGCCGGGTCAGGGGATGCCCGTTCGAAACGAGGATCTGCCCATGCGCGGCCGGGATGCCGTCTTCTCGATCCGTCAGCACACGGCGAGGCAGGATGAGGTCGACGCCGACCGAGGCATCCGCCTCGAATTGGATCGGTCTTCCGAGGCTGAAGACGACGATGTCACCGGGAGCGACCGCTCCAGTCTGCCCCGCAATGGTTATGCGTGCACAGCCGCGGCTGTGGGTGCGGAGAACGACATGATCGAGCGCCTGACAGACGACCAGCGTCTCCGGTCGCTCCGTGATCTGCGCCGGTGCCTCGTAGGTGACGAGCACGGCGTCGCCGAGGTGGCGATACCGATGGAATGCGTCGACGGGTACGGTGGCGCTGGGGGCTAGGCGAACCTCTGCCAAAGGGGTGTGGCTCGTCACCCAGGCTCGGCCCCTGCGCGCGTCCTGAGGGATGTGCGCGAAGCGGTGCTCGACGATCACCAGATCGCCGTGGGCCCGTCATCCCGGCCTTCGAGGGAGAGTGCCTTGGGAGGGCACGCTACCACATGCGGGCGGCGATCTCCTGTTCCTCGGCGCCCATCACGTTCGCATAGATGGCGGTGGTCGCCATGCTGGCATGCCCGAGCCACCGCTGGAGCAGGTTGAGCGGCACGCCCGACCGGACGGCATGCACCCCGAACGTATGGCGCAGCCCCTTCGGTGAGGCGGCGGCCGATCCCACGCCGACGTTCTCCATGACCGTCTTCACATTCCGCCAGGCAGTGCTGCGGGCAATCGGCCAGAGCCGGGCATCCGGCGGACCGTGGCCGTGGATCCGGGCGAGGGTTGCCAGGAAGTGGGCGGGCACCGGCACCTCGCGGACGATACCTGCCTGGCGTTTCTTTAGGCAGCGAACGGTGACGATCCGGCTCTCGTGGTCGAGGTCGGCATGGGTCAGGCCGAGCGCCTCGCTGACGCGACAGCCCGTCCAGGCCAGGGTCAGACAGAACGTCTCGATCTCGGCCGGCTCCTGGGCGGCAGCCTCCAGAAAGCGCAGTCGCTCCCCCGGTGTAAGGTACTTCCGACGGCCGTGAGCCGTGTGGAGAGACAGTCTGGCAATCGGCAGGGGGCGTGTCATCGCGGCGTGTCCAGCGACCGTCTGCCGGCTGCCAGCCGAATGCTGTGCCACAGAACGGAATTGCCGATTTTGTACCAGCCTCCCTCGCAAGCGACGCTCGCCCAGGGAAGCGAGGAGCAATCGACCAATTTTGCGGGAACAAACGCCCTGGATCGAAGGCTAAAAGCGTAGTTGGAATAATGACTTCAACAAAATCGGCAATTTTGTTGCGCGAATCGGTATTCGATAGACTTGGTTCTTGCAATGATGAAGGCACTGCCCGAGGCTACGGCGCGTGCCTGTCTACCGTCTCGATATGGCCGCGGCCAGCGGCTCCTTCCACGCTCGCTGCGGCCTGAACCCGCACGATATCGGCGGTGCGCCCTCGATCCGCATCGCCGCTCACATGGAATGGGGGGCGACGAACATGGCCTGGATCAAGGAGCGCTGAGATGTCGTCGGTCAGCCTGTCAGGGCGTTACCTCGATGGATCCGGTGCGGAGCGCGACTGCACGCTCCGCGGCGATAGACCCGAGGAGCTTGAGCTCACAGGCAGCCACGCGCTCGTCCCGGGCGAGCGGATCGTCTGTCGGATCCCCGGGCTCGGCCTTCTGAGGGGACGCGCAGCGGAGCGGGTGAACGGGGCCTTCCGCTTCGAACTCGAAGCGGGCTCTGCCCAGAGGGAGCGCCTTGCCGCGCGTCTCGCGTGGTACGCCGCGCAGGCGAAAGGAGCGCCCGACCGGCGGGAGGCGGTTCGGGTCGTGCCAATCCGGACCGAGGTGGTCGTTACATGGCAAGGCGCCGAGATCCTTGGGCACCTTCGTGACGTTTCCACGACTGGCGCTTCGATCGATCTGACGCTGCGGCCTGAGATCGGGACATCGGTCACGGTCGGCTGGCGCCGGGGCCATGTCGCCCGCCATACTGAGAAGGGTATCGGTGTCCGCTTCGCACTACCACTGAGCCCACAGGACGTGACCGAGAGCATCGTTCTATGAGTCGCCCTGGCTGCTCGAAGAGATCGTTTGCCGCTGCCCATTAAGGTCTGAATGGGATGCAGGCTGCGTGAAGACGTAGGCGCGTTCCAAAGTCGTAGAATAATCCTCTACTCCCCGGCAGGATGAAGTTGCGGGCTCACGGCTGGACGCCGGGTCCATGCATCGAGCGGAGAACAGCCATGGGTGAGTACATCGGTCTCAACCTTTAGTTGAAAGACGCGGTGATCTGTTTATGGCGGGACAGCGAGCGGGTTTGGCGCGGCAGGTGCGCTTCCGATCCTGCCATCATTGCTGGTTTTCTGCGCAAGCCTGCGCCCGAAGCTGGCGATTCGATCGGAGACGTGCGGTGCAAGCAGGCTATCGCTTTCGCACTCAACCGACCTGTTGGGCGACGACATCGTACGTGAGGCTGTCCGGAGCGTTGTCGAGATAGGCACGGATCAGGTCGTCGCTTCGCGCTGTCGCCTTCATGGTCAGGTGCAACTCCTCCATTGCCTCCATGTGCGCGGCCGTCTCCGGGTGAGCGAGCATGTTACGAACCGCTGCCAACCCAGCCGGCGGACGGGTAGCATGGTAAGACCATGGCCATCCGGAACGGACGACATGCCCCTGGATGAGCAGGGGGCCGGCTTTCTGCAGATCTGGATGCAATGGACGCGAGAGCCCGAGATCGGTCTTGCTGCCGTTGAATTCGAACCACGCGTGCGAGCTGTAGAGATCGTCGGTGCCGTCGTTGACGAAGCCGACCACCGCCTGACCGTCGATGCCATGCGCCTTCGACAGGTGATATTTCAGGAAGAGAGACGTGCGGTAGCATGCCCCCTGCGCCGGGAAGATCGACCACAGACGCTGGGCGACGTTCGCCACCTTCTGCTCGTCCACACTCAAGGTGCTGCGCCAAGCTGCAGCTTGGGCCTTACGCTTCTTCGCCTCTCCCATCATCTTCCTCCTCGGCGCATCCGGTTTGGTCTGCGCTCATATGAGCACATCCGCTTCGAGCGCCGCCTGTGCGACGAGGTCCACCTCGACCTCGCCTACCGCTGGATCTGCCGGCTTGGGCCCGATGACCGGCTGCCGGACCACTCGACCATCTCAAAGAACTGGCACGTCCGCTTCCGCGACCCTGGCCTGCTGCGAGAGGTGTACGAGACAACCGTTCAGCTCTAAATCGGACAAGGGGCTGCGGGTGGCGAGGGCCTTGCCGTCAACGCCCGCCTAATACCTACAACCGCGTCTGGCCGCGCTCGTCCTTGCGCGACTGCCGCCCGCGCCCGTCACTTTCTCGGGCCTAACCTATGAGCGCTCCCTGGTCACTACCATGCAGTCGCCTCGATCAGCCCGGTCCAAAATACCGGTCCGGTCAGGGGCGCTTGCCCGAACCTGACAGCTGCGAAGGTACAGCCCGACCGTCTGTCGCAAACGGCCTCGTCAGGGAAGCGGATTAACGCGCGGCACCGAATCGGCGACGATGCGCGCAGCCATCGACCGAGGGCGAGATGTCAGAACCGAACGAAAACGACCACTTCGAGCCCTCCATCAACGAGTTCGAAGCGCTTCGCAGGCAGGTCGCGCAGCTGGAGCGTCGGATCACGACGTGGGACGGCATCGCTCGCCGGGAAATCGACTTCAGCGTGGCCAGAGCGGTACAGTCGATCGGGGTCGTGGTCGACTACCTTGCGGCAAAGGGCCTGCTCGACAAGGATGACCTGCGCACCCACGTGGAGCGGCACTTCGCCTTAACCGATGCAGTGCCGGCAGGTGAAGGCTGGTGCGCCGTCATTGATCTATATGGTTGGCTCACCTGGGCGGAGGACACGCGGCGATTCCGGATACCCGGCGCTTGACGATTCAGCCGCGAAGCCGGTCATGGGTCATCGGCCCGGAACCGGAGTCGTGGTCGATGCGGGATCTGTAGGTTCGAGCCTGATCTCGAACGTGGCTCCCGGTGGGACGTGTAGTTTCACCCCGATACCACGGAGAAGCGAGCCGCAAGCCCTGCTGGCGACCGCCGCGGCCGCAACGGTCGCCCGATGGCTTTCGACATGGTTGGACGACCATCCGCCCTCCATGCGGGCTGCCTTGAACAGCAGCTCAAGCTGTGCCTGCTCCGTAGCAGAAACCCTGGCCTGGCACGCCTCCGCGGTCCATTCCTTCCGCATCTGGACCGCACCGAATACCGACACGAGTACGGCCAAGGCGTAGGTCGCGCCGTGCCCAATGAAGCGCAGATGCGTCGGGTTCTCCCTATAGGCGCCGACAAAATCGAGCCGCATCTCGGAAGGGTGGTTGTCCGATGGGGCGAGCAGCAGTCCAAGGTCAAAGGTGAACTGCGTTAGCATGAGCTGTCGCCTTGGCTCGTCCGATTCCCGGAGGGCCTTCAACAACAAGGCGGCGGACTCGGCGGCCGCTCCGTACAACAGCATCTCGCGCGCTGCCCACCGTCCGAACACGGTCGTCGCGATAATGGAAGCCCGACACCTTCTGAGGCTATCCAGCCAGTGGCTTAGTTCGTGAAGGGTGGGTGGCCTTCCGCCAAGGTCGATACCGAACGATATCCCAACGCCGCGGTCGTCAGGGACTGGGAAGAGTGGTCCGACATCATCCGCTGGTCCAGCCATCGTTTAAGTCTCCTGACTGCGTTCGGGGCTCACTACGCGTCCGCGGTTAACATGAAATCGACCGCAAGCAGGTGCTCGCATCGTCGGCAGTCAGCCATCCAAGGGCACCCGTTCCAACGGGTGCTCCGTAGCACTGCATCAGCACGTATCGGGACAGGATGACAGTCGGGCCGGCCTGGCGTTGAAGGTGGCACGGCGCATCAAACAGCTTCGGCGTGATTGATGCACTGGCTGAGGCGATGTGCCTGCACGGCACCCCGGAGCACATCCGACGCGACAATGGTTCCAAAATGATCTCGAAGGCGCTGCGTAAGTGGGTCGCAAAGACCGGACCGCAGATCCAGTATATCGCCCCGGGCTCGCCGTTGGAGAAAGGGTATCGCGAGAGCGTCAACGGAAAATTGCGCGACGAGTCCCTGCCACAGGAGATTTTCTGCTCGCTCAAGGAAGCACAGATCGTGATCGGTCTCTGGCAGAACACCTACAATCGCGTCTGGCCGCACGTATCCTTGGGCTGCCGGCCGCCTGCGCCCGTCACCCTCTCGGATCTGGCCTATAGGCTACCCATGGCCGCTACCGTGCAGTAGCCTCTCAATCGGCCCGGTGCAAAATATCGATCAAGTCAGTCAAAGCGGTTGAAAGAAAGTCTAGTAAGCGCGAATCGCACAAAAACTAGTCCTTCCACATAATCCTGATTGCCGTGGTAATTGCAGAAAACAAAGAAGCCAAAGAATTATTTCGCCTGATGCGCCCTTGAACTCAAAACCGAAGCCCTTAAACTCCAGAGGGCCGTCTCCCTGACGCAGCAGGGCAATAACTATAAAGGCAGCTAAAAAGGCGAAAGGAAGTCCGATTATGATTGGAAAATTTTTGAGGACCAATTGAGTGACGACGTTGTCGAATCGGTTCAGCCAAAGGGCATAAAAAAGAACAACAACCATAAGCAAGCCGGTGACGGCGATACCTACGTTGGTGATTTGGCGCCAGTCCATCGCCATCTACCCCTGCCTGGTCGGCAGGATGGCACAGCTGCTCCCGGCTAGCTAGAAATTTTAGACTGACTCGCTGCTCCTTTTCCGGGTGCTGGGTGAAACGACGGCGCGACTGCAGTGGTAGTTAGCGGGCTGTCGGCTCTGCCGTTTTATGGGGCGCCGAGCAGACTTTGACCGGTCGCCAGCTTCAGAGCATGGCGTCTCACGTCCGACGGCCAAGCCTTCATGCGGTCGGCAAAGTCTTGCGCCTCGCCAGCGAACAAGGACCGGATCGCATCCTCGTAGCCGGGAAGGTCACCGGCTAACGCGTTCAGGAAGCGGTAGGCGGCTTCTCGCGCAGCCTTGGCTTGGGTCCGGCCGCCATCGGAACGGCGAGCCTCGTCAACAAGACGCCGCAAGGCCTGTGAGGCCCCGCCGGGCTGCGCGGAGAGCCATTCCCAGTGTCGGGGAAGCAGCGTGACCTCCCGGGCAACGACGCCCAGTTTCGGTCGTCCACGCCCACGAGGCTCCGCATCGATGTCCGAAGCCGTACGCGACTTTGCTGCCGATGCCTCACGCTTTCCCCGCTCGCCGAGGCGGACCACGATGTCGGCGGTCGTGCCTCGCAGGTCCAGATCCACGATGGAGCCTGAAGCATCGTCGAAGACGAGAACGGGCGCTTCTCGCTCTTCGCCCTTAGCGGCCTTGATCGCCAAAGCCACGTCGACCAGCGACCCAGCTGCAAATTGCTTCGTGCCAGAGAAAGCGGTGCACGGCTTGGACAGGTAATCGGACATGGAACCCTCCACTCCACGTTATTTACCCGGGCAGAAATGGGAATGTCAATATCGCCCGGAGGTTATTGAGTCTCTGGGCTGATCCGCCCCCAGCGGAGTGGTCCGCCCTTCAGTATGGCTTTCGAGCCAGGAGGACGGATCGATGTCGAGGAAGCGACCCAAGCCCAAGGAGATTGTCGCGGAGCTGCGCCAAGCCGACGTGCTGATCGGCCAAGGTACGAGCGTGGCGGAGGCAATCCGGGCGATCGGCGTGAGCGAAGTTACCTACGCGACGAGCTGCTGGACGGAGAGATCTTCTGCAGCTTGCGGGAGGCGCAGATCCTGATCGAGAGCTGGCGGCGGCACTACAACACCGTCCGCCCGCACGGCACACTCGGCTGTCGACCGCCGGCGCCAGAGGTCTTCCTACCCGCCTTCACCGCTTGGCCGGCTGCGCTCACCCCACCGGCTCCGCCGGCCAAGCGACCCGTGGAGCAAAGGCCAACCATGCACTAACTCTATGCCTGGACCACCCGGTGGGGGCAGATCACTTGTCGGCATCGACCTCCGTTACGGTTCCTGATCTCTGCACTTAGCGGGCTTTCGGCATCTTGAGTGCCATACTATCGGTACCTCGCTCGTGGCCCAGGGCCCAGGCCCCTGGCTAGGGCCGATTGCCGATGGAGCCCATGCTGATGAAATCGGGCAAGACCAGGGTGTTGTGCTGCATGCAGGGAGAGAACGGCATTTGACAGCGGCGCCGACGGCGTTCGGTCGAGCATCAATGCGAGGGCCTATCGAGCGACCGTCGACCTGCCCGTTTGGAAGCCGTCATGATCGCGGCACCTCACTCGGCCAGAGACATCCTCATGATCAGTCGGCCCATCAGCGTGCCGGCCTCTTCCCGGTCTTCCGCAATCAGGGTTTCGCCGGGCGAACGATTCCTGGCCTCCAACTGTCTGACGAAGAGGCTGCCGGACGGCGATCTCAGGACGAACGTCCCTGCCTCGCTGAGTGAGGAGGCCGCCGTGTTCACCACATATCTCTCGCTTGGAGTGCCCGAGCTCGACGATGGGTCGGAATCAACGACGACCAAGTCGTGGGCGTCTGCCTTGAGTGTGCTCGTCAGGTAGTCCAACGGAAAGCCCCAGGTCCGAGCGGGTTGGCGTTTCGCTTCCTCGAGGCCCTTGCCAACGCGTTCGGAGGATCCTGCCATCGCGAGCGAGGTAGGTTGCACCTCCGGGATCATGACGATTTCAGGGAGGGGCCTCTTCGACGCCGGCACCCCTATCCGGCTGGTTGCTTCGAGGATCTCAAGGGCCTGTTTGATCGCGGGGTGATTTGCTGCCACAGGCGTGACGCTCACATGCCTGAGGGCACCACGAAGGCTACGCTCGCTTCGGCGCGGAGTTCGTCCCTGGCTGGTATGTCGAAGCCACGGCAGACGATGGTGAGCTCTGCTGGCGTCTGAGGATCGGCGAGACACCTGAACGGACCGTGGATTAGGCAACGGCCCTGCTCGGGCTGCCACTCGGCGAGGCCACGGCTTTGCCGAAAGCTTGCACCAGAGCGCCCTCCAGCTTGCCGCCCATGCCCTCCAGAACGCGCATTGCATCCGCGGACGAGTAAGGCGCTTTATAGGGGCGGCGCTCGATCAGGGCCGCATAGATGTCGCAGATGGTCAGCAGCCGGATCGGATCTGCGATCGCGTCGCTGCTCAAGCGGTCTGGATAGCCGGAACCGTCGAGCATCTCGTGATGGTGACGTGTCACGGCCAAGGCGACGGGATCGCAGTTCCCTGAGGACTTGAGGATGCCGTAGCCAAGTGCTGCGTGAGTGCGCATCACAGCCATCTCGTCGGCCTCGAGCTTGCCCGGTTTGTTCAGGATCGCGAGTGGGATCTGCGCCTTGCCGACGTCGTGGACCAGCGCTCCGCGGGCCATCTGGTGCTGATCCGTTCTCGACAGTCCGAGGCTTTGTGAGAAGGCCGTGGTCAGCCCCGCAACGAGCAGACAATGCTGGAAGGTGGTATCGTCGTGCTCCCACACGACATCGAGCCAGCGCGTCAGCCCACCTTCCTGTATTGCGTTCAACACCGGTTCGAGGGCGTCCTCGACCGCAGCTATATTCACAGCACCGGCTTCGGCGGTGTGGAACATGTCTTCCAGCAGCCTGCCGGCGCGCGCCACGCCGCGTCCCACAATGAGATCCGTGACTGTGTCGTGAGGATAGACCAGACGGGCGAGGGCAGCGACGGCGACACGCGGTTCGGTGTAGACAGGGAGACAAGCAGCCGCACCAAAGGCTCTAGCCTCACGCAACGCCGCACTCGTCGTGTCCTCGGTCAGAAACAGGGCCGGTGGCGGCTGTGGGCCGAGTTGCTGTTTCAGCCATGTCAGGCAGGCGTGCGATTGAGGTCGGCTCAGTTTGACATTGACGATGACGCCGAGGACGGGGCCGGTCAGCCACCATGGCTGCGTCGTGACGACGATCCGACAATCGGCAATGCGTTCGACCGCCCCCTTGAGAGAGTGGCCGTGATCCGGACGGTCGGTCACCACCAGAATGGTCCCAGGCGAAGACATGAGCTCCTCGCTGACGACGAGGGTTCAATCACGTTTGCAAGCTATGGCTGGAGCAGGCCGCAGCTCCCTCGACGAGCAAGCTGCGCCGCAAAAGTTTCGATAGGGTCAATGATATCAAAGATTTTGGATTGGATCCGATAGCGCCATGAGAAGTAAAATAGCGTGCACTCAAACCGAAGTGTATGGTTAAATTTTAGACAATCGCCCTACGGGATGACCGGGCATGTAAGGGCTTTGACAAGATGGATTGATGTTTATCCCCAGCACAGATCAGAGAGCCTTCACGATGTCTGTGCCGTTTGCTGCTCGGCAGCCCTTCCGCTGGACGCGCTCGGCACTGTGGCTGGGTGCCTTGAACCTGCTTGTGGTCATCGGCTTCTGCGCAGTGTCGGCTTTCATGCTCTGGCAGATGCGACTCGATGCTGCGCGACGCAGCGAGATCACCTCACGCAGCCTCGTGCACGTGCTCGGGCGCGACATCGCCCGCAACATCGAGCTGTACGATCTCTCTCTGCGAGCTGTCGTCGATGGTATGAAGCGGCCAGATGTGATGCAGGCGACCCCTGAGCTCCGTCACCTGATCCTGTTCGACAGAGCGACGTCGGCGACTGGCTTCGCCTACGTCTTGGTCGTGGATCGAGACGGCAACGTCGTCGCCAACTCGCAGACGCTCGGATCCATGTCCCTCAACGTCGGGGATCGAGAGTACTTCCGCCACTTCGCTGCTGGAGTGGATGATGGTCTGCACATCAGCGCACCCGTCGTATCACGCGTCAGCGGTCAATCGAATCTGGCACTCAGCCGCCGCCTGTCGAAACCGGACGGTTCATTCGCCGGCGTCGTGACCGGTGGCATTCGGCTCGACTATTTTCACAACCTCTTCAAAATGGCCGGGGCGGACCGTGCTGAAACCGTCACGTTGTACGGCCCGGGCGGCACGATCGTGATGCGCCAGCCCTTCGAGGCACACCAGCTCGGCACCAGCATGGAGCATACGTCGAGCTACCGGAGGGTCATGTCAGCCAAGAGCGGCAGCTTCATCGGTCCAGCCATGTTGGGCGAAGGTGAGCGCCACTTCGTCTTCGCGCAGGTCGGCGACTACCCACTGCAGCTGAGCACGTCCGTTGCTCCAGCGCAGGTCTATGCCGATTGGCAGAACAAGGCAGTCGGGCTTGGGATCGTAGTGCTCGGCCTCTGTGGCACGACCGTGGTTCTAACGTGGCTGTTCGGTCGGGAGCTGAGCCATCGGAGACGGTCGGAACAGGTCACGGCCGCGCTGAACATCGAGCTGGAGCGGATGGCAACCACGGATGCCCTGACCGGGCTCGCCAATCGACGGCGCTTCGACGAGGTGCTCGCCCGCGAGTGGCGGCGCTCTGCGCGAACCCAGCAGCCACTCTCCCTGATCCTGCTAGATGCCGATTACTTCAAAGGCTTCAACGACCGCTATGGCCACCAGAAAGGTGACGAGGCGCTGAAGCTGATCGCCCGCTCCATCGAGTCCGCGACCGCCCCAATCCACGACATTGCCTGCCGGATCGGCGGCGAAGAGTTCGCTGTCATCCTGCCGGACACGTATACGGTGGGCGCGAAGATCGTGGCGGAGCGCATCCGCGAGGCCGTTTCAGGCTGGAAGGAGCCACACGCGGAAAGCCCACATGGTGTGCTGACCATCAGCGCGGGCTTGGCGCAGATCCCGCAGATGCGCGCTGTAGATCCGGTGGCCCTGATCGCGTGTGCGGATCGAGCGCTCTACGAGGCCAAGGCAGGCGGACGAAACCAGGTGCGGATCGCAGGCCGGAGCGAAGTCGGCCTACGAGCCGCGCCCGGCTCTCAGACCGGATAGGACCGAGTGATCATGCACACTCGGTCGAGGGGGTCGGAGAGCTGTTACGATTCCGCTTGAAATGCCTGCCGCTGCGCCGGCGGAGCATTTTCGTCGTCCTACGAGGGACAGTGATGTTCGCGCAAACGACGGCACACCTTCGTGATGACCTGACCGGCTGGCTTTGGACCGGGCTGATTGAGAGGATCAGCCTGGATCAGAGGAGTTGGGAATGAAGCGAGGACGGAAGCCGAGCGCGGAGCAGGTTGTGCTGATGCTGCGCCAGATGAGGTACAGACGGCGCAAGGCAAGAGCATCGCCGTCGCGTGCAAGGAGGCGGATGTCTCCGAGCAAAGCTACGTGACGAGTGCCTACGCCAGGAGATCTTCTACTCGCTGAGAGAAGCACAGGTCGTGATTGGCCTATGGCAGAACACTTACAACCGTGTCCGGCCGCATTCGTCGCTCGGCTACCGGCCGCCGGCGCCCGTCACCTTCCCGGATCTGGCCTTCCGGCTACCCATGGCCACTACCATGCAGTAGTCTCGCAACTGGCCCGGTCCAAAATACCGGTCAGGTCAGTGACCCGGGCCGCGACGTCGGTGGCGTGGCAGATCCGGCCGAGATCCAACTCACCAACACTGCGGATGATCGTGACCGCCTCTACCGGCGATGCGCCAGGACAACCGGTAGACGTGTCGGGAGGTTCTCGTGACGGTCAACGACAGCGTATTTGCGATGGGCGGACAGCCACGCCTCAACCGTGTCGCCCTCAAGACTTGGCAAGAGGGCGACGACGCGCCCTCGCTCCAGGTTACGGGCCAACGAGGCGTAGCGCTGTCCGTGCCGGAAAACCCAATCGTCGCTGCCGATCACCTTGAGGGGCTTCGCCTGCCTATGCGCGCGGCGGCGCCCGGTCCGCAGCAAAGTGTCTTAGCTCTTCGGCACCATGAACCGGCGGGCGATGCCGTCCACGGGGTTCCCGCCGAGCACGAGCCCGAGGTGATGCACGTTGGCAAGCGAGAGGCTCGGTACCACACTCCTCAGCCGCGTTTCACGTGTCATCATCCGTGAAATCAACGCACGGAACGCCCTTAAGTCAGTTGACTTAATCGATAGCGATGGCAAGTCTCCCGTAGCTTCGATGACAGGCACGCACGACGTGGTCAGGACGACAGATCGATCCAAGCGATTGGCCGAAGCTGGCGAGCGGCTCTTCGCGGAGCGTGGCTACGCGGCCGTCGCCATCAGGGACGTGGCTGCAGCGGCGGATGTTCCCGCGGGAGCCGTCTTCTATCACTATCCGAAAAAGGCCGCTCTCGCATTGGCCGTGGCGCAACGACATGGTGAGAGGATCCAAGATGCGCTCGACGGCAACCTGACTCGTGACGACGGAGCCCGACGCCCGTTGGATCGCCTCGTCGACCTCCTGTCGTCGGACGAGGCGAGGATGGCCGAACACGGTTTCGGGATCGCACGCTTGTCGATGGACCTCGCCGCCGAGGGAGAAGACGCGACAGAGGCCAAGACAGCCTGCCTGCAAATTCTTGTGGCAATCGAAGAAGGCGTTCGTCGCTGTCTCCTCGCCGAGGGGCTCGACGCTCGAGACGCGGCCTCGGCCGCCACCCGGTTCCTGATGGTTTGGCATGGCGCATTGATCATGGCCAAGGCGTATGGGGTGCAGTGGTTGAAGCATAACGCGCTTCCCGAGGTCCTGTCGGTCCTGCGGGACGCCGTGGGCGTTGCGGAGCGTGCCGATATCTCACTCGGGGCAACCCGGCAAAAGGTGAGCAGGCCGTCACGCGCACGCGGACGCACCCCAGGTCCGACCGAAGTGATGCCCCACCTGCTGCCCGATGCCGACGTGACCGATCCCCCTCCCCTGCATCGAACTCCCGACCAAGAGGAGCGGGGCACCGGAGCGAGTATCCCCTGGGGAACCGCGACGCCCGCCGACGTTCTGCAGGCCCTCGGGACGATTCTGGACGAAGCCGGCAAACCGCTCCAGCGCCGCCACCTTCTTGACCATGTCGCACGTCTCCTGCTTGCCGAGCGAAGCCTGGGCATGCCGGGTAGGAACCCATTCGAGAACCTCCTGACCATCGTCAGCAAGGACAAGGCCCGGACCTTCATCAACCTGACGCCTCACGGCATCTGGATCCGAGCCCGCTCGTATCATCCGCTGGGATACGTGGCCGGAGCCGAGTGGAAGCGATCGGGACAAGCCGAATCGGCTTGACCGTATGAAGGACCGCAGCGTGGGAAGCGGGCCCTGGCCTTCGGCCCCAAAGCGGGCGCTCCGCCCGGGGTCCGACTCGGTCGCTTCGTTCGATGCTTCTCGCTCTCGAAAGCGGACGCCGGCTGGATGACGGGTAGCGTCATCGATCAGGCGATCCGAGCCGCCTGCCCCCCTGCCCCCCTGCCTAGGTAGGGGACTCATTCAGGTCCATGCGATGACACAGGAAACGAGTGCGACGGCGGCCAGATAGTTGCAGGCCAGGCGATCGTAGCGGGCCGCAACCCGCCGCCAGTTCTTGAGGTGGCCAAACAGCCGCTCGATCCGATTGCGCCGCCGGTAAGAGATCCGGCTGTGCTTGTAGGGCACTGTCCGGGGGGCCGTGGACGGGATGGTGGCGATCACCCGGTGGCTGTTGAGCCAATCCCTCAGGCTCTGCGCGTCGTAGGCCTTGTCGGCAATCAGACGCTTGGGCGGCACCACGGCGCGCAACAGCGGCAGCGCCATGGTGATGTCGGCGACGTTGCCGGGCGTCAGGGCGAACGCAACCGGTCGGCCACGACCATCGGCCAAGCAATGGATTTTGCTCGTGAACCCGCCGCGCGAGCGGCCGATCGCCTGGCTGCCGGCTCCCCTTTTCCGCCAGCGGCCGAGCGGTGGGTCTTCACGTGGGACGCGTCGAGCATCAACTCGTCTGGAACGGGGCCTGCGGCTGCGATCTTGGCAAACAGCCGCTGCCAGACCTTGCGCTGCGACCACCTTGTGATCCTGGAAGCGTCCGATCGGAATCGCTGTTATCCGGGATGAGGAATCGCTCTTATTCTGGCGCCCTCGGCGAAATGAATCGCTTCTAACCGGGACCGCCAGCCGAACCTCACCTCTGGCGCTACCCGTCGGCTCCTGCCGCGAGGCCCCTTGGCACCTGGACTACCCCAGCATCGTGCACGGCGCTGACCATCCGAGCGGGGGGATCCATCGTGGCTCGGCGGTTTGACGAAGGACCGGCATCGATCGTCCGGACTGGCAGGCACATTCCTATCTCGCGGTCGCCCCCGGACGGCCCAGAATTGAAAGGGTCGTAGTGAGTCCGCCCCGTCCAGCGAGACAAAACGTCGAGCTCGGCGCGGGGGAACGCGTGCGGCGCCCCAGCGGTGGCCAGTTCGCGATCCGATCGAGATGGCTCACCACATGTCGCCTGTCGCTGTGTGAAGCGCGACACCTCAAGCCATAAAGCCCTTCTGCTCCGTACGGGCCTGATCGCCGGCGGCCGCAGGCCGGACGCTCATAGCTGCTCGTCGGATCGACGTTGCGATCAGGGGGAGCGCCCGAGGGCAGGGACATGGCGAACCACTCCAACCCGTCCCTCATCGACCTTCGATTGTTGCGCCAGTTCGTGGCGGTCGCCGTGGAGCTGCACTACCGGCGGACGGCGGAACGGCTGGCCTTGTCTCATCCGCCCCCCGACGACCGCAGCCCGGCGGCTGGAGGAGATTGGCGCGATGCCGATCGAGCGCGACCTCGGTTAGGAGGGTAGACCGCGCGATCCAAATTTTATCAGGTCGCGATCAACTTGCCGGAATTGTCGGGGGCTGTTGTCGGATGCGGCGGCAAGCCGAGTTGCTACTCGAAGCCAGCGTGGCGACTCGCGGTGGAAGCCCACACGAGGGTTCTGGCAATGACCGTCGAGCCTCTGCAACAGCGTCTCGCCGAACTCTGTCAGCGCTGTTCGGCGCCGTGCGGGCCTCCTGAAGTAGATGCCCTGAACGACTAGCCTCGCTTCATGCTCTGCGCAGGCCTCCAATCTCGCGGACTCGATCCCTCGTGCTCGCAGAGTACAAACTCCGATTGCTCAAGCTGCCAGGCTTTCCGTCGACGCTGACTGACACTGGGTCCTTCCAGGATCTCACGGCGCAACCCTGCGGCGGGCGGGCTTTTTGGCCGTCGTATCCACGGGGGGGGGCGGCAGGGCTCCAGGGCCTAGGATACGACGGACCTCGTCCTCCAGATCTCCTCGCCGGCTCTCCAGGATCTCCCGTGCCACGTCCGACATCGATATGCGCCGCGAAGGATTCGCCAGGGAGCGAGCGGCGGCGGCGCTACGCAGTAGGTCCCGCAACTCGGCCGGCAGCACGAACGCGGTCGTCAGCATGTTCCGCTTGGCCTCGGCCATATCGTTTACCCCTCCTCCCTCGACGGAGCCCGTTCGATCGTTGCGTCCGCCTCGTCCCAGGAACCTATGGGACCATAATTGACGAAGAGCGAAAGGATGCTCGACCGAGGTGCCGCTTCTAGCACGTGCCGCCGCACGCAACGAGCGAAGGATCGGGCCCGACTCGAAGCTCCGTACGGCCAAGGACATTGCGCCGTCGTCAAGGGAGCTCGGAAGGATTCCGGGCCCGTCCGATCGCGGCACCGCATCGGCTGAGAGCTGCGGGGCCGCAAAGTCCCGAGCGTTAACCATGGCGGGCGGTAATCGACCCATTTTGAGAAAACAGTCTCGACTATCATTGAGTCAGTGACATATTGATTCATGGACCGTGAGCATTGCCGCGGCGCCAGTGGATCAGGGGAGTCGCTAATGAGTATCGTTACGGCCTTCTTCGGGGCGGACGGCCGAGCCGCCACCGCGCACGCATCCCTCCTTCTCGCCTACGGGCTCGCACTGACAGGTCGGCCCACGACGCTGATCCGGGTGGTCGGCGAGTTCGACGGGATGGCCCGCTTCCGGACCGGGCTGCCGCGTGCCCTGGAGATCGTGGAGTACCGCACGGACGCGCCGGACCTCGCCGGGATCGGGATCGACGCGCACCTCACGGCCGCGCTACGGGCCGGGCAGCGGGTCGTATTGGACATGCCCCAGGCAGCGCTGTCGGATCCGGGCTTGCGGGAGCGGATCACCCTCCCCGTCCTGCTCGTCGGACCGACCGCGCTCGACGAAAGCTTGGCCGCTCAGGTCCTGCGGGACGTGGAGGCTCTCGTGTCCCGCACGTCGTCTCCCGACTGCCGTGTCGCGCCGCTGTGGCTGCTGGGATGCGGCCGTTCCGGAACAGATGCTGCGGCGACGTTCGAGGCAGCCATGCGCCAGGCATGTGACGCGGAGGGTGCGTCCCAGCCGGTTCGAGCCCTGCCGCTGACGCTGCCGGGCATCGGTAGGTCGGAGGCGGATGCGCTGGCACGCGGAACGCCGGGCGCCTCCCTGCTGCGACGGGCGATTCTCAACCTGGCGGCCTTGGAGGTGGCCGCGGCGGACCCGTTCGTGCCTGCCATCGACCGCACCGCCTTCGTGCGGGTCGCCACCGACCATCCGGGACCGGGCACCGCCGACGACCGGTCGCTGCAGGAGCGCCTGCACGATCTCGCCGACGCCCTGGCGGGGCTGGAGGGGAGCGGCGGCGTGCCGGCGCCGGAAGACCTGGCCGAGGCGCCGGTCCTCGACGACTTCGCGTTCGTCCCCGACCCGCGCGCGCGGATCATGCGGGGAGTCGTCCAGGGTCATCCGAACTGGCCGGCCCCCCGGGTCGTGACGACCTCCCAGGTCTTCGCGACGGATGGCCGGACGTGGGCGCGCACGCTGTCGAGGGTGTACCGGCTGCGCCGGCCAGAGGGGGATGTCGTCACGCACTGAGCAGACCGGAGTGACGCTTCCGTGCGACCGCCATCCTCAAGGAGACCGATGATGAACGACGTACCTGAACCCCTGCCCGTCGGCTTCCGGGCCGCGGGCGTGCGGGCCTCCTCCGGCGCGAGGTTCCGCGGCCTTCCGTTCGCCAGGCCGGGCTCGCCGTCGGACGACGACATCGGGTCGGCCTTGGTGCTGAGGCTCTGGCGGGTCCACGCGGCTCAGGGGCCTTCGGAGGAGGTCGCCCTCGCAGTGCTGCGCGCCCTGCGGGGCACCGGGGATGGCGACGAGTGGAACGACGTCCTCACGCTGCCGGCCGCCGCGGTCGGCTTCGCGATGGAGGTCTTCCACGATCGGGCGATCGACAGCGTGCACGGTGACGTCGCGATGTCCGTTCTCCTGCTCCACGCGCTGATGGGCGACGCCACTGCCCCGGTGGTCCTCGCCCATGGCCTCGCGGCCCTGGCCCACGGCCATCCGGAGGCAGGCCGCCTGATGGCCCTCTCCGATGCCTGGGCACACCGCCTCCACGGTCCGGGCCGGAGCGTGGGAGGTCGGCCGTGAGCCATTCGGGAACTCGGGGCGGGCTGGCGCCGGACATGGATCCAGCACCGGCAGGCAACGCTCGCCTGACGCATGGGGACGAGGGAGGACACGTGATGACACAGGCAGCGGGCAAGCGCCGCGGCGGTTCCCGCTCGGCGAGGAGCGACCTGGCGGATCGCTTCCTCGAGAGCTTCTCGCTCGGGGGCGTTCGACGCCTCGGCCGGCTGGCTGGACGTTCGCCCGACGTGGACGGGGATTCGTCGGACGGCGGTCCGGGCAGGCCGGATCGCCGGGACGGCGTGCCGCCATCCGTCCTCGCCGCCACGGTGGCGCTGGGGCAAGCGCTGGAAGCCGAGCCTGGGCTGCTCGACGCGGTGCGGTCGGCCGGCGCCATCGCCGTGCTGCGCGTGCCGAGCGCCGGGTGGGTCGAGCCGGTTCGGTCGGCCCTGTCGGCCTGCGTGATGCCGGGTTTGTCCGTCCAGGACGGCAACTTCGCGGATGCCGCCTCCTTCCACGGGACCGATGGCGGATCCTGCCTCCTCTTCGCACGTGACGGGACGGATCGGTCGCAACGACCCGACAGGGGTAACAGGGCGATCGCGGCGGCGGTGCAGGCCGGCTGCCCCGTGGTCGGGATCTCGCACGATCCGGCCCGGTTGCTGCCGGCAGACCTGACGAGGGCCGCGGACGTCCGGCTCGACGTCGGCCCGCTCGGTCCCGCGGAGATCGACCGGGTCGTCTCGTTCGCGAGCGGCACTGTCCCGACCAGCCTCCTCGCGAGCGACCTTGCACGGCTGTGCGAGCCTTCGGACCTGATGTTGGCGCTGCGTCCCGGGCGAAATCCCGACGCCGCCGTGGAAGGTCTCGCCACCCTGATCCGGGCGCGGCGCGGCACGGCCGCGCGAGGCGGTCGCGGCTTGGAGCAGATGTTCGGTTACGGCGAGGCGAAGGCTTGGGGCCTCAGGCTCGCTGCCGAGCTCCGTGCCTGGAGGCAAGGCACCCTGCCCTTCCGCGAAATCGAGGCCGCGCTGCTCTTGTCGGGTCCGCCGGGCACCGGCAAGTCGCAGTTCGCCGCGGCCGTCGCCACGACGACGGACTTGCCGCTCCATGTCGGGTCCCTCGCCCAGTGGCAGGCAGCGCGCGACGGGCACCTGGGACATACCCTGGGCGCCATGCGGGACTTCTTCGACCGGCTCGGCCGTGAGCCCTGCGTGGCCCTGATCGACGAGATCGACAGCGTCGGCGACCGATCCAGCTTTTCCTCAAGCCACCGAGATTATTCCACCCAGGTCGTGAACGCGCTGCTCGAATGCTTGTCCAATACATGCTCGGAGCGGGAAGTCGTGCTCATCGCGACAACCAACAACCCGCTGCACATCGATCCCGCGATCCTGAGGTCGGGGCGCATCGGGCGGCACATCGCGTTGGCGCTGCCGGGTCCGGACGACCTGCGCGGCATCATCCGGCAGTACGCGGCGCCGCAGGCGATCGACGACGCCGCGCTGCCGGCGCTCGTCGGGTTGGCCCGCGGCCGGAGTGGCGCGGACATCGAAGCTGCGGCCCGCACGGCTCGCAGCGTAGCTCGGGCCGCTGGGCGGGAAGTCGGCCCGGACGATCTCGCCTCCGCCTTGGCCGGGGCGGGTCCGGTCCTGGCCCCCGAATTTCGGATGCGCGTCGCGCTTCACGAGGCCGGGCACGGCGTCGCCGCGATCCGGCAGGGGCGGTCCGGCCCCATCGAGCTCTCAATGCGCCCGTCTGGAGGCACCGCGCGGATCGGCGGCCCCGAGGGCGTGTCGCTGACGGAGGACGAGCTCGACTCGGACCTCCTCATCCTCCTGGCCGGGCGCGCCGCCGAGCAGGTCCTTCTCGGCAGCGTGTCCGCCGGAGCGGAAGGCGATCTGCACCGCGCCACCCGCCTCGCCACCCTGATGGAGACACGGCTGGGCTTCTCGAGGCGGCACCCCCTCGCCGTCCTGGGCGAGGGCGAGGACCTCGACCTCGCGCGGACGCCTTGGCTGATCGAGCCCGTGCACGCGCGGCTGTCGAGCGCCTACGAGGCCGCACTCGAATTGATCCGCCGTGAGGAGGCGACGGTCAGCCGGATCGGATTGGCGCTCGCCGACCGCGGCTTCCTGGACGACGGAGATCTCCGTGCCCTCGCCCGGTCTGCCCTGGGCGACGTGGGGATCGCCTGAACCGCTCACCCGCTTCCGCCGGAGGATCCATGGGCAGCGACTACCACGACTACATCTCCAGTAACGCGTGGCGCACCAATCCGGCCCGCCTCGCCGAGCTCAGGGCGGCCCGGTTCAAGTGCCGGATTTGCGAGAACGGGCCGCCGACCACCACCATCGAGGTCCATCACAGGACTTACGCCCGGATGGGTCGGGAGGAGATCGCCGATCTCTGCACGCTTTGCCGCGACTGCCATCACCTGGTGACGGACGAACTGCGGCGGCGTCGCTACCGAAGCCGGCCGGTCGGCGCCGAATCCGCCGCCGACATCCGCTCGCCACTCCTCGGGCGGAGCCTGCGGGAAAGCTGGCGGGAGGAGTGGTGATGGCACATCGTGTCCTCAGTGTCGGCCTCGTCGGCGTGGCCCCCCTGCTCATGCATTCCTCGCGCCTGGTCGATCCACTCGATCCCACCAAGCGGCGGATCGACCGGCTCGCCCGCCGGCGCTCCAAGACGGATGCCGACCACGAGGAGCTCGCCCGGCTGGAGTGGTATGGCGGCCTTTGGCTGGCGGAGGGGAGGCCGTGCGTCCCGGCGGAGGCCGTCGAGGCCTGCCTGTCGGAGGCCGCGCGCGCGCGCCGCGCCGGGAAGCGGGTCAAGGCAGGGCTGATGGTTCCCGCGGCGCCGATCATCCGGCACGAAGGGCCGGAAACGCTCGAAGCGCTGCAGGCCGATGGGCGGTTCACGCTCCGCGTGCCGGTCCAGGTGAACGGCAAGCGCCTCATGCGGACGAGGCCGAAATTCGACACCTGGTCGCTCGATGTCGAGATCCACTACCTCCCTGGCCTGTTGGATCCCATCGAGATCATCGAGCACCTCAAGTTCGCCGGCGACACCGTGGGACTGGGCGATTGGCGGCCGCGCTTCGGCCGGTATCGCGTCGAGATCCCGGCCTGAAAGCCGGGGTTGTCGAGCCATGGCACGGCTAGGCGAGGCCAGGCTTGGCTAGGCAAGGAGGGCGGCCCGTTCTCGGGACGAGCCGCCCGACGGGCACCCCGGAACCGCGATTCCGGGGTGCCCCCTTCATGCATCCGCGGGCGGCAAGGGGCGGCCTGCACCGAAAACGCGACTGATCGAAAGCGGGAGCGAGCTTCATGGCCGATATAAACGAAGACCATATTGACCTGTACGCACATACAGATCATAACGCTCGAAACGGAGACCGCTTCGCCGCGCGAGTGGAAGAGGCCGCCGTCGGGACAGGGGTCCTGAACCCGGCGCGGGCGGCGGCGCTGCTCGGGATGAGTCCACGGACCCTGCGCGCACATGTTCGGGCCGGGAACATCGCATGCGTGCGGCTCGGGTTGGGCGAGCGACGTCCGCGGCGCGGCTTCCTGCCCGACGATCTCATCGCATTCATGGCCAGGCTCAGGAGGACCGAATGCCCGACGGAAGGTACTCACCGAACCGCACGCGTCGGGGACGCCTGCATCGTCAGCACGTTCACGCAGCGTCACGCCGCAGGCCGGAGAGGCTCCGGTCGTGGAAGATCGCGCTCACGCTGAGGCGGCCGGGCGGCGACCGGAACTCCCGGCTCTCCCGCCGGCACTGAACCGAGTGCCTCCCTCGCCGCGTCCATGCATCGAAGGACGCGGCAGCCAGCATCAGTCTGTATCGGAGTAAACCTGTGAGTGTATACTTGAGAGGTGATTCGCCGTACTATCACTACGACTTCGAGTACAGAAAGACTCGTCATTACGGGTCGACCGGCCGGAGTACCCTGGCCGCGGCCCGTGCTTTCGAGAAGGCGAAGCGCGCCGAGGTCAAGGCAGCCGCCGAACTCGGCCATAGCCCGGAACGGATGGTGTTCGATGCCGCTGCGGGACGCTGGTGGAAGGAGGTCGGACAGTTTCGCGCCGACCCCAACCGGGTGGAGAAGGATATCGCCCGCCTCGTCCAGTGGGTCGGTGCCCACACCCCGCTGGCCTCAATTAACGACGAGATGGTCGCCCGCCTCGTCGCCCGCCGCAGGTTGGATGACCGCAAGGGGCGGCCGGAGCTCGGCCGCATCAAGCCCTCGACGGTGAACAACACGCTCCTCGATCCTCTCATGGCGATCCTCAATCGGGCGCAAGACCTTTGGGGGGTCCACTTGCCGAACGTGCCTACCTTCCGCCGGCACGTCCTGCCCGAGAACGAGAGGATCCGCGAGCTGACGGCCGAGGAGGAGCTGCGGTACGCGCGGCATGAGGCCGACGACTACCGTCCTCCGCGGCTGCTCATGCAGGTGACCGGGTTGCGCGTCACGAACGCATGCAAACTGCGGTGGGAACAGGTCGACCTGGACAGCGGTGTGCTGACGGTCACTCAAAAGGGAAACCGCGTACATCGCATCCCCATCACCCCGCGCATCCGGTCGATCCTGGAACCATTGCGCGGCCACCACCCGGTATTCGTGTTCACCTACCTGGCCAAGAAGACCGGGAAGGTGCCGAACATCGACAAGAGGACGCTCGCGGGCGAGCGGTACCCGATCGCCGTGGGTTCGATGCAGTCGAGCGTCAAGCGCACGGTCAAGAAGGCGGGCATCGTGGATTTCCGGGTCCACGACTTCCGGCACACCGCGGCGACGCGGCTGCTGCGCCGCACTGGCAACCTGAAGGCGGTGCAGGCCTTGCTCGGACACCGGTCGATCCAGACGACGATGCGATACGCCCATTTCCTGCAGGACGACCTGCGGGCGGCGATGATCCGGGCCGAGGGCGACGATCCGACCTTCCACTGAGCCCAGGAGATGCCCCGACATCGGGCCCCGGCATCGTGCCGGGGCTCTTTTCGCGGGTGTCGACGGCTCAGGGAGCGAGAGTCGCCAGCGCGGCGGCGTCCGCCGCGACGGTTGCGGCCTCCTCCCGAGCCACGACAGGCCAGAGCGCCGCGAGGTCGGGCCGCTCCGAGCACTCCGTGAGGGTCCACCGCCATGCGACGTCATGGGCCAGCGAAGCCATGCGGGACGCCGCGGAGCCGACGGCCATCCGGCGTTTCGAACCCTCGGCAACCGTCGAGAACGCCTGCAGGATGCGGACGACATCGGTCGGCGACGGATCAGGCAGGGCCCTTTGCAAGACGACGAGGCGGGCGAATGCCTCGATGGCATCGCTGCCCCACCTCCCTTCGGCGTCCGCCTGTGCCGCCGCGTCCACGGCGGCAAGGGCGTCGAGGGCGCAGGCCCGGACGTCGTCGACCACGATGTCGGGATCGACTTGGACGACGTCGAAGTCACAGGTCACCGGCCAATCTGGAAGGCCCCATGCCTTCGAAAGCGCCGCGGCGTGCGCCGAGGCGACCGCCAGCCTCTCGACGGAGAACCTGTGGCTGCCCTCCCCTATCGCGTGGGCTCGGGAGCGGAGCTCGATGCGCACGCGTGCATCGAACCGGTCGGCGAAGATCATCCAGTAGGGCTCGCAGTCCCAACTCGGTGAGACCCAGATTTCTCCGTCCACGATCAACAGGGCTTCCGCGAGGTGGGCCGCAGCCTGCTCCTGCCTGACGCACCGGTCGCTGGCTTGCTCCCGAAACGGCTGGCGCAGCGGCGGAAGCGATAGCGTTTCGAGAGTGGGTAGGAGCGGTGCAGGTCGGTCCGGGCTCGAATCGGTGGAAAGTGACCGGATCGGGTAATCCGAAGTGTTCCATCGCAATGATGCAGATGGGCCGTCTCGCCAGGCAGTGCCGGCTTTTCCGAGATCAGTTTCCAGACTCTCGGTCGTAATGCCCTCCACGTTTCCGAGCGGACGATAGAGGCGGCCGGCGAAGCGTCGCCAAGTGACGGTGGCTGGGAAGATGTTGCCGGAGCCGGTCTCGACGCCGGCCCTTCGCCGAAGGCGGATGGAGGCGGGAGCGTTGGCGGCTTCGGCGTGCCGGATGCGAACCGGCACGAAGTCCCTCAACGTCACCGTTCGACCGATACGGCACCGGCGTCCGCATACGGTCGCCTCGTAGGCATAGGGCAGGAGCGAGATGCGAGCGGCACCCGGACACTCCGAAGAGCCTGTATCGGCTTCCCTCGTCTCGGCCGATTTCATGGGCATTCGCATCTCAGCCTCGTTCACGTCAGATGAAGACTCGCATTGCTGGAGCCTATCTTCTGCGCAGGATCTAGAGCCCCCACAGATGGCGACCGGCCCACCTTGGTCAGGGCAGTCGAGCATTATGAGTGGTGGTTTGCATACTCGACATCGATAGCCGATCAGAAAAAATTGCCCCTGGGAACTATGCCGAGGCGCTCGTATCCCTGCTGAGTCGCCTTGCAATGCATGGCTTTCACGTCATAGGATTTGCATTGATTCAGCCCTGGTTTTCCGGGCACTGATTTCGCGATCGCGCCTCGCATATGGGGCGCGTAAAGCAGGAAAGTCACAGTTCGGTCCGCAAACTTCGCGAGGGTGAAATGGCCGTGATCCTCGGAGATGGATGGGAGTTGCTGGTCGTGCGCCGCTTCGAGCAGGCGCGCAAGACGCCGCGAGGGGAAAAGATCCGGACAGTGGGAACTTACGAAGTCTATCACGACGGTGTTCGTCAGGCCGACCCCTCCTTGCAAGGTCAGATGGCGGAGTCGAGAGGCCCCGGCGCCAACAGGCCGAGAGCGAACGGGAAGCGAGTTGCGGAAGGGCGGTACGCGCTCGCGACGCAAGGCACGCCGGAAACCAAGTATCATACCTTCGAGTACGATCGCTCGGAACGCAGCTCAGGCAGGCCTAAGCCCGGGTTCGAAATCACGGTCCCGGGACCGAGGACCGGCATTCTCGTGCATCCGGGCACCGGCTTCCTGGCGAGTGTCGGCTGCCTCAATCCTTGTACCAACCTTCCGGACGAGACCGAGAACATCGATTATGCCGGAAGCAGAAGACGAGTCATCGCGCTCATCGACGACATGGCTGCCTTCCTAGGCCGCCATTTCCCGTCATCCGGCGAGCTGTTCATCCCGCGCGGGTTCGCGGTGATCGACGGCGAACCCTGACAGTCCCGGTTCTCCAGGAACCTAGAAGGCCCTGAAGGCTTCCACGGGCCGCAGCATGTAGCCCCAACGGGTTCGGTGGCGCTTTTTCGATCTCGGGCACCCGCTTACATATGCCAACAGCTGAACCGCGACGGGATCCGGCGCGCCGCGCGCCTTCGCGTGCGCGCAGTTGGCGGCAGTGGCGGCCGAGTTGCGGATCCGCGCGTTGACGATCGCCTCCGGCACGTCCCGGTCCTCTGCCAGGGTCGCGTCCAACGAAGGTCGCCAATAGCGATTGAGCCAGCGTTCGAGCACCCATCGCTGCCCGTCCTTCGTTCCCAGGGCGCGCTCGGTGTTGCTGACGAAAACCTCCCAGTCGTGACCCCCGCGTACTTTCAAGGAGGCGAACGTTGCCCGCTTCTTGAGGGCGGCTGCCAGTCTCTCGAGATCGTCTCTTGCCTCCGCGTTGCTCGTCGGCGCCACGACCTCCTCGATGAATTCGCCCAGGTAGCCGGTGTCCATGTGCGGCAGCCCGACGCCGCCTGCCGTGACACTCATGAGGTGCTTCCCGCGCCCCCTCGGAGGGCCCCTCCACTCGTCTTTCTGCGGATCCGCAATGCTGTGGGGGGCATCGCTCACGCCCCAGTGGGCCGCACCGAGAGCGAGGACGACCAGCCCGAAGCCAGCGGACGCCGAGTCGTCGTGGGGGGCCTGGCGGAACTTGCGTGCCAGGTCAGCCACGAACGCGAACGTCAGCTGCTCCCGCAGGCCGAGATCCTCCTTCCCACCATCGGACCACTGCCCCTGGTCGAGAAATTCCGAGAGGACGTCGGCGGGGATTTTCAGCGACGACATCGAACGCTCCGAGCTTGCGGAAGGTGCCCCGCCTATTTGAGAAGTGCGGCCAGGTGGACGGCGACGGAGTCTGGATCTTCGATGAACTCCTCGACCTCGAAGTGCATCGGGTCGTTGAAGGAAATGCCCCAGTGGAAACCCAGGGCCTCGAAGACCGGGGCGACTGGCGCGACGGACGCTCCGAGACGATCGTCGTCCGAGTTCAGGTCGATGGCGATCCCGAACGCATGGTTCGACGGAAGCTTGCTCAAGCCGCCGCTGGTCGGTTTGCGCAGGCGCATGTTGAGCGCGCCTGCACATGAAGTGATGTGGTGCAGCAGGCCGAGTTTCTCGATGTCCACGAAGGCCTGCTCGATCTGTGCATGTCCACGTTTGTGAAAGCGAAGATTGCCGCTTTTGGTGCCAGGCACTCCGACGAGCTGCGGGATGTGTACTTTCGTGATGTCACGGACATCGAACCCGTCGACGAAGGTAATGTGGTCCCCCCGAACCCATATCGGACTGTCGGTCCGATACTTCACTTTGCCGAAAAGGGGATGGTCGTACGTGGCTTCAGGCATCCCTGGGCCCCCATCTGACTTGCGCGCGATGGACCGCGCCGGCACGTTCGAGCGCTGTACGCCTCGAATTCTGGATGATAAATCAAATGAACCGGCCGGAGTCGAGGCGTCTCTATCGATCGAAGCGCATGAGTCCGTTTCGCGGCGCCCACGGCGTGTTCACCTTCTCGACCCGGGATGACCCGCTCCCAGTTGCTCGACATCGCGAGCCGTGGAGACGGGATGAACGCGTCTTCTTCCCGCAGCCGTGCCCCGTCATAGCGTAGCGGCCAGTCGCCGAGGCGAGGTCCCTCGTCGCTTCGTCACGGCTCGATATAGAGGATTGTCGCCGGACCGGAGGCTGTGGTCTCCCTCCTCTCCCTGGGCCCGCCATATCCCGGCAGCGATCCAGCGCGCCCATCTCGCGAAGGGCGATGATCTCCGTCCGGCCGGCGTCGATGGTTCTCGCGCCTCGGCGTAGCGCAGCGCGCGACCTCGAACGAGACGTGGCCGACGCGCTATATCGCTCGCCGACGTCGGTCTTGCCTCTTGGACCGTGTCTGACATGAAATACTGCGATGTCCGCTCTCACCGACCGTCAGCGCATCGAACTCGCACTACCGGCCTGCCTGCTGTTCACCCTCGGCGATCTGCCGGGCGCTTTCGTCCCGGCCAACCCAGCCCTGGCCACCCGAGCGGAGGCCGATGTCGCCGAACTGCGAGCGAACCTGCGCACCGCCACTTTGGAACCTTTCGCCGACCTGAATCCGAAGAAGCGGCAAGCGATCCTTCGCCGGCTCGAGCTGGTCGTGAAGAGCGTGGTCGCGGATTGGAGGGGACGGTCGATGCTCGGCCTCGTGATGACGCTCTGGTATTTTCTGAAGGATCTTACCGGCCGCGAAGTCCTACTGCTGTGGGAGGGCTGGGCGATGGACCAAGCTATGAGAAGGCTCCTGCCGATGTTCGAGCATGGTTTCGACGAGCTCCGGCACGAGGCCGAGGCCGTAGAGGCCGCCCGTCAGCTCCTCACCCACCTCCAGGCCGAGGGACTGTACCGCTGACGCGGCGCTTCGCATCTGTCGATCCGGCCCAAGCTGTCCAAGCGTAAGCGCGCTTGGCGCTACCGGCAGGGACGGCCAGGGATCGGTGGGCCCAACGAGGTCTGGGCCATGGACTTCATGTCCGACCGCCTGTTTGGCGGGCGTCCGTTCCGGATCTTGACGATGGTGGACTGCCACACGCGAGAGGCGCTCCCGCTCACACCGAGAGCCGACTTCCGTGCCTAACCTGAGTGACTGAGGCGCTGGACGCCTTGGTCCGCCTGCGGGGCCGACCCAAGAGCCTGCTGGTCGATAAAAGGCCGGAGTTCGCCGGGCGCATGCTCGACCAATGGGCCTATTTGAACGGGGTCGAGATCGACTTGTCACGACTGGGCAAGACAACCAACAACGCATACATCGAGGCCTTCGATAGCGCCTGCGGGCGGAGTGCCTGAACGCCTCGTGGTTCCTGTCGCTGGCCGATGCCCGCGAACGCTTCGGTGACTGGAGGTGCCACTACAACGAAGATCGACCCCACACGGCCCTGGGTGGCTTGACGCCCCGAGCCTTCGCCCACCAAGCTGTCACAGCCCGAGAACTTGCATAGGCCGTGGACCACAAACGGGGTCAACTCCAGGCCCAACGCTGCACTAACTCTGACACCGGACCACCCCGTAGGGGCAGATCAATTGCGCATCGACGATCCGATGATCTCCGATACAAGCTTGGCGGATGCTCAAATATCGGCGTCCCAGCCTCGATCCCATTCACTGTCGCGCTCCATCCATCCAACCAAGCGGCGGATCGTAAAGACGATTTCGCAAAGTTGAACCGGATCGACCGGCCGGCTGTGCATGGTAGGGCGGCGAAACGCGTTCAGCCGCTCAAGATCGACCTTCAGCCATTCCGCCCGGTCGAACACTGCCTCGAACAACTCGGTCCAGTTGTCATTGCGGGTGATCACGCCTATCAGATCGCCGAGATCGGTATAGTGGATGAGGTCGAGTGATGGTTCTCCCGCGCGTAACGCCTCCTTCCTACGGTCCTTCGCACGCTTGACAGTATCGCCGGGCACCCGCTGCTTGAACCAAGCCTGCCCCTGCAGGGCTGCGAGCTTAGCGGCGACGAAGGCGCGCAATGCGTTTTCGAAGGTGTCGATGGCGGCGAAGGCCCCCATCTTCGGCCGGTTCGCCACGATACGGACCTTGACTGGTCCGGCTTCGACGATGGCAGTCAGCGTGCCTGCCCTTGTACGCCGGCCCTCGACGACTCCGCTGTCGATCAGGACGGCCACGGTCGTTGCGTTGTCGGCATCGATAAGGCCCTCATCGACGTCTTGGTCGCGGTAATAGCGCGCGCGCTCGCGCGGATCGCGCCAATATGGACGAGCGAGCATCGCCGACGTCTCATAGCTGCCCAACAGCGCCGCATAAGCCGCTTGGCTGCTGCCGGCGCCGGGACCGAGTACGTCTAGCGAGGCTGAGAAGAGCGACATCTTGGTGGCAGTCGCGCCCATGCCAGCGAGGTCGCCGCCGAGCGCGACGGAGCGGGCAGCGTAACTGCTAGCATCGAGCCCAGCGGTTGCCGCCGCGATCCTGCCTGCCGCAAGGTGCAGGGCTGTGAAATTCTCGTTGCAGCGGACGCCGATGCCGAGAAGCTCTGCGTAATCACGGGTGGGCGATTTGATTAGCGCATCGGCCCAACGCTGCGTGCGCGCAAGAGCACTCGCCGCATCGCGGTCGATCCCGAGCATTGCGGTCTGGCTTGCGGTTAACGCCGAACAGGGCTCAGTCAGGCGGCGCATCGATTCCGCGACGTGCCCATCGGGCAAGCTTCCGAACCGAAGATTGTGCGGGTCCCAAAGATTCGTCGCCGCGTCATATGCCCGCCCAAACGCGCTCGTTTCGAAGCTATTGGCCCTGCCGGTCGCTTCTTCGATGGCGCTGCGGATCGTGTCATGTCGTTCGAAAGGATCATGCAGCTTGAGCGCGTCGCGCTGAGCCTCATTGATCAGCGGGCCGCCTTTTAGGAATGGATCGAGGGTTGTGATCCTGCCACTGGCGAAATCCGTCGCCGTCCTGATCTCGCCTGCCGGTAGGCCGCGCGCCATACGACCAAGCCTGTCGTCACCGAGGACGCCTGACGCCGTGAGCTTCTCGACAGACCGCTGCGCTTCGAGTGTGCGCTCGAAAACGCTGGTTGATCCGAGGTTTGCCAGCACACCGCTTGCCAAGTCGAGAAGCTTCTTCCCTTGGTCGCTCATGGCTTTGTCGCCTTCCACCTTTCCGACACGATACAGGAGGCGAGCGCACATCTCCATCTGGTGCCGATCCGTTCGACCCAGGGGCTTTCCGGATTGCAGCGGTGGCCTTGCCCCGAGGCCTTGCCCCCTTGTTCCATAACGAGCTGTGCAGCTCAGCTGTTGGTTGAGCGGCGAGGCTCACGGGGCGTTGGCAGAGTGCAGGTTGCCGAGTGCTGGCCTCTCCTGCTCGTCGCGCGCCAGACGATCGAGCGCTGGCTCGCCCCCGTCGAACCAACTGCCGCCGGTCGGGATGGTGAGATCTTCGAGCCGGCGGATCGAGGCCTACCCGCGAGTCTTAGACCGACAACCCGGAACGCGTAGGGCCGAAACCGGGAGGCCGGCGGTTTCCCGAAGGTTTCCGGAGCTGAGGGGCGCCCCGTCTCTCCATCCCTTGTCCAGTCGGCCCGGACCTGAGATCCAAATGCCCATCGTCCCACGGCCCTCGACCGCGTCGCCTCGATCGGTCCGTCCGACGGTTCACGGGATGGGCGCGATCCATTCCCATCCACCGGCCGCAACCTGGCCCGAGGAAAGCCCGACATCGCGCTTGTCTTCGAGGTACCATGCGAGGGCGTCCGAATTTCGTCGGGCGTCCATGGTGCTCTCGGTCGCGGGGCAGCCCACGAGCGAGAGCACCACCGCCTGCTTGTCTTTCGGCAGGCCGATCTGCATCTCGTGCCGCGTGACCGACGGTGGCCCGCCCGCCGGCCGGTTCTTCCAATACGCCACGACCCGATCCGGGGACGGCGGCTTGCCGCAGAGCTTGCCGTAGGCCTCGTTCGAGCGCGAGACCATCCCAGCGCTGGTCATGGAAAGCACTGACGACCCGGGGTCGTCGGCCAAGCCGGTGGCATAGACGCCGGGCCACCGGCTCTTCAACTGCGGACCGTCCATCAGGAGTGCGAACACCAGGCTCGGCCCGAGGGCGCGCAGCAACGTCAGCCCCGGCTCCACCCGTGCGAGATCCTCGCAGATCACGGCGGTGAGCGTGGAGTTCTCGCGCAGGACGTCGACGTGCAGAACCCGTTCGCCGATCGGCAGATGCTCCCACCACACGGCGGCGCGATCCAGCTCGGCGCCCACGTCGTAGGAGTCGATCTGGCTCTTCTCGACCTGCCAGCGATGATGCTTGCCGCGGGAATGCGTCTCGGCGATCCGCTCGCCGTTCTTCTCGAATATCATCGTGGTCGTCACGAGATTGCCGGCACGGCCGTTGCAATCCATGGAGACACCCGACACCACGAACTCGACGTTCGGCCTCGTGTCGCGCAGGTGCCTGACCAGCGCGTCGTACGTTTCCCAGTCGAGGGCGAGCTCCGGCAGCACGATGCCGTGCACCGGGCCGTCGCTTTCCGCCTCGTCGACGAGTTTCTCGACGAAGGCGACGAAGGATCGCCTCGACGCCGGCGTGCTCCACCCGGGTGATGCCCCAGCGGGCGGGGCTGCGGTCGAGCCGGGACCCAGCCAGCGCTGATCGACCGCAAATCGCCCCCAGCGATCCGGCCCCGACACCCCACCGCATTCCCCTCCGCGGAAGCAGTCCGCCGGGACGATGTACGGAAAAGGCAGAAGCATGATGTTCAGGGAATTCGGGTCCGACGCAGCGGATCGCCCCCGTCCCTGGTGCCAATAGGCATTCGCCTGACCGTGAGGCGGCAGGAGGGTCAGATTGTGACTGAACGTCCGTAGGGTGCATCCGATCTCGGTTGTCCGGCCTTTTGGCAAGACGCGAGCCACATGCCGTTCGACGGCCGACGTGCACAGGCTGTCGAGCGCCACGTGACGGCTGAGGTGTCGTCCGTCTCCTTGATAGGCTGGATTCTCGATGACGCGCAGGCCAGTCGCTGCCTTCAGGGTTGCGGAAGCGAAGTGGTTCGCCCATTTGGCGCCGTTCACCGGGGCGGCCTCGGGATCGTAACCGAGCTCGCTGCTGGCTTCGTCGGCAATCACCAGAAGTGCATGGCACACCTTCCACCAGGAAGGCGGTGCGTCACCGATCTTGGGGCTGACGACCAAGTCTGCCGAGCCGCTATCGACGAGCCTATCCCAGAGAAGCTGGATTTCCGTTGCCGCCGACATGTCGACGGCCCACCGGTTCCCCAGCATGCACCAATGGCGCAGATCCGCGTCCGTAGGAGCGAATGTGGGTTCCGCGTATGCCAACCCTGCGCTGGCACCGGTCGCCGAAGAAAACGGTGCGACGATGTATTGATAGGCGCCTGACGCATCCAGCAGATGGGAAGCCGCAGCGAACATATCCGCTGGCGTGAGCGGCATGTGCCGGATGTCGGGGGCGCGCCAGGGTCGGATACGGTCGAGCCAGCCACGTTGCCAAGGCCTCGTTCCGCTGGGGAAAAGGCGCTGCAGCTCCGATAATACGCACGTCAATGCGGGCCCCCACTCCATCGGACGGAGCCGCATCAACTCTCGCCAAACAACCCTTGGATCAGCGGAAGATTCGAGCTAGCGCCTGTCGAGGCCGAGCAACTCGTTGGCCTCGGCCACACCCTCGTAACCGGCACGACGCCACTCTTCGTTCGAATAGGTGTGGTCGCGCGCCTCGCCCGGATAGGCGGCGGCGAAACTTCTCACGGTATCTTCAAGGGCTCTACCCAACTCTCTCGCACCCCTTCGGTCGGCCCGTAGGAATGCCAGCCAGGACCTTCCGCCCTCGGACTGATAATCCGATCCGGCGACCATGGCCATTTCGATCTCGGTGTTGAGGGGCACCAAGGCCCCCTTATCGTCACGGAATGCGCCCATAGCGTTTACCTACCACCGCCTAACAATGCGGAGGAATCCATTAAGTTTCTCTCTACGCGTTCAAGGGGGCAGCGGTCAACGCGTGCGTGTCCGCCGCCGACATACAGAGATATACCACCTTCCCGAGCAAAGATCAGCGCGACCCGCGCCGCCGTCTCCGCCCAGCGCTTGGGTAAGTCGGTGCCCCCTTGCCGCCCCGGAAACGCAGGCTTGCTACTTCCTTCACCGCCTTGCGACCCGACGCACTTCGACGACGGTGTCGATGCCTTTGACCTTCAGCACCGTGCCGTTGAGTCCATCCACGACCAGGGCCGATGGCCGAGCCTCGTGATGGCTTTCGGTCGTCGCCTCCACCTGCTGCCAGACGTGGCCGGTGTCGAACTGGAAAAGCATGCCCTGTCGAAACCCCATGAAGGGTGAGACGATGCTGCCCTCGCACTCGATGGACACTTCGGTGACCGGGACCGCGCCGGGAACGCCGGCCACCCTCATGACGGTCTGGCCGTTGACGAGTGCGACCTCGACCACCGGCATGAAGGCATAGTGGTAGCTGTAGTGGTAGGTGGCCTGCTGCCATGCCTGCCCGTTCATGAGCTTCACGACCGTGTCACCCGTCCAGCCGTCGAAATCGCCGTCGATCTGGCTTCTGATGCGCACGGTCCCCACCTCCTTCGAAGGTTCGTCGTTTCTGTTTCATGGGACAAAGGGCCCGATCAACGCCATCCCGGTGATTTCTTGAACGTTCGCCGATGACGTTCAGCGTGTCAGCGTGACCGACGTCATCTGTCCAGGCATGGCGAACATGAAGCCCCCCGCCTCAATGCGTAGGGCGCAGCGAAGCCGAATGATGAGAAGGACGGCGAACGCGATGTCCCGCTCCCCGGTCACGAGATCGACCATCGAGGCCACGTCCTCCCGGCTGGGTAACACGGGGTAGCTCGGGTGCGAGTGCCACTCGCCGAGGTAGTTGAACCTCCGGTAATCCGCTCCTGTCCTCCGGAAAAAGGCGTCGAGAGCTGCGCGGTGATGCTCCGGGCTCCGCACGAAATGGGCCGGCGTGCCACTTGTCTCGTCCACGGTGAACTCGACGATGCGGAAGCGGTCGTGCTCCAGTTGCTCGCCCATGAGGATGCCGCCGATCTCGCGTCGCCCGGCCCGGCGCAGGTGGCGCCCAAGCTTGGCGCGCTGTTCAGGTGGCAGGCTGATCGTCGTCATCTGCCACCACGGGCATCAGCTCCCGGATAAGGGCCAGGCTCTCCTCGACCGATGTGACCGACGTCTCGGATGACCATTCTGTTACGCCCGGAAGGTCGATGGGCCACGTCTCGAACGGCGCGGAGAACATCCATCCTGCCCGCAACGCTACGACGTAGGCCGGCGACGGGAAGATCGTGTCCGTGGGGCGCGCGATCGCATCCGTCGCAAGCCGGGAGAGGTGGGCGGCGATCACGCTCACCTCCGCGTCGTCGGCCACCCAGCTCCCGTCGGGGCCGCCTCCATAAGGATTGGCTTTGGGGGCGGCCTGTGCAGGGATGCCCCGCGCCTCGAACCACGCCGCGATCCGGCCCCTGGCGACCTGCGGCTCGGGCTCAAAGTCGGGCCGGACGCGCGCGACGAGGCCACCAATCCCACCGGCAAACACCTCACCCCAAACCAACGGCAGGCGCTTCCGCAGTGCGACCGCCGCACAGAAGTTGAACACGTGTGGATCGGCTGTGGCGTCGACGACCACGTCGCAGCCGGCGAGGTCCGAGAGCACGGAATCGGTCGTGCCGGAACTTTCCTGGCCGCCGAGGGCTACGCGCCGCTTGGTCACGTCAACCGTGCCCCGGACGGCTGCCAGCCGCGCCGCGAGCGCATCGACCTTGTGGATGCCTATCGCTGCCAGCCCGAGCTCATTCCGGACGAGATTGCCGGGCAGGAACAGGTCATCGTCAATCAGCACGAACCGAGCGAAGCCGGCCCGGGCCAGCGTCACGGCGACCTTCGAGCCCAGGGAGCCCGTACCCACGATGCCGACGACCTTGTCGCGCAGGGCATCGTAGCATTCCGGCAACCGACGACCCCGGTCCATGACCGGCAAGGTCCGGTACTCGACGCTGCTTCGCGCGCCCTTGCTGTCGTAGATGTAGTAGGCGGCCACGTCGCCAGGTGAAGCGAGGACAACATGGACGTTGTCACCCTGCAACCGAACGCGCCGTGCATCCTCCCCGAGGCCGATCCCTTCGAGCATCGCCGCCATATCGTCGACGGTGAGCCCGCGCTTTGGCATGTCTGGGCCCAAGGCGATGACCCGGGCCGGAAACTGGACAGAGTCCTCCACGCCCGGCTCCCACGCCCCCGCCACGGCTTCTCCGTCCACTGCTAAGAGGGTCGACACGAAGGTATGGGCACGCATCCTTTCGGATACGAGCGCCTCGACAGAGGTTCCCTCCGGGATAGACGCCAGCCGCCGCTCCGCCTGTGCCATGAGGAGAAACCGGAACGGTTGCCCCCTCGTCCGCTGTCCGAGCGTCGCATGGTGGGCCGACGGCACCTCTCTATCACCTTCGACCCGCTCCCCGGCGATGAGGCGATGCGCGCTCTCGATGAGCATCGAGCCCGTGATGCTGGTCACCCAGTTGTCTGACCGGTACTCCAGGCACAGTTGCCCATCCGCGTACTGGTGCCCGGAGAGGCGGTCGCCGTCCCGGGGCACGACCCGCGGTGGGGCGTAGGGATGCAGGGCCGCGTAGGTCATCGTCAGCGGAAAGGTCTCGGCCGCGTGGGCCACGTCGAAGTCGACGGTCAGCGCCAAGCCGTCCCCCACGTACCAACGGATGCCGCTCAGCCAGCCCGCGCCCTCCGCCAGCTCGGCCACGGCGGCCTGCTCGGATCTAGCGCGGCCCGGGTCGGTTACCCACCAAGCCATTACGCCGCCCCGAACCCTTGTGGCTTCGACGGCGACCGCTCCTTGTCGGGGAATGAAAAGCCAGTGCTTACCGGTGCCACAGAGGCCGTCTTGAGGAGAGGTGACCCCAGACGCGTTTGGCGGCGTTGGCGTGCGCGGTCCGCGACCGACTTGCCGACACCTCGCCCCACCGTCTCGGCGATGACGATGCGATCGGCGGCCTTCGCAGCCTGCTCGAAGTCGCTGCGTGCCCGCGCGAGCCACTCGAAGAATGCCCTGGCCCGTTCGGGGTGCTTCTCCCACTTGTCCGCGAAGTTCTCCAAAGGATCGGTCGGGTTCGCGATCCAGTGGCGTCCTTCCACCTCCAGGATATGTTCATCCATGCCGCGCAGGATGGAGACGAGCGCCTGACCGGTCGTTTCTTCCCCATTGTAAGCGTGAGCGGCGAGCGTCGTGATAATAACCGAGATCGGCCGCACGTCGGGGCGATGCTGGAAGGTCTCATCCCGATGTCGCTTCAGGATCATGACAGCGGCCTGGAGCGGCGTTCGAACCCGGTAATCCGGAATCTCCTCCACGCTCGCATGGATCCGCTCGGCGAGCTTACGCTTCCGGCGTTCGAGGATCACCGCCGTACGGCTCCTGAACCAATCGCCGTACCCCTTCGGATTCGAATGCGGCCAATGATCAGTCACGAGCGGGTAGGTCGGCACCTCCTTGTCGGTGATAGCAATTGCGGTTCCTGTCCAGCGAGCATCATACCCTCTCTGTTCGAGGAAGAGCCGGACCGACTGCGCGTTCGGTAATGCCGGAACGATATCCATATGGAACTGCGCACCATCCGCATAGTCCAGCACCCAGCACCGCCTCCCTTCTCGAACGGGCTTAACCATGCTCTGAGCGTCGTGATAGGACTTTATCTCCTTTCCTAGCATCTCCTTCAAGGTCTGTTGGCTTAAATCGCCCTTGGAGATCTTTCTCAGCTCGCAGACCGAGTCGATATCATACTCTTCCGCCTCCGTCAGTGGACGGATCGTCGTCCCAAGTCGGAACGAGCCTTGCACGTAGACCTGCGGGCCATACTCACGAACGGTCGAAGCATCCCGGTGCAGCCATTCGCCGAGCGACTTGTAGCTGCGCTCAGCCTGCTCATAACGGCTTTCAGGCACGCTCAGCTCTTCTGCGAGATCTTCGAGAAACTCCTCGCTTTCCTGGGTCAAGATCGCCAAGGGCACCTCCCCTATGCCACGCCGCCGTCAAGGTCGGCTTGAGGAATAAATCGTGAACGACATATAGTGCCGCTTCTGGAGGAGCGCCATGGCAAAAACCCGCATCAATCCCAAGACCCAGATCGAGCTATGGGCCCGGTCGGCGGGCCGATGCGAGTACCGTGGATGCAATCAAGACCTCGTCGGCGACCTGATCGCTGGACGGGAGGATGGCACCTTTGGCTTCATCGCTCACATTGTGGCCGACAGCCCCGATGGGCCACGCGGAGATGTGGTCCGGTCTCCCCAACTCGCCAAGGACATCAACAACCTGATGCTGCTCTGCGCGCGGCATCATAATGCCGTTGACGTTGATTACCTCGCCGACCACTCGGAGGATGTCCTACTCGCCATGAAGGCGGAGCATGAGGACAGGATCGCCATCGTCGCGGGCATTGATGAGGATCGGGCCTCTTATGTCATCCGCTTTGCGGCTAGCATCGGCACGAACAGCGCGCTCGTCGACACACGCTCGATTTTCATGGCGATGCCGCCCGACCGCCACCCGGCCGAGGGGAAGACCATCGACCTGGAGTTGTCTGGTTGCGACTATCAGGACCACGAGGAGTTGTACTGGACGTTCCAGCGAGACAACCTGCGCCGCCTCTTCGCTCGGAAGGTGAAGGAGCGCATCGAGCAGGGAGAAGTCCGTCA
Organism: Methylobacterium sp. R2-1; assembly: GCF_014191355.1. Taxonomy (GTDB): domain Bacteria; phylum Pseudomonadota; class Alphaproteobacteria; order Rhizobiales; family Beijerinckiaceae; genus Methylobacterium. The sequence goes on from NZ_JACHWM010000006.1 coordinate 279,130, forward strand.
CCTCAGCGTCTTCGCGCTCGCCCCCCAACCCTTGTTGATTGAACTTGGATACCTCCTCGGGGACATCGTGCCGACGACGGTGCACCAGCGCCATCGCGAGCCCCCGACCTGGCGCTGGCAGGCCAGCCAGTCGGCCATCACCTTCCGAAGCACAGACCCTGAAAAACAACTAGGTGGCGCGGTTGCGCTCAAACTTGCGCTCAGCGCGACGGTGAACGACGATCGCATTCAGGCCACGTTGGGGCCCGACGTGGCGATTTGGTCGCTAACGGCCGAGAACCCCCACAACGACATCTTGCGCCGTCCCGAGGATCAGTCCGTGTTCAAGGTGCAGCTTCGGAAGCTGTTAGATCGTATCAAGGCAGTGCATGGGGACGACGCGATCATCAACGTTTTCCCCGCCTTGCCGAACTCGGCTGCCGTGGAGGTTGGACGGGTCTGGATGCCCAAGGCTGATTTGCCGATGATCATCTACGACCAGAACCGCTCGGCCGGCGGCTTCATTAAGACGATTGAAATCCGTCCATAGCGAGGTGTGATAGTGCGATCGATGCGAGCGCGGAGACGCGCATCGACCGACGTGTCGGTCAGGCGGGTATGGTCGTGATCCGTAGCCGTGCCGTATCCGAACCGAGTTGCTTGCGAGTAAACTGCCCGGCTACCCGGATCCGTTCCCGCTTCCTCCGCTCGATCTGCGCCGGATGCTCGCGGGGCGGCAGTCCCCAGGGCACACCTCAGGTGCTTGGCGGCACAGAATCGTATGGCGCCGACGAGGCTCGACGGTTACCGGGCGGACTCGTGAAGCCGGTGAACGCCGCGAGGTTACGTAAGGACTCGCACCGTGGCTGCGGCCCCGGAAACACTTGTCGATAAACAATAGTTTCTGGCCCGTCTTGCCAAAGATACGCAGAGGTATGGTAAGGATTAATCCCAGAGAATACAATATTCGATTTTTCGATAAATAATAGCAATTCGCGATGCGCATGTTTTTTTTGTTTCATTGATCAAGTCCTTTTATGCCTTGCGTAGCCGTTGCATGCTTCGACCTTTCAGGCGTATGTGGCTGTGTGACCCTTGGCTTGCGCGCGGAAATTATCTTTTCGCAGATTGCCAGTATAATTCGATATAATTCACTCTTGATCTTTGGGGCATATTGATATCCAGCAATCATCGCGACCACCGCCATAGCGGTCAGCCAATAATCATTGATTGTAACGTGCGCGATGGAGTGACCTAGCTCGGTTGCTCTGTGTGCCAAGTGCGCGACGCACAGCACCAACAATGCTCCGGCGGCGAAAGGGAGCGGCCTCAGATGTGAACTTCGACGCCGGCGTCTCTCCCGAGATGCTCACCTCCTACCTCGGGCACTGTGTTATAATAATAACTTTTTCAAGAAGGCACGTCGAACACTGTCTGAGGCCAGTGTGTCGTCCTGCAAATAAATGCCGAGCGATGAGGGGCATGATGTTCTCCCATAAATACAGGAGATTTTATGCGCTAAAGCAGGGCATTCAACCAGATGCTTCGGGTCCTATTGAAATTACACGCTCGATCTGATATTTTTTCTTACAAAGGGATGCTCGTCGCAGAGTGACGAGTAAAATGGTGACTCGATGAACCGTCTCGAAGGCAACGACCTAATCCTGCGCTGCCGTGAAGTTGATGATACAGCGAAGCAAGCTGTTGATGCCGATCTGCTCGGACTCATGCAGAGGGTTGCAAAAGATATGCGAGCCTACGCATTCAAAGCACGCTTCAAAGAGCCCAAACCCATCGAGAAGAAAGTGCTTCGCAAGCGCGCCGAGGGCGCTCGGACGCGTTCGCTGTATCATTCAGAGTGTGCTCGTCTGAGAGCGGCCGGGGCCGATGCAGCGGCGGTCGCCGCTGATGAGCAGGTGAGCAAGCTTCTTAGGCAAGCAGATCAATCCGAGTCCTACGAACCCGATCACGTCACAGACGGTTGGGGATGCCGATTCGTATCATTGTATCAGAGCGAGATCCCTCCCATTGTCGAAGCTTTGCTGCAGGGCCTTGAGAAACTGAATAAATCGACAACTAGCACGATCCGAATGAAAGAGTGTGTGATCTACACGAATCGTCCTTCTGGAGATCCACTTTCGATCGTCGGCGAAACTATGCGAATCGCAAGGCGATCCGATCTCGCGAGGTCCGTCATTGCAGAAGGCAGCATCGTACGGGACCCGGAGAACCGGAAGAGCGCATACTCGTCCGTGCATTTTGTGTTCGAGCGCGATGTCTTGATGGAGCATGCAGGGAAGGACGAGGTCGAAGAAGTCGCATACTTCGAGGTTCAGGTACGAGATATATTCGAAGAAGGTTGGGGGGAGGTCCAGCATCACCTTCTTTATAGTCAAAAAGATGATTTGTCACATGAGGAAGGCGGTGAGGATACAGAGCGCCAGACCTGGCAGCTGCATCTGAATGCTCTCAAAACTTTTGTCGATGGCTGCAGCCAGCACGCGAGCATTATCAAAAGAAATCTTGAAATGCTCGACAAACGTCGCATCGCTTCCATAGAGAGCGAGTCGTTGGCCAAACGAAACGAAGATCGAAAGGCGATTATTAAATTACTGAAAGACAACGGCAGAAGGCGTGAGCTGCAAAAGTCGGTTTCGTTGGCATATACCCTACTAGCGAATGCAGAATCTGCCCCGGAATCAGAGGAGGCGGCTTGGAATTACAGCAAAGCGCTCGGTGAGTTCCAATCGCTAAAGCAATCAATTGGCGATCTTTTAGAGGCGCATATCGGTGACGGCGATCTTATCCTTCGCCATCTGCTTGAAACAGAGGCGGCCCACTGTGCCGCTCAACTGGCGGAGACGCAGTTTCGTCACAAGTCGAATCTTACAGACGAGGACAGGGCCCAGCAGAAGACGCTTAGCGAAAACGCCAGGGATCTCTACGAACAGATTGTCGGCACCTACAAGGATGACGCGGCAGCGCGTCTGGGCCTTGCGAAGGCCCTAATACGTGTGGACGGGGCCTCTGCCCTCACCCGTGCCGAGCAACTGATCTGCGATTGCCTCAACTTAATGCACGACGACGACATCGAGCGTCATCGGCTTCTACCGATATCGGCGAGGCTCCAAAAGGGTGTCGTCCTATGGCAGAAGTCGAAGATCGTCGGCCTTGACCCTCGCGAAGCGAGGCAACTCATTGAGCGCGCTGTTGATGTCACACAGGAAGCATTCCGGGTTTGGTCGGGCCACAGCGAGGACAAGAAGAGGACGGACTATGTCAGACTAAGTGGCCACAAAGCCGCCTCAAACGTCCTCTACTATCTAGCTCAATTGGCTAAACGTGGTTGGACTAGTGAAGGATATGATGAGGTCGTTCTGAGAAAATACATAGACATTCTTGAGAGCTTCAGCGTAGCTCCTTATAACGAGTACTACAAGACCCGCGACAACCTCATGCAAGCAAGATCGGCGCTGGGACAAAAGGAGGTCGCCGAGGAGCTTGCCCGGGAGACTTTCAATGAGTTGCGCGCTGAGGCTGAACGTCGCGTCGGCTTCCCACTCGACATTGAGGGTGTGAGCACGCACTTACGCGGAGCTGAGGGTGAATGTTATCGATCAGCTGTGGACGTCCTTCTGACGCGCTGAAACCGGTGGACGAGATGCGGCGTTGTCGCATATGAGAGGTTACTAAGTGTTTACAGATTTTTCGGTATCGTCGTCCAAAATCGAAAGGAGTACGCAAATGACGCGTCGCTGCGCACTGTTTGGTCTGCGTTGTTCTGCTGACCCCTTCGATGGCTATGGCGGTCGATAGTATTTCCCTGGATCGATTGATTCATGCCCCAGGATGATGCCCTGGGGCATTTGTTTTTTTGTATATGCACATCGGCGTCTGCAAATGAGTCTAATTGTGGTCGATTGCGGGATCGCACCAGAGCCACATGACGGGAAATGAGTTGCGTAAGTCCGCAGCAATCATAATTTGGTTTCGCATCCACTCTTCAGGCGCCATCCAATAGTTTTGTGCCTAAATGATGCGCTGCTTTGCGTCTATATCTATTGGTCTTTGCGCCCCGAAACGGAGGCAGCTTCAGAATAGCTGGGCAACCTGTGCCAGTGCTTTGAAACGGCGTCGTGCCTAGGCGCCTATGCATCTGTGCTCAACGTTGCAGATAGCAAACAGATGCTGCATCTGCAGCGCCTCCCACGCGCGAGTGAAGCAGGTCGAGGCTGAGGTCGCTGATGGTCCCGCAAACAGCACATCGTTCGTGGTAATTGAAAGGCATTTAGGGCAGCATCCATAAGGCTGCGTCATAGCCAGCAGCGGAGAGGTTGGCTTGACACTCAGCCGGCGCGAAGCGGTCCAGGCTGCATCGGATGGCGTCAAAGAGGTGGCACCCTCATGGGTCTGCGGGTCGGGGCCATACCTTCTCGAGCGTTTTCCGACGAAGTAGATGCCAGTTCGGCGAAAGAAAGCGCGAACAACAAGGACTGGAGCCGTATCCGACTTAGTGCAATCAGGTCGGATACGGCTCTAGTCAGGCGCGAAACGACATGGGTACTTAGCAAGCTCGTATCCGATACTCCAATGCCAGCGGCCCCTCGGCGTCCGAGATTTCCCGTAAGTTGGACAGGAAGAGTTCCCAATCCGCCGGGGGAAGCTCCCCGGGTTTCCCGGACTTCGCCTCCGCCTGTGCGACCAGGTCGTCTCGGCTCCGGTCGGCACGGATCACGCGCCCACCGGATCGCTCCTCCAGCCGCTTCAGCAAGGAGGGAAACGGCATGTTCCAATTCTTGGTCCCGTTCGCGAATTCCTGTTGAACAGGCATCATCGCGACGAGGTCGGGATGGGTCATTGATTCCAGGCCGCGCTCGCGAAGGGTAGCGTTGTGGCTGCCGTGATGCCCCACCTTGTACAGGACGGTTTTGGCGAGGAGACCGGCGGCATCGACAGCCCCCTCGTCGCCGCGCGCCTTGCCTGGCGGCCAGACGTGCTCGCCCCACGAAAGCCAGTTCCCAACCTGGGCGTCGCCTGGAAAGAGCAAGACCCGGCTGTCCGGTCCGTGCCCGAGTTCGAACGCGAGGGCGAGGCTGGTGTTGTTCGTGTCCGAATCGAGCTTCAGTGCGAGTTGCTCCGCCGCACCGAGCCAATCCACATCGACCCGACGCCACTCGTCATCCGGATTGCAGTACCTGGCTTGGAACGCTTGCACCGCATCCGGGTCGTCCCGCGCCCCGATCTCCGCTGCCTTGGGGTCCGTGGCCACGAGGTACCTGTAGCCGAAGGGCAGGCTCATCCGAAGCCGGGCCAGTTCGTCGGTGTTCCACGTTCCTTCGCCCGTGGAGGCGAGGGCGGCGACGAGGAAGACGTCGTCATCCAGGTTCTGCGCCTTCAGCTCGTACACCTCCCTCCCCTTCTTGGTCGGATCGCTCCGTCGAAGGAGAGCGTCGTCCTCCGGTGGGCCGAGGACATACGCGGTGACGTCCGGATGGCCTGCGATGGCGACGGTATTTCCACCCGGCCGGAGGAACCGGACGCGGCCTGCCTTCTCTTGCAGATACCGTAGAATGTCCGCGGTCGTGGCGCCGGGAGCCGCGGACAGGTCCTCCGGTTCGATCCCGGAGAACGCCATGAGGCCCCGGAGCCCGGCGAGGGCATCCGGCTGTTCCTCGTCGTCCTCCACGTCGGCGCGCGATACGCTCGCCACGAGCCCCGTCAGAGCCGTGAAGCTTCTCTCGATCAGGGCCATCGCCCGCTTTCGACCTTCCCGCAGCCGGTTTGCCCGCTCGTCGCGTGGGTCCTCCGTCCAAGCCAGCCAGAGTTCGACCACCTCGATCGTGTCGAAGATTTCGCGCGCTTGGGCGAAGCCCGACAGATGATCGACGTGCTCGTGGGTGGCGACCAACACGTCCAGGCGGGAGGTGACGGAACGGATGTTCGCCATGATGCGGTTGGCGCGTTCGCGAGCTCCCGGCATGCCCTGCAGGATCCCGCAATCGACGAGCACGTGAATGGTCCCGCCTTCGGAGGGAAACCTCAGGAGGAAGCAATCGCCGAGGATGTCTCGGTACATCCTGACGGTCACCCAACCCTTGGCGAACGCGGCGTCCGCCGCGGACTCGTTCGGCGCCTGCGCCGGGGTCGTGCGTGCCGTCGGCTTCCTCGCTGCTCGCGCTCTGGGTGCGGCCGATGCCTTGGAGGCCGGGGAGCTGGGGCGTTTCGTCCGTGTTCCCGTCACCATCGCGGTCTCTCAGAGCATGCGGTGCAGGAAGGCGAAAGGCTCGGTGCGGCGGGCGACGCCGAAGTACGTGGCCCCGAGCGCTTCGCCCTTGGCGCCGAATCGAAACCTTCGTTGTTCGGACAAGCGCTCGTTGCTGGCGATGTCCTTCGAGATGCAGTAGCGGACCTCGCGGGTTCGCAGGTCCACGACCAACGTCGCGCCGCCTCGGAAGGTGAAATCGGCCCTCACGCCCTGGATCTTGCCCTTCTCCTCAATGCGCTTCTGATCCTCGGGGTCGCGGTATCCGCGTCGTTCCTGCGTGATCTCGATGATGACCTGCTGCTCCTGCTCGCCTTCGGGGCCCGTTCGGTTCGCGACGCGGACGGACTGCACCTCGAAGGCCGGGAGTTGACGCTCCCGGGAGCGTCGCACCGTCTTCGGGGCATCCTTCCCGAGCCACAGGCCCATGGCCCTGATCGAGTCGTGCGACAGCTCCGCGTGGTCCCAGAGCCATTCCTTGAGCCCTTTGCACCGCTGCTCGATGGCGTCGAAGATGGCTCGCCGGTCCGCGACGTACGAGAACGCCTCCTCCGCGAGCCAGCCGATCTCGATCGTCTCGTCCGGCCTGCTCCACACGAGGCCGTCCACCGAGAGCGAACGGCAGTCTTTCGGATAGATGCCGCGGCGACGGAACGCCTCGACCAGCGCGATGCGGTAACCCCGCACGTCGTCCGCGACGAGATCGGTGTCGGCGGTGACGAGCGCCCGCAGATAGTCTCCGAAATTCATGTCGACCGGCGGCAGGTAGTCGAGCGCCCGTATGCACATGCGGAGAACGTGGCCGGCGGTCTTGGTCGCCTCGTTCGTCAAGCGCGAGAGGAGGTCCGGATGCAGGTCGCTCTCCGGAAAACGCTCGCCGCTGCCGGTCGCGAGGCGGAGGAGATCGGCGACGCGGGACCGATAGATCGAGACGAACGCGTCGAAAACGGCGGCGACCAGGATGGCGCCGCGTTCGTGCGGCTCGGTGGTCCGGTCCAGCGCAGTCGGATCCGGCAGGCCGGTCTCCGGATCCACCTCGTCGATGGCGTCGCGCAAGGCACCGTAGTGTCCGATCGCCTCGCCGAACTGAGTGGCGAGGCCGCTCAGCAGGGAGTTGCGACCCAGGTCGCCCCTGAGCTGCCCGATCTGCTGCCGGACGGCCTCGGGGAGCGTGAAGTGCTGAAAGAGCGCGACGATGTCGGCGAACGCCTCGTGGAAGGCGAGCGCATCGACGTTGCTGGGCTCGATGAAGCGGCGGTGCATCCCGTCGAGGATGGCATGCGCCGTCTCATGGGCGACGACGTCGTGCGACAGGCAGGTGAAGATGGTGCCGCCAGGCAAGTTACGGCCGGGATTCGATCGGGAGGCGCGGAAGTACCCGAACAGGAGGGCGACCTTGACCGGGCTGTAGTAAGCGTTCGGCTCGCGCAGCGCATGGGGGTAGATCCGGAGGCGCTGGACGTAGCGATCCACGGAGTTCTGCGTGGTCCAGTCCCAGGGTTTCGGTGCCCAGAGGATCTTCCGTCCCAGGGCCCTCTCGAAATTGCGGATCGTCACCATCGCGACGGCGAAGACCATCTGCTGGTGGAACTTCGGGTTGCCGTCCGACGGAGGGAGCCCGTCCTGCACCAGCAGGGTCCGGTCGTCCAGATCGACGGGCTCGTAGAAGCCGCCGCTCGAAGGATCCACGTCGACGACCTCGATGTACTCGCCGACGGGGCCCGGCTCCAGCTCCTCCCAACGCAGGGTCACGGTGGCGGTGTTCACGACCGCGGTCTGCAACTGCAGGGACGCCGACGGGTCGAAGGCGTAAATCCTGAGCCGTCGGAACGGGGGCAGCCGCGCGTCGCGGGGTCCGCCGCCACTCGCCGGGGCTCGGGACGGCCGGCTCATTCAGTATCCTCCGGGACGCGGGAATCCGGGCGGGTCCGGGATGTTGATCCCGTGCGTCGCTCTCAGATCCGCCGCATACTTGGTGCGCAGCGCAGCGTCGGCGATGGCGTAGCCCCAGTTGATCAGCCTGTCCTGCAGAGCCTCGGGCATGGCCTTGAGCCGGGTCGGCGTCGCCGCGAGCGGTTCGGGATCCCGCTTCGCGCAGCCCAGCGGATCCCGCTGAGCCCCGTAGTCCTCGAACCTCGTTCGGATGCCCCAGTACGCCCCCGTCCGCCGGCCGCTCGCGAACGCCTCGACGAGTCCGCGCTTGCGGAGGTTTCGGACTTGGTCGTCCACGATACCGAGGATGCGCAATGCATGGCGCCCCCAGTCGTGCGGCGGGTCCGTTTCGGCGGCGATCTTCTGCCCCCCGTCGCTCACCAAGAGGGTCCGGTATCTGAAAGCGGTTTCGAGTCCGAGGTTGTCGTAGACCCCGCCGTCGCTCAGGACCACGGTCTCGCGGAAGGCGGGATCGATCAGATCCCCCGTCATCCCGGGATCGAATTCTCCCTCGATCGGAAGCTCGATCGGAGAGAGCATCGGCGGGAAGGCGGAAGAAGCCGCGACCGCGACGGCGAGTTCGACCTTCGGCTCCCTGACGAGCCCCACACGGTAGTCACCCATGTAGGGTTTGGAGAAGCGCCAGAGGGCGGCCGTCTGAACGCTGGTCGCGTTGATGACGAAACGCGGCCCGCTCGCGTCGTCGGGAAGGTCGGCGAGCGTCGCGCCCCGGAAGAGGACGTCGTCGTAAGCGCGCGCGACACGGTCGCCGACGGAGCCGGGCAGGAGCACACCTCCGGCGATCGCGCCGGCGTCCACCGTGGTCGCCGCCATCTCGCGGACCATGTCGACGACGAGATCCAGCCGGGTCGCCCGCCCGTCGTCATCGAATGCGAGGTCCTTCCATCGAAGGCCCAGGCAGGCGGCCGTGATCGATCCGCCCGATACGCTGGATACCCGCGACAACAGCTTGAGCAGGCCGAGCTCGTTCAGGCGGATCAAGGCCCCAAGGTGGAAGACCATCGCCCTGTAGCCACCGCCGGACAAGCACAGCGCGATCCCCTCGTCGGGTGCCGGGGAAGCCTCGTCCTGCGGAGAGATCGCCATCGGTTGCTCCCCCGTCCGCCGTATCCGCGCCCCTATCCGTCGGCCCGGCTCGTGCGCACGACCACATCTCGGCGCTCTCGCGGCCGGACTCGCCGCGACTGTCCATCAAAGCGAGGCAGGCTGCAATCCCGATCTTGCCGGACGAACCGCACCGCTTCGATCCGAGCCTTGTCGCTCCGTCGCGCATCTGGAGAGGATCGAGCCTCGATGCGAGTTCCGGTCGGGGGCCGTCACGTGCCGAGTGGAAACCGTCCTCACCCAAGGACCTCAATCCACCCGCGACATCCTCATGATTAGACGGCCCAGCAGCATGCCGGTGTCTTCCCGGTCTTCCCCCGACAGGGCTTCGCCGAGCGCACGCTCCCCGGCCTCCAGCCTTCTGACGAGGAGGCTGCCGGTCGGCGATTTCAGGACGAACGTTCCTGCTTGCGCGAGGGACGAGGCTGTCGTGTTCACCACATATCTCTCATCCGAACCGCCCGAACTCGACGGCGTGCCGGATGCGACGACCACCAGGTGCTGGGCGTCCGCGTCGAGCGCGTTCGCCAGGAAATCCATCGGAACGCCCCAGGTTCGAGCGGGTCGGCGTTTCGCTTCATCGAGGCTCTTCCCGACGCTCTCGGAGGCTTCTGCCACAGCGAGAGATGCAGGCTGCACCTCCGGGATCATGACAGTCGCCGGAGGGGGCCTTTTCGAAACCGGCACCCCCTTCCGGCTGGTTGCCTCGAGATTCTCGAGCGCTCGTGCGATCGCAGCGCGATTTGCTGTCACGGGCGAGACACCCACATGTCGAAGGGCACCTGCGTGAGCCTTCGCGTCGTCGGTGTCCTTGAGCTGAACCCCTTCCAGGTAGCTGTCGACCCCGGCTCCGAGGCCGGACGGCATTGTTCCGGTGACCAGCCATTCCGGTCGGACGCCGAAGGCCAGGCCGTACACGGACGCCCACTCGGCCGAGAAGTCGGTCGCGCCGAGTTCATGGTTGGAGAGGGTCGAGCGCTTCAGCCCAAAGTGTTCGGCGGCGCTGCCCACGGATCGGAACCCACGAACGAGGCGACAGAACCGAAGCCGGCTGGCTGATGCCCGTGACTGCCTGCTGCGCTCCTCGGAGGCCTTCTGGATGGTTTCGGTCAGCCTCCGGTCTTCGGCCCCTTCCCCGGTCACGATCCAACGCGCTGGCACGTTGAATGCCGCTGCGAAGCGTTCCACGTCCGAGGTCGTGAAAGCCCGGTTTCCGCTTTCCTGATGCTGATACAGCGATACGCCCCACCCATGCTGGGTCGCCGCCGCACCTGCCGACGCGAACCCCGCGGCGATTCTGGCCGTCTTGAGCCGAGTGGCTACCTCGCCGCCCTGATACCTACCGGTGTCCACCGCCGCGTCGTCCTCGGCATTTTCGGTGCAAGACGTAGCACCTGGACGTGAGGCATTGGGAGCCGCAATCGCGCGTTCGGCTTGCTTATCCCCGGCAGCAGGGCGCGCATCTCCCTGAAGGCCGCGAGGCTGGCGGCGGGCAGCCGAGGCACTCCGCTTGCTCGGGACTTTCTCGGGACTTTTCCTTCCGAACTGATCCGATTGCCGCCCTTCGACGCCATTTTGGACAGGCCGAAGATCGGCACACGAGGTTTTGGGTCGAGGCAGTAAATCTTGTTTATTCAATGATTTAGCCGGTTTGCGCGCAGCGGACTGCGTGTTCCCACTAGGGAGATCTTTGTTCTCCATGGGTACCAGCGCATGGGGCGACTTCCCTCTGAAAATGTCCGTCCGGCGGCGAGGCTCGGGACTTTTCTCGGGACTTTTGAAACCGGCGACACCGCGCCCGTCATGTGACCGGTGCGGCCAAGCGCAAATGTCGCAGCGCGCTGCAGCGGTTGAGTCAGTTAACTAACTTAAAAAATATTTTAGTCAGGCAACTAAAAACGTTCGCTCCGGCAGGGCAGCTTCGCTCTTCCCTGGGAGAGATGCCGAGGGCGAACTCGTGCGGCTGCCGATCCTGCCATGGCTGTGGAGGCAATCGACTTCCACATCCGCCGTCCCAAATCCTGAAACACGGGACCCGGGGTGGAGCCGCGCGGTGGCCTACTGGCGCTTCACGCAATCCCTCGGACGGCGTCGGCCGTACCGTCCGCGACATTCACGAGCCGGCGAACGATGACGGCCAACGCCGCCGCGGCCGTGGCGGGTGGAGCGTCTAGATCGAAACAGGCAGGCAGCACACGGATCGGGCCGGCTCGGAGCGGCCCGGTGACGACGGACGTCGGGTAGACGAGGATCGCCAGGTCGGTACCCATCGCCGCGGCATATGCGACGACCTGGCGAACGTCGACGTCGAGCACCGCCTCCGTGTACTTCGTGTCCATGATCGCAAGTGAACGTCCGGCGCGGTCGGCCACCACCAAGTTGGGCTCGAAGGCCATGCCCTGCCCCAGGGATATCCGAGGCTTCGGCGTGAGTCGAAGGTCGGGCGCCAGGGCTTCGGCCGTCGTGACCGCCACCGCCCGCTCGAACAGCGTGGGCAGGTCGGCACCGAACGCGAGGAACTCGCTGGAGCCCACCCCGGCCGCCGGGCCGATTTCCTTCGAGGATCAGAGCGCACAGGGCGTGGAGCTCCGCATAGTCGGCGTCGGCGCGACCGTAGCTCCTGCCCCGGCATTCGGCGGCCTCGAACGACCGAACGGTCACGGACGCCGCGAGCGCTCGCTCCAGCCGTACCGCCTCCGGCCTCAGGGTCGTATCGGCATGCGGGATCCTCGCGACTCGACGCAGGGTCTAGGCGAGGATGCGGTCGTCGTCGATATCGAACGTCAGTGGCCGCTCGTCCCAGACCAGGCTAGGGCGGCCGCAGGCGAACCGCAGGAGCGTGTCACGGGACCTCAGGCGGCCCTTCGGCACCGAGCCGGATCGAGTCTCGGCGACGTATCCCTTCCGTAGTCCCCGGGCCATTCTCGCGTTCACGCGCTCGCATAGGATGCGCAGCGCCACCATCAAGGCCTGCTCCACGCCGGCCGTCGGCGCCAGCCGCGAGAACAGCTCCAAGTCCCGACCGCCCCCGGCGGCGAGGTGGAGTTCGAACACTTGCGGCGCGGGGATCTTCGGCGCGATCCGCAGGACCAGGCGGTCGCCGACTGGGAACGTCCCGACCCAGCCCATGGCCCTCAGCATCCAGCGGTAACCGTTCGACGGCGTCGGCCAGCCGACCAGGATGCGGGCCTTGGGATGATCCGCGATGGCGAGGACCTCCGCGACCGCGAGGTCGTCCCGGTCGAACCAGACGTCGCGTTGTTCCCGAAGGTAGAGGATCCGTAAGTGCCTCAAGGAGCGCTCGCGGAGGCGGCCGGGTACCAAGCTGTCAGGCGTGGCCGCACGGCTTCCCACGACCAGCGGGCGGAGTCCGGACGAGCGTGCATGATCTCGCGGACGTAGGGCAGGATCTCGCCGTCCCAGATCGAGGGCATCAGGGTCGGGAGATCGGCCCTGCCGCCCATGAAGAAGGATATGCCGATCTCGAAGTCGGGATCCGCGATCTCGGCGTTGAGGTCGGCCACGACGCCGAGCAGCGGCGCGGGATCGAGCCCGTCCCTTCGCAACCGGTCGCCCAACACGCCGTAATCCGGTCCGAGGCGCACGAAGGAGAACCGCCGCCGCAACGCGTGGTCCAGCAGCGCGAGCGACCTGTCGGCCGTGTTCATCGTGGCGACGACGTGAACGTTCCCCGGGACCGCGAACCGGCCGTCCTCGGAACCGTTGGCGAGACGGATCGACTTGTTCCGGTATTCCAGGTGGGACGCGGGAGCGGCAATCGATCCGCTTCGTTCGATCTCTGATTCTGGGAGATGGCGGTCCGAAGGGAACCAGCCGATGCTCGGCCGTCGGAGATGGGACTCGATCAATCCGCTCCTTCGAAGCCCGGCAGAAAACCTCTCCTCAGCTGCTCCAGGGTCGGCGGCCAACACGCGTTCCACGCACCGAACGCGCACTGGCGGCCGCCGTAGGCGCGGCGGCATAGGACGGCAGTCTCGGTTCCGGTAAGTCTGCCTCGCTCCAGGAGTGCCTCGGCGATGGCTCCGATTGCCGCCTCGCCTGGCCGCGACCGGATGAGGGCGGTCGCCCGCCGGGCCGCAAGAACGCTCGCGGCCCGGCGCTCGACCCCGCGCAGGTTCCAGGCGTCGAGGAGCATGGAGGCGTGCCCCATGTCCGCATCGCCGCCGGCCAACGTGCAGGTCGCTACGGCCACTTTCCGAAAGCGTGCCTCCGCGAGGATGCCAGCGACACACTCGATGAGAGCGATGTCGCGCGCGATGCCTCGCAGGCGGTCGCACCACTCCTGGGCGCGGGCGTCCCCGGCGACCCGCATCGGGCCGTATGGCCAACCACAGATGTCGTAGGCATCGACATGGCCCTCGCAGAGCAACTGTCGGCCGGCCCCATCCTCGATCCGCACGCCGGCGAGCAACTCGTCCACCGACAGAACTGTGACGGAGTCCAACCTGTGGCCGAAGGCCCAACGTGCCAGAGCGTGTCCTGCCTCATGGTGACACGCGAGGCGGCGGCGACCGCGGGTCCGGATCGACTTGCAGTCACGTCGCCGCCGCGGCGAGGGAGCCGCCCCGAGCTTCGGTTCGAAGAGTTCGTCGGGCGGCATGGGGCCGGGCATCGCGGGCACTCAAGCGGCTCCCATCGCGATCAGGAACAGAAGTGCCTCCAGGGACGAGCGCGACTCGCGGCACTCGCCCGACCGGTCCACGGAGAGCCAGGTGCCCGCATCCACGAACATCGTATGGATGCGCTTCCCGGGTCCGACGGACTCGGTGACGTCGCCCCGGCCCCGCCCGACCCGCACGACGAGTCTGCTCTCGGGCTCGCCCGTCGGTGGCCAGAGCAGTTGCCAGGCACCGCAGCACATTCCCTGGTCTGCGATCTCGCGGGCGAAGCGACTGTCGCGGGGCAAGACGTCCGCGAGGTCGGGTACGGGGACGGCCAGGCGGACGGGCAGTTCCTCCTGGCCGTCGAAGCTCCCGATCACCACGCGGGGTCCTCCGGACCCATGGAGCTGTCCGTGGGGCCAGATCTCGTCGATCACGGCCCAGCCCCTGGCGGTGGGCCGGATCTCGTCCTCGGTCCCCCCGGGATGCAGGAGCCCCACCGCCTGCAGTTCCTCGATTGCCGCCACTTCCGCCTCCTCTCCGACGCCCAGGGTGCGCAGCACCGTGGGATCGGAGTGGATCGTCGCTGCGGCGCTCGCGTAAGCCATCTGCAGGATCAGGATCGCGCCTTTGGAGAGGTCGCCGTACTCTGCGTTCATCGTTTCGAGCCTAGCTTTCATGTTGTGCGGCTTGTATTTTGAAATATGATTGCAGCTGGATTTCACGAAAATTTCAGTATCTGTCGCGAATTCTATGTTTAGAGACGGATACGCGCGCCCTGAATGTTTGGAAAATTCATCGTATCATGCTGCGGGTGCCAGGGAAGGCTGTTGTTGCGATGCGAGGAGGCGCGCTCGAGCGCCACGGCGCGGAGGGGCGAGGCCTGGCAAGCCGGCCCGAGAACGCCTGCCGTAGCCCTCTGCCCGGTGCCCTCGTGGCGAAACGCGATTTTTTCCGGGTCTTCGGCAGTGGGCCCTGGAAGGCGGTGTCTGGGGCTTCCTCGTCGCTGTTCACGAATGCGTGATCGTCGTCCGGCGCTTCGGATTGCAGCCTCTGCATGCCCGAGTACGTAGGACGGGTGCGCACGTGCATCTCGGCGGGAGAGTATCGCACTGGGTTCGGGCGCGCAGGAGAGCCACTGCTCTCCGGCCCCGTCGCTCCCGGCGTCGGCGTTATCTCTACGATTCCGAAGTTCCAGCTTCCGCAGACGCGAATTGCTGAACCGGCATCGAATCCTGACTACGCCCGAGGCTTGAAACTCCGTCACCGACGCCGCTTTGCATCGTTCTGAAAGCCGCCGGACTTACGGACCGCCGTTATGCGCGCCCGCGAGGATCCCATTGCCTATGGCCATTCCGACCTTGTGCCATTGGCCAATCGTCACGTCGGAATCGCCGCACAACGAGACACGGCACGAGTGCTGCTTAACCCTCCGCTTACCTTGAGCCGCGAGATTGCGCGCCCACAGCGAGCATGAGGAAGGCATGACCGGCACCATGGACTCGGTAGGCGTCGCGGGCGAGCGGATCCGCTCCATCATCGAGCGCATCGAGCGCATCGACGAAGAAATCAAGGATTTGATGGAGACCAAGAAAGAGATCTTCGCCGAAGCGAAGGGCGAAGGCCTCGACGTGAAGGTGCTCAAGGAAATCCTGAAGCTGCGCAAGCAGGACAAGGACGAGCGCGACGAGCACGAGAGTCTTTTGGAGGTTTACCTTCGCGCCATGGACGCGCCGAGCCCGGCGTCAATGGCAGCGGCTGCCTGAAGCTTGAAGCCCCGTCCGGAGCGAAACCGGACGGGGCCGAACTTTCGGCGTTGATGGCCGACGCGCTTGCGGCGTTGCTCGGTGGCCGTATGAGCCGCGGTACCCATACGGGTCATGGCCGCAACCGTAGGGACCGCAGCCGTAAAGACCACAGCCGGCGTATCCGTAGCCACCGGCCAAGCGGTAACCGACGGCCCGGCGGCCGCGCCTTTCAGCGGCCCGAGGCCGCCATACCAGAACCGGGATCCGTAGCCGTAGCGCGACACATAGTAGCTGCGGCCGACGAACCCACGACCGCTGTAGCCGAAGCCCGGATGGCCGAAGCCGATGCCACGGAAACCACCGCCGTAGCCGCCGCGGAAACCAACCGCCACCGTGGAACCCGCCTCGGCGGACCCCACCACACCGCCACCGCCGAAGCCACGGCATCGGCGGTGCTCGGCATGGAAGCCGCTGCGGCGAGACGCCGTTGCCTCACTCTCTGCGGACAAAAGCGGTCGATCGCAAATGGGTTCTGATCAGCGCCAAACTTCCGCTTCCCGCCCAAAACAGCCATACTCCGTGCTAAGCGGGTTCATGTTCGAGACTTACCTGACCCGTTGGAATCTGACTCCTGATGGAGCGCCGATCGATACGCCCGCTGCCCGCCTCCTCCCTGTGCTGAAGGACGGCAAGCCAGCGATGCTCAAGCTGTCGCACGAGGCCGACGAACGGCTCGGCGGCGTGCTCATGGAATGGTGGGAAGGGGACGGGGCTGCGCGGGTTTTCGGCCGGGACGGCGATGCCCTGCTGATGGAGCGCGCGACGGGCTCCGCCTCCCTGAGCGAGATGGCTCGATCCGGGCAGGACGACGAGGCGTGCCGCATCCTCTGCGCCGCGGCGGCCCGCCTGCATGCGCCCCGCTCGAAACCGTTGCCGAAGCTGATGCCCCTTGAGGAGTGGTTCAAGGACTTATGGCCCGCAGCGGCTCGGCATGGTGGCATCCTCACCCGCAGCGCGGAAACGGCCTGCGCGCTCCTGACGGAGCCACGCGAGGTCGGCGTGTTGCACGGCGACCTGCACCACGACAACGTGCTCGATTTCGGCGCGCGGGGCTGGCTTGCCATCGACCCGAAACACTTGCACGGCGAGCGGGGATTCGATTTTGCCAACATCTTCACCAATCCCGACCTAGCGGACCCCGCGCGGCCCGTGGCGACGCAGCCTGGGCGCTTCGCACGCCGACTGGATATCGTGGCCGCAGCAGGCAGGATGGAGCGGCGACGCCTCCTGTCCTGGGTGCTGGCATGGACCGGCCTCTCGGCCTCTTGGTTCTTGGGCGACGACGATCCTCTCGCCGAGATCGACTTGCAGATTGCTGCGTTAGCTGCCGCCGAGCTGGATCGGTAGAGTAAACTCTGATTGAGCCGGAAGGCTTGCAGCCCACCGAGGTTGTGTGACGACGCAGGAGCGGCAGAAGGATCTCCCCTCGAACACCCTGCGCAGCACCGGGGTAGGCATGCTGGAGGCATCCGGACCGCCATCCAGAAGGCTTGGATGCCTTCCACGCAGATGATTGTTCTACAATTTCGGGGCGCTGCTGCGTTTTCACACCGCCTGCACCCGAAGCGGACGTCTCCCCTCCGACCCGAGCCTGCCGTAGAGAGCGCATCACACCGTCCTGGAAGCGGACATCGCTCGCTATCGAACGCAAACGCGTCCGCATGACCAGGGTCGACATCAACAGAGTGGGTCGGCGCTTCGCAACTGGGCGATGAGCCAGCGGCCGGCCGGCCCCGGGGGACGCTCCATCGGGTAGACCGTCCACATCGGCTGATGAAGGACAGCCTTCGGCAAGGCTGCAATGTCCAGCCGCACGAGGTGTCCGCTGGCGAGATCCTCAGTCACGAGGTCGTGCGGCATCCCGCCCCAGGCAAGTCCCGCGCGTAGAAAGGCTTGCTTGGCACCAAGGTCGGCAAGCCGCCAGCTTCGCGGCGACGACACCCCGAACTCCCGCCCCTTCGTCAGGTCGCTGCGGTCCGTCAACACCAACTGGACGTGCTCGGCGAGATCGGCGGTGGGGATCGGCCCCGTCCGGCGGACGAGAGGGTGCGTCGGGGCTGCGACCATCACCAGCTCGATCTGCCGCAGGGGCTCGCGGGCGAGTTCGGGCGGCGGCAGGGGCGTGGCCCCCGCGACCGCGAAGGCGCAGCGCCCATCGACGACCGGGGCGATCACCGCGCCACGGGTCTCCACCTGGATTCGCAGAGGAGTCGTGGAAAAGGTCGGCTGGAAGGCCGCAACGGCTTCCGTCACCACCTGGATCGGAAACAGCACGTCGAGCACGACACTGACCTCCGGCTCCAGCCCACCGGCCAAGTCCCTGGCCTGCGCCTTGAAGGTCTCGGCGGCCGCCACCGTCGCGCGGGCTTGGGCCAGCAGCACGCGGCCGGGCTCCGTCAGCACCGGGTAGCGACTGGAGCGGTCGAACAGCTTGACGCCCGATTGCGCCTCCAGATTGGCCAGGGACTGGCTGACCAGGGACTGCGCGCGCCCGAGCTTTCGCCCGGCGGCCGAGAAGCTGCCGGTGTCCACTGCAGCGACGAAGGTGCGGAGCTGGTCGAGGGTGAGGTGGTCGAGCATCCATCTGTCCATGTGATGGGATGCATCGAGAAACACAGGCTTCGGCGAGAAGTGAAAGGGGTCTACCCCGATCCCCACAGCCAATTCGCTCCCACTGCTTCGATCACGACCCTTTCACACCGGACCTTACCCATGTCGGACATCCTCACCCCCTCACCGGCCCCGTCGCATGCGCGCAACGTCGTCGCTTGGTCGCTGCAGGTTCTGCTCGCCGTCGTCTTCCTCGTAGCCGGCGGAGCCAAGCTCGCCGGGGTGCCGATGATGGTGGAAGTCTACGACCTCATCGGCGTCGGCCAGTGGTTCCGCATCGTCACCGGTCTCGTGGAAGTCTGCGGCGCCGGCGCCCTCCTCATCCCCGGCTATGCCGGCCTCGCCGCGCTCTGGCTCTCCTGCACCATTCGGCCACCTTGCGCTCGTTGATGCGGAAGTTCGTCAGCCAGGCCGGATCGGAGGCGTGGACGCCGCCATCGGCGCGCCGGTCGATGAGAGCCTGCACCTCGTCGAGGGTGGGATCGGACCGCGGGTGCCCCGCATCCGTCTTACCCGCCGTGGCGACGACGCGGGCGCGCCCACCCGGGATCGGGAAGATCACGGAGGGGCCGTCGCGATGCAGGTAGGTCGCGATCTCGTCGGGCGGAGGTGCTCCCGGACCGTCGAGGCGCACTGATGCTGAGGCACCTAGACCTGGGCGACGCCCGCCGAGCCGGAGGCGGACACGGATGCCGGTTGCGCGGGCCGGGAACAGGCCATTGTTTCGGTTGCCCTGGTCGAGGTTCACGTGCGGGCCTTCCACCTTCATCGTCACTGTAAAAGATTGGAAGAGATCAATTGTAGTTTGGGCGGAGAAGGTTTTTTAACACAGTGCGGCGGATGATGGGGGTAGGTGGAAACTGGGAGAATTGCAAGTGTCTAAGTTCACGTATGGGGCCGCATCTTTCGCCGGCGGAGTATTGTTGATGTTGTATGTGGCGCAACTGGCGCACAAAGCAACCAAGTTGGGCCACTCCATCTCCCACTTCATGATCACCGATAATTGGCAGATCACTGTGGCGGCGGCAGTAATGATGATAGCTGGATATCAGATCATGATGAAGGCAAAGAAAGAGGCGTAGTCAATTAGTCCGTACCCTACATTGGCTAAGCGTCGGCTCGGACAGGCATCTAAGTGGCGAGCATCGCTGATCGAGCAGTAAACCCCAAAATGCAAAGCGCAGTTGATCAAGTGCGCTTGCCACAAATGCTTCAGCGTCATCACTCTTTCCCACTTGTAGAATTTGCATATATTCGGTCGCCAACATACGAATCCGCGGCCTGGGATACTTACAATTGTAGTTTTCCAACAGGCGAGCACCTTCTTGCCTATCCGTTGCAACAAGGGCGCGAAAACCCCTGGCGAAGCTTGGCAATGGCAGGTATATTTTCATCCAAAGGGTGATTCGCAGCCAATAATGCAAAGGGCTTCCGCACATGTGGATGTCGCCACAGCACTTTCGCACCCGTTGCCAGCCTGATCTGCTTTGAGAGAAAGCGGGCTTCCTGACCCAAAACATGGGTATTCGCTCGGGGCGTTCAATTTGCGCTAACTATCTGCAGTGCAGGCTCGGCCTACCATTATGATTTGAACCTCAGTCCGCGCTAAGCCCTTGTGGCTGAGCGCTGAACTTTGCCTGCCTCAGGTAAAAGTGCGGCAGAGCAACGGGTGTAGATAGATTTTGGTCGTCGAACGGGAGCTTCGGAGGCGTCCCGCCTCTACAGAAGTAACGACTGCCGATCATACGGACTGCTGCTCTACATCTTCACGAACTCCTACTCTCCTCGAACGTCGGATGTCTTCTATGACGTGCAAGCCGGTAAGCTACTCGAAGTCGGCCGCGCAAGCATGGGGCACCGCCGCGGATCGCGTGCTCGAAGGTTACGGCGAATTCGATAATGGCTACAATATAGCTAAATATGCCAAGATGATTGCCACTGGAAAATCGATCAAAGACGGGATATCTGACGGCGCCGACTACTACAATGCAATAACAGACAGGCCAGGAGATCTCTCGGGAGCCCTCCGAAATGTGGGATCGATCGCGGGAACGTTGGGAAATGGTCTGAAGGGCGTCTCCGGTCTGTTCGCAGGCGCTTCGGTACTCGCTCTCATCGCCGGTCAGCCGGAGCTTGCGGTGCCACTTGGCGTAGCTTCCGCATCAACCGCGCTTTTGGGCGATACCCTGAAGCAGATTCAAGCTCTCGTCGACGACCATCGCGACGCCACCTCGAATTGCGCTCCCCCTCCGCCGAACGAGCCGGTGAGGAAGAGCGATCCCCCAGATCCGACCCGGATCCGCAAGGACCCGCTTATTCTCGATCTCGATGGGGACGGAGTCGAACTCAGCGCGGTCGACCGCCCGAAGGTCCAATTCGACTCGGACGGTGACGGCATTCTTGAGTCGACAGGATGGATCAAGCCAGGGGACGGCTTTCTTGCCTGGGACCGGGACCGCGATGGACGCATCGAGAGCCTTCAGGAGCTCTTCGGCAGCCAGACGGAAGACGGGTTCCAGGTTCTCTCCTATCAGGACTCGAACGGCGATGGCGTCATCGACCGGAACGACGCCGTCTGGTCCGAGCTCAAGGTATGGACGGACACCAACGTCAACGGCATCACCGACAACGGCGAGCTGATCTCGATCGAAGAGGCAGGCGTCGAGTCAATCGATCTCGGTGCCGCGCACGTTTCGATAATGAGCGGCGGCAACGAAATCATCCGACAAGGGCATTTTACGAAGCTAGACGGCACCGTGCAGGAAGCGGTCGCCGTCTTGTTCACTGTGGATACGTACCGCACTGAAGCCATCATTCCGGATGATTTCGTCTTCCCACCAGATGTCCTCGAACTGCCCGAACTCGCAGGTTTCGGACGTCTCGTGGATCTCTCCTATGCGATGGCATTGAGCCCGTCGTTGGCGGCGGCTGGGAAGGAATTGGTCCTCGAAGCCGGCAACTGGACGTCTTCTGAGTTCAAGCTGGCCTTCGGCTCGTTCATCCTCGACTGGGGCAAAGTCGGAGACATCGATCCGGCCTCCCGTGGGCCTTACGTCGACGCCCAGCACCTTGCCTTTGTCGAAGCCTACTACGGGCGCAGTTTCACGGACGGAATTGAACCCGGTTCGCCGATCGATTTCGCGACCGCGTCGGTTGTCAACCGAGCCTTTGCCGAGTTGGAGAATGCGCTGCTGCTGCGGTTTGCGTCCCAGATCGCAATCTCGACCTTGATGCTGTCGGACGACTTTGCAGCCTCGGCTTCCAACGACTTCTGGGCCTTGGGTTTGCTTTACTACGATCCCTCGACAGGGACGATCGAAGGAAATCTGGAGCGGGTCCTCTACGAAATCGTCGCGGCCATGCCGGACGATAGCTCGGCCGCCATCGAATTCCTGGACCGCACGGTGTCGCCGTTGCGCTCGCTCATGATCGAGCATTTCGAGGGCGCTACCGCACAGACCATCGCGGACATCTTCGATGACGGCCTCGTCGGGCTGGATGATCCGGGAATGAGGCAGTTTGTCATCGGCCGTCTAACCGGGACTCCGTCCGATCTCATTTTCGGAACTGACGGCAACGATCTGTTCACGCCGGACAACCCCTCCTCCTTCCGCGCATTCGACATCTTCGGCGGCGATGGGGACGACACCGTTCAGTTGAACGTCAAAACAATGTATTTCGGCAAGGGTGATGGACACGATACGATCAAGGACACTGTTGCCGCGACCGTGGCAAACATCGCTCTGCTCGGGATCACCCCTGACGATATCGAGGTTTCCTTCGACGCATCAACAGGACACGTCGATCTATATCTGAAGAGTTCACCGGCCGACCGGATCACCATCGAGGGCTTGCTGAATAGCGAGGGGCGGGTGCGAGGCGTCACGTTCGCCGACGGCACCCAATGGACGAAGGCTGACATTCTAGGACGTTTGGTCGCCAACCAAGCAACCTCAGGCAACGACACGATCGCCGGGACCGATGCCAGCGAGAGCGGCATAGTCGGCGGCACCGGCGACGACCGACTCGAAGGGGCGGGCGGCAACGACTCCTATGTCATACGGATCGGCGACGGCCGCGATGTCGTCGCTGAAACTGCCAGCCATGACAACGACTCGATCGTCTTCGAGGGCCGCACGAGCTCGACCTTGCGCGTCGTCAGGGACGGCGATGACGCCGTCCTCAGTTTCACCGACGGCAGCGATACGGTTCGCCTGACCGGCCAGTTTTACTACTCCTATTTCGGCTACTTCTTCGGCCAGCAGAGAGTCGAGAATCTGGTTTTCGATGACAAGACGCTGTCACAACACGATCTGCGACAGCTCTACATCGACCAAGCTTCGACCGCAGGTGCCGACGTCATTCGAGGTACGGAGGAAGCAGAGACGTTCGCAGCCGGCGCAGGGGCCGACCTCCTTACAGGAGGCGAAGGCGACGATATCTACGTCTGGAGAAAGGGCGACGGGAACGACACAGTGGACGACCGCGCCTTCGGCGCTGGCGACGTGTTGCGGCTGGAGGGTGTGTCCGCTGCGGAGGTGACGGTCACGAGGACAGGGGCGGACGCCCTTTTCCAGGTCGGAAACGAGACCGTCACCGTCGTCGGGCTCTTCTCCGGCAACCGCGACGCTACTCTGAGCCGCGTCATCCTTGAGGACGCCATCTGGACGCCGAGCGAAGTTGTCGTTCGGGCCTTGAGCGACCCGGCGAGCTTCCCGACGCTGTCGGGCACCGGCGGCGACGATACGATCGAAGGCACTGCTGGCAACGACCGGATCGTTGGAGGATACGGAAACGATGTACTGAAAGGCGCCGGCGGTTCCGATCACTACGTCGTAGGCGCGGGGGACGGAAACGATGTCATCGACGACCGAGGGATCGGCGGATGGCATGAGGTGGACAAGCTCGAACTCGGCGTCATGGCCGAGGATGTCGAGGGCACGTGGCAAGGGGCGGACATCAAGTTCCGCGTGTTGTCGACGGACCAGACGATCACGATCAAGAACTATGCGGACGGCATCGAACGCATGGAGTTTGCCGACGGCACGGTCTGGGACGAAGCCGACATCGTATGGCACGCCTGGAGGCGGGGTACAGAGGCGAATGACACCATCCGGGGCTCGGATGCCTCTGAGATCCTCTACGGCGGCCTCGGAGCGGACTTTCTAGAAGGAGGCGCCGGTGGTGACGGCTACGTCATCCGATCCGGCCACGGCAACGATACGATTTCCGATTACGACACGTTCGGTGGAGCATCCGGATCGGACACGCTTATCCTCGACGACCTTCTCTCCACGCAGATCGCACTGCTTAGGGACGGCTTCCATGAGACCGAGAATTCTTCCCTCAGCGGCGGGAAGAAGAACCATCTCATCGTCGCGAACCTCGTCACGGGAGAGCGCATCACGATCGAGCAGCAGCTCAACGGCTCGAACGGATCGCCCGGCATCGAGAAGATACAATTCGCTGACGGCATAGTCTGGGACAGAGCTGCGATCGAGAGCCGGGTCCGCTTCGACGCGACCAGCGGGAACGACATCATCCGCGACGGAGAGTTCGTAGCCCGCACGGACGTCTTCGTCGGTGGCCTCGGAGACGATCTGCTCGGCTCCGGGAACGGGGATGCGACCTACATCTGGCGCAAGGGCGATGGGAACGATCGGATCGAGCAATACGCGAGCCATTGGAGCCCCGGGAAAGGTACGCTCAACCTTGCCGATGTGCTGCCAAGCGAAGTCGTGCTCGAAAGGGCTTCGCAGACCGACGCGGATCTCTTCATCCGCATCGTCGCGACGGGAGAGGTGATCACGGATCGCTACCATTTCCAGTCGTCGGGGTTCGGCGTCCATGGTTTGGGGCGGATCGTATTCTCCGACGGGACGATCTGGACCAGAGAGACCTTCCAGTCGAAGATGATCGCCAACGGTTCGGGTGGGGCGGACCTCCTCGTCGGAGCGGGCACCGACGATACCGTGAATGCGGGAGCGGGCGACGATGACGTCCGCGGAGGAGCAGGCAACGACGTTCTCTTCGGCGAAGACGGCAACGACACGCTGCTCGGCGGTGAGGGCGACGATCAGGTTTCAGGTGGCTTCGGTGACGATCGCGTCTCGGGCGGTGCCGGGAACGACCTGCTGGAGGGGGGATCAGGAAACGACGTGTTGCTCGGCGGAACGGGCACCGACACGCTGGCTGGCGGCTCCGGTTCGGACCGCTACGAGATCAGATCGGAAGACGGCGTCGACGTCATCCAGGAGGGTCCCGCAGTCGCAGGCGGGGACACCGACGTCGTGCGTTTCGGCGCCGACATCCTGCCCGGAGAAGTCGAGTTTCGGCGCGTCGGAGACGACCTCGTACTGCGTATCGCCTCGAAATCGCTCGTCGTACACGTCACGGATCATTTCCTCGGGGAAGGCCGGGGGATCGAAGGCATCGAGTTCCTGTCGGATCCCGATGCCGCCCTGACCCGTTCGGAGATCGACCTGCAAGCGGAGAGCAACACCGCGACCGAAGGCGACGACGTGCTCGTCGGAACGTCCGGGACGGACGCGATCTTTGCGGCCGGCGGCCACGATCTCGTGGACGCTTCTACCGGCGACGATCTCCTCAATGGCGGGATGGGCAACGATCATCTCACCGGCGGAGCCGGCAGCGACCGTTACATCTATCGGCTGGGAGACGGATCCGACACGATCGTCGAGCTCGCTTCCGACGCCGGGGACGTGGACACCCTGGCTTTCGGCGTCACGAACATCGAGGATCTGGCCCTCAAACGGATCGGCGACGACCTCGAGATCACGGCCAAGGCAACCGGCGAGAAGATCGTCGTGGCTGGCCACTTCGTGGGCGGCGGAACAGGCATCGAGCAACTGACCTTCCTCGATGGGACGGTAGTGGAACGCCGGGACATCGACCGGCTGGATATCGTGAACGATGCACCGCTGGCGGTGAACGATGGAGGCCTCACTGCAAATCGCCATAGGCCGCAGATCTTCACCAGCGCCGAGTTGCTCGCCAACGATCGGGATGCGAACGGCGACCCCCTGACCATCGTCTCCGTCGAGAGCCTCGGCGGATGCACGGTCGAACTTCTCGAGAACGGCACGATATCGTTCACCCCATATTCCTGGGCCGGCGGCGAGCCGGGAAGATTCCGCTACACCGTTTCGGATGGGAGAGGCGGACTAGGCAGCGCAACGGCTACCGTAACGATCGACGAAACGGTCGAACCGCTCGATCTCGTCGGCACTGACGGGAACGACAGTCTCTTCGGCGCCCCTGGCAACGACACGCTCAGAGGTGGTTTGGGAGACGACCTCCTAGTTGGCGCAGCTGGATCGGACACCTACCACTTCGCTCCCGGAGACGGAGTGGACACTATCCAGGACGGTGGCGGAGAGGCCGACGTCGACGTCGTTCTGTTCGATCCAGGCATCGCCCCGGCTTCGATCGCGGTCTCGCGGGATTCACAGGACGCAGATTCGATCATTCTCACGGTCGGACAGACCGGAAGTTCCATCAAGCTGGCTGGCCAATTGGCCTCGCCTGAATCGGCCATTGAGGAAGTCCGCTTCTCCGACGGAACCGTCTGGACCGGCGAGGAGATCCGGGAGCGGCTCCTGGACGGAGCCAGCACGACCGGCGACGACGTGATCGAGGGAACCGGATTCGACGACGCGATCGATGCCAAGGCCGGCAACGATATCGTCCGGGCGGGTGGCGGAGACGATCTCGTCCAGGGAGGAGCGGGCGACGACGTCTTGGACGGCGGCCAGGGCTACGACGAAATCAGCTACGCGACAGCGACGTCGGGTGTCGATGTTCGCTTGGGAACGGGCGCAAGTCAGTCCACCGGTGGCGCAGGCAACGACACGATTACAAACTTCGAAGCGCTGACGGGATCGGCCTTTGCGGACCGTTTGCGGGGTGACGGGAGCGACAATGTCCTCACGGGCCTCGCCGGCAGCGACGTGTACGCCTTCCATGGCTATTTCGGACACGACGTGATCACCGACTTCTCGTCCGGTAGCGATCGTCTCGAGTTCTCCGAATCCGTCTTCGCAAGCATCGGCGCGGTGCTGACTGCGGCGTCCCAGGTCGGAAACGACGTCTTGATCGATGCGGGGGCGTACGGTTCCGTCATGCTGAAGGGCATGGCACTCTCCGCCCTGACGGAGGACCGGGTCGGTCTCGTTCCAAGCGAAGACAAAGCACCCGACATCATCAAGCAGTCTTCAATCGTCAATGTCGACGCCGCGAGTGCAGTCGCCATTCCTGCAGGAGCGTTCGATCTTGAAGAGCGGCCTGACATCGCCTCGTCCAGCTCGATCCCGCACGCCACGATACGAGCG
This sequence comes from Methylobacterium sp. R2-1, assembly GCF_014191355.1. Lineage (GTDB taxonomy): Bacteria > Pseudomonadota > Alphaproteobacteria > Rhizobiales > Beijerinckiaceae > Methylobacterium. The sequence continues at coordinate 305,819 of NZ_JACHWM010000006.1, forward strand.
ACTGCCAGCGGGCAAGGCAGGGAATTCTATAGAGTTGAAGTCACTCAGGCAGGCAGGGCGATCTTCGATATCGACCAGGGATCGTTCGATTCCGTCATCGAACTCCTTGATGCCTCCGGTCAAACACTCGCATCGAACGACGACAGCGATACCGACCCGGGCAGCCTCAGCCTCAACAGCCTCATCGACTACAACTTCGCCGAACCGGGGACGTATTATCTTGCAGTAGGCAGCTATGGCGGCAGCGGCGGGTCGCTGGCAGCGGGGGACACATACGTCCTCAACGTCTCCTTGGAAGGTGCCCAGCTCAACGGGGATCCGCCGGAGATCGTCGTTCAAGGCGGCACTGTCGCGGAAAACTCGATCGGCGGAACGATCGTGGCTGTGCTCTCGGTGGAGCGCCCGCTCGTTGGGGCCCAGTACGGCTTCACGTTGCTGGGAACGAGCGATCTCTTCGAGATCGTCGGCAACGAGATCCGCGTCAAAGCGGGAGCCGTGCTGGATCACGAGGATCGCGCCTCGCACGACCTCGCCGTTCGGGCTATCGACACCGCCGGCAACGCGATCGACCGGATCGTGGATCTGACCGTCGGCAACGTGAACGAAGCTCCCCGACCCGGCTTGGAATCGATAGCAGCGGTGAGTGCGGAAGATGCGGACGCCACTGGCAGCCTAGCCCCGGCAACCGACCCGGAGGGCGATGCGACGACGTTCAAACTCGTTGCCGGCTCGGCCATCCACGGTGCCGTCACGATCGATGCAGCTACCGGTGCCTACACGTTCAGGCCGGACGCGGACTTCAATGGTTCTGCTGGCTTCCGCTATGTCGTGAGCGACGGTTTGCTCGACAGCAGCGAGGTGTCGGTAACGATCCAAATCACCCCTGTGAACGACGCTCCAGTAGTTGCCGGATCGGTTTCACTCGAGGTCGACGAGGACATGTCGGTGTCGGGCAGCGTCCGTGGCACCGATGTCGACGGCGACACGCTGGCCTATACGGTGAAGTCGGGCGCCGGTCCGGTCCTGGGTTCCGTCTCGCTCGCAGCGGACGGTGAATTCACCTATACGCCCGCCGCCAACGCTCATGGCAGCGACACTTTCACGATCCTCGTCTCCGACGGGCATGGCGGTACGAGCGAGCAGATCGTCGTGGTGACGGTCAAGGCCATCAACGATGGCCCGTCGGTAGCTCCCGCCGCAAGTCTGCAGACGAGCGAGGACATCTCCATCACAGGATCCGTGGTCGCGACGGACGTCGATGGGGACGCGCTGAGCTACTCCGTGAAGGATGGCTCAGGCCCAACCAAGGGCAACGTGACCTTCGGCCCGGGGGGAAGCTACACCTACACACCGGTAGCGAACGCAAACGGGAGCGATGCCTTCACGGTGACGGTCTCGGACGGGAGGGGTGGGACTGCCGAGCAGACGGTCTCCGTCTCCATCGCAGCCGTCAACGATGCGCCCTCCACCGTTTCCTCATCAAGCCTCCAGGTGGTCGAGGACACCGCAAAGGCCGGCAGCGTCGTGGCTACCGACGTCGATGGAGACGTACTCGCATATGCCGTCAAAGCGGGAGCCGGTCCTTCGAGGGGTACGATCACCTTCGGAACCAACGGCGCCTTCATCTATACGCCGATCGCAAACGCCAACGGGAGCGATGGCTTCACGGTGACTGTCTCCGATGGGAAGGGAGGGATTGCCGAGCAAGTCATCACGGTCGCGATCGCGGCTGTAAACGATGCTCCCCAGGCGGTCGCCGATACCGCGAGCGCCGGCGAGAACGAAGCGAAGGTCTTGGACCCGGTGGCCAACGATACCGACGTCGACGTCGGCGACACCAGAAGCTTGGTCTCATTCTCCGTAGCCAGCGTCAGCGGCGTCCCCGGCGGGCTCACATCCAGCACAGCCCAGGCGGCTTTCTCGATCCAGGCCGGAAAGCTCCACTTCAACCCTGGCACGCAGTTCGATCCCTTGGTTTCCGGGCAAAATGCCACTGTCGTCATCGACTATCTCGTCGAGGATGCAGCTGGCGCCAGATCGACCGGGAGCCTGACCCTCACGGTCATCGGGGCTGACGAAGCCTCTTCCGGCGGCACCACCGGTGCCGATACCCTCTTCGGCACTGCCGCAGCGGACACGATCCGTGGTCTCGCCGGCGACGACATCATCTGGGGCCGCGACGGCAACGATCTGCTCTACGGCGACGCCGGCAATGATCAGCTGAATGGAGAGAACGGCAACGATCTTCTGGATGGCGGAACCGGTGGCGATGCCATGGCAGGTGGGGCGGGCAACGACATCTACTACGTGGACGCCGCATCCGACACAGTTTCCGAAGCGGCCGGTGCCGGCATCGACGAAGTGCGTACGACACTCGCCAGCTACACGCTTGGCGCCAACGTGGAGTATCTTTCATACCTTGGAGCTGGAGCGTTCACAGGGGTAGGAAACAACCTCGACAACATGCTCACCGGCAACGGAGGGAACGACAGTCTCACCGGAGGCGCCGGCAACGACGTGTATTATGGGTTAGGTGGCAACGACTTCTTCTTCGGAGGGGCCGGTAGCGACGCACACAACGGAGGCGATGGCTTCGACACCGTCGATTATAGCGCCGCGACCCAAAGCGTTCGCGTAGACTTGCTTGCACCGGGATCCAACACTGGTGACGCAGCCGGCGATACGTTCATGTTCATCGAACAATTCGGCCTCTCGGCCTACAATGACATTTTCTTCGGATCGGCGGGGATCGACTACGTTTACGCTCAAGGCGGCAATGACACGCTGAACGGTGGAGGCGGCGACGACTGGCTTTCCGGTGGCGCAGGTGCGGACCATCTCAACGGTCAGGATGGCTTCGACACCGCGGACTACACGGGAGCTTCGGCCGCGGTCACGGTGGACCGCATTACCGCAGCCAACAGCCTCGGCGACGCGAAGGGCGACACGTACGCAAGCATCGAGCGCTTCCACCTGTCCCAGTTCAACGATCGCTACGTGGGGTCGTCGGCCGACGAGTACATCTACGGCAATGGAGGCAATGACACGCTGCTCGCCGGTGATGGCAACGATTGGCTGATCGGAGGCGCCGGTGCCGACGCTCTCACAGGCGGGAACGGCTACGACTATGCCAGCTACTTCTCAGCGGGCGCAGCGGTGGTCATCGACCGAGTCACGGCGAGCAACAGCGCCGGCGAGGCGGCAGGCGACACCTTCGTCACCATCGAGGCTTTCCAGCTTACAGCGAGTTTCGGTGACCGCTTCGTCGGCGGCAGCGGAGCCGAGACGGTTTTTGGTGGTGGTGGCAACGACACGCTGATCGGCAACGGTGGCAACGACTTCCTGGACGGCGAGGAGCAGAACGATATGCTCACGGGCGGTTCCGGTGCGGATACGTTCGCCTTCTACGAGCGAGGGTTCGGCAAAGACACCGTATCGGACTTCGTGAGTGGCGATATCATCGAGTTTTCGACTTCGGCCTTTAGTAGTTTCGCCGACGTTCAAGCCAAGACTACACAGATTGGTTCGAATGCCGTTATCGCGCTCGATATCGACAACACGGTGACGCTACAAAACGTCCTTGCCACCAGCCTCAAGTCGACTGATTTTCATTTCGTCTAAGCCTGCCAGCTACACCCGCGCACGAGAGGGAGGCGATCGGAGCTGTCTCCCTCTCCGTCAAGGTCGCCTTCGTCGCCACCGTGAAGCGGATGCCTTCCCAGGCGCGCATGCTCGCTGTGGCGGGCCCTGCCGCCGCCCCCTGTTCGCCAGCGTCGGCTTCACCTTCCTTTATCCGGAGGCAGCTCGATGAGCGCCACACCCTCGCCGCGGTCTTCGAGCGCCGCGTCGCCGGAGCTCTACGAGGCATCCTGCCCGTGACCGAACCGCTCGGTGAAGCGCTGGTCTAGGTCGATGATACAGCGTCCGAGCAGGGAGGCTTGAAGGGCTGCCACGGTTGATTTCCCGGCCCCACCGGGCCCAATGAGCAACAGCAAGGCATCGTTCGCCCGGGATTTGCGCTGCTCGATCTCGACCGCCATCAGGATGTCCTCGCCACTCGGCCTCGTCGGCAATTCGCGCGAGATCGTATGCCATCCAGCCAGGATAGCGCCCGAATGACAGCCATGACACGCTTCACGCTTGGTGTCGCGATTTGGACGAGCGGCGCTGTCTTGCTGCTTTACGTAGCTATCGTTCTTATCGACCGCCTAGGCGACGGTCGTCGGACGTACGGCGTTGTATTTGAGGATAACTGGCACGTGACGCTGCCGGGCCTGGCGCTGACATTCATTGGCTACCGCATCATGTCACGTGCGCACTTGTTGAAGTGACAGCCCGCTCGCTCCAGTCGCGAACGTCTTGTGCTCTGATTACGACCGGGCGATCGCGCGGTTTGCGCGTTCGGAGGCCGAAGCCGACACGTGGCTGGAGGGGTTCGCCGACGACACCTATCAGGCCGAAGAGCATGCGGTCGATGCGGACGGCGCCGATCACATCATCGACGAGCCCGGCGAGCAGTACTTCAACGCTCGTCAGGGCATGAAGATCGTCGTGAGACTTCGTCGGGCGCGCGACGGCATTGATTGGATCGTCGGCAGCCCGCATCGCAAACTTCTCGTCTACGTGCTGGCGGAGCTTGTCGCCGAAAGTCCTCGTTCGCCGAAGCTTGCGGAGCTGGAGTTCCTGCTCAAGCACGCGGAGGATTGGGTTCGCGACCAAGCGTGGTGCGCCGTCCAGCTGCATTGGAACGACGGCTTGAGTGATTTCCTAATGGCGGAACTGGCCCGATCCGATTTGAAGAGCGTCAGTCATCGGCAACGCCTCGTAGAGATCGCCGCGGTCCATAGCGGGGCCGGGGACCCCGTTCCCGATCTCATCCAAGTCTTGGGAGGGGCTTCATCCGAGCGGCGCCTAGAGATTGTGTATGACGTAATTGCGACGAAGCTCGATGATGATCTGAAGGGCAAGGTCGGCGTCGCGACGTGGCGTGCTCGTGCGGATCGGCTGGCCCAGAATCTCGGTGAGGCCGAACGCGGACTGGCCAATGGCTTGATCGACATCATGACGGGCGGGGAGATCCGGGCTGTGGCATCGGTGCTGCCGGGGCCAGCCCGGAGCCTGGTGACTTCTATCCTGCAAACCTGTTCGATCGATCTGGCCGGTCCGCTCGCGTGTCTGGCGGGTGCAGCGGGTCTCGATATCGCGGCGGCTGCGGAACGGCTGCTCTCGACCGATGACGCGCGCGACGGCCAAGCGGCGATCCAAGCGCTGCAGATCGCCAATGGCGTCGACCTGCGCACGTCTCTGCGAAAGGCTCTAGCACATAGGCGCTATGATGTTCGCCGAGAAGCGCTTCGCGCGCTCGTGCCCGACGCGACGCCCGATGAGCGGAAGCATCTGATTTCGGTCGCCGGCGACGACAGCGCAGATATGCGATTGGCGTTTGCGCGTCTCATGCAGGAGCATCTTTGGCCGGAGGCCGTCGACCCTTTGACGGAATTGCTTGCGGATACGCGAAACTTCGGCAGCCCTTCGCCGATGGGAGGGGCGTGGTCTCGGTTCAGCGTCGCTCGGGCTGCGGGCCAAGCCCTTGGAGTATTCAAAGGACTACCGGTCAGCGCCATTGATGCTCTGCTTGACGCGGCCTGCGGACACTCTGCCGACCCGTTCGTTGCGTGCGCCGCCTTGTGTGCGTTGGCGAAACAGGACGATGCACGCATCACTCCAGTCTTGCTGGCGGCGCTCGAAAGCGCCGGCCTGGCAGGCGACGCCGCCTATAGGCCCAGGGCGCAAGCTGCCGCTTGGGCGCTCTGCGACCGTGCGACGGGTGAAAAGCTCGACGCGTTGGATCCTGACGCAGTACGCGTCGCGCAATGCGATACGTCGGTGATTGCCGGCCCGCTCTTGGTCGCCTTCGGCGCGCTGGGCGGTGAGCCCCGTGAAAAGGTGCTTCGGGAGCTGCGCGCTGGCAAGAAGTTCGAGCGCGAGACGCTTGTCAGAACGACTGCCGTAGCTGTCGACAAGATCGACGGACTGGTTCTGGATGACCGTGAGCAAATTCTGTAGCGACTGGCGCGAGGCGAGGCCTTGGATGCGCTAAACCCGTTTGAACGCGCCATGGTCGAGAAGTGGAGCCAAGCGCTCGATGTCGACTCGGGATTCGAGCGATTTACCGCTTGGGTCGCCGACGCCGCGTTTGGATTGCCGCTGTCGGAGGAGATCGACGGTATCCGGGCGTTCGACCTCCCCGAGCGGATCGGCGTCATGACCCTGCGCTCCATGTCGCCATACAGGGAGGAAGAGGCCGGTCTCGACGACGGGACGTGAGTCTCGGAATGCATTTGGATTGTTGTGTCTTCACGCCACGCTGTGAAGACACAGACCTGTCGGCGCTGCAAGGGGTAGTCTTGGAGCAGGCTCGACCATTCTAGTGCTTCGCCAGGGGCGCCGCCGGTAGTCCGGAATTCGGCCATTCACAGTCTTCGCTTGGTTTTCACAGTACGGCTGGTTTTATGGCCGACTCAAGAACCAGCGAACGATTAACTTTGAGTCCGCGTTGCTGCCGCATCGAGGCCGCCACCTCAACGGCCGCTATCCCGACCTCGGCATCGAAGAGCCGACAGGCAGGAATCCACCCCTCATGGTTGTCCGATCTCAAATTGGACTGCTAGGAAGCGGACGTTCCCAAACCCTGCTTAGGTCATGAGTTCTCGCTCCACCCGGCCAACAAAGCACTAGGAACTGCCCTCGTTGGCTGGTGCACTGGGAGCCAGACATAACGCAGTTGCACCAGCCCGGCGTTCTCAAGCCGCACGAACCATCGAGAGAAACCGGTCAACCTCCTCGGTCAGCTGCTCCGACTGTCGCGACAACTCCGAGGCCGCACCCAGCACCTGACTAGCAGCGGCGCCCGTTTCCTCGGCAGCACCTGCCACACCGGCGATGTTGCCCGTGACCTCGCCCGTCCCCGCCGCCGCTTGAGCAACGTTGCGCACGATCTCCTGCGTGGCCGCGCCCTGCTCCTCCACCGCTGCGGCGATGGAGGTAGCAACATCCGCGATCTCGCGGATGCGCGCAGAGATCCCGTCAATGGACTGCACGGCCTGCTCGGTCGAACCTTGGATGTGGCCGATCTGCCGGCTGATCTCGTCCGTGGCCCGCGCCGTCTGGTTTGCCAGCTCTTTCACCTCGGCGGCCACCACCGCAAAGCCGCGGCCAGCCTCGCCGGCCCGGGCGGCCTCGATCGTGGCATTCAAAGCCAGCAGGTTCGTCTGGCTGGCGATCGTCGATATCAGCGTCACCACGTCCCCGATCCGGGCCACCGCACCGCTGAGCTCCTGCACCAGAGCCGCCGACTGGTTGGCTTCGTTGACGGCGACACGCGCAAGAGTCGTCGAGCCATCGACCTGCCGGCCGATCTCCCGCACCGAGGCGCCGAGCTCTTCCGCCGCCGCTGCGACGGTGTTGACGTTGCTCGCCGCCTCTTCCGCGGCAGCCGCGACTGTCGTCGACTGGGCAGCGGTCTGCGCGGCTGTCGCCGTCATCTGCTGGGCGGTGGCTTGAAGCTCGGTGGCCGACGACGAAACCATGCCGACGATCCCACCCACCGCCTGCTCGAGGCGGCCAGCCATCTCGCGCAGCGTTGCCTTACGCTGCTCTTCAGCGGAAGCGCGCGCGAGCGTCGTCTCCACTTCCAGTGCCTTCATCCGGATGAGGCCATCCTTGAACACCTCCACGGCTCTAGCCATTTCGCCGACCTCGTCCCGGCGCTGGGCGCCAGCCACCTCGACTTCGAGATCGCCGCCCGCAAGCCGTCTCATGACCCCGGTCATGCCGGTAATCGGACCGGTCACGCGCCAGCGCACGATGACGAAGCCGACGACAGCCAAGACGAGGGCGACTGCCAGCAGGCCGATCTCGCCGGCCAGCCGGCTGACGGCCGTACTCTGCCGGGCCTCGGCGTGGGTGCGAGCCATGCTCATCACAGCATTCGGGATTGCCGTGAGCGCATCCAGCCCCTCGTTGCCGAGTCGGTCGAGCTCGTCGTTGCCAATGCTTGGCGGCCGCTTGGCCGCGGCATCCTCGTAGGCGGCAGCGCGAACACGCTCGAAGCTTCCGAAGGTGACGGCCTTTGCCGTTTTGGCCAGTGCCACCAACTCGCTTGGTGCGCCGGGGCGTGCGAGAAGCTCGTTGAGCACGGACCAGTTCACGAGTGCCCGGCCACGCAGATCGGCCATCTTGCGGTCCGCTTCGGGGGAGACCTCACCCTTGCTGCGCACTTCCGCCAGGATCGTGCGCTCCAGACCAACCCCATCGCGAGCGAGCCAGGCGGCCTGCTTGACAGCCATCAGCTCAGCCGTGGTGGTGTCCACCATTCGGATCGCTTCGCCGAGCGCGACCGACATCTTCTCCAGTCTGTCGATCACCTCCGTGGCGGCGGCATTGTACTCGCGGGTCAGGCCCACCCGACGCTGCTCCAGCGGAAGCGTGAGCGCGATGTCGGCTTCCTTCTGAAGGGCAGCGAAGCGCTCGACGCTCGCGGGCAGGCCCGCGGCGATGTCGGGGCGTCCGCTCGTGCAGTCGACGGACGCGCAGAGTGCGATGACGCGCGCCGTGGCCGGGTCAGCCTTCTGACGTGCCGTCACAAGCGAGCTGCGGAAGGCGTCGGAGGTGAGCGCCTTGGCCTCGAGCGCCACCCGGACAGGGCCACGCTGGGTCCGCGTGTTCTGCAGCGCCGTGAAGACCTCGTATCCCGCCTCGGCCACTTGCGTGACGGCTGAACTCTCTCGAAGCTTCTCCACCTCGCGGTAGATCGGGGTGCCCACAGCGACGACGACCAGAGCGGTCATGGACCCGAACAGAACCTGCAGGGTCGTTCCGATCTTCGGCGAAAAGCGCATCGAGGCCATAAGGTATTCCGCTCAGAAGCGGGGCCTGAGTAACCGCCGCGGTCCGCAGCTTGAGCGAAAATGTTGAACCGAAGCTTATCTCCTGGGTGATTAGATGCGGTCCAGAGCCGAAAGGCCCGTCTCAAAGTCATCGCGAATTGTTTCGAATGCGAGCCGGGATTGAGGGGCTGGCCGGCATATCCAACCCCGATACGAGCCGGGCGGAAAGCTCGCTAGAATCAAAACCGAGTCAAAGATTACGAGGCCCCGCTTCGACAGAAGTTCGCATGCAGTTTGTTCGGCTGTGCGCCACTTGCAGGCCTTCGCGTTCGAGCGGCGGCAGGTCCGCTGCCGGATATTAGAGCAGGACCGGATGTGAAAGCGTGGCTCCCCACCGTGGGGTTCGCCGGTTGGCGTCTGACCATCGACGGGTTCGAGATTGGCATCGCGCTGCCCTCGGGCCACCATGCGAATCAACACCCAAACCACCGCTCAGCACCAAAAGTGCGGAAGAACCAAAGTTGCACGCAGAAACACACTTTCGGCAAAGCCGTGGCCTCGCCGAGTGGCAGCCCGAGCAGGGCCGTTGCCTAATCCACGGTCCGTTCAGGTGTCTCGCCGATCCTCAGACGCCAGCAGAGCTCACCATCGTCTGCCGTGACTTCGACATACCAGCCAGGGACGAACTCCGCGCCGAAGCGAGCGTAGCCTTCGTGGCGCTTGGCCGTTGCCAAGCCCATCTCCAGCGCCGCTTGGCGGTCGGGTAGAACCACACCTTCGGCATCGCGCATCATCAAGTCATCGGGCGACACGACGTGGAAATAGAAGACAGGCACCCCTACGCCTCACAGATGGCTGTATGCCAGCCGAATTGGCCTGAGCTATAAATCCTAGCCCAGGATTTGGTTCAAAAGGCCAGCGGAATCGTGCGGTGGCCTTTCAGTTGGTCGAATTCCATGTTTGGTCCCGGCCTTTGGTGGAGCGGGTTTGACCTGAAGCGACTGGGCTCGGCGGACCACGCATTGTAGATGGCCTCGTAGGGTGTAAGGTGTCGACGCATCGGGGATCTATGACGGGCGCCGACTTGATGCACGCGTGAACGCGCGCAGGCCGGCGTTGGCACCTTGGCCCCCATCGCGACCATCACACGCTTAGAGCCGTTCCCGCTTACGTAGCGACGGCCAAGTCGTTGTCGTAGCCGGCGGCCGCGAGGCCGTTGCGGCAGTCGTCTGGGGTGAAGCGGGTGAAGGCCTGCTGGATGGCGTCCCAGAGGTCAGGCACGGTGCGGGCGGCTGCGGTCCGCAACAGTGCTTTCAGCTTGGCGAAGATCTGTTCGATCGGGTTGAACTCGGGGCTGTAGGGCGGAAGGTAGAGCAGCCGCGCGCCGGCCGCCTCGACCCGCTCGCGGATGCCGCTGACTTTGTGAGCTTGCAGGTTGTCGAGGATCACGGTGTCGCCGGGCCGCAGCACGGGGACGAGGTGGCTGGCGACGTAGTCGCGAAAGCGCTGGCCGTTGGTCGCGCCATCCGTCAGGTCGAAGGCGCACGGGCCCGTGGTGCGCAGAGCGGCGGTGACAGTCGTCGTTTTATAATGGCCCTGCGGTACGAGGAGCCGGCAGCGCTCGCCGCGCGGGGCGCGGCCGTAGCGGCGGGCCATGTTGGTGGCGGTCGCCGTCTCATCGAGGAAAACGAGCTTGTCGGGGTCGAGGTCGGGCTGAGCCTCGAACCACGCCTCACGCGCCGCCTTCACGTCGGCCCGCTCTTGCTCAGCCGCGTACAGCGCCCCTTTATGGATGGCCCGCCCCTCACCCGGGCTGCGCTGCTAGGCTTGCAGGGTAGCCGAGATGAGGAAGGGAGCGGGACGATGACGATCGCGG